>NZ_JBFUDM010000019.1:0-378 GCF_056404715.1 Dongia sp. P2_B8 | reverse complement strand
GATGATCGGCAACGAGCTTGCCAACACGCTGTTGGGTGGCACGGGCAACGACATCCTGATCGGTGGTGCCGGTGCAGATGCGTTGACGGGTGGTGCCGAAACGCTCGACATTGCCTCTTACGAGACGGCAACAGTGGGCGTGGTTGCCGACCTGACGAYGGTTGCCAACAATACCGGCGATGCGGCGGGTGACACCTATACGACGATTGACGGGCTGACCGGGTCGGCCTTCAACGACACGCTGCGCGGCAATACCGGCGYCAACCGCCTCGACGGTGGTGCGGGTATCGACACGCTGGAAGGTGGGAACGGCAACGACACCTATGTGGTGGACAATGCCGGCGACATCGTCACGGAGCTGTCGGGCACCAGCACGGG
>NZ_JBFUDM010000018.1:0-673 GCF_056404715.1 Dongia sp. P2_B8 | reverse complement strand
CGGCAACCACGCCCACTGTTGCCGTCTCGTAAGAGGCAATGTCGAGCGTTTCGGCACCACCCGTCAACGCATCTGCACCGGCACCACCGATCAGGATGTCGTTGCCCGTGCCACCCAACAGCGTGTTGGCAAGCTCGTTGCCGATCATCGTGTTATTGAGCGTGTTGCCGGTCGCCGTGATACCAGAGAGTCCGCCCCCGATCGTCAGGTTCTCCACGAAGCCCGCCATCGTGTAGCCGGTGACCCGAACGTCGAYCGTATCGGTACCCTCRCCGGTCAGCTCGGTGACCACATCGGTGGTGTTGCGAACGATGTAGGTGTCGTCGCCCTTGCCACCTTTCAGCGTGTCGATCGCCGCAGTCGCCTCAATGCCGCCGTCGAGAATATTGGCGCCGGCATTGCCGGTGATCGTGTTCGCCAGGTCGTTGCCGGTGCCATTGATGTTGCCGGCGCCCGTCAGCGTCAAATTCTCAACGTTCGCCGTCAACGTGTAGTTGGCGAGGAGGGTTTCAACGCTGTCCGTCCCCGTGCTGGTGCCCGACAGCTCCGTGACGATGTCGCCGGCATTGTCCACCACATAGGTGTCGTTGCCGTTCCCACCTTCCAGCGTGTCGATACCCGCACCACCGTCGAGGCGGTTGRCGCCGGTATTGCCGCGCAGCGTGTCGTTGAA
>NZ_JBFUDM010000017.1:0-1003 GCF_056404715.1 Dongia sp. P2_B8 | reverse complement strand
ATGTTTGAGACGGCACTTCCCGATCTGAACGGGAAATCGATCCTGGTGACGGGTGGGACTGGCTCGTTCGGCAAGGCGTTCATCCGGCGGGTTTTGCAGGATTGGAAGCCGAAGCGGCTGATCATCTTCTCGCGCGAYGAGCTGAAGCAGTGGGAGATGCAGCAGGATTTGGCGCAGGAGAAGTATCCGGCGCTGCGCTATTTCATCGGCGACGTGCGCGACGGCCAGCGGCTGGAAATGGCGACCCGCGATGTCGACTACATCATCCACGCCGCRGCCTTGAAGCAGGTGCCGGCAGCCGAATACAATCCCTTTGAGTGCATCCACACCAACGTCATCGGTGCCGAGAACGTGGTGCAGGCGGCGATYAAGAACAAGGTGAAGCGCGTCGTGGCGCTCTCGACCGACAAGGCCGCCAAYCCGGTCAATCTCTACGGCGCCAGCAAGCTCGCCTCCGACAAGATCTTCATTGCCGCCAATGCCCTCTCAGGSGGSCATGACCCGATCTTCTCGGTCGTGCGCTATGGCAACGTCATCGGCTCGCGCGGGAGCATCGTGCCCGTCATTCAGGAACTGGTCGCCARGGGCGCCAAGACCATCCCCATCACCGATGACCGCATGACCCGCTTCTGGATCACCCTCGAGCAGGGTGTCGCCTTCGTGCTCTCCTCCATGGAGATCATGCGCGGTGGCGAGATCTTCGTGCCCAAGATCCCCTCGATGAAGGTGACCGAGCTTGCCAACTGCCTGGCGCCGGGCCTGCCCCACAACATCATCGGCATCCGCCCCGGCGAGAAGCTCCACGAGGTGATGATCACCGAGGATGACAGCCGCTCGACCGTCGAGCTCGCCGACCGCTATGTCATCGAGCCGGTCTTCACCTATTGGCAGCGCCGCTCCTTCGCCCAGGACGGTGCGCCCAAGGTCCCGGAAGGCTTCCGCTTCGCCAGCGACATCAACACCCAATGGCTCGATGCCAATTCCCTCAAAAAGATGATCTGAG
>NZ_JBFUDM010000016.1:0-1220 GCF_056404715.1 Dongia sp. P2_B8 | reverse complement strand
GGCGACACGGTAAGCGAGGGCCTCAACGAAGGCACCGATCTGGTGAGATCGTCGGTCACTTTCACGCTGGGCGCCAATGTCGAAAATCTGACGCTGACCGATGTCGGCCATATCGGCGGCACCGGCAATGGTCAGGTCAATATCATCATCGGCAACGACGGTAACAACCGGCTGGATGGCGGTGCGGGCGCCGACACGCTGACCGGTGGCAAGGGCAACGATACCTATGTGGTCGACAATATCGGCGACAAGGTGGTGGAGAGCCTTGCGAACGCGACCGGCGGCATCGACAGGGTCGAGAGCAGTATCACCTTCAGCCTGGCGGCACTCGCCAATGTCGATCACCTGACCCTGACGGGCACGGCCAACATCAACGGCACCGGCAATGCACTCGCCAACACGATCACCGGCAATGATGGCAACAACATCCTCGATGGTGGCGCTGGCAACGATCTTCTGCAAGGCGGCAAGGGCAATGATACTTACATTCTGGATTCGCTCGGCGATGTGGTGGACGAGACCGGCAATGACAGTGGCGACGAGATCCGCAGCAGCCAGCTGATCGCGGCCTCGGTCGCTGGTATCGAGCACTACACCTATACGGGTTCTGCGGCCTGGTCGTTCACGGCGACAGCGGAAGACAACATCGTCAAGGGCGGTTCGGGGATCGACAAGCTGTCCGGTGGCGCTGGCGATGATCAGCTCTATGGCAATGCCGGCAATGACGAACTGAATGGCGGTGCGGACAACGACCTTCTCGATGGCGGTGCCGGGCTTGACAAAATGACCGGTGGCGATGGTGACGACATCTATGTCGTCGACAATATCGGGGACAAAGCGATCGAGGACGGCACCAGCGGCGAAGATCTAGTGAAGGCGTCGATCAGCTATGTACTGGGCAATGGCCTGGAGAAGCTGGTCCTGACCGGCACGGGGGCCATCAACGGGACCGGCAATGCGCTTGCCAACGAGCTCACCGGCAATGACGGTGCCAACACGCTGGATGGCCAGGGTGGCCAGGACGCGATGGCAGCCGGCAAGGGCAACGACATCTACGTCGTCGACAACAGTGGCGACACGGTAAGCGAGGGCCTCAACGAAGGCACCGATCTGGTGAGATCGTCGGTCACTTTCACGCTGGGCGCCAATGTCGAAAATCTGACGCTGACCGATGTCGGCCATATCGGCGGCACCGGCAATGGTCAGGTCAATATCATCAT
>NZ_JBFUDM010000015.1:0-3678 GCF_056404715.1 Dongia sp. P2_B8 | reverse complement strand
GATCGGCCCGTCATCGACGACTTTGACGGTGAGGCCGCCGCTGGCCTGGGTGTGGTCGCCGTCTTCGACGGTGTAGGAGAAGCCGAGTTCCTTGAGGATGTCGCCGACATTGACCGTGGGGTTGACGCCCTCGCGGTTGTCGAAGCCGTCATCGGCCGTGTCGTCATGGGCGAAGTTCTGCTTCAGCGTGAAGTTGTACTCGCCCGTGACCGCATCGACGGTGATCTTGAACTGCGGCACGTCGATGGTCCAGACGCCATTTGCCAGCGTCGCCAGCACGCCCGGGACCGGGCCGCTGGTGAGGGCGAACGAGGTGATCGAGCCCGGGCCGTCGCCGTTATAGGAGAAGTTCAGGAAGCCATGGGCGAACTCGCTGTTGGCGTTTTCGTCGGTGCCGTCCTTGGCGCTGCCCTGCTGGTCGAGGCCCTTTTCGAAGACCGTGGCGCAGGCGTTGCTGGTTTCCGGCGCGCTGTCATCGACGCAGACGTCGATCGTGGTCGTGATCGCGTCATGGTCGCGATCCTCGATCGTGACCTTGAACGGCAGGTCGCTCATGCCGCCATCATTGTCGAGCGGACCATACTGGGTGAACGTGTAGGTCGCCGTGTGGACGCCGTTGGCATCGCTGGCATTCGGGTCGAGCACCAGGSTGAAYACCGGCAGGTCGTCGGCGGTCACTTCGGTGCCTTGGTCAACACCATCGACATAGGCCGAGAACGTCGTCTTGCCGGTCTGCGCATCGTAGGTTTCGATCARMACGACCGGCTTGCCGCCCTGGGTGAGGGCACCACCGGTGAACTCGATGGCGACGCCGTCCGGCGCAACSGAGCCGTCATCGGCGCCGAAGGAATATTTGAACTCGCCGTTGATGAGATGGGTCGGCTTGATCTCCAGGTTGAGGTTCTGGACGTAATAATCGCTGTCGTCGCTGAACCCGCCACCCGGCAGCGCGGTGCCGGGGGCCGCCGTGAAGCGCAGCTCATCAAAGCCGCCCGACACGGTCGGGATCGCCAGACCGAACTGGCCGTTGAGGTTGGTCGCCGTGAAGTCGCCTTCGGCAACCTTGACGCCACCCTTCCACGCTTCCCAATGGCCCTGCTCGTTGCCGACATTGCCTTCATTGGAATAGAAGCGCGACAGCTCGACCGTGGCCGAGAGCGCCAGCTGCGGGCAGGCCTCGGTGCCGATCTTGAAGATCAGCGTTTCCGAACCGCCGGCATTGCCGTTCGCGGTGTGGTCATAGTTGATCTCGTCGAAACGGCCGCCGGAGCCGCCATCTTCGCCGCTGACCACGCCATAGCCGAGGCCGTTCTGCTGGAACAGCGCATCCTGGGTGCCATTGTTGTTGTTATTGTTGCCCTCTTCATCGAGGACCGAGATCTCCAGGTGCAGCCAGCCCGGGGTCTGCTGACCCGGGGTGATGGTGACCATGCAGGTCTCTTCCGAGAGGCACTGCTCGTCCTGCTCGGCCAGCGCCGTGCTGACTTCGGTCTGGCAGACCGGGCATTCGCCGTTCTCGATCGAAGTCGTGTGCGGCTCGCAGATCAGCTTCGGCGCATCGTCATCGACCTTGAACTTCAAGGTGGCCGGCGCGATGTCGCCATCGGCGTCGGTGACGTTGACGCCGAGCTGGATCAGGATGTCGTCTTCATAGCGGGCGGTGCCATTGTCGCCGTCATCGGCGTCGTTGGTGGCGGTGCCGTCATTGTCCTTGTGGTAGAGCGCCGCCTGCAAATCGAAGCTGAAGGCACCCGTTTCGTGGTTCAGGAAGACCGTGAAGACGGCGCTGTCGCCATTGCTGGGGTCATAGGCCTGCAGCTCGACACCATCGACCGCCGCCACCAGCTTGTAGAAGACCGCGTCGCCGCCGGCCGTCTTGAGACCGCTGTCGATGCCGGCGCCGCCGACCGTCAGGCCGAGCACGTTGAAGCTGAAGCCACCCGGGCCGTCCGTGCCGAAATCGGCAATGATCTGGCCGGTGACATGGGTATGGCCGGGGCCGTCGCCATTGCTGGCCGGGTTGTTGAGATTGTCCGGGTTGGTGTCGCTGTCCTGGTGGCCCGGCACGCCATTGGTGCCCGCCGTCAGGAAGTCTTCGTCGACATAGCCCTTATCGTGCTTGAAGCTGCCTTCGCTGCAATATTCGGTCTTGCAGATGGTCGGACCGTCATCCTGCACGATCACGGTCAGCGGCGCATCCACATGATCGCCGTCATAATCCGTGCCGCGGAAGTTCACGTCCTGGCCATCGATGGTCAGTGCCGGCGTCGAATCATCGGAATTGGTCGGATCCGGCTGGTTGATCTGGTGCAGCTGCAGCAGGGCGACCTCGCCATTGTTCGGCTGAACGTGCAGCACGAACACTTCGATGCGGGTCTGTGCGTCACCTTCGCCGACCAGGGCGTAGCCGACGATCGTGTTGGCGTCCGTCTGCTCGGCAAGCACCTCGAAGACAACGCCATTTTCCGTGATGGTCCAGTTGGTCAGGCCGCTCTCRAGCGGCGCATCGGCMGACCCGATATAGATCTGGAACGCCTGCGAATTGGTGGCGGCGTCRCCGGTGAAGACRGTCTGGCCGGCTTCCACATTGCCATAGGCACGGCCATCGGCGCCGAACGACACYGTCAAGTAGCTGTGCGCCATGCCGACCAGCGACGTGCCGAGGGGCAGGCCGGCKCCGTTCAGCGCTTCGTCACGGAGCCACGAATAGGTGTTCGGGTTGACGTCGTCCTCGGGCTGCGCTTCCTGGTCGGAATCCGGGTCATTCCAYTGCTGGCCGCCGGACTGCACGCCACCGGTCTCGTCATGGACGATGTCGCTGTCCGTCGGCTTGACTTCGACCGGGACCCACGCCCACTGGCCACCTTCGCCTTCGCCGTCAAGATTGACCCACTGGTAGCAGAGCGACCCCAGCGAGGGCGTATCGTCGACGTCCTGGAACACCAGCGCATCAGCCGGCACCGGCGTCACGGAACCATCGGAATCGACCACRAAGAACGGCACMCCAATGTCGAGGATGTCCGAGATGTCGCCGGCGGCGTCGGGAGTGCCGGGGACGTTGTCGATCACGCCGTAAATGGTGAAGTCGACATCGAAATCGTCGCCGCTCTCGAACTCGCGCATCGAGATGGTAAACACCACCGTGGCRTATCCGTCGCCTTCGCCGCCGCCATTGACATAATAGGCGACCAGCGTTTCGCCATGGCTGTTGTCAATGTTCGGATCGGGATTGGTGTCCGGTGCGCCCGGCAGGATGACRTACTGCAGYTCATTGCTGTGCGAGGTGAGGTTCATCGCCGTCAGCTGGTCGATGATCGGCGTATTGCCGCCGTTGATGAAGGAGAGATGGCCCGGCGTGTCGCCAAAGAAATTGATGGACACGACCGCCGTCACCGTCGTCGGCTCGAGGTCCTGATCGACGCCGTTCACGTCGTCCGAATGACCCGGCAGCTGCGAACCGTCTTCATGATCATCGGTGTCGAACGGATCATTGCCCGTCTCAAGTGGGCCCCCCCAATAGGCGTTGCCGATACCGGGCACATCGTTCAGCCCATCAAGCACATGCGACGGGAAATCCTCGATCTCCTTGGCCGCCTGGTCATTGCCACGGCCACCCGTCAGATCGTCCTCGTTAACCGCGTTCGGCTTCGTGATGCTGATGACCACCGGCGAGGTGTC
>NZ_JBFUDM010000014.1:0-5687 GCF_056404715.1 Dongia sp. P2_B8 | reverse complement strand
GTCGCGACCTTCGAAGACGATGCGGCCGTTGCGCGCCCGTGGCGTCCCGCAGATGGTCATGAGCAAGGTCGACTTGCCGGCACCGTTGGCGCCGATCAAGGTCACTATTTCGCCTTGCTGCACTTCGAGGTCGACGCCCTTCAGCGCTTCGATATGGCCGTAAAAGGTATGAACGCCTGAGATCTTGAGCATGCTTGCGGTCACTCCTTCTCGTCTTCACCGAGATAGGCGCGAATGACCGCCGGGTCGTTGCGAATCTCCAGCGGCGTCCCGTCCGCAATTTTGACGCCGTAATCCAGCACGACGATATGATCGGAAATGCCCATGACGACGCTCATATCGTGTTCAATGAGCAGCAGGCCGATGCCGAACTCGTCGCGGATCGAGAGCAGCAGCGCATTGAGGTCCGCCGACTCCTTCGGGTTGAGGCCGGCCGCCGGTTCGTCGAGGCAGAGCAGCACGGGCTCGGTGCACATAGCTCGGGCGATTTCGAGGCGCCGTTGGTCGCCATAGGGCAAGCTCCCGGCAGGCTCATCGGCCACATGGCTGAGCTTGATGCGCTCCAGCCATTTGACGGCCAGATCCTTAGCGGCTGCTTCGGCGTGACGGAAGGATGGCAATCCGAGAAGGCCGAGTACGGTCCAGCCGGAGGCATGCATCAGCTTGTTATGCTGTGCCACCATCAGGTTTTCGAGCACCGACATGCCGGAGAAAAGACGGATGTTCTGGAAGGTGCGCGCGACCTTGGCCTTCTGGCCGATGCGGAAACCGTCCATGCGCTCGAGCAGGAACGGCGCGCCACCGGCATTATTACGCAATGCGATGCGACCGACTGTCGGCTTATAGAAACCCGTGATGCAGTTGAACAAGGTCGTCTTGCCGGCGCCGTTGGGGCCGATGACGCCGGTGATCTGGCGGCTCTTTGCCGAGAAGCTGACATCATTGATGGCGATCAGGCCACCGAAGCGCATGGTCAGCCGTTCGACTTCGAGCAGCGTATCTTCAGCCCGATGGTTTGCGGTCGCAGCAATCATTCGGCTGCTCCCGGCACGGTGGTTGGCGGCATCACTTTCTTTTTGTTGTTGAGCTGGATCGTGGGCACGCGGAAGGACAGCAGGCCCTTTGGCCGCAACAACATGATCAGCACCATGACACCACCGAAAACCAACATGCGATAGAGCGACAGTTCACGCAGCACCTCGGGCAGGCCGATGAGCAGGATGGCAGCCAGCGCCACACCGACCTGGCTGCCCATGCCACCCAGGACAACGATCGCCAGGATCACGGCGGATTCGATGAAGGTGAAGCTTTCCGGGCTGACGAAGCCTTGCCGTGTCGCAAAGAAGGAACCAGCAAAACCTGCAAACATCGCACCGATAGCAAAGGCGGTGAGCTTGGTGTTGGTGGGGTTGATGCCGAGTGCGCGGCAGGCCGTCTCATCCTCGCGCAGGGCTTCCCAGGCGCGGCCGATCGGCATCTTCCTGAGACGGATGGTGACAAAGTTGGTGATGAGCGCGAGGCCGATGATCACGTAATAGAGAAAGACGACACGTTGCGTGGTGCTGAACTCAAGCCCGAACAGCGTATGGAACGCCACTGTTCCCTCTGCCGGATTGCGTTCGAACGGAATGCCGAAGAAATCGATCTTGGCGATATTGCCGATGCCATTTGGGCCACCGGTAAAGACCTGCCAGTTGATCAGAATGATGCGGATGATCTCGCCGAAACCCAATGTGACGATGGCAAGATAGTCGCCACGCAGTCGCAGGACTGGAAAACCGAGCACCACACCGAAGGTCGCCGCCACGCCACCGGCCAGTGGCAAGCTCTCCCAGAAATTGAGACCGAGCGTCGTCGAGAGCTTGGCATAGGTATAGGCGCCAACCGCATAGAAGGCGACATAGCCGAGATCGAGGAGACCCGCGAGGCCGACCACGATGTTGAGACCCCAACCCAGCATGACATAGGTCATCACCAGGATGAGACTGYCGACCAGCTTACGATCGCCCCAGGGCGTGAAGGGAATGATCAGCGCCAAGATGATGAGGATCGGGCCGAGGATTCCGGAAAGATTGCGGGCGAAATTCGCCTGGCGTATTTCCGCCGCCTCGCGCACCTCAAAGGTCTGCGCGCCAACCGTCTTGCGTCGCCGCTCCTTTGCCGCTGCGGCAAAGACGAAGAAAGCGCCGATGCCGAAGATGACATTCACCATCGGCTGGTCGAACGGCAGGATGTTCGGCTGCAGCGGGTCAACCGTCACGAAGAGCGAGCTGTAAATCGGCAACTCAAGCACGCCGAGGACGCCGGCGCCAAAGAGATAGAGGAAGGCGAGGCCCCCAAGGATTAGGGCCGGCAGCGTGCGGCCGAAACGATTGAGTGTCAGGAGGAACCGACCGGCAGGCATAAGCAGCACGGCCCAGATCACGTCGTCATAGCGCGTGACATAGCTCATCTGCTGGCCCTGCAGGACCTGGGTCTGGTAGCCAACCATCAGCCAGCCAAGTAGGAAGACCAGGATCGCCGTGAAGACGGCATCCTTGGCTGCTTCGACATAGGGTGATGGCGCGGTGCGACCTTGCGTCATGTCGGTCATGGCGATCAGACCTTTTCCACTTCGGGTCGCCCAAGAAGGCCTGTCGGGCGGAAGATCAGCACCAGCACCAGCACGCCGAACGCGGCGACGTCTTTATATTCGGCCGAGAAGTAAGCCGACCACAGGGCTTCGATGAGACCGAGCAGGATGCCGCCCAGCATGGCGCCCGGCAGCGAGCCGATGCCGCCCAGCACAGCGGCCGTGAAGGCTTTGATGCCGGCCAGGAAGCCCATGTAGAAATCATTGTTGCCGTAATAGAGCGTCACCATGGATCCGGCGATCGCAGCGAGACCGGCGCCCATGACGAAGGTCATCGAAATCGTCCGGTCGACATTGACGCCCAGCAGTGACGCCATCTTCATGTCCTGCTCGCAGGCGCGCTGGGCGCGGCCCAGCGACGTACGCGTAATGAGCAGCGTGAAGCCGGCCATCAAGGCAACGGTGAGTAGGATGATGATGATCTGCATGTAACCGAGCTGCACGACGAAACCGCCATCGCTGCGGTTCATGATGGGAATGCCACCGCTGATCAGCGACTCAACAGGCTTGGGTCGCGGACCTTGCACAAGCTGGACATAGTTCTGCAGGAAAATCGACATGCCGATCGCGGTGATCAGCGGCGCCAGGCGTGGTGCACCACGCAAGGGACGATAGGCGATCCGCTCCACCGTCCAGCCATAGGCCGCGGTCAGCACCATCGCCACGATCAACATCAGGAGCAATTGCAGTGGCACCCAGGTGATGCCCAGCGTGCCGCACAGCAACAACACGATCATCGCCTGGAAGGCGCCGATCATATAGACGTCGCCATGGGCGAAATTGACCATGCCGATGATGCCATAGACCATCGTGTAACCGATGGCGATGAGGCCGTAGATGGATCCGAGGGTCAGCCCGTTGATCAGCTGCTGCAGGAAATATGGAAACCAATCCATCTCGCGCGCAGTCTCCTCTGCTCTGGGGAAGCAGGTTGCCCTGGGCCCCTAAATTGAGCCACACGCCAACGCGGTCGGTCGGATCAGGAATGCCCCAACGTCAGCACACAGAATCGAATCACAGGAATCGACTCATCAGCACTGGCGCGACATCAAACGAAAGGCCCCCATTCCGGCCACCGCTCGCGGGCCGTTTCCGGCCCGACGGCATGCAGCTCGTCGTTGCTGCGGAACCTATCGTGACAATTCGGGCCGGACAAGGTGTTATTTGCGTTCGCCTGCCGTTCCGTCAGCAACAGTGCCATTTCGCCGGGCCATGACGTATTTCAGCTTGCGGATCGCCGCCTGCGCCACCTGGGCTTGCGGCAGGTTGGCTGGTGCGACCATTGAAACCTCGGTCAGCGAAACCGGATCCATGACCGAGACCTTGACGTAGGACCCGACCTGGTGAAACTCGATGATATAGCCGTCGTCCGACAAGGTGGCGCTTCCGGTTGGCTGTTATGAATCGCATAGCTCGCATGCGCGGGCTGGCGGGCTGTCTGGCCAAGGCATACTTGCCCTGCGCCGGCCCGCCTGTCACGCGCCCGGCCATCATGATATAGCATCCGCCGCCGAATGAGAATCCTGCCCCAAGAAATCCTGCCCAAGAGCATCTGGAGTACGCATATGAGTTCCGCCCGCAGCGCTAAACCCGAATTTCAGTGGGACGACCCCCTCTTCCTCGATGCCCAGTTGAGCGAAGAGGAGCGGCTGGTCCGTGACACGGCGCGCGGCTACGCCCAGGACAAACTGATGCCGCGCATCGTCCAGGCCAACCGGCATGAACGGTTCGACCGCGAGATCATGAATGAGCTGGGCGAGCTTGGCCTGCTGGGCTCGACCATCGACGGCTATGGTTGCGCCGGCACCAACTACGTCTCCTATGGCCTGGTTGCGCGCGAAGTGGAGCGGGTCGATTCCGGCTACCGCTCGGCAATGTCGGTGCAGTCCAGCCTGGTCATGCATCCGATCAATGCCTATGGCACCGAAGCGCAGCGCCAGAAGTACCTGCCCAAGCTTGCTACCGGCGAACTGATCGGCTGTTTTGGCCTGACCGAGCCTGATCATGGTTCGGATCCCGGCAGCATGGTGACCCGCGCCAGGAAGGTCGATGGCGGCTATGCCGTCACCGGCGCCAAGATGTGGATCACCAATTCACCGATCGCCGATATCGCCATCGTCTGGGCCAAGACCGATGACGATGTCATCCGGGGCTTTGTCCTGGAGCGCGGCATGAAGGGTTTCTCGACCCCGAAGATCGAAGGCAAGTTCAGCTTGCGTGCCTCGGTCACCGGCGAGATCGTCATGGACAATGTGTTCGTGCCCGACGAAAATCTTCTGCCCAATGCCAAGGGTCTCGGCGGCCCGTTCGGCTGCCTCAACAATGCGCGCTACGGCATCGCCTGGGGCGCCTTGGGAGCCGCCGAATTCTGCTGGCATGCTGCCCGGCAATATACGCTCGACCGCAAGCAGTTCGGCCGGCCCTTGGCCGCCAACCAGCTTATCCAGAAAAAGCTCGCCGACATGCAGACCGAAATCACGCTGGGCCTGCAGGCCTGCCTGCAGGTGGGCCGCATGAAGGATGCCAACAACTGCCCGCCGGAAGCGATTTCGCTGATCAAGCGCAATTCCTGCGGCAAGTCGCTCGACATCGCCCGCATGGCGCGCGACATGCACGGCGGCAATGGCGTTTCCGACGAATTCCACGTCATCCGCCACGTGATGAACCTGGAAGCCGTGAATACCTATGAGGGCACCCACGACGTTCACGCCCTGATCCTGGGCCGGGCCCAGACCGGGCTTCAGGCCTTTACCGGGGCCTGAACCGGACACAATCGGCCATTTTCGGGGGCGCGCATTGTCGCGCCCCTTTTCTTTGGCCGCTCGGCGATTGACAGGGCGGAGGCTGGCCGCTAGGCCCTACCGGCAATCAATTCGGCAGCAATCCATTTGGCAAGGTTCAGCGAGATGTTTGAGACGGCACTTCCCGATCTGAACGGGAAATCGATCCTGGTGACGGGTGGGACTGGCTCGTTCGGCAAGGCGTTCATCCGGCGGGTTTTGCAGGATTGGAAGCCGAAGCGGCTGATCATCTTCTCGCGCGACGAGCTGAAGCA
>NZ_JBFUDM010000013.1:0-10727 GCF_056404715.1 Dongia sp. P2_B8 | reverse complement strand
GATGCATACAAACTGACCGAGCGCGTCCAGGCAACGCCCACGGCCTGGCCCGCGGTATCGTAGCGCTGTAGGCTCAGCGTGTTCGTCGTACTGATCCGGGCCGTCACGAAGCCGCCATTGGCCAACGCCGCCACTGAGACGATGCCCAGGGAGCTGCCCAGGGAGAATTCCGCTCCCAGTGCTTGGCCCAGCGCATTGTAATACCGGCCCTTGGTCGTTCCCGAACTCAGCCAGGTTACCAACTGGCGGCCGTCCGACAAGGTCGTCACCGTCGTCAGATCACCGCCAGATGCCCCCGTCACCGCGATTGGATTGCCTTTTCCATTTAGCGTTACGACCGTGTTGTTGCCCCGAGCAACGGTGATCGCGAATGCTTCGGTGATCGCGAGGCCGCCAGCATCCGTCGATGTTACACTGAGGTTGACAACCGGCTCATTGGCATAGTCGAGCGATTCGTATTGCTTCAGCTTCAATTGACCGCCGACGACCTCGAATCGGCTATCCGACACGGTATACGTATGTGTATCGCCTGCATCCGGATCGACAGTCGTCAGGTTTCCAACAACATTCCCAGCGATGTTTTCGGTCACCACGAGATTCGATAGAGCGATATCCGTCGGCGCTTCGTTGACATTTGTGACGTCGATGCTGAAGGTGTCGCTCCTAGTGAGGCCGCTGGCATCCGTCGCCACGACGATAACGCTATGGTTGGCTGCCGCCTCGAAGTCCAGCAGACTGCCATTGCCAACCGTCACCACACCCGTTACGGCATCAATCTGGAACCGACCGCCGGCATCGTCGCTTAAGCTGTAGGTCAGCGTGTCGCCCGCATCCGGATCGCTCGCCAAGGCTGTGATGCCAACCACCGTGCCAGCCGTAGAGTTCTCTGCCACACTGTTTGTTGCCATGTTCGTATCGACCAGCGACGTTGGCGCCTCGTTGATATTGGTAACACCAATGCTAAAGGTCTCGCTCTTGGTGAGGCCGCCGGCATCCGTTGCCACTACGGTAATGCTGTGACTGATCGCTGTCTCAAAATCCAATAGACTTCCATTGGCCACCGTGACAACCCCGGTGGTCGCATCGATCTGGAAGCGCCCGCCGGCATTGTCACTCAGGCTGTAGGTCAGAGTGTCACCCGCATCCGGATCGCTCGCCAGCGCCGTGATGCCGACCACCGTGCCAGCTGTGGCATTCTCAGCAACTGTATTGGTAGCGGCATTAACATCCGACAACCCCGTCGGCGCCTCGTTGACATTGGTCACGCCGATGGTGAAGGCCTCGCTCTTGGTGAGGCCGCCCGAATCCGTCACCACCACCGTGATGCTGTGGCTCGTCGCCGCCTCATAGTTGAGCGGCGCACCAGTGGCTACCGTCACCACACCAGTCGTGGAATTGATCTGGAACCGGCCACCAGCATCATCACTCAGGCTATAGGTCAGTATGTCGCTCGCATCTGGATCACTGGCCAACGCTGTAATCCCCACCACTGTGCCAACGGCAGCATTCTCAGCGACTATATTGATAGCGGCGTCGGTATCCGACAACACCGTCGGCGCTTCGTTGACATTGGTCACGCCAATGCTGAAGGTTTCGCTCTTGATGAGTCCCCCCGCATCCGTTGCCACCGCGGTGATGCTGTGGCTCGTTGTTGCCTCAAAATCGAGCGCTGCACCAGCGGCCACCGTGACAACTCCGGTCGTCGCGTCGATCTGGAATTGCCCGCCGGCATCGTCGCTTAAGCTGTAGGTCAGCGTGTCGCCCGCATCTGGATCGTTCGCCAAGGCTGTGATGCCAACCACCGTGCCAGCCGTAGAGTTCTCTGCCACCGTATTGGCAGCAACATTAGTATCTGACAGCATCGTCGGCGCTTCGTTGACATTGGTTACAGCGATGCTGAATGTCTCACTCTTAGTGAGGCCGCCAGAATCTGTCGCCACCACCGTGATGCTGTGGCTGGTCGCCGTCTCAAAATCCAACAGACTGCCGTTGGCCACCGTAACAACCCCAGTCACGGCATCGATCTGGAACCGGCCGCCAGCATTGTCACTCAGGCCGTAGGTCAGTGCGTCACCCACATCCGGATCGCTCGCCAGCGCCGTGATGCCCACCATCGTACCGACGGCGGCGTTCTCTACCACCGTGTTCGTCCCACCATCCGTGTCGGTGACCGCCGTCGGCGCATTGTTTGGGAGATTTGTACCAACGCTGTCAAAGGACCGGCTGCGGATCGTACCATCGTCCGATTGCCAGCTGATCGTGAACCCACCATCATTATCGGCGGTGATGGCAGGCAGATTCTGCTGACCAATGATGTAAGCGTTGACGAGGAACTCCGTGCCAATTTTGTTCCCCGCGGTATCGAAGCGCTGACCGGCAATATCGTAACTGCCGGTGCTGGCACTGGCCCACGTGACGACAAATGTGCCATCGGCAAGAACGGTGATGGCGGGATTCCATTGATAGTCCGCGAGCGCCGTATTCACCCGGAAGTTGCTCACGATCGGTTGACCCGCCGCGTCGAAGACGCCTGCGTAGATATCCTGTGCCGATCCGTTGACTGTCTCCAGAGAAAACCAAGCTGCGACAAAGCCGCCATTGGACAATGCCGAAACACTCACCGTGCCTTCATTGCTGCCAGAGATACTTGCCAAAGCGATCTCGGATCCGATCGCGGTACCATTTTCTGCATAGATCTGTGCTTTGACGTCGTATTGACTTGAGATCGCGCCACTTTGCCAGGTGATGATGTAATTGCCGTTGCTCAACGTCGTCACGATCGGCAGGATCTGATAGTCCCCCGTGACCGTGTTGACCTGGAAAGACGATCCCGCCGGCGCACCGAACTCGTCGTATCGTTGGGCGCGGATTCCGTCAAATGTACCGTCACCCCCGTAGCTGTTCCAGGACACGACGCTGCTGCCATCTTGGAGAACGGCAATCGAAGCGCGATAGTTATAGCTTCCCAAGCCATTCGAGGCACCCGCCCCAGCATAGGGTGAAACGCCGGTAATAGTTTGGGGGGCTCCGTCTGCTACGCCATCGGAATCATAGCGATCTACCGACAGGGTAGTGCCGGTAATCCGCGCTGTCACAAAGCCGCCATTCGGCAGCAGAGCGACGTTTACCTTACCGCTGGCCGTTCCGAGCGACAGCACGGACGACGCCGGTTGTCCATCGGCGCCCACAATTTGGGCTTTGACGGACGTGCCTTCATTCCAAATATGGAGATGCTTGCCGTCCTGCATCGTCACGACATTCACATATTGTGCGCCTGCTGCCGTCGCAACAATTTGCTCTGACGATGCCACGAGCAGCGGGTTACTGACCTGCACAATGCTGCTGGGTAAAATGTCATCGCCCAGAAACCGAATGTGGTCGATATCCGTCACGACATCGATCCCGTCCGGAGAACCAGCGCGCAAGTCCGTTACCTGCAAACTTCCGTTGCCCAGATCGACTATTTGATAGTCGGTGGCACTGCCGCTGAATATGGCAGTATCAAATCCACCGCCGCCTGTCAGGCTGTCATTGCCGGCCCCGCCGACGAGCACATCATTGCCGCTCCCACCATCGAGCGCATCGTGACCAGCGTCACCCATGAGCGTGTCACGTCCGTCACCACCCTCCAAAGTATCATTGCCAAGGCCGCCAACGAGCAAGTCGTCGCCACCGATGCCACTAAGAATATCGTCACTGTTCGTACCCGTCAGCGTGTCGTTCCCAGTGGTACCTACGGTCATGATGTCCTCGCTTGGGTTGTGTCAAAAAAATGCATGTCAGTAGAGCATTCCGAAAGTGAGATCCGCAGCCTGCACGAAGGTCCCATGCACTCGGCCCACCTTCTCCCTGCCCGTCTCACCCAATTCTTCATGAGCGACGAAAGAGCGACGTCGATCGCGGCGACCACGCCAGGGGAGAGATGCCCGTCTCTACCATCACATTCATAATGCCTTTTTCGAGACGAACGCGTGTCGCGTAGCTGAGACATGGTGGTTGTGTTTACATTTGAGGATGACGGGGATGAACTGGGCGATGTCGAACTTGGCGAAGGTATCGGCAAGGCTTGCGCGCTTGGTCATCAGCAGCAGCTTGCCCGTCCAGTAGCGTTCCAACTCGGTGCGCGTGGTCGCCATCGACCGGTTCTCCTCCGGGTCCTGAACCAGCGCTTTTGCTTCGGAAACAGCGCCTGTGGCGGTATCGCCAGGCGCTACTTTTGCAAGAATAAAATAACGACCATCCTTCGTCTCGGCGATGGCCGGCAGCGGTGTTTTGGTGAGGCGATTCCAGCCTGTGCTGACCCAGCGAGCCTTAAGACTAGATTCCCGCGACGCTCGCAAAAGATCCGCACTCTCAAGTCCCTTCGGCCCGGGCGCAATACGATGCGATAGCGCCTTTGCATCAACCGACTGCCCATGAAAACGCAGCATCAGAACCAGGCAAAGCAGCCCAGTATCAATGACTTCCGGCACTTGTGCCCCAGTGCCCACAGCATGACCCGGCGTCGCGTGATCGACCACGCACTACCCCCTGTTGCAACAAGCCTCCGCGAGACCCCTCTCGCGGTTGGCGTTGCGAAATATGTCTGAAGGCCTAGGACCGGACAAGCGAGATTTCTACTCTGGCGTGATCCAACACTTAAATGTCACGCCGAAGCTGTATGCAGCGCAGCAATCTGCGGTTTATCTGCTCACTTGGCCCGTTGGACCGTATGGTTAACTTTGGAGGCATGACAAGGACCGATCGTCGAGGCGGTTGATTATTGAGATTTTTCCACCAGCCAGTTGGTAAGACCTAGGTCCAAAGCGAGCTGCGCCAGCCGCTGGCCGGTCCACAAATGTAGATTTTTGCCGGGTTGCAAGATTTTCAGATCGCCGATCGGGGAATGGCAGATGAAGAAGAAGCGGTCGTAACCGCCATTTCTAAATCGCCACAGATAGTCATCGAGTTCTCGCTGCCGCGCGGTGGATTTAATCTGGACAAAAGCACGTTCCTCAATGGTTGGCTGTTCCAGGATCAGATCGGCATCCGCCATTTGGCCGCCCAAGATAGATCGCCGCTGCCAGCCGGACCGGGCGAAGAGCAGATCAATGAAGAGTTCAAAGTCCGCCCAGTGCAGCCCCTCAATCATGCGCTGTGCAGTATCAATAAGATCCCGTTTGGCCAAATTAGCTTTGACCATCAACCGATCTTCGAGGGCGTTGAGACGTCGGAGGAGATAATCCTTAGCTTTGACGGCACAAATTGTCTGTCGGTAGCCGGCAACCTGAGTCAATCGCGAACTCAACTGCTCTAATCGAAGCGGCACGCCAGATATATCGGTATTGTGCCAGCCGTCCACGGTCCGCCGAAACCGCGAACCACGGCCGTCGCGCGGCGCTAACCACTCGACATCCGGTGTGGCAAAAGCCCACCAGAGATGGCTATTGGCGATGGTCACCCATAGCACGTCAGCGCCCAGCGCATAGAAATCGCGGATTTCCCGGATACCGTCGGTCACCTTGCTCTTACCGCGTCCCATCGCCTTGAGCTGTTCACTGACCGCGGCCCAATCTTCCACCATGCATAGATCATGGCTGATCTGATCATAGCCAAAGTCGATGACCCCCTTATCGAAGCAAGCCTGGGCCCAGGCACCTTCGGGGCCCAACTTGATGTATCGGATTTCGGTCGGCGCCAGCGGCGGTATCGCATCTTCCCATAAAAATACTCGCCATTGGTTGCGTGAGCCGCCTCGGAAGTCCAGTGGAATTGTGACTTATAGTATGCATTCGTTTCGACCGAGAAAATCAGAGTTGGAAATGCCTAAACTTCTCCGAGCCTTGCAGAGGCTTATAACGCGGTCGTCCTAGAATGACGTTGGCTGGCACGGCCGGCTGATGTTGCCAAGCGGTCGGCTCGCCGCATCAAAATGAGTGGTCGGGTCTGTCATTAATCAGCGTGAATCGAGGCTATTGCCTTCTTATTTCGTCTCTGGAATAGTGACCTCGACCTGAGCCGAGAGCGTGCGCGAAGATGTCTTCGCCGTACTGCAGGTAAGCTCTAGTGACGGCGTGACGCCCGAAAGGTCGCTGCAATGGCATGGTCCCGCAGCGGGTTTAAATCGGGCGCCCGCATTTTCTTCCCCTGAACTATGCGGCTGCGCTCTTGGTCTCATTTCGAGAAGGAGCGTCATCATGTCCGTGCGCAAAGCGCATGCCACTGCTGCTGTCCATGCCGCCCAGTTACCGGCGCGCCCCAATACCCTGAGCGATCTCGTGATCGACCTGCGTGAAATAGCGTCCCTACGCCCTGCCGCGCGGCTAGTGCGTACGCATTCCAAGAAGCAAATCGCGCTCCTGGCCAAAAGCATTGCCGAGTTCGGCTGGACAGTACCCATTCTGATCGATGACACCGGTCAGATTCTTGCTGGCCATGCGCGTGTCGCGGCGGCAAAGTCGCTCGGCCATACTTCGGTACCGACGATCTGTCTATCCTCCCTCAGCGAGGTGCAGAAACGCGCCTACGTCATTGCTGACAACCGCCTCGCTGAGCTCGCTGGCTGGGATCGTGAGCTGCTCTTGCTCGAATTCAAAGAGATGGCGGCGCTCGACATCGATCTGACCTCGACCGCTTTCTCAACCGCGGAAATCGACCTCGTTATCGAAGGCGAGGCTGATTGGGAACCCGCAGACGAGGTAACGGTGCCAAGCCCCGGCCTGGCCGCCGTCAGCCGCCCTGGCGGTCTATGGCTCCTCGGCCGCCATCGGCTTCTATGCGGCGATTCACTGGCCAAAGCCTCCTATGAAACTGTCCTCGCCAATGAAAAAGCGGAAATGGTCTTCACGGACCCACCCTATAATGTGCGGGTCGATGGACACGTCTCCGGGCTTGGCAATGTCCAGCATCGCGAATTTGCTATGGCGTCCGGTGAAATGACGCGTGCCGAGTTTACCGCGTTCCTGACCAAGGTCTTTGGCGAAATCGCCGTCGTCTGCGTTGACGGTGCGATCGTGTTCGCATGCATGGACTGGCGCCATGTTGGTGAAATCGAAGAGGCCGGGCGGGCCGCCTTCAGCGAACTCAAGAACATCTGTGTCTGGGTTAAGGACAATGCCGGTATGGGAACGCTCTACCGGTCTCAACACGAGTTCGTGTTCGCCTTTAAGGCTGGCACAGCCTCTCATGTGAACAATGTCGAACTGGGTCGGTACGGGCGTAGCCGGTCCAACGTTTGGAATTACCGGGGCGTGAACACCTTCAAGACCGGTCGAATGGATGAACTAACGTTGCACCCAACTGTAAAACCGGTTGCCCTTATCGTCGATACGATGCGGGACTGCTCAAAGCGGGGCGACCTTGTGCTCGACCCCTTTAGCGGGTCTGGGTCAACGATCATTGCCGGTGAACAGGTTGGGCGCCGGGTGGCCGCTATCGAAATCGACCCGCTTTATTGCGACGCGGCGGTGCGGCGCTGGCAGAAACAGACCGGTAAGGATGCCATTGACGCCGCCACCGAGCGCACCTTTGACGACATCGCCGCCGATAAGGAAAGTGAGGCTGGCGATGCCTGATAAGGAAGATACCTATCCGGTTGGCTATGGGAAACCGCCGGTGGCGACGCGGTTTCAGAAAGGCCAATCTGGAAACCCGAAAGGACGAGCACACAAAGTCAAAGAATCGACCATCAACGTTGAGAGCATCCTCAATGCGGCAATCCAGGTAAAACAAGGCGGTCGTGTCCGGCAGATTTCCGCACTTGAAGCGGCGCTACGCCGCCAGGTTGGTCTAGTGATAAACAAAAACGACAAGACAGCCCTGACCGGCCTTCTCAAGATATTTGCGCAGCACGGGGTGCTGAGGGCAACGGTCCGACGACATCCGAATGTGGTAAACATTCCATTCGATTGGGACCGAACAGAATGGTTTGCGATGTATGGCAAGTATGGCCTACCGCCCTGGCCGGGCCCGCGAAATGGTATGTCAGCAATGGCCACGGCGTCGAATACTCAGGAGACCCCAGCCGAAAAGGCCGAACGGCGAAACCGTTTATCAGCGGAGGCCAGAATCGTCACCGATATTGCCAAAGAGGTCATGACCATCGAAGAAGACGGGAAGCAAGTAAAGCGGTCCATTGTGGAAATCCTGCTCATCATCGTCCGTCGGAATGCCCTTTCCGGCAAGGCTAAGGATGTCGAACGCATGCGATCACTGCTGTCGGCCTATGGGCTGTCAATGGAAATGCCGAGGGGCGCACTTTTCATCGGCGACCCGCCCCAAGGAGAAGAACAGAACCGCGTGTTCTTCGGGCGTATGGAGCGGTATCAGGCCTTGCTGCAGGCGGCCGTTGCGAAACGCGCACCTTTTGATGTCGACAAGCTCGTCGAGCAGACCAAAAAAGATTTTCCATATCCGGAGAAGAAGAAGGACGAACAATGACGTCGCCGAACTTGCCCAGGGCCTAAGAACAAAAGAACGCCGGCTGGGCTATCATTTTCTCCGGCTAAATTGGGAACGCCTTCAGGGGCCGTCCGGATACGCGTCGGCGGTAAAATGAGACTCATAGTCTGTAGATCAATAAGAGACATTTCTGTCCTGTCGGGGGCATGGATATTCGTCGCCGTGTCGGGCTCAATGTCAGGAAGTACCGTGAGGAGCGGGACTTGTCGCAAGAAAAGCTGTCCTTCGCGTGCGGACTGCACCGGACCTACATTAGTGGGGTCGAACGCGGGGTGCAAAACCCAACAGTGGTCGTTCTGAACAAGATTGCCAAGGCACTCAAAATTCCTGCCGCCCTCCTGCTCGACGAGGTCGGTCGAAAATAACCCGGCGACATGCATCCTATCAACGATCTGTCGATCGATCGGAATGCTGATCGAACCTAACTAGGCTCGATTGTTCTAGATAGCTGCCCAACGCCGTATGCTGGCGTCGCCGACTCTGCCTTATGGAGGGCCAGGTTCAACTCCCTCCGTAACCAGCGACTTCGGGTGGGTACCTCTCCTTCATTTTGCTTCGATCATCGCCTCAGCTAAGGCAGCAAGCCAGCGAAACGATCGAAACGGAGTGGGATAGTCTTGCTATGGAAAGCCGGCGCCGCGAGTTCGAGGGCGTCTATGTCCGCGTGAACACGGCGCCGTCGACAATTCCAGCGCCGCGACCGTCGAGGTGGAAGTAACGCCTAATGTCCGGCCAAGTCGACGTTAGTTCCACCGGGATGGCCGCAGCATACTGGGAATGGAATTATCGATTTTCAGTAAGCTGCTGATATACAAAACCAGTATAAAATCCCTGATGCTAGGCGATCATTTCGCCCCTACTCATCGCACCGGGACAAGCCTGCAGCCGCCCCACCCCGGACAAATAACAAGGCCTACACTCATGTATGATTTTTAGTAAACTTTTCATTAATTTGCACTTGGAGTGTGCGGACGAGACTTATATCCTGATAAGGAACGTCCAGGTTGTGTTTGGGCGAAGAGTATCAAAAGCAAGTAGCAGCAAAAAAACAGCGCCCCGAGCTTTATCGTCCGGGGGCCGGACAGGTCGGGCAGCATGATCATTTCTTTTCCGAAAACAAGTTTGGTCGGCGGCCAGCCTGTTGGCGTCGATATGGGACAGGACTTCTTCCCCGCTCCCGCAAATGCCGTCGCCGTCACGGCGACCAACACATCCTACAAGCTCAGTTACAGCGCGTCCGAGTATGACGTCTTTTATGGCTCCGGTTTTCAATATGTCGCCGGCGGACCGGCAAGCGGCACTATCACCTCTTGGCAATACGTCCTTGGCGGCAAGGTCTATTTCCAGCTGACCGGCGAGATGGACGTCGCGACGTTCAGGTTCTTCCAGAATTCCGGCAACTGGATGGGATTCCTGCAGAGGAATCTATTGCTCAACGACACTGTCTCCGGTACGGCCGGGGCCGACAGACTGTATGCGTTTGGCGGCGACGATGTCGTCAATGGCGGCGCCGGCAATGACCAGCTACTCGGTGGTATCGGCAACGACATCTATCTTTTCGACAATGCTGGCGACACGGCGGTCGAAGACGCCGATGCTGGCACCGATGAAGTGCGCACGACAGCTACCATCTTGAGCGGCTTCGACCATGTTGAAAATTACACCTATACGGGTTCGGCGGTTTGGTCGTTCACGGCTACAGCCGCCGACAACATCGTCAAGGGCGGTTCGGGGATCGACAAGCTGTCCGGTGGCACTGGCGATGACCAGCTGTTCGGCAACGCCGGCAATGACGAGTTAAATGGTGGTGCGGACAACGACCTCCTCGATGGCGGTGCTGGCCTCGACAAGCTGACCGGTGGCGATGGCGACGATATCTATATTGTCGACAACGTCGGCGACAAGGCGATTGAGGACGGCACCACGGGCGAGGATCTGGTGAAAGCCTCGGTCAGCTATGTGCTGGGCACTGGACTAGAGAAGCTGGTCCTGACCGGCACAGGAGCCATCAATGGCACCGGAAATGCTCTCGCCAACGAACTTACCGGCAATGCCGGCGCCAACACGCTGGATGGCCAGGGCGGCCAGGACACGATGGCAGCCGGCAAGGGCAACGACATCTATATCGTCGACAATCTCGGCGACACGGTAAGCGAGGGCCTCAACGAAGGCACCGATCTGGTGAGATCGTCGGTCACTTTCACGCTGGGCGCCAATGTCGAAAATCTGACGCTGACCGATGTCGGCCATATCGGCGGCACCGGCAATGGTCAGGTCAATATCATCAT
>NZ_JBFUDM010000012.1:0-14164 GCF_056404715.1 Dongia sp. P2_B8 | reverse complement strand
CTGGTCGACATCGGGCCAATTGTATGGACAGGTTTATGACGCCACCGGCGCCCGGCTCGGGACTGAGTTCCAGGTCAATACCGCCGGAACGGCAACCTTTCCGCGACCCTATGTCGAGGCTCTCCCCAATGGCGGCTTCACCGTCAGTTGGACCGATGGGACCGGCGACACGCTTATCAGAACGTACAGTTCCCGTGTGCTCGATTATAGCGGGAGCGATGGCTTGATTGGTGGTGCCACGAATGATGTGCTGGATGGCAAAGCCGCCAACGATACGCTGATCGGTGGTCTGGGCAACGACACGCTGATCGGTGGCTCGGGCAATGATGTTGCCGTGTTCTCGGGGCGGTCTGTCGACTATACCGTCATCAATCTTGGCAATGGCCTGGTCCAGGTGACGGATCTGCGTGCTGGCGCTGTCAATGAAGGCACCGACACGCTCAGTAGCGTTGAACAGCTGCGCTTCTTAGGCGATCTACCGGTGCGTTCCGCGGCCACGCCAATCGCGGTGACGGGGACATCTGGCGGTGATCTGACGACGGTGACGACCTTGTCGGACGGCCGCCAGTTGGTAACTTGGCTGAGTTCGGGAACGACCAAGGGCCGGTATTACAATGCGCTGGGCCAAGCACTGGGAGCGGAATTCTCCCTGGGCAGCTCCCTGGGCATCGTCTCAGTGGCGGCGTTGGCCAATGGCGGCTTCGTGACGGCCCGGATCAGTGCGACGAACACGCTGAGCCTACAGCGCTACGATACCGCGGGYCAGGCCGTGGGCGTTGCCTGGACGCGCTCGGTCAGTYTGTMKSCATCGGTGCCGGAYAAYATGCCGACCAACCGGGTATCGGTGACGGTCTTGTCGGACGGCGGCTATGTGGTGGTCTGGGACAGCACGAGYGTTGACGTCACTGGGCAGGGCATCGCCGGGCAGCGCTTCGACAGTGCCGGCGACGCGGTCGGGGGGGTATTCCGTGTGAATACGCTTTCCGCCAGCAACCAGATCATGCCGGATGTGGTGGCGCTGCGGAACGGCGGCTTCGTC
The DNA here is from genome assembly GCF_056404715.1 of Dongia sp. P2_B8. Classification (NCBI taxonomy): domain Bacteria; kingdom Pseudomonadati; phylum Pseudomonadota; class Alphaproteobacteria; order Rhodospirillales; family Dongiaceae; genus Dongia; species Dongia sp. P2_B8. The sequence continues at coordinate 13,125 of NZ_JBFUDM010000012.1, read as the reverse complement.
GTGGCGTGGCAGGACGGTGCGAGCGATGTTCGTGGCCAGTTATATAACGCCCAAGGCCAGCAAGTTGGTGGTGGCGACTTCGTGATCAACGCCTATGTGAGTGGCACTCAAGAGGGGGTGCAGGTCGCGGCCCTGGCAGATGGCGGGTTCTTGGCGACGTGGCAGTCAGGTGGCCAGGACGGCAATGGCTCTGCGGTGGTTGGCCAGCGCTACGATGCCTTTGGTAATAAGGTCGGTGCCGAATTCATTGCCAACACGACGACGGTCAACGACCAGCGCCACGCTCATGCTGGTCGACATCGGGCCAATTGTATGGACAGGTTTATGACGCCACCGGCGCCCGGCTCGGGACTGAGTTCCAGGTCAATACCGCCGGAACGGCAACCTTTCCGCGACCCTATGTCGAGGCTCTCCCCAATGGCGGCTTCACCGTCAGTTATACGGCAACGAGCGGCATTATCACGACACGGACCTATAGTGACGGTTTGACGCTTGCGGGCGATGACGCCGGCAATAGCCTCACAGGTACAACTGCAAGCGAAATGCTGGCAGGCGCCGGCGGCAACGACACGCTCGATGGTGCTGCAGGCAACGATGTTCTGATCGGCGGTGGTGGTAACGATACGCAAATTGGTGGCGCCGGCGCGGACGAGTTCCAGTTCGGCCGGAGTAGCAGCCAAGACCTTATCGACACTTACGATACAGACGGAGCTGCGGACAAACTGGCGATCCTTGCCAGTGTCAGTAGCGATCAGCTCTGGTTCTCTCAGTCAGGCAACGACTTGATCGTGTCAATCATTGGCACCAATGATAGTGCGACTATCCAAGGCTGGTATTCTGGTGTCGACAGGCAGCTCGACCGGATCCAACTTTCCGACGGCAAATATGCAACGGCAAGCGATGTCGAGCAGCTGCGTACTGCGATGGCATCATTTAGTCCACCGCCGGTCGGCCAGCTCAATTTGGATCTGACGACAAAACAGAGTCTGCAGCCAACGCTCGCGGCTGCTTGGCACTAAGTGTAAATAGCGGTGCCTCGGCCCGCGGCATCTGCCGCGGGCCGGAATGCATCCAACGCCCACCTACTGCCACTGCAATGCGAAGCTAAGAACGAGCAGCAATCGGCAAAGAGCATCCCAGGGGTGCTGTAAACTGCATTCTCGCACTACGCGAAGGCGCGTCATGCAATCCGGTCCGATGCTATTCATCGCAAGTTCTACAGTAATCAACCCAAGTACCTACAACAATCGTGCGAGTTAATAAACCCTAGGTTGTTCGACCTGCACACAGCTTGGGCGTGACATTTAAGCGCTCGATCGCGTCAGAGTAGAAATCTCGCTTGTCCGGTCCTAGGTCTTCGGACATATATTGTCATGCCAAGCGCGGGAGGGGTCTCGTGGCGAGGTTCTTTGACAGGGGTAGGGCGTGGTCGATCAGGCGGCGCCGCTCAATGCGGTTGGTGCGACGTCAAAAGCGCCGGAACTCGTTGATACTGGGCTGCTTTGCCTGGTTTTGATGTTGCGGTTCCATGGCTTGGCGGTCGATGCTAAAGCACTCTCGCATCGCTTTGCTCCCGGACCCAAGGGACTGGAAGACGCTGACCTACTGCGCGCCTCACGGGAATCGGGTCTTAAGGCGCGCTGGGTCACCACGGGCTGGGACCGGTTAACCAAAACACCGCTGCCGGCCATCGCAGAAACGCGCGATGGTCGATATTTTGTTCTCGCAAAGGTTGCTGCAGCCGAAGGCGAGAATGAAGCAAAAGCGCTGGTTCACGACCCGGAAGAGAACCGGCCGATGGCGATCTCCCGCACGGAGCTGGAGCGCATCTGGACCGGGCGGCTGCTGCTGATGACCAAGCGCGCGTCGCTTGGCGAAGCGTTTACCAAGTTCGACATCGCCTGGTTCATCCCCGCGATCCTTAAATACAAGCGCATCCTGGCTGAAGTGCTGATCGCCTCCTTCGTGCTGCAGCTGTTTGCCCTGGTCACGCCGCTCTTCTTCCAGGTGATCATCGACAAGGTGCTGGTGCATCACGGCCTCACCACGCTCGATGTGCTGGTGATGGGGCTTGCCGTCATCACGCTCTTTGAGGTGCTGCTGGGGGGCATGCGCACCTATATCTTCAGCCATACCACCAACCGGGTCGATGTCGAGCTGGGGGCAAAGCTGTTCCGCCACATGCTGTCCCTACCGCTGGCCTATTTCCAGGCGCGGCGGGTGGGTGATTCCGTGGCCAGGGTCCGTGAGCTGGAGAATATCCGCTCCTTCCTCACCGGAAATGCGCTGACCCTGGTGATCGACCTGGTCTTCACCGGCGTGTTCCTGGCCGTCATGTGGTATTACAGCCCGACGCTGACCATGGTCGTCATGGCGGCGATCCCGGCCTATGTGGCGCTCTCCCTGCTGGTGACCCCGGCGTTCAAGCGGCGCCTCGATGAGAAGTTCGCGCGCGGCGCCGAGAACCAGTCTTTCCTGGTGGAGTCAGTCACCGGCATCGAGACCTGCAAGGCGATGGCGGTCGAGCCGCGCATGCAGCGGAAATGGGAAGAACAGCTGGCGGGCTATGTCGCCGCCGCCTTCCGGGTCACCAAGCTCGGCAATGGCGCCAGCCAGACGGCGCAGCTCATCAACAAGATCACCATCCTGCTCACCCTCTATCTGGGCGCCAAGGCGGTCCTCAACGGCGAGCTGACGGTGGGTGCCCTGGTCGCCTTCAACATGCTGGCGGGGCAGGTGCATGGCCCGGTCCTGCGCATGGCGCAGATGTGGCAGGACTTCCAGCAGGTGCGGATCTCGGTCAATCGGTTGGGCGACATCTTGAACGCCCCCACGGAGCCGCTGCACCGGGCCGACAAGGCGACACCACCCAGCCTCGCCGGCCGCATCACCTTTGATCATGTCATCTTCCGCTACCGCACCGATGGGCCGGAGGTGCTAAGCGACCTCAGCCTCGACATCCAGCCCGGCCAGTCGATCGGCATCGTGGGGTCTTCAGGTAGCGGCAAGAGCACGCTCACCAAGCTGGTGCAGCGCCTGTTCGTGCCGGAACGGGGCCGGGTGATGGTGGACGGCATGGATCTGGCCCTCATCGATCCTGCCTGGCTCCGGCGGCAGATCGGCGTGGTGCTGCAGGAGAATGTGCTGTTCAGCGGCACGGTCCGGGAAAACATCGCGCTGACCGATCCCGGCATGGGGATGGATAGGGTGGTAAATGCCGCCAAGCTCGCCGGCGCCCACGACTTCATCCTGGAACTGCCGCAGGGTTATGACAGCGTGCTGGGCGAGCGGGGGGCCAGCCTCTCCGGCGGTCAGCGTCAGCGCATCGCCATTGCCAGGGCGCTCATCAACAACCCGAAGATCCTCATCTTCGACGAGGCGACCTCGGCCCTCGATTATGAGTCAGAGCGCATCATCCGCGACAACATGGTGGCGATCTCCAAGGGCCGCACCGTGCTGATCATCGCCCACCGGCTCTCGGCCGTCCGTTCCTGCCATCGGATCCTCACCATCGAGAAGGGCCGGCTGGTCGAGGACGGGACTCATGAACAGCTGATGCGCGGCAAGGGGCGTTACGCCCAGCTCTATAATTATCAGATCGCGGATGCGGGGGCCGCGGCGACGCCGCCTGCGGCCAATAGCGCTGGAGGCCTGCATGTCGCGCAGTGACGGCACCCTCCCGGCAGCTCTGTTGAAAGCCAGGCTGATTGAACCCTCTCCCCTCGCGGGAGAGGGTGGCGAGCAAAGCGAGCCGGTGAGGGGGGCTCTATCAACGAGTCTGCTGCAACCACCCCCTCACCCCGACCCTCTCCCGCAAGGGGAGAGGGAGTGCGCGCGTCAATCGGAGGCACCCCATGTCCACTGACAACGTTGTAGCCCTCCCGCCCGGCCGCGTGCGCGAAGCCATGGGGAAGCTTGGCGGCATGTTCGGCAACAATGATCATGAGCGGGAATTCCTCCCCGCCGCGGTCGAGGTGCTGGAAACGCCGCCCTCGCCCTTGGGCCGCGCAGTCGCGCTAGCCATCTCGGCCTTTGTCGCCATCGCCCTCCTCTGGGCCTGTGTGGGCGAGATCGATATCGTGGCCGTGGGCCAGGGCAAGATCGTGCCCTCCGGCCGCACGAAGGTGATCCAGGCCTTCGAAACCGGCGTCGTCACCAAGATCGCGGTGGAGGAGGGGCAGAAGGTCGCCAAGGGCGATCTGCTGGTGGAACTGGATTCGACCTCGACCGGCGCCGACACCGACCGGCTCACCAACGATCTCTCCCGCCAGGCGCTGCTGGTGGCGCGGCTGCGCTCGATCCTAGGGCTGCCGGGCGGTGAGGTGCTGGACGCGCCGGACAGCGAGGTCACCGGCTTCGATCCCGCGACCTTGGCGTTGGCCCGCTCGCTTCGCGCCACACAGCTGGGCGAACAGGCGGAAAAGATGGCCGGATTGGCCCGCGAGCTCGAGCGCCAGCGCGCCGGCGGTGTCGCAGCGCAGGCCGAGATCGCCAAGATCAGCGCGCAATTGCCGCTGAAGCGGGAACAGGTCGAAGCGCGCCGGGGGCTCCTGGAAAAAGGCCTCACCCCCAAGCAGCAATTCCTGGAAATGCAGCAGGAACTCATCGCCCTTGAGGGCGAAGGCAATATGGCGGCCGCCCGGATGAACGAAGCCCGCGCCGCCATCGCCGGTATCGAACGCCAGATGGCCCAGGCGAAAGAGGAGTTCGACCGCGACCGGCTCCTCGAGCTCACCGATGCGGAAGAGAAGGTGGGCCAGCTGACCGAGGAGTTGAAGAAGGCCACCCAACGCCAATCCCTGCAGCGCCTGAATGCGCCGGTCGCTGGCACCGTGCAGCAGCTGCAGCTCCACACCATCGGTGGCGTCGTCGAGCCCGCAAAACCGATCATGGTCATCGTGCCGGAGGACGCCGGCATCGAGATCGAAGCCGAGATCGAGAACAAGGATATCGGCTTCGTTGAAGAAGGCCAGGAAGCGGTCGTGAAGTTGGATGCGTTCCCGTTCACCAGATACGGCACGCTCATCGGCCATGTGGTCACGATCTCGAACGACGCCGTCGAGCAGCAGAGTGCCGCCGGCCAGCAACCAAGACTCATCTACACGACACGCATCCGCCTCGAAAAAGACACCATGAATGTGGATGGTAAGAACGTGCACCTCAGCCCCGGCATGGTCGCCGCCGTCGAGATCAAGACCGGGACCAGGAAGCTCATCGAGTTCGTCCTCTCGCCGCTCATGAAGATGGGTGGTGAGGCGGGGAGGGAGCGGTGAGCGCGCTAGACTGCCGCAAGGTTAGCAAGACTCCTTCTTTTCAACGGAATTGGGGCAAAGGAGAAAATGGTGCGTAAGCTTCGACTTCTACCATCCTTATCGTTCCGAGCTCAAAGCGAAAGGCTATTGGTTTGGATTAGCCGATCTTTGGGCATTCTGCTCATACTACAAATCTCGACCTTGTTCTGCGCTTCTTCCGGCGCACAAGAAAATGAAACCTCGAAAGCGTTTGAGTTCTTTTGCGCCGGTAAATGCGATGCTCGATTTGAAACGAGTATCGCTGAATATTTGTTGAGGCGAGCTCACGCGGACACCCTGTCCGGGGTTACCAAACGATTTGGGGCGGCAAAAATGATTGTGGAATACGATACCTTTAAACAAGGGACCGGAATTCAAATATTCTCAATGGAACTCGGCGATGGGCCAACGCGACTACTCTTTCGAAATTCGGCGGCAATATTGTCAGGTTGTTACGAAGTGCGGGAAGCCAAATCTGAAAAGGGTCCGCTCTTATTGATGCGATTCGGCGCGAGAAACTTCACCTCACTAGATCAGAATTTCGCCAAGTGCATTGATGTTTTGCTAGGCGGATCCGAATAGCATTCAACGCATCAAAAACAGGTTCGAAGAAATAGCATTCCTCGCTTCATCTTGGATGCACAGCGATTTGTAGGGGGCCACATGGGCACAGATTTCTCAGGTTCAGCTGCTGACGTCAATACTGGCAGCCAGTTTTCATTTGACGAAGATCACATTACAGTCAGGGATGCCAACGGTGCGGTTATTGCTATCGATCTCAAAGAGCGAAAAATAACCGTCAAAGGTCCTGTAGACCCGATGTCGACGCCTGAGCAAATTGCAGATTTCAGAGATAAGTTAAAGCAAGCCCTTGAGTATACAAAGTACGATATTACTCAACAGAAAATCGCAATCGACGCGATCGTCGGTGATCTAAAGAAGATCCCGGGAGCTCCTTCGGTCCCGGGTACAAACACTATAAGCGCCTATAAGGCATCTATGCTTGCTGCTTTAGATTATGTTCTCGATCACTATGGTACTTTCGCGGTCGAGTTATTCGGTGAATTTAGATATCGCGGTGGACAAGTAGTTACTGTTCCAACATTTCCGGGAGGAAATGTGACTGCCGGTGGACTTCCGGCTCCTGGCGGCATTGTGTTGCCGGATGAGATAGCGCGAAATCTACCACCGCGATATGATCATGTCGTGCCCAAAGAAATTCCTTACGGCACGGATCCTTATAATCCCAACGGGATCGACAGCGATTGGGGCGGATTCGATCCCAACACGGATCGAGTTCACAATGGACATAATAATTCCGTCGGGGGCCCAGAAAGTGGAAGCAGCGCCAATCATGGCAATGCTCATTATAGTGACGCCCGCGATGATCCCGGAGGAGACGGTCCGGGTGGCAAGAACAATGATAAGACAGATACACGAAACGGCGGAGGATCATTCGGACGGCCGATCGTGCTGGATTTGACGGGTGCGGGCATCAATGTCACGCAGCGGTCGTCATCAGACACATTCTTCGACACGGCGGGCGATGGTTACCTACATCGCACCGCATGGGCTGGCGTTGGAAATGGCGTGCTTGCGATCGATGCCGACGGTGATGGCGAGATCACCGAACGCAAAGAAATTACCTTCACTGACTGGGATCCGAGCGCCAAGGATGACATGGCGGCGTTGCGTTCGGTCTTTGATACAAACAATGACGGTGTTCTGAGCGGCGAAAGAGACCTGAACAATGATGGAATCATAAGCGGCGCCGCAGAGTTTGGCGATGCGGAGTTTTCCAAGTTCCGTATTGTCGTCACCAATGCGGATGGCACAACCAGCGTCAAGACACTGGCGGAACTTGGCATCGCCTCGATCAACCTGACCACGGATGCGACCAAGATCACGTTGCCGGACGGCTCGTCGATCGACGGTCAGACAACCTTCACCCGCACGAACGGCACGACGGGGACGGCCGCGGCGGTGACGTTGGCGTCCGAAGCGCAAGGCTACACGCTCGACGACGTCGCGACATTTGTCGATGGCAATGGCTGGACTGTCGTCACCAATCGAGGCCGCAACGCCGATGGCAGCCTTGCCAACGAATCGATCACCAAGACCAAAGTCAACGGTGTGGACTACCAGCGTGTCACGACCTTCGACTATGACGGCGATGGCATCGTCGACAAGGTTCAGTCGATTGACGTCGTGACCGACAGCGTCACCCACATCAAGACGGAAACGCTGATCAACAAGAATGCCGGCGGCGTTCTGCTCGACCGTACGGTCACGACGACGAGCGCCGATGGCAAGTCGGTCTCGATCTCGCGCGATACCCGCGGGACGGGCATCTTCTTCGATGAAATCGAGACGCGGACCATTGCCGTCGGCGGCGATCTCACCATTGGTCATGCCTACTATAATAACAATACACTGATCAGGAGCGAAAGCGTCACGACCACCAACAACGGTCTGACGCGGACGGAGCTTCATGATCTTGATGGCGACACTGATCTGGACCTCAAGATCATCGATGCGACCGTCGTTCACGGTGTCGGTTCGACATCCCTTTACGGCGAAAACAGCCGGACGCGGGTGGTCGAGCAGAGGGCTGGCGACAACACGCTCATCAGCATGGTCACGACGGACACCGACGCCACTGGTGAAGACCGGACGGTGGTCGCGGATCTCGACGGCGACGGTAATACCGATCTCACCAGCATTTCCACGGTCGATGCGCCAGCCGGTGGCCCGAATGTAACGACGATAGTCAACAAGAACGGCGACGGTTTTCTGCGCGATAAATCCGCCACCAGCGTGTCGGCGGATGGTCTGACAGTCATCACGCAGCGCGATATCGACGGCGACGATCTCTTTGACGTTACGACGAACGACGAGACCGTCCTCGATATCCCAAGTGGCGACCGCACCCAGACCATTGCGGTGACCAGTCACAATGGCACGCTGCTCAGCGAGACGATCATCATCAAGGATGGTGACGGGCGTGGACGGGACATCCAGATCGACCGCGATGGGGACGGTCACAATGATCGCGTGGAGACTATCGTCGTCCAGGTCGATGGCACCAGTATCGATACCGCTCAGGAATTGACCGCAGACGGCGATCTGATCTGGGGATCGGAGACGACGACCAGCAAAAACGGCCTCTCTACGACGACCAAGATCGATGCTGACGGCGATCATGACGTCGATGCGATTGTCACGTCTGTCACTGTCATCGGCGACAGTTCCGAAGTGACGGAAACGGTCCGCAACAAAGACACGTCGCTGCGCAGCCAGACCATCACCACGACCACTGCCAATGGCATGTCGGTCACAGTGCAGATGAACAGCGACGGCAATGAGACTTTTGAGCGGATCAGAGCGGATGTCACAGTGCTCAATGGGGATGGCTCTTACGTAGAAACCGTTACCGACACCTTTGCCAATGACGACCTCGGCGCGGAATCCGTCACCAGCGTCAGCGCCGACCGCAGCAACATCAGCGCTGTACGCGACCTGAACGGAGATGGTCATACTGACCAGACGGAAACGATCGTCCGCGCCGCGACCGGTATCGTGACCGACACGATCACCAATTTCAACGCCGACGGCTCGCTCATCAGCAAGGCCGTCATTACGACCAGCGCCAACGGTCTCTCCAAGACGACCGAAAAGGATCTGGATGGCGATACGGTCGCCGATCGGGTGACCACCGATATCGTGACACTCAACGCCAATGGCAGCCGAACCGAGATCGTCACGGACAAGGCCGGCAATGGCAGCCAGATATCCCAGGTAATCCAGACCGTCAGCGCCAATGGCCTGACCAAAACGACCCTGGTCAACGCGAACGGCGACGCGACGATCGATCTCAAGACGATCGACATCACCGTGCTGAATACCAATGGCAGCACAACCCGGACTGTCACCGACTTCAACACGGATCTCTCAAAGCGCGATGAAGTCAGTACGAATGTCAGCGACGATGGGCTTTCGGTCACCACGCTGACAAACGTTAATGGTGACATTCATACCGATCTGACAACTACCGATGTCACGATCCTCAATGCCAATGGCAGCACGACTCGGACTGTCACCAATACCAACGACAGCGGCTTGCGCGATCAATCCGTGACCACGACCAGCGCCGATGGTCGCACGGTCACGCAGAATTCACTCAGCAGCGGCTCGGTCAACACCAAGCAGAGCTATACGCGGATCGTGGAAGCCGATGGTGACATTGTCGAGACGGTCAGCAATCTGTCACCCACGGACGTATTGCTCAATCGCACCAATAAGACGACATCTGCCAACGGCCTCGTCGTGACGAGTGCGACCGACCAGAACGGAGATGGCACGGTCGACTACACGACCAGGTCGATCACCGTTCTCAACGACAATGGCAGTACGACGCAGACGGTCACCCGCACCAATGCGGCGGGTCTGATCAGCAAAACGGTTCAAACGGTGAGCGCCAGCGGCCTCATCTCCACCACGCAATCGGACGACAACGGCGATGGCACCTTCGATTTGACGGAGGTCAGCGTCACCACGCTAAATGCCGATGGCAGCACGACGAAGACGGTGACTGAGACCAATGCCGACAATAGCAACCGCTCGCAAACGGTGACGCAGGTCAGCGGCGACCAGAAAACTGTCACGGTCACGGAGGCCCGTGGTGGTGTCGTGGTCAAGCAGGAAACCAGTGTTCTGCAGAACAATGGTGACACCGTTGATACGGTGGCGAGCTTCAGCACGGCGGGCGTGGCTCTGTCATCTCTGGTCACAACGACCAGCGCCAATGGCCTCACCGAGACGGTCCAGCTCAAGGATGCAGCCGGTGCGGTGCTGGATACGCAGATCACCCAAAAGGTGCTCAACGCCGACGGCAGCGTCACCGAAACATTCACGCAGGACGGATCCGTCGACGACAAGATCGTGACGACGACAAGTGCCGATGGCCTGTCGACCACGATCGCGACATCCCTGCTGGGTGGCCAAAACACCTATGATCAGAACACGACCGACGTCATTGTACTGAATGCCGATGGCAGCCGGACCGAGACGATCACTACCGCGACGGTCGGCAGTGCACTCAAGGACCAGGCGACGATCACCACCAGTGACGACGGACTGTCTCGCAGCGTTCAGCTCGACCTCAACGGTGACAATGTCGCCGACAATGTGACGACGATTGTGATCGCGACCGATGGCAGCAAGACGGAAACCTTCATCAGCCAGAGTGCGATCAACGGCCTGCTGCTGCGCAAAGACGTGACCGTCACCAGTGCCGATGGCCGCACCAGGACCCTGCAACGGGATTCCGACGGCAACGGCGTATTCGACCAGTTCGAGACCACCGTGCTCAATGCCGACGGCAGCGTCACGACCACACGGACCGGCACCGGTGTCGGTGGCGCACCCAGCTATAACGAGGTCAAGACGAAGGCGATCGGCCTCGATGGTGGAACGATCGAGACGTCGCAGCATTTCGACAGCCGCGGTTCGCTCCTCGACAAGACCGTGACGACCGTCAGCGCGGATGGCTTGCTGACGAAATCGCTGTTCGACACCAATGGCGATGGGGTCACGGACCAGATCGGCACTGACACGATCACGCTCAACGCCGATGGCAGCCAGAGCCGTGTTGAGGAATTCCGCTACGCGGCCGGCCTGCTCAAGGCAAGAACCGTCACGACCACCAGCGCCGACGGATCGACCGCCAACGTAACACTCGACAATGACGGCAACGGTATTATTGAGCGCGCGTTTACGCTGACGACGGCCGCCGACGGTAGCCGCACCACGACGGTTATCGACTATAGCAACACGACCGGTGTGCAGACGAAGCAGACGGTCTACACGACGAGCGCCAATGCGCTGGCAGCGGCTGATCCGAGCACGATGGTGTGGAACGTCACAAATGTCTCCTATGCCATTGTCAAAGAGATCCTGACCCCCTTGGGTCACGACCATGATGAGCAGGCGACCTACAAAGTCGTCAAGACGGTGACGACAACCACTGATACCGTGACATTCCTGGACACCAAGACCGAGTTTGCCCAGGCCAATGGCAGCTATGAATGGGTCCGTACCAACGCCGCCCAGCTGGCGGGGAGCGCGTCGCACGTCGTTGACGCCAATGGTGTCGATACCTGGAGCTGGAATATCTCCAACACGACATTATGGGGGCAGACGACGACGGACGTCGTCGTGGCGGCATCCGGTTCCATCCAGATCGATTTGGCGACCGAGCAGAAATATATCGACCAGGCGAATGCGCTCTATGTCACTTTGCTTGACCGCGGCATGAGTGGCGATGAACGCGAAATGCTGGCGCAATACATCCAGAACGGCAGCTTCAATCAGAAGTTTCTGGCAACCAACATCATCGCCTCGGCGGAGTTTACGGCGAAATACGGGACTCTTACGAACGCGGCCTTCATCGACTTGATCTACAAGAACGCGTTGGGTGATTGGCGTTCATCGTTGGTGCAGAACGACTATCTGTCGAAAGTAACCGCGACCAATATGACCTTGGCCGATGTGGCCATTGCGGTGGCCGCGAACGCCGCCGATCTCGACGTCATCCGCGGTGAATATCGTGATGGGGTTGTCAGCAACACCGTCTCCTATGCGAACGCACTGGCACGAGTGACCGCCAGCATTACGACACCAAGCAGCAATGCTGGTGAAGCCGTCGGCGATTCGCTCGTTGGTATCGCCAATTTGATCGGCACGAACTTCAGCGACAGTCTCACCGGTGACGCCACGGATAATATCTTCGTAGGTGGCCTGGGCGCCGACGCGCTGGTCGGCGGCAGTGGCAACGATACCTCTTCTTACGCCTTGGCGAGCGCCGGCGTGACGGCGAACCTGACCACGTCGGCAAGCAACACGGGCGAAGCCGCTGGCGATACCTACTCATCGATCGATAATCTGATCGGGTCAGCGTTCAACGACGTGTTGATGGGGACGACCACGGCCAACGTCATCACGGGTGGTGCTGGCGGCGATGCGATGGACGGCGGTGCGGGTATCGACACGGCATCCTATACCGGCTCCAATGCTGGCGTGACCGTTGATCTCACGACGGGTGCGGCTAGCGGCGGTGACGCGACTGGAGACACGGTCGTCAATTTCGAGAATCTGACTGGCTCGGCCTTCAATGACGTGTTGAGCGGGACCAGTGTCGCCAATAGCCTCGATGGTGGAGCAGGTAACGACACATTGACCGGCGGCCTTGGCAACGACACCTATGTCGTCGATTCAAGCGCCGATGTCATCGTAGAAGTATCTGCCGGTGGCACGGATGCGGTGCAATCGACGGCCGCGACCTACACGCTCTCTGCGAACGTCGAGAATCTGACGCTGATGGGTGCCGGTAATATCAACGGCACCGGCAATGACCTGGCCAACACGATCACCGGCAATGCCGGCGCCAACGTGCTGGATGGCGGCATCGAGGCGACGGCAGCGATCGACACGCTGAAGGGCGGCAAGGGCGACGACACCTACATCGTTCGCAAYACCACCGATGTGGTCACCGAGCTGACCGGTGAGGGTACCGATACGGTCGACGTGCGAGTCACCGGCTACACGATGGCGGGTTTCGTGGAAAACCTGACGATCGGGGGCGGGCTCTCCGGCATCACGGCGACCGGCAACACACTCGACAACAAGATGATCGGCAACGAGCTTGCCAACACGCTGTTGGGTGGCACGGGCAACGACATCCTGATCGGTGGTGCCGGTGCAGATGCGTTGACGGGTGGTGCCGAAACGCTCGACATTGCCTCTTACGAGACGGCAACAGTGGGCGTGGTTGCCG
>NZ_JBFUDM010000011.1:0-46806 GCF_056404715.1 Dongia sp. P2_B8 | reverse complement strand
CGTCAACCCCACGGTCAATGTCGGCGACATCCTCAAGGAACTCGGCTTCTCCTACACCGTCGAAGACGGCGACCACACCCAGGCCAGCGGCGGCCTCACCGTCAAAGTCGTCGATGACGGGCCGATCGCCTGCGTCAGCAACGCGTCCGCAGACAGGCTGGTCCTGGATGAAACGCGACCGGTCGGTACGGATACCGATGACGGCGATTCACCGAGCGGCCGCCAGACCGTATCGGCCAATTTCGCGGACAATTTCAGTTCAGATGGCGGCTTTACCTATGGCGCGGATGGCCCCGGTGGCGTGACCTATGCGCTGACGCTGACCGGCTCGAACGTCAATTCCGGCCTTTACGCGCTGGATCCGTCAGACACTGTCGACGGCAGCGATGGCATCGGCCAGGGCAACCAAATCGTCCTCAACAAGGTCGGCAATGACATCGTCGGCACGGCAAACGGCACCGAATATTTCCGCATCAGTGTCGATGCCAATGGCGTGGTGACCTTCAGCCAGTCGAACAATATCTGGCACGCCAACACGAACGACAATGATGATAGCCAGACTCTCACTCTGTCCAACGCGAACCTGCTGAAAATCGTCCAGACCCTGGTGGATGCCGACGGTGATCATGATTCTGCCTCGATCAATCTCGGCCAGGGCGTTTTCAAGATTGAAGATGACGGCCCGACGGCCATCGTGAAGCACGGATCCACGGCCGACACCCTGACTCTGGACGAAACGCGTCCGCTGGGCACGGATACTGATGGCGGTGCGCCGAATGGCCTTGCCTCGGTGACGGCGAATTTCGCGGACAATTTCAACTCCCAGGCCGGCTTCGACTATGGCAGCGACGGCCCGGGCCATGTGGCCTATACGCTCTCGCTGTCTTCGAACGGCATCGGGTCGGGCCTCTATGCCCTGGATCCCAGCGATACGAGCGACGGCCAGGACGGTATCGGCCAGGGCTCACAGATCCTGCTGAGCAAGGACGGCAACGATGTCGTTGGCAAAGTGGGTTCGACGGAATACTTCCGCATCAGCGTCGATGAAGACACTGGCCAGGTGACGTTCAGCCAATCGAACAATATCTGGCACAGCAACACCGGTAGCGATGACGACAGCCAGACTCTCACTCTGTCCAACGCCAGCCTGCTGAAGATCGTTCAAACGCTGACGGATGCGGATGGCGACACTGACTCGGCCTCAATCAATCTCGGCCAGGGTGTGTTCAAGATCCAGGATGATGGTCCGGATGCGATCGTGAAGCCGGGTTCTGTGGCAGATATCCTGACTCTCGATGAAACGCGCCCGCTGGGCACGGATACCGACGGTGGTGCGCCGAACGGCGTGGCCTCGGTAACGGCGAACTTTGCCGACAATTTCAACTCGGCGGCTGGCTTCGATTACGGCACCGATGGTCCGGGCTCGGTTGCCTATGCGCTGTCGGTGAGCGCCAACGGCATTGGCTCCGGCCTCTATGCGTTGGATGCCTCGGACAAGTCGGCCGTTGACGGTGACGGGATCGGCCAGGGTTCGCAAATCGTCCTCAACAAGGTCGGTACCGACATTCTCGGCCAAGTTGGCGGAACGACCTACTTCACGATCAGTGTTGATGCCAACGGCGTGGTGACGTTCAGCCAACAGAAGAATATCTGGCACAGCGACACGGGCAACGATGACGACACGTCGACGCTGAACACGGTGACGGCGGACAAGCTGAAGCTGACGCAAACGTTGACGGATGCGGACGGCGACAAGGATTCAGCGTCGATCGATCTCGGCCAGGGTGTGTTCAAGATCCAGGACGATGGTCCGGATGCGATCGTGAAGCCGGAATCGGTCGCGGATACGTTGACCCTCGACGAATCGCCGCTGTCGCCCAATGGCGACGGCATCCATACGGTGACGGCAAACTTTGCCGACAATTTCAACTCGGCCGCTGGGTTCGATTACGGCAGTGATGGTCCGGGCTCGGTCGCCTATGCGTTGAGCCTGACGGGCACAAACGTGGGCTCCGGCCTTTATGCACTGGAGCCGTCGGATACCGTCGACGGCAGCGACGGCATCGGCCAGGGCGACCAGATCGTCCTCAACAAAGTTGGCAACGACATCGTCGGCAGCGTGGGCGGCACAGAATATTTCCGCATCAGTGTCGACGCCAATGGCGTGGTGACGTTCAGCCAGTCGAACAATATCTGGCACAGCAACACCGGCAGCGACGACGACAGCCAGACTCTCACGCTGTCCAACGCCAACCTGCTGAAGATCGTCCAGACTCTGACGGACGCGGATGGCGACAAGGATACGGCGTCGATCGACCTTGGCCAGGGCGTGTTCAAGATCCAGGACGACGGCCCAGATGCGATCGTGAAGCCGGGTTCGGTCGCGGATACGTTGACCCTCGATGAAACGCGCCCGCTGGGCACGGACACTGATGGTAGTGCACCGAACGGCCTAGCCTCGGTGACGGCGAACTTTGCCGACAACTTTAACTCGGTGGCCGGCTTCGATTACGGTACCGACGGTCCGGGCTCGGTTGCCTATGCGCTGAACCTCACGGGATCGAACGTCCAGTCGGGCCTCTTTGCGCTGCAGTCCTCTGATAAATCGGCCGTCGATGGCGACGGTATCGGCCAGGGCTCCGCGATCCTGCTGAACAAGGTCGGCAACGACATCGTCGGCTCGGTCGGCGGCACGGAATATTTCCGCATCAGTGTCGACGCCAATGGCGTGGTGACGTTCAGCCAGTCCAACAATATCTGGCATAGCGACACCGGGAATGATGACGACAGCCAGGCCTTGACTCTGTCCAACGCGAACCTGCTGAAGATCGTCCAAACGCTGACCGATGCGGACGGCGACAAGGATTCGGCATCGATCGACCTTGGCCAAGGTGTGTTCAAGATCCAGGATGACGGTCCGGATGCGATCGTGAAGCCGGGCTCGGTGGCAGATACGCTGACTCTCGACGAATCACCGCTGTCGCCCAATGGTGACGGCATCCACACGGTGACGGCGAACTTTGCCGACAATTTCAATTCGGTGGCTGGCTTCGATTACGGTACCGACGGCCCGGGCTCGGTTGCCTATGCACTGAACCTCACGGGATCGAACGTCCAGTCGGGCCTCTTTGCGCTGCAACCCTCAGATAAATCAGCCGGCGATGGCGATGGCATCGGCCAGGGTTCCGAGATCCTGCTGAACAAGGTCGGTAACGACATCGTCGGTTCGGTCGGCGGCACGGAATATTTCCGCATCAGTGTCGACGCCAATGGCGTGGTGACGTTCAGCCAGTCCAACAATATCTGGCATAGCGACACTGGCAACGATGACGACAGCCAGACTCTGACTCTGTCCAATGCGAACCTGCTGAAGATCGTCCAGACTCTGACGGATGCGGATGGCGATGCCGATTCCGCGTCGATCAATCTCGGCCAGGGTGTGTTCAAGATCCAGGATGATGGTCCGAAGGCGAGCGCCAAGGACGGTGTCTCGGCCAGCACCTTTGTCGATGAATCGACAGGTCTGGGCAGTGGGCTCGATGGCATCAATCCAGCCACGATCAATGCGGTGACAGTGGCTGGCTTATTCAATGCCCCGGCGGGTGGTACCGATGGTTTGGGCTCGATCACTTACAAGCTCAGCGCGACCGATGGTGCCAAGACCGGCCTGTGGCTGACCGGCCATTCGGGTGCTGCCAACGAAATCGTGTTGGTGAAGATTTCGGACACGCAATACGAAGGCCATGAAGGCACGGCTGCCGGCACCAAGGCGTTCACGGTGTCGATCGACCCGGCGACGGGTGCGGTGACGTTGACGCAATCGGCAACACTTGAGCATACCACGGATGGCGGCCCGGGTGCGGCGCATGATGACTCGCTCAGCCTCAGCGCTGCGGCCGGGATCAAGGTCGTGCAGCATGTGACCGACACGGACGGTGACTTCAGCGAAGCCACCAGCGCCAACGCGCTCGGGCTCAGCTTCCAGGACGATGGTCCGAAGGCGAGCGCCGTGAACGGTGTCACGGCCGGCGTCATTCTGGACGAATCGAATGGTACCGGCAGCGGCAATGACGGGATCAATCCCGGCACGATCAGCGCGGCGGCCATTTCCGGTCTCTTCAACGCGCCCAACGGCGGGGCGGATGGTCTGGGTACGACCACCTATAAACTATCAGCGACCGATGGCGCGAAGACAGGCCTGTGGCTGACCGGCCATTCAGGTGCCGCGAACGAGATCGTGCTCGTCAAGATCTCCGACACGCAATATGAAGGCCATGAAGGCAACGCAGCCGGCACCAAGGCGTTCACCGTCTCGATCGACCCAGCGACGGGTGCGGTCACGGTGACCCAGGCGGCGACGCTTGAGCACACGGTTGATGGTGGTCCGGGTGCGGCGCATGACGACAGCCTGTCCCTGACCGGAGCAGCCGCGATCAGTGTTGTGCAGCAGGTCACCGACAAGGACGGCGACTATACGGATGCCACCAGTGCCAATGCACTTGGCATCAGCTTCCAGGACGATGGTCCGAAGGCGAGCGCGAAGGACGGTGTCTCGGCCAGCGTCATTCTGGACGAATCCAATGGTACCGGCAGCGGCAATGACGGGATCAATCCCGGCACGATCAGTGCGGCAGCGATCCAGGCTCTGTTCAACGCGCCTAACGGCGGTGCGGACGGATTGGACACGACCACCTACAAGCTCTCGGCGACCGATGGTGCGAAGACCGGCCTGTGGCTCACGGGTCATTCGGGTGCTGCCAACGAGATCGTGTTGGTGAAGATCTCCGACACGCAATACGAAGGCCATGAAGGCAACGCGGCCGGCACCAAGGCGTTCACGGTCGAGATCGATCCGGCAACGGGTGCGGTCACGGTGACCCAGGCGGCGACGCTAGAGCACACGGTCGATGGTGGCCCGGGTGCCGCCCATGATGACAGCCTGTCATTGACGGGGGCTGCTGCGATCAGTGTCGTGCAGCATGTGACCGACAAGGATGGCGACTATACCGACGCCACCAGTGCCAATGCGCTTGGCATCAGCTTCGAGGATGACGGTCCGAAGGCGAGCGCCAAGACCGGCATCATCATGAACTTCGTTCTGGACGAATCGAATGGTACCGGCAGTGGCAATGACGGGGTCAATCCACTCACGCTCAACGTGGCAAGCCTCTTCAACACGCCTGCCGGCGGCGCGGACGGGCTGGGTACGACAACCTATAAACTGTCGGCTACCGACGGCGCGAAGACGGGCCTGTGGCTCACGGGCCATTCGGGTGCCGCGAACGAGATCGTGCTCGTCAAGATCTCCGACACACAATACGAAGGCCATGAAGGCAACGCGGCCGGCACCAAGGCATTCACGGTGTCGATCGACCCGGCGACGGGTGCGGTCACGGTGACCCAGTCGGCGACACTTGAGCACACAACGGATGGCGGTACGGCGGCAGACCATGACGACAGCCTCAGCCTCAGTGCTGCGGCTGGTATCAAGGTCGTGCAGCAGGTCACCGACAAGGATGGCGACTTCAGCGAGGCCACCAGTGCTAATGCGCTTGGCATCAGCTTCCAGGACGATGGTCCGAAGGCGAGCGCGAAGGACGGTGTCTCGGCCAGCGTCATTCTGGACGAATCCAATGGTACCGGCAGCGGCAATGACGGGATCAATCCCGGCACGATCAGCGCGGCAGCCATTTCTGGTCTGTTCAATGCGCCTTCCGGCGGTGCGGACGGTTTGGACACGACCACCTATAAGCTCTCGGCAACCGATGGTGCGAAGACGGGCCTGTGGCTGACCGGCCATTCGGGTGCGGCCAACGAGATCGTGTTGGTGAAGATCTCCGACACGCAATATGAAGGCCATGAAGGCAACGCAGCCGGCACCAAGGCGTTCACGGTCTCGATCGATCCGGCGACGGGTGCGATCACAGTGACCCAGGCGGCGACGCTTGCACACACGATCCCGGGTGCCGAGCATGATGACAGCCTGTTCCTGACGGGTGCTGCCGCGATCAATGTCGTACAGCACGTCACCGACAAGGATGGCGACTATGCCGACGCCACCAGTGCCAATGCCTTGAGCATCAGCTTCGAGGACGATGGTCCGAAGGCGAGTGCAAAGGACGGCGTCACGGCCAGCGTCATTCTGGACGAATCGAATGGTACCGGCAGCGGCAATGACGGGATCAATCCTGGCACGATCAGCGCGGCAACCATTTCCAGTCTGTTCAACGCACCTGCCGGCGGTGCGGACGGTCTGGGTTCGACGATCTACAAACTGTCGGCGACCGATGGCGCGAAAACCGGCCTGTGGCTGACTGGCCATTCAGGCGCGGCCAATGAGATCGTGCTCGTCAAGATTTCCGACACGCAATACGAGGGCCATGAAGGCAACGTGGCCGGCACCAAGGCGTTCACGGTGTCGATCGACCCGGCAACGGGTGCGGTCACGGTGACCCAGGCGGCGACGCTTGAGCACACCACAGATGGCGGCACGGTGGCAGACCATGATGACAGCCTCAGCCTCAGTGCTGCGGCTGGTATCAAGGTCGTACAGCTTGTCATCGATAAGGATAGTGACTTCAGCGTGGCCACCAGCGCCAATGCGCTCAGCATCAGCTTCCAAGACGATGGCCCGAAGGCAAGCGCCAAGGACGGCGTCTCGGCCAGCACCTTTGTCGATGAATCGACAGGTCTGGGCAGTGGGGTCGATGGCATCAATCCAGCCACGATCAACGCAGCGACGGTGGCTGGCTTGTTCAATGCCCCGGCGGGTGGTGCCGATGGTTTGGACACGACCACTTACAAACTCAGCGCGACCGATGGTGCGAAGACGAGCCTGTGGCTGACCGGCCATTCGGGTGCTGCCAACGAGATCGTGTTGGTGAAGATCTCCGACACGCAATACGAAGGCCATGAAGGCACGGCTGCCGGCACCAAGGCGTTCACGGTGTCGATCGACCCGGCGACGGGTGCAGTGACGTTGACGCAATCGGCAACACTCGAGCACACCACAGACGGCGGCCCGGGTGCGGCACATGATGATAACCTGTCCTTGACGGGGGCTGCTGCGATCAGTGTCGTGCAGCATGTGACCGATAAGGACGGCGATTTTAGCGAAGCCACCAGCGCCAACGCGCTTGGCCTTAGCTTCCAGGACGATGGTCCGAAGGCGAGCGCCGTGAACGGTGTCACGGCCAGCGTCATTCTGGACGAATCGAACGGTACCGGCAGCGGCAATGACGGGATCAATCCCAATGTGATCAATGCGGCGGCGGTCCAGGCCTTGTTCAACGCGCCCAACGGCGGTGCGGATGGATTGGATTCGACCAGCTACAAGCTCTCGGCCACCGACGGTGCCAAGACCGGCATGTGGCTGACCGGCCATTCAGGTGCTGCCAACGAGATTATCCTCGTCAAGATCTCCGACACCAAATTCGAAGGCCACGAAGGCACGGCTGCCGGCACCAAGGCGTTCACGGTCGAGATCGATCCGGCAACGGGTGCGGTCACGGTGACCCAGGCGGCGACGCTTGAGCACACCGTCGATGGTGGCCCGGGTGCTGCCCATGATGACAGCCTGTCCCTGACGGGGGCCGCTGCGATCAGTGTTGTACAACACGTCACCGACAAGGACGGTGATTATACTGACGCCACCAGCGCCAACGCACTTGGCATCAGCTTCCAGGACGACGGTCCGAAGGCGGTGGGCGAAGGCACCTATGTGATCAGCTCGCTCGTGGCCGGCGCCGAGGTATCCGGCAATCTCCTGTCGAACGGTGACGGTTTCGGTGCCGATGGCGGGGCGATCAGCAAGATCACCTGGAACGGCACCGACTATACGCCGGACGTCAATGGCAACATCGTCATCAACGCGACCGGTGGCCAGCTGGTCGTCAAGGGGTCCGATGGGTCCTGGTCGTTCGACCAGGCTAACTATGCCGGCTCGGCCACCACGCATACCTTCACATACACGCTGACCGACGGCGACAATGACAGCGACACGGCGACCTTTAACGTTGCCCTGGCGGTGTCCAAAAATCCGTCCTTCACAGTCACGGATGCCAAGGTCGACGAGGATGGTCTGCAACTGCAGACCGGCGAGGCAGCCAGCAACGGCGACGACAATCAGGACAGCGGCGACAGCGGTGCAGGCTTGGGTGATCCGGACGGCGCTGGCTCGCGCAACTCTGAATCCATCTGGCAGCAGCAGCTGGTCGTCGATTGGGGTGGTCCCGCCAGCGGCAGCTTCACCCTTGCGGTGGGCTCTGTCGACGGCAACGGCTTCCTCAAGGACAGCAACGGCAATCTGCTGAAGACGATCTCGGGTGACGAAATCGAAGTGGTTGCGACCAATGGCGGCAAGACGCTCACCGGCTATGCCGATGCGGACGTCGTCGGCGGTGTTGTCGCTGGTGGGGCGACCCCCATCTTTACGATCGATATCACCAATGGCGGCCTGCTCACCGTCAACCTGCTGCAGCCGATCCAGCATCCGGGCCACGACAACCCGGATGTCGCCGGAACGCAGACGTCGTTCGAAGACAATCTTGGCTTTGCCATCACGGTGACGGCAACCAACTCGAACAACCAAAGTACCGTTCATGACTTCCAGGTCGATGTCGACGATGACACGCCGACGGTCACAGCTGGTTCGGATGCCGGCCTGACGTTGACGGTGGACGAGACCATTCTGACGACCAATGCAACGCAGAGCTTCGCAGCGGCATTCACGTCGGAATACGGGGCGGATGGTGCGGGCACAGTTACCTACGCGTTGAGCGTGACGGTGGGTGCCTCTGGCCTGATCGACACCGCGACGAACGAAGCGGTCAATCTGGTCATGAACGGCAGCACGGTCGAGGGCCGCACGGCGATCAGCAACCTGCTGGTGTTCACGGTGGTGACGGACGGCTCGGGCAATGTGACGCTCGACCAGATCCGTGCCGTGGTCCATCCGAACAGTCTCAATCCGGACGATTCGGTGACACTCGGTGCCGACTCACTGGTCAAGCTGACGGCGACGATCACGGATAGGGACGGCGACGGCACCAGTTCGGCGCTCAACATCGGCCAGAATCTGATCTTCAAGGACGACGGTCCGGCGATCAGCCTCTCCGGGACGGAGAACACGCTGACGGTGGACGAGACGTTCCTTGCCATCGACGCGACGCAGGCCTTTGCGACAGCGTTCACCTCGTCCTACGGGGCAGATGCTGCGGGCACAACCACCTATGCGCTCGCTGTCACGGCCGGTGCCTCTGGTCTGATCGATACGGCGAGCAACCAGGCAGTCGTCTTGAGCATGAATGGCGGCGTGGTGGAAGGCCGGACGGCGATCAGCAACGAACTGGTGTTCACGGTGACAGTGAACAGTTCGGGCAATGTGACGCTCGATCAGATCCGAGCGGTGGTGCATCCGACCAACAATCCCGACGAGCCGACTTCGCTCAACGCCGACACTTTGGTCCGCCTGACGGCAACAATCACGGACAAGGACGGCGACAGCACCAGCGCGACGCTGAATATCGGCCAGAATCTGGTGTTCAAGGATGATGGTCCCTCGATCGCCCTCTCTGGGACGGAAGCAACGCTGACGGTAGACGAGACAATCCTCACCACCAATGCGACACAAGCTTTTGCCTCAGCCTTCACGTCGACCTACGGGGCGGATGCAGCCGGCACGACGACCTACGCGCTGAGTGCGACGGCCGGCGCCTCCGGCCTGGTCGACACGGCGACGAATGAAGCGGTCAATCTGGTCATGAACGGCAGCA
This sequence comes from Dongia sp. P2_B8, assembly GCF_056404715.1. Classification (NCBI taxonomy): domain Bacteria; kingdom Pseudomonadati; phylum Pseudomonadota; class Alphaproteobacteria; order Rhodospirillales; family Dongiaceae; genus Dongia; species Dongia sp. P2_B8. The sequence goes on along the minus strand of NZ_JBFUDM010000011.1, from coordinate 37,033 downwards.
CGGTCGAGGGTCGCACGGCGACCACCAACCTGCTGGTATTCACGGTGGTGACGGACAGTTCCGGCAATGTAACACTCGATCAGATCCGTGCCGTCGTACATCCGACGACCAATCCGGACGAATCGAAGACGCTGAGCAGCGACACCCTGGTGAAGCTGACAGCGACGATTACGGACAAGGATGGCGACACCAGCAATGTGGCACTGAACATCGGGCAGAATCTGGTGTTCAAGGATGATGGCCCGTCGATCACGCTCTCCGGGACGGAGAACACGCTGACGGTGGACGAGACGATCCTTGCCACCAATGCGACGCAGGCTTTTGCCTCAGCCTTCACGCCGATCTACGGGGCGGACGGTGCTGGGACGACCACTTACGCGTTGAGTGTGACGGCCGGCGCCTCTGGCCTGGTCGACACGGCGACGAATGAAGCGGTCAATCTGGTCATGAACGGCAGCACGGTCGAGGGTCGCACGGCGACCACCAACCTGCTGGTATTCACGGTGGTGACGGACAGTTCCGGCAATGTGACGCTCGATCAGATCCGTGCCGTCGTACATCCGACGACCAATCCGGACGAATCGAAGACGCTGAGCAGCGACACCCTGGTGAAGCTGACAGCGACGATTACGGACAAGGATGGCGATAGTGCCATCGCGACACTGAATATCGGCCAGAATCTGGTGTTCAAGGATGATGGTCCGGATGCGGTGGATGACAACAATGCCGTGGTCACGACAGGTACGCCGATCACCGGCAATGTGACGGCCAACGACAGTTCGGGCGCCGACGTCAAGAGCAGCTTCCCGCAGGGCGAAGTGACCAAGTTCACCATCGACGGCATCGACTATGCCGCCAATGGCGCGGTTCACAATATCCCGGGCCACGGCACGATGAGCATGAACGCGACCGGTTCGTACGCCTTCACCCAGACCGAGGGCGCTGCCGGCACGATGAACGTGACCTACACGCTGAAAGACGCTGACGGCGACACAGATACGGCGGTTCTCCACATCGCCACGGTGAACGATCTCGCGCCGATCAACTACAACGACGCCAATGCAAGCAATGAGAACGTGACGCAGGACACCAATATCATGGTGATCCTCGACGTCTCTGGATCGATGGCCGACGACGCAGATGCCAATACGGCGGGCACGCAGTCGCGTCTCGAATTCTGCAAGGCGGCACTCATTCAGCTGCTCAATGCCTATGACGCCCTGGGCGAAGTCAAGGTCACCATCGTGTCGTTCACGACCGGTGCCGAGATCCAGCTCGCCTGGAGCAGCGTTGCGGCGGCGATCACTGAGATCAACACCTTTAACCCGCAGGATTACACCAACTATCAGGCGGCAGTGGAAACGGCAGATGACGCCTGGGTCGCGGCAGGCAAGATCCCGGGTGCCCAGAACGTCGTCTACTTCCTCTCGGATGGCAATCCTACCATCGGTGGTGACGGCAGCAACCATCTGACCCAGAGCCAGAAGGATACCTGGGACGCGTTCCTCGAAAACCCGGCCAACGATATCGACCATGTCTATGCGGTTGCGGTCGGTGACGGGATCGGCGGCAATGAAGCCAACCCGGACAGCGACCTCAAGGACGTCGCCGACCCCGATGGCAATGACTCGCCGGACGGCCAGGTGCTCTATGTCAACGACGCCACGGCCCTTGCGGACCGCCTGGTCGGCACCATCGCCAATCAGCCGATCGCCGGCAACGTGTTGACCGGTGTCGATACATCGGGTGTTGGTGATACGGGTGTACTGCACACCACGCCGGATGCGGCTGGCACCGGCACGACCTTCGTCGACAGCTTCGTCTACGACAGCGCCAACAACGCCTTCGACGTCACCTTCTCATGGAATGGTGTCGCTGCGAACGTCACGGCGATCGGTGGCACCAATGTGGTCGTCAACGGCCATCTGGTGAGCTTCGATACCGGCTTCGGCAAGATGACCTTCAACTTCGACACCGGCGCCTACAGCCTGGCACCGGGGTCGGTCGCTGCCGACACCGATGTGAAGTTCCACTACACGACCAAGGATTCCGATGGCGACCATGACGCCGCGGGTGGCACCGATAGCGACAATGCCAACACCATCCCGGGTGGTGCGGATCTGGTCATTACGATCCACAATGTGGTGGCACCGCCTGCCATCACCTCGATCGACGACAATGTCGGCTCGATCCAGGGCGTGGTGCCGGATAACGGTTCGACCGACGACACGGTCCTCGTGCTGCACGGCACGTCCGACGCCGGGTCGCTGGTCAAGATCTATGACGGTGTGACTTTCCTCGGCAACGCCACTTCGGACGGTCTCGGCAACTGGACCTTCACCACGGTGGCGCTGGCCAATGGTACGGATCATCACTTCAACGCCACGGCGACCTTGGGCACCACCTCGGCACCGTCCTCCAACTATGACGTTACGATCGACACGACGGCCCCCACGGTTGCCGTCAACATCGTCGACGCGTCGCAGACCGACAGCAACAACAGCTCGGTCGTGACCTTCATCTTCTCGGAAGTCCCGGTTGGCTTCTCGGCGGTGGATGTCGGCGTCGTGGGTGGCACGGTGACGGGCCTCACCCAGGATCTGGGCAGCGATCCCAGCGGCAAGACCTGGACCGCAACCTTCAACGCTGCCGACAATTTCGAAGGCAACGCCACGGTATCGGTGCTCAACGGCAGCTATACCGATGCGGTTGGCAATGCGGGTGCTGGCGGCTCGGATACGGTGCCCGTGGACCGCGTCAACCCGACGGTCGCGGTCAACATCGTCGATGCCTCGCTCAACGATGGCGATACCAGCTCGGAAGTCCGCTTCGTGTTCAGCGAAGTGCCGAGCAACTTCACGGCAGCCGATATCACTGCCAGCAATGGCACTGTCTCCGGCCTGACGCAGAACCTTGGTATCGACCCAACCGGCAAGACCTACACGGCAACCTTCACGGCCACGGACGGTGTTTCCGCCAACGGCTCGGTGACGGTTGGCACCAGCTGGAACGATCCGGTCGGCAACGCCGCGGCTTCGGGCGGTTCGGATACGGTCTCGATCGACCGCAGCAACCCGACGGTCGCGGTCAACATTGTCGATGCTTCGTTGAACAACGCAGACCCAACCTCTGAAGTCCGCTTCGTCTTCAGCGAACTGGTCTCGAACTTCGATGCCAGCGACATCACCACGACCCATGGCACGATCTCTGGGCTTACCCAGAACTTCGGTGTCGATGCGACCGGCAAGACCTGGACGGCGACCTTCACCAAGGAAGCCAACTTTAACGGTTCGGGTTCGGTCACAGTCGGCACGGCTTATACCGACTTGGTTGGCAATGCCGCTGCGTCCGGTGGTTCGGATACGGTCACTTTGGTTGGCAACAGCAACCCGGTCGGCGGTGCGGATTTCATCCTCACCAGCGACACCGGCAATGTCATCATCCAGGACGCCTGGTTGCTCAAGAACGATACCGATGCCGAAACACCAGGCAGCTTGGCGATCACGGATGCCGACACGGCTTCTGGCTTCGATGCTTCCGATTACGACACCGTCCCGGCACATTCCGGCAGCACGGTAACCTTCAACCTGGACACCGATACCAGCCACTCGGTCTTCGTGGCCGATGGCGAGGCAACCGGCATCCATTACGATCTCTCGGATGGCAATGGCGGGACGGCCGACAATGTCCTCGCCACGGTCACCTATGAATCGGGCACGAGCCTGGTCGGCAGTGCCAATGCCGAAATCATCATCGGCGATGCTGATAATGAAACGCTGACCGGCAATGGCGGTGCCGATTACCTGATCGGCGGTGGCGGCAACGACACCCTGGTGTTCGACGCGGTAGATCATCTGGTCGATGGCGGCACCGGTTTCGACCGGGTCCAGACCACGGCCTCGACCTTCACATTCGACAATGTCGGCTCGGATGCGCAGTTTGCCAATGTCGAGATGGTCGACCTCGGTGACACCAACCATAATAGCAACCGTACGGTGGTTATTAATGTGGCGGACGTGCTGGACTCCAACCCGGTGACGGTCAATGTCGGTGGCACCAACCACCAGATCGACCTGTTCGTGATCGGCGACAACGGTACCGGCAACACCGACAACGTCGATATCGGTGCCGGCTTCGCCAAGATCGCCGATCTCAACGGCGCCGCTGGCGGGACACCCGATACGTTCAACTACACGGACGATGTGACGGGTGCGTCGCACACCTACTCGATCTACCAGAATGGCAACATCAAGGTTGCCATCGAGGTCGGGCTGGACGTCGTCTAGGAGATCGCAAATCGCGATTGATCTATCGGGGCGGCCTTCGGGCCGCCCCTTTTCTTTTGATGAAGCGTGATTGCTATTCTGCTGCCTTGAAATCCGCGACGCGGCGTTCCGCCGGATCCAGCAGATCCTCCGGCCGGTCCCGTTCGCGCAGGGTGACGATCCGGTCATCTGTCCCAATCATGATCGCTTTGGCGCGTTGGCGACCGCAATATTGGAACATTTCCTCGAGGGAATAGGCGCCGGTGTCGAGGAGGGCGATGAGGTCGCCGGGTGCCGTGGCGGCGGGCAGATTGCGTGTGCCGGGCAGGCGCACGATCTTGCTTTGCAAGTCTGCCAGAATTTCCGGTGTCACACCGGATGCGCCGGCCAGCTTCGCCTCAACCGACTTCCACAGATATTCGCCTTCGACATCGAAGTAGCAATCGGCGGAATCACAGAGCGGGCCGACCATCCGGAACGGTGTTTCGGCCGGCACGTCCATGCGGCTGGCATTCAGCATATGGTAGTACCAACGCACAGCCGCCGAATCCATCAGCAGATTGTAGCCGGCATCGAGATAGAGCCAGGGCATGTCGCGGCGGCTGCGCTGGCTTTCGATGCGGCTCAGTAGCAGCCCGCAATCGGCTACCATCGAGCGGCCTGGCTCGAAGAAGATCTCGGTCTCGGTTCCCACTTCCTTGGAGGCACGTGCGGCCACCGTGTGCATCATATCTGCCGCTGGATGATCTGCGGCAAAGGCGCTGAGGTCGAAACCATCTGCGTTGTTCGAGCCCGGCCGCTGGTGGGTGTAGTCGATCGGGTAGCCACCGCCAAGATTGATGTGCCGCAGGGGCTTCCCCAGCCTTGCTGCCATGTCTCTGGCCTGGCGTGCGGTAAAGCCGACACCGCTCTCGAAATCACTGAGGTCGAGGACCTGGCTGCCGATATGGATGTGAAGGCCGGCGACATCGATCGCCTGCGGATAGGCACGGGCGATGTCGATGGCAGCATTGAGCTCCTCCAGCGTCATGCCGAACTTGCTGCTGTCGGAGCCGGTCTGGATCCCGGCGGTGGCCCCGCCGCCGATCCCCGGTACGGCGCGCAAGGCCACGCGCGCCAGCTTGCCAAGCCGCGTCGCCACCTCGGCAATGCGGGCAAGTTCAAAGGCGGAATCGACATTGATCGACTGGATATTATGGCGGATGGCCTGCTCCAGTTCAGGCACCATCTTGGCGACCCCGTTAAAGACGATCTCGTCGGGGCCAAAGCCTGCGGCGAGGGCCTTCCACAATTCACCGCCGGAATTCACCTCGACGCCGAGGCCCTGGCCACGGATGACCTTCAGTACATGCAAATTGGAACAGGCCTTGCTGGCAAAGAAGATGCGCGCGCGCGGATGCCCGCTACGAGCGGCTTTCAGGAAGCCCGCCGCGTTGCTGGCCAGGCGCCGTTCTGAAAAGACGAAGAGTGGCGAGCCATGTTCTGTAGCAAGATCCACCAGATCATGGCCATCCATGGCGAGATGGGCGCCCTTGGCGGCGAGGTGATGTGGCAGTTGATAGGTTGTGGCCATGGTCGTCACCGCGCCATCTGCTTATCGAGCGGATAGATCGGCCGCGGCACATGGCGATAGGGCAGGCGGTCGTAATAGGTGGTGCAGAGCGCACCGCTGTCGCAGACGATTACCTTGCCGGCGATGGGCTCGAAGGCGGCACGGAAATGCTGCATGGATTTGAGGCCGACCACGGTCTTTGCCGCGGGATCGATGCCGAAGGCACGGAATTGCTGCAGATCCAGCATCTGTGCCGGTTCGGTCACGACCAGCACCTCGATGCCGCCCAGCTGGATCACCGCGGAGGGGCCAAAAGAGAGACGCAGGCCGCCCACCATCGGTCCGTCACCGACATAAGACCCGTCGCTGATCAGCCTGATCTCGCCCGTCACATCCAGCGGGGCACCGCCGAAGCGCGGGTCGGTCTTGCCGCCCAGTTTCATCGCGACCTTGTCGCCGACCTTATGACGGTGCAGCAGCTGTGCTGTTTCCGGGTCGACGATCGGCCCGAACGCGGCGTCGGTCAGCCCCGCCGCCAGGAACGCTGCCAGCAGATTGGTGGAATCGCCATAGCCGCCACCACCCGGATTGTCGGCGTAGTCGGCGACGATGATTGGCCCAAAGGTACGAGTATAGGCTTTGGCGATGCTGGCTGCTTCTTCGACCGGCATATAATTGTTAAGGACCTCGAAGCGTTTTTCCCACATGTCCTCGGCGATGCTTTCTGCAAAAGCGCGGTGTTTGACTTCATCACGGCCATCATAGGTGACCAGCACGGTGGGGCCGACATCGGCAATGTCGGCGTTGCCGAACCCGGCATTGATGCTGACTGCGAACACGCCAGGTTCCCGCTCATAGGTGACGGCCTGGGCGATACGTTGAATCATCGGGCCGATATCGGTGCGCCCGCCATTGGCCTCGTCCAGCATCGGCCGATGGACGCGGAGTGTCCGTGGCTTGATCTCGCCCTTCATGGCCCGTTGCAGGATCTCGCCGGCCTGGATGGCCCGCTCACGCATGTCGATATGCGGATAGGTCTTGTAGGACACGATGATATTGGCCAGCGCGCACATCGCCGGCGTCACATTGGCATGGAGGTCGAGCGTGATCGCGATGGGGAGGTCCGGGCCGACGACGGCGCGTAAGCGCCCTAGCAGCTCGCCTTCGCCATCCTGGTTGAATTCCGTCACCATGGCGCCGTGCAGGCCCAGCAGGATTCCGCCGAGCTTGTCCTTGTTTGCCTTTGCCGCCTCGACGATCTGTCCTGCCAGGCGGTCAAAAGCGTCGCGCGTCACATAGCCCGCGGGCTCGGCCGAAGCACTCAGCACATGAATGACCTCCCAGCCATGCTTGCGGCCGGTCTCCAGGAAGCCAGCAAGCTCAGTATTGGCACTGCCGCGCTCCTTGATCGCCTCGGCACCGAAGAAGCCATAGCGGTCCATGAAGGAATGATATTCGGTCAGGTTCTTGTTGAACGTGTTGGTTTCATGGGCGAATTCGGCGGTGAGCACGGTAAAGGTCATGATGGCTCCAACTCAGAGGGGGTGGTGGCAGGCGCTTGCATGGCCGCCTGTATCGGTGATGAGCTCCGGCCGCTCGCTGCGGCACGTGCCGTCTGCATGCGGGCAGCGCGCGGCAAAGGCGCAGCCCGGCGGCAGATCGAAAGCACTGGCGATCTCCCCCGTCAGCCGCTGGATCGTGCGGCGCTTGGTCGGATCGGGGGCAAAATTGCTCTCGAGCAGGGTCCGCGTATAGGGGTGCCGCGGGGCGGACTTCGGATCTGGCAGGATCTCAACCACACGGCCCAGATACATCACCACGATACGGTCGCAGAAATAGCGCACCAGGCCGAGATCATGAGAGATGAAAAGATAAGTGAGGCCGAGATCGGCCTGCAGCTTTTCCAAAAGCGAGATGATCTGTGCCTGGATCGAAACATCGAGTGAGGCGGTGGGCTCGTCCAGCACCAGGAAATCCGGCTCCAAGGCGAGGGCGCGGGCAATGCCGATGCGCTGACGTTGGCCGCCGGACAATTGATGTGGATAGCTCGACGCCATCTGCGCACCGAGACCGACCATGGCGAGCAGGACCTCGACCTTCGCGCGGGCCTCAGTAGCACCGAGCTTGATGTCCTGGATCTTGAACGGCTCCAGCAAGGCATCCGCCATGCTGTAGCGCGGATCGATCGCGGAATAGGGGTCCTGGAACACCATCTGCATGCGCCGGCGCAGGCGCCGCAGGGCGGGACCTGGCTGGCGGTGGAGATCGGTGCCGTCGAACATGATGCTGCCGGAACTGGGTTCCAGCAGCCGCAGCACCAGCCGGGCAAGTGTCGATTTGCCACAACCCGATTCGCCAACCACGCCGGTCACTTTCCCCCGCGGGATGTCGAGGTTGACGTCGCTTACTGCCATCATGCTGCGCATCTTGCCGAACAATCCCTTGCGGCTTTCAAAGCGCTTGCCAAGGCCACGCAACTCCACGAGAGAGGGATCACGCATGTGCACCTCCCACGGCATCAGGGAAATGACAGGCAATCTCGCCACCGCTGGAGGGATGGTCTAACGGCGGGACCATGCGGCTGCAGGGGTCACCCGCCTGGGCACAGCGCGGGTGATAGCGGCAGCCAGCCGGGTAATGAGATACGCTGGGAACCGCGCCCGGGATACCGGTCAGGCTGCCGGGCGGTGTTTCCTCCCGCGGGATGCAGTGGATGAGCGCCTTGGTATAGGGATGGCGGGGGCTGGCAAAGATCGCCTGCACATCGTGGCTTTCCGCGACACGGCCGGCATAGAGCACCACTACCCGGTCGCAGGTCTGTGCCACCACCCCCATGTCGTGGGTGATGAGGATGAGAGCCAGGTCCCGGTCGCGCACCAGTTCCACCAGCAGATCGACGATCTGCGCCTGGATAGTGACGTCCAAGGCGGTGGTCGGCTCGTCGGCGATGATGAGGTCTGGATCCGCCGCCAGCGCCATGGCGATGACGATGCGCTGCTTCATGCCGCCAGAGAGCTGGTGTGGATAATGATGATAAAGCGTCGCTGCCTCCGGCATGCGCAGCTTCTCCATGATCTCGATGCTGCGCGCCTGAGCGGCCTTGGCATCGAGACCCAGATGCAGGCGCGACACCTGGTCGATCTGCGCACCGACGCGCATCACAGGATCCAGCGAGGTCATCGGGTTCTGCGTGATGAAAGCAATGCGCCGCCCCCGCAACCTGCGGAAATCCTGCTCCGGCAGGGTGGTGAGATCGATGCCGTCGAAATTGATTGCACCGCGTTCGATGCGCCCGCCGATGAGTGGCAGCAATCCCATGACGGACAAAGCGGTCAAGGACTTGCCTGACCCGGATTCACCGACAATCCCCAGGATCTCGCCTTTGTCGACATGGAAGGAAATGCCGTCCAATGGCCGGATGCCATGGATATCAATGCTGAGATTGGTGACGTCGAGAAGGGCCATAGCCTCAGCCCTCCCGCAATTTGGCGCGGATATCGAGGGCGCGGATGAGAGCATCGCCGAAGAGATTGATCATGATCACGGTGATGGCGACGGCAAGACCCGGAAAGATGATGATCCAGGGTGCCTTGAAGATCTGTGCTGTCCCACTGCTCATCATGGCGCCCCAGCTCGGCATCGGCGGCTGTGCGCCCAGGCCGAAGAAGCCGAGGGTCGCTTCCAGGATGATGGCATCGCCCGTCGCCAGCATGCCGCAGACAATGACCGGCGCCAGGGCATTGGGCATCAGATGATGGAACACGATATGGCTGTGGCTGGCGCCGAGGTTGCGGGTTGCCTCGATATAGGTCTCGTTCTTGAGGCCCAGGATCTGCGCGCGGGTGAGGCGCGTGAACTGGGCGAGATAGGCAATGCCGATCGCCAGCATGGTGGAATGAAGGCCCGGCCCGATGATGGCAACCAGGATGAGTGCGATGAGGATTTCCGGAAACGACCAGGAAAGGTCGACCGCTGCCGTCACCAGCCGGTCGAACATGCCGCCGAAATAACCGGCGGCAGCACCCAGGGTCATACCGATGAGGACCGAGACGCTGATCGCCGTGATGCTGACTGACAGCGAGATGCGCGCGCCATACATGATGCGCGAAAGCACATCACGGCCGAATTCGTCGGTCCCCAACCAATGCAGCAGGCTCGGCGCCTGGCTCGCAATCTTCAAATCCTGCACGTCATAGGGATAGGGTGTGACCCAGGGGGCGAGCAGCGCCACCAGCACGACGACCAGCAGGAATCCGCCGGCAATGCCGCCTTTCAACGTCAGCAGGACCTTACCGGCCGTGCTGCGCCGGAAACTCTCCCAGGAACCGGGTGTGGCAATCATGGTCATGCTCATGACATGGCGTGCCGCACACGAGGATCCATTGCTGCCTGCACCAGATCGCCGACAAGTGTCCCCAGCATGACCGCGATGGCCAGCATCAGCAAACAACCCTGCATGACCGGATAGTCATGCTGGTTGAGCGCCTTGATCAGCAGCGTGCCAAGGCCCGGCCGGGCAAAGACGAATTCGACCGTGACGGCGCCGCCCAGGATCCAGCCGATGCGCAGGCCGAGGATCGTGACCACAGGCATCAAGGCGTGGCGCAACACGTGACGAAGCTGAATGCGCCGTGCCGGCAGGCCCTTGGCATGGAGCAGCAGTACAAAATCCTTCTGCGCCGTCTCCAGCATGGCAATGCGTGTCACGCGCGCGACCAGGGCCGTGCCGCCGAGGCCGATGGTCATCACCGGCAGGATGAGTGCCTGCCAGGTGCGGGCGCCGGAAACTGGCAGCCAGCCAAGTTGCACGGAAAAGAGCAGGATAAGCAGAAGTCCCAGCCAGAAGCTGGGGACGGTCGAACCAAGCAGAATGCCTGCCATGACGCCCTGGTCGATCTTGCTGTCCTTATAGATCGCGGCCAGCGTGCCAGCCGCGATGCCCAGCAGTGTCGAAAAGAGCAGGGCGCTGCCGCCCAGCCGCAGACTGAAGGGAATATTCTGGGCGAGCAGTGCCGAGACCGGCCGTCGCATGACGATGGCATCGCCGAGATCGCCCTGCGCCATCTTGCCCAGCCAGATGAGATATTGTTCGACCAGTGGCTTGTCCAGCCCATAGCGCGCGGTGATCACGGCCTTCTGGTCCGGCGTCGAGCCGATGCGCAGCAAATTGTCGATCGGGTCGCCCGGCACTAGGTGAATGATCGCGAAAATGATGATGGAAACGGTGAAGAAGACCGGGATCAGCAGCAACAGCCGCCTGACGATATAGCTCAGCATCCCGGTCTTCTCCCATCTACCGTTGACACAGTCTCTTGTTCTCTAAAAAGTCCGGCAATGACGGACTTGGTGACAAATCGACCGTGCCGTCCGACTCTTATTCAGCCACTTCCATATCCATGATCGACACCGAATCGATCTGGGTGGAGTGGATGGCTTCCGGCAGTTTCAGGCGTTCCTTGTTGTAGCCGATGTTCTGCACCGGCTGGTAGATCGGGGCAAAGACGAACTGCGACAGCAGGTATTCGTGATAGGTCTTGAAGTTGGCGATGCGCTCATCGACCGTCTTCGAGCCGGTGAGGGCGATCTTGTCGAGCTCTTCGGATTTCGGATCGTTCCACATCGAGATGTTGGGATAGCCCAAACGCTCGCCGCTGAAGAACCAGTCGAGGATGTCGGCATTGTTCCAATTGTAGGAACGCACCGCCAGCTGGTGCTCATTCTTCTTGTATTGATCCTTGATGGCGCTGGAATCAAAGACGGTGATCTCGGCATTCATGCCGACCGCCTTCAACTGCGCCTGGACTGCTTCGGTCAGCCGCTTGAATTCGGTGTCTGACTGCGTCCACAGTTTGACGGTCAAGGGTTTGCCGTCCTTCACCCGGATGCCGTCGTCGGCCAATTTCCAGCCAGCTTCGTCGAACAGTTTCGCCGAGCGCGCCGGGTCATAGCTGATCTCGTATTTGGGATCGACCTTCGACTCAGGCAGTGCGCTGATCAGGAAGTTATGCGCTTCCGACCCGACGCCGCCATAGATGCTGGCCAGGATTTCCTTCTGGTTGATGGCAAACGCCGTCGCTTCGCGCACCTTGATATCGTCGAAAGGTGCTTGGGTTACGTTGATCGGCATGTAGGCCACATCGAGACCTGGCAAGGTCAGCACCGAGACATTGGGTTCCGCCTTCAGCTCCCCTAGGAAATCAGTGGGCACGCCGAGGAGCAGGTCGACGCCGCCGGTCTTCAATTCGAGGAAGGCCGTCGATTCTTCCGGAATCTCGCGGAAGGTCAGTTTCTCGATCTTGGCCGGGCCTTTATTGTCCGACAGGGACGAGCCCCATTTGTAATCCTCGTTGCGGACCAGCACGGTTTCCTGGCCGACAGCGAAGCTTTCCAGCTTGTAGGGGCCGGTACCGATGGCGGCGGTGACGCCGAAATTATCGCCCAGCTCCTTATAGGCCTTGGGCGCCGGAATACCCATGAACACGCTGGAAAGGTTGAACAGAAGATTGGGTTCCGGATGCTTCATCACGAACTTCACGGTGTAGTCGTCGACCGTTTCCACCTTGTCGATGGCGCCCACCAGATACTCGTTATCGGTGCCGGCAAAATCGGGAATCCAAGCGGCGATGGCAGCGGCGTTGAACGGCTCGCCGTCATGGAAGGTGACGCCTTTCTTCAGATGAAAGATCCACTGCATGCCGTCCGGCGCTTCTTCCCAGGAATCGGCAAGGTGCGGATGAAAGCTCTGATCGGCATCCTGCACCACCAGCCGGTCGAAAATCAGCGAGGTGGCGATGTTCAGCATCGCGCCCTTGACCGGGTTATAGGTGGGGGCACCGACTTCGTTGGTGGCCATGACGAAGGTCGCTTCCTGCGACCAGGCCATCGAGACCGATCCGGCCAGGGTCATCAGCGCCGTCCCGCCGATGAGGAATGCTTTGCGCAACTGCTGTTTCAAGAAAGCCTCCATTTTGCTGTTTAATTATTATCTGGTCGTTCTTGGAAAGTGGGATGAGCCGGGTGGTGATGCGTCTTACGGAAGAGGTCCGGACGTATCGCCGACATAGCCGGTAAATCTGGAATAGAGCGCCGACACCTTGTTCATGCGCGCTTCAACCGATGGGCCGAGCTCGTTGAAGATGCTGTTGATGAGCAGCGAGATCAGGCTGGCGGCCGGCGCCGTCGCATCCCAGAACTGGTTGATATCGGTCTGAACGACGAACATCTCGTCGACCAGGTCGCGGCCCCAATCGCAATAGGGATCGGTGATCAGGGTTGACGGTATCTTGGCGGCCTTTGCCTCAGTGGCGAGCAGCCGGGCAAGGCGCGAATAGCGCCGCCCCTCGATCATCACCAGGCTGACCTTGCGCGGATCGGCGAGCAGCACCTCGGAAAAATTGCCGCCGGCCAGATCCAGGAGATGCACGCCGCCACGCAGATATTGCAGCTGGTTGACGAAAAATTGCGCCAGGCCCCGTTCGGTCTGGAAGCCGGTCACATAGATATCCGGAATACGCGCCAACCGCTTGACTGCGCGCTTCCATTCCTTGCTGTGGGCCAGTTCGTAATTGCTGACCAGAGAGGCGATCTCCATTTCCAGCCCGCGCGCCAGCTCATCGTCGCCCTTGCGGCTGCGCTCCCGGTAATCCTTCAGCCGGTCGCCGATCAGCCAGGGCTTGTCGCCGATATCGGCTTTGAGGTCGGCTTTCAAATCCTTGAAATGTTGATAGCCGATCGCACGGCAGAAGCGCCCGACCGACGGCTCGCTGACGCCGACTTTTTCAGCGAGCGTCGCTGCCGTCTCGAAGGGCAGGCCATTGAGATTGGCCAGCATGAAGCTCGCGATGGCTTTTTCCGTTTTGGTGGCGCGCGTCAAGGACGCGCTCAGCCGCTCACGCACCGAATCGCGCATGTCTCTCCGTCCCCATTGCCAACCCTGTTGCCGCCATATTGTCTCGGCGCTTGGGTAAGTTTCGCTAGTTTTCTATCACAATGTCAATAGTGGTTTGTTTTCTATCATTTATAGAACAGCCGGATTGAGCGCCAGATTTCCTCGTGGCGGCTGCCGGTGTTGCGCTATCATCGAGTTGCCGTGGCGTCGGCAGTGCGCGCGTTTGCCAGGAATCAATGTCGCAGGTGACAGCGTTTCAGCCTCTTGAGATCGATCCGGACACAGCGTCCTGGGTCGCCGGTCACGCGGACCGTCGCTGGGCGACCTTTCTCGGCTATTGGCAGGATCTGGCGGCACGGTTGGGGCGAATGCCCGCCCGCCGCGATCTCGATCCGGTCGCCATCTCCGCCGCCTTGCTGCCCAGCCTGTTTCTCGTCGATATCCTGCCGGCAGATCAGGAGGTCGCGCGCATCCGCTTCCGGTTCCGTCTGCTGGGCGCTGAAATTACCGCCCGGGAAAAGGTGCGCGCTGGGGACTGTCTCGACAAATTCGGCTCTCTTCAGGATCTCGCCGACATCGAACGCCAATATCATGATGCCATGGCCTGTCGCATCTATGTGCGTAGTGCCACCTTGCTATGGGAGGCGCGCATCAAGGATCACATCGCCTATAAGGTCATCCTGCTGCCTCTTGCCGGAGATAACGCGGCTGGCGGCGGGGGAACGATCGCCCATCTCATCGGTTGCGTGGTCTATGAGGATGAACGACGAACGCTGTAAGTCATTCGGACCGCTTGCCGACGGCATATGGCCGGCGTTAAAACCAGCGGCCACTGTGGCCAATCGACCGATCCTGCCGGAAAGGCCCGACTCTCTATGAACGCCTCGCCAACCCAATCCGCCCCTGGCACATCATCCGTGTCGCCGGTCTCAACCATACTGCGCCGCTTCGGCCCTTGGATGATTCTGGCCCTGGCCGCCTTGGGGGCCGGTTTCTACGTGCGCTATGGCCTCATCGAATCGACGCCGACCGGCCTCATGTGCCAAGGCAGCGATCCTGCCTGGTTCTGCGCCCCGCGCCTCTGGGTGATCCAGTTCAATTTCCTGAATGGCTGGAGCTGGGCGGCACTGGCTGGCGGCACCCTGGCGATCCTGTTCGGCTGGCGCCCCGCCATCGCCTTGGGCATCGCCGCCGGCGCCGCCGGCCTGGTGCTCTACAATGCCGGCCCAGCTGGTTTCGGTTTCCTGCTCGCGCTGATGCGCTTGGTCCGGCGCTGACTTCATAAGAAACGGACGCCYCAAAAATTGACGCACTAAATTTGACGGGGGCGGCACTAGCAGTTAGCGTTGCGGGGCAAATTTCAATCAATAGTGACAATTGGTGATGTCCGACGACGCTTTTGCACCGCGCGGATCCACGACGCTGGCAGAACCTGTGCGGCCGCCGCGACGGTGGCTGGCCTTGCTGCTCAGCCTGGTTGTGCCGGGTCTTGGCCAGCTTTATGCCCGACATCCGCCGCGCGCCTTTTTTTGGATGATCTGCTGGTCGGTTGCGATTGGACTCTGCTTCAGCCCCTTCCTGTTCGTCTGGCCGACACCCTTGCGGGTGATCGGTCTTTGCCTGACGCAGCTCGCCATCACCACCACCTGCCTTATTGATACCTGGCATTGCGCGCGCCGGGCCGCAGGCCAGGTGCTGGCGGCACCGCCCTGGTGGGCTTATTTTCTTCTCATCATTGGCACCATGGGATTGTCATATTTTCAATCGACCTGGCTGCCTCATACCAATGTCATTCGACCCTTCGACACCCCGGCCAGCAGCATGGAACCTTCCCTGCGGGTAGGTGACGTGTTCTACGCGGCGACGGCACCGCGCTTCCGGCAGGACATCACCTACGGGGATATCGTCATCTTCCAGCGCGACGGAACAAATTGGGCTAGACGGGTGGTCGGCCTGCCGGGGGATCGAATCTCATTCTATGACGGCAATTTGGTGATCAATAACGTCGGCATGCGTCTCTCGGCTCATGGGTTTGATACCCCCGCTCCACTGAAAGAAAAAGGGGGCAAGGGTTTCCCGCTTTTTCTCGAAACCATGCCAAACGGCGCCGTTCACGAAATCAAGCGGCTCAGGCCGGGTCCTACGCAGTACGACGATTTGACTGTTACAGTGCCGACCAACAGCTATTTCGTGCTTGGCGATAATCGCGACCATACGCTCGACAGCCGAAACTTTGGCACCGTTGCGGCGCAGGATGTGATCGGTCGCGCCGCCTTTATCTATTGGTCGTCCGATTGGGCGCGGATCGGTCAGAGCCTGGCGACACGCTGATCTGCTGAGTGCGAACGGAATGCCCCATGCCACGCGCCCGCAATGCTGAAGGCGAAGATCAGCAGCAGGCCGCACCAGGACAGCGCCTGCCAGTTGAGCGGTCCTTCGTTCCAGGCGATGAACAGCGCGCAGCCGATGAAGATCACGGACAAGGCCCGCTCCTCACGGCCATCGTCGATCGGCCGCAGCCAGCGGCGGTCGCGCATCTGCAGGAGCAGGAAGGCAAAGGCCGGCAGCGCATAGGTTGCCAGCGGAAAGCCGCGATAGCGGCTATCAAAGGCGAGTGCCAGGGCGACCGTCGCCGCGCCGAGCAACACGGCCAGGCGCAGCAAAGCAACAAACGGCACCGGTCTCGTGCGGAAGGCGATCAGCCAGGAAACCGCCTGGCCGAGCGGCGCCGTGGCGAGGCCCGCATCCGCACGCAAGGCCAGCAGCAGCACCGCCAGCGATTGCAGCACCAGCCCGCCCTCAACGGCATAATCCATCCTGGTGACGGCGATAAGCAGTGCCCGATCGACCGCGAGTACGATGAGTGCACCGCCGGCGAACGCACCGAACGCAAAGCCGAATGCATCGCGCAGATTCCGCGCCGGCGGCCGCGCAAGGGCCAGAGCCAGCAGACCGATCAGAATCCCGGTACCGGCAAGATAGGGCCAGTTCGGGTGATTGCTGACCGGCTTGAACCAATCGAATTTGGCGTGCCGCGCGCCGTCGAACAGGCCCCAATAGCCGCCGACGGCACCTTCCTGATGCCGCTTCCAGGGCTGGTCGAACGCTTCGATGAAATTGTAATCGAGATCATGGGCCTTGGCGTAGACCAGGAAATCTCGCAGATAGCGGGCCTGGTCGACGATGCTGGGAATGGCATCTTCGCGTGCGCGGCCGGCCGACGGCCAGCCGGTCTCGCCGATCATCAACCGGTGGCCCGGGAACTGGCGCTGCATTTCCTCCATGACATATTCGATGTGCACGACGGCATCGCTCGAAGGTGCTGGATCATCTTCCCAATAAGGCAGGATGTGGATGGTGAGATAGTCGACGGAATCCACCAGCACCTGCGGCGCCTTTTGCCAGAAGCCCCAGACATCGGCATAGGTGACGGGCACGCTGGTCGCAGCCTTGACGCGCTTGACCAGGGCGGCCAGCGCTTCCCCACTCTGCTCGCCGCGCAGCAGCACCTCATTGCCGACGATGATCGCCTTCACCGCCTTGGGATGCGCGTTGGCGAGGGCGATGGCCTTGTCGATCTGCGGTTCGAAATTGAGCGGGTCGCTGCTGATCCAGATGCCGAGCAGCACCTGCATGCCGCGGGCTTCGGCCAGCGGCACCACCTGATCGAGCCCCTGATCGGTCGCATAGATGCGCACGCAATCGGTGATCGGCTGCAGCTGCGCCAGATCCTCGTCGATCTGCGATGGCGGGATCATCAGGCTGCGATCGTAAGGCGTCTGGTCGCCGCGGAACGGCGTGTAGCTGACGCAATGGAGCTTCGGCTCGGGTGCCGGCGGCAGGTCGACACTGCGCCCAAGCCAGGCCCAGAAACCGATCGACAGCATGATCGCCAGCAGCAGCGGCAATCCCCACAGCTTCAAACCGAGCTGGTCAAGACCAAGCGGGCGCAGCATCCAATTTCCTTTATGCGGCTTCTTTGGCTTCAGCTGCGGTCTCGATATCGGGTGCCGCACCGCTGGCCACGGCCAGGGCTGCGGTCAACGACGTCTCTGGGCTGCTTGGCCGCTGGCCGATGCGCAGGGCGTTGATCATGGACAGAACCAGTGCCGAGAAGAAGGGCAGGGACTGCACGAACAGCAGGATGGCCCAGAGGAAGGCCGCGGGTTCCAGGCTGCGCTCTTCAAGCGTCCAGATGCCGCATCCGACCAGCGCCAGGAAGATCGCGGTCTCTTCGCGCGCCGCCACCAGGCCACGCAGGGCCGCCGGTGCGTTCTCCATCTTCGGCGTGCGATGGAATGGCAGGTTCGAGGTGAAGATGCCGCGCCACACCGCCTTGCCGACGGCGTAGGAGAGGGCAAGGCCCGCGAGTGACGCGCCGATATTGTCGAGCAGGCTGCACGGCACTTTCTGGGCATAGAGCCAGAAGGATTTGCCGACCTTGAACACGAACATGCCGATGGTGACGAAGAGATAGACGGTGAGCGGCGGTGCGATGAATTGCGGCCACACGATCATGCCGATGGTCCAGGCGATGGCGAGTGCAATGAACGAGATCTGCAAGCCATCGGCGATCCAGGGCAGCCAGCCTGCCAGGAACTGATAGCGCTGTGCCGGCTCCAATCTCTTGCCGCGGAACGGCAGAAGGTCGCGCCAATGGCTTTTCAGGATCTGCATCGCGCCATAGGCCCAGCGATAGCGCTGTTTCCTGAAGGCGTCGAAGCTGTCCGGCATCAGGCCGCGGCCATAGCTCTTCTCGGTATAGACCGCCTTGTGTCCCGCTTCGAACAAGCGAAGGCCCAGCTCGGCATCCTCGGTGATGCACCATTCTGCCCAGCCACCGGCCTGCGTCAGCGCCGAGCGGCGGATGAGCGCCATGGTGCCATGCTGGATGATGGCGTTCTTCTCGTCCCGGCTCTTCATGCCGAGATAGAAGAAACCGGCATATTCCCAGAAGCACATGCGCTTGAAGAGGTCTTCATGGCCGTCGCGGTAATCCTGCGGCGCCTGCACCAGTGCCACCTGCGGCGTGGTGAAATGCGGCACCAGGTCGGAAAGCCAACTCGCGCGCACGATATAATCGCTGTCGATGGTGGCGATGATCTCGGCCTCGGGATGCGTTTCGGTGAGTGCATAGTTGAGCGCACCCGCCTTGAAGCCCGGCCATTTCGGCAGATGAAAAAAGCGAAAGTTCGGCCGGTTCAATGATTTGATATAAGCCTCGACCGGCTGCCAGACAGCATCATCCTTGGTGTTGTTGTCGATGATGAGGACTTCGAAATTCGGATAGTCGAGCTTCTCCAGTGCCTGGATGGTCTCGATCATCATATCGGGCGGCTCGTTATAGCAGGGCACATGCACCGATACCTTGGGCAGTTTCCAGCTGCTGTGGATGGGCGGCGGGATGAGGCTGCGCTTGGTCTGTCCCAACCACAGATTGACCGCCATCTCCAGCCCCTCGATGAGGAAGATGGCCAAGAGCAGCAACACCGCCGGCGCCACGGCGACCATGGCGATGATGTCGTAGAGGGTGAGGTAAAGCTGGCTGTACTGGGCGTAGATGAGGACACCGGTCAGCACGCCGCCATAACCCAGCAGTGCCACGAAGAAACGGCCGCGCCGCTTCATGCCCAGTTCGGTGCGCATGAGAAACAGCACGAAGGGCAGGCCGATCACCACCGAGGCGATGGCAAAGGCCGGCCAGTTGGCGAAGTTGATGAGGTTGCCCTGAAGGGCGGGCTTGGGTTGCCGGTCGGCGTTCCACAGGCCCCAATAGGCACCAACGCCACCTTCGACTGCGATCTTCCACGGCTGATCGAAGGCCTCGATCACGTTGTAATCGATGTCAGCCTTCTTGGCTTCGAGCAGGAACTTGCGCAGGAACAGGCCCTGATTGACGGGCGAGGCCACGGCACCGCCCTTGCCCTGATATTCCGGGCCTTCCTCCGGCAGGGTCGAGCGGGTGAGACCTTCGCTCGGCCAGCCGATTTCGGCGATGAGGATGCGCTTGTCGGGAAACTTCTCCTGCACCGTGTGATAGCGGTCGAGCGTCCACTTGATCGCCTGGTCAATGCTGATGCCGTTCCAGAACGGCAGGATATGGATGGCGATGTAATCCGTCTCATTGGCGAGGTCCGGATTGTTGAGCCAGATGTCGAACGGCTCGGCGGTGGAGACGGGCAAATCGCTGCTGGCGCGCACACGGCGCAGATAGCCGATCAGTTCCGCCTTCAGTTCCGGATCGGCATAACCTTCCTTGAATTGCGGATCGGTCTCGCCCTCCTTGAGGGCCGGATTGGCCTTCCGGGACAGCTCCACGACACGGTCCCGGTTCATGCGGTACCGGTGCAGGAATTCGTTGCCGACGATCAGCTGGTTGACGCCGCCCACATCGTGGCCGATCGACACCAGGCTGGCGATCTCTTCCTCATTCTTCTTGAGATCGGTATCGATCCAGGCACCGGCGGTGACGTTGAGCCCCAGTTCCGCGGCCATTGCCGGAATACGTTGCGACATGCCGGTTGCTTCATAGGTGCGGATCGAGCGCGCCTGGCCTGCCACCAATTGCAGATCCTGCCGGATCTCTTCGGACGTCGGATCGCGCTTGGCGAGCGAGGTCGGGTCCTGCCGCCAGGCGGAATAAGAGACGCCCCTGAGGTCGCCCTGGAATGGATCGGCATCGATGGTCGGGTTCATCACGAACCACGCCGCGGCGACCATGGCAGCGACCGCGAGGCCGATGAGCCAGTTACTGAAACGCATGTCTGTCCCGAACCCGAACGCCATCCCGGTGGTGCTGTGCGCATGCCAATATGGCGGCGCCCGGCCCCGGCCGATTGATTGCCCGATTGATTGCCTGTTTCACATCCGCCGCCCGGGTTTTCACGACATCCCTGCCCGCTCGGCTACTGCAATGCAAAATCGCCATTTTCCGGAGATTTTGCAAGGGGTAGACCGGGCGCACCCGTTACAACATCGCGTGAATGCCGTGACGCCGCATGCGCCCGCGCGCATCCCGTCTTAACCATGCCGCCGGGAATGTGGTTCCGTGAACTTGGCCAGATATAAACCCTCTCCCTTTAGGGGGAGGGTAGGGTGGGGGCATGGGTGATATTTTTCACAGGGCGAAACGGACGTCGCCCCCGCCCCGGCCCTCCCCCTAAAGGGAGAGGGAGGAAAGCGGCCTCAGCCCAGTTCCTTGAAACGTTCCATGCCCTGGACCAGCGCCGCCCTGGTCCCCGGCTCCATGGCCGAATGGCCGGCATCGGGCACGACGGTATAGCGCGCCTCCGGCCACAGGCGGGATAGATCATCGGCCGAGCGGATCGGGCACACCAGATCGTAGCGACCCTGCACGATGAAGGCCGGGATCTTGCGGATCCGGTCGATATTCTCGAGAAGAAAGTTCTCGGGCAGGAAGATGTTGTTGGCGAAATAATGGGCTTCCATGCGCGCCAGGCCCAGGGCCAGCGTATCGCCGGAAAAGGCCTGGACCGTCTCGGGGCTGGGCAACAGGGTCGAGCAGCTGCCCTCATAAATGCTCCAGGCGCGGGCCGCCGGCATATGCACCTTGGGGTCGGCATGCATCAGGCGCTTGTGATAGGCCGCCAGCAGATCATGGCGTTCCGCCTCCGGGATATAGCCGGAAAACTGGCGCCAGGCCTCCGGCGCCAGTTCCTTGAGGCCATAGAGGAACCAGTCGATTTCCGACTTCCGGCACAGGAAAATGCCGCGGAGCGCCAGGCCCCGCACCCGGTCCGGGTGGAATTCGGCATAGGCCAGCGCCAGGGTGGATCCCCAGGAACCGCCGAAAACAAACCAGGAATCGATGGAGAGATGGCGCCGCAACCGCTCCATATCCTCGATGAGGAGGGGCGTGGTGTTGGCCTTTATCTCGCCCAGCGGTTTCGAGCGGCCGCTGCCGCGCTGGTCGAAAATGATGATGCGGTAATGTTTGGGATCGAAAAACCGGCGATGGCTGGCATTGGCACCGGCCCCGGGACCGCCATGCAGGAACACCACCGGCACGCCGTCCGGGTTGCCGCTTTCCTCGAAATACATGAGATGGGGTTCGTCGAGCGCAAGCTCCCCCGTCCGATAGGGTGCGATGTCGGGGTAAAGATCCTTGGGCGGCATGATTCCGGAATGTCCTGGCGGGATGATGAGGTCTGGCTGGCCCGTGTGGGTCTGCCCGCCGTTATAGCATGCCGATCCCGGCGGCTCACAAGGCCCGGACCCATCGCGGCCTGGAACCATCGCGCATTTGTGACGTTGGTTCGGCTGGGACCGTCAAAAAAGGTACCGAATCGCGGCAGGCGCCGCGTTAGTATCCGGCCGATGAGTCCATTGGAATCGGTCCCGGAGCCAGCCCGCATGCGCAGCACGCTTTTCCTTCCCACGTTCCTTCTTGCCGGTACAGCCTTGCTGCTTTCCGGCTGCATGCAGGCAACCAGCCCGGCCACGGGCCGCACCTTCTCGACCAGTGTCACCGAAGCGCAGGAAAACCAGATTGGTGCCGAGGAGCATCCCAAGATCCTCGCGGAATTCGGCGGTGCCTACGCCGAGAGGCCGGCCCTCAACACCTATATCGACAGCGTCGGCCAGTTCGTGGCGGCAACCGCCGAACGGCAAGACGTCAAATATACTTTCACCGTCCTCGATTCGGCCGAAATCAACGCCTTCGCCCTACCGGGCGGCTATGTCTACATCACCCGCGGTCTCTTGGGCCTTGCCGTCAACGAGGCTGAAGTGGCCGGTGTGCTCGGCCACGAGATCGGCCATGTGAATGCCCGCCACACCGCCGAACGCATGGGCCAGCAGCAGAAGGCGCAGGTGGGTGCCACCATTGCCACCCTGTTGGGCGCTATTCTCGGCGGCGACCAGGGTGCGCAGATGGCAGGCGCCGTCAGCAACGAAGTCGCCGCCGACTATCTCGGCAAATATTCGCAGGACCAGGAGTTCGAAGCCGATTCACTGGGTGTCCGCTATCTGAAGCGCGCGACCTATGATCCGCAGGCGATGGCAACGTTCCTCAGTGCACTGAATGCCGACACGCATCTTGAGGCGCGTCTCGCCGGCAACGAGGCCGCGGCCGATACCTACAGCATGAAGCAATCCCACCCGCAGACCGCGGACCGCGTGCAGCAGGCGATCAACCAGGCCGGCCCGCCGGTGCCCGGCGCCATGATCGCACGCAATGAATTCCTGACCAAGATTGACGGTATCATGTGGGGTGACAACCCGCAGGAAGGCGTCGTCAAGGGTCGCGACTTCATCCATCCAGGCCTGCGATTTGCCTTCACCGCACCTCCGGGCTTCAAGCTCAAGAACACGGCGACGGCGGTCATCGGCCAATCGAAAAATGCCGGCATGATCTTCGATATGGCGGATGGCACGGTGGGCGATCTCGTCGACTATGTGCAGACCCAGTGGAATCCCAAGGCGAAGATCACCGACGCCCAACGCATCAACATCAACGGCATGGAAGCGGCGACCGGCATTGCCCACGGCACCATCAACGAACAGCCGGCAACCATCCGCCTCATCGCCGTGCGCTTCCCGGACAACCATGTCTTTCGCTTCATGTTCGCAGCCCCCTCGCAGGGCTTCAACAGCCAGGATGCGCAGTTCGGCGCCACGGCCAACAGCTTCCGCCAGATCACGGCCGCCGAGGCCGGCGGTTACAAGGCCAAGCGCATCCGGATCGTCACGGTGAAGGCGGGCGATACGATCGAAAGCCTCGCTGCCAACATGCAGGTCGATGAGGCCAAGGTCGATTGGTTCAAGGTTATCAACCGCCTGGACCAGGGCCAGCCCCTGCAGGCCGGGCAATTGGTGAAGATCGTCTCCTATTGATCATTTTCTAGGTGCCGTGCGATAGAGTGCGGCATGGCACGCGTATCCGACCCAACGGCTTGGCGCTACCCGATCTGGCTGGTGCTCGCCGCGACCTTCGGCGGCCTCGCGGCGCTGGCGATTGCGTTGGTCGCTGCTGTGATCAATTACATCGCCATTGAAAACACCACGGACCTGCTCAACATATTGGTCGATCGGGAGATCACCAATCTTGAGAAGTCATTAGAAGGCGAGCTCGACCCGGCGCTGGAGCAAGTGCGCTTCCTGTCTGGTTATGTGGCCAGTGGCCAGGTCGCGGTGGACGACAATCAGCGCCTTTCCGATTTGCTGATGGGTTCCCTCGCCGCTTCGCCGCAGCTGACAGGGGTGAGCTTCATCCACCCCGACCTCACCGTCGTGGAAGCGGCGCGACAGCTCGACGGCAGGCTCTATGTTGCGCGGATCGATGACGGCTTGCGCAAGGCTGGCTATCGGCGGGCGCTGCTGCTGGGCTCTGTGGCGCATGACCCGATCTGGGGCACTCCCATCTTCATTCCCGAACTCGACAAGTCGGTGATGTCGGCACTGGCACCGGTGCGTCACAAGGGCGAGTTGATTGGGGTCTTTACCGCTGTGGTGTCACTGCCTCAGATATCCCAAAACTTGAAGGATCGCAGTGGGCCCGAAACCACGCCCTTCGTACTCGGTGAAAATGGCATGGTGTTTTCGCACCGGCAATTGTTTGGCGGCGATTTCCATCTCAGCGAAGATCGCCCGCTGCCGCGCTTCGACGAAATCAACGACCCGGTCTTGGCACAGTTCGATCCATCGCTGGCCCGAACGGTGACGCCGACCAATCGGCTGAATTCGGCGTTCCAGGAGCAGGACGTCACGGTGGGCGGCGACCAGTACCTTATCATCTTCAAGCATTTTCCGGAGCTCATCGGCCAGCCGCTAACGATCGGCGTTTATCTGCGATCTTCCGTGGTGGCCAGTGTGTTCGAGAAATTGGAATTGACTCTCTACGGTGCAGCTGCCGTCATCTTCATCGCCGTCATCCTCGCCCTGATCCTTGGGCGCCGCATCGGTTATCCCATGCATTCACTGGCGGATGCGACACGCCGTCTGGCAGAGCTCGATTTCGGTGGTGCGCCGACATTGCAGCGCAGCCGCTTCCGCGAAATCGATGTGGCCGCCAATGCCTATAACAGCATGCGTAGCGGGCTTGGCTGGTTTTCGACCTATGTGCCGCAATCGCTGGTGCCGCATCTCATGAGTTCGACCAGCAGCGACGTGCTGGCCTCGCGCGAGGTCGAGGTGACGGTGCTGTTCACCGACATCGTCGGCTTTTCCGGCATCTCGCAGCGCCTCAGTCCGCGGCGTCTCGCGGCCTTCCTCAACCGGCATTTCACCTTGCTGGGCAGCCACATCGGGGCGGAAGGGGGCAGCATCGACAAATATATCGGCGATTCCATCATGGCCTTCTGGGGGGCGCCGGAAGCGCAGGAGGATCATGCGCTCCGTGCCGTGCGCGCGGCCCAACGCATCAGCGCACGCCTCACCGCCGACAATGCCAGGCGCGCCCGCAAGGGCCTCGCACCCGTGCGCATCCGCATCGGCATCCACAGCGGCCGGGCCATCGCCGGTAATATCGGGGCGCCGGGGCGCATCAATTACACGCTGGTCGGCGACACCGTGAACATCGCCCAGCGCCTCGAACAATTCGGCAAGGAAGTCGATGACGGCACGCGCTCGGTCATCGTCAGCCTCAGTGCCGACGCAGCAAAGCTCCTGCCGCCCGATATCGCGTTGACCGCGCTCGGTGAAGAGACCCTGCCAGGCCGCACGACGGCGACCGAGATCTATCGGCTGGAATAGACGTGCCGTTTCCTACAGCAGATGTGTGACAAGCTGTGTTGCCGGATCGTTGACCAGATCGTCGAAGCTGTTGATGCTGTGATTTGCCGTTCCGATCCCGACGAATGTCAGCGTTGAGCCATTGCCGAAATCGACCACGACATCGCTTCCGGCGCCTTTGTCATTGAAGGTCGCAGCTAGCAAAAGCAAATCTTCCAGAATATTGCCGTCATGGTCCGCATCAAGCGCATCGGCAAAGGACAGCTTGTCCTCAAGCTTGTTGAAATCGGTGATCTTGTCATCACCCTCGCCGAAGGCGTCGAAGGCGAAGGTGTCCTTGCCCGCCCCGCCGGTCATGACATCGTCGCCGATGCCGCCAAAGAGCGTGTCATTGCCGATCCCGCCCTTCAGCGTGTCATTGCCTTCATTGCCATAGAGGGTGTCGTTGCCGCCGCCGCCATCCAGCACATTGTTATGATCATTGCCGGTCAGGAAATTGTCGAGCGCATTGCCGGTAAGGTTGAGCTTGGTCCAATTGCTGTCGCTGGCATCCAGATTGTCGAAATTGGCAGCCAGAGTAAGCGTCGTGATGCCGGTGGGCTCCGAAACAATCGGATCATGCAGGATGATCGTGTCATTCCCGCCGCCCGCCGCTTCCGTCAGCGTATCTTCCAGTTTGCCGAGGGTGCCCGAGACCATCAGATTGACATGATAAACATCGTCGCCGGCACCGCCGTTCAAACTGTCGATTCCGCTGCCGCCGGTCAGTTCATCGTCGCCAGCGCCACCCAGCAGCATGTCCTTGCCAGCATCGCCTTCCAGGGTGTCCTTGCCGGCCCCCCCGGTCAGGGTATCGTTGCCGTCGCCGCCGCTCAGCGTGATGGCGATGGCGCTTACCAGCACCGCGGCATTGAGGTTGTTGTTGAGGTCGTTGCCGATGAGCGACGTCACGTTGCTGCCGGCGGTGACGACGACATTCTCGATTTTCTGGCCGGCGAACCTGGTGCCGAGATCCAGATTGACGCTGGTCAGGATCTTGTCCGTACCGGCACCGTCAGCCTCGAAGATGAGATCATCGCCATCGTCGATGACATAGGTGTCGCTACCCAGGCCGCCTTTGAGCGTGTCCACGCCGACACCGCCGGTCAGCTTGTCGGCACCGCTGCCGCCGGTCAGGATATTGTCCGCGCCATCGCCGCTAAAGGTCCAGGCGGACGTCCCGCTATAGGTATAGTTCTCAACGCCCGCGAAATGCCCGGTCGTGAGCAGCGTGGTGACGACCGTGTCCTTCCCGTCCGAAGCTGTTTCGTCGGCCGTCTCGCCAAGCGTGTCGATATAATAAATATCGTCGCCATCGCCACCCTGCATGACGTCCTTGCCGGCGCCGCCTTTGAGGGAATCGTCGCCATCGCCGCCGATCAGCGTGTCGTTGCCGGCGGCGCCATCCAGGATATCGTCGCCCTTGCCGCCATCCAGCGTGTTGCTCATGGCATTGCCGGTGAGCTTGTTGTCGGCATCGCTGCCGGTCACATCACCGGCGAAATTCCCCAGCAGCGTCACATGCTCGATCTCGGCGAGATTGCCGTTGAGGTCGAAGCTGCCGACCTTGGTCAGGGTCAACAGCACCGTATCGTCGCCCTCATTGGTGCCTTCCGTGAGCGTATCGGAATCCCCGGCGATGTAGGTATCATCACCTTCGCCCCCGGTCAGCGCGTCATTGCCCGTGCCGCCTTTGAGCGTGTCGTTGCCCTTGCCGCCTTTGAGCGCATCGTCACCAGCGCCGCCATCCAGCACATTGTCGCTGTCATTGCCGGTGATGATGTTCTTGGCGGTGTTGCCGATGAGATTGAGCCGCGTCAATCCGACAGCCGACGCATCCAGATTCTCGACATTGGCGGCCAAGGTCAGCACCGTCGTGCCGGTCGGGTTGAGGTTGAGAAGGTCGCGGAGCTGGATCTCGTCCGCATCACCGCCACCAGCGGCTTCGATGACACTGTCCTCCAGCTTCGCGACCGTGCCGGCGAGCGCCAAGTCGATAATATAATGGTCGCTGCCGGCACCGCCCGCAAGTTTGTCGATGCCAATGCCGCCATCCAGATCATCATCGCCGGCGCCGGCGTTGAGGGTATCGTTGCCCTTGCCGCCGAGGAGAATGTTCGCCCCGGCACTGCCCGTGAGGACGTTGTTGAGATCGTTGCCCGTGCCGTTGCTGTTGCCGCCGGTCAGGATCAGATTCTCGACGAAACCGGTCGGGCTCAAAGTATAGCTCACCGAGCTTTTTACCGTGTCGATGCCGCCGGCGGTACCGGCGATGGATTCATCCACCACATCATTCGTGTCATCGACCAGATAGGTGTCAGCCCCCTTGCCACCGGCCATCTCATCGATGCCGGTACCACCATCGATGAGGTTGGCGCCGTCATTGCCATAAAGCTTGTTGGCACTGCTGTTGCCGGTTGCTGTGAGCGCTGTGCCCAACAGATAAAGATCTTCGACGCCGTCCGAGAGCGTGTAGGAGACGAACGATTTCACGGCATCATTGCCGTCCGCAATGTCTTCGCCCTGGACCTTGTCGCCGAGATTGTCCACGAGATAGGTATCGTCACCGAGGCCACCGGCGAAGGTATCGTTGCCGGTCCCGCCATCCAGAACATCGTTGCCGGCCCCGCCATCCAGGGAATCGTCACCGGCGCCGCCGAGCAATGTGTCGTCGCCCTTTAGGCCCTGCAACATGTCGTTGCCGAGACCACCGTCGATCTGATTGTCGGCATCGTTGCCGGTCATCTCGTTGACGAGCGCATTGCCGATGAGGTTGAGCTTGTTGTTACCGCTGTTTGTTGCATCGACGGCCTCGACATTGGCGGCCAATGTCCAGGTCGCGGCGGCAAGGTCGAAATCGCCGCTGCTGCGGATTTCCACGCTGTCATGGCCTTGGCTGGCACTCTCGATGATGATGTCTTCCACCACCGCCATGCCGGCGGCGTTCACCAGATCGAGGCGATAAAGATCGTCGCCCTTGCCGCCCTGCAGCGTGTCCTTGCCCTCGGCGCCGTCCAGATCGTCGGCGTTGGTCGTCCCGATAAGGATGTTGTTGAGCGCATTGCCGACGCCGGCATGCGCGGTTCCGGTCAGGGTAAGATTTTCGACATAGTCGACCAATGTCATGTCTTCGTCAGACTGAACCGTGTCGATGCCACCGTCCGCAAGCTCGACAATCGTGTCGGACGTGTTCGCGACGTATAAATCGTTGCCCTTACCGCCGGTCAGAATGTTCGCGACATCGTTGCCATAAAGCTTGTCGTTGCCCGTGCCGCCGGTCGCATTCTCGATGGTGACACCGAAGGCGATCGCCAGATTGTTGACGGCCGTCTGGGCATTGTTCTTGATGCCGATCGAGCTGAACGAGCCGGCATGGAGATCGATGATGACGGACCGGATCTGGTTGGACGCGTCGATGGTGTCGACACCGCCGGCATCCCAGAGGGTCTGCAGGGTTTCCTCGGAATTGCTGAAACTGTAATTGTCGTCGCCGTCATGGAACGTCGTGTTGGCGCCGTAGATCGCCTGGATCGCCAGGATGTCATAGAGCATCAGGCCGGAGGCTTCGATCGTAGCATAGGGGCTGAGATCGTATCCCATGATGGAATACATCTGGCTGTTCTCTTTGCCGTTGAGAAAGACCTCGCCGCCGCCCT
This sequence comes from Dongia sp. P2_B8, assembly GCF_056404715.1. Lineage (NCBI taxonomy): Bacteria > Pseudomonadati > Pseudomonadota > Alphaproteobacteria > Rhodospirillales > Dongiaceae > Dongia > Dongia sp. P2_B8. The sequence goes on along the minus strand of NZ_JBFUDM010000011.1, from coordinate 7,942 downwards.
CGCCGTCATTGAAAGGGTGAGACAGGCCAAGCGCATGGCCCAGCTCATGGATCATCGTCGAGAGGCCGAATTCACCCGGCTCCAAGTCGAGATTCGGTGCGTAAGTGGGATCGATCCAGATGTCGCCGCCGATGGAGGAGCCGCTGGGATAGTAGGCCCAGGCTGCTGCGCCGAAATTGCCCGGATAGCTGCTGAACGCGACGCGGATGTCACCGACCGAGCTCGACGTTTCAGTGACTTCGTTGAAGGTAATGTTGGCGACGTTGGAGAAGGCCGCGAGCGCAGTACGAAAGGCGTCTTGTTCCGCGCCGGTCGTCAGTCCGCGGTAGCCGCTCGAGAACGGCTCGAGCGTCTGGAAGCCAGCCTTATATTGGTTGGTGTCCCATGTCGAACCGATGGTCGGAAAACTGTAGCTGATCGTGTTGCTGGTCCAGCGCGTGCCGGCGATGAGGGCGTCGATCCTGTCATCTCCAACAAGCGCGACATTGGAGACGGAGCTGCTATTGAACGGGGTCGGCATGCTTCATCCTCAACAAGTGGTCGCAGCGCTCAAGGAGAAGCGATACACGGCAGCAATCTTCAGGTCGGGCAGTCATTGGAAACACCTGCGGAGATACCTGTGAAGCATAGCGCCGCATCAAATTTAGAACGACTGAATCTAATACAATCGATGGCAAAAATCTTGTCAATCACCGGCCCAACGCCTGACATGAATGTGAGTTGAGAGTGCCGCGCAGCCGGTTAAATTTTGGTAACCATATTTGGTAACCATAAATAAATGCTGTCTTGCGGAGAGACGGAAAAATCGGCCATCGATTCCCTGAAGCAATGCCGACTACCGGCGTTGATCAAGCCTCGACGAGATCCAGCAATTCGCCCTTGGGGTCGAGGAGGGCTGCCAGCGCCTTGCCGCCATAACCGCAGCCGCCGTCAAGCGTCATGGTGAAGGCGCTCATGGCTGGCCCCGCATGCTGGCGGTCATAACCCCGGATCACTTTGAGGAACTGGCCATAGGGATGGTCCATGGCGCCAAAGGCGCTGCCGCCCCACCACAGGCTGTCGCCCTGCGCCGAGAGCGGCCGTTCCGGGTCGAGCCCGGCATGAACGAAGAGCAGGCCCAGATCGTCGGTATAGGCCGCACGCCGGATCGAGGACATGAGGGCCGCATGGCCGGGCCGCGCCTGCTGGGCGGCGCGCAGCGAATTGGTCCAGCGCGTGATGGCCAAGGCACCTTCACGGCAATGGATGATGCCCTCCGCCGGATCGCCGCCATAGGCGGTGATGGTTGGTCCCACACCCTGCTGCAGGAGCCAGGGCAGCACCTCGCGCGGGTTGGGCGCGAATTGCAGCTGCAGCAGCTTGTTCCACATCTCCTCCTGCTGGCCGCGCAGATAGACGATGTCCTCGGCGAACATGATGGGCCGCGCCAGGATCTGGCGGCGGAAGGTGATGATCTCAYCCATCGTGCCGGTAACGTCCGGGCCCCGCCCCAGGAACCCGCCCAGATAGACGATGCGGTCGCCGGGGTCGAACTGTTCGGCAAGATAGGCGTGGAGGGCGCGCAGCCGCGCCATGTCGCCATGCACGGGGGAAATCGCCCAGATGCGGCTGGGTTTCTTCAGGATGGCGAATTTGTCTCGTTCTTGCATGCGGCTGATCGACAAGGCGACTCGGGGACGTGATGCCGGATCATAGCATGCAAGACAGAATGATGACGCCCAGCTGGAAACACTCGGCCAAAAAACACCCCGGCCGGTTTCCCGGCCGGGGTGCCTTAAGCAAGCTGCAAGCGGGTTCAGTTGACCACGGTATAGTCGATGTTGAACCCGGCATTCTGGAGATCCTGGACCGAGGACCAGCCCTGGTTCTGCACGCCGTTGAGTTCGACGGTGCCGCCATTGAAGCTGAACATCACATCGCCATCGGCCGAGGAACCGACGAAGACATTGGGCGACCCGGCACCGTAGGGATCGAGCAGTTCAAGCGCATCCTGCAGCGGATCGAAATCGGTGATCACGTCATTTCCCACCACCGCATCGACCTGCCAATGGAACGTGTCGTGGCCGGTACCGCCTGTCACCACATCGTTGCCGCTGCCAGCATGGATATGATCGTCGCCGACGCCGCCATTGATGGTGTCGTTGCCACCCTGGCCGAACAGATAGTCGTTGCCTTCGCCGCCGGACAGCGTGTCATTGCCGTCGCCGCCACCGAGATTGTCATTGCCCTTGCCGCCCGAAATGACGTTGTTGCTGCTGTTGCCGTCGATGTCGTCGTCGAAATCGGACCCGATCAGATCCTCGATATTGCTCACCTGGTCGTTGCCGCCAAAGGTGCTGCCGTTCATCTGGATATAGACGCCGTGGGTCGATTTCGAATAGTCGACCGTGTCATGGCCGGCACCACCGTCCATCTTGTCGTAGCCGGCACCGCCATCGAAATAATCGTCACCGGCGCCGCCGGTCAGCGTGTCGTTGCCGTCACCACCAAAAAGCTTGTCGTTGCCGGTGCCGCCATCCAATTTGTCATTGCCGGTACCGCCGTCCAGAAGATCGTTGCCGCCCAGGCCATTCAGCGTGTCGTTGCCGCCATTGCCATAGATGGCATTGGCATGGGATTCGCCGTTGAGCACGTTGGCGGCATCGCTGCCCTGGGTGGTGCTGTAATAGACTTGGCGATAGATCTGCCCGGCATAGAGGGACGCATCGAGCGCATTGAGGTCCATCAGGCGTTTGGTCGGATCTTCGAGCATAGGGAAACTCCCGGGCTACTTGGTTGCTGCGTGATCGCATTGACAAGTAGTCGGGTGGCGCACACCGCTGGTTCGGCGCTTGTGGCCCGCCTGTGATGACGGTCACCGCAACAGAATGTGAGCGGTGGCTGGCGGGCTGGGTAATCGCTGGCGGAAACCGGCCCGTTTCAAGCGCAAAGGTGCCCCGGGCGGCGCGAAGAGGGGGCGGTGCGAAGAGGGGGCGGCGCAAAAGAGGGAACACCCCCGACGGATGGACCGGAAGGGGATCCGGGAACCATCCGTCGTTAGCGGTCATGCCGCTCGGGGAGCCTCTCTGAGGAGAGAGCTTGTCGACTGAAGGGCGCGGGTTACGCGGCCTTCATCACCTGATGCAGGCGCTCGGTGGCGGCTTGTTCGTCCATGCCTTCGATAGCGGCCAGTTCACGCACCAGACGGTCGAGAGCGGCCTGATAGATCTGGCGTTCGCTATAGGATTGATCCGGCTGGTCGGCATTGCGATGCAGATCGCGCACGACCTCGGCGATCGAGACCGGGTCGCCGGAATTGATCTTGGCTTCATATTCCTGGGCGCGGCGCGACCACATGGCGCGTTTCACGCGGGAACGGCCCTTGAGGGTCTGCAGCGCGGTTTCCATGACCTTCTTGCTCGACAGCTTCCGCAGGCCGGAATTCTTGGCCTTGGCGACCGGCACACGCAGCGTCATGCGGTCCTTGTCGAACAGGATGATGATGACCTGCAGGCTGTGGCCGGAAATCTCCTGGCTCTCGATGCCCATGACCTTGCCGACGCCGTGGGTCGGGTAGACAACGAAATCGCCCTTGCGGAAACCCAGATCCTTGTCCTTGGCGGCCACTGCCTTCTTCGCTTTGTCGATCACATCCAGCTCCATGTCATCCGATCCTGATTCACGTCACTATCCGGCCATCCGCCCCGGTGAAATCGAATGGGGGGCATCCTCGCCCGGTATCAAAACAAAACTTGGGTCACACTGCTCAACGACCTCAAATCTGGGGGCGTTGCTCCACCTAACTGCCTGCTGCCGAGCCATCGCCGCAGCGCACCCGGCATTTTCTCGATCGGGTCCTTCGCGCGGGACCCTGAAGCGTCATAATTCCTGACTCAAAGCCGCAACAAACCTTTCCCGGGTCCTGTGAGATTCCGAGTCTGGTTCGATCTTAACTTTTAGGTTTGGACGGGCGTGAAAAGGTTAATCTTTCCAACGAATTCCGCCCCAACGACCTTCCCCAGATTTATACCAAAAACTGGGCTGGAATTCAAGGAAAGGCAGTTATGCGCTGCGCGCAGTGACTTTAACCACCGGCTGTAGCGTCGTGGCTTAGGTGGGCATCAAAATGTGGAATCGCAAGCGCGACATAGCAGCGCAATAGGACTATAATCTTAGAAACAAAAAGTGAATATCAGTTTTTGCCCGGAGTCGAGCCGCCTGGAAACCTGGCCCAGAATCACCCTGGTCCGGAATGACCCGAATCTATGAACGAAATCCTAGAGGTCGAGCTTGGACCCAATCAGGCCTTGCCGGGTTCCGGGTTGAAATGCTTCTCGAACTTGTCGGCGACACCCTTCCACTCGTCGGCATCGGCCGGGGCTTCGCCCTTGCGGGTGATATTCGGCCATTCGGCGGCGTATTGGCGGTTAATCTCCAGCCATTTGTCGGTTCCGGCCTCGGAATCGGGCAGAATGGCGTCGGCCGGGCATTCCGGTTCGCAGACGCCGCAATCGATGCATTCGTCCGGGTGGATCACCAGCATGTTCTCGCCGACATAGAAGCAATCGACCGGGCAGACCTCGACGCAGTCCATATACTTGCACTTGATGCATGCCTCGGTAACGACATAGGCCATAACGGCTGCTCCTGAAGACGGCGGGTCGCCAATAATAAATCGGTCGCTGGGGTTGCTAGCATAGGGTTCAGGGTGGCGCAACAGCATGCCACGCACGGCGGCCTTGCGCCTAATTCCGACGCCCCCGATAGGCCAATTTTTTGTGTTTAATCGTCACCGGTCCCATCGTCGCCCATCAGCTCATCGAGCGCGCGGCGTTCACGCTTGGTCGGGCGCCCGGCGCCGGCATCGCGCTGTGGCGGATCGCCTTGTACTTCGGTGACGCCCTTGGTCCGTGGCGGCGGGGGCGACAGATCTTCATAAAGCGCCTGCGCCTCCGGGGCGGGACCACGCCGCGTGCCCGGTGCCAGCACCTTGATGACGCGGATATGATGACCCAGCGGAAAGGTCAGCACGTCGCCTTCCTTCACTTGGCTGTGCGCCTTCGCGATGACCGTGCCGTTGACCCGGATCCTGCCGCTGGCAGCCAGCGTGGTGGCAAGGCTGCGTGACTTCAGGAAGCGCGCGAACCATAGCCATTTGTCGATGCGCTGCGTCTCGCTCATGCTGGTTCACCTGCCGGCGCTGCCGGGCGCTTCTTGCGCCGCCGGCGCTTGCCCGGCTTTTGCGGCGCCGGGACCGCATCGCGCGCCAGCAGCCGCTCCTGCAGCACCGACAAGGCGGCAAAGGGCGAGTTGGGGTCGAGTTTCGCCAATGGGACTTGATGCTGTGGGCGCAAGGGTTTGGATGACACGGTCTGTGGCTTGCCGCGCTTGGGCCGTTGCCTCGCCCGCACACCGCCCGGCAGCGTGGCGCGCACGCCCAGCAGGCGCATCGTCTGGCCCAGCTCCTCGGGGCTCATGTTGAACTTCTGGGCATTGGCTTCGTCGGCACTCAGTGTCTTTGCCGTCGCCGCCTCGCGCAGCTGCAGCGCAAGGCGCTCCAGCTCGCCGAAGGTATAGGCGCGGCCGGCGACAACAGACTTGCCGCCAGCCATCTGCCAGGCGGCAAGGCCGATGGCATCGAGGCGTGCTGGATCGGGCTTGCCCTCGGCATCGATGGCGAGCCGATGCCAGAGGGCTGCCAGCAGGCCCAGGAGCCGCCGCTGGCGCCGGTCATCAAGACGCCCCATCCAGATGGTGACCGCACCCAGGCGCACGCTCAGGGCGGCAAGCGCCTTGCGGTCGGCACCCGTGAGGGCGGCAAGCTGTGCCCGCACGGCCTCGCGCGGCAAGGCGCCGAGGCCCTCGCTCAGCTGATAGACCAGGCCGCGCGCCGCCGGCTCCAGCCGGGCGGCCTGGGCGAGATAGATCGGGTGCAGGCGGTGGCGCAGCAATCGGTCCAGCCAATGCCGCAAGCGCTGGTCGATGGCGTGGCGCTGCCGCCCGTCGATGAGGTCGATGGATTTCAGCTCGATCATCGGCCGCAAGGGCTGGTCGCCGCGCACCAGGCGCGCCAGCTGTGTTTCGCGCCAGCCGATCAGCCCGTCCGGCGACAGCTTGAAATCGCCATCGGGACTGGCCACCAGTTCGGCGACACGGATGCGCAAGGCTGGGCCTAGCACGCGGCGTGCAGCCGCGAGCAGCGGCCGTGCTTCCTCGGAATTCGCGTCCACCGCCGGACAGAAATCGAGCCCCTTCAGCTGCCCGACCTCATGGCCCTCGACGGTGACGATGCCATCCGCGCCGACCGCACTGTCGAGCTTGCCGCCATCGATCATGCGGCGATGCAGGGCGGCGTGGCGCCGGTCGACAAAACGTTGCGTCAGCGCGTCATGGAGCGCATCCGAAAGCCGGTCCTCGATCTCCTGCGCGCGGCCCTGCCAATGACCRGCGTCGCCCAGCCACTCGCCACGCTGGGCGATATAGGACCAGGTGCGAATGTGGGCGATGCGTTGCGTGAGATGATCGATATCGCCGTCGACCCGGTCCAGCCTTTGCATCTGGTCGGCGATCCAGTCGGTGGGGATGCGGCCCAGCGCCAGGCCGCGCCCGCCGGCCAGATGCCGGAAGATCTGCCCCAGCAATTTCAGATGCGCATCCGTCATCAGCTTGCGGAAATCCGGCACCTGGCAGACTTCCCACAGCAGCATGACGCGCGCCTTGCTCTGTGCCAGCGTGCGGATCTCCTCGTCGCGGGCGAGGGCGGCGAGGGACTGATGATCGATGGCCTCCTGCTGCCGCACGAGGCCCGGATGCGGCGAGCGCGCATCAAGGCTGCGCAGCAAACCGTCCACCGAGCGGAAGTCGAGCTCGGCATTGCGCCACATCAGGAAATGGATGGGATCGACGCGGTGCGCCTCCACCGCCTCGATGAGGTCGGGGTCCATCGGTCCCACATCCGCCGTGGTGCCGAAGGTGCCGTCGGTCATGTGCCGCCCGGCACGGCCCGCGATCTGCCCGATCTCGGCGCGGCTTAAGGCCCGCATCGACCTCCCGTCGAACTTGCGCAGGGCAGCAAAGGCGACATGGCCCACATTCATGTTGAGGCCCATCCCAATGGCATCCGTCGCCACCAGGTAATCGACCTCGCCGGCCTGATAGAGATCGACCTGGGCATTGCGCGTGCGCGGGGACAGCGCCCCCATGACAATCGCGGTCCCACCGCGCTGCCGGCGGATGAGATCGGCGATGGCGTAGACGTCGGCGGCCGAGAAGGCGACGATGGCGGAACGCGGCGGCAGGCGCGTGATCTTCTTGGTGCCGGCATAGGTGAGTGTCGAAAAMCGCGGCCGGTTGACGATCTCGATCCCCGGCACCAGCAGCCTGACCCATGGGGTCGCTGCCTCCGACCCCATGAACATGGTCTCGTCCAGCCCCCGCGCCCGCATCAGCCGGTCGGTGAAAATATGCCCGCGCTCCGGGTCCGCCGCCAGCTGGATCTCGTCGACCGCGACGAAGGCCACCGGCTTGTCGAGCGGCATCGATTCCACGGTACAGAAGAAATATCGCGCCCCGCGCGGCACGATCTTTTCCTCGCCGGTCACCAGGGCGCAAGCCTCCGGTCCCAGCGACTTCACCGCCCGGTCGTAATTCTCGCGGGCAAGGAGCCGCAGCGGAAAACCGATCATCCCCGACCGGTGGCCCAGCAACCGCTCCATGGCCATATACGTCTTGCCGGTATTGGTCGGGCCGAGGACCGCCGTCAGTCTTTCGGATCCGGGGCGCAGCGTGGGAGCGTTCATGATGTAGCAAGAATTGGCGCGGGGGCGCCCGGAATGCAAGGGTCAGTCGCGTTGTGCCAAAGACATGACTATCCCCCTCTCCCCTCGCGGGAGAGGGTCGGGGTGAGGGCGGGAGAGGGCTAGGGTGAGGGGGTGCTGGCGTTCAGTCTCGTCGGGCCCCCCCC
>NZ_JBFUDM010000010.1:0-204258 GCF_056404715.1 Dongia sp. P2_B8 | reverse complement strand
ATACCGGGCACATCGTTCAGCCCATCAAGCACATGCGACGGGAAATCCTCGATCTCCTTGGCCGCCTGGTCATTGCCACGGCCACCCGTCAGATCGTCCTCGTTAACCGCGTTCGGCTTCGTGATGCTGATGACCACCGGCGAGGTGTCTTCTTCGTCGGCTTCGATGATCGGCTCGAACGCGCGCTGGATGAGATTGTATTGCAGTGCCGTCGCCTGGAGGCCGCCGACGGCATTCAAGCCACCGATGCCGGCATTGGGATCAAACGGGCTGAACACGCCGCCGTTGTTGTCGACGCCGGTCCCCTGGTCCGCGGCGCCGCCGGCTGCCGTCTGGATGTCGAGGTTGGGGTCGGTCGCGGCGAGGACTTCGACCACGTCGACGGGCTTGTTATCGTTGCCGACGATGGTGATCGGGCTTGCCGCGGTGGCTTCGCTGTAGCCGAGGAGAATGACCGTGATATCGCCGACCTTCACCGCGAGGTTGGCATTGTCTGGGCTGAGCTTGGCGACCAGGCCATCGGTCGGGAACGGCAGTTCGACGGTTTCACCAGGGGTTACCTGGATGCGCACCACATTGGCACCCTGCGGCACCTGGACCTGCACCGGCGTACCGCTGGATTGGGTCAGATGAACCTGCTCGACGTCACTCTCATGGATAGTAGAGGTGTTGTTGGCAGTTTCAGTCTGGTTGGTGGTGTTGTCCGTGGCCATAGCTCGCTCCAATCGGTCGGTTAACTATGAGGCGGGGCGATGCAGCGATTTCTTGCAAAAGTAATGGAATAAATCGCTGACCCCTTACTGATGGTGCGACAATAAGCGCGCGGAATGTCACGCTCAACGGCCACCAACCACGGATCAATATACGATCGTGTGAGCAGATTTGTTTTTTGGGAAAATTTGGAATAATTACGTCTCGGATACGTACAGCTTTGTCACCGGGCTGCTGGTATCAGGACAAAACACCTAGCGCGGACAGAAGTCCGCACCGGAAATTATCAAGCAATTTCAATCATCAACACGTAAGCGAGATCACCCTCTGCCCGACGCAGAATCGGACAGATATTTGCCTTCGCCATGATCAACCGACCGGGCCGCAGGCATACGATACGGGCTGGATAGACCTGATTTCGGCCCTGAGCGAACTGTTCCACAATTTGGTTGAGGGGCAGCGAGGACTTGACCTGGAAGTACTGGTCGAGCGGCTTACCAACAAGTGCGGATTCACCGAGACCCAGCCATTTTTGCGCGGCGCTGTTGGCCTTTAACATGATGTTCTGGCCATTTGCGACGAACGCCGGCACAGGGCAGGCGTCTGCAATCAAAGAGGCTGAAACACCTTGGCCCGACATCGATTGCTGCCGCACCCGGTCTTCCAGATCGGAGATCTGCTGCTTGAGTTCGGCCAGGCATTGCGCCCGCACGGTCGCCGAAAAATTGCCTTCGTGATTGGTCGCGGTGGAGAGTTCGTCAACCAGCTGATTAAGGCGCATGCGCCGCCGCGCAGCAGCCTGCTCGAGGGCTGCCCAGGATGCCTGGTCCAATTTCAGGGAATAGCGCCGGCCGCGATACTGAACGACGCGATGCACCAGCTTCGGATCCGGCAGCGACTTTGCCAATGCCACCGACGATTCGCGTTGCAACTCCATTCCGCCCGACCCCCTTCAGAATGAAAACCAGCCGTGACTGATCTGTGGCCGGCATGCGCTACGCCCAAAAATGGTTGAGCGCGCGGCCGGCCCCCGCCGATCAGCACACACGACAGTGTGACACATTTGGAGGTCAAAAGGCTAGAGGCTCATTTGTGCTTTCAGCCAAGGCCTGCAAATGGCTAGAATAGCGAAACATTCTCCCCTGGGGGTTCAGTTATGCCTTTTGTGAAGCGGGACGGGACTGGCCAGGTGATGGCCCTCTACCGCGAAATCTCTGCTGGCGCTGAGGAATATCTGCCGCCAAGCCACCCTGCCGTGCAAGGCTTTCTGCAACAGAATGTTGCCCAATTGCCGATCGGCAGCCTTGAAAAGCCAGCCATGCTGCAGTCCGATCTCGACATGATTCGCGTTTATGAGGATCTGACCGACATTTTGCTGACCAAGAATCTGGTCACGCTGACCGACTTCCCGCCCGCTGCCCAGGACAAGCTGATGCGCCGCAAACGGCTACGCTCGTCCCTAAGCCCGATCACGGAGCTGCTGGATGGCACAGATGAGGAAGAGCAGGAACTGCCCTAAAAGGCCGAGCTAAACGATTAGCTAATCGTTTAGCCGGGACGATTTTCAGCCGATGGGATGGTGCTCGACCGGATGATCGACCGAGATGCTGAGGCCGGGCGAGTAATAGAGCTTGGTACCATCCTCGAAGACCCAGTACTGCAATCCCTTCACCTCGATACCGCCGTCGGTCACATGCGCCTCGGCAATCCCACTTTCCAGCAAGCGCAGATCCGTGACGATGTTGAGGCAGGGATCGTCGCCCTCATTGAGGATGACAATCTCGCCATTCGCGTCCGGCAGCAAATCGGTGAGGTTCAAGGAGAACTGATCCACCGCGGTACGTCCACCGGCGTCAGTTGCCTCGATCGGCTGGTCGTTGGTCTCGGTCTGGTTCATAGCTGCGCTCATCCCTTGCGCTGCAACATATAAAATACTGGATAAAAGCTAATCGAATCGATTCCATACCGCAATCCCCTGCCGCAATGCGGTTGGCATAGCCAAATCCTTATATATCACATTAGATATTTTCTGTATCATATTGATTATTATATATTTAAATAACCTACTGCGCCTGTAAAGTATTTCTTAACCATACCCTTAAAATGTGAGCTAATGTCGATTTTAACGAAAAAGCTCCGCGCGGACTGTTGAGTTCGTCCTGAGAACAAGCCCATTATTCTCCAATACTTGCAGCGGGAATCGGCCGGTTTGAGCAATTCGACACCAGATACAACCGCCCGGCCGGATCGCCGCCAGCGTTTTGCCCTCTCCCGCTGGGGGTTCGAGCGCGGCGCGTTGGTGACCGGATTGCTGGTCACTTTGGCCGTGGTGCTCCTTAACCTTATTGCGCCCGACCAGTTGGAGCGTATCGAGCGGCTGACCCTCAACTCCCGCTTCCTGTTGCGCGGTCCGGAGCAGCCGAGCGGCGACGTGGTGGTGGTCGGCTTCGACGAAAAATCGACCCAGACATTGGGCCGCTGGCCGATCAGCCGACGCCTGATTGCCCAGGCGATCGACCGTGTCGCGGCCGAAGGTGCCAAGACCATCGCGGTCGACTATCTGTGGCTTGAGCCCGAACTGGATCTGCCTACCGACATCCGCCAGCAATTGCAGAAACTGGCTGCCTCCATTCCTGCGGGCAACGCTGCGAGCGAGCAGGCCCTTGCTCTGGCGGAAGGGAGCTCAGCCGACGAGATTCTCGCAGCCTCGCTCCGGAAGGCAGGCAACGTCGTACTGGCTTTCGCTTATTCTCCCGATGCCGGCAGCACCGAAACGCCCGACAAGGTTGCCAACTGGGCCTATAGCCGCACCAAGCCGGCCTGCACGGGGGGCGTCGCTGCCCAGTTCGGCGCCGGGATGCAGGCTCCCCTGCCTGCGCTCGCGGACGCGGCCTGGCTCGGCGGCAATGTGAACATCAATCTCGATGTCGACGGCACGCCACGGTCAGAATATCTCGCGACCTATTTCGCCGAAGACTGCTTTGCTCCCCTCGCCGTGGCAGCGACCGCCCATTATCTCGATGTACCTTGGCAGGATGTCAGCCTGGTGCTGGGTTCCGCGGTCCTGCTTGGCAACGACCGGCCGATTGCCATCGACGCCGACAATGCTGTCATCGTCAATTATTTCGGCAAAGCCGGCACGTTCAACACGATCTCCTTTGCCGACATCATCAGTGGGCGTCTGGCCCCGGATACATTCAAGAACAAGCTGGTGATCTTCGGCACCAATTATCAGGGCGGCTCAGATTTCGTCCGCTCGCCGTTCGAGAACGAACTGCCAGGGGTCGAGCGCAACGCGACCATGGCCGAACGCCTGATCCACGGTGGCAACCTCGCCCGCCCCGGTTGGGCGCTCGATGTCAGCATTGCCGCCATTGTCGTCCTTGGCGCCATCAGTATCGCCCTCGCCCGCGGTCTGGCGACCGGCACCGGGCTGATCGCAAACGGTGGATTGGCTGCCGTCTGGTTCGGCTTCACCTATATCGCGCTGTTCCCGGGCGGCATCTGGATCAACGTACTCTACCCGGTCCTCTCGATCGTCCTCAACGCCACCACACAAATGGCGCTGCGCACGATTGCCGAAGAGCGCAACCGCCGCCGGGCCGAGCTCGGTTTACGAGACAGCGAAGAACGCTATGCCTTGGCCGCGCGCGGTGCCAATGACGGGCTGTGGGATTGGGACCTGACCGACAACACTCTCTATACCTCGCCACGTTGGCAGCAGATGCTGGGCCTGCGCGGCGACCGCATGTCCGGCCAGCCAGGCGACTGGTTCGACCGCGTGCATCGGGACGATATCGACATCATGCGCGCCGCCATCGATGCGCATCTCAAGGGTAGCTCCACGCATTTCGAGCAGGAACTGCGCATGCGGCATGCCGAAGGCAATGACCGCTGGGTCGCCATCCGCGGCATGGCCGTGCGCGATGCCAAGGGCACGGCCACCCGCTTTGCCGGATCGATGACGGATATCGCCGCGCGCAAGAAGGCTGAACAGGATCTGTTGTTCAACGCCTTCCACTCGCACCTCACGCGCCTGCCGAACCGGACACTCCTGGTGGAGCGCACGGACCAGGCGCTGCAACTTTGGGCAAAAGACCCCAATGCCGATGTCGTGGTGGCAATCCTCGATATCGACCGCTTCGGCCACTACAACGAGACGCTGGGCCAGAAGGTTGGCGACGACATCCTGATCATGCTGGCGCGCAGCCTGGAAGGAATTGTCCGCCCCGACGACACCCTCGCCCATCTCGGCGAGGACGAGTATGCCATCACCCGCTTCATCGCCGGCAATGTCGAAGAAAATGTCGAAGAACTGATTGTGGCGATAAAGACGGTGCTGGACCGGCGCATGGAGATCGAAGGCCGGCAGATCGATATCGAGGCCTCGATCGGCTTCGTGTTGGCGTCGCAGGCGGCGGGTGCTGCCGGTGACGAACTGCTGCGCGACGCCAATCTCGCCCTCTACCGCGCCAAGGCGCAAGGCCGCAGCCAAGTGGTACGCTTCGAGGAGAGCATGCATCAGTCGGCCATGAAGCGCTTTGGGCTTGAAGCCGATTTGAAACGCGCCATCATCGCCGGCGACCAGTTGGAATTGTTCTATCAGCCGATCATCGACCTCAAGGACGGCCATGTGCACGGCTTCGAGGCGCTGATCCGCTGGCGCCATCCGGATCGCGGGCTGATCTCGCCGCTCGACTTCATCCCACTCGCCGAAGACACCGACATGATCATTGATATCGGCCGCAAATGCATCATGGATGCGGCGCGCCAGATCGCGGCCTGGATGCCCGCGGAAGGCGACCCACCGCAGATCGCGGTCAATGTCTCTGGCAAGCAATTCGCGGCGGCGGGCCTTGCCGAAGATATCGAACGCGCCATCAAGGTTGCCGGCATTCCCGCTCATGCGCTCAAGATCGAGATCACCGAAAGCCTGATCATGGACAATCCGGAGCGCACGAACGAAGTGCTGCGCCGCATCATTGCGCTGGGTTGCAAAGTGTCGATCGACGATTTCGGCACCGGCTATTCATCCCTGAGCCACCTGCACCGCTTCCCGTTCCACACACTCAAAGTCGACCGTTCCTTCGTCATGCGCATCGCCGACAGCCGCGAGGGCCTGGAAATCGTACGCGTCATCGCCAGCCTCGCCCACATCCTGGAGCGCGATGTCGTCGCCGAAGGGATCGAGAATGAAGAGCAGGCCACCGAGCTGAAGCGCCTCGGCGTTCAATTCGGCCAGGGCTATCTCTATTCGAAGCCCCTGCCTGCCGGCGAGGCGTCAGTGTTCTTGGCAAAGAACCGCGAGAAGCATCGCAAGGTTTAAGGCGGAAGGTCTACACTGTCATCCTCAAGCTTAACCCGAGGACCCAAGAAAACCGCCTAGCGCAGGCGCACTTTTGCCGCCAGGAAGTCAAGCACGGCCCGCACCCGTGCCGGAAGATGTCCGCCTTGGCCGAGATGGACGGCGTGAAAGGCCTCTCGGTCGCCGGGATTGAATTTTTCCAGCACCGGCAGCAGGCGTTTTGCCTTGACGTCGCCTGCTATTTGAAAGGCGGAGAGCCGGGCAAGACCCACGCTCGAGAGGGCAAGCTGCCGCAGGGCTTCGCCATCGCTGACACGTATGGTGCCAGTGGCCGCCACGCTGACGGCCTTGCCATCGACCATGAATGGCCAATCGGTGACCGCACGCACATAAGTCGGCCCGAGCAGATTGTGCTGTGACAGGGCAGCCGGCGTTTTCGGCACGCCGTGCCGTGCGAGATAGGCCGGCGCTGCGACGATGATCTTGCGTGTCTCTCCGAGTTTCCGCGCCATGAGGCCGGAACTCTTGAGTGGACCGGCGCGAATGGCGACATCGACCCGCGCCTCCAGGAGATCGACGATCGTATCGCTGAGGTGAATGTCGAGGGCCACCGCAGGGTAAGCAGTTTGGAATGCTGGCAGCAGGGGCAACAGGAAATGTGTGCCGAAGGGCACGTTGGCCGTGATCGCGACAGTGCCATGCGGCGTTTCGCTGGCACCAGCAGCCAGTTCCGCCTCATTGAGGTCCGCCAGCAAAGTGCGGGCGCGCTCAAAGAAGATGCAGCCCTCAGGTGTCAGTTGCAGCTTGCGCGTCGAGCGGTTGAGCAGCCGGGCGCCCAGCCGCGCCTCCAGCCGCGTCATCAATTTGCTGACCGCGGAGGGTGTCAGCCGCAGCGCGCGGCCGGCCGCCGAGAAGCCGCCCTGCTCCACCGCCGCCACGAACACCTCCATCTCGCCGAAGCGGTTGACGTCGATCCGGGACATTGTGACTTCAATTCATAAGTTATGTTCTATCTCGCAACCTAGTTCACGAACCTATTTGTGTCCATCTTCCGACCATAACGAGTCGAGAAGGACAGAAGATGATCCGCAAGACAGCCCTCGTCGTTGGCGCCCAAGGCGTCATTGGCCGCAATCTCATCAACCATCTGCAGACTTTGGAAGATTGGGACATCATCGGACTCTCGCGCCGCGGCGGTAATTCCGAGGGTCCGGTGCGCCATATCAGTGTCGATCTTTTGGATGCGGCCGAGACACGGGTCAAGCTCGCGGGCCTCCGGGAGGTCACGCACATCTTCTATGCCGCATATCAGGATCGACCGAGTTGGGCGGAACTGGTGGCACCCAATCTCGCCATGCTGGTGAACGTGGTCGAGGCGACCGAGGCGGTGGCCAAGGATCTTCAGCATGTCAGCCTGATGCAGGGCTACAAGGTCTATGGCGCGCATCTGGGACCATTCAAGACGCCAGCGCGAGAGACGGACGCCAACCATATGCCGCCGGAGTTCAACATCGACCAGCAGGACTATCTTGAAGCGCGTGCTGCCCAAGCGGGCTGGACCTGGTCGGCCCTCCGCCCCTCTGTCGTATGCGGCTTTGCTCTGGGCAATCCCATGAATCTGGCCATGGTCATCGGCATCTATGCGGCGATGTCGAAGGAACTCGGCCTGCCGCTGCGCTTTCCAGGCAAGCCAGACGCTTATGACACGCTCATCGAGATGACCGACGCGGGTTTGCTGGCGCGGGCAACTGTCTGGGCCGCCACGGATCCGCGCTGCGCGAACCAGGCCTTCAACATCACCAATGGCGATCTCTTCCGCTGGAACGAGATGTGGCCGAAGATCGCCGCCAGTTTCGATCTGGAGATGGCACCGCCCTTGCCCATGTCATTGGATACCGTCATGGCCGATAAAGAGGCGCTGTGGAACAAGATGGTGGCCAGGCATAACCTTGCCTCCACGCCGTACCGGGATGTTTCGTCCTGGCGCTTCGGGGATTTCGTGTTCGGTTGGGATTACGATTTCTTCGCCGATGGCAGCAAGGCGCGCCGCTTCGGCTTCCACGAATTTGTCGACAGCGAGGTCATGTTTGCCGATATTTTCGCCGATTTCCGCCAGAGACGCATCATTCCATGATGGTGCGCGCGCACCCCAGCCGTGCTAGGCTTCTTCATCTTAGGAGAGGCTGAATGAGTGACTTGCGGCGGCGGATTGAGCGTGGCATCGACCAGGGACTGGGGCGGGAACCGGCTGACCTCGTCATCAAGAATACACGGTTTCTGAATGTCGTGACCGGTGAGATCGCGCAGGGCGACATCGCCATCAGCGGCGACCGCATCGTCGGCACCTATGAAAGCTATCGCGGCAGGCGCGAGATTGACGGAAGGCAGTTTGTCGCTGTCCCGGGTTTCGTCGATTGCCATCTGCATGTGGAATCGAGCCTGGTCGGGCCGGCGGAGTTCGACCGCTGTGCCTTGCCGCGCGGCACCACGACGGCGATCTGCGATCCTCACGAGATGTGCAATGTCCTCGGGAAGGATGGGCTCGAATTCTTCCTGAAGAGCGCCAAGGAGACCGCCATGGATCTCCGCGTGCAGCTCTCATCCTGCGTACCGGCGACGCATCTGGAGACCGCCGGTGGCCGTTTGCTGGCAGAGGATCTAGTACCCTATCGGAACCATGCCAAGGTCATCGGCCTCGCTGAATTCATGAATGCGCCGGGCATCTTCCATAAGGTGCCGGAGGTGATGGACAAGATCGAGGCCTTCTGGGGCGGACATATCGACGGCCATGCGCCGCTGATGAAAGGCTATGAGCTCAACGCCTATCTCTCCTGCGGCATCCGCAATTGCCATGAGACGACGAGTGCTGCCGAAGCCTGGGAGAAGCTGCGCAAAGGCATGCAGGTCTTCATCCGCGAAGGCAGCGCCTGCAAGGATCTGGCGGCCCTCTCCGGTATCATCAGCACGACGACGGCACCGTTTCTCGGCTTCTGCACCGATGATCGCAACCCGCTCGATATTGCCGAGGAAGGCCATATCGATCATCTCATTCGCGGCGCCATCAAAGCAGGTGCGCCTGTGGCCGACGTCTATCGCCTGGCCACCTGGTCGGCAGCGCGCGGTTTCGGCCTCACCGATCGCGGGCTCATCGCCCCGGGACAACGGGCGGACATCGTGCTGCTCAACGATCTCGACAGCTGCGATGTTGCCCAAGTGATTGCCGGTGGCCATCTGGTGGACGATTCACTGTTCGACGCGCGCCGCATGCCGGCATCTGTCGGTTACGCATCCGTGAAACTGAAAAAGGTTGATGCTGCGATCTTCCGCGTGCCGGCGAGCGGACCCACGGGTCCTGTGATCGGGTTGCGTGAGGGCCAGGTGCTGACCGATTTCCTGACCATGACCCTGCCCTATCGAAATGGCGAGCGGCTGGTCGATCTTGCCAATGACGTGATCAAGGTCTGCGTGCTGGAGCGGCACGGCAAGTCGGGCTCCGTGGGGCGCGGCTTCGTCAAAGGATTGAAGCTGTCGCAAGGCGCCATCGCTTCCTCCATTGGCCATGACAGCCACAATGTCTGCGTGGTCGGCAGCGACGACCAGGACATGGCGGTGGCCGTTAACCGGCTCATCGACCTCGGCGGCGGTTTTGTGCTGGCCCATGGCGGCAAGGTGCTGGCGGAAATGCCGCTGCCGCTCGCCGGATTGATGAGCGATCGCGATTTCCGCACGGTGGCAACCGAGATCAAGGGACTGCGCCGCGCAGTGAAGGAGCTGGGCTGCCCGCTGGCCGAGCCGTTCCTGCAAATGGCCTTCCTGCCCTTGCCGGTTATTCCACACCTCAAAATCACCGATCTCGGCCTCGTCGACGTCGACAAATTCGAGCTGATAGCCGCCTGAAAAGGCTGGCTTATCCGATCCCCACGCCCTGGCTCTTGAACGGGTTCGACAAAGCGCCTAGGTTTCACACCAACAGGTGAATTCTACGAGGATTATGATGGATTTCCGTCAGGGCTTTGTCGACACGATTGGCAACACACCGCTCATCAAACTGAAAAAAGCGTCGGAACTGACCGGGTGCAATATCCTGGGCAAGGCCGAATTTCTCAACCCCGGCGGATCGGTGAAGGACCGTGCTGCACTGGCCATCATCCAGGACGCTGAGGAAAAGGGCCTGATCCGCAAGGGCGGCCTGATCGTCGAAGGCACGGCCGGCAACACCGGCATCGGCCTTGCGTTGGTGGGCAATGCCCGCGGCTACAAGACGCTGATTATCATCCCGGAGACGCAGAGCCAGGAGAAGAAGGACATGCTGCGCTTGGCAGGTGCCGAGCTGCGCGAGGTTCCGGCCCTGCCCTATAAAGATCCCGGCAATTATGTGCGCGTCTCCGAAAGCGTCGCCGAGGAGTTGAAGGAGAGCAATCCGAACGGCGTCATCTGGGCCAACCAGTTCGACAATGTGGCCAACCGTACGGGCCACTACCGCACCACCGGGCCAGAGATCTGGAAGCAGACCGACGGCAAGGTCGATGGCTTCGTCTGCGCGGTGGGTACCGGCGGCACGCTTGCCGGCATCTCGATGTTCCTCAAGGAACAGAACCCCAAGATCAAGATCGGTCTGGCCGATCCCGAAGGTGCCGCCCTCTACAGCTATTTCAAGACGGGTGAACTCAAATCCTCCGGCTCTTCGATCACCGAGGGCATTGGCCAGGGACGCATCACCAAGAATATCGAGGGGACGCCGGTCGATTTCCCCTACCAGATCCCCGACGCCGAAGCCCTGCCGATTGTGTTCGATCTGCTGCGCGAAGAAGGCCTGTGCCTGGGCGGATCGTCAGGCATCAATGTCGCCGGCGCCATCCGTCTCGCCAAGGAATTGGGGCCGGGTCATACCATTGTCACGATCCTCTGCGACTTCGGCACGCGGTATCAATCGAAGCTGTTCAACCCGGCTTTCCTGCTGTCAAAGGGCCTGCCGACGCCGGGCTGGCTCTGACTTGGCCCGGTTGTAAGGTACTTCCACGCCCACTATGATTGGCGCCTAGCAACAAGAAGCGTCGACTGGGATGGAAGAGCTATTTCGCGAAGATTCCTATCTGAAGGACTGTCCGGCCAAAGTGGTCGCGAGCGGTCCAGAGGGCATCCGCCTAGACCGCACGATCTTTTATCCGACGGGCGGCGGTCAACCGGGCGACACCGGACGCCTGCGTTTCGGCGACCACGAGGTTGACATCATCGACACCCGCAAGGGTGCCGAGCCAGGCGAGATTCTGCACATCCCGGCCGAGGGCAGCGCCCTGCCCGATGTCGGCTCTACAGTCACTGCCGAGATCGACTGGGATCGCCGCCATCGGCTGATGCGCATGCATACCTGCCTGCATCTGCTTTGCAGTCTCATCAAGGGCGACGTCACTGGCGGGCAGATCAGCGACGGCAAGGGCCGTCTCGATTTCAACCTCGCCCCGGAGACAATCCTCGACAAGGTCGCCCTCACCGACGCGCTCAATGTACTCATAGCCGGCAACCACGACGTGGTGCCGCGCTGGATCGCCGACGAAGAGCTGGCAGCGCGGCCGGAATTGGTCCGCACCATGTCGGTGAAACCGCCGAGTGGCCAGGGCAAGGTGCGCCTGCTCGACATCGCCGGCGTGGACCTGCAACCGTGCGGCGGCACGCATGTGCGCAACACATCGGAGATCGGCCCGGTCGAGATCGTGAAGATCGAGAGCAAGGGCAAGATGAACAAGCGCATCAATCTCGCGTTCAAATAGATACAGGTTCTTCATGACCAGCAGCTACGCCAACCCGCAATATCTGGTGTCGACCGAGTGGCTTGCGGCCAATCTCCGCCAGCCGGATCTGCGCATCGTCGATGCCACCTATTACCTGCCGATGCAGAATAAAAACGCCCGCGCCGAATATGACGAACGGCATATTCCAGGCGCCGTGTTCTTCGATATCGACGACATCGCCGACAAAGATACCACCCTGCCCCACATGCTGCCGGCACCGGAAAAGTTCGCCTCGCGCGTGCGGCGCATGGGCATTGGCGATGGCAACCGGATCGTCGTCTATGACGGCACCGGCATGATGAGTGCCGCGCGTGTCTGGTGGATGTTCCGCATTTTCGGTGCGAAGGAGGTGGCTGTCCTCGATGGCGGGTTGCCGAAATGGCTCTCCGAAGGCCGGCCAGTGGACGACAATCTGCCAGCCCCGCGCGAGCGGCACTTCAGTGCGCGCCTCGACAATACCCAGGTGCGCAACAAGGCGCAGATGCTGGCCAACATCACCAGCCAGCGCGAACAGGCGCTGGATGCCCGCGCCAGCGGCCGCTTCAATGCCACCGAACCGGAACTCTGGCCCGGCCGCCGCGCCGGTCACATCCCCGGCGCCAAGAACCTGCCTTACACGCAGCTGCTCAAGCCCGACCAGACTTTCCATGACGGCGAGACCTTGAAAGCGAAATTCACTGCGGCCGGTATCGACCTCAAAAAGCCTGTGGTCGCATCCTGTGGTTCCGGCATCACAGCCTCCGTGCTGGCGCTAGGCCTCGGCCTGATCGGCCACCGCGATGTTGCTGTCTATGACGGCTCCTGGGCCGAATGGGGCTTGCCCGGTGATACGCCGGTAGAGCCTTAATTCTCATACCATATTCAAAACGTCATCCCCGGACTTGACCCGGGGATGACGAAGGGACGATGTCCAGTCAGAGCAAATCCCGCTTCACAACCTCGCGCCAGTTGCGGCTGGCGAAGCGTTCGCCGTTCTCATAGGCGTCAAGTTCAGCGGTCATGATGAAATCGTCGAGGGTCGAGGTCATGCGGCAGCTGACCTCAAGGCGAATGTCCCAACCCGGGCGTGACTGCACATAGGTCTGCTTGCATACATAGGACGCGCAAAGCGGCTCGTTGGGCGCGATATTGAGTTCGCGCCGGATATTGTGCAGCACCTCGGTGCCGATATCGTCGAAGCGCTGGCGTCCTTCGCCAAAGACACCTTCGGTATCGGTGATGTTGGTGATACCGCCTGCTACCAGATCGAACACGACCTCGCGCTTGACGCTGCCATCGCTGACCTGGGTGATAGGCGTCGGCCTGCCAGCCACCGGCTTGTCGAAGGGCTCGATGCCGTCGGTCGACTGCGGGCGGCGATGTGGCAATGTGAGGCGGCTGATGCCGGCGACGATGCCGAGTGTCGCCACTTCAGGTGTCGGCCAGATCAGCGGCCAATAGGCGCTGGAAAGCGAAATCCGCAACCGATGTCCGGCCGCAAAGCGATGCCCGCAGGCACTCAATACCAGCTTGAAGCGATAACGCTTGCCAGGTTCGAGCGGCGTCGGATCAGCGTGGCTGTCGCGATGCGTGAGATTGATCACCTGATAGCTGACACGTAGCGCCTTGCCATCCGGCGCCACATCGGAGAGCCGCGCGCAGAGTTGTGCCACCGGCCTGTCGCTGGTGAATTCCAGATCAAGTTCCGGCGCGCCCAGAACCTGCATCGCTTCCTTGAGTGGCGTCGTGTCGAACACGAGCGAGCCGACATCGTCCAGCCGCTGGTCACCCGGCAGTTCGCCAACGCAGCCGGCCCCCATCCATTCGCCGCCAGCCATCCCGACATGCTGTGGCGAGCAAAGCGCCAGAATCTCTTCAGTACCGCCGATGGCGGAAAGGCCGTCCTTGTTCAGATAGAACACTTCCGGCGCGATCCCTGCCGACGGGTAGCTGTCTTCCGCAACCCAGCGACCGGGATGTGCCAATCGCGTGGTTTCGGGAGCCGTGTAATCCTGCAGCCAGGCACGCAGCATCGGACCCTTATCGGCACCATTGTCTTTGTGCTTCAGCCAGCGGTCCCACCAGGCGACCGCATCCTGCAGGAAGCCGATGGCAGGCCCCGGCGTGCCGTCCTGCGGATAGATATGCGCCCACGGACCGATGATACCTTTGCGCGGCACCTTCAGATGCTGGAGCATGCGCGGCACAGCGTTGGTGTAGGAATCCACCCAGCCGCCGATGAGATAAACCGGCACTTGAATAGCATCCCAATCTTCGCAGATCGACCCGTGCTGCCAATAGGCATCGCGACGCTGGTGTTTCAGCCACAACGCCGGCCAGAGCGGCATATTGTCCAAACGCTCGCGCCACTGATCACGCCAGCCAGCGCCCACCAATTCGGGGTCAGCAGGCCTGCCCTGATAGGCCAGCATGATGGTACCCCACCATAGATTGTCGTTGAGCAGGCAACCGCCCATGTAGTGAATATCGTCGGCATAGCGGTCATCCGTCGAGCAGACCGACAGCACAGCCTTCAATGCCTTGGGCCGGCGGGCCGCTACCTGCAGGCAGTTGAAACCGCCCCAGGACTTCCCCATCATGCCGATATTGGCATCGCACCAGGGTTGCGCCGCCATCCAGTCGATGACCTCGAGCGCGTCATCCTGTTCTTGGCGGAGATACTCATCCCACATCAGCCCGTCGCTGTCGCCCGAGCCGCGCTGGTCGACGCGCAGGACCGCATAGCCGCTGCCAGCGAAATAGCCATGCATTGGCTCATCGCGTGAGCGCGTGCCATCGCGCTTGCGATAGGGAATGTATTCAAGGATCGCCGGCACCGGCTTCTGCGGGGCACCTTCGGGCAGCCAAAGACGCGCTGCCAACCGGCAGCCGTCCTTCAGGGTGATCCAAAGATGCTCGGTAATCTCGACTTTCAGCGGCAGATCGACGGCAACGGCCATGAGAGAGTGCTCACTTGGTTTTGGCCGCCCGCTTCTGCAGAAGATTTGTCAGCCAATCCGGGTCCATCTCCGGAACAGATGACAGCAGCAATTCGGTATAGGCCGGGTGTGGTGGCGACAAGACCTTGGTCTTGAGGCCCTGTTGTACCACTTTGCCCTGGTTCATGACCACAATCTCATCGGCGATGGCGCGAACGGTGGCGATATCGTGGGTGATGAAGAGGTAGGAAATGTCGAATTCCGCCTGCAAACGCAGGAGAAGCTTCAGGATTTCTTCCTGGACGATCTGATCGAGCGCCGAAGTGACCTCGTCGCAGATGATGAGGTCAGGCTCCGCAGCCAAGGCACGAGCAATGCAGATGCGCTGCTTCTGGCCGCCAGACATCTCACCCGGCAGACGGTCGATATAGCTTTCGTCGAGTTCGATCATCTTCAGGAGACTGATGATCCGCTCCTCCAGCGCCTTGCCTTTGAGATTGTGATAGAAGGTCAGCGGCCGGCCGATAATGTCATAAACCCTATGGCGCGGATTGAGCGCCGTGTCGGGGCTTTGATAGATCATCTGGATCCGGCGCAAGCTTTCCTTGTCGCGCTGCGCCAGCGCCGGCGGCAGGTCGCGACCATTGAACTTGACCGAGCCTTTGCTGGGTGGCAGCAGGCCGGTAACGACGCGCGCCAGCGTCGATTTGCCCGAACCGGATTCGCCGACCACTGCCACCGTACGGCCACGTGGCACGGAGATCGAGACATCGTCGAGGATCTTCACGGCATTGCCATAGGCGGCATCGACGTGATCGACACGCAGGATCAGATCTTCGGTGGTGGATTCTTCCTTGGCCAGCTTGCGCACGGCCCAGAGAGATTTGGTATAAGCTTCCCTGGGCGCCGCCAGCATCTCGCGGGTCGGCGCTTCCTCGACCAGCTTGCCATGGCGCAACACCATGATGCGATGCGCCATCTGCGCAACGACTGCGAGGTCGTGAGTGATGTAGATCGCCGCTGTGTTGAACTCTTCAACGATGGCACGGATCGAAGCCAGCACCTCGACCTGGGTGGTGACGTCGAGCGCCGTGGTCGGCTCGTCGAAGATGATGAGGTCGGGGCGACAGGTCATCGCCATGGCTGTCATCACGCGCTGCAACTGACCGCCGGAAACCTGATGCGGATAGCGCGACCCGATCGTGGTCGGGTTGGGCAGCCGCAGGCGTCCGTAAAGATCCTTGGCGTCGGCGACGGCGGACGACGTGTCGCGGATGTCGTGTTGTGTTGCCGTCTCGATCGTCTGGTCGATCAGGCGGTGTGCCGGATTGAAAGAGGCAGCAGCGCTCTGCGCTACGTATGAGATGCGCGAACCGCGGAGTTTGCGCCGCTCCTCGTCGGTGGCAGCCAGCAAATCCATGCCGTCGAAGGTAACACTACCGCCATTGAAGCGGCAGCCAGGTCGGGCAAAGCCCATGGCAGCGATGCCAAGCGTGGATTTACCGGCACCTGATTCACCGATCAGGCCCAGCACCTCGCCACGGCGCAGCGTGATATCGACGCCTTTGACGATCTGATGCCAGACATCGTCGCTTTCGCCTTCAATCATCACGCCACGCATTTCCAGGAGGACTTCCCCCTTGGCACGGGTCGCTTGCTTCAGATTGTCATTGCCCATCGCGCAACCCGCTTGTTTTGTGCAGGAACCAGTCGACCACGAAATTGATCGCCACCGTCAGCAAGGCAATTGCGCCTGCCGGCAGCAACGGGGTGATATCGCCATAGATGATCAGCGTGGCGTTCTCTTTCACCATCAGGCCCCAATCCGCGGTCGGCGGTTGCAGACCCAGCCCCAGGAAGGAGAGTGAACTGATGGTCAGGAACACAAAACAATAGCGCAGGCCGAACTCGGTGATGAGCGGTGGCAGAATGTTGGGTACGATTTCGCGGAACACGATCCAGGGCAGTTTTTCACCGCGCAGGCGCGCCGCCTCGACAAAATCGAGAGACACCACATTCATGGAAACGGCTCGGGTCAGGCGGAATACGCGGGTCGCATCCACGACGCCGATGACGATGATGAGGTTGGTCGCGGTCGGCCCCAGGATCGAGAGCATCATCAGCGCGAAAATCAGGCTGGGAATCGCCATCAAGGCATCGACGAAGCGGCTGACGATTTGGTCGAACCAGCCACGCAGGATCGAGGCCATGATGCCGAGAACGCCGCCAGTCAGGAACGAAAACAAAGTTGCGGCGAAAGCGATGCCCATTGAGTTGCGGGCCGCGTAGATCATGCGCGTCAGCATGTCGCGACCGAGCTGGTCGGTGCCGAGCGGGTACATGGCGCTCCATTCCATATAGGAATCGCCCACCACTTCGGCTTCCTTGTATGGGGCTATCGCCGACGCAAAGACTGCGACCAGGATATAGGCCGACAGCACGATCAACCCGAACCAGGCACTCCAGGGCGCCTTCTTCAACTCACGCAGCGCCACAGTCACTTTCGACCGGCGCGCCCGCGGGACCCTTGTTTCTGTCAAAGCTTCAGCCATTCCCCGGTCCCTTCACTACCCCAAATCCAGACTTGCATCCGCCCGTCATCGTGGATGCAGCAGGCGCGGGTTCGTCGCGATCGAAATGATGTCGGCAGTCAGATTGAGTGTAATGTAGGTCGCGGCAAAAATGAGCGCGCAAGCTTGCACCACCGGAATATCGCGCGAGGTTACCGCATCCACCATCAGCTGGCCGATGCCCGGATAGGTGAACACCGCTTCGACCACCACCACGCCGACCACCAGATAGGCAAGGTTGAAGGCGATGACGTTGACGATTGGCGCCCAGGCATTGGGCAAGGCATGGCGCAGGATGACACGCCCCTTGCTCAGGCCCTTGAGGCGCGCCATTTCGATATAGGGACTGGCCAGCAGATTGATGATCGCGGCGCGCGTCATGCGCATCATATGAGCGACGATCACCAAGGTCAGGGTTAGCGCCGGCAAAGCACAGCGCGCAAGGCGCTCCAGCATCGGCGTATCGGCATCGACCGAAGCGAGGCCCGGCAGAAGATGCAGTTTCACCGACAGGAACAGCATCAGCAGGTAGGCCATGAAGAATTCGGGCATTGAGATCGTGGTCAGCGTCACAGCGTTCACCACCTTGTCGAACATGGAGTTTCGATAAAGTGCCGCCATGATCCCCAACGTCAACGCCAGCGGCACGGCTACGAGCGCTGTCAGGCTGGCGAGGAACAGGGTGTTGGCCAGGCGTGGTTCGATCAGCTCTGCCACGGTGCGGCGATAATCGACACGGCTGGCGAAGGATTCACCAAAATCGCCATGGGCGACATCGGAAACCCAATTGATGTAGCGCGTCACCGGCGGCTTATCGAGACCGATTTCCTTCTCGAAAGCCGCACCCGTTTCAGGCGTCCATGCCTGACCCAGGATGGCCTTGGTAAAGTCGCCGGGCAGCATTTCGACCAGCGAAAAGATCACAATCGACACGATGAACAGGGTCAACAGACCCAGTCCCAGCCGTTGCAGAATTGTTCGTGCGATTGGATGCATCACGTCCCCCATCGCCGCAGCGATGTCCCTTGAGCCAAGCTATCCACTATGCATGAGCATTTCCCCAATGGGAATAGATCGGGCTGCAACCTTGCGGTTACAGCCCGATCCAAACCTTAAGTGGGGTTTAGGCCATCCACCAACGTGAGCAGATCTTCATCCCGTCGACATCCCAGTTCGACAGCAGGTCGCCATGAGCAACCGCCTTGGAATGGGCCGAGACGTAGTTGTTGAAGACGATGTTGATGAGACCGCCATCGTCATGCACCAGCTGCTGCATTTCGGCATACTGCTTGGCACGCGTGTCGGAGTTCGTTTCCGAACGGGCGGCAACCAGCAGCTCGTTGAAACGCGGGTTCTTCCAGAACGTGTCGTTCCAGGCCGCATCGGCAGCGTAGGCCGTGGTGAACATCCAGTCGCAGGTCGGACGACCGTTCCAATATGAGGCGCAGAACGGCTTCTTCAGCCAGACGGCATCCCAGTAGCTGTCGGCCGCTTCACGGATGACATTGATGTTGATGCCGGCCTTGGCAGCGCTTTCCTTGAACAGCGTGCCGGCGTCAACCGCGCCAGCGAACGCTGCATCGGACACCGACAGGTCGACCGTGAGGCCCTCCTTGCCAGCTTTCTTCAGCAGTTCCTTGACCATATCCGGGTTGAACGTGTGGATCGGTTCGGGGTTGGTCGCATACTGAACGCTCGGCGCGATCGGGTTGTCGTTGCCGGCGCTCGCATAGCCATGGAACACCTTCTTGGCGATTTCTTCGCGGTCGATGGCGTTCTTCAGCGCGTTGCGGACATCCGGATTGTTGAACGGTTCCATCTGCGTGTTCATCACGAAGATGTAGTGGCCATAGCCGGTCACTTCGGTGACGTTGAGGTCGGGATTCTTCTTCAGGAGATTGACGGTCTTGAGATCGCAACGGTCCATGAAGTGGATTTCGCCCGAGGTCAGCGCGTTGGTACGCGCGGCCACGTCGGCGATGACCTTGAACTCGACGGCATCGAAATAGGACTTGCCGTAGAAGCCGTCAAAGCGCGACAGCTTGGCGCCAACGCCCGGCTCAAACTTGTCGATCTTGTAGGGGCCAGTGCCGACGCCCGATTCCCAATCAACGCCACCGCCATCCTTGGCCGGCATCGTCTTCAAATGATAGTCGCTGACATAGAACGGGAAGTCGGCGTTGCCGCCCTTCAGCGTGAAGACGATGTTATCGCCATCCGCCTTCACTTCCTCGACCGAATCCAGGATCGACTTCGCAGCGGACTTCGAATCCTTGCCCATGTGATGGAGGTAGGACTGCACGACGTCGTTGGCCGTCACGCTCTTGCCGTTGTGGAAGGTGGTGCCGCTGCGCAGCTTGAAGACCCACTTCTTCGCGTCGTCCGACGGCTCGAAGCTTTCGGCGAGATCGCCGACGATGTTGCCGGCCGCATCCATTTCAGTGAGGCTGTTGCCCGAGGCGCCCCAGCCCACGGTGCCCGTCATCTGGTCAGGATAGGTGGCCGGATCCAGCGAATCCGTCGTGGCACCATGGCCCAGACCGATCTTGAACGTGCCGCCCTTCTTGGGCTCCTGCGCGTAACCGGCGCGGCTCAGAACACCCGTCGCCAATGCCGTCGAAATACCCAACGCCGTGGCACGACGCATAAAATCACGCCGCGAGACGCGCTTGTTGAAAGCGGCCTGCTGCAACTCTTCCCATTGATTCATATTTTGACTCTCCCTAACGGCCGAACCGACCGACCCCATGCCGACCGGCGGCAAACCCTGTTACGCGGGCCAGTGCCTACAGGGGCACCAGCTCCATAGTTTTGTTATTAGTTAACCCATCATTAGGGGGCCGCCACAAGTATTCTTGATGATTTACGACATCCCATCATTGCTAAGCGACACAATCGCCGGATCGTGAAGGATTTTTTCAGGCCACACGCACATGCTGGATGGCCAGCGCATCCCTTATTGCGGCGCAGCATGCCGACAGTTCCGCAGCAGCGGCTCGCGAGAAGTGAACTGTGCGCAAGTAGGTGTGCGGAAGCCCTGCGCCACAAGTATAACTGCATGGTATGCCAGCATGACGAAGTCGCTCAGCATAGGCGATGCCGTGCGGCAAAATGGGATCCAGTTCCGCCGTCGCGATGAAGGCTGGCGGCAATCCGGCCAGCGATTTGGCAGAAAGCGGCATCGCATAAGCGTTGTCAGTTAATTGCTGGCCGCCGAAGTATGCCGACAGATAATGACCCAAGGCCTCCGCCGACACGCCACCCGAACTGCCCGGTCCGGCGCCGGCGCGAAGGCCTGGGTAAATAAGTGCCTGAAAGCGGATCACCGGTCCGCCATGATCCCGGATCCACAGGCAAAGCCCCGCCGCGAGATTGCCGCCGGCACTGTCACCGGCAACGGCCAGCCGGTCCGGATCCAGGCCGGCCGCCCTGCCCGCCTTGGCCACCCAATTGACGGCTGCAAGACAATCCATCAGCGCATCGGGAAACACGCTCTCCGGCGACAGGCGGTAGTCTAGGCTGAGCACGGCGACGTTGGCCTCTGCACACAGACGCGCCACCGGCAGATCGTGGCTTTCCGGCGATCCCAGCATCCAGCCGCCGCCATGAAAATAGACAACGATTGGGAGGGCTTGCCCGGACACACCTTGCTGCGGCGGCCGATAGAGCAATGCCCGCCGCGTACCGCCATCTGCCGGGATCATGATGGTTTCGACCGTGACGCCGGCTGGTCGCGGGGCATGATATCGCTGCCAGTAGGAATCATAGATGGCCCGCTGTTCCGCCATCGGCAAAGCATCGTAGGCCGCGGTGAACGTCGCGTCGGAATCGGCGATGAAAGCTGCCACCTCAGGGTCCGCTTGCGGCATCTGGCTTGTGGTACCGGCAGTCATGCTCGCTCCATCTCGCACTTGCCCCATCCCTTGCGCAGGGCGTATTCGACACGGCACTATCCCGGGCGCCGGTCCGGCCGACAACCGAATTCTATCGCCGCCACCAAAATCAGACCGCCAGATTGAGATTGGCAGAAACGTGAACAGCTGAGCCATGACGCCGACGCCTGCCAGCGACCAGACCATGACGATCGGCTTTCTGTTGATGCCGCTCTTCTCCATGATGGCCTTCGTATCCGCCGTGGAACCTTTGCGCGTTGCCAACCGCATGGCCGAGCGCCAGCTTTATCGCTGGGAGGTGTTATCGCGCGATGGCAATCCGGTGACGGCTTCCAACAACATGTCGCTGGCGGCGGATCATTCGATCACCAGCCACCCCAGCTATCCGATGGTAGTGATCTGCGCCAGCTTCAATCCCTTGCGCCATTTCGATGCAACGATGCGGCAATGGCTGCAGCGCCAGAACAGCGCCGGGATCGAACTGGGCGCCATCGATACTGGTGCCTTCCTGCTGGCGCGTGCTGGCCTGCTGGACGGCTACCGCGCCACGACACATTGGGAGAGCCTCGACAGTTTCAGCGAAGCCTTTCCCAAGGTCGAGGTCGAGAATTCGCTTTATGCCATCGACCGCAACCGCTGGAGCTGCGCCGGTGGCACGGCAGCACTCGATTTGATGCTGCACATGATCCGGCGCCAGCACGGACACCGGCTGGCGGCGGCCGTGTCAGAACAGTTCATCCATCCCGAAATTCGTGGTCCCGGCGACCGGCAGCGCATGGAACCCAAGGAGCGCCAGGGCATCAGCCATGCCGGCCTCTCGCGCGTCATCAAGCTGATGGAATCGCGCCTCGAGGAGCCTGTGATGAGTGCCGCCCTCGCCAAGACGGCCGGCATGTCGCTGCGGCAGTTGGAACGGCTGTTCGACCGCTATTTCGGCATGTCGCCGCGCCGCTACTATCTCGACCTGCGCCTGCAACGGGCGCGTTCGATGCTGCAATATACCGACATGTCGATTGTCGAAGTGGCGGTCGCCTGCGGATTCGGCTCGGCCGCGCATTTTTCGCGCAGCTATCACGGCTGGGCCGGCAAGGCGCCAAGTGCTGAGCGCCGCCGGCCGGCGCTGGGGATCATGCCTGTTCTTCGCTAGTGCGAGAAATCGCTGCCGACGAAATTAGTCAAGTGCTTGTCGAAATGCGTCAACCCGGAAAAGGCGCCCCGCGCCAGCATCCGGCCAGCCAGAATCTCGTGCCGCAACTGAAAGAGCCAGCCATGAACTACGAAGTGATCGTCACCTGCGCCGTCACCGGCGCCGGCGATACCGTCGGCAAGCACCCGGCCATTCCCGTGACCCCGAAGCAGATCGCCGACGCCGCCATCGAGGCCGCCAAGGCCGGTGCCACCGTGGCGCATTGCCATGTGCGCGATCCGGAAACTGGCAAGGGCAGCCGCGACGTGAACCTCTATCGCGAGGTCGTCGACCGCATCCGTTCATCGGGCACCGACGTCATCATCAACCTCACCGCCGGCATGGGTGGCGATCTTGAAATCGGTGCGGGCGAAGAGCCCTTCAAGTTCGGCAAGGCCACCGACCTTGTTGGCCCGATGGAACGCCTGGCGCATGTCGAAGCGCTGCTCCCGGAAATCTGCACGCTCGATTGCGGCACGCTCAATTTCGGCGATGGCAACTATACCTATATCTCGACGCCCAACATGCTGCGTGCCGGCGCCAAGAAGGTGCAGGAACTCGGCGTGAAGGCTGAGCTCGAAATCTTCGATACCGGTCATCTGTGGTTTGCCAAGCAGATGCAGAAGGAAGGCCTCTTGGGCGATAATCCGATGTTCCAGCTGTGCCTGGGCATTCCATGGGGCGCGCCTGCCGACACCACGACGATGAAAGCCATGGTCGACAATCTGCCCCAGGGCGCCATCTGGGCCGGGTTCGGCATCGGCCGCATGCAGATGCCGATGCTGGCACAGGCTTTGCTGCTCGGCGGCCATGTGCGTGTCGGCCTCGAGGATAATATTTGGCTCGACAAGGGCGTGCCGGCCTCGAACGCGTCGCTTACCGACCGTGCCTGCGAAATCATTTCGCGCCTCGGCGCCCGCCCCCTCACCCCGGCCGAAGGCCGCAAGAAGCTCGGTCTCAAGACTCGCGGCTAATCCAGTAAGGACGAACGAACATGATCTCCAACATCAAGAAGTGCGCCATCGTCGGCACCGGCGTCATCGGCAGCGGCTGGGCAGCACGTTTCCTCGCCGCAGGTCTCGACGTCGTGGCCTGGGACCCTGGCAAGGGTGCTGAAGCACAGCTGCGCGCCAACGTCGCCAATGCTTGGCCCGCCCTGGAGAAGGTCGGCCTGAAGCCAGGCGCCTCGCAGAGCCGCCTCACTTTCGTCGCCACCGTCGAAGAAGCCGTTCGTGACGCAGACTTCATCCAGGAGAGTGCGCCGGAACGCGAAGATCTGAAGGTCAAGCTGCACGCCCAGGTAACGGCGGCGGCAAAACCCGACGCCATCATCGGCTCCTCGACCTCCGGCCTGCTGCCGACCGATTTCTACAAGGAAGCCAAGAACCCGGAACGCTGCCTGGTCGGCCATCCGTTCAACCCGGTCTATCTATTGCCGCTGGTGGAAGTCTGCCCCAGCAAGTGGACCTCGCCCGAGGCGGTGCAAGTTGCCATCGCTTTCTACAAGAGCCTGGGCATGCGCCCGCTCCATGTGCGCAAGGAAGTCCCCGGCTTCCTCGCCGATCGTTTGCTGGAAGCGGTGTGGCGCGAAGGCTTGCACATGGTGAAGGATGGCTATTGCACCACCGGCGAACTCGACGACGCGATCCGCTTCGGCTTTGGCATCCGCTGGTCGTTCTTCGGCATGTACATGATCTATCACATGGCGGGTGGCGAAGCCGGCATGCGCCATTTCATGGAGCAGTTCGGCCCAGCGCTGGACCTGCCCTGGACGCATCTCAAGGCACCGCCGCTCACGGAAGACCTCATCGATAAGATTGTCGAGGGCACGGAGACGCAGGCCGGCAAGCACTCGATCAAGGAACTCGAGCGCCTGCGCGACGATTGCATCATCAGCGTCATCAGCGCGGTCACTGAAGCCAAGGCCAAGCATGGCTGGAAGTACGAGGATTGAGGGATGAGCGCCCCGCTCCGCCTGCATCGCGAGGTGGTCCAGCCCGGCTGGGTCGATTACAACAACCACCTCAATGACGCCTATTATCTGGTGATCCTCAGCCACGCCACGGACGCGCTGATGGATCACATCGGGCTCGATGCGGCGGGGCGGGAGCGCACCAAATGTTCGCTGTTCACGGCCGAGCTGCACCTCAACTACCTGAAGGAAGTGAAAGGTGGCGCCACGGTTCGTGTCGATACGCAGATTCTGGGCCTCGACGCCAAGCGCCTGCACATCTTCCACACGCTGCATGTCGGTGACGACGTTGAAGCCGCGGCTACCAACGAGCAAATGCTGCTGCATATGGATATGACCGGTCCGCGCGTTGCACCGTTCCAGCCGGACGTGCTGGCGAAGCTCGAAGCAATCGCCAAAGAACACGCGGCCTTGCCTAAGCCGGCGAATGCCGGCCGGTCGATCGGACTACCGCCTAAGAAGGGGTGAAGACCATGAATTTCGGACTGACCAGCGAGCAGCAGATGCTCGTCGAGGCAACCCGTGCCTTCGTGGAGGCCGAACTCGTCCCCTACGAGAATGAGGTCGAGAAGACGGACCAGGTGCGCCCCGAACTGATCCACCAGATCCATGAACGCGCCATCAAGTCCGGCTTCTACGCACCCAACATGCCGGAAGAGCTGGGCGGTGGCGGTCTCGATCACGTGGCACTCACCTTGCTCGAGCGGGAATTGGGCCGCACCAACTATGCCCTGCAATACGCAGTGCATCGTCCCAGCAACATCCTGCGTGCCTGCAATGACGAACAGAAGGAACGCTATCTGCTGCCGACCATCCGCGGCGAGCGCATCGAATGCCTCGGCATCACTGAGCCGGATGCCGGATCAGATGTCCGGTCAATGAAGACCCGCGCGGCGGCCGAGGGCGACGATTTCGTCATCAACGGAACCAAGCACTTCATTTCTTACGCCGACGTCGCCGACTACATCATTCTGTTTGCCGCATCCGGCATTGAGGACACCAAGCGAGGCCCGAAGAAGCTGATCACCAGCTTCCTTGTCGACAAGGATACGCCAGGCCTTGAGGTTCGCATGGGGTCCCGTTCGGTCAGCCACCGCGGCTTCCATCATTGCGAACTCAATTTCACCGATTGCCGTATCCACAAGCGCCAGGTGCTGGGCGAAGTTCACCATGGCTTCGATGTCGCCAACACCTGGCTGGGTGCCACGCGCCTCACGGTGGCCGCGCAATGCGTCGGCCGGGCGCAACGGGCGATGGAAATGGCGATTCAATGGGCCGCCACCCGCAAACAGTTCGGGCAAGCCATCGGCAAGTTCCAGGGCGTCTCATTCAAGCTTGCCGACATGGCGACCGAAATCGAGGCCGCCAATCTGCTGGTGATGCAGGCGGCTTGGAAGACTGTCGAAGGCACCGTTCAGGACCAGGACTACGCCATCGCCAAGCTGTTCTCGACCGAGATGCTGTCCCGTGTCGCCGACCAGGCCGTGCAGATTTTCGGCGGCATGGGGTTGATGGAGGAAACGGGGGTCGAACGCTTCTGGCGCGATGCACGGGTGGAACGCATCTGGGACGGTACCTCCGAGATTCAACGGCACATCATCTCGCGTGCATTGCTGCGGCCGTTCGAAGCCTAAATACACTCATAAGTATTGGGCATAAATATTGGACGAAACACCCGCGAATTCGTCGTAAAATCCTTATCGAGACGTTAAGGCGCGATAGGACCGGGGGGTTTTCAACGAATCCCGGCTAATCTTCACACATCGATATGCAGATTCGGACCTTTCGCCCCTGCTGTTCCTTCATCGCTGGCGTACATGTTTCGTCAGACATTGATAAGGAAAACCGCCGCCATGGCGCAGCTTGTGAAGATCGGCAACTATCTGGTTGAAATCGACGGCACCCATTTGGCGTTCTTCGACGCCAATGGCAACCAGCAAGGCCATCCGCAGGACCTGAGCCAGGACGCCCAGATCACCCTGCCCGACGGCACGCCCCTGCCGCAGGATCAGCTGGCCGACCTTCTCGCTGGCAATGAAGATGCCTTGGCGAGTTTCAAGACCGCTGCCGGCGCACCTGGCAGCACAGATTTGCCGGCGACAGAGACTGACAGCGGCGGCGGCCGGTTTGCCGCCTTTGAGGATCAGCAGGGCATTGGTGGCCTCAAATCCGTTGGCGGCCTGAAGCAGACCGAGCTTCCCGACGATCCCGATCAGCCGGCGGCCGGCGAGAAGCCTGGCCCCGAGGCCCAACTGACCCTGGCCGACATCGCAGCGACGATAGCGCCGACGGTCGAAGGCGAAGCACTACGCACGCCAGAAGATTCGATCTTGGAAGGCTCAGTCGTTGGGCACGATGTCGATGGCGGCACGCTCACCTATGTCCTCGTTGATGCGCCCCAGCATGGCACGGTCGAGTTCCGCAGCGACGGTACTTTCACCTATACGCCGGCTCAGGATTACAACGGCCCGGATCAGTTTACGTATAAGGCCAATGACGGCACGGCGGACAGCAACGTCGCCAGCGTCGACATCACCGTACAGCCGGTCAATGATTTGCCGGTCGCCGATGACAATTCACTCATCATTGCCGAAGACAGCATCGTCAACAGCGCGGTCACCGGTAGCGATGTCGATGGCGATGCCCTGAGCTTCAACCTGGTCGGTGCCCCGCAGCATGGCACACTCGTGTTCAGTGACGATGGCACCTTCACCTATACACCGGACGCCGATTTCAACGGCACTGACAGCTTCACCTACCGTGCCAACGATGGTACGGCAGGCGGCAATGTCGCGACCGTCACGATCGACGTTCGCCCGGAAAATGACCTGCCGGTATCGCAGAGTGGAATCCTCACCCTCGCCGAAGACAGCATCACCAACAGCAGCGTGCATGCCAGCGATGTCGATGGCGACAGCTTGACCTATAGTCTGGTTGACCAGCCGCAGCATGGCACGCTCGCCTTCCATGATGATGGCACATTCACCTATACCCCGAACGCCGATTACAACGGCCCGGACAGCTTCACCTTCAAAGCCAATGACGGCACCGGCGACAGCAATGTCTCCAAGATCGATATCAATGTTGCGCCGATCAACGATCTCCCAGTGGCGCAGGACGGCAAGTTCACCATCGCCGAAGATTCGATCATCAAAAGTGCTGTTGCGGCTACCGATATCGACGGCGACGCAATGAGCTATGCGCTCGTCGGCCAGGCCGCCCATGGCACGGTCAGCTTCAAGAGTGATGGCACTTTCACTTATACCCCGAACGCCGACTATCATGGCACCGACAGCTTCACCTATCGCGCCAATGACGGGACCGGCAACAGCAATCTGGCCACGGTTGAAATCCAGGTGAAGCCGGTCAATGATCTGCCTGTCGCCGAGAACGGCACACTGACGATAGCAGAAGACAGCTTCGTCAAAAGTGCGGTCCATGCGAGCGACGTTGACGGTGACACTGTGACCTATGCGATGGTCGGCCAGCCGGCCCATGGCACGATCACCTTCAATACCGACGGCACCTTCACCTATAAGCCGGACGCTAATTTCAACGGTACCGATACCTTCACCTATAAAGCCAATGACGGCCAGGGTGATGGCAATGTCGCGACTGTGACACTCAAGGTGACACCGGTCGACGATGCGCCGGTCGTGACCTCGCAAGGCGGCGAAACCGACATTCATGTTACGCGTGTCAGCGTCGAGCAGAATCCGTTCGGCGACAACAAGGTCGGCGACTATCTGGCCGCCGGCGGGGCTGACAGCAAGGCCGTCAACCCCGGCATGATCAACGGCGTCAATCCAGCCAACCTGACCTTGAGCCAGGCGGCGGATGTCAAAGTGAGCTTCGTCTCCGAAGGTGCTGGCTACAAATCCATGGTTGGCACCTACACTTTCGATGCCAAGGGCAATATCGATCCCG
The DNA here is from genome assembly GCF_056404715.1 of Dongia sp. P2_B8. Taxonomy (NCBI): domain Bacteria; kingdom Pseudomonadati; phylum Pseudomonadota; class Alphaproteobacteria; order Rhodospirillales; family Dongiaceae; genus Dongia; species Dongia sp. P2_B8. The sequence continues at coordinate 175,987 of NZ_JBFUDM010000010.1, read as the reverse complement.
CCAGCGTCAAGTTCCTGTGGCTGGATGCGACGCAGCTGACGCAGAACAAGGCCGGCGGTGTCCTGGAGAAAGATTTCCTAGGCAACACGCAACCGCAGGACATTTCGCTGGGCAATCTTGCTGCCGACACCAAGATGGGCTTCTTCATCATCGCCGACGGCGCCAGCCAGTCCGACAACGTCAAAGCCCTGGCGGCGGTATCCGGCGTCGACAGCAAGACCGACAATGCGGCAAACGATCTGGCTGCCATCAATCAGCATGTGACCTTCGCAAAGGATGCCAACGGCAATGGCCAGATCCTGCTCGACGGCAAGGCGCTGACCGGCAACGTCTATTTCACCCACGACACGACGTTGAACACCGACAACAACAAGAACGATATCGAGCACACCTTGTCGGGCGTCACCACCAAGGCTGACGGCAAACTTTATATCGGCTTCGAGGATCTGGCCGGCGGTGGCGACAAGGATTATGACGACGTCATCATCAAGGTTGATATCGGTGACTACAACGTCAACAAGCTGTCGCAGGTCTCAACGCAGCCTTCCGTACATCTCAGCGACATCGACAGCACGCATCTCTTCAACGCCGTCGTCACCACCAGCGGCTTTCTGGCCGGCGACACACTCAACATTCCCTCAAGCAGCCTGTTCATAGTGACCAGCGTGGCTCACGGCAATGACGTGACCTATACGATCACGCCCAAGGCTGGCTTTGAAACTGTGGCGGCGTTCGAGGACTTCCTCAACCACGCCTTCTTCTCGACATCGAACGCAGAAGATGGGCATCGCACGATCACTTATCAGGTCACCGATGCCGAAGGTCTGACGTCAAATATCAGCGCAGCTGACGTGCATGTGACCAGCAGCTACGAAATCTCCTCGACCGAACTCAACAGCCTTCATCATCTGGGCTCGGGCGATGATACGCTCTATCTCAAGAAGGATTTCAACACGGCTCTCGACATGGGCGAGGGAACGGATACCGTTCACCTCCAGCATGGCAACATGACTTTTGGGTCACCTGAAGCGAAGCTGCTCGACAATGTTGAAGTGGTCGACGCAACTGGCGCCGGTAACAACAAGGTCGCCATCTCGGCGGCCGACGTTCTCGACATGACCGATGGTGATCATCATCTGACAATCCTCGGCCAGAAAGGCGACTCACTGACGCTGACCGGCGACGGCGTTCATACCTGGACAGCCACGGATCACGGCGCCGACTTCACGACCTACACCTACAATGACGGCGTCCATCAGGCGATTGTCGAGGTCAGCAATCAGATGCAGCAGACCGTCGCGTAAGGCACGCATAATATAAAAAAAGGGGCGCTCAGCGATGGCCGAGCGCCCCTTTTTTTTATCGTCCAGATATTGCTCAGCCGCCTTTGAAGTCGGCCTTGCGCTTTTCGGCGAAGGCTTTGACACCCTCCTTGGCATCTGACGAGGAATCGGCGGCTTCGTAGGTTTTCATGGTACCGGAACGGATCAGCTTGAAACTGTCTTCGACCGAGACGGCTTCCATCGACCGCACGCATTCTTTCAGCGCCTGAACGGTCAAGGGCGCACCAGTGGCCATGAGATCGGCCCATTCGCGCGCCGTTTCCATCAACTTGTCCTTGGGCACCACTTTGTTGACCAGGCCGTAATGCATCGCTTCCTGCACAGGCATGCGCCGGCCGATGAGCAGGATTTCCATGGCGATGTTGTAGGGCAAGCGCTTCGGAAGTCGCTGCACGCCGCCGGAATCCGGCACGATGCCGAGCGGCAGTTCCGGCAGCGAGAATTCCACATGCTCAGACGCGATGATGAGATCGGCAGCCAGCGCCAACTCCCAGCCACCGCCGATGCACAGGCCATTCACCGCGGCGATCACCGGCTTGTTGAGATCCCATAGCTCGGTGAGGCCGGCAAAGCTGCCAGGGCCGTAATCATGCTTCCACCATTTGCCGACCAGGTTCTGGGCGGCAGCGGCCTTCAGATCCCAGCCGGCAGAGAAGATCTTCTCGCCGGCCGCCGTGACGATGCCGACGCGCAGATCCGGATCGTCGCGCAGCAAACAGAACGCATGGCCCAGTTTGCGTGACGTCTCGATGTCGATCGCGTTCACTTTCGGCCGATCGAGCGTGATTTCCAATACATGGCCACGGCGCTCAACTCTGACGGCTTCGGTCATTTCAGATATCCTCTTTCACTCGCCGAACTACACCATCCTGCATAGGCGGCGCACTATGGATCGAATGACGAATTCCGACAAGACCCGCAGGAAATACGACATGGCGCTACTTGCCGAGGCTGCGTCGATCTCCCTCCGTCATCAGCCGCGCGGCCCGGCCATTGGTAAGGTAGGACCACAGCCAATCGATTGCGACTGAGAGGCGATTGCGGAAGTCGATCAGGAAGAAAACATGGATCAGCCCCCAGAACCACCAGGCCAGGAAACCTGAAAAACGCACCCAGCCGAGGTCGACCACCGCCTCCCCGCGGCCGATGGTGGCGAGGTTGCCCTGGTCGCGATAGCGGAAGGGGGTTGCACCGGCCCGCCCCATGACCCGCTCGGCGATGAGGGTAGCGACATAGTGGCCCTGCTGTTTGGCCGCGGGGGCCACCCCGGGCACTGGCCGGCCATTGGCGCCATCAAGCACCGACGCATCGCCGATCACGAAGACGGAGGGTGCGTTTGGGACTGAGAGATCCGGCAACACCTTGACGCGCCCTGCCCGGTCGAGCGGCACGTCGCCGCCGAGCCAGGCACCGACCGGCGATGCTTTGACGCCGGCCGCCCAGACGATCGTGCGGCAGGGGATCGTCTCGCTGCCGAGCGTGACATGGGTCGCCGCGCAGTCGGTGACGGCATCGCCCGTGCGAACCACCACACCCAGCCGCGCCAGGCCTTCGCGGGCCTTCTGGGAGAGCTTTTCCGGCATCGCTGCCAGCACCCGCGGTCCCGCCTCGATCAGGATCACCTTGGCAGTCGAGGTGTCGATATGGCGAAACTCTCCGGCCAGGGTCCAGCGCGCCAACTCGGCGATGGCGCCGGCCATTTCGACACCGGTAGGCCCACCGCCGACAACACAGAAGGTCAGCAAGGCATCGCGTTCAGCGGCCGACGTGGTGATCTCGGCGCGCTCGAAGGCGTCCAGGATACGCCGCCGGATCGCCGTGGCGTCATCCAGCGATTTCAGCCCAGGTGCTGCGTCCTGCCATTCATCGCGGCCAAAATAGGCGTGGGATGCTCCGGTCGCGATGACGAGATAGTCGAAAGCGATCGGCCCTGCTTCCGGTGTCATGACCTGGCGCGCGGCGAGATCGATGCCGGTTACCTCATCCAGGATGATCTCCACATTGCGCTGGTGCCGGAGGATGGTGCGGATCGGTTGCGCGATCTGGGCCGGGGACAGGGCAGCGGTCGCAACCTGATAGAGCAGCGGCTGAAACAGATGGTGGTTGCGCCGGTCGATCAGGATCACGTCGACCTCGGCCTTGCGGAGGCCAACGGCCGCCGACAAGCCGCCAAAGCCACCACCCAGGATGACGACCCGGGGTCGCTTTGCTGTATCGCCCATCCAGCCACACTCCCTATCCGCTACAATTTTGCCGCCATTCTGGCCGGATTGGAGGCTGCCGACAACTGCGTGACGTGAACCAAGCCCGTTGGCCATCCGTAGAATGATCAATCATGGACACGCCATCACAGGAAACCGGCACAATCGGCCTGGATCACATTCTGGAACGCGTCGCCGCCAGCGATAGCGCTGCCTTTGCCGAGCTTTATGACCGGACCTCGGCGCATCTTTTCGGCCTTGCCCTGCGTATCCTTAAAAGACGCGATTGGGCCGAAGATGCTCTGCAGGAGACTTATTTGTCGATCTGGCGCAAGGCTTCCCACTATCACCGCGACCAAGGCAGCGCCAAGGGCTGGCTGGTCGTTCTGCTGCGCAACCGCGCTCTCGACCGGCTGCGGCGGGAGACGGTGCGCGGCGGCAAGATCACCGGCGAGATCAATGACGAGATCCGCGACGACGCCCCCTCGCCGCTCGACCTCGCCTGTGCTGGTGCCACCGGACGCCGCCTGCAGGATTGCCTCAACGCCCTCGAGGACAGCCCGCGCCATGTCCTCCAATTGGCGTATTGGGACGGGCTCACCCACGAAGAACTCAGCCAGTGCCTCAGCGTGCCTTTGGGCACCGTCAAAAGCTGGATCCGCCGCAGCCTTGCTAAACTCAAGACCTGCCTTGACCTATGACATCCTCAACCACCACCAATCCGGACGATGCCGACCTCACAGCAGCGGAATTCGTTCTTGGGACGCTGTCGGATGCGGAGCGGCGGACGTTGGAGACCCGCTTTGCCTATTACCCACAGTGGCGCATGCTGGTCGGGCACTGGGCTGACCGACTGCTGCCGTTGGCCGAGGCGATAGCTCCCGTGACACCATCGCCAGCGCTGCGCGCCCGCATTATGGCCGCTACCAAGGCAGTGCCGTTTACCAGCACGCGCAACTGGCCACGAGCCGCCTCATGGTGGAAACTGATCTGGGCATCCGCCGCTGTTGCCGTGTTGACCGTGGCACTCATGCTATGGCAACAGGTACCGCGCCCGACCGAGATCGCGGCCTTGGGTGATGCCGACAATCCAAAGGTGGTGAGCATCGCGGCTACACCCGAAGCGCATGAGATTGTCGTCTCCGCCGGCCTGCCTTTGCCACCAGAGAGAAAATCCTTCGAGCTTTGGGTCATTCCCGCAGATGGGACGCCGCGCTCGCTGGGTATCATTGCCGGCGCCACCGACAGCACCTTAAGGCTGCCAGCCATGTTACGCCCCTTCATTGCCCGCGACAGCGTTTTGGCGATCAGTATCGAACCGATCGGCGGATCACCGACGGGATTGCCCACGGGGCCGGTGGTTCTCTCCGGCAAGATCGTCTCGGCGTCCCGCAACTGACCGTCAGTCAGCCACCTTCACCACCAGCTTGCCAAAATTCTTGCCCTTGAGGAGGCCGATGAAGGCCGTGGGCGCGTTCTCCAATCCGACGACAACATCCTCTTTGTATTTGATCCGGCCAGCTTTCAGCCAACCAGCAACGTCGCGCTGGAAATCGGCTGCCTGTGCCGCAAAATCGCTGACGATGAAGCCGCGCAAGCTAAGCCGCTTCGAGAGGACAGCGCGCATCAATTGCGGCAAGCGGTCCGGCCCGGGACGCGGGCCATCCTCATTGTAATGGGCGATCAAGCCGCAGACCGGTATGCGCGCAAAATCATTGAGCCGAGGGAACACAGCTTCCCACACATGGCCGCCGACATTCTCGAAATAGATATCGATGCCGCGCGGTGTCGCCGCCGCCAACTGCTCGGCAAAATCCGGTGCGCGGTGATCGAGCGCCGTGTCGAAGCCGAGTTCGTCCCGCAGGTAGCGCACCTTGTCGGCACCGCCGGCGATGCCTACCACATGACAACCCTTGAGCTTGCCGATCTGGCCCACCAGCGATCCCACCGGTCCGGTTGCGGCAGCCACCGCCAAGGTCTCGCCCGGTTTCGGCTGGCCGATATTGAGGAGGCCGGTATAGGCGGTCATGCCCGGCATGCCCAGCACGCCGACCGCCGTGGAGATCGGCGCCAGACTAGGGTCGACTTTCTGCAATCCGCTGCCGTCGGAGACGGCATGGGTCTGCCAGCCCGTGCGCCCTTGGACGATCTCACCCGGCTGATAATCCGGATGCTGCGATTGGACCACGCGACTGACCGCCCCACCCACCATCACCGCGCCGATCTCGACCGGCGCCGCATAGGATTTGGCAGCACTCATGCGTCCGCGCATATAGGGGTCGAGCGACAGATAGAGCGTCTCCAACAGGACCTGACCGGCCCCGGTATCAGGTACCGGCGCCTCGGTCAGGAGGAAGTTATCCACAGTGGGCTCGCCCGTCGGCCGGGATGCCAACACGATCTGGCGATTGGTCTTTTCGTTCATTTTACACTCATCAAGTGGTTATTTGAGACGCTGGCCGGCGGGATGTATGAGTCAGTCTAAGACAAATGCAAGGCTTCGTCATTCTTGCGGAAAGCGCACTTGCTGTACAGCTGTTCATCACACTCATTTCGCGATCATTGATTTTACTGGATAACTGCCAATATTGAGGATCGCAGGGTAATCATTGTCTATTTCACACTCAAATATCTATCTGTTAGATTAAGTATTACACTGAGTGCGATTAATTCAATTGACCTCTAGCCTAAGCGTGCTAAATCTTTTCACATCAGAGAGACTATTTAACGCTTCTGACTGTGTAATTACCTTTTGGAAGCCTGGATCACATCATGCAACTCGACCAAATCTCCTCGGATGCCATCGCAACGCCACTGGAATCCGTGACGGACCAGGCGGCGTTGGTGCGCGCCTTGAATGTGCGCTTCGCCGAGGCATCGCCGTTGGAGATTCTCGACGCGGCGATCAATGAGCTGTTCCCCAAGCGCATCAGCCTGGTCTCATCCTTCGGCGCCGAATCTGCGCTGCTGCTCCAGTTCTTGAGCCTGGTCGATCCGACCACGCCGGTTCTCTTCCTCGACACCGGCAAGCATTTCGACGAAACGCTGATGTACCGCGATATCCTCGCCGGCCGTTTCGAATTCACCGATCTCCGCTCGCTGGAACCGGATACCGCGGCGATTGCCCAGCATGATCCCGACGGCACGCTGTGGTCGACAAATCCCGATCTCTGCTGCCAGCTGCGCAAGGTTGACCCATTGGATCGCGCCCTTGCCCCCTTTGATGCCTGGATCACCGGCCGCAAACGCTATCAGAGCAGTACTCGTGCTGCCTTGCCGGTGTTCGAGAGCCTGGCGGGCCGCGTGAAGGTCAATCCGCTGGCGCGGATGACCGCTGCTGACATCGAAGCTGCCTTCAAGCAATACAAGCTGCCGCAGCATCCGCTCGTTTATGACGGGTTCAAATCGATTGGCTGCAAGCCCTGTACCATCCGTGTCGCCGAGGGCGAAGACGCAAGATCCGGCCGCTGGGCCGGCCAAGACAAGACCGAATGCGGTATCCACCGCAATTGAAAGATCAGAAGAGCATGAGCCAGATTCAGAACACCCAGTCCGATCTCGACCAATTGGAAGCGCAGAGCATCTTCATCCTGCGCGAAGCCTATAGCCGCCTGAAGCCGATCACCATGCTGTGGTCCCTCGGCAAGGATTCCAACGTCATGCTGTGGCTGGCCAAGAAGGCTTTCCTGGGGCATGTGCCGCTCCCGGTGACACATGTCGATACCGGCAAGAAGTTCCCGGAAATGTATGATTTCCGCGATCGCTATGCCAAGGAATGGAACCTCAACCTCATCGTGCGCGATTGCCCGCCGGTCGAGGAGATCGATCCGACCTTGCCGCCGGCCGCACGGTCGGCTGCCCGCAAAACCATCGGCCTGAAGCGCGTTATTGAGGAATTCGGCTTCAAGGGCGTCATCGCCGGCATCCGCCGCGACGAGCAGGCGACCCGCGCCAAGGAACGCGTGTTCAGCCCGCGTGCCGATGGCGGCGCTTGGGATTTCCGCGACCAGCCGGCCGAGTTCTGGGATCATTTCAACGCCGGCTTGCCGGATGGCGCCCATATGCGCATTCACCCGCTGCTGGCGTGGACCGAGCTCGACATCTGGCGCTATGTGCAGCGCGAGGAGATTCCGCTGGTACCGCTCTATTTCTCCCGCAACGGCAAGCGCTATCGTTCGCTGGGCGACAGCGACATCACCTCGCCTGTCGTCAGCAATGCCAACAGCCTCGATGAGATCATCGCCGAGTTGCGCTCGACCAAGACTTCGGAACGCGCTGGCCGCGCCATGGACCATGAACGCGAGGATGCTTTCGAGCGCCTGCGCGCCTCAGGTTACATGTAAGCGCGCACAGGAACCCAGATCATGACCGTTCTCCCTCTCAAGACCTCGCAGGGCATTGTGACCACAGCCAATGATGATACCGCGCCGCAAGCTGCGCGCTTTCCCTTCGCCATCGTCGGCCATGTCGATCACGGCAAGTCGACCCTGATCGGCCGCCTGCTCCATGACACCGGCAGCCTGCCCGAAGGCAAGCTTGCCGAACTGCAGGCCGCCAGCGACAAGCGCGGTGGCACGCTGGAATGGTCCTTCCTGCTCGACTCCTTCCAGGCCGAGCGCGACCAGGGTATCACCATCGACACGACGCAGATCTTCTTCCAGACCGCCAAGCGCCCCTATGTCATTATCGACGCGCCCGGCCATAAGGAGTTCCTGAAGAACGCCGTCTCCGGTGTCGCCCAAGCCCAGGCCGCCTTGCTGGTGATCGATGCCGCCGAGGGTGTTCGCGAACAGTCGCGCCGTCATGCGCTCATCCTGCAGTTGCTGGGATTGCGGCAGGTCGCGGTCATCGTCAACAAGATCGACCTCATCGCGTTCGATCCGGTGCGCTTCCAGAACGTGGCTGACGAGATCACGGCCTTCCTCGCCGAACTCGGCCTCACCCCCCAGGCGATTGTGCCTATCTCGGCGCGCCATGGTGACAATATCGTTACCCGTTCGACCCAGACTCCCTGGTATCAGGGCAAGACGGTGATCGACCTCCTCGACGGATTTGAAGCCGCGCGCCCAGCCACCGAATTGCCGCTACGCCTGCCGGTACAGGATGTGTTCAAGTTCGACCATCGCCGCCTGGTCGTGGGCCGCATCGAAAGCGGCCGCGTCAAGGTCGGCGATACGCTGACTTTCGCACCCACCGGCAAATCGGCCAAGGTCGCCAGCATCGAGACCTGGAACGCGGCACCGCAGATTGCCGCCGCCGCCGGCCAGTCGGTCGCTCTCACCCTCGATGATGAACTCTTCATCGAGCGTGGCATGGTGGCGACGCATCCAGAGCGTACGCCTCATCTTACCCACGATGCGGTGCTGCGCCTGTTCTGGCTCGACAGCGAAGCGCTGGAGCCAGGTGACCGCATCACGCTCAAAGTCGCGACGTCGGAATACCCCGTCTCGATCGAAGGGATCCGCGCCGTCATCGACGTCGATTCCCTTGACCGCCAGGTCGCCGACCGTGTCACACAGAACGGCATCGCCGAAGTACTCGTGCGCAGCCGGCACCTGATCGCCCTCGACCAGGTCGATGAATTCACCAAGACCGGCCGTGCCGTGCTCGTGCGCAATGGCGATATCGTGGGTGGCGCCGTGATCCTCGGCCGCGCCAGCGAGGCCAATCTGGCTGACGAGCCGCGCCTGCTGTTCAGCCCGGATCATCTCGTCACCAATGCCGCCCGTGCAGCCGCCAACGGCCATCAGGGTGCCGTCATCTGGCTGACCGGCCTCTCCGGGTCCGGCAAATCAACACTGGCTATGGCCCTGGAGCGTGAGCTCTTCGCCAAGGGGCGCCAGGTTTATGTGCTGGATGGTGATGCCTTGCGCTCCGGCCTCAACAACGATCTCGGCTTCGGGCCGGAACAGCGTGTTGAGAACATCCGCCGCACTGCGCAGGTGGCACGGCTCTTTGCCGATGCCGGCCTCATCGTTATCACCTCGCTCATTTCGCCTTATGCAGCGGAACGCGAGAATGCGCGCAACATCGTTGGTTCGCATTTCCACGAGGTCTATGTGAAGGCCGACCTCGCCACCTGCGAGGCTCGTGATCCCAAGGGCCTCTATGCCCGCGCCCGCGCCGGCGAAATCCGCAACTTCACCGGCATCGACGCACCTTATGAAGCACCGACCCAGGCCAACCTCGTGCTTGATACGGCGGGCACGTCGCCGGAAGCAGCGCTGAAGGATCTCGTCACCTATGTCGAGAATGCCGTGAAAGTGGCCCCGGCCTCGCAATCGGCAAGCGCCTGACCCAACGCGCCGTCTTCGATCGGGACTCGAAACCTCATGGCTGGTGAGCACCAGTCATGAGGTTGTCATATGCGGCCCTCGCTACAAAATGTCACATCGCCTCCCTGGAATTGGCAGGAACCAAGCGTTCTTGACCGCGTTGCTGTGCATTGCTGGGGATCAGGCTGCAACGTGCCATAATGTTGTAAGCTTCCAGTAAGGTCACAAGCCGACGGTTCTCTCTCCGTCTTAATGCCCTTGGTCCCTTGGCAACGCCCGGCCAGGCCCAAGAGGAGCAGCGCTTGCGAAAACTCCGCATAACCATCCTTGATCTCGTTACCAAGGGACCCACGAAGCGACTTTTCAACCGTGTGATGAATGCCAATCTGGCCAGCATCATGCCGCAGGTGATCGGCGTATGGTGCGAAGAACTTGGCCATGAGGTTCGGTTCGTCTGCTATACGGGTGTCGAAGATCTCGCTGCCGACGTGCTGCACGATACCGACGTCCTGTTCATCGGCGCTTTCACGCGTTCGGCGCAAACTRCCTACGCCATCAGCAATCTCAGCCGACGCAGCGGTGCGGTCACAGTGCTGGGCGGCCCGCATGCGCGCTGCTATCCGCAGGATGCGGCCAAATATTTCGATTATGTTCTGGGTTTCACCGACAAGACCCTCATCGCCGATTTGTTGAGCGATGCGACGCCGCAGCGCCCGCTTGGTGTCCAGCTCAGCGCCCGGCGGCAGCCGACCGAACTGCCCAGCCTTGAGCAACGCTGGAAGTTCGTTGTGCCGACACTGGCCAAGGCATCCTTCCTGCAGATCGTGCCGATGGTGGGCAGCATGGGTTGCCCCTATACCTGCAGCTTCTGTATTGATTCCGTGGTCCCATACCAACCCCTGCCTTTCGATCAGATCCGCAATGATCTCGTCTTTCTGCAGACCAAGGTGAAACGGCCGCGCGTCGGCTGGCACGATCCGAATTTCGGCGTCCGCTTCGACGATTATATGAATACGATCGAGGATGTCGTGCCACCGGGACGCATGCGCTTCGTCGCCGAGAGCAGCCTGTCGATCCTCACCGAGCCACATGTGAAGCGCCTGCAGCGCAATGGCTTTGATGCGCTGCTGCCCGGGATCGAATCCTGGTATGACCTCGGCAACAAATCGAAGACCGGCAGGAATGTCGGCCTTGAGAAAGTGCGCCAGGTTGCCGATCACGTGAACATGATCCTGCGCCATGTGCCTTATGTGCAGACAAATTTCGTTCTCGGCCTTGATTCAGACGAAGGCAGCGCGCCATTCGAATTGACCAAGAAATTCGTCGATCTCGCCCCAGGCGCCTATCCCGCCTTTTCACTCCTGACGTCCTATGGCCAGGCGGCACCGCTCAATCTCGACCTACAACGCGCCGGCCGCGTGCTGCCCTTCCCGTTTCATTTCCTGGACAGCAATCACGCGATGAACGTCCGGCCGCTCAATTATGACTGGCGTGAGTTCTACGACCACGCCGTCGATCTAACGCGTTATGCGCTCTCCGGCGCCCGGGTGGGCAAACGGCTCTGGGCCAATCGCGGCATCGGCACGAAGGCGCTCAATGCGCTTCGTGCGACCACCTCGAACCGCGCCACCTATCAGGCGAAGATCCGCCGCCTGCTCGACGAGGACAGCCAAGTGCGCAGCTTCGTCGAAGGCGAAAGCACCGTGCTGCCGGCATTCTATAGCAATCGTATAAGGAAGAGCCTCGGGTCGCTGTGGGACGCCTTGCCTGAGGGAGCCCTCATGCACGACCAGAACGCCTATCTGAACAGCCAGGGGGCACCGGCAACCGTGGTGCCCTTGACGCGTCGGGCGTCCGCCATGAAGCCACAGCTGCCTGCTCAAAATGCACCAAGCCAAATACGGGCGGGCGAATAGCGGCCACACCAGCTCTGCCGAGAGTTCCGCAAGAGTTCCGTGTGTGAGATTAGCGGGAACCTGCCAGCGCCCTCTCGATGCCGCGCACGAGTTCTCGTTGACCGAAAGGCTTGCCTAGCTGCGGCAACTGCAGTTCCGTCTGTTCTGGCAATTCGGCATAGCCGGTCGCCAGGAGAATCGGCAGATCCGGCCAGCCCACCAGCACCAGCCGAGCCAATTCGAGGCCGGTCATCTGCGGCATCGCCATATCGGTGATGACGAGATCGAAGGGCGGTTCCTGGCGCAGGATTTCCAGTGCTTCTTGCGCCGACCCCGCTTCGCGCACATGATGTCCCATATCTTCCAGCATGGCCGCCGTGTTCATGAGCACCAGGGCATCGTCATCGACCGCCAATACACGGAGGTGCGGCAGAGGCTCCTCCTCCGTCACGTCGATAGACTGCGTCGCGGTAGCCTGCATCGGCATGGCAATCAGGGCCGGAATCCAGAACTCCGTGATAGTCCCTACACCAAGCGTGCTTTTGAGAATGAATTTCCCGCCCAATTGCTCCATGAGCCCATGTACCTGCGAGAGGCCCAACCCGCTTCCCTTGCCGATCCCCTTGGTCGTGAAAAACGGCTCTTTCGCTCTCGCCAATGTCTCTGCATCCATGCCGATGCCCGTGTCGCTGATGGAAAGACAAACATAGCGACCCCTGCTCAGTCCCAGATCGTTGCCCATGGCAATTTCGGCACCTCTTGCGGTGATGAACAAGGCGCCGCCCTGCGGCATCGCATCCCGCGCATTGACGACCACATTGAGCATCGCAGCTTCCAATTGGTTCGCATCGACCAGGATGTCGTCGATCCCCGGCGGTATATCGATACTCACTTCGATCGTGGGGCCTAGAGACCGGCGGATAAGGTCCTTGATCCCGCCCACCAGCTTGGCCATGCCGATGGGTTCCGTCTTCAGGGCCTGACGCCGGCCGAACGCCAGCATCCGCTGTGTCAGCGCCGCGCCGCGCTGGGCACCCTGCACCGCATTGTCGATGAAACGCGCCAATTTCGGGTCATCCGGCAATCTCTTGCGCGCAAGTTCCAGGCTCGACAGAACCGCCATCAGCAAATTGTTGAAGTCGTGGGCGATGCCGCCGGTGAGCTGGCCGATCGCCTCCATTTTCTGAGCTTGGAAGAGCGCCTCGCGCGCGACAGCTAATTCGTGCTCGGCCTCTCTTCTTTCAGTGATGTCGCGGGTGATCTTCGCAAAGCCGATCAGCTCGCCTTTCGCATCTCGGATGGCATCGATGATCACACTGGCAAGGAAGCGGGACCCGTCCTTGCGCACGCGCCAGCCCTCATCCTCGAAGCGTCCCTCCCGCGCCGCGGTGGCGAGCACCTGGGCGGGCCGGTCCACCGCGCGATCTTCTTCAGTATAAAACTGCGAAAAATGACGGCCGAGGATTTCGCTGGCCTTATATCCTTTGGAACGTTCGGCGCCGGGATTCCAGCTGGCGACGCGACCTTCCCGGTCCAGCATGAAAATCGCGTAATCGGTCACGGCCTGCACCAGCAATCGGTAATGGTCGTCGATACTCCCCAAGACCGGTGGCGAGGACTGTATGCTACTGAAAATGGCCATAATTTTCCGCGATAAGTGTGACGCCCAGCAACTAGCAACCCGTGAATTGGAGATTGGTTCCAGGGGGTTACCGGCCCAACCTAAGGCTGCCCGCCCAGCAGCCGATCGATCTCCTTCCGGCTCGCACCCAAGGCGAGATCCGACATCTTGGCTCCGGTGATCATGTCCACACCTTGTCGGCGGAAGGCCGTCTTGGCTTCCTCGGATTCGGGCGTGATCTCATAGCGCATGAATGCTTCGCCACCCGCAGCCACGCCGGTTGCGATGACAATCCTGCAGCCGCGGTGATGATAGGTCTCAGCCATCTATTGCCCTCCAACAGGAGACTTGGATATTGCTGCTGTCGGCATATTGCAAACAAGACCTTTGCGCGCGAGGCCAAGCCGCTGCATGTTCCATGGTTAGCCAACCAGATTGAGGAGTTTCAGCGTGGCGTTCGTCATCCCCTATCGCGGTTGCAAAATTCACCTCAAGACAGGCGAGTGGGTCGGCCCCAAGGAATTTGCCACCTATCAGGTGGAAGGTTCCAATCCCGACACCAAACGCGCCCTCGGCCTCAAACCAATCAAAGGCCGCGCGGCGGCCGACAAGGCGCTGGATGCGGCAAAGCATCAGGTCGATCAATTACTCGGTAAGGCCAGATAGATTGCCTGACGACCGCCGCCGGCCCAACAGACAGGTCCTCGAAGCCGTAACGGATGCGGGTCGCACAGACTCGCCCTCAGCAACCAAGAATTTTACCCTTCTCATAAGAGCTAAGTGTCAGAAACATCTCTTTCTGGCACGTCTTACGGTTGGAACTGCAAGAACCATATCCAGGGTATGTATGCATTTCCCTCGTATTCATTAACGTCTAAATGGCTAAATTATCTCAAGATTGACATCTTCATCGCCTTTCAGGTACATCTCCTTTTGCGTGTATATCGTTGGTTGCGCCCATGATCGCCTTGCCAGATAGCTGGAGGGATCCGACATGCTGTGGAAGATTTCCTATCGGGTGTTCCTGCTTTTCAAGAACTACCCACGGTTGATTCCCGGAATCGTCGCCGTTTTCGTGGTCGGAATCCTTGTGACACTCGCGATCGGCAAGACCTATCAGCGATGGGACGACGATCCCGATCGCGGCGCCATTGCCGTTAAGGATGGCGAGTTTGGTGAAAGTTACGCCACACCCGTCTATCTCGAGCAAGGATGGGACGAAGCCGACAGCCTGTGGTTCTACAACACGACGCAAGGGTCCGACCTGATCCCCTATGACTTCTTCCTGGCTCTTGAAGAGTCGAAATCGGAAGAGCGCCTGCGCTCCGACAAAGTGATCGACCATTTTCGCTATCTGCCGCAAAAGGCGACGTTTTTCAATCCGGACGCTTTGCCAGTCGGCTTCGTCAAAGACACGTATCAGGGCAAGGATTATGTCGGCTACACCTGCGCCGCCTGCCATACGGGTCAGGTCAATTATCAAGGCAAGGCTATCCGCATCGACGGCGGCCCGGCCATGGCCGACATGGTGGGGTTCCTGACGGAACTGCAGGCCTCGCTGGAAGCGGCCAAGGCTGGCGAAAAAGGCAATCGCTTTGTCGAAGCGGTGCTGGCACTCGACAATGACTATGACACGGCCGAAGAAGTCAAAGCCGACCTCGACAAATGGTCTGGCGTCGTCGAGCTTTATAACACGGTGAATCACAGCCATATCGACTATGGCTATGGCCGACTGGACGCGTTCGGGCGGATCTACAACCGCGTGTTGGAGCATGTCCTCAACAAGAAGCAACTCGAGTCACTGTTGGCGCAGATAACCATGGCCGACAAAACCACGCGGCTGATGACAAAAGAGCAAATCGACAAGGTCACCGAGGGTGTCAACGCCGTCATTGTCGGGACCAAGGGCTTTACGGACCTCATCGACCGTTTGCAGCGCAAGGGCGATGGCTATCCCGGCCTGGACAGCAGCCAGATGCTGCGCGTGCGCGACAGGATTTTCAATGAGCCCAATGCCCCTGTGAGCTATCCGTTCCTGTGGGACATTGCCCAGTCCGACTATGTGCAATGGAACGGCCTTGCCAGCAACGCCGAGATCGGCCCACTGGGTCGCAACACCGGTGAGGTTATCGGTGTCTTCGCGACACTCGACTGGCACGAAGACAAACCCTTCTTCGGCCAGGACCATCGCTTCAGCCTGTCCGCCCGCATCAGCGGCCAGGAAGCGAAACGAGAAGCCATCAACTTCAAATCCTCTGTGGATCTCGTCAATCTCCAGCGGCTGGAAGCGCATTTGCGCAAGCTGAAATCCCCTGAATGGCCGCAAGATATACTTGGCCCAATCGATCAGGACCAGAAGGACCGCGGGGAACTGGTTTATGCACAACATTGCATGTCCTGCCATGAAGTGATCGACCGCAACGATTGGGACCGCCGTGTCATTGGCAAGATGACGAGTGTTGCCGTGGTCAAAACAGATCCCGCCATGGCGACCAACAGCATCCAGTACGATGGCCTGTCGGGAAATTTCGAACATATCTATCAGGAAACCGATGGCGGCATGGTTGTCGTCGGCGAAACGGCGCCCGTGGTTCAGATGCTCACCGCGGCAACCCGCGGCGTCATCGCCACACCAGATGCCGACAAATGGTTCATTCGCCGCTGGGCCGATTGGTTCTATACGCTGGCGATCTCATTGACCGGCAACGAGATCAAGACCAGCGTCAGGAGTGGTGACTACAATCCGGCCACCAGTGCCGTGCCCTATGCGGCACTGCTTTGCTACAAGGCACGTTCGCTGAACGGCATCTGGGCGACAGCGCCCTATCTCCACAATGGATCGGTGCCCACGCTCTATGATCTGCTGCTGCCTGCAGAACGCCGGGCCGGTGATCCGGCAGATATGGAATATCGGCCCGACTCATTCTTTGTCGGCAGCCGCGAATTCGATCCCGAGCGAGTTGGCATGCGCCACGAAGGCTATGCAGGATTCCCGTTCAGAACCCTCGTCCGGGACGGGCCTGGCGACCGCAATACTGGCCATGAATATGGAACCCGGGATTTGTTTGGGCCGGATGGCAAGCTGATCTCGCCTGCCCTCACCCGGGAGCAGCGTTGGGATCTCATTGCATATCTGAAATCGCTTTAAGCGCTCGCAGGACCAGGACGGATGGCCATGACCCAGCCTTTTGACTATCTGGCGGCCTTTGACCAGGCGCCGACTGCCGAGAAGTATCCTTTGGTGCAGACATGGATGAAGAAGGAGCCACTTCCCTTCTTCAAGCAATTGCGCACCGAACGCCCGATCCTGGTGACACCTGAGTGCACGCTCGTCGCCCTCTTCTCTGACGTGCGCGATGCCCTGCTGATGCCGACGGTTCTAACCGTCGATCTCTACAAACCGAAGATGGGCGTGACCGCCACGGAAGTCGGCTATCTGATGGCGCATGACGATGATGCGCTGCACTACCGCGAAAAATCACTGATGCAGGCTATGTTGAATCGCGACGACCTTGGCCATGTCAGAGCCCTGGTCCAGAAGACCTGCATCGACATCCTCGACCGGGCCAATGGCCAGATCGATATCGTGACACCCTATTGCCGTACCGTGCCGGCGACCCTGGTTCAGGATTATTTCGGGTTCGATGGCGTCGAGGCCAAGGATTTGATCGAATGGTCCTTCTGGAACCAGTACGACGCATTTCATAATCAGCCCTTCGACCTCAACAGCCCGGAAAAATTCGACCACATTGTTAAAATGCACGCCGAGGTCAGCGACAAGCTGATTGCCTATCTTGCCACTCTGGTTGGGCGCAAACTGTTGATGGCCAAGATCGCGGCCCTGTTCAGTATCCCGATCGGTATCCTGCACATGATCAAGGCGGCGGTGATGCGGCTTTTCGGCATCAAGCAGAAAGTCGTGCCCGACGATATCGTCAGCCGGATGCTGAAATCGAGCTTTGCCGCGAGCCTGGATTTTGCCATCCCACGTCTTGCGACCAACGCGGGCGGATTGCTGATCGGTGCCATCGAGACGACCTCGCAGGCGGTGTCGCAGACCATCCAATACTTCATCGAACACCCAGCTATCTTGGCAAATGCCCGTACCGCCGCCCGAAAAGATGATCCAGGCGATTTCGATGGATATGTCTGGGAAGCGCTCCGCTACGTGCCGATCAGCCCCTACATGTTCCGGCAGGCATCGACTGAAGTAACACTGGCCAGCGGCACACCTCATCAGACGACGATAGCCAAGGGCACAAACGTCCTTCTACTCACGCAATCGGCAATGTTCGACACCTATGCCTATGAGGCGCCCGAGCAGTTCAACCCGCAGCGGAACTGGTACCACCACTTCAATTTCGGCTTCGGGTCACATGATTGTCTTGGCAAATATGTCGGCATGGTCATGATCCCGGAAATGGTCAGGCAAGTCCTGCTGCGCTCGAATCTTCGGGCCACAAGCGCCATGAACTATAAGGACGGGCCGTTTCCCGAGGAATATCGCCTGGCGTGGTAGAGCGTCATTGCGGCGCCGGTATGTAGACCCGCGGGCTGCCATAGAGCCGTTGCCGGTTCCAGGCATCCCGTGAGCCGAGATACTTCGTGGTCTCGGCATCATTGACGCCGCTCCGATCGTAGCAGACGTGGAGGCTCCATTCGCAGATCAGGCCCTGCCGCGGCGAGAAGCGATTGGCGCCGAGATAGCCACCGGTTTCCCCGTTCGGCTGCCCCCACGAGACCGGATAGCCATAGGGCTGCGGGTTGCCATAGGCATAAGGCGAAACATCCACCCCGTACTCAGAATATACCGGGCGCGGCCGCATGACCTGCGGCGGATGATCCGCCGCACAGGCGCTCAAAGTTAGACCGGCCAAGGCAATGGACCACCAGTTCATGGCAGTACTCCTGGGAGAGGGCTTCCCTATACCACCCGGAGAAACCCGTTTACCGCCCCTTGGTTCCAATTGGACTGTATGGCGGCGACCTTCGATCAGGATTCCGGCAGATAGTGATCCAGTTTCTCGAGCACGTCCGGGCAGGTCTGCTCAAATGGGTGCCGGATTCCCTGTCCAATTTGATTGATATAGACCGCCATGCGGACATTGGCTTCTTTCGTCCAGGCATCCTCGCTTATCGGGAACTTGGCAGTGGCGTCTTTGGCGGCCTGTTTCACAAGGCATTGTCGTAGGAGAGCTCTCTCAGGCTTCGGTATCTGCATGTACCAAGAATTTGTCTTGAGCGCTTCCGAAAGCCCGTCGTCAAAATGATCTTGGCTGGCGGCATTAGACGTTTGGGGCGCTGGCGTCGCAATGCTGTTCGCTTGACAAGCGCCAAGCAGTGATCCCACGAAGAATAAACCGGCCAGAAAAATAATGCGCATTTCTTCCTCTGGGGCAAAGCCTGCTACATATCTGATGCTGCCGGTCACCGCGCCATATTCAAATAAGCGACGGCACCAGCAAACGGATTGCGAAGCGCGACGCACTTCGCTTGGGCTTGTTGGCGTCCCTAAGTCTCCGACCGGCGCGAGAATTCAAACCCGAAGATTACGAGCCGGCTTCCGTCATACATTCTTTGACCTCTTGCTCGGCCTGCGCAGCCGAATAGGGTGAGGTCTCAGTATTGTGGACCAATACGACGTCTTCCCAGTTTTTCTGCGAATGGTCAGAGACGAATTTGTCGACAGCATCAAGATAGCGATCAGTCATATGCTTCTCATATTGCCGCCCCAGACAAAGCTTGATTTCTTTGCTGGTATCTTCCATTCCCGCCATTCCCACGTAGATATGATCGATAAACCCCCGACGCGTATCGACACCGTCGAAATCCACGCGCGAATATTGCTCAAAAATCAATTGCGACTTGTCGGCGACAGGCTTTCCACCGGCGCAAGCCGACAGAAGGATCAACCCAACAATAAGATTTCGAGATTTCTTCATGTCTCTTGATGCCCCTATTAATCGCATATGAGATCAACATAGCCATATGGACGAGAGGCCGTCAACGGAGGCAGGGCGAGAAACGTCGTGGCGCCCGCTGCCGGACTCGAACCGGCACGAGACTTTCGTCTCTCAGGATTTTAAGTACGTTGGGTGCCGGCAGATTGTAGCGTCAATTCAAAGAAATACGAGACGCGCGGTCCCAAGTGCAAACAAAGTGCAAATAGATTCCGTGCGACGATACGCTCCTTGACCTCAAGTTTGAAAGGTCTGCACATTACTGTTGTCTCGTTGTCGTCTGCACGAAACGAGACAACAGGATCTAGAGTACAACCCATGGGCCATGGGTTGTGCCGCAATTCCTGAATGCACCGTGCAGAAATTGATGGTGCGGACGGCGGGACTTGAACCCGCACACCCATCTCTGGGTCAGAGGTTTTAAGCCTCTTGCGTCTACCGTTTCGCCACGTCCGCCAATCAACCTAATTTGATCTAGAATTCATATGCCATACTGCAAAACTCTATACTGCAGATGCTGCCATGCGTCATGGAAGTGTTCCGTTCGTCATCATTGTCGGCTTCCATTCTCCCGCTAACTTCTTGGCTTCATCTAACTGAGCTTTAGTCAACTTTGGTCCGACCGCATTGATCAAGGTCTTTGAAGCGGTAACGACTGGCGGTTCATTGCCTTGAGCCGCAATCAGCCACCACTTCATCGCTTGAACGAAATCTTGTTTGACACCGCGACCTCGAGCATAAGCGGTACCTAGCTGCACCTGAGCGGCACCCTCTCCTTGATAAGCTGCTTTGCGATTCCATTCTGCTGACAACGCCAAATCTTGAGCCACACCCTCGCCATCAGCGTACCTCATTCCGAGAATAGTTTGATCAAGGGCGCTACCTTGCTCTGCAGCCTTACGATGCCACCTAACCCCTTCGCTGTAATCCTGTGGAACGCCGATGCCGTTGTCATACATCGTTCCAAGACTTCCTTGCGCGCGCACATCTCCCTTATCCGCCAACTCACGCCATAACTTCAGAGCGGTTGGATAGTCTGCCCGTTGGAACGCAGCCAACCCATCGGCATACAGATCGGCAACTGCATGACTGACGACGGACAGTGCTAGTGCAAAACCGAGTACTACAACCTTGATCGATATCCTCATGGTCCCCCGCATGCCTTAACCTAGCTAACTAGCATACCAGATGGTTCGCCGTTTTAAGTCCTGTGTGTCTACCAATTCCACCAAGCGGGCTGGCTCACGGATCAGGGGTCGACCGGAGCGACATAGCGTTTTACGGGCGGTTCGGCAACTCTCAGAGTTGGAGCTGATCGGTCTCCCATCTCCCTTCACGCGTCATCCCCGGGGTTTGACCCGGGGATCTGCCGGCAACACCTCGGCGGCGGAACCTGATCCTCGGGTCAAGCCCGAGGATGACGGGTGACCGGATGACGATCAAAAAGAGCCTTGCCCAACGCGCTGCAGGCGGGGAGCCTCACGCCGCCGGTTCGCCGTCGATCGGCTCGGCGCCGAGGGTCTTGATGATGGTGTGAAGTTCGACTGCTGCGCCGTCAATCTCGGCCTTGTCGGTGCCGCGTATGACGAAGCTGGCGCCGAACCTGCCCTGGCGGAAGAAGGGATAGGAGCCGATCTCCAGGGCCGGGTACCGGTCCTGCAGCAGGCCCAGATCCTTGGCGATGACGCCTTCACCGATATAGCCGGAAACCGTGCGGGATAGCACCGGATCGCCGCCGGTGAGCGAGCCCTTGAGGCCGTCGAACATGGCCTGGCAAATGCGTGGGACACCGGCCAGCACGAAGACGTTGCCGATCCGGAAACCGGGGGCGATAGAGACCGGGTTGTCGATGAGCTCGGCCCCTTCCGGCGTATGCGCCATGCGCATACGGGCTTCGGTGATGTTCTCCGGCCCATAATGGTTGCGGAGCAGCTTCTCCGCGACCGGGTGCAGGATCAGCGGGACACCGAAAGCCTTCGAGATCGAGGCCGCGGTGATGTCGTCATGGGTGGGACCAATGCCACCTGTGGTGAACACATAATCGAACTTCGCGCGCAATTCGTTGACCGTTGCCACAATGGTGGCCTCGATATCAGGAATAAAGCGCCCTTCAATGAGGCGTATGCCGATGCCGGTCAGGCCGCCGGCGATATAGCCGAGATTGAGATCCTTGGTGCGGCCGGAGAGAATCTCGTTGCCGATGACGACAACAGCTGCGGTTACGATCTTTGGCGGGAGGATTTCAGGCTCGGTCATGAACAATCCCTATTGCGCGCGAACATAACCGAAGGCCTGCATGCAGGCGTTGACCACATCGTCGTAGCGCTTGCCGGATTCATAGCCGGACATGCCGGTATCGGCCAGCGGATCGCCGAACGCGCCGGTGCCCTGTGTCGCCGCGATATCCTGGTCGATGCCGCGATCGACCTTTGTCTGGGCGCGAGCCTCAGCCTCACAGGAATCGAGGTCGGAAAGAGCCTGGTCGGAGTCGACGCCGGGCTTGGTCCAGTTGCTGCCTTGGTTAAAAAAGGAGCAGGCGCTGAGCAGGCTAACGGCCAGCGCCATGGGGAGCAGATAACGCATGAGTGATATCCTTATCCAAAGTTGCCGTAACTTGCCGGGAACCGCGCCTTGATGCAACAAAGGCCGAAATCGGCTCCACATCCAGATTACAGAACGCCGCACCCATGCAATTCGATCCCCCCTTGCTGCCCGCCCGCCTGGTCCGCCGCTATAAGCGGTTTCTGGCCGACATGATCCTGGAGGATGGGCGCGAAATCGTGGCACATTGCCCCAATCCGGGCTCGATGATGGGCCTCGCTGAGCCCGGCTCGCCCTGCTTTCTGTCGACCAAGACCGCCAAGGGGCGCAAGCTGGATTTCGGCTGGGAACTGGTTGGGATGAAGACGGGCGCGCTGGTCGGCATCAACACCGGCTATGCCAACCGGATCGTCGCGGAGGGGCTGGCCGCCGGCCAGATTCCGGGCCTGCCGCGCGCTGGATCCTGGCGGCCGGAGGTAGCATTCGGCACGGGCACGCGCTTCGATTTTGCCCATACTGCGGCGGATGGCAGGCTTACCTATCTTGAAGTCAAAAGCGTCACCCTTTCGCGGGCGCGCGGCCAGGCAGAATTTCCCGATGCCAGGACCGATCGCGGCCTCAAGCATCTTCGGGAACTGTCAGCGGCCGTGGTGCAAGGCCACCGCGCCATCCTGCTGTTCCTGGTGCAACGGGGCGACTGCGATACCCTGACACTTGCCGCCGATATCGACCCTGCCTACGCCGCTGGATTGCAGGCGGCTCTGGCCGCTGGAATCGAGGTCATCGGGCACACCTGCCATGTCGCACCAGAGGGAATTTCCCTAGCAAATCCAATCGCTTTGACTCTTTAGGCACAGGTGGCATGCGACAGCGGGGGGTTGCGTGCGACCGGGGGCAGGCGTATCTAGGTTGTTAACCCTTATTCGAGCCAGCAGCAGATAGCGAAAAAGCGATGCAAAAGAAGGACGTAGAGAGCGACTGGATTGACGATGGCGAGAAAATCAAGCTGCACAAGCCGGCTGACTTTGCCGCCATGCGCAAGGCCGGGCGCCTCGCGGCCGAAACGCTCGATTTCATCACGCCCCATATCGTGCCCGGCATCACCACCGAGGCGGTCGACAAGCTGTGCCACGATTACATCGTCGCCCATGACGCTATCCCCGCCCCGCTCAATTATCGGGGCTTTCCGAAATCGGTCTGCACCTCGGTCAACCACGTGGTCTGCCATGGCATTCCCGGCCCCAAGAAGCTGCAGGATGGCGACACACTCAACATCGACGTCACCGTGATCCTCAACGGTTGGCATGGTGATACCAACCGCATGTACAATGTTGGCAAGGTCGGCGTGCAGGCGCAGCGCCTGACCGAAGTTACCTATGAGGCCATGATGCGCGGCATCGAGGCTGCAAAGCCCGGCGGCACCTTTGGCGACATTGGTTATGCCATCCAGAGCTTTGCAGAAAAGCAGCGCTTTTCGGTGGTGCGCGATTTCTGTGGCCACGGCATCGGCAAGGTGTTCCACGATTCACCTTCGGTGCTCCATTTCGGCCGCAAGGATACCGGGCCGGAGATCAAGCCTGGCATGTTCTTCACCATCGAGCCGATGATCAATGCCGGCACCTGGCAGGTGAAGATCCTGGATGACGGCTGGACCGCCGTCACTCGCGACAAGAAGCTCTCGGCCCAGTTCGAACACACGATCGGCATCACCGAGAACGGTCCCGAGATCTTCACGACCTCACCCACAGGTCGCGACTTGCCACCTTATGCCGCCTAAGGCCGAGCCCGCTCAGGAGTCCGAGGCGCCGCATTATCACGGCCATCGGCAACGCCTGCGTGAACGGTTTTTGACCGGCGGTGCCACAGCTCTTGCCGATTACGAACTGCTGGAACTGCTGCTCTATCTCGCCATTCCGCAGCGGGACGTGAAGCCGCTGGCCAAGGACCTCATCACGCGTTTCGGCAGCTTCGGCGCCGTCATGGCAGCGGAGCCTGCCCAATTGATGGAAGTGAGTGGCATCAAGGAAAACAGCGCCATCGCCATCAAAACGGTGCAGGCGGCAGCCCATCTGATGCAGCGCCAGCTTCTGTTGGACCAGCCGATCCTGGGATCGTGGAAATCGGTTCTCGATTACTGCCATTCGGTCATGGCCCATGAAAAGAACGAGCAGTTCCGGCTGCTGTTTCTCGACGGCAAGAACGCACTCATCGCTGATGAGGTGCAGAGCCGCGGCACCGTCAACCATGCGCCGGTCTATATCCGTGAAGTGGTGAAACGGACCCTGACGCTTGGCGCCAGCTCGATCATCATGGCCCACAATCATCCGACCGGCGACCCGACACCGTCGCGTGACGATATCGAGATGACGCGTGCGGTGAAGCTGGCGCTGGAACAGGTCGGTGTCGCCGTCCATGACCACATCATCATCGGGCGCAAAGGCCATGCGAGCTTGCGCTCCATGGGCTATCTCGACGCCCCGAAGAAACGCTAAGCCAAAGGATAATTCGATCTTGAGCCAAGCAGTCCCCAACACAATGCCGGTCCTGTTCCTCTCGCACGGCAGCCCGACGCTGGCCTTCGACGACGTGCCAGCACGCGATTTCCTGGTGCGCCTGGGGGCGAAGCTGCCGCGGCCCAAGGCCATCCTGTGCATCTCCGCGCATTGGGAAGCTGCCCTTCCCTCCGTGACCGGGAGTGCTACCCCGAGTACGATCCATGATTTCTACGGCTTCCCCCAGGCGCTTTACGATCTGCGCTATGACGCGCCGGGCGATCCGGCCCTCGCGGCCCGGGTGGTCAAGCTGCTGGAAGACGGTGGCTTCAAGGCGGAAACCAGCAGCGACCGCGGCCTCGACCATGGCGTCTGGAGCCCGCTCATCCTCGCCTATCCGCAGTCCGGCATTCCGGTGGTACAGCTCTCGCTCATGCACCACCGCACGCCGGCCGATCACGTAGCGCTTGGCCGCTTGCTGGCGCCGTTGCGGGAAGAAGGTGTCTTGATCGTCGCCTCCGGCGGTGCCGTTCACAATCTGCGCGCGCTCGATTGGAACAATCGCGGTGGCATCACCGATTGGGCCGGTGCTTTTGACAAATGGCTGGAGAACAAGATCGCAGCCGGCGATCTCGCAGCCTTGAGCGACTACCGCACACAGGCCCCCAACGCCACCGCCGCCCATCCCAGCGAAGACCATATCATGCCGCTGTTCGTGGCCTTGGGCGCTGCTGCCGGCGAAAATGCGATGGCACCCGGCAAGCAGCTTCACACCAGCTTCACCTTCGGCAGCCTCAGCATGAGTTCTTACGGCTGGGGCGCCTGAGACGTTACGCGCGTCAGCTCCGACAGCAAGGCCTGCACCATAGGCGAGGCGGCCAGTGCGTGCCGTGTGACCGCCTTGATGTGACGTTGAAGGGGTGTCCCTGCAGACCTGCGCACCACAACAGCCTTGGCGCTCGGAAACTGCAGCCCCAGTTCCGGTATGAACCCGACGCCGAGGCCTGCCGCCACCATCCGCAACAGAAGATCGTAATCGTCAACGGTATGCGTGATTCTGGGCGTAAATCCGGCGATGGCGCAGGCGCGTTCGGCAAGCTGCAGATCGTCGGATTGTCGCGACCCGACCATCCACTCAGCTTGGGCGAGACGCTTCAAGTCGATCGGGTTCCGCGCGGCCTGCCAGGATTTGGGTAAGGCCAAGAGCACGGACTCATCCATCAGCGGCTGCGATACGAGGCCAGCTATATCGGGATGCGGTGCCAGGTTATAGGCGAAACTCACGGCAAGCTGGCAGCGTCCGTCACGCACCGCCTCAATCGCATCCACAGACTCAAGTTCATGGATATGCACTTTCATGTCTGGAAAGCGCTTGCCGAGCCTGACCACAGCCGGCAACAGGCGCGCCTTTGCAAAGCTCGGGAAGCAGCCGACCTCCAGGACGCCCTTGGGCGTTTCGCCAATCGCTTTCAGATCCATTGCGGCGGCTTCCACCGCCGCGAGGATCGTTTCGGCATGAGTCACCAGCCGCTCACCCTCGGGGGTCAGGCGTACACGCCGACCGAAGCGCTCCAGCAAGGGCACCCGGGCCTCATGCTCCAAGATCGCCAGTTGCTGCGACACCGCCGAAGAAGTGAGGCCAAAGGCCTCGCCAACCGCGGTCATGGTGCCGCGATGAGCCAGTTCTCGAAGAAGCCGCAAGCGCGCCAGATCAAACATAAAGATATTCTTACATATCTTCTAAGATATACGAAGTAGATCTTATGAATTACGGCAGCTACAAGCGACCTCGACGCAAGTGAGATTTCTTCCCCAGGGTTTCGGTCGCCGGCAACGGCGGCTCACGCGAGGTGTCGGTCAAAAATGGTCAAGATATCGCTCTTAGGCATCCCCCATGACGAGAACTCTTCCTATATGAAAGGACCCGCGGGAGCGCCAACGCTGATCCGTGGCGAAATATTTTCCGGCGTCACCTCCTGCTGGAGCGAAACCGGCACCGATCTCAGCGCACCCGGCCGGATCAGCGATCATGGCGACATTGCTTTCGGCGGCAATATCGATCCATGGGATCTCATAGAAAAGCGTGTGGCAGACGCTATGGCGGATGGCAGTCCAGTGCTTTGTCTCGGCGGCGATCACGCCATCACGCATCCGATCATGCGTGCTGTCCGGCAGCGCCATGCTTCGCTCACCATTCTCCACATTGACGCTCATCCGGATATCTACCAAGCCTATCAGGGCAATCCCCGCTCGCACACCTCGCCTTTTGCCCGGATCATGGAGGAAAAGCTCACCGACCGCCTGATCCAGGTCGGGCTCCGTACGGTCAACGATCATCACCGTGAGCAGTTCAAACGTTTTGGCGTCGAGACAATCGAAATCGGTCGCTGCGGCGAGAAGCTACAGTTTGGCATAACGACGCCTGTTTACATTTCGGTGGACATCGATGCGCTCGATCCAGCTTTCGCACCAGGGGTCTCACACCGGGAGCCGGGCGGCTTGTCGACCCGTCAGGTGATCGATTTTATTCAGAGTGTCGATCAGCCAATCGTTGGCGCCGATATCGTCGAATACAATCCACGCTGCGATATCGTTGGCCAGACCGCCATCGTGGCAGCAAAGATCACCAAGGAAATTGCCGGCATGATGGTCAAGACGAACGGAAGTTGATCAAGGCACGCTGCTGCAGATCGGCTGCGCCAGGATTTCGGCGATGAGGCCGCGCTGGTTGGTTTCGGCGCGGACGGTGTAGTGGCCGATATGCTCGACCGCCAGGGCCGCTCCCGCGGTCGCCAGCACAAGCGCCAAGATCAGTGACGCCCGCGCCCAACGTTGCTGCAAAAGATGAACTGCGCGCCGCCGCCAGCCTGCCAGGGTAAGAAGCAAGAGGGCGAGCGCGCAGCACATCGTCGTTGGCTATTTGTGCACAGCGCAGCCGCAGCCATCGGCGTGATAGCGGCCGATGGGCTCGACCATGCCGCCCTTTCCATACATGTCGTGGGGCCGCACCCAATCGGTCAATGCATGATAGGGGCCCTCCTCGTTACGCCCCCTAGGCATCACGTCGAGGAATTCATAAATGGTGAGGAACGGCTCTGCGCCGCGGCCAAAGACCGAGTAGGTATGATAGATCTGCCCGTCTCTATCCTTGAAAAACACGCTATCCCCCGACAGGTCGGCGAGGAACGGGTCGGTTTCACGGAAATTGTAGTAGGCTTTCTTTGCCGTCATTTCGGCCGGCGTGAAAGAGACATTGTAGTCGTAGTTGAAATCGCTGCTAAAGGACGAGACAAAGGGAAACTTCCAATCCATCCGCTTCTTCAAAGCTTCGATCTCGTCGAGTGTTGCCCGCGCCACAGCGGTATATGTGACGTCGTGGTTTTCGAGATGCACTTGGATGCCAGCAATGTGGTCGACCTCAAGTGAACAGCCGACGCAATGATGCTGCTGGCCCGGCCCCATCATGAAATGCTTGATAAAGAGCTGGCTCCGCCCCTGAAACAGGTCGCTCAGCGTCTGCTTGCCGGTGGGTGTATCGAAGACATACTCCTTCTCGACCTTCACCCAGGGCAGAGCGCGCTGCTCGGCACTCAAAGCATCTTTCATCTTGGTGAAGGCCTTCTCCTTCGCCTGCAAGGCCACACGCGCCTGAAGCCATTCATCACGTGACACGATCTGATGCTGCATGTTCATGTCCTCCTGTCGGGTTTTAAGCGAAAAGATCATCCAGCCGGTCGAAGGCGCTGTGCCATCCGACGCGGTGGCTGTCGCAATTGTCCGTGCTGTCAAAGACGCTCTGGCGGAAGGTCATCAGGGTCTTCTTGCCCTGGTCCGCGAAGGTGATCTCGATCAGTGTTTCTGGGCCTAGCTTGCGGGGTGATGGATCCCACACAAAGGTGAACACCAGCTTCCGGTTGGGAACGATTTCGCGGTAAGTGCCGCTTTGCCACAGCTCCTCATCACCATCGACAGCACGTAGGCCAATGCGCCATTTGCCGCCGGGCCTGATATCCGCCCGCACCTCGGCGATCGGATGGCTGCGCGGTCCCATCCACTGCATCAATTGCTCCGGATCGATGAAGGCCTGGAACACGCGAGCACGCGGCGCATCGAAGATCCGCGTGATTGTCAGCACCCGGTCATCGGATGCAGCGATCCGATCAACGCTTCTTTTTGCCGTCGGCATTCTTCTTTCCTTTCGCATCCAACCTGTGCAGATGTTCTTCCAGGCGGCTGAAGCTCTCTTCCCAGAAGCGTCGATAGAAATCGAGCCAGTCGGCCGCGTCCTTAAGCGGGCCGGCGGTCAGTGCGCAAGGCCGCCATTGCGCTTCGCGACCGCGTTCGATGAGCCCAGCCCGCTCCAGCACCTTGAGGTGCTTTGATACGCCAGGTCCGGTCATCTCGAATGGCTCGGCCAGCTCATTGACCGAGGCCTTGCCCAGTGCCAATCGCGCCAGGATCGCCCGGCGCGTAGGATCTGCGAGTGCGGAAAACGTGTCGCTCAATCGATCCCGTTCCATGTCTTAACGAACCATACAGTTATATAACCATATGGTTTGTTACTCCGGACTATGCCTGTCGTCAAGCACCCGTTTGCGGCCGGGAACATAAGCGACTATCACGCGTAATTTCCTGGTCGGCCGCTCCGCCGCCACCGGGCAACGTGGCGCCTTTCCCTCGAGTAATCAGAGAACCTGGCACGGCTATTCGGGCAGCGACCCTGTCCATTTGGTCGATATTTTTTGCCCGCGGGAAAAGTGGTGACCCAACGAATGACTAGGCAGGCCGTCAGACCCATCACGTTAAGCCATTGAGCAATTTGCCGTAAATTGATTCAGTGACAAGCTTTGATGACAGTTTCGAGGCCATCTTTTAGCGGAAATGCCTCACACGTTAATGAGAGTCAGAATCCCCGAATTTAACATTCTGGTAACGATCCCGGCCCTATCGTTTTCGGATCAAAAGATACTTCGCACACATTGCTCATCCGCAACGCTTACCCAAGCCGAACGCGAGAAAAACAGTGATCGCCACCGACGTTCGAATGCTGGTCGATTTGGCCCGTGACAAGTCCAGCCAGGGGCGCTCCAGCCTCGTGACTGCCATTGGCGATCTCATGGAGGATTCCGGCCGCATCCTGACGTTGCAGGAAAAGGCCTTGATGAATGACATCCTGAAGAAACTTATTCAGGACGTCGCACGCCCCATTCGCAAGGCGCTGGCCGAGAAGCTCTCTCAATCGCCCAATGCGCCCCATGAAATCGTCAACCTGCTGGCCAATGATGAATTCGATATCGCCTCGCCGGTACTCCTCAACAGCGATCTGCTGAGCGACGAGGATCTGGTCGAGATCGTGCGCCACCGCACACTCAGCCATCGCCTTGCCGTCGCCATGCGCCGCAGCGTTACCACGCTGGTGAGCGATGCGCTGGTGGGCACGGCGTCGGTCGATGTCATTAAGGCCCTGTTGGAAAATCACGGTGCGCAGATCGGCGATGCCACCATGTCCTATCTGGTTCAGCAGTCGGAAAGCGTCGATGAGTTCCAGGAGCCGTTGTTGCGGCGGAAGGACCTGCCGGTCGACCTTTCCAAAAAGATGTATGTCTGGGTTTCGGCGGCTCTGCGCCAATACATCGTCGAGCATTATTCAGTCGACAAGGCCGAACTAGATCTCACCGTAGCTGCCGTTGCTGACGATATGTCAGCGCGCGACAGCGACAGTGCCGCCCGGGCCGAAGATGCTGCCATGGCTTTGGCTGAACAACTTGCCCGTCGCTCCGAGCTCACCGCCGACATGCTCGTGAAGACCTTGCGGCGAGGTGAAATAGCGCTCTTTGAGGCAATGCTGGCCCAGATGATCGGCCTGCGACCGCAGGTGGCACGTAAATTGATCTATGAAGACGGCGGTGAAGGCCTCGTCATCGGTTGCCGCGCCTGCAATATCAACCGCACCGATTTTACCGCCCTGTTCCTGATGCTGCAGCGGGCGCGGCCGAGCGAACTTGCCAACAACCCCTATCAATTGTCGCGCTCGATGGAGATGTTCGACCGCTTGAAGCCGGACACGGCGCGCAAGGTGGTGGAACGCTGGAAGATCAACCCGTTCTTCCTGAAATCCATCCGACGGCTCGAAACCCAACCGCGCGGATGACGGGCATGCGGGAAAAGCTCCGGCTCGTAAAGACTGAGCCGATCACCCCGCGCCAGCCGACCGCCGAACAAATCAAGCAGATATTCGCGCAACGGCTGTTCGATTTTGCCTCGCCACTCTATTTGGTCGACAAGAGCGGCCGATTGACCTGGTACAATCTCCCCTACCGCCAGTTGGGCGAGCGGCTATCCCTGCCGGATGGCCTCATCACACTGTTGCCGCTCACCGCCATCCTCAGCGAGGCTGACGACCGTGATCGCGTCGTGCGCCGCGACATCACGGTGACGCTGGATGGCCAGGAGCAGATTCTGCACGCGCATCATGTGCCTCTGACGGATCGCCATGGCAAGCATGCCGGTCTGGCCGGACTCGTCGAGCCGATCAACAATGCCATCAGCCTGACCGCCGAGCTCACCAAGGCTCACGAGCGTTTCGACGATATCGTGCGCTTGACCTCCGACTGGGTGTGGGAGACGGATCCGACATTGAACATCACCCTCGTTTCGGACCGCGTCACCAAGGTGCTGGGCTATCTGCCCCAGGAACTGATGGGCAAGCGCCTGGAAAGCCTGGCCGACAATGATGCCGGCGCACTCGCCATGAGCCAGCGCTTTGCCGCCATGGCACCTTTCCGTGACCATCGCTTCGAAGCCTTCACCAAATCAGGCGATGTGCGCCTCTTCCTGCTGAGCGGCGTGCCGACCTTCTCCCATGAGACCGGCGCTCATACCGGCTTTCGCGGGACGGCCAGTGACATTACCGATCTGGTGCGCCGTGAACATTCGCTGATTCTGGCCAAGGACAGCGCCGAACTGGCTAATCGGGCCAAGTCTGATTTCCTCGCCAATATGAGCCACGAGCTGCGCACGCCATTGAATTCGATCATCGGCTTTGCCGATCTGCTGACGCGGCAAGTGGCGGATACCCCTATCGACGGCCGCGCGCAGGAATATGCTGCCGACATCCAATCGAGCGCCAGCCACTTGCTCACCATGATCAACGATATCCTCGATCTCTCGAAGATCGAGGCTGGCCGTCTTGATCTCAATGAGGAAGAAATCTCCATCCAGATGCTGTGCGAGCCCGCGCTCCGTATGATCCAGGATCGTGCCCGCGCCGCCGAACTCACCCTGGTCAGCGACCTGCCAAACGATCTGCCGCTGGTGCTGGTCGATCACCGACTTACCCGGCAGATCCTTTTGAACCTGTTGTCCAATTCGGTGAAGTTCACGCCGGCCGGCGGCAAGATCACGATACGCGCCTATCGCGGCCCGGAGCGCGACCTCATTATCGAGGTCGAAGACAATGGGATCGGCATTCCGGAGAAGGATGTCGACCGCGTGCTCGAACCCTTCGTGCAGGTGGAATCACATCATGCCCGCCGCTATGCCGGCACGGGTCTCGGCCTTGCCTTGTCACGGCGCCTTGCCGAGTTACATGGTGGCCGCCTCACCCTGGTCAGTCAGATCGACCGCGGCACCAGGGTCGGCTTGCATATCCCGGCCAGCCGCTTGTGCTGATCGTCATCCCCCGGCAGCCTTGAAGTTCCCACCGCTAGGCGCACGCCTCTGACAGGTCAGGGCGTGCTTGATCCCTGACGGCATTCACCATGTTGGGTACGATTGACAGGCAAACCGCGAAAGACATCGCCGCAATGCCAAGATGCCAGCGATCGCCGCGCCGGTGCTGCCAGGCGGCGCAGATCCCATTCACGCCGTAGAAGATCAAAGCCGGGATCGCGAACATCATGACGGCAAACAGCCCGTCGCAATCGACGATACTTGCGTCAAAAACGCCATATTCATTTGCCGGCATCACGGCAGCC
The DNA here is from genome assembly GCF_056404715.1 of Dongia sp. P2_B8. Taxonomy (NCBI): domain Bacteria; kingdom Pseudomonadati; phylum Pseudomonadota; class Alphaproteobacteria; order Rhodospirillales; family Dongiaceae; genus Dongia; species Dongia sp. P2_B8. The sequence goes on along the minus strand of NZ_JBFUDM010000010.1, from coordinate 143,683 downwards.
AAAATGGCAACCGGCAGACCAAGGACGAGCACAGCGAAATGGATATATCGGCGCCATAGACCGTTTACCGCTATCATCAACCGGCAAACCCCTCCAGGAACGCCACCAGATTCCGCCCTAGTTCCGGACATAGATAACCGCCTTCCTGCACCAGCACGGTCGGCAACCGCAAGGCCGCGAGCCTGGCAGCAATGCGGCGGAAGCCGTCTTCCGTGACGGCAAGGCCGGCGAAAGGGTCGCCGGCAAAGGCATCCAGCCCCAGCGCCACGACCAGAGCTTCGGCGCCGAAGCTGCGCACCTTCGCCAACCCAACATCCAGCGCTGCCAGGAACACGTCATCACCACTGCCAAGCGGCAGCGGCAGATTGAGGTTAGCACCCTCCCCGGCGCCCTCCCCCTCCTCGTCCGCATGCCCCCAGAAGAATGGATAGAAATGTGCGGGATCAGCATGGACCGAGACCGTCAGGACGTCGCCACGGGCATAGAAGATGCCCTGTGTGCCGTTGCCATGATGCAGGTCAACATCGACCACGGCGACGCGGTCATACTTGCCGCGCAGGATACCGGCCGCGATGGCGCTGTTGTTGAGGTAGCAGAATCCGCCTGCCATGTCGGCAAAGGCGTGATGCCCAGGCGGACGGCACAGCGCATAGGCCGATGCGTTGCCATCGCGCACCATTTGTGCTGCCGCGATGGCGCAATCGGCGCTGGCCAGGATTGATGGCAGACTCTCCTGATCAATCGGACAGGCGGTATCAGCCATGTGATAGCCCGCCTGGCCAACGATCGATTGCGGATAACCAAGGCCGCGGCCATTAGGATGAATGTTCGGCACGATCGTCTCAGAGGTACCCGGCAGCTCGCGCCAGCGCAGATGTGCCGTTTCCAAGAAGGTGAGATAGCGCGCATCATGGACGGCAGCGATCGCCGTGCGATCACCCGCAACAGGGACACTGACCTGGTGGCCGGCAGCCAGCAGGGCCGCCTCTAGGGCGACCGCCCGCCCCGGCGCCTCCGGACACGGCTTCCACTGTCCTCGAACCAGAAACTCGCGTGGCGCGTGGCGCAATTGAACGTCGGAAAAGAAAACCTGCATCACCCGGCCTCTGCTGCGTTGGTAGGTTCGCAGCATCGGCCGGGCCTCAGCAGAAAGGCAAGCACCTTATTCGGCAGCCATCCGCGCAGATTGCCCCGATTGGGCGGCGAGATAGTTGAGCGCCTCTTGGACCCCGCCGGCCTTGTGCGGGATCTTGCCCGCTGCCAGGCCCATCTCAACACCGAACAGTGCGCCACCCAGCATCAAATCGTTGGTATCGCCAAGGTGACCGATACGGAAGGCCTTGTCGGCCAGACGCCCGAGGCCACCGCCCAGCGGCATGTTGAACCGGTCGAGCACCAGCTTGCGGAACGCGTCCGCCGAATGACCTTCGGGCATGAAGGCCGCTGTGATCGATTGGCTGTAATCCTTGGGCTCTGCGCAGACCACGTCCAGGCCCCAACCGCGGATCGCCCGGCGCGTCGCTTCGGCATGACGGCTGTGCCGGGCGAAGATATTCTCCAGCCCCTCGGCATCGATCAGGTTCAAAGCCTCGCGTAGACCGAAGAACAGATTGCAGGCCGGCGTGTACGGGAAATTGCCGCCCTGATACGCCTCCCAATCCCAATAGCTGCGCGGCAACTTGGCTTGCTTCGAGGCAGCCAGTGCCTTTTCACTGATGCCACAGAAGGCCAGGCCCGCCGGCAGCATCAGACCTTTTTGCGATCCGCCGATGGCGACATCGACGCCCCACTCGTCCATGCGGAAATCGGCGCAACCAAGCGACGAGATAGTGTCCACCATCAACAATGCCGGATGGCCCACGCGGTCCATTGCCTGCCGGATTTCCGCCACGCGCGTCATGCAGCCGTTGGCGGTTTCGTTATGAACCAGCAGCACGGCCTTGATCTTCTTGTCACGGTCGGCGGCAAGGGCGGCTTCGATAAGGTCAGGATCCGGCGCGTGACGCCAGTCGGTGGCAAGCGACTGCACCTCAAGGCCGAGCTTGCGCGCCATGTTGGTCCATAGCAATGCGAACTGGCCGCTGTCGAAGCCCAGCACTTTGTCACCGGGTGAAAGCGTATTGACCAAGGCAGCTTCCCAGGCCCCCGTACCCGAAGCCGGGTAGATCAGCACAGGCTGGGTCGTTTTAAAGATCGGCTTGATACGCGCCAGGAGTTCGCTGGCCAGCCGCGCAAATTCGGGGCCACGATGATCAAGTACCGGGGCTGCCATAGCTCGCAGCACGCGTTCCGGAATATTGGTCGGACCAGGAATTTGCAGAAATTGCCGTCCAGGCTGATAGGTCATCGAACTCCCCTGCTGTTGAAGATGTCGTGATCGACGCGTTCAACGTGAGGCGAGCGTAACCTATCGGCTGGCCCGAAAGCGACCTCGTTCGATGACCGAACGCCGACATTCAGCCCAAAGTACAATGATACTTGTTACTTGTCCGCTTGGATAATTAATGCGTCGACGGCAACGGCCCCCTGGGGTGAGTTGCACGGGAGGACCATCAGCGGATTGACGTCGAGCTCGACAAGATCGCCGCGATGCGCTTCTGCATATTCGGCAACCGCCATGACAGCGCTGACAACGGCCTCGATGTCGCCGGCAGGCTTGCCACGATAGCCACGCAAGAGCTTTGCGATCTTCAGGCCGTGGATCGCTTTCTCCACCACCTTGCGATCCGTCGGCAACAGCAACAGCGCTGAATCCTCGACCATCTCCACCAGGATGCCACCGGCACCGACCACCAGCGCCAGCCCGAACTGCGGGTCGCGCTTCACACCGATGATGAGCTCGGCCACGACATCCCGCACCATCGCCTCGACCAGGACCTTCTCGATCTTGAGGCCTGGTTTGTAGGCTGCGACCGATGCCTGCATCTTTACCACTGCCGCCTCAACCTCGGCAGCGGATTTGAGATTGACCGCCACGGCGCCCGCTTCGGTTTTATGAGCGATGATGGGGGCTGCTACTTTGACGACGACGGGAAAGCCCAGTTCAGCGGCGGCCTTGGCCGCGTCGGCCGGCGCCACGATGCGGCTTGCCGGAGATTTGAGGCCGTACTTCGCCAAAGCCTGCTTGGCATCATGCTCTGACAGGACCTTCGTCGCACCGTCCAGCACCGGCGTCCGCGGCATGATCAGGTTGTCGGCCGATCCGGACGTCAGGTGATCGCGCTGATAGGCAAAGCGCGCCGCAGCGGCAAAGGCGCGCATCGCCTCGGGCAGGCCCTGCATCGGGGCAGCATGATGCGTCGCCATCCGGTCGCGCACGCGGCCCGGCAGCAGCTCCGGCAAGGTCGCCGTGACGATCGGCATTTTTCCGTAGGTCTCGCAGGCAGCCATGATCGCATTGACCGAGGCATCACACGCCCGTTCACTCGCCTCGCCATCGACGGCATAATCCAGGATCAGCATGCCGGCATCGTAGTCGCCACGCATCACCGTGCCGAAACACTTGGTCAGCAGATCTTCATGACTCCACAGCGACGTATTGTAGTCGAGCGGGTTGGTCACGGAGGCGAAATTGGGCAGCTGTTGCTTGAGGTCGGCCACCTGTTCCGGGCTGTGCGGGTTGAGCGGCACGTCGAGTTCTTCCGCAAGATCCGCCGTCATCAACCCATCGCCGCCGGAGCAAGTAAAGACTGCGAGGCTCTTGCCCTTGGGCAGGCCAGCGATCGAAATGAGCTTCATCGTTTCCAGCAAATCGGGGATCGAATTCACCCGGATCACTCCCAATCGCTCGAACAACGCATCATACATGCGGTCGCTGCCGGCCAGGGACGAGGTGTGGCTCATCGCGAGCTGGCTGCCCAGTTCGGACTTGCCGGCTTTCAAGGCAATGAGTGGCTTGCCGTTCTGCAGCGCCTTGGCTGCGGCACGGCTGAATGCCGGGACATCGCTGATTGCCTCGATATAGAGGCCGATCGCCGTGACCTTCGGATCCTCCGCCAGGGCATCAACGAAATCGGCCACGTTGAGCACCACCTGGTTGCCAGAGGTGATGACATAGGCAAACGGCACCGAGCGGTCGTTGCAGGTGAGGTTCAATGCGATGTTGCCGCTCTGGGCCACCAGCGCGCAGCCTGTTTCGACCTTGTGCCCATTATGCCCGGTCGGCCACAGAACGATGCCGTTGAGGTAGTTGAGGATGCCATAGCAGTTTGGTCCGACGACGGCGAGGTCACCTGCCGCCTCAATGAACTTCTTCTGCAGCTCCACACCCTCGCCGCCCACTTCGGCGAAACCCGCGGCGTAGCAGATCGCCCCGCCGGCACCGCGTGCGTTGAGTTCTTTGAGCGTCTCGATCGTGGCTTCGCGCGGGACTGCGATGAAGGTCGCATCCGGTGCCTCCGGCAGTGCGGCGATAGACGGATAGCATTTGCGCCCACCCAACTCTTCGTATTTCGGATTGACCACCCAGATCTCCCCGGCAAAACCCGCAGCGTCACAGCGCCGGATCGATTCCGCCATAGCCTGCCCGCCGATGATGCAGACATGACGCGGCTTCAAGAGCCGCCGGATATTGTTCTGGCGCGTGGTGAGGGTGCTCATGGCGGGGATTCCAATATCGAAGTGATCCACTAGGTGTGCTAATAGCAAGCCCGATGGGCTTGAGACAAGTCGCCATTCACTTGATGAAATACGACACGACCTGGGAGCGCGGCATGATCCACGACATTCTGATCCGCCACGGCATGGTTATCGACGGTACGGGCGCCCGGCGATTTGCCGCCGATGTCGCCGTCGATGGCGACCGGATCACGGCGATCGGCGACCTGCAGGGGCGTATCGCCCACCGCGAGATCGATGCCGATGGCTGCGTCGTGGCGCCGGGCTTTATCGATGCCCATGCCCATGACGACATCGCCCTGTTGGCCGAGCCCGACATGCCGTCCAAAGTCAGCCAAGGCTGCACCACAGTGGTGATCGGCAATTGCGGCTTCAGCGCCGCCCCCCTCACCCCGCGCGCCAGCTATCCGGCCGATTTCCTCCTCGGTGACGAAAGCTATTACCGCTTCCCACGCGTCGCCGACTATTTCGCGGCGCTCAACGAGACGCCCGCTGCCGTCAACAGCGCCGCCCTGGTCGGCCATTCCGTGCTGCGGGTCGAATGCATGAGCGAACTCGACCGTCCGGCCAATGCAGCGGAGATCGCCGCCATGGGTGCTCGGCTGAGCCAGGCCCTCGCGGATGGAGCACTAGGCTTCTCGACCGGCCTCGAATACCCCAGCAACAAGGCGGCCGACACTGACGAAGTCGTGGCGCTGGCCCGGGTCGCTGGCGAGGCGGGTGCCATCTACACCACCCATTCCCGGAATTACGACGCCCAGTTCCGCGAGGCCCTGGTCGAGGCGCTGGAGATCGGCGAGCGCGCCGGCGTGCCGGTCGTGCTCTCCCACCATCAGGGCGACGGGCCGGAGAATATCGGTCACACGGCCTGGTCCCTGCCCATGATCGACGAAGCCCGGGCGAGCCAGCTGGTCGGCCTCGACGTCTATCCCTACAACGCTGCTGCCACCATCATCGACCCGGCCTTCGTGCTCTCAGCCTCGAAGGTGCTGATCAGCTCGTCCCAGCCGCATCCGGAAATGGCGGGGCGTGAGCTCGACGACATCGCCCGGGAATGGGGCATCGACCGCAATGAAGCCGCGCTCAAGCTAGCCCCTGGCGGCGCCATCTATTTCTGCCAGGACGAGGCCGACGTGCAGCGTATTCTGGCATTTCCTCCGACTATGATCGGCAGCGATGGCCTGCCTGGCGGCGAGATCAACCACCCGCGCCTGTGGGGCAGCTTTCCCCGCGTCCTCGGCCATTACAGCCGCGAACTCGGCCTCTTCGACCTCGAAACCGCGATCCATAAAATGACCGGCCTCACCGCCAGCCGCTTTGGCCTCATCGATCGCGGCAAACTGGCTGAAGGCGCTTTTGCCGATGTCACAGTGTTCGATCCGGCCACTGTCATCGACCGTGCCACATTTGTGTCACCGTCCGAACCCAGCCTCGGGATTCGATTTGTGCTAGTAAATGGGGCCTTAGTGTGGCGCGAGGGGGTAGCGACAGGTGCCCGGCCTGGACGACCGTTGCCCCGTAAACAGCGCCTTGCGCCACAATCGTTAAGCTCGCTGAAACCATTGCAGCTCGCGGCTTTTTGATGAAAACGCACACAGATTATGCGGCCTTCGTATTGGCGACTCATTAACTCTCGTTCTATATCATCACTGTGCTGCAGCCCGTTGGTTGGTGCAGCTTGGCCCGTGATGAAACCGGCACCCCGATGAGCCTATTGAAAGACAGCAAACGCGCAGCCCGTTCGGTATTTCAGCCGAGCCGCCGGCGCGTCCTGTTCGGGCTTGGCGGGGTAGCTTGTGCGGCCGGGGCGCTCGGCTTCGGCCTGCCCCTGCTCAGCTCGCCGGTCCGCTCCAGCGCCCAGGAACTGAGCTACTTCCGCATCGGCTCCGGCGCCCCCGGGACCCCGCTATACGAGTTGGCCGGCCTGATCGGCGGCGCCATCAGCAACCCGCCCGGTTCCCGGACCTGCGAGGAAGGCGGCTCCTGCGGCATTCCCGGCATGATCGGCCTCGCCCAGACCAGCTCCGGATCGGTCGAGAATCTCACCCAGCTGCGCGGCAAGATGGTGGAGTCCGCCGTCGTCCAGGCCGACATCGCCTATCTCGCCTATACCGGCAAGGACCTGTTCAAGAGCACCGGCAAGGACAACGACCTGCGCGCGATCGCCGGGCTGGGCCGGCTCAACGTCAAGATCATCGTGGGGCCGCAATCGACCGCGACCACGGTCGAGGGGCTGAAGGGCCTCAAGGTCAATCTCGGCGCCGAGAACAGCGACAATGCCGTGACCGCGCGCCAGATCCTCGGCTTCCACGGCCTCAGCCCCAAGCGCATCAAGCCCAGCTATCTCGATTTCCCTGCCGCCGCCGAGGCTCTCACCACCGGCAAGATCGACGCCATGATCGTGGTCGACGCCCTGGACAGCCGCGACGTGACGGCTCTCGCGGCCTCAATGCCGCTGCGCATGCTGCCCATCACCGGCGACCCGGTCGCCAAGATGATGAAGGGCTTCGGCTTCATCGCCACCGGCATCATCAAGGCCGACCAGTTCAAGAACGTGCCGGAAACCCCGACTGTCGAACTGGTGGCGGTCTGGCTGGTCCCGGCCAGCCTCTCGGACGAGACCACCTACGAACTCACCCGCGCCGTCTGGCAGGAGGCGACGCGCAAGAATCTCGACCAGGCCTCGGCCGCCGGCAAGGCGCTCGATCTGCAGCTGGCGATCGCCGGCGTCAGCGTCCCGTTTCACGCAGGCGCCCTCAAATATTATGACGAGCACGGCGTCACCCGCTTCCTGCCCGCTGCCCTGCGCAGCGACCCGGCCATCAAGACCAACTAAATCCCTGCGGTAAAACGCCCGGCGGTAAAATCTCCGACAAGCGGAACCCATGCCGCAGCGCCGGGGTTGGTGAAGGACGCCCTGTCCGTCTCACCGCCCAAGGAACCCCCATGCACCCCAGACTGCTGGCCTGCTGCTTGCTGACCTCCTCTCTTGCAGTCCTGGCCCTGAGCGGCTGCACGACCACGCGGAGCAGCGATCCCGAACGGACAGCGACCGAGCAACTGCTGATCTCAACGGCAGCCGACAAGCAGGCGCAGAGCCTCGACTTCGGCGTGCCCGTGGGCAAGCGCGTGTTCATCGAGACCGCCAATTTCGAGGGATACGATGCCAAATACGCCATCGCCGCCATCCGTGAACAGGCGCTGCTCAAGGGCCTGCGCCTCGCCGACGACAAGAAGGACGCCGAATGCATTATCGAGATTCGCGCCGGCGCGCTCTCGATCGACCAGCGCGACATGCTCGTCGGCGTGCCGAAATTCGACCTGCCGATACCGCTCGCCGGCGGCGCCTTCACATTCCCGGAAATCGCGCTCTACAAGCGCGATACCCAGCAGGGTGTCGCCAAGTTTTCGACCGCGGCCTATGACGCCAAGGATGGTCGCCTGATTGCCACCGCGTCACCCGCCGCCGACTCGTCCTACCAGAAGGAAACCGTGCTCCTCTTCTTCATCTCCTGGTCCGAGGACAATCTGAATCGTCCGGAAGATTGAAACCTGCTGTGACATCTACTGCTTTGCCGGCAAAGGTTAAGACACTCTGCTCGCTTCTTAGGCAGAGTCGGATGGATTGCCGATAAAGGCGTGTTTCCACAGCTGTGACATCTTTTTGACTTAAGAAAGTCTTCACGCGCTGCGCACACCCTGGTCCCGGGGACTTGGATCAGTGGGGCCTGTGATGATTCTATCCATCGTTGATGCCAGTGTGCCGCGCGCCGTGACGCGTTCCTTATTGGCGACACTCATCTCGACTGTTGGCTTTGTCGGGCCCTGCGGTGCTGATGAGACAGCGGCGCCGCTGCAGATCGCCTTCCATGTCGATGTCATCGGCCACCAGTTCGCCGATCAGCGGGAGCCGGATCAACTCACTGCCGATCAGATAAACGAGGCCGCAACCGGCGACGATGCAGAATTGCCATCGCCACGCACGATGGAGTTCAACCTCATCGGCCTGCCAGTCAGGCTCGGCACGAAGGACGAAGGTGAAGATGCCCGCACGGGCCTTGCTGCCGGACTTCAGGCCGATTATGAGGCCGCCCTCAGCGATCACCTCTCCTTCACAGCGTCGACAAAAGTGAGCAAGACGGGTTATCTGGACAATAGTTGGGGCACTGACCGGGCCGAGGCCCGCACCGCTTTGCGCTATCAGCATGATGGACTGCTCCTGGCTCTGGAACCGAGTTGGAGCCTCGATATGGTGGAAACGACCGCGACGCAGAGCGATTACGGCGCCACGGCGCGCTTTTCCAAGACACTGTTTCAGCGTGTCGACCTCTCCGGTGGCATCCGCTATGGCAGGCACGACGCCTGGAACCCGGTGGATGACTACACCAACGCCTCAGCCTACGCGACGCTCACCTACCGTATCGCCAACCGGATGAAACTCGATCTCTCTTATGCCACCACCTACAAGCTGCCGGATGAGCTGCAGGCCGGCAGCCTCAGCCTCGACGATCTCCAATATGCGGAAAACAGCGCCGGCCCCACCATAACGATGACCTTCCCGCTGTGGGACGCCCTCGATATCGCCGCCACCTACCGTTATTGCCGTAGCGCCGACGACATACCACGGCGGGGTGGTGACCGCCGCGTCGACGATCTGCAAAGCTTCGACATGAGCGCTGTCTGGCATGCCGATGATTCCGATTATGGTGGCATCAACTTCACCGCCGCCTATGCCTACGACCGCCTCGCCACCAACGCAAACAACGCCGACGAACAATCCCACGCGGCCACCATCGCGATGGCGATCCCGTTCTAAAGTGAATTGATAGACAGCGAAGCTAAGATATTGCCGTCGAGAGCTCATTCCCTCTCCCCTCGCGGGAGAGGGTCAGGGTGAGGGGGGCGGATGACTGGACTCGCCGAGAGATCCCCCTCACAGCTCGCTAGCGCTCGCCGCCCCTTCCGCCAAGGGAAGGCCAACTCGAAACCGTGCTGGCATCCCGTCTCGTCTTCTGGAAAGCTGCTGCGAACAATTTTCCCGGAGCGATCTTCGTGACCATCATCCGCCCTTGCGCGAACGCCGACCACCCGGCCCTTGCCACTCTCTATACTGAAATGCAGCGTCACTATCAGGTCCCGTGTCCCACCCGGGAGGAAATCCTGGCAGACCTTGCCAATCTGCCAGTAGGTGTCGAAATCCTGGTGGCTCTGGACGATGCCGACACCGTCAACCCGCTCGGCTTCGCTGCCTTCTCGGCGATCTATCCCGGTCCCAGCCTCAAATCCGGCTTCTTCCTGAAGGAAATCTTCGTGACCCAATCCGCCCGCGGCAAAGGTGTCGGCAAGGGCCTGATCCAGGCCGTGGCCACCCTCGCCCTCGAACGCGGCCACAGCCGCGTCGACTGGACGGCCGACCGAGCCAACCGCCATCTCATGAACTACTACAAGGACCTCGGCGCCGAGGTGCAAGAAGAGAAGGTCTTCTACCGCCTGGCCGGCGAGGCGTTGAAGGCGATGGCCCGGAAGGGGTGATGACGTGACCCGATAAAATTTGTCATGGTCCGCGAAGGCGGAGGATGACAAAGGGAGTCACGGCAGCCTCTGAACCGCTTGCCACGCCGCGCGCAACCTATCGCCCTCGCCGCGGAACCAGGCCTTCTTCAGCGCACAAGCCGTGATCCGGTCCAACCGGAAATGCCGGAAATCCTTTTTCCGTTCGCACCACGCCGCCAGCACCACGACCTCGACATAATAGACGATGGCGAGCGGCTGCACCGTGCGGCTACTGCTGGCGCCTTGCTCGTTGCGATAAGTGATCGACAGTTTCTGTTCATCGCGAATGGCGCGCCGCACGGCTTTGAGGTCAATGGCGACCGGCGCCTTGGCGCCCCAGGATGAGACATGGAGATTGCCGGCTTCGATCCGGCGCCCGTCATCGGCCGGCAGCACACTCGCGATTTTGCCTCGGACACTTTCGGCGGCATCCAGCAAGCCCTTATCGCCGGTGCGGCGCAGCAAAGCCATGCCGACCACGATCGCCTCGACCTCATCGGCATTGAACATGAGCGGCGGCAGGTCGAAACCGGCGCGCATGACGTAGCCGATCCCGGCTTCTCCCTCGATCGGCACGCGCATGGATTGGAGTGCGGCGATGTCGCGATAGATGGTGCGCGGCGTCACCTCCAGCCTTTCCGCAAGATACGTCGACGTCACCGGCCGCCGTGCCCGTCGCAGGGCCTGGATAATGGCAAACAGCCGATTGGATCGCTCGCTCATTCGGCCTCTCGCATTGCTGGATGCATCCACATCTGCTCCGTCATCCCCGGGCTTGACCCGGGGATCGAGTACGACCGGGCGAGATGTTCATCAGTTACCACCTGATCCCCGAGTCAAGCCCGGGGATGACGATAGACTTGCAGGCTACCAAATCACTCCTGACACCCTGTTGTCAGTAGCCTATGGCTAACCTCTCGGCGACTCAATGTGGGGAACGCCATGCAGCAGAGTGAGACGATGTCGGCCGGCCTGTTGCCGCGGTCGCCCTACCGGTTGGGCATGCTCCTTGTCACTGCCTCGGCGGTCGCCTGGAGCACGGCCGGGTTCTTCACGCGGCTCATCCCGCTCGACAATTGGACCCTGCTGTTCTGGCGCGGGCTGTTCGGGGCGCTGGGCGTCCTCCTGTTCATGCTCTACCGGGACCGCCAACAAGCCATCGCGCAGTTCCGCACGATGGGCTGGCCCGGCTGGGTCTTCGCCCTGGTCTCGGCATTCGGCATGATGTGCTTCATCACCTCGCTGACATTCACGACCGTCGCCCATGTCGCCATCATCTACGGCACAGTCCCCTTCATCGCCGCCGCGATGGCATGGATGGTCCTCCGGGAAAAACCCGGGCGGAGCGCCGTCGGCGCCAGCCTCCTCGCTCTTATCGGAGTCATCTTCATGGTGGGTTTCGGCGGCGACGGCGGCAATTTGCCCCTGAGTTTGCTGGGCGATCTCCTGGCATTTGGCATGACCCTCGCCATGGCCGGCATCATGGTCATCACGCGCCGCTATCCCGGAATCCCCACCCTCGCCGCCGCCGGCCTCTCAGCGCTGCTGAGTGCCATCGCCTGCCTGCCCTGGGCACACATCGGCAGCCTGCTCCCGATGGACCTCGTCAACCTCGCTTTGTTCGGCCTGGTGAACTCTGCCCTGGGCCTGGCTCTCTTCACTTTGGGCGCCCGAATGCTCCCCGCCATCGAAACCGCCTTGATCGGCGCCCTCGATGCACCACTGGCGCCCGTCTGGGTCTGGCTGGTTTTCGATGAGGTCCCGAGCAGGAACACACTGATCGGCGGTGGCTTGGTGTTCGCCGCTGTGGCAGCACACATCGCGCACAACAGCCGCCATAAATGACAACCGAATTCCCTCTCCCTTTAGGGGGAGGGTTAGGGKGGGGGCATGGGCGATGATTTTGCCAGAGCAGGACTGAACGCAGCCCCCACCCCGGCCCTCCCCCTAAAGGGAGAGGGAGAAGAGATCAAGATTGGCAAACATATCCGATTGCCCCCCATTGTCATGGTCCGCGAAGGCGGACCATCCACGAGTTGCGGGCGGGATCTTTTGAAAAGCGGAGATGCCGAATGGTCCTGCGCTGATTCAATCGTCTGCAGTTCTTGCATTTCGTTACGTGATGACGAATCGAAACCGACTTGTACAATTAGCCAGTAGAATTAGATTTTCGATTGGCCGATCATAAAAAGATGCGCCGATAACAAATTGTTGGGGGATGATATGAAAAGCGCTATTTGGATTGCCATGACATGCGTGGCAGGTATCTGCCGCGCCGCCAGCGCCAACACCTGGATAGATTTCAACACATACAAATGCAGCGATTTCATCGCTGATGGCAACATTGCCGCGGCTGCCGAGAACGGGTCTTCAAATCAACTTGACCATGGCCTTGCATCAATTGCCGCCTATAGCTATTCAATCGGCTACATACAGGCGCGGATAGAAGAAGACGGTGTTGCCAAACACGTTCTGACAGACAAAGAGGTACAACTTTACGCCCGCATTGTCGCGGGAACGTGTAAGGAAAATGGCGATCAGCTTTTTATCAACATGCTCCGAGAATTTCACCGTCAATGAACCAGTGATTTTTTCGTGACGCTATATCATTCGGTTCCCCGTAGATCTGATATGGGCATTCTGTAGACTTTGACAAGTCATCACCCCATCACCTCAACTCGGATCCTATACACCCCCGGCTCCGGCTCGCTACCTTCCAGCAGCTTGTTGCCCGTCACCTCGCAGAAATGTTCGAAGTCCTTCGGTGCGCCGGGATCGGTGGCATCAACTTCGAGGATGTCGCCCGGCGATAGTTCCTTGATCAGCTTGCGGGCTTTGAGGACCGGGATCGGGCATTTCAGCCCGCGGGCATCATATTGGCGGATCAATGGACGGCTCCTTCTGCGACGGCCTGGCCCTCGCGCCGCGCCTGCCAGGTCTCCAGCAGGCTGGCGCTGACGATGAGGATACCGCCGACGATCTTATGCCAGCCGAGCTCTTCGCCAGCCAGCCACACGGCGGAACCGACTCCGACCACGACTTCCGAGGTCATGAGGATACTGGCGCGGCCGGGCGACAAATACCCCGCCCCCCAGAGGCTCAGCACCATCGCCGGCACCACCCAGATGAAAGCAGCGGCGATGATCCACGGCACCGCACCGATGAAGATGGGCAGTGCCGGCCAGCCGGCAGGGCCCGCGATATCGCCCAGCAGCATATAGACCAGTAGCCCCACCGGCAGGGCGCAGCCGAACTGCGCAATGCTCTTGTCGAGCACGGTGATATGGGACCACATGCGCGCGGTCAGCAGCGCCACCGCCCAGCACAGGCCTGCCCCCAGCCCCATCCATTCCGCAAGGTTGGACGGCCAGGGCCAGCGGCCACCGACGCCCTGCAGGATGATGAGGCCGACAAGCGCCAGGCCGATCCCGATCCAGCGCACTGGCGTCAGCGGTGTCTTCATGAAGACCCGCTCCAGAATGGTTGACCAGATCGGACTCAAATAGAACAGCAGGATGATGATGCCGACCTCGCCCATCACCACGGCGACGGCGAACAGAATGTTGCAGCAGGCGAGGGCGCCGCCACAGAGCAGCATGCGCCAGCCGCCGGCCCGCAATTGCTGGCGTCGGAGAAACAGAAATGGCAGCAGCGGGATGAGCGGTACGCCGTAGCAAAGCGCGCCCGCGAGGGCCGCCGGAATCCCCGAAGCCTCCACCGCGCGCAGCGGATACCACATCGAGCCCCAGAAGATGGAGGAGCCGATCATGGCAAGGCTCGGCCACAGGATGCCCATCGTGGAGGCAGTCGTGGAATTTGCTTGCATGACCGTCAGGCGACCCGCGACCAGCCGGACAGCTTGGCCGCATTTTCCTGCTCCAGAAGAACGTCATAGACGTCTTCATCGAGCACGGTCACTGAGTCCAGCAGCAACTGCTCGCGGCATTCTTCGAGATCGGGGTCGGAGAAAGCAGCGCTCAGCCCCTCGCGCAGGCTGGAAATATCCTCGATCGGCATGTTGCGGTTGGTGATGTATGGGAGGCACGGCGCCGATGCGGTCTGGTCGAGAATACGCAGGCCTGCGACCTCCTCTGGCGCCACGGCGGTCAGCAAGGTCCAACTGACGCAATCGACTGCGCAGAAATCTGCAAGGCCCGCTTTCACCAGCGCCATCGATTTGCGGTGAGCGCCGCTTTCAATCGCCTCGCGCAGCAGGCCGTTTGGAATACCCAGATTGGCGAGATAGAATTTCAGGATATTGCAGCCGGATTGTGAATCGTTGCCGTTGAAGGCCGCGACCTTGCCGGAAAGTTCGATGCCGCGCTGGATATTGTCGGCCTCGCGCACGATGATGAAGCTGCTGTATGTCGCCCCCTCGCAGCCCGGCGCTGTGTWGCCGGGTGTCGCCAGGTAGCGCACCTGCCCTTTCAGTTCATGGGTCAACGGAAAGCCGCAGGTCTGCGTCAACAGCAAGTCGGGCCGGCGCCAATGGGCGTAGAGATCGTCCGGCCGCGTCAATTCCTGCGGAATGTTGGTGATGCCTGCGGCAGCCAAATGACTGCGCAACCCTTGCCAGAATGCGTCCGTAGCGGCGCGCAGTTCGGGAAGATCATACATCGGAAGGGCCGCAATCATGCTGCTGGACTCTTATGCGTGAGGGGAATGATCAGAATGGCAAGGCGTTGCCGCCACTGGCGGGATACTGTGGCAATTGTCCGAGGATGTCGTAGCAATCGCCCTTGTCGGCGACGAAGATATGGTGGCGCGTTCGCAAGCCGGTCGGCAGATCCAGGAGGCCAGCGCAGATCGAGACCGCGTCACTACCGTTCATTTCCCAGAACAGCGACGACCCGCACTGGCTGCAGAAACCGCGGCGCGCTTCCGGCGACGAGATATACCAACGCAGGAATTTACCCCCGGTAAGGCCGATATTGGCCCATTTCGCCTTGCTGTAGGCGGGTGCATGACCATGCCAGCGGCGGCACTGTCCGCAATGGCAAACGCTGATGTCCCGCATCGGCCCGGTGAAGGTCAGGTGGACCGCGCCACAGAGGCATTGGCCGGTCCGCGTCGCGGGCTTGGTGGTAGGCTCGGGTTCCTTTGGTGCCAGCGTGATCGGTCCGGCATTGGCCGAGGACCCGGCATATTGCGGCAGCCCGTCCTCGATATCGTAATAGTCACCTTTGAACGCCACCCAGATATGCTTGTTCACCGTAAGCCCGGTCGGCGCCTCAAGGCTGCCCATGACCATGTCCAAATCGTTGCCTGCCATCCGGCGCCAGAAGAGCTTCGATCCGCAGGTTCTGCAGAAGCCACGCTCGGTGTCCGTGCCGGACTGATACCACTGCACATGCTCCTGGCCGCTCAGCACAACTTTTTCTGTGGCTGCCGAGGTGTAGACGCCCAGTGCCCCGTGCCAGCGCCGGCACATGGCGCAATGGCAGGCGGCAGGCGGCATCAGGTCACCCGACACCTCGAACCGCACCGCGCCGCACAAACATTGACCGCGAATCTGCCCCATCGCCGACCTGCCCTCCCATCCGGGGGTGAGCATAGCCCAGGGGTCATGACCCCACCAAGGGGCGCGCCGCGCGTGCAACGCATGGGGCAATAAGTATTTCTTCATTGCTGGTCTGGTACAATTTCGTTACCAATAACCCTAGAGAAACAACGCCCTTTCGAGGCACATGTCCGCCCAGTCCACGACCGCCGAGCCCTTGCGGGTAAATAAGGGTGAGATTGGCCGCCACGCCTATCAGGCAGATATCCCGACTTTGCTATTAGCAGCCGGGGTCTACGGAGCATTTTTCGCAACAACCTGGTTCTATCGCGATCTGCCCTGGTGGGCGGTCCTGCCGCTGGGCGCCTGCATCGTCTGCCTCCATGGCTCGCTGCAGCATGAAGCTGTCCACGGCTACCCCTTCAAGTCGCGCCGCCTTAACCGCTGGATCACCGGCTGGTCGCTCTGGCTGTGGATTCCCTATGACGTCTATGTGGCGACCCATACGCGGCACCATATCGACCAGGATCTGACCGATCCATTCCTCGACCCGGAATCGAACTACCTGACGGAAGCGCAATGGGCGCGAATGTCGCCCCTCCATCGCTGGGTGCGGCAGCGCATGCGCACCCTGGCCGGCCGGATGCTGCTGGGGCCGGCCTATTTCACCGTCTCCTCCATCCGCGAATGCTGGAAGGACCTGCTGACCGGCGACCGCTATCACATCGTGCCCTGGGTCTGGCACTTCGTCACCACCGGCCTGCTGCTGGTGTGGATCGTTGGCGTCTGCAACATCCCCTTTTGGGCCTATGTGCTGATGTTTGCCTATCCGGGGACCTCAATGGCCCTCATCCGCTCCTATGCCGAACACCGGGCGGCGCCGGACGAGAAGACCCGTTCAATCATCTGCGACGCCGGGCCGTTCTGGAGCGTCATGTTCCTCTACAACAATCTCCATGCCCTCCATCATGCCGAACCGGCACTTGCCTGGTACCGGCGCAAGGCACGCTACCGGGCGACCAAGGAGCGGCTGCTGGAGGAGAATGGGCAATATTATGTCCCGGGCTATTTCACCATCGCCCGCGCCTATCTGTTCCGGCCCAAGGAACCGATTTTCCACCCCTATAAAACCCACAGCGAAACGATTAGCTAATCGATTAGCTAATCGTTTCGCTGGCGGATTTCCGCGGTTTAGGCGGCGCGAATTTTCGACAGGAAAGCGTCGACCTGGCCGCGCAGATGCTCGGCTTGCTGACCCAGGCTCTCCGCTGCCGTCCGCACACCCTGCGCTGCGGCGCCGGTAGCGTCGGCCTCATTCGTCACACCGGCAATGCCCTCCGAAACGTCCCGGGTGCGAGATGCTGCCTGCTGAGTGTTGCGGGTGATTTCCTGGGTCGCCGCCCCCTGCTCTTCCACCGCCGAGGCGATGGCCGTGGCAATGGTGCTGACTTCGGCGATCGTCCCGCCAATGCGCTTGATGGCATTCACCGCCTCACCCGTGACCCCTTGCACCGCCGAGATCTGGGCCGAGATGTCGTCGGTGGCCCGGGCTGTCTGATTGGCAAGGGACTTCACTTCCGAGGCCACCACGGCAAAGCCCTTGCCGGCATCGCCGGCGCGGGCGGCTTCGATCGTGGCATTGAGGGCCAGCAGATTGGTCTGGCCGGCAATGTCACTGATGAGACCGACTACTTCGCCGATCTTGTTGGCGATGTCCGCGAGGCTCTGCACCGTGCGGTCAGTTTCCTTGGTCTCGTTGACCGCGCGGCTGGCGATGTCCGCAGCACTGGCAACCTGCCGGCTGATTTCGGAGATCGACGCGCTCAGCTGCTCGGACGCCGCAGCCACCGTTTCCACGTTGGATGAGGCATCGTTGGACGCGTTGGCCGCCACCTTGACCTGCTGGTTGCTGCGCTCGGTCGCCTGCGACATGCTGTCTGCGGTCTTCAGCATCTCCTTTGACGATGCGCCGAGAGCTGTGAGTGCAGACCGCATCTCGCCCTCAAACGCCTTGATGCTGGCTTCGACCGATTGCTGGCGTGCCGCCGCCTGTTCATGGCGGATGCGCTGATCTTCCTCGATCCTGGTCTTGTCGACAGCGTTCTGCTTAAAGGTGCCGAGGGCACCCGCCAACGCACCGATCTCGTCCCGACGGTCTGGGAAGTTGGCTTCGGCCGTGAGATCACCCCCAGCGACCTGGAGCATGGCGTCGCGTATGACGTTGAGCGGACGGATGACCCGACGCCCGATCAGGATCATGCTGCCAAGGGCCAGGCAAAGTGCACCGGCCAATAAGACAAGTTCGATGACGAGGTCACGTACCGCAGTGCTCCTCGCACTCTCCGCATACTCCTTGGCGCCGGTGAGTGCCGCTTCTGCCACGGCCAGCAGACTGGAAAGCCGGCTCACCGTGTAACCAGTCCATTCCGTGGTATCGAGTTTGGTCGGCTGACCGCTCACCAGAGCCTCGACTATGCCGTCCCGGGTGGCATTGTATTCGGGATCAAAATAGCTCTTCTTAGCCGCAGCCATGCCATCATTGAGGGCTGCTGGCAAAGCCGGCCCAATAGCCTGAGCCTCCAACGCACCCCACGCGGCTTCCGATGCTGCGACGAAATTATGATACTTCTGCACAACCTCGGGCGTGGCGGCGCCGGCCGTCATAGCATTCGACACCGTCAGCGAGGCGTCACCGCCGATGTTGCGCACCATCCACGCGAGCTGGCGCATCGAGAGCATCTGATCGATGAAGGCGTCCTCGTGCTTTACCACCGCGGTGAGTTTCTGGGACACCCCGTCCAGTGCCGCGAGCAGGTCCGTGGCTGTCTTCATATATTCGTCGGACATGGCGGCCCGGCGTTCCGCCTTGGGCTTTTGCACCGCTTCATGGGATTCAGCCTGAAGCTTGCCGATGGTGTCGGCCAGCGCGACCAGGTTGGGCAGGACGGTCGCCTTGTCCGGGAAATCGATATTCGGCAGGATTTCCAGAGCCGATTGGAGAGCCGGTATTTCGGCCGCCCGATTCTTCTCTAACGTCGCCATCGTCTTGTCATTGATTGGGGCGTCGGCATTAAGCGCGCGCGTTGTGGTCGAACGGTCGGTACGTAAATTGTGCATCGCACGGAAGGCGAAGGCCGAGGCGTCTGCCACCTTCACGATCCGGCTCGTACTGCCGACCCGCTGCCACGACTGCCAGGCGCCGAACGCCAGCATCAGGATGACAATAGCGGCCAGCGCCGTGATGACCGATTTAATGAGTGTATTTGCCGATAGAGAATTGAGCATCTGAAGGTCTCCTCCCGTGATGCTCTTTCTCTTGCCATACACCTGTTAAGATTTGGTGGATTGCGGGCCGCTTGATGTTTTTTGATTGCCTTTTCAGCGAGTTAGCCAATGGAATTATATTAATGGTAGGCACAGACCCCAGGAAATGACTCTCTATTAGTTGAGTCATTTCCTGCCTCCGGCCTCCCCCTGGTTCAGGCGAGCGCACCCAGATCGAAAGGTAGCGAGCGCAAGCGCTTGCCAGTAGCGGCAAAAATTGCGTTGCCGATCGAGGGTGCCAAGGGTGGCAGACCGGGCTCACCGATCCCGGTCGGGGCCTCGGCGGATTTCACGATATGCACCTCGACCACCGGCATTTCCTTGATCCGGGTCGGTTCGTAATCATCGAAATTGCTCTGCTCGACCACCCCGCCCTTCAACGTGATGCGGTTGCGCAGAGTGGTCGACATGGCAAAGCCGATGGCGCCTTCGACCTGGGCTGCGATCACGTCCGGGTTGATGGCGATGCCGACATCGACCGCTGCTACGATCCGGTTGACCTTAAAACCACCTGCATGGGTCGTGATGTCGGCCACCATGCCGACATAGGAGCCGAAGGAATGGTGCATGGCGATGCCCTGCCCGCTGCCCTTGGGCATCTCCTTGCCCCATGCGCCCTTCTCGGCCGCGAGTTTCAAGACACCCGCCTCGCGCGAGCCTGCCTTGAGATTGGCCAGGCGGAAGGCGAGCGGGTCGACACCAGCCTTGTGAGCCAGTTCATCCATGGTGGTTTCCATGACATGGGCGGTGTGGCTGTGGCCCACCGAACGCCACCACAGGACCGGAATCTCGGTCTTGGCATTGTGCACATCGACCGCGAAGTTCTCGATCGTGTAGGGCGTTTCGGCCACTCCTTCTACCGAGGTCGCGTCGACCCCGTCCTTGACCATCATGGATTCGAAAGCGGTCCCGACCAGGATCGACTTTGCGACGATCGTGTGCTGCCAGCCGGTGATGCGGCCATCCTTGAGGCCGGCCTTCAACTTGTGCAGCACCATCGGGCGATAGAAGCCGCCCTTGATGTCGTCCTCGCGAGTCCAGACCAGTTGCACCGGCGCCTTGCCGCCGATGGCCTTGGCGATCTGCGCTGCCTCCACCGCCCAATCGGCCGCGGCATTGGCGCGGCGGCCGAAACTGCCGCCGCCAAGCAGGGTGTGAATCCTTATCTTATCCGGCGTGGTGCCAAGAACCTGGCTCACGGCATAATCGTCGATGCTCTGAAACTGGCTACCGCCCCATATTTCGGCACCGTCCTTGGTGAGTTCGATGACGCAGTTCATCGGCTCCATCGGCGCGTGCGCGAGGAACGGGAAGACGAACTCCGCTTCATGTACGTCGCCGCCGGTCCCGAGTGCCGCCGCGGCAGCGCCGCGGCGATCCGCCTTGAGGCCGGGCGTCGCAGCAAGGCTGCGATATTCGGCAAGAATCTCGTCACTCGACCGACCTTCCGATTTGTCGAGTTGCCAATCGATCTTCAGCGCCTCGCGCCCGCGCATCGCCGACCAGGTATCCTTGGCCAGCACCGCGACACCACTCGGGATCTGTACCACATCGACGACGCCAGCCACCTTGCGCGCGGCGGTTTCGTCAACGCTTACAACCGTGCCGCCAAAGCGCGGCGGCCGGGCCACCATGGCGACCAGCATGTTGGGCCGGCGGAAATCGAGTGCGAAGATGGCCTTGCCGGTGGTTTTCGCAGGCGTATCCAGGCGTGGCAACTTCTGCCCGATATATTTCCAGTCTTTCGGATCCTTCAGCGCGATCTCTGCCGGGACCGGTTCTTTCATCGCCGCTTCGACAAGCTCACCGAAGCGCGCCGATTTGCCGGAAGCATGCGACAGAACGCTGTTAGCGACAGTGATCTCACCGGCCGGCACGTTCCATTGCTTCGCGGCCGCCGAGACGAACATGGCGCGGGCGGCGGCGCCGACCTGGCGCATCTGCGTCCAGGAATTCGCCATCGAGGTACTGCCGCCGGTCCCGATATAGGAACCGAAGAACAGATTGTTGAATACCTTCGGATTGTTGGGTCCATGGTCGAAGCGCATCTTCGACCAATCGGCATCCAGTTCCTCCGCCACCAGTGTGGAAAGGCCGGTGCTGACCCCCTGCCCCATTTCCAGATGTTTCAACAGCACGGTGACCGTGTCGTCGCTGTCGATGCGAAGAAAGAAATTGGGGTCGATAGCGGGCTTGGGCGCCGCCGCCTCGCCTTCCGCCAGAGCAAAGCGGCCGAAGGGCACGAAGGCGCCCAGAACAAAGGTAGCCGAAGCGACGGCAGTGCCCTTCAAAAAGGCGCGGCGCGAGGCATGCATGTCGGATTGGTGCATCTTCAACATCGTCATCCTCCCTTAGGCCAGTGACTTGGCAGCTTCATGGATGGCGGCGCGGATGCGCTGATAGGTGCCACAGCGACAGATATTGCCTTCCATGCTGGCATTGATGTCGTCGTCCGTCGGCTTCTGATTTTCGGTCAGGAGATTGATCGCCGACATGATCTGGCCAGACTGGCAATAGCCACATTGCACGACGTCGAGTTTCTGCCATGCGGTCCGCACGGCCTGCGCCACTTTGCCGGCCGGACCGTCTTTCGGCAGGCCTTCGATCGTGACAATCTCGCTGCCCTGCACGTCACCGACCATGGTCGAGCAGGAGCGATGCGCCTCGCCGTCGATATGGACCGTGCATGCGCCGCATTGCGCAACACCGCAGCCGAACTTGGTCCCGGTGAGCTCCAGCCGGTCCCGCAGCACCCAGAGCAAGGGCATTTCCGGTTCGACATCGAGATCATGAGTCTTGCCGTTGATGGTCAGCGTAATCATGCGTCTCTCCTCACATCGTCTGACGGGACATCGTATGACGGGCGGCGTCCGTTTTGGGCGGTCATTTCGGGCACTCGCTGCCGCCGGCCAACCAGGTCTTCACATGCTCGACCAATTCCGCCCGCGGCATCGGAACGGCTTCACGTCCCGGGCCCGGATGCCAGCCATAGCCGACCAGTTCATCGTCGGCGAAATGCGCAATCATCCTGTCAGCGTCGAAATTGCCGTTCCGCTTGGGATCGCGCAGCTGCCGACAGACGTCGCCGGATGAAAGCCCCTGCCAATTCATCTCGAGGGGAGCCAGGGACCAGCCCGGCGCACCAGGTACACCGGATGTCGGGTTGTTGCCCGTCTGGCTATGACAGGTGGTGCAGCGCATGCCGGTAACACCCATATTGTCCTCGCCCCGCACGACCAGCGGCACATGCAAGCGGCGGCTATCGCCTTGCCGTGGGCTCTCCACCTGATGGCAGTTCAGGCAGCGCGGATTTTCGAGGACCGTCGAGATATCGGTCCAGGCGGCAAGGCTGTCCGCCGCCGAGACTTTGGTCTCAGCATTGCTGGAATTGATTCCGATGGCCCAGATGAGAAGCGCCATACCCATAGGCGCGGCAAGGAATAGAATGGCGAGGTTGCGAAGACCAAACTGCGCAGATCGCATCAGCGGCTCCTATTGGCGGATCGCCTCAATGCATGCCGCCAAATAAACCATTTGGAGCAGGCGATGGGGCGACTGGCTGGATTCAGAATACTCAAGAACGTGGATAACAGTTCATCACGTTTTGCCGGCGGTCGGAATGCACAATGCTATCGCAAGATTGCACGATACTCCTGTGCTTCCACCGCCACGCAACAAGCCGGTACCGCGTCAGTATCGATCGGCGTCACCTTCCGGCGACAACGGCCAGACCGGTGAGGTGCGACCATTGATGGTCAGGCCCCCGGAAGCTGCCTGTACGACATATTCCAGGAAATTGGCGGGAAAGTTCAGAGCCGGCTTCGTGAGGTCATTGAGTTGCACGATCATCTGCGGCGTGGGTTGAACATCCAGCGCGCCGATATTGTCATCAAGCTGCTGCAGGGTGCGGGCGCCGATGATCGTCGACGAAACGCCAGGCCGCCCCTGGACCCAGGCAAGTGCTAGGCGCGATACCGTCGTGCCGAGCTCCTGCGCCATCGCTGACATCGCATCAATGAGTACATAGGTTTTCTCGTTGAGCGCTGTCGTGACCCTCTCGCCGCGTCCGGCCGCGTGGCTGCCGTCATTCTCCCGCCGGTACTTGCCGCTGAGCGCACCGCCTTTCAAGGGTGACCAGGGGGTGATCCCGAGCCCCAATTCCTGCGCCATCGGCACAAGTTCGCCCTCGACTGTACGTTCCAGCAGTGAATATTCGACCTGCAAGGCAATGAGCGGTGCCCAGCCGCGGAATTTTGCCACCATCTGCGCTTCGGCGCATTTCCAGGCGGGCGTGTCCGAAAAACCGGCGTAGCGGATCTTGCCGCTGGTGACGAGATCGTCGAACGCCCGCATCGTTTCCTCGATCGGTGTGGTCGAGTCCCACGCGTGCATCCAATAAAGGTCGATATAATCCGTCTGCAGGCGCCGCAGCGATTGCTCGCAGGCTGCAATGATGCTCTTCCTGTTGGCGCCGCCGCCGTTGGGGTCGGTGCGATAGAGATTGCCATAGAATTTCGTGGCGATCACGGTACGATCGCGCTTGTCTGAATGGCGACCGAGATGATCGCCGATGATCTTCTCGGAATGCCCCTTGGTATAGACGTTGGCAGTGTCGATGAAATTGCCGCCACGCGCGAGATAGGCGTCAAGAATCTTGGTGGACTCGTCGACCGATGAGCCCCAGCCCCACTCTTCGCCAAACGTCATGGTGCCGAGGCAAAGCGGCGAAACACGCAGGCCGGAACGGCCGAGAGTCACATAGTTGTCAAGCGCCATGGGCAGTCCTCAAAATTGAGATGGAAAGCGCATGCATAAGATCACGGGCGCGGCCGTTGCTGAATGCCTGTTCCTATCGCAAGTTTGCACGATCCTTTGAGATAGCCCGTCATACCTCGCAGGAACGCCTCGACGTCACGCGAGTTGCCAAAAGGATGCCAGTTTCCTACAATTTACGTGTAATAAACGTGCAAATAGTAACTGAGATATAGAAATGTCCAAGAGAGGCGTCATATTCGTAGTTCTCAGTGTTCAAGCGCTGTCATCCGCGATCTTTCCGGGCTACGCCGCCGGTGAAATGATCTATGGCGCTTCGCACGCATACCCAAATTATCGAGAATTGATGATCGCCATGTTAGATGCGAGAGATCTCAATATGCCTGCAGATATTGAACATAGGCTCAACAGCTGTGGGGCAGATGTAGCCGTTGAGTATCTGACTCAAGCCGAACTAGCGCGCCTGGATAGTTGGGCGCAGAGGAAACAAAAGCTGGATACGGCGGATCTCGAGAAGATCAACGCCGACGTAGGGAAACGATACGGCGGGCGGAAAGGAATGGAAGTGTTGATGCGTCAGCATTGTCCTGATGTATTCCGAGAAGCAGAAGCTTTTAAAGCAGCGAACGACTGATCTTTTCTCGCAGGTGTGGTCGGCGAAGGAGGCATAAGGCTCTCTGATCCGAACCGGTCTCGCGCAAGCGAGTCAGTGCATCGGTATCTGCCCCAACTCTCCTCGCGCCTCGCCTATCAGGTCTGTTTCACGCCGCCTTCGGCTTTGCGCCTGGCGACGAAATCCTTCAGTGCATCGTCAATGGCCGGATCGATGGCCGGCTGTTCGTATTCGGCCAACGCCTGCTTCCACAGAGTATTGGCACGCTGGGCGGCGTCCTGCGCGCCGGCGAGGCGCCAGGTTTCGAAATTGCGCCAATCGGACACCAGCGGCGAATAGAAAGCTGTTTCGTAGCGAGCCAGCGTGTGGGCCGTGCCGAAGAAATGGCCACCTGGTCCCACATCCTTCATCGCATCGAACCCCAGAGCATCTTCGGACGTGTCGAGGGGCAGCAGGAACTCGGACATCGACTGAATCATTTCGACGTCGATGATCATTTTCTCGAACGATGCGACGAGACCGCCTTCCATCCAGCCGGCACCGTGCAGGATGAGATTGGCATGCCCCATGACGGCGCCCCAGAGGGACATTTCCGATTCATAGGCCGCTTGTGCGTCGACCGCATTGGCCGCACAGGCATTGCTGGAGCGATAGGGGAAGCCGTAACGCCTGGCAAGCTGGCCGCCGGCCATGGCGGCGCGGGTATATTCCGGCGTCCCGAAGGCAGGCGCCCCCGTCTTCATATCGACATTCGAGGTGAATCCGCCATAGGCGCAAGGCACACCCGGATTGACCATCTGGGTGAAGGCAATGCCAGCCAGCGCTTCGGCATTTGCCTGTGCAAGCGCGCCGGCGATGGTTGCCGGTGCCATCGCACCGGAGAGCGTGAAAGGCGTCAAGACGATCGGTTGGCCGGCCTTGGCCATGGCTTGCAGGCCCTGCAGCATCGGCGTGTCGAGCCGCAAGGGAGAGTTGCTGTTGATGATCGAGAAGACGCTCGGTTCCTTGGCCAGCTGCTCCTTGGAAATGCCGCGTGCCAGCGCCATCAGTTCGATTGCATCCTCAATGCGTTCATTGCCGAGCGAATATGGATGCCAGACTTTGTCTGTCAGGGTTGCCGCCATATAGAGCGCATCCAAATGGCGTGTGTTCGGCGGCAGGTCTGCGGGCTCGACCGGATAGCCACCGAGGAACTGCACGGCGTTGAGCGACTGGGCAAGGCGCACCAGATTGCAATAATCCTCGAAATTGCCGGGGCGGCGCCCCTTGTCGAGATCGGACACGTTCGGTGCCGAGGCGACCGAGCCGAAATTGATGTGGTTGGCACCAAAGGTCAGATTGTGCGCCGGGTTGCGGGCATGGAGCACAAAGGTCTTCGGCACGGTCTTGATTTTTTCCATGATCAAGGCCGGATCGAAGCGGACACGCTGCGAGCCTGGCGTGACCTCCGCACCATTCTCCTTCAGGATGCGAAGCGCGTTCTCTTCCAGGAATTCGATGCCGAGTTCGGAAAGGATGCGCAGCGACGTCCGATGAATGGCTTCCACCTGGTCTTCGCTGAGGACGCGGACGGGATCGTAATTGTTCCGGTGGTTGCGCCACGGAAGCTGCTTCAATCCCTTCGCCTGCCTGGTATTGCGGCGACCGCGCGCTTCCCGCGCTGCTTCCCGTGACATAATACGCCTCTTAAGAGTTAACTTCTGTCGCCAACCTAGCAAAGCCGGTCGCCAACCGGTGCATTGAAAGTCTCATCTGCTCATTCCGGCGGATCATCAGGTCCGGAGGGGCATTTCAGGCCGGAATAGCAAAACGGCGCCAACCCGTTGGGGTGGCGCCGTTTCTCTCGTTTTATTGTGTCATGCCCGTATTGTGTCATGCTCGGGCATAACGATTTTCTTCTAGTTCGCGGAAGCAACCTCGGGGGCGCCGACGCCTTCCTTGAGGTTGATCTTCTTGCTAGACGTCTGACCGGCCGTGATCACGATCGGCTCGCTGCCCCACAATTTGTCGCCGAGGCGCGCAACCGCAATATAGCGACCTTCCCGCAGCATGACGGTCGGTTCCGCCTTTTCACTGCTGGTGACCAGTTCATAGACACCGGGCGCATTGGGACGCAGGCGCAGGATCTGCCAGGTCAACGCTTTGGCCGTGGTCTTCTCCTTCTTGGACTTCAGCGCGGTGAGCTTCACATAGCCGGCATAGAGGTTCAGCGTATATTTCAGCGACTGGCCGGCCTGGATCGGGATGACAAGGTCGGCCTGCGTGCCCTGGAAATGGGCGCGCACGACATAGCTGCCGCCGGGCAGGCTGAAGATCCCTGTGGCCGCCGTCTTTTCAGCAACCTTCTTGGTCTCGTCGGTAGCACCCTTTTGATAGGTGAACACTTCCCACAGAACCGGTTCCTTGACAGGGTTCTTGCCCTTGCTGAGCTTCATATTGATGGAAAGCTGCGCCGGCGGGCCGGCATCGGGCTTCTTGGCAGCGGTGGTGCCGGCCTTCGCAGGATCTGCCAGCACGAGCGAGCGCGTCGTCGACGATTTGCCAATCATGATCGCCTGACTTGCCTCGGTCTTGCCGAGCTTGGCCGTTACCAGATATTGGCCCGGATCGAGCTTGGCGATCAGGCGCGGGCCGTTGCCGGTGATGGTCGGTTTGGCTTCCGGCTTGCCGGACTCCTTGTTGACCTTCACCACTGACCAGGCGATCGCCTCTTTGATTTCGGGGCCGCCAGCGCGTTCGACGGCCAACAAGGTGACGTCGGCAGCCTGCGCGGCAGTGAGAGAAAGACCGAAAACGACGGCCAGACTGGCGCAAAAAATCGCCAGCGAAGGAATCAGTGAGCGCAAAGCCCGCCCTCCAGCAGTTGGAGCAATTTAAGGAGGGTTAGTAGATACCCCATCGACTCCCACCGGGACAAGCTTCAATGGCAGGGGCTGCGCCCCTGCTGCGGCAATGTCACAAGTGGTTGCAATGGAGGGCTTTTTCGACGGAATCGGCGGCAAAGGAAGGCGCGTTAACCGCCAAAAGCGTTGTTCGCCAGCAGGCCTGCCAGCAGAGCGCCACCGACCATCACAAATCCTGCGAGAGCGAGGGTGGCAAATGCTTTAATTCCAGCAACGTATTTCATTTTTCTATTCTTGAACTGCGGTTTGTACTTGGAGCCGGTCTGTCGTTGCAGCCGGTCATTGGGTTCATGGTGCTTCAGGGATTTTGCTCAGCGGCGCCTCGATAGGAACGCCTCCATGTGAAATGCCATCTGCACCGGCGAGTAGGAATAATCTCGGCCCACCGGGCAGGCGCGCCGGGCCAGGCAACCATGGCTGCGGCACTCCGCTCCGTCCGGACCATCGACATGGCCGGCACAGCGCATATCGTCGAAGCCGTTCGCCTGAAAGGCATCGACCGGGCAGCCGGTCAGGCAAGGCTGGCCGTCGCAGGTGAGGCAGGGACTGTCCATCTGCACCATCGGCGGCAGATCCAGCGCATCGGCAAATAGCAGGGCTGCGCGATAGGCGTGCCACAGGCCAAAAGTCGGATGAATGAAGATACGCAACGGCGAGACATGCACCGGCTCCGCCCGCGCCGCCCAACGCTGGAACGGATAATAAGGCGGCCCTGAGAATGGATAGAGCGCCGCGGCGCCGAACGCAGTGGCGATGGGATCCAGCACAGCGCGTGTCCAGCGATCCAGAGGATCGGCCCCGGCAGGCGCCGCACCCGCAAAGGCTGGCCACATCGCCCCGCCGACATTGCCGATCAGCAGCAGGCCGCGCGCCGGCCGCCCTGGTGCCAGTTCCGGCACGCCGTCACCGCTTTCAGGTGCAAAGCCGCCGCGCAGCACCATTCCGGTGGAGCTTAGAGCATTGTTGAGCGCGGCGAGCATGGGTGGACCTGGACCGAACAGTTTGTTGCCCCTAAACTGCACCAGAATTTGGCAAAATGATGTCGAGGAAACGCCACCATGGAATCAGAAACCGTCAGTTTCATCCGCATGGAAGACGGCACCTATGAGGAATACCAACTCCTCGATGAGATTTACCAGAAACTCAACCATGGTCTTGCTGACAACGTGCTCGCCAACCTCAAGAAGCTTGAGGGCGACAAGATGGGCTACAAGATCGACCGCTATCAGCATTCGCTGCAGTCGGCGACGCGGGCGCTGCGCGACCATGCCGATGAGGAGATGGTGGTCTGCGCCCTCCTCCACGATATCGGCGATCTACTTGCGCCTGAGAACCATTCCGAACTCGCCGCCTCGATCCTGCGCCCCTATGTCAGCGACGACAATTACTGGCTGGTGAAGCATCACGGCATCTTCCAGGGCTATTACTTCTTCCACCATATCGGCCTCGACCGGAACGAACGCGAGCGCTATCGCGGCCATCCGATGTTCGAGAAGACCGCCCTCTTCTGCCAGAACTACGACCAGAACAGCTTCGACCCAACCTACGACACGGCACCCATCGAGGCGTTCGAGCCGATGGTCCGCCGCCTGTTCGATAAGCCGCCCTTCGGCCGCGTCAGGCCAGTGGATACGAGTGCGGTCGATACGAGTGCGGGAGCGTGAGGCGCCTTCTTCTCACACTCGCCATCCTCGCCGTTGCTTTCATCTGGGCGCCACAGGTTTTGGAATCCGCCACCAGTTCCTGCGATGCGCTTGAGCAGAAGACGGTGGCCAAGGAAACCGGCGGCAGCGAACTGGGCTCCTCCCTGGTGCAGAAACTTTCCGGCGGAGCCATGGCAGAACAGGCCATGGCCAATGATCATCCGAATCTGCCGAGTCTGATCGCCTGCTCGCTGGAGTATTGGAAAACGACTCTCGGCATGAAGTAACGGAAATGCTCAGACATTAACGCTGTGCGATCCGTCACATTTCAAGATATTATTTATATATTTCAATTAGATAACTGAAATCCAGCCTGTGGGCCGGATCACAGACGCAAATTCATCTTCCGGTTACCTTTTGACCATCGAAAGGACGTAATCAAACCGTCCTCTCTGACGAAGGCATCAAGAGGTCACCATGTTCCGCATTATGAGCATCGCCACGTTGGTCATGATCGCCATCTGCTTCTTCATCGGCGCGAGCCTCGCCTTTGCTGATGAAGGTCGTGGCGAACTGGTGCCGGCTGCAGGCTTGGAACAGATCAACGATGCCTCGCGCCCTGTCGAGACACAGTTCGAAGAGAATCTGGCGCAGAACGATCGCGGCGGCGACGTCTATGATTTCAGCGATTACGTCAGCCAGCCGACCACGACCAGCAGCGTGCCGCCGGTCGACGCGGAAAAGATCGAGGAGCCGACCCTCGACCGTTTCGAAGAGATGGACGCTTAAGCGGCGACGCTGCTGAGCGCCAGGCGCGGGCTGGCATTGGGCGTCGCCCGTTCGCGGCGCGGCGTCTTGCCAAAGAAGTCACGATAGCATTTCGAGAAATGCGACGCTGAGACGAAGCCGCAGGCAAGCGCCACGTCGATCACCGACATATTGGTCTGCAGCAGCAGCAAACGCGCCCGATGGAGGCGCAATTCGACGTAATAGCGGGCGGGCGAGCGATGCAGGTATTTCGCAAACAAGCGTTCCATTTGCCGGCTGGAAAGGCCTGCCGCATCGGCCAATTCAGCCCGGTCCAGCGGCTCTTCCAGATTGGCTTCCATTTGCTGGATGACCTGGATGAGCTTGGGATGGCGAACGCCGAGCCGCGCTGTGAGGGCCATGCGCTGATGGTCGTGGCGATCGCGGATGCGTTCATGGATGAACTGCTCCGAGACCGCCGCGGCGAGCTCGTGACCATGCTGCTGCGAAATGAGATTGAGCATCATGTCGAGGGCCGCCGTCCCGCCTGAACAGGTGAAGCGGTTGCGGTCGATCTCAAACAATTCCGAGGTCGTCTCGATCTCCGGGAAATTCTCGGCAAAGCTTGCCAGATTCTCCCAATGGATGGTGCAGCGATAGCCGTTGAGCATGTTGGCTTTCGCCAAAATATGGGCACCGGTGCACAAGGCGCCGATATCCGCCCCCTGCCGCTCGGCACGGCGCAGATGCGCAAACACATTCTTGTCTTCATAGAGATGGCCGTCGACACCGCTGCACAGCATGATGGTGTCGTAGTTGGTGATCTGCTCGACCGAGCCTTCCGGCGTCAGCGGGATATTGTTCGAGGCCTGGACCGGCTTGCCGTCCGACGTGAACAGGTGCCAGCGGTAAAGCTCCTTGCCTGCCACCCGGTTGGCAAGGCGCATCGGCTCGACCGCCGAGGTGAACGCAATCATCGAGAAATTCGGCACCAGCAGGAAAGCGATATCCTGGGGCAGTTTCACCGGCAGATCACCGAACACGGCTGCATTCCCTCTATGAGTGAGCTTGATCCGAAAACGTAAGCCGAGGGAAATATCTCATTTCCGACATGTCGTCCACAGGCAAAATGGCGCATGCGCGACATTGTTTAATCCCATCGGTCAGGAATGCCCGGTTTTCCGCCATTGCGCCAATTTCCTGTAATCTTGCGCGAATAATAGCTGCATCCCTAACGTACGTGTGGTTTTGAGG
Organism: Dongia sp. P2_B8; assembly: GCF_056404715.1. NCBI lineage: Bacteria > Pseudomonadati > Pseudomonadota > Alphaproteobacteria > Rhodospirillales > Dongiaceae > Dongia > Dongia sp. P2_B8. Next base: position 112,756 of record NZ_JBFUDM010000010.1, on the reverse strand, counting down.
GCGGAAATCTCAAAACCTTATGAAATGTGGCAGCTTGACCCACGGCGTTAACACGACAATAGATGGCGCGCGATTGGCGGATTCGGGTTTGTTGCCTTGGCATTATCCGGCACCGTAAGTATCGCTGAACCCCGCCATTCGATCGCTATCCGGGGAAACCCCCAAATTGGGAATGCTATGAAGCAGAACTATTCGATCTTCAGCCTGGTCCGGAATGCGCTTAGCTACCACCAAGGCTGGCAGGAGGCCTGGCGCAGCCCGGCGCCAAAGCCGGAATACGATGTCATCATCATCGGCGGCGGCGGCCATGGATTGGCGACGGCCTATTACCTCGCCAAGGAACATGGCATCACCAATGTGGCGGTGATCGAAAAGGGTTGGATCGGCGGCGGCAATACCGGCCGCAACACGACCATCGTGCGTTCCAACTATCTGTGGGATGAATCGGCGCATCTCTACGAACATTCGCTGAAGTTGTTCGAGGGACTGACGCAGGACCTCAACTACAACGTCATGTTCAGCCAGCGCGGCCTGATGAACCTTGCGCACACGCAGCATGACATGCAGGCCCTGCGTCGCCGCGTCTATGCCATCCAGCTGAACGGCATCGACAGCGAGATCCTGACGCCCGAACAGATCAAGGAAATGGTGCCAATCCTCGATTGCTCGGCCAAGGCGCGCTATCCGATCATGGGCGCCAGCTTGCAGCGCCGTGGCGGTGTCGCCCGCCATGACGCCGTCGCCTGGGGTTTTGCCCGCAAGGCGGACGAGCGCGGCGTCGACATCATCCAGAACACGGAAGTCACCGGCTTCAAGATCGTCAACGGCGTGGTCAAGGGCGTGGAAACCACGCGCGGCTTCATCGGCGGCAAGAAGGTCGGCATCGTGGTTGCCGGCCATTCCGGCGTGATGGCGGGCCTTGCCGGCTTCCGCCTGCCGGTTGAAAGCCACCCGCTGCAGGCGCTCGTTTCCGAGCCGATCAAGCCGATCCTCAACACGGTCGTCATGTCGCCGCAGGTCCATGTCTATGTCAGCCAGTCCGACAAGGGCGAGCTGGTGCTGGGCGCCGGCATCGACGCCTACACCTCCTACGCCCAGGTGGGTTCACCGTTCATCATCGAGAACCAATTGAACGCGCTGACCGACCTTTTCCCCTGCTTCGGGCGCCTGCGCATGCTGCGCCAGTGGGGTGGCATCGTTGATACCTGCCCGGATGCCTCGCCGATCATCGGCAAGACACCGGTCGAGAATCTGTTCATCAATTGCGGCTGGGGTACCGGCGGCTTCAAGGCGACGCCGGGTTCGGGCAACGTCTTTGCCCACACCATCGCCACCGGCGAACCGCACAAGCTGGCGCAGCCCTTCGCGCTTGAGCGGTTTACCACCGGCTACCTCATCGACGAGCACGGCGCCGCCGGCGTCGCACACTAATCCCCGAGAGAGACAATCCCATGCTTCTCATCTCCTGCCCCCATTGCGGTCCCCGCGACGAGCATGAGTTCGCTTACGGCCATGAGGCGCATATCATGCGCCCGACGCTGGACCAGCAGAACGCCATGACCGATGCGGAATGGGCCGATTACCTGTTCATGCGCAAGAACCCCAAGGGCGTGCATTTCGAGCGCTGGGTGCATGCCCGCGGCTGCCGCCAATGGTTCAACGTGGCGCGCCATACGGTGACGCACGAGATCATCAAAGTCTATCCGATGGGCGAACCTGCCCCGAAGCTGGAGCAGAAGTAACATGAGCGCGCAGAAGAACCGCGTCGCCACCGGCGGCCGCATCGACCGCTCGAAGCCGGTTCGCTTCACCTTCGACGGCAAGACCTATTACGGCTATCAGGGCGACAGCTTGGCATCGGCCTTGCTGGCCAATGGTGTCACCCTGGTCGGCCGGTCGTTCAAATATCACCGGCCGCGCGGCATCATGACGGCGGGTCCCGAGGAGCCGAACGCGCTCATCGAGGTGGGTACCGGCGCCTACCGCGAACCCAACACGCGCGCGCCGCAGATCGAGCTTTATGATGGCCTCACCACGGCCTCGCAGAATCGCTGGCCGAGCCTTGATTTTGATCTCGGCGCCGTCAACTCAGTGATGAGCCGCTTCCTGCCGTCGGGCTTCTATTACAAGACGTTCAAATGGCCGAAAGATGGCTGGCTGTTCTATGAAAAGTTCATCCGCCGCATGGCGGGCCTTGGCACTGGACCGACGGAAACCGATCCCGATCGCTATGACAAGGTCTATGGCCATTGTGATGTGATGGTGGTGGGCGGTGGTCCTGCGGGCCTCGCGGCTGCCTTGGCCGCCGGCCGTGCCGGTGCCCGCGTGGTGCTGGTCGATGAGCAATCGGAACTGGGCGGATCGCTGCTCTCCGAGCGCGATCGTACGATCGACGGCAAGCCGGCAATCGACTGGGTCGCCGGCGTCCGCGCCGAGCTCGCCAGCATGCCGGAAGTCCGCGTGCTGACCCGCACGACGGCCTTTGCCTATCTCGACGCCAATATGCTGAGTTGCGTCGAGCGCCTGACCGATCATATCGGTCCATCTGCGACAGGTCCGCGTCAGCGCCTGTGGCGCATCCGCGCCAAGGAAGTGATCCTGGCGACCGGCGCCATCGAACGGCCGCTGGTCTATAGCGACAACGATCGTCCGGGCTGCATGCTGGCCTCGGCCGCGCGCACCTATGTCAACCGCTATGGGGCGACACCGGGCCAGCGCGTGGTCATCATGACCAACAACGATACCGCCTATCAGGTGGCGCTCGACCTCACCGCCGCCGGCGTGTCGGTCGCAGCGATCGTCGATCTGCGCACCAACCCGACCGGCGCCCTGCCCCAGGCCGTGCGCGGCAAGGGCATCGAGATCATCGAGAATTCGGCGATCACCCACGTCAAGGGTACGAAGAAGGTCCGCGAAGTCGACGTGCAGGCGCTCACCAGCGATGGCAAGGGCGTCACCGGCAGCGCACGGCACCTCTATTGCGACACGGTGCTGAGCTCGGGTGGCTGGCAGCCGACCGTGCATCTGCATTCGCAGACCCGTGCCAAGGTGGTATGGGACGACGGCATTCAGGCCTTCGTGCCCGGTCCGATCATGCCTGGCCAGAACAATCGCACAATCGGTTCCGCGCGCGGCCTGTTCGGCCTCGATGCGGGCTTGAGCGAAGGCCATCAGGCCGGCACGGAAGCTGCCGCGAAGTTCGGCTTCAGCAATGCGACCGGGAATGCGCCCAGCGCCGAAGCCGAGCCTCAGTCCCAGCCGCTGCGCTCGCTGTGGATCGTGCCGTCCAATGTGCCGGTGGGCCAGGGCGGCAAGCATTTCGTCGACTACCAGAACGATGTGACAGCTGCCGACGTGCAGCTGGCACACCGCGAAGGCTATGTTTCGGTCGAGCATTTGAAGCGCTACACCACGATGGGCATGGCGACCGACCAGGGCAAGACCAGCAACGTCAATGCACTGGCCATCATGGCAGGCCTCAAGAACGTCTCGATCCCGGAAGTCGGCACCACCACCTTCCGCCCGCCTTACACACCGGTCACCTTCGGCGTGTTCGCGGGATCGGACAAGGGCGACTTCCTCGACCCCATTCGCAAGACGCCGATCCATCAGTGGCATGCCGAGCACGGCGCACCCTTCGAATGCGTCGGCCAGTGGCACCGTGCCTGGTACTACCCCAAGGCCGGCGAGAGCATGCATGACGCGGTCAACCGCGAAGTGAAAGCGACCCGCGATTCAGTGGGCATCGTCGACGCGTCGACGCTGGGCAAGATCGACATCCAGGGACCGGATGCCGCCTGGTTCCTCAACATGGTCTATACCAACGCCTGGACCAAGCTGGAGCCTGGCAAGTGTCGCTATGGCTTCATGTGCGGCGAAGATGGCATGGTGTTCGATGACGGTGTCACCAGCCGCATCTCGGAAAACCATTTCCACATGACCACCACCACCGGCGGTGCGCCGCGGGTGATGAGTTGGCTCGAGGAATGGCACCAGTGCGAATGGCCGGACAAAAAGGTGTACTTCACCAGCGTCACCGAGCAATGGGCGGTCTTCGCGCTCAACGGCCCCAATTCCCGCAAGGTACTGGAGAAGGTCGTTTCGGACATCGATCTCTCGGAAGAAGCTTTCCCATTCATGACTTGGCGGGATTGCACGGTGGCTGGCGTCAAATCGCGCATCTACCGCATCAGCTTTACCGGTGAGCTGTCTTATGAAGTCAATGTGCCGCCGAGCTTCGCACTCCATGTCTGGCGTGCATTGATGACGGCCGGCGAAGAATTCAGCATCACCCCCTACGGCACCGAGGCGCTCCATGTGCTGCGCGCCGAAAAGGGCTTTGTGATCGTCGGCCAGGAAACCGACGGCACCATGACGCCGCAGGATCTCGGCTTTGAATGGATCATCGGCAAGGCGAAGCCGGATTTCATCGGGCGCCGCTCGCATCTCCGCTCCGACACCAAGCGGCCGGACCGCAAGCACCTCGTCGGCCTCCTGACTGAGAACCCGAACGATGTGCTGGCCGAAGGCGCGCAGGTCGTGGAGCATGTCAAAGACAAGCCGCCGATGACCATGATTGGCCACGTGACCTCGAGCTATTACAGCCCGAATGCGGGCCGCTCGATCGCCATGGCGGTGATCAAGAACGGTCGCAACCGCATGGGCCAGACGGTCTACCTGCCCTATGAAGGCAAGGTCATCGCGGCCAAGATCAGCAAACCGACCTTCCTTGAGGATGGAGCCCCCGCAAATGGCTGAAGCCTATACCCGCCGCAGCGCGCTGCAGCATTTCGGCCTGACCGCGGCCGCCGCCAAGAGCAATAGCGCCGGTGCCGATCTGCTGATCGGTGAATCCGCCCACCGCGCCATCGTCAATATCCGCGGCAACAGCAGCGATGCAGCGTTCGTTGCCGCCGTGAAATCGGTGACCGGCGTCGATCTGCCGGTGAAGCCAAATACCACGGCTCAGTCGGGTGCGTTCCGCGTCCTGTGGCTGGGGCCGGCCGAATGGTGGGTCGTCACCACCGGTGGCACGGAGGAAAAGCTGGTTGCCGATCTGCGCCAAGCCTTCGCCGGCCAGCATGCCGCGGTGGTCGACGTATCGGAGAGCCGCACGGTCATCACGATCTCGGGCCCCAGTGCCCGTGACGTGCTGGCACGCGGCTGCAGCCTCGATCTTCACCCACGGGTCTTCGGCCCCGGCCAATGCGCGCAGACGGGCCTCACCAAGGCCAACATCCTGCTGGACCAGACAGACGCAACGCCGTCCTTCGACATCTATGTGCTCAAAAGCTTCGGCGATTATCTGTGGCAATGGTTCTGGCTGGTCGGCCGCGACTACAAGTTCGCGATCAAGGCAAACTGAGTTTAATCAGAGGGTCGCACGCACACATCGACCCCAACCGTCATCCTCGGGCATGACGAGAGAGAGAAAGTATCGAAGGGCCGCTGGCGACAGCGGCCCTTTTTCTTTGCTGCAAGGGCGAAGGCACCGCCCGCATGAGGGGGACGCGTTAATAGAGCCCCTCGCCTGACCTAACCCATGCTATCCAGATGGATAATTAGTGCCGAAATTGCCCCGCAGTGCCTCATCATGACCGCCCTCAGTTTGCCCGCACCTACGTCAAAGGCTCTCTATCGCGCCATGCTGTTCATGGCGCTGGGCGTCTTCTTCTTCTCCGTGCTGGACGCGGTGACCAAGAAACTGACGGAGAATTACGGTACCTGGCAGATCAGCGCGACGTCCCGCATGATCACCCTCACCATCATGACGTTCATGATCCTGCGTCAGCATCGCGGCCTCCATGTGCTGCGCACGCGCTTTGTCCGCACGCATCTCATGCGCTCGGTCCTGATTGTCGCCACGACTTGGACCTTCTTCGAATGCCTGCGCTATCTGGAACTGGCTGATGCGATCGCCATCGCCTTTGCGGCACCTTTGTTCATGACCGCGATGTCCGGCCCGATCCTTGGCGAGAGCGTTGGCTGGCGCCGCTGGACCGCTGTGCTGGTCGGCTTTGTCGGCGTCATCGTCGCCCTTGAACCCGGCCGGCATGGCATCAGTTGGGGTGCCGTCCTCGCCCTCATCGCAGCACTCACCTACGCCATGGGGCAGATCTGGCTGCGGCCCCTGACCGGCCGTGAGCAAGGCCACAATATCGTCTTTTATGGGACGCTGTTCAGCGGCCTCACCGTTCTCGGTCCCGCGATCGCCGAATGGCAATGGCCGACGCCGATGGGCTGGGTCCTTTTCCTCACGCAAGGCATCTGCAGCACGCTGGGGCAACTCTCCATGGTGCGCGCCTTCCGTGTCGGCGAAGCGTCGCTGCTGGCACCGCTCGAATACACCGCGCTCGTCTGGGCGGGGCTCTTTGGCTATCTCTTCTGGGGTGACATACCGACCTTGCAGGTGATCGCCGGCGCCACCATCATCATCTGTGCCAGCCTTTACATCGCCCACCGGGAAGCGCAGAAACGCAAAGCATGAAGGTCAAGCCCATCGCCAAGCTGCTCTCGCCCATGGGCGCCATGTTCTTCATGGCTTTGGGCGTGTTCGGCTTCGGTGTCGCCGATGCCAGCACCAAATGGCTGACGGATGGCTATGCGACCTGGCAAATCCTCGCGGTCGGCCGTGTGCCGGCCCTGTTCGTGGCGCTCTACCTCACCTATCGCAACACAGGCAGCCCATTCCGGCTGAAGACCAGCTTCTTCAAGATCCATGCCATGCGCAGCGTACTGATCATGCTGACCGGCTATACCTTCTTCGAAGGGCTGCGCTATCTGCCGCTGGTCGACGCCATCGCCATTGCCTTCGCGGCACCTTTGTTCGTGGCAGCCTTATCCGGCCCGCTCATCAAAGAAAAGGTCGGGCCGCGCCGCTGGATGGCCGTCCTGGTCGGTTTCATCGGTGTGGTGATTGCCCTTATCGCAGCCCCCCGCGGCGATGGCAGTTTCTTTGCCCACCTCAACAAGGGTGCGCTCCTCGTGCTGGGCTCCGCCCTTTTCTATGCGCTCACGCTCATCACCCTGCGGCGCATTTCCGGCAAGGACAGCGCCCACAATATTCTCTTCCACACCTCGGCGGCGACCTTGGTCGTCGTCATCCCGCTCGCCGCGATGGATTGGCACTGGCCGAGCGGGCCGGACTGGGGGATCATGATCCTACAGGGAACCAGTTCAGCACTCGCCCAACTCTGCATGATCAAGGCGTTCCGTAGCGGTGAAGCATCCATGCTGGCGCCCATAGAATATACGGCACTGATCTGGGCAGCGTTCCTGGGTTGGTCGATCTGGCAGGAGATTCCGACACTGCAGACGTTGGCCGGTGCCGCGATCATCATCGCCGCCAACCTCTACATCGCCCATCGGGAGGTGCACCATGCCCGCAAGAAGGACATCGTTCCGGAGAATCCGGCGCTGCCTGAATAGGGCCGTCGGTGTCGCATTCCATGGCCACCAGACACCAAAATGATGAGTAGCTTCTCGTCGTCATGGTCCGCGAAGGCGAACCACCCACGAGTTTGCTTGCAATCGATAAAAGCAACCCGTGCGTCCTCCGCCCTCTCTTAAAGGCGTTGGGCGAAGGATGACGAATGGAAGGCGTTCAGAAGCTCGGCGTCTCTTCGAACGAGAGCAGCTGGTAGATCGGATCCACGTCATGGACGCCGTCTGCCCAGAAGTCGAGATCACGCAGGCGGCCATCGCGCACTGAATATGCCCAGCCATGGACGCTCAAGGGCTGGCCGGACTTCCACGCGTTCTGCACGATGGTGGTGTGGCAGATGTTGCGCACCTGCTGACGGACATTGAGCTCGCACAGCATGTTGAGGCGGCGCTCGATATTCGCCTCGGCTTCCAGCAGCTCGGAATTGGCAGCGTAGATATCTTTGATCTGGCGCAACCAATTGTCGATGAGGCCGAGCTCCGAATTACCCATGGCCGCACGCACGCCGCCGCAGCCGTAATGGCCGCAGACGATGATATGCTCGACCTTCAGCACGTTGACGGCGAATTCCAGCACCGACAGGCAATTGGTGTCGATGTGATAGACCAGATTGGCGATGTTGCGATGAACGAAGATCTCGCCCGGCGGCAGGTCCAGGATCTGGTTGGCCGGAACGCGCGCATCGGAACAGCCGATCCAGAAATATTTGGGTGCCTGCTGTTCCGAGAGGCGCTTGAAATACTCCGGATCCGCGGCAACTTGACGCTCCGCCCACCGGCGGTTGCGCTGGAATACCTCGGCATGGGTCTTTTCGGACATGATGAGCCTTGGGCTATGGACCTGGGACTAGGCAGGAACGCTGCCCTCGCATACCATGCCGCACTGCATCAGAACAATAGGACCGGCATCTGCAATGACCCCACAAACCGCCCCGAAATGGATCAAACCAGCGGTCGATTTTGGTCCCATTCTGATATTTTTCGTTGTTTCAAAGGTCGCTGGCATCATGGCGGGGACCGCCGTGATCATTGTGGCGACCCTTCTTGCTTTGGGGCTCGGCTACTGGGCGACCCGACGGCTGGCCGTGATGCCGCTGGTGACAGCCATTGTGGTGACTGTCTTTGGCGGGCTGACACTGTGGTTCGACGACGAAACCTTTTTCAAGATGAAGCCAACCATCGTGCAGGCCCTATTCGCCGTGATCCTGTTCGGTGGATTGCTGCTGAAGCGCCCGACCTTGCAATATGTGCTCGGCGAGGCACTGAAGCTGACCGATGAAGGTTGGTGGCAACTCACCCGGCGCTACGCCTTCTTCTTCGTTGCGATGGCTGTCTTGAACGAGATCGTCTGGCGGCATGTGTCGACCGACACTTGGATCGACTTCAAAGTGTTCGGCATCCTCGGCCTTACCGTGCTCTTCAGCCTGACACAGATGCCCTTGATGAAGCGACACATGATCGAGACCGGCGGCGAGCAGAGCTGATACCGCCCATATGCCCCCTGCCCTGCTAGCCCTGATGCCGGAGATGAGTGCCGCCGCCGCCGCCCTCCTGTTCGGCACGGTCTTTCTGGCCGGCTTCCTGCGCGGGTTCACGGGCTTTGGGTTTGCCTTGGCCGCGGTGCCGGTCATTACCCTGTTCGTCGAACCGGCCGCCGTCGTTCCGGCCATCCCCATCGTCGCCATGGTGGCTGGCGCCGAACAACTGCGCCGTGCCTGGAAAAGCGCCAATTGGCACGCGATCCAGCGGCTGCTGATCGGCGCCGTGCTGGGCGCACCTTTCGGCGTGCTGGCGCTTACCTATCTGCCCGCCAACATCATGCGCGCCCTCATCGGGCTGGTGCTGCTGCTGGCTGTGCTGGCGTTGTGGCGCGGCTATCGTTTCAAGCAAAGGCCGCCGACCTCGGCGCAGCTCGGCATCGGTTTCCTATCGGGCTTGTTGAACGGCTCAACTGCCATGGGCGGGCCGCCGGTTATCCTGTTCTTTCTGGCATCACCCGAAGGCGTCGCCGTCGGCCGCGCCTCGCTGCTGGTCTATTTCTTCTTTATTTCTGCCTGGAGCATCGTGACACAGGCCGTGGCGGGCCTTCTCGATTTGAAGGTTGTGGTGCTGGCCCTGCTGATGATCCCAATCATGGCCGTCGGCAATATCATCGGCGACCGCCTGTTCGACCGGTCAAATGCCAGCACCTACCAGCGCGTCGCCCTCGGTTTCCTGCTGGCCATTGCCATCCTTGCCATCGGCCGCGCGGCCTTAAGCTAAGCCCCTATTGTGGCACGGGCGGGCCTTTGATAGCCTGCCAGGTATCGTAAAGGATGTAGCAGATTGACTGGGCGTGGGCGCACGATCATCGGGCCGGACGGCAGCATGCTGGGCGCTGGCGACAAGGTGCCGAGCGAACTGGCTATGCAACGCGCCAGCAATGAATCCCGCCGTGTCTATGAAGCCTGGTACAAATTGCGCGTGGCGGACGATTTGCCATCGCTCTCCGACTGGAACGCCGCCGGTGCCGTCCCCGATCTGACGCACAGCATCCTGGTGACGCAAATTCTGCGTGCCGAACACGATTACCGTTATCTCAGCATCGGTCCCCGTGCCATCGAGGTCCGCGGCGACGATCCCACCGGCAAGACAGTGCGCGACTGTTATGAGGGCGAGGCGCTCGACTTCGTTCTGGACAATTACGACCTTGCCATCGCAAATCCCTGCGGCATCGTCGATTTCTCGATCGACGTGGTCAAGGACCACCGGGTCATCGAACTGGAAACATTGCTGTTGCCCCTTGCAGACGATGGCAAGGGGCCGAGCCATGTCCTGGTCTACGGCCACTATCTGATGCGCTAGCATGCACGATACCGTTCACATGAATCCCGCCAGCTGGGACGGCGAGGTGCACTATCTGCCCCAGCCGACCGGACGGTCCAACATGATCGGCATCGTGCAGGCCTATTGGCTCCGCCAGTGCCTGGGCAAGTCGTTCCCGGCACGTGCCGACATCGATCCGCTCTATCTCGGCCTGGTTCTGCCCTATCTGTCGCTGACGCTCATCCAGCCGGAACCTTTCCGCGTGCAATATCGATTGGTCGGCACCGAGGTCGCCCGTTTTTATGGCGGCGAGATGCGCGGCAAATGGGTCGATGAGATGACAATCTGGCCGACCCAGGACATCATCGACACGCACGAGACCTATCGCCGCATCTTCGAGGAGCGCGCGCCGAATTACGGCCTGTCGCTCATCGGTTGGGAAGAGCGCGACGATCACGTCTTCGAATTCGCCCGCTTCCCGATCTCGGAAGATGGCATCACCATCACCCACTGCCTCGGCATCGACGACTTCTCCATGATCGAACCACCCAGGAGCCGGGCGATCTAGGGCAGGATCCTGATTGGCGTGCCATCCGGCACGAGCCGCCAGATCTCCTCGATCTCCGCATTGTCGACGGCGATGCACCCCTCCGTCCAATCCACTTTCGGCGCCGATGCGCCGGGCCAATAATTGGGCAGGCCGTGAATGAAGATATCGCCGCCCGGTGGCGCCTCCAGCGCCGCGCTGGCAGCGCGATCGGCCGGCCGCGGATAGTCGATGTGCAAGGAGAGATGATAGGCGCTGTTCGGATTGCGCCCATCGATCACATAATCGCCTTCCGGCGTCCGCCCGTCACCTTCCCTGCGCTTCGGACCGATCGGATTGCCGCCAAGCCCGATCTCGTAGCTGCGAAGGACGATGCCATCGCGGTGCAATTCCAAACGCCGTGCCGATTTGTCGACAAAGACAAAGTCGGCGACCTCCTCCGCAGCAACCAGCCGGACTGGCGCATGATGGCGCGATAGAGCCGCGACCACGATGCCGGCGGCAAGGACAAGAAAGATAGCGAGGAGCGGGCGGAAGATCATGCCGCCGTCTTACCGACACAGTTGGGCGACCCGAGGGCGGAATTGTGGCGAAAACAAAAAGGGCGCCCCGAGGGACGCCCTTTCCGATTCAATGGTCAGCGGATCACACGTTGCTATCAGGCGTCGCCGATTTCTTCTTGGTGATGAATTCCTTCAAGGCTTCGTCGATCGCAGGATCGAGCGCCGGGGCTTCGTATTCCGAGAGCATGCGCTTGTAGATCTTGTTGGCGCGGGTGGTCGCATCCTGGGCGCCTTCCGCTTCCCACTGTTCGTAGGAATTGTTGTCGGCGATGTTGGAGCGATAGAAGGCCGTTTCGAAATTGGCCTGGGTATGAGCGCAGCCCAGGAAATGGCTGCCGGGGCCGACTTCGCGGATGGCGTCGAGCGCCTGGCCGTTTTCGGTGAGATCGATGCCCTTGGCCAGGGTCTGCATCATGCCGAGCTGGTCGGCATCCATGATGAACTTCTCATAGCCGGCCGAGAGACCACCTTCGAGCCAACCAGCGCCATGGAGCACGAAGTTCGTGCCGGCCTGGAGCGTCGGCAGCAGGGTCTGGGCGCTTTCATAGGCAGCCTGGGCGTCGGCAATCTTGGAGCCGCAGAGCGAGCCGCCGGTCCGGAACGGAATGCCGAGACGGCGGGCGAGCTGACCGGCCGCCAGCGAGACGAGTGTCGGCTCCGGCGTGCCGAAGGTCGGCGCACCGGACTGCATCGAGATCGAGGACGCGAACACGCCGAAGATCACCGGGGCGCCCGGGTTGTAGAGCTGCGAGGTGCCGGCACCGGCCAACACTTCGGCCAGCACCTGGGCCAGCGTGCCTGCCGCCGTCACCGGGCTCATGGCGCCCGCCAAGATGAACGGTGTCGTGATGCAGGCCTGGTTGGCGCGGGCGTAAACCTTCATCGCCCCCAGCATCGTGCCGTCCCAAACCATCGGCGAGTTGGCGTTGATGAGGCTGGTGATGACCGTGTTCTTGGCGACGAACTCCTCGCCGAACAGGATGCGCGCCATGGCGACGGTATCCTCGGCGCGTTCCGGCGCCGTGACCGAGCCCATGAACGGCTTATCGGAGAGCTTCATATGGCTGTAGACCATGTCGAGATGCCGCTTGTTGACCGGCAGATCGACCGGCTCGCATACCGTGCCGCCCGAATGATGGATCGAGGGCGACATGTAGGCGAGCTTCACGAAATTCTGGAAGTCGGCGATGGTCGCATAGCGGCGGCCGCCGTCGAGATCGCGCACGAAGGGCGGGCCATAGACCGGGGCGAAGACCGTGGCGTTGCCGCCGATCTGGACATTGCGCTCCGGGTTGCGGGCGTACTGGATGTATTGCTGCGGGGCCGATTTCTGGACGATCGAGCGCGCCAGGCCGCGCGGGAAGCGGATCCGGGTCCCCTTCACATCGGCACCGGCCTTGGCCCACAGTTCCAGAGCCTCCGGCTCGTCACGGAATTCGATGCCGATCTCCTGCAGGATGGTGTCGGCGTTGCGTTCGATGATGCTGAGGCCCTCTTCGTCCAGCACCGTCACCAGCGGGATCTTGCGCGTGATATAGGGGTTCTGGACGATGACCGGCTTCTGGCGGAGGGCGCGCCTTGCGTCGGCACCACCGCGGGTGCGGCGGCCGGTAACCGGCTGGCCTTCCACGGCGTCAGAAAGCGGTTCCACATTGGACATGATGAGAGGCCTTTCCCGTGAATCAAACTAATAGACCGATGACTTATTCGTCGCCCATATCGGCACCGGAAGGCCAGTTTCTCTAGCGAAAGGGCGACAGCCCCTCACCAGATCGCGCCAAATGCGCCATCCCCGAAAACATTGATTTTGCGGCGCAATAGCCGGACCTGTCCTATTTGCGCCGTAGCACCCGCCGTGGCGCATTTCGGCAATTTGTCGCCCCTGAATGTCCCGGCTCCGGGGCTGATTCGTCTGGCGATGTGCCCAAATCCCGGGGAAAATTGCTGGGAAAACAGCCGGCTAGCGCCGACTTTATGCAGTTCTTGTCGCGCGGCATTTTGCTAATGTCGCAAACAGGCAGCAATCACGTCGCCGCAGCGCCCTATATTCTGCCAGCAATTTTACTTCGGAGTAGCGGGCTATGGCAGAATTTCCGGCAAAGGCGAAGGTCGTCATCATCGGCCTGGGCGGCATCGTGGGGGCATCGATCGCCCATCATCTGGTCGCGCGCGGATGGGATGATATCGTCGGCATCGACAAGTCCGGCGTCCCCACCGATATCGGGTCGACGGCCCACGCCTCCGACTTCTGCTACATGACCAGCCATGACTTCCTGTCCTGCTGGTCGTCGCTCTACTCGATCGATTTCTACAGCAAGCTCGGTCATTACGACCGCGTCGGCGGCCTGGAAGTCGCCCGCGTCGGCGATGACGGCCGCATGGACGAGATCAAGCGCAAGGTCGCCTCGGCGAAGGCCTTCGGGACCCGCGCCCGCCTGGTGACCCCGGCCGAGATCAAGAAGAAATTCCCCCTCATCGAAGAAGACAAGGTCCAGGGCGGCCTCTGGGATCCCGATGCCGGCCTCGTCATCCCGCGCTCGCAGACCGTCGCTGGCAAGCTCGTGGAACAGGCCGAAGCCGCCGGTAAATTGAAAGTCTTCGCCCATACCGCGGCGAAGTCACTCGTGATCGAGAACGGCCGCGTCAAAGGCGTTGTCACTGATCGCGGTACCGTCATGGCCGATTATGTCGTCGTCAGCGCCGGTCTCTGGGGTCGCCTCATCGCCGAAATGGCGGGCGAGGATCTCCCCGTCATGCCGGTCGACCATCCTTTGTGCTTCTTCGGCCCCTATACCGAATTCGCCAACACCGGCAAGGAAATCGGCTGGCCGCTGCTGCGCGATCAGGGCAACTCCGCCTATATGCGCGACACCGGCGATCCCACCACCGCCGAAGGCGGCATGATCGAGTGGGGCTATTACGAAGAGAAGAACCCGCGCATGGTCCATCCGCGCGATCTTCTTGAAAAGGAGCAGGCGCGCCTCTCCCCCTCGCAGCGCGACCTCGACATGGAGCAGATCCTCGAGCCGCTCGAGCGCGCCATCGAACTGACGCCGATCCTCGCCGAGCTTGGTTATGAGGAGAAGCGCTCCTTCAACGGCCTGCTGCAGGTGACGACCGATGGCGGCCCGTCGATTGGCGAAAGCCAGAAGGTGCGCGGCCTGTGGTATGCCGTCGGTGTCTGGGTCAAGGACGGTCCCGGCATGGGCAAGCTCCTCGCCGATTGGATGACCGACGGCCGCACGCCGATCGATCACAATAAAATCGACTTCGCCCGCTTCTATCCGCACATGATGGAAGAGAAGTTCATCGAGGGCCGCTGCGGCGAAGCCGCGCGAAAGATCTACAACCCGGCGGTCCATCCCCGCGAACCCTATGATACCGGCCGCAACGTCAAGCGCTCGCCCTTCTACGAGCGCGAGAAGGAACTCGGCGGCTACTTCATGGAACTCGGCGGCTGGGAACGTGCCCATGGCTACAAGGCCAACGAGCATCTCCTCCAGAAATACGGCAACCGCGTTCCGGCGCGCGAGAACGAGTGGGACAACCGCCATTTCTGGCGCGTCTCCAATGCCGAGCATCTCGCCATGAGCGAGGATTGCGGCATCGTCAATCTCTCCCATTTCTACATGTTCGATGTGGAAGGTCCGGACCATGTCGAGTTGATGGAATGGATCTGCGCCGCCAAGATCGGCGGCGACGCCAATATCGGCAAGGGCATCTACACGCACTTCCTCGATGACGAGGGCATGGTGCGCGCCGATTTGACCGTCATCCGCATGCCTGACCGCATCCGCGTCATCGACGGCGCCGATGCCGGCCCCCGCGATTTCCACTACATCCGCCGCATGGCCGAGGATAAGGGCTACAACGTCAAGGTGACCGACGTTGCCGCCCAGTACGTCACCATCGGCATCTGGGGCCCCAACGCCCGCGTGACCCTGCAGAAAGTCGTCGAAGACCCGGCCGGTCTCGAACCCGCCGCCTTCCCCTTCGCCGCGATCAAGCAGATCAAGATCGGCGGCAAGAACGTGACAGCCTTCCGCATCTCCTATGTCGGCGAACAAGGCTGGGAACTTCACATGAAGTACGAAGACGGCCTCGCCGTCTGGGATGCTTTGCGCTCGACCGGTGTCATGGCGTTCGGCGTCGAGACCTATGCCAACAGCCGCCGCATGGAGAAGAGCCTGCGTCTGCAGAATGCCGACCTTCTGACCGAGTACAACCTCATCGAGAGCGATCTGCAGCGCCCGAAGGTCAAGGAAGCCGATTTCCGCGGCAAGTCGGCGAATATCAAGCACCGTGCACTGCCGAACCAGGCAGCGATGCTCTGCACGCTCGTGATGACCGACAACAAGGACAGCAAGGGTGTGGCGCGTTACCCCGTCGGCATCCTGCCGGTGATGGACCCGGAGACGAAGGAGACGCTCGTCGACGAACTCGGCCGCCGCTCCTTCACCACCTCCATCGCCTACGGCCCCACCATCGGCAAGAACATCGCACTTGCCTATCTGCCCTGGGCCTATTGCCAGGCCGGCCGCAAACTCACCGTCGAATATTTCGGCGAGACCTACCCGGTCGAAGTAGTCTCCATCGGCTACAAACCCCTCTACGACCCGGAGAATCTAAAGCCCCGGACCTGAGGGGCGGTCCTACGATCTGCAGAATCCGGCCAGCGGACAGCGTTTGGTTCGCTGGCCGGATCAGTTTCCGCGTCGTTCCCGCTATCAAGAACCTGGCAGCCAGTGATCCAGACCGGGCAAGTGCGACTGCACTGGGTCTTCTCGGCTGAGACCAAAAAAATGCCCCGCTGAGATTATGCACGTAATCGTCAAATCCGCTCTTCCACGCTTAAGCATGGCTGACGTGCCTGCAGTCCTCGGCAATCGCCGCCAATTCTCAACATTTGACATCAAATTTTGGCGCCCGGTGCCAGGGAGCAAGAAAGAGATGCCGTCGACCGTCTTGCCCAGGATCACCCCCTATTGATACAGATCAACTCGCGCCAAGAAAGGACCGGATAATAAACTCTCTGTAGATTATGCGACCGCTTGGCTGATAGCGACCACGCACCGATCGATCTCATGAGGAGTATGGGAATTGACCGAGCGATTTAAGACGGATCGCTCCGATGACGGCGATTGGCCTAAGGCAAGAATAGCCATTTATGCTGTACTGCTCGGCCTACTGGTCCTTGCCACCGCCTATGCCAGCATTCAACTGACACGCAGGGGCGGTAGCGTCGCCGCGATCTGGATACCCAACGCTATCGCCCTGGCCGCCATCATTCGCGGCCCTCGACAGAGCATGGGTGCCATGCTCGCCCTGGGATTTTTCGGCAACTTCGTCGCCAATCTCCTGGCGGGGGACGCGTATCCACTGGCCCTGGGACTCAGTCTCTGCAACACCGCAGAGGTCGTGATCGGATGGGCGACCTTTCGTCTCGGCACGTCCTGGATAGCCGATCGCAGGAACGACCTTTCCAACCCGCGAACCCTAGTCATCTTCATAATCACTTGCGGCGGACTAGCAGCGGCAGTGGCCGCAACGCTTGCCAGCAGCGTCTTGCGTCTGGTCGATGGAGTATCATTCGCCACGACGTGGCCCATTTGGTTCATGGCCAACTCGGTAGGGATGCTTTCCGTTGCCCCGGTATTGCTGTCTCTCGGCCGCGACGGTGCTGATGGGGTAATCGGCAAGCAGCATATCGCTCTAAATTCCGCGATCATCATAACAGCAGTCGTTGCTGCAGGCTTTGCGGTTTTTGGCAGCAGCCATATGCTCATCTTCTTGATGATCCCGATCGTGCTGCTGCCGGCCTTTCGGGTCGGCTTTGCCGGCGCGGCGTTGACCTGCTGTCTGGTATCGCTGATCGCAGCTGCCACGACCTGGCTTGGGTACGGGCCTTTCAATTCAATCTCTGCGCCGACTGAACAGGGACACATCCAACTGCTGCAAGGCTTTATTCTCGCCATCACGCTGATTGCTCTGCCCGTCGCAGCTGGATCGACGTCCCGGCGCCGCATCGACGTTGAACTGGCGGAGAGCCGCAATGATCTGATGCGCATCATCAACAGCATGCCTGCCATGATCGCTTCCTGGGACAAGACCCTCCATAATCGGTTTTGCAATCGCGCATACATTGAGTGGTTCGGCAAGAGTCCCGAAGAAATTATGACGGGGATGCACATCAAGGATGTGATCGGCCCTAAATTGTTCGGCCTCAATCGAGAGTATATGGAAGCTGCGCTCCGCGGCGAAGCCCAGACATTCGAGCGGGAGATAGTCGACGTGGCTGGCAAGCTGCGCGTCAGCGAGGCGCACTACGTGCCAGACGTGCGAGATGGCAAGGTTGACGGCTTTTATGTTCTGGTCTTCGACATCTCCAAGCTCAAAGAGATCGAGGTGGCGCTACGGGCCGCGAAGCACGAGGCCGAAGGCGCCAATCGCGCGAAGACGACCTTCCTCTCCACAATGAGCCATGAGTTGCGGACCCCGCTCAACAGTATTCTTGGCTACACTGAAATGTTGGCGATTGGATTGGCTGGCCCCATCAATGAGAAGCAGACCGAGTACTTGGGAAATGTGAGGACAAGCGCTGGGTATCTACTGCGCCTGATCAGCGACGTTCTGGACACCAGCATGCTGGAATCCGGCAAGCTGGCGATAGTCAGTGAGGCGGTTGCAGTCCGGCCGATTATAAAGGCGGTAATGGCGGGCCTCGAGGTTCTTGCTATGAAGGCCGACGTAAGCCTCATCGACCGGATCGGAGACATCCCGCCAATTCGCGCCGATGGTACGCGTCTACATCAGGCGCTGCTCAACCTCGGGTCTAATGCGATCAAGTACAATCAGCCGGGAGGACGCGTCGAGTTCTCGGCGGAATGCACCGAGGATGGTATGGCCCGGATCAAAGTCAGCGATACGGGCCGTGGCATCCCCGCAGCGCGCCAAACTGAACTGTTCAAGGAGTTCAGCCGCCTGGGCGCGGAGAGTGGCGCGATCGAAGGAAGTGGCATCGGCCTCGCATTGACCAAACGGGTTGTGGAAGCGATGCACGGCTCCATTGGCTTTGCCAGCATCGAGGGAAAGGGCAGCGAATTCTGGATTGATCTGCCAATTGCGCGGGATATTGAATAGACCATATGGCGCCTCCGTCGCCCGGATCGCCGAACTGGGAACTCAGACCGTTGCAAGAGCGAATGCGCGGAGCAGGTCCGGACCCGCCTCCCATCGTCATCCTCCCCGAAGTCGGAGGATCCACGAGTTGTTTTCTTCAAATTGCCAACAAGCTCGTAGATGGTCGACCTTCGCCGACCACGACGAACCGGCGGCTGGCATCCAGTCTTATCCGTCGTCCCCGGGCGAAGATCCGGGGGGGGGCCAGATACTGTCGTTGGCGAGCGCCTCTGCAATCCAGAACTCATTCGGCCGAGACTGTAACCAGCATCTGCGGTAGAACTGAAATGCAAAAACGCCCCGGTTTTATGACCAGGGCATTTTCGCTTCGCGGCAACGGAGATCAATAGATCGAGAAATCACCTGCCGTGATATCCGGATGATTAAGCAGCGTCACAATAAGCGACATGTCGCTGTGGTCACCGCCATTGGAATCGTAATAGACGTTGCCGGTATTCTTGTCATAGATGATCCGGTCGTCCGCCTGCCCCACGGCATCTGCCTGGGCGAAGGCGCCGGCGGTCAATGTGCCGACCTTGCCGAGGGCCGCAAAGGCGGCGCTCGCCAGCTTGATCGTGTCGGCGGCGGCGTCATAGCTCGTGATGATGTCCGAGTTTTCTGCCGTCGGCGCCACGTCAAAGGCGAAGGAATCGCGGCCGTCGCCGCCCACCAGCGTGTCATGGCCGGCGCCGCCGATCAGCGTGTCGTTGCCGGCGTCACCCGAGAGATAGTCATTGCCGGCATCGCCCCACAATTTGTCGTTCTGAGAGCCGCCATAGGCCTTGTCATCACCATTGCCGGCATGAAGGAGATCGTCATTCTTCTCGCCATAGATGGCATCGTTGCCTGCACCGCCATAGATCGTATCGCCCCCATCGCCACCGCGCAGCGTGTCGTGACCGTCGCCGCTGGTGATGAGGTTGGACTGGGTGTTGCCGGTGCCGGTGAAATTGCCCGAGCCTGTATAGGTCAGATTCTCGACATTGGCGGTCAACTGATACGTCGCAAGTGTGGTATGCACCGTGTCGGTGCCCTGGCTGGCCAATTCTGTCACAACATCCTTGGCGGAATCGACCAGATATGTGTCGGAGCCAAGTCCGCCTTTCATCGTGTCGTTCCCCGTGGTGCCGGCAATATAATCGTCACCCGCCGTGCCGTTGCCGCCTTCGACCTTGTCGGTCAGGCTGATCACGAAATCATGCGACACGCTGAGGCCGCCGGAATCTGTCGACGTCACAGTGACAGTGTGCTGGTTCTGCGTTTCGTAATCGAGGACGGCGCCCGCCTTCACATGAATTTCCGAGCCAATGACCTCGAAGAGTGCGCTGCTGCTGCCGCTCAGCGTATAGACGTGACTGTCTCCGGTGTCCGGATCCGTTGTCGTCAGGGTGGCAACCAGCGTGCCGCCGGCCGCATTTTCATCGAGCGCCGAAATGACCGCTGTCACCGCCGTCGGCGCATCGTTGGGCGGTGTCACCTCGACGATCGATCCGCCCAGCAGCTTTATCAACGTCGCATAGAGGGGATCGATCACGGTCTCGCTCAGGAACAACGTCGCGCCGCCCTGGTTGAGATCGAACAAGGTGGCCGGCAGGCCACTATCCGAATAGGTGATGCCGTTGATGGTGACCGTGGCACCTTGCGCCAGCCAGACATGAGACGTCGAGGCATTGCCGCCCTGGCTGGTCGGATCGATGCTGACGAGATTCTCGCCAGTGATGGAATCGCTCCAGAAGCGGAAGCTGCGGCTATTGTCTTCAGCAACCGCATCGATCAGTACAGTGTTGCTGGACTTCAGATCGTAGCCGGCATCGGTGTTGCCGCTCGCCAGCGTATTTTGAAAGAGTACATTGTAGACGCCGTTTTCCGTGGTGAAGCCGTCGCCGTTCCAATACTGGTTGGTAGCACCGTGGCCGTAATTATTGGCCATCGACACGTCATTGAGCACCACGTCATGCGCGGTTCCCTGGATCAGCACGCCAGAGACGTAGAGCAGGTTGGCGTCGGCCCCAGCCATATCGGCATGGACATCCGAAATATTGATGTCGTGGCTGTCATAACCAATGCGAATGGCGTTCTGCGTATAGCCGGTGACATCGACATCCGTGATGGTCAGGCCGGAAACGGTCGCCGTCGTCGCGCTACCGGATACATAATTTTCAAAGAAGCGCACCACGTTGGTCGCGTCGACATGCTCGATGGTCAGGTTCGACACATCGGCGCCGACGCGAAAGGCACCGTTGCCGACATTGCTGATCGAGAGATCGGAGAATGTCAGATTGTTGGCGCCGCCCAGCAGGCGGAACAGTTCCGACCCCGCATTGTCGCCGTCATGCCAGTCGACCGCACGGCTGCCTGAAATATCCGCCGACATCGGATCGCCGTTGCTGTCGACGCCACGGATCGTCACCGGTGCGTCCTCGGTACCGCCCTTGTTGATCGAAATCTGCGTACTCTGCTGATAGGTGCCTTGGTCCGCGATCAGAAGAACTTCGCCGCCCGGCCCCGCCTGGCCGATGAATTGCGACAACTTGGCGAGTGTGCCGGCATTTTCAGCAGATGATCCGTCCTGCAGTCCGGATCCAGTGGGGGAGATGTAAAGTGTTGCCATGGCCTGATTCCTTGCCGTGAATCGTTGCTGCCGTGCCACTGCGCCCGATCGAGGGCAGGAACCGAACTTCCAGTCCGATGAAGATTCGCAATTGGCTGCGCTGCACAAAAATGCCCCGCGCGCCTTAACATAATATTACTTTCCTAAATTTTATTCAGATATATCAATGGTTTACTATAATGAGAGAGATATCTGTCTCGAATGCCGCCTAACCTCGGCACCGAATTTGTGCCGTTGAATTTCCACCTGGGCCGGTCGAAAGATCAGGCCCGCCCTTCTTTGGAGTCGTCTCATGAGCTTGCGCCGTAATTTGCCGCCCGCCTCGATCAGCGCGCGCGCCCAGGAGATGTTGCGCGAGGCGCCTGCGATCGGCGCGCGGCCCGTGGCGCCGGCGGCACTTGCCGAGCGGAGGCTGGCAAGCGATGCGCTCTACACGCCGGCAGGACGGACACTCGCAGCCAGCCTCGGTGTCATGATCAGTGACGAACAGATCGCGGGCATCAGGACGCAGTGCGTTACGCCTGCGGATGCTTGCGCCACAGACGCCATCCTCTATTTCTTCGGTGGCGGCTATGTGCAGGGATCGCCGGATGAGGATTTGGCAATCACCGCTCGGTTGGCGCATCTCACCAGGCAGCGCCTCTATGCGCCCTGGTACGCCCTGGCACCCGAACGTCCACATCCTGCTGCGGTCGAGGATGGACTGAAGGTCTACAAAACACTCGTCGATCGTGTGAGCGCCGATAAGCTCGCAGTGTCCGGCGAATCCGCGGGAGCTGGATTGGCACTCTCGGTCCTGCTGAAGGCCCACAGTGCTGGCATGCCGATGCCGCGCCGGCTGATGCTGATGTCGCCTTGGTCCGACCTCACCAAGACCGGCGACAGTTTGACAACGCTGGAAGGGCTCGATCCGTCGCTGCATTACGAATTGACGCTGGAACCGGCAGCGCGTGCCTATGCGGGTCGGCTCGATCTCGGCTCACCGGACGTCTCGCCGCTCTATGCGGATTTCCCGCGCGATTTCCCGCGTACCTTGATCACGACCGGTACCCGCGACCTCTTCCTCAGCGACTGCGCGCGGCTCTCGACCAAGATGCGCGCAGCCGGGATCGACGTGGAACTGCGCGTCTGGGAAGGCATGTGGCATGTGTTCGAATTCTATGCCGAACTGCCGGAATCAGATCAGTCCCTGGCCGAAATCGCGCACTTCATCACCGCGCCGGCATGAACATCCGCTTGAGTGTGCTGTCCTTCAGCCAGAAATGATGGAACAGCGCGCCCAGCGCATGGATGACGATAAAGGCGATGAAGAGCGGCTTTCCGATCTCATGCACCTCGCCGATCTCTTCGGACACATAGACTGCGAGCAGGCCCGTGACGGGTACGGCAATCAGCAGCAGATAGAAAACGCCGTGGACGATCCTGGCACCCAGCACGGCGAGCCCCTGGCCGATCGGCTCTGGCGTGCCCTGGAACAGGCGCAGCGCGAGCCGCAAGGCAACCAGAACCAAAATGGCGACACCGACCCAGTAATGCGCGCTAGCCAGGAACTGGTCACTGGCCGACGGCTCGGTGCCGCGCTTGATGGCCCGCTCCACCTCGCCCATGCTTTCGCCGAAGATCAACTGGAACAGGATGAGGAGTGCGATTGTCCAGTGCAACAGGATCTGCAGGCCAGAGTATCCCTGCCGTTCAATCATAGCCATGTCGTCATCCCCTTCTCTGGCACCGGCATGGTTGCCGGCACGGTCATAATCTGGAATATCGACGGTGCAGTCTTTCTATAACCTTACCTTTTTTATGGCCAGCTGTCGTGCTTCACCTTGACGCTGACCACCATCCCCAACCTGCCATCCGCCGCCGGAGTACACTGCCGATATGACCGCCCCGACCTATCCTATTCTCACAGATCGATTGGCCGTTCGCCCGTTTGCCGATAGCGACCTCGCCGCGACGATCGCGCTCTACAAGGTGCCGGAGGTGCTGCGCTATCTCTATGTCGGCCCGCGCACCGATGACGAGATCGCCAAGTCGCTGGAACAGCGCCGTGAGAAGACCGACCTCAAGGCCGAAGGCGACAAGCTGATCCTCGCCATCGAGCTCCGCGAAACCGGCGCCTGCATCGGTGAAGTGATTCTGGTCTGGCTGAGCGAGGTTCACAAATCGGCCGAGATAGGCTTCCTGCTGCATCCCGATTACCAGGGCAAAGGCTACGCGCGTGAAGCCACGTTGCCGCTGCTGAAGTTCGGTTTCGAGGCGATGGACTTCCACCGCATCATCGGCCGTTGCGACGGGCGAAATGCGCCGTCGGCGCGGTTGATGGAGAAACTCGGCATGCGGCGCGAGGCGCATCTGATCGAGAACGAATTCATCAAAGGCGAATGGACCGATGAGTTCGTCTTCGCCATGCTGCAAACGGAATGGCGCCGTCAGTCGAGCCCGGTTGGGCAAGACGCTATCAGGTAAGGCGCCCATCCTCCGGCACGGGGACATTGAACCCGTTGAGGGTCACGGACACCATGCAATACAGGCCAACGAGATAGATGAACTCGGCGGTGCCGGTCTCACCGAACAGGCCGACGGCTTGGCTATAGGTCAGCGGCGGCAGCACGCCGCCGGACACCAGGGCCGAGGCCATGTCATAGGCAACCGCCTCTTCCCGTGTCAGGTCGCCCGGACGCTGGCCGGCGATGATCGTGGCAATCTTATCATCTGGAATGCCGCGCAGTTCAGCCACCAGGACATGGGCGTAGATCTCGTAGGCCGAGCGGAATTTGGCCCCCGTAACCAGGATCGCGATCTCGCGCACCGGCTTGGGCAAGGTCGGTGACGCGGAGAGGGCCTTGACCAGCGCCCAGACCGGCCCACCGAATTGCGGAAAGCGCAGCCAGGGATTCCAGGGACCGATCAATTGTCCGTCCGGATCGATTGCCGTGAACCCTTTGAAATTTGTCTCGATACCCTTGCGCATATCGTCATAGAGCGGGCGTTGCTCGGCGTTCAGGTCTGCCGGCGGGAGAAGTGGCAATCGCATCATTGTCCTCGCGATGTAAAAGCGGCCCGGGAAAATCGGTGCGCTGATTTAACATCATTCGGATGACCGAAATGCTGCGGCATTCGGCCGCCGCGCATTACCGCTCAATGCGTCAGGGCAAGACCTGCATCGCCCTTGAGCGAGAGTGGCAGGCCGAGCCCGCAGCCCTGCAGGACACGGATGGCATTGCTGAGATACCGCAGCGATCGCTCGGCCCGGTCCGCAGCGACTTGGTTGCGCAGCAAGGCCATCGCCGCCGTCATCTCACCGCATTGCGCCAGGCGCAGCAGATCAAGCAGTGCCGCCTCGGACGGATCGACGCCCAGGCACTGCGGATGATGAAAGCRCCACGCCTGCCGCTCGCCTCCCAGCAGAACGGCAAGGAAGGCGCTAAAATCGGCCAGCACCTCCTCGAACATGCCCTCCACAATCTGCACCCTTAGCACCCGCCCATCACCCATCCGCACAGGTTCGAGGCAGGCAATAAACGCCTGCCGCCAATCGCTTCCCGCATGCCTGGATTGCCCCCGCCCGCGGAAGGCCCAGAGGCGGAGGCTTTGGAGCAGAAACCGCTCCAGCCGCCCCAGCTGGTGTAGGGGTCGGGTGAGGTGCGAGTCTGGCTCTTTTTCGGTGTCGGATAAGGGGGTTATGGCTTGTCGGCCCATGTGGCTATCCCGTCTGGAGGCGTGCATTTAGTATTGCATATGCGACTTATTCGCAATACATAAACATGAACAACCCAGGCTACTGCCCCGCCCCATTTCACACGGCGGACAACAAGGTGGCTCCAGGTCATTGAAATCTGCCCACATCCCGGTTAGACACGCGGGCCGTGGCCAATGTTGCGCCGCGAAATGGATGCGCGAAGAGACGGAATTATGAGCAATCTGCTGCATGCGGAAGTGACCGACGTCCACCATTGGACAGACCGCCTGTTCACCTTCAAGACCACGCGGGACCCCGCCTTCCGCTTCGCCAGCGGCCAGTTCACCATGATCGGCCTGGAAGTGAACGGGAAACCGCTGCTGCGCGCCTACAGCATCGCGAGCGCCGCCTATGAGGAATCGCTCGAATTCCTGAGCATCAAGGTGCAGGACGGTCCCCTCACCTCACGCCTGCAGCATTTGAAGACCGGCGACAAGATTCTGATCGGCCGCAAGGCCACCGGCACCCTGCTGCCGACCAACCTGCTGCCCGGCAAGCATCTCTATCTGCTGGGCACCGGCACCGGCCTTGCGCCCTTCCTCAGCCTGGTCAAGGACCCGGAGGTCTATGACCATTATGAGAAGATCATTCTGGTCCACGGCGTACGCCATGCCAACGAGCTGGCCTATGCCGATTTCCTCGAGAAGGAATTGCCGAACCACGAGCTCATCGGCGAGCTGGTGCGCGAGAAGATGATCTATTACCCGACCGTGACGCGCGAGCCCTTCAAGAACAACGGCCGCATCACGCATCTCATCGAGAATGGCAAGCTGTTCTCAGATGTCGGTCTGCCGCCGCTCGACGCACACGCCGATCGCATCATGCTATGCGGCTCGCCCGCCATGCTCGCCGACCTCCGCCCCCTCTTCGAAGCGCGCGGGTTCAGCGAAGGTAGCGTCGCGCAGCCGGGCCATTATGTGATCGAGAAGGCGTTCGCCGAGCAATAAGACAGGCGCTCGCCGTCGGTATTTTCAACCAGGCACGCGGTAGCCGAGCAGGTCGGATTTCTTATACTCGCTGATATTGACCGCATCGCTCTGATTGCCACCGAGGACCTTGATCTTGGTTGCAGTCTCGCCGATGTAAAAAGCGACATGGCCCGAGTTCGCATCGCGCTTGAAGACCACGATGCAGCCCGGTTTCGGCACGTCGATCTTCTTCCCCCAGTTCAACCATGACCGCGCCCACGCGGAATCGGTCCCTTCGAGACCGGCGCGCTCGACACACCAGTTGACGAAAGCCGAGCACCAGAATGTCTCGTCATTCGAGGCTGAGGATGGATCCAGAGTCGTCGAGTGGAGATATTCGACAATACGTGGATTGTCGCCGGATCCCGGGAATTCCTTGACCCCTTGTTCGGCCAGCGCGATGGGCATCCAGGGAAACGTCTTGCCGGCAGGCGATGCGGGAACGACCGCAGCCAGAAACTTATGCGACACCCAGCCGTCCAATTTGCTGGTGGTAATCTTCAGCCAATAGCCATCGCCGGATCGGCTGACCTCGGTTACCACATCTCCGAGTTTTAGAAACCCAACCGGTTTTGCAGTCACAGACGGCGCCTCACGCACATTAAGCATTGTTGCCGTGACATTGTATTGCGCAGGCATGATCGCCCCCTCTGCTGGCCAAGACTGGAAGCTGAAAATCATAGCGCCATTGAGGGCTTGGCGAAATAACTATTTATAGCTTTACTATCAATATCAACAATTATTGATATACTTCACATTCCGCAATGGCCCGGACCTTTTGACGGCCATCTCCAATCACCTCTTTGGCCAGGTCGCAGAATGGGCGGCGGCGCGATGACCACGGCCCAGACCGTGCGTCAGATACGATCGAGGAGATGGTCCTTGCCGACATCAATGCCTGCGATACCGGCACTGCCCGTAGCTTTCGTGATCACCGACGAGAATGATGCCCAACGAGACTAAGGCGAAGCCTATGCCCACAAGCCGACCGAAGGCACCGTAAAGTCACCTCGGCTCGGTTCAGGCCGATAGACGACCTTGGCTGATGACTTGGTCGCCCGGGCGCAATTCGGTGGCCGGGATGGGCTTGGCTGACTTGAGCGCGGCATAGAGCGGCGCGAAGGGCTGGTTCATGGCGGCGAAGAGATCGTCAAATCGGTCCAGCACGAAATAGGTCGATTGAAAATCGTCGATGCGGAAATCCGTGCCCATGACGCGGGCAAGGTCGAACATCACGCGGTGCGGCTTTGGGCTGTCGACGCTGAAAGCTGTTTCGGTGGCCGATGACAACATGCCGGCGCCATAGGCCTTGATCTCGCCGTTCTCGCGGATGAGGCCGAATTCCACCATGTACCAGAAGAGCCGCGCCAGAATCTTGGTAGCGCCGAGACGCATCGCTTCGGCGCCCTTGGCGCCATAGGCCTGCAGATAGTCGGCAAAGATCGGCTGGGTGAGCAGCGGCACATGGCCGAAGAAATCGTGGAACACGTCAGGCTCAACCAGATAGTCGATCTCATGCGGCTCGCGAATCCAGACCGTCACCGGGAAGCGTCGGTTCGCAAGATGCTGGAAGAACGCGGTGTCGGGGATGAGGCCGGGGACAGCGACGATCTCCCAGCCGGTCAATTGGCGGAGGCGTTTGCTGGTCGCCTCGAAGTCCGGAATGCGATCCGGCGACATATCGAGATTGTGCATGCCATCGAGGAATGCCTTGGCGGCGTAACGCTGCGCCACCTTGCTTTGGCGCTGGAACAGTTGCCGCCACAGGCGATGCTCATCTTCCGTGTGGACAGAAAGATCCTGCACGATGCTGAAATCGGCACCGCAGCCGCGATAGTCGCCCCGCAGCTTTTCCTGCGTCGCCAGCCAATCCTGGGCACTCGCCGCGCTGGTATCCGAATGGGAAAGATCTAGGTCGAGCATGGCTGGCCTCACGGGAAATCATCAATGGAACCAGTTTGCGCTGAGATCAGGGGTGATTTTCGGCGAATATCCCTTGCTGCGTTTACATATTGGCGTTTTCCACTATCATTTCCGGACTGGATAGGGGAATTCACCATGCCGGACCTGGATAGTATCGACCTTAAGATCCTGCGTATTCTGCAGCGTGATGGCAGGATCGCGACCACGGACCTCGCCGAACAGGTCGGCCTATCCGCCACCCCCTGCGCCCGGCGCCTGAAGCGGCTGGAGGAGGATGGTTTCATCCGCGGTTATCACGCCAGCCTCGATGCGAAGAAAGTGGGCTGCGGCCTGCAGGCCTTCGTGCAGATCCGGCTCGATGATCATGCGGAGAAAACGGTGGCGGCCTTCGAAGCCGCCCTGCTCCGCCGGCCCGAGGTCGTCGCCTGCTACGCCATCACTGGCAGCAGCGATTTCCTCATTCACGTGATGACATCGGATCTCGACGCGCTGGGCGAATTTTCAACACGCACCCTGCTGCGGATGCCCGGTGTGCGAGATACGCAGTCCAGCATCGTGTTGTCCGTGTTGAAGGCGGACACGGCCGTTCCGCTGGAGATGGCGACCTAGACGGCGCCCGTGAAACTATCGCCAAGATAGGCTCGCTGCGCCGCCTCGTCGCGGCCTGAGCGGAGATAGCGTTTCCAGGCCTGCTGCTCGTGCCAGACGGCGCCGAGTTCCCAGACGCAGAATGTGCCGCGATGGGGCCCCTCCAACGGGAAGATGGCAAAATCGGCGTGGGCGTCGCTGACTTTGGCGTAAACAGATTCCCAGAGCTCATTGTTGCCGCGCCAGGAACTCACCAGCAGGAAATAGAATTCCTGCCCACAGCGATGCAGGATGACGAAACCGAGATCGTCACCGAGATCGATGTTTGTGCGTTGCAGATAGGCCTGTGCCAATTGCCTTACTGCATCCGGCACGGGCAGATCGGCTGGTGCCAGATCGTACCATTTGAGCCTGGCACCTTTCAGCGCGATCGCCTCGCGCGGCGTCACAAGCTTGTCCTGATGGCGGTATTCCGCATTCACGCCGTGCGTCATCAACATGCCTGCGCCAATCTTGCGCGCACCAGCTTGTCCATGCGCGCAAGGCCGCGATCGTTGATGCCGAGCTGCAGCAAATGCTCGTGGGTCGAATGGAGATACTCGGCACAGGAGCCGACCGGGCCGCAGGCCTGGGCAATCATGCCGGCGGCTTCGTCATCGGTCCCGGGCCGGAGATAGCGCCTGTGCTGCCGATTGGAGACAAAGGCGATGGCCTGGATATGGCCAGCCTCTGTCTTGATCCGCGACCAGCGCGGCGTGTAGGCACCCGAAATCATCTCGCGCCGCCAAAGCGCCCTGAGATCGTCCATTTCCGTGGCAGGATTGAGCTGCAGCGCCACGCTGCGACACATGCCGCCGCGATCGAGGGAGAGCATCAGGCCAGGTGCCGCATCCGTGCCGCGAAAGCGCTGGACGATCAGGCAGAAGCGCCGGTGATAGCCCCGCAATATGCCCATTTCGGCTGCCATATGGGTGAAGGCCGGTTTCCAGAGCAAGGAGCCATAGGCGAAGATCCAGATCGGCTGGCCAGCCGGCCTTTCGGCCAGGGTGGCTTCCAGCGACGCCTCGCGCTCGGCATCGGTCAGCCAGCACAGGCTGATCCGATCGGCTTCGCTCAATTCGGGCCAATAGTCGACAGCAAGGGGTGGGGTGCAATTGGGTGCCATGGCCATCAGTGTAACCAATCTCTTGCCTTGAAGCAGCGGGCAGAAAGCCTTACTTTGCAGGTTATATAACAAAGCCGTTATATGAAGAACAAGGCGCGAACGTGGCGCCATACCCTTGGGAACCTGTTGATGACAAATCGTTTTCTGCGCCTCTTGGCTGAAAAGCCCTTTCTCATGGCCGACGGCGCCACCGGGACCAATCTGTTTCAGATGGGTCTCCAGGCGGGCGACGCCCCAGAAATGTGGAATTTCGACCATGTCGATCGGATCGAGGCGCTGCACCAGGGCTTCGTCGATGCCGGTGCCGATATCATCCTGACCAACAGCTTCGGCGGCACGTCGTATCGCTTGAAACTGCACGGCGCGCAGGACCGCGTGGCCGAGGTCAACCAGCGCGCGGCGGAGATCGCCCGGCGCGTGGCGGACCGCAGTGGCCGGGACGTGGTTGTTGCAGGCTCCATGGGCCCCACGGGTGAGCTGTTCGAACCCCTGGGCTCGCTGTGCATGGAAGACGGCATTGCGGCCTTCCGCGCCCAGGCCCTGGCCCTCAAGGCCGGCGGCGCCGACGTGCTGTGGATTGAGACCATGTCGGCTAAGGAAGAAGTGGCGGCGGCCGTCAAAGGGGCCGCTGCGGCAGGCCTGCCCATCGTCACCACCATGAGCTTTGACACCAACGGCCGCACCATGATGGGCCTGACCCCGGCGGACTTTGTCGATTTCGTGCATACGCTGGACCCGAAGCCGGTCGCATACGGGGCCAATTGCGGCGTCGGCGCCTCGGATCTCACCGCCACCATTGTGCAGCTCGCGGCAGCGGCGCGGCCGGGGGACGTCATCGTCGCCAAGGGCAATGCCGGCATCCCGTACTTTGAGGCCGGCAAGATCAAGTATAACGGCACCCCGGACCTGATGGCCGATTACAGCCGCCTCGCCCGGGATTCCGGTGCCCGGATCGTCGGCGGCTGCTGCGGCACCTCGGCCGAACATCTGGCGCATATGCGCGGCGCCCTGAATGCCCATACGCCGGGCGAGAAGCCCAGTGTCGACGCCATTGTCGCCCGCCTGGGGGCGCTGACCGCCGGCGCCTCGGCCCAGCTCTCCGGTGAAGATCCGGTCCAGGCCACCAAGCGCGCCCGCCGCCGCGACCGCACATCGGCTGGCGACGTAGCTTTCTAATCCGGTTATAACCCTCCATCGCCCGCCGCCCGAAAGGCGCGCGGGCCCTTTTACGTTGGATTTCCCCTGATGACTTCGTTTACCGCCCAGCTCAGCGACATTGCCGGCTCCGTGTTCCAGGCACAGGGTCTCGATCCGGCCTTCGGCCAGGTGATCGTTTCCGGCCGCCCCGACCTTGGCCAGTTCCAGTGCAATGGCGCCCTCGCCGCTGCCAAGGCAGCCAAGCAGAACCCGCGGGCCATTGCCGAGAAGGTTGCCGAGGCCTTGCGCGCCAACCMGGTGTTCCGGGAGGTGTCGCTGGCGGGACCCGGCTTTATCAATCTCAGCGTCACTGACGAATATTTCGCCACGGCCATGAACCGGGTCGCCGCCGACCCGCGCCTTGGCCAGCCGACGAAAGCAAAGCCCGACGTCGTGGTGCTGGATTATGGCGGGCCTAATATCGCCAAGCCCATGCATGTCGGCCATCTGCGCGCCGCCATCATCGGCGATTCCATCCGCCGCATTTTCAAGTTCATCGGCGATGAAACGATCGGCGATGTGCATATGGGCGATTGGGGCCTGCAGATGGGCATGCTGATCTCGGAGCTCGAGATCCGCCAGCCGACGCTGCCCTATTTCGACGCCACTTTCACCGGCCCCTATCCCGCGACCAGCCCGGTTACCTTGAGCGAGCTTGAGGAGATGTATCCGAAGGCGTCCGGCGATTGCAAAGCAGACCCGGCACGGCTTGAACGCGCACGTCTCGCCACAGCGGAATTGCAGGATGGCCGCGCCGGCTACCGCGCGGTGTGGCAGCATTTCTTTGATATCTCCGTCGACGCGATGAAGCGCGACTACGGCAATCTCGGTGTCTATTTCGACCTGTGGAAGGGCGAGGCCTGCGTCAACGACCTTATCCCGCCGATGGTCGAGGACATGAAGAAAAAGGGCATCGCCATCGAGGATAAGGGCGCCCTCATCGTCCCGGTGAAGGAAGAGACCGACAAGCAGGACATCCCGCCGCTTATCCTCATCAAATCCGATGGTGCTGCCATGTACGGCACCACGGATCTTGCCACGATCGTCGACCGCGTCAATTGCCAGAACCCTGACCGCAGCGTCTATGTTGTCGATCACCGGCAGAGCCTGCATTTCGTGCAGGTGTTCCGTGCTGCGATCAAGGCCGGCATCAACGGCAAGGGCAAACTGTTCCATCTTGGCTACGGCACCATGAACGGTGTCGATGGCAAGCCGTTCAAGACGCGGGCCGGTGGCGTTATGCGCCTCGACGATCTCATCCAGATGATGTCGGATGAGGCGATGAAGAAGCTGACCGAACATGGGCTCGGCGCCGATTACACCGAGGCGGAGCGTAGCGATATCGCGAAGAAGGTCGGCATCGCCGCGCTGAAATTCGCCGATCTTAGCAACAATCCGATTGCCAATTACATCTTCGACCTTGACCGCTTCTCGCGCTTCGAAGGCAAGACCGGCCCCTATCTGCTCTACGCCGCCGTGCGCGTGAAATCGTTGCTGAAGAAGGCTGAGGCGCAAGGTTTCTGGTCAGCGGACAAGCAGGCCGTCTGGCCGGGAGACAATAAACCAGGTGTCATCCTGGCGCCGGAGGAAGGCGAGCGCGACCTGATGCTGATGCTGGGTCAGATGCCCGATGCCGTCGATGCTGCCTATGCCGAGTTGGCACCGAACCGGATTGCCGATTTCGCCTTCAACCTCGCGCAGACCTTCAGCAGCTATTACAGCGCCTTTCACATTCTGTCGGAAACCGACGTGGCACGGCGCCAATCACGCCTGGCGCTGGCTGAATTGGTTCTGAAGGAGCTGGAGCTGTGCCTGGAGCTGCTGGGCATCACCACGCCTGAACGGATGTAATGACAGCGCCCACGCTCGCATCGGAACGGCTTCTGATGCGGCCGTGGCGCGAGGGCGACCGCGCGGCTTTCGCGGTACTCAATGCCGACCCGCGGGTGACGGCAACCCTGGGCGGCTCGATGAGCGAAATGGACAGCAATGCGCTTGCTGAGCGCATCGCTGATCATATCGACACGCATGGCTGGGGCCTCTGGGCCATTGAGATTCCCGGCAAGTGCGATTTTGCCGGTTTTGTCGGTCTGTCGCGGCCGCGTTTCGAGGCTGCCTTCACACCCTGTGTTGAGATCGGCTGGCGCCTCGCCCATGAGCATTGGGGCCATGGCTATGCGACCGAAGCAGCGCTGGTGGCGCTGGGCTTCGGATTCACTGTGCTCGATCTGCCGGAGATCGTGTCGTTCACGACAACAACGAACCAGCGCTCACGCGATGTCATGGACCGGATCGGTCTGGTCTATGATCCCAGCGCCGATTTCGATCATCCGATGCTGGCGAAGGATCACCCGCTGCTGCGGCACGTGCTCTATCGGAAGCGGAATCCTAGGCGGTAGCTCCAATTCCAACGTGGGAAGCGTCGCAAGCAGAATTTGACAAATCGTCTAAATTAGACTAAATGACCGCGATGAGCCGTAAACTTCCCAAACCACCGGGTACCCTCGCCCTGCATTTCCCGACCGCTGCCGCCATCGCCGCATTGCTGGCGCCGCAGGCCGAGGTGGTCGTCCATGACCTGCTGAGTGATCGTGTCGCCGGCATCTGGAACGCCTTCTCCAAGCGCGAGATCGGCGACCCGTCGCATCTCGGCGACGACCCGGAACTTATTGGTGAGAAGGATGTCTACGGTCCTTACGAGAAGGCCAGCCCCGAGGGCGGGCGGTTGAAGTCGGTCAGCGCCATCCTGAAGGATGAAGCCGGCCGGCGCATCGGCCTGCTGTGCATCAATTTTGATCTCGCCGTGTTCGATCGCGCCATCGATCTGCTCAACGCCTTCACCAAGGCCGAGCAGCCGCGGCCTGAGCCGATGTTCGCCCAGGACTGGCGTGAGCAGATCAACCTTGCCATCCGCGCCTTCCTGCAGGAACGCCGCCGGACCCTGAAGGCGCTCGACCGCGACGACCGTGTGGCGCTGATGGCCTATCTCGAAGAGCGCAATCTGTTCGCCACGCGGAAAGCCGCGCAGCACGTAGCCGATGCGCTCGGCCTGTCCCGCGCCACCATCTACAATCTGCTCGGCGAAGCCCGCAAAGCCTGAAGGACAAAGCCCATGTCGATGCTGCCTGATTTCCGTCTCGAGACATATCTCGGCAAATGGGAGTTTGCCTGCCGTTACCACATGACGGCATCGGACATGCAAACCTTGAGCCTGAAGGAATTGCTGGCCCTGGCAACGCCGGAAGATCGCGCGATCTTCGAAGACCTGCCTTTGCATTACATCGAACCCGCCGGCACCCCTGCCTTGCGCGCCGCGGTGGCTGCCACTTATCAGGGCGTGAAGCCGGAAGATATCCTGGCGTTTGCCGGCGCCGAGGAAGGCATTTTCTGCGCCATGCATGCGCTGCTGGACAAGGACGATCACGCCATCGTTGTCACGCCAAACTATCAATCCAGCGAGGAATTGCCGCGATCCTTGTGTGCCACCACGGGCGTTGCCCTGGATGTCGACAACAATTGGGCCCTCGACCTCAACGTGATGCGTGCCGCCATTCGCCCCAATACCAAGCTCATTGCCATCAATTTCCCGCACAACCCGACCGGCAAAGTGATCGATCGCGCCACCTTCGACGGGCTGGTGGCGCTGTGCCGGCAGCATGGCATCTGGTTGTTTTCGGACGAGGTCTATCGCGGGCTCGAACGCAGGCCGGAACTGCGCCTACCCTCTGCCATCGAAGCCTATGAGAAAGGCCTGACGCTGGGCGTCATGTCGAAGGCCTATGGTTTGCCAGGCCTGCGCGTGGGCTGGATCGCCTCGCGCGACCATGACCTTCTCTATCGCATGGAGCGGGTGAAGCATTACCTTTCCATCTGCAATGCGGGGCCAAGTGAGCATCTGGCTGTCATCGCTCTCAAAGCCACGGACAAGATCATCGCCCGCAACCAGGCGCTGATCACCAAGAACCTCGTTGCGGTTGACGCCTTCTTTGCCGACTTCCCGGACCTCTTTGACTGGCAGCATCCCGATGGCGGCTGCATCGCCTTCCCGCGCTACCTGGGCAAGGACGGCGTCGAAACTTTCTGCCGCCGCCTGGTCGAAGAAGCCGGCGTCGTCTTGCTGCCGGCCGGCCTCTACCGATCGGAACTTATCTCGACGCCCAGTGACCGCTTCCGGATCGGTTTCGGTCGCACCTATGTGCCGGAAGGACTGGCGGCAATGCGTGCCTATCTGCGCAGCAATCAATAGCGAAGATTGACATCCGCGTTCTGGCTCTCCGCCATCACCAGGGCAGCGTTCGGGATATCGTTGCTGCGTGCCCGCGTTTCGGCAGCAGTTTGCGCGAGGCCGTGATCCAGCCAGCGTTGGATGAGGCGCGCTTCGAGAATCTCCATGGGTACCGGCAGGAACACGGTGAGATCAAAGACCGATTTCAATCGCACCCAGGGTTCGCTTTTCAGCAACAGATAATTGCCTTCCACCAGCAGGATGCGCGCTGCCGGCGTGACGAGCCTCGCCCCGGCGCGGGCAAGATCGCGGTCGCGGTCGAAGACGGGGATCGCGACCTCTGCCTCCCCCGCACGCAGTCGCGTCAGCAAGTTCTGGAAACCGTGGGCATCAAAGGTCTGCGGTGAACCCTTCCGCGCCATCAGATTGCGAGCGACGAGAATGTCATTGTCGAAATGATAGCCATCCATCGGCACGACCAGGGCCGGCTGGCCTTCAATGTCCCGATTGAGGCGGTCACACAAGGCGTCGGCGAGCGTGCTCTTACCGGCACCAGGCGGTCCGGCAATGCCAATCATGACGCGCTGACCCGATGCTGCCTTGTCAGCGATCATGCGTGCCAGCGCTTCTTCGCCTATGTCACGAACTGGAGTCAGCGGGGTTTCGCGATATTGCCGGCCGGCTGCGGCAGGCAGATGGAATGAATACCACCGCCACCATAAGCGAGCTCGATGGCCGGCAGTTGCACGATCTCACGCTTGGGAAAGATGCGCGTGGTGATGTCATAGGCACGCTTGTCTGCCTGGCCATCTTCAAAGGCCGGCAGGATGACGGCGCTGTTGGGCAGATAGAAATTGACATAGGACATGGCGAGACGCCGGCCTTCGGCATCGAAGCGCGGGCGTGGCTGCTCGACTTCGACAATCTCCAATTCGCGCCCGGCCGCGTCGCGGGTTTGGCGCAGGCGCTGGAGATTGTCCGCGCAGACCTTGAAATTGGGGTCGGCCGGATCGCTGCAGGATGTTGCCAGGACCACGCCCGGGCGCACAAAGCGCGCCAGATTTTCGACGTGGCCACCGCGCATATCGTCCTGCAAGCCTTCGCCCAGCCAGATGATGTGCCGCACACCCAGCATCTGGATGAGCTGCTCTTCGACCTGTTCCTTGGTGAGGTTTGGATTGCGATTGGGATTCATCAGGACACTCTCGCTGGTCAGCAAGGTGCCTTCGCCATCGCAATGGACGGCGCCTCCCTCGACGATGAGGGAGCCCACATAGCGCCGCATCTCCAGCCGGTCGAGCAGGATTTCGGCCACTGCCGCATCACGTTCGAAATCGTCGAAACGATGGCCCCAGGCGTTCCAGCCCCAGGTCACGCCGGCGAGCTCGCCCGCCGCATTGGCGACGAAACTCGGCCCGATATCGCGCATCCAGCAATCGTCATGGGCGAGCGAGATCTGGCTGACGCCCGTGCCCGTCGCCAAGGAGACCTCGGCAACGTTTTTCGGCTTGGTGATCATCGAAACGGGTTCAAACTCGGCCACAGTATTGGCGAGTTCAGCGACGCAATCGCGCGCCGCATCAAGATGTTCGCCCCAGCTCTCCGCACGGGTCGGCCACGCCATCCAGCAGCGGGCATGAAGCGCCCACTCGGCCGGAACGGAGAAGCCGTCATCAAAGGGTAAGGACATCCGCTCCCCTGGATATTGGTCCGATCATCCGCGCCCGCCGGCATTGAATTTGCCGACCTTTTTTCCTGCCGACGTGAAACCGGCAGGGCATCCGCAGCACGGGATTTGGCGGGATACTGACCTACTTTTTCGCCAAAGGCAAATCGAGGCGAATGCTCAATTCCTTCAACCGTGCCGGCGGCACTTCGGTCGGCGCCTGCATCAGCAAATCTTCCGCCCGCTGGTTCAAGGGGAAGCAAATAACCTCGCGGATATTCTTCTCTTCGGCCAGCAGCA
Source organism: Dongia sp. P2_B8 (assembly GCF_056404715.1). Lineage (NCBI taxonomy): Bacteria > Pseudomonadati > Pseudomonadota > Alphaproteobacteria > Rhodospirillales > Dongiaceae > Dongia > Dongia sp. P2_B8. The sequence goes on along the minus strand of NZ_JBFUDM010000010.1, from coordinate 75,837 downwards.
TTACGATCCGGTCAATACCCGGCGCCGAGCCACCGTGCGGCGGCGCGCCGAATTTGAACGCGTTCAGCATACCGCCGAATTTGTCCTCGACCACTGAGCTGGGATATCCGGCAATCTCGAACGCCTTGTACATGATCTCGGCGCGATGGTTTCGGATGGCACCCGACGACAGTTCGATGCCGTTGCACACGATGTCGTACTGGAACGCATTGATGGTGAGCGGATCCTTGGTGAGGAGCGCCTCGAGCCCGCCCTGCGGCATCGAAAATGGATTGTGGCTGAACTCGATCTGGTTGGTATCTTCGTTGAGCTCATACATCGGGAAATCGACGATCCAGCAGAATTCGAACTTCTTCGGATCGATGAGGCCCAATTCCTCGCCGAGGCGTGTACGCACGGCACCGGCGAATTTGGCTGCAGCCAGCTTCTTGTCGCAAGAGAAGAACACGGCATCGCCGTCCTTGAGACCGGCCAGTTCCTTCAACTGTGCAAGGCGCGCTTCATCGAGATTCTTGGCGATCGGACCCTTGGGGCCGGCCGCTTCGAAGATCACGTAGCCGAGGCCCGCAGCACCGTTGGTCTTGGCCCAATCATTGAGCTTGTCGAAGAAAGACCGCGGTTTCCCGGCGGCACCCGGTGCCGGAATAGCGCGGACGATGGACCCGCCCTCGATTGCCTTGGCGAAGATCCCGAAGCCGGAACCACGGAAGACGTCGGTAACGTCGGTGATGCGGATCGGGTTGCGCAGATCCGGCTTGTCGGAGCCATAGCGCAGCATCGATTCCTCGAACGGAATCTGCGGGAAAGGCATTGCAGAGACGATCCGGTCCTCGGCAAATTCCTCGAACACGCCATGGAGCACCGGCTCAATGGCCTGGAACACGTCTTCCTGGGTCACGAACGACATTTCGAAATCGAGCTGGTAGAACTCGCCCGGGCTGCGGTCGGCGCGGCTGTCCTCGTCTCGGAAGCAAGGTGCGATCTGGAAATAGCGGTCAAAACCCGCCACCATGAGCAGCTGCTTGAACTGCTGGGGCGCCTGCGGCAAGGCGTAGAACTTGCCGGGATGAAGGCGCGACGGCACCAGGAAGTCACGAGCCCCTTCCGGCGACGACGAAGTCAGGATCGGCGTCTGGAACTCGGTAAAGCCCTGCGCGATCATGCGACGGCGGAGGCTGGCGATGACATTGGCGCGCAGCATCATGTTGCGATGCACCTTGTCCCGGCGCAGATCCAGGAAACGGTTCTTCAGGCGAATTTCCTCGCCGTAATCTTCCTCGCTATTGACCTGCAGCGGCAGAACCTCGGCGGTGCCCTGAACGGTATATTCCTGGATCACGACCTCGATTTCGCCAGTCGGCATGCGCGGGTTGGCCGTTTCCGGGGTGCGGGCGACGACCTTGCCGGTCACCGTCACGACGCTTTCCAGACGGGTCTGCTCAACCTGTTTGAAGATCGGGTTCGAGATATCGAGCACGCATTGCGTCAGGCCGTAATGGTCCCTGAGATCGATGAACACCAGATTCCCATGGTCGCGCTTGCGATGGATCCAGCCGGAGATGCGGACAGTCTCGCCGGTGTCTTTGGCGCGCAATTGGCCGCAAGTATGGGAACGATAGGCATGCATCTGGGGAAGTCCTTGAAAATAACCGGAATTTGCACCGAAACTCGTACCGAAATCGCTGGGCAAATGACGCGGAAAGCGGCGGATTGTCAAGGGTTTCAGCGGAATTCCGCTTATGCAAACGAGGCTCTTCCCTTGACTCGGGCCCTGTCGTTATAGCTAAACGTGATGAACATGGTAGCCGCGAAACAACAACCCTCAGTGATTGCCGACACCGCCAGTTTGGCCACTTTTTGCCAGCGGCTGTCGTCGGAGCCCTTTGTCGCCATCGATACCGAATTCCTGCGCGACAAGACCTATTGGCCGGTCTTGTGCCTGGTGCAGCTGGCTGGGCCGAACGAGGCCGCAGCCATTGATGCCCTGGCTGAAGGGATTGATCTAACGTCACTTTTTGAACTTCTGGCCAATCCCAACGTGATCAAGGTGTTCCACGCCGCCAGGCAAGATGTGGAAATCTTTGTCCGGATGACTGGCAAGGTGCCGACTCCGCTGGTCGACACCCAGGTCGTCGCGATGGTCTGCGGCTTCGGCGATGCCGCAAGCTATGAGACCCTGGCCACCAAGCTGGCCGGCGCCCGGATCGACAAATCGTCGCGCTTTACCGATTGGTCACACCGGCCGTTGACCGAAAAGCAGCTGACTTATGCTCTGTCCGACGTCACGCATTTGCGGACGGTCTATGAAAAGCTGCACGCCAAGGTAGAAAAATCTGGCCGTGGCCACTGGGTCGAGGATGAGATTGCCATCCTGACCGATCCCAATACCTACCGTGCTGATCCCAACAATGCCTGGATGCGCCTGAAGACCCGCAGCGACAAGCCGCGCTTCCTCGCAGTCCTCAAGGAAATCGCCGCGTGGCGGGAACGAGAGGCCCAGGCCCGCGACCTGCCGCGCAACCGGCTGGTCAAGGACGAGACACTGCTCGAGATCGCGGCTCATCCTCCCCGGGACGTCGACGCCCTATCACGCTGCCGCGGCCTGTCACGCAGCTTTGCCGAGGGCAAGCTCGGCGATGGCGTCCTTGCGGCCGTCCTCCGGGGCCTGGATATGCCTGAGAGCGAAGCGCCAAAGCTCGACCCGCGGCCGGACATCCCGCCGGGATTGGGCCCGATCATCGAGCTGCTACGCGTGCTGCTGAAGTTCCATTGCGATGAGAATGAAGTGGCGCAGAAGCTGATCGCCAGCGCAGGCGATCTTGAGGCCCTAGCCGCCAATGATCATGCCGATGTTCAGGCCCTGAAAGGCTGGCGGCGCGAGATTTTCGGCGAAGAAGCCTTGAAGCTGAAGCACGGCAAGCTGGCGCTCACCACCGCCGGCAAGAAGGTCAAGGTCATCACCCTCGATTAGGGTGGCACAGCTTGCAGCGTCATGCCCGGGCTTGACCCGGGCATCCACGTTTTCCAAGGCACGAGTGGATCCCCGGGTCTTCGCCCGAGGATGACGATTAAATCAAGTTACAACGCCGTTTCCAGTTGGACGATGCTGTCGATGACCATATCGGCGCCATGATCCATCAGATGCTCGCGTAGGCTGACACCCGTCAGCACGCCGATCGCACGCCCTGCCCCACCAGCACGCGCCATGGCCATGTCATGGGGGCTGTCACCCACCACGGCAATCATCGCCGGGCGCAGATTGACGTGGGCGGCAAAGGCCTCGACCATTCCGCCGCCTGGTTTGACGCCATGGCCGGTATCGAAGCCACAGATAAAATCGAGCGAGCCGTGGACGCCGAAGCGCGCCATGGAAGCGCGGGCAGATTCTTCACTGTCCATCGTCGCTATTCCCAGCGACAGACCGCGCGCGCGCAGCCGGGTGAACAGCACGTCGAGATCGGTGACCGGCGTTGCCGCGGTCGCCTGGCGCTTCAAGAACAGCTGATGCACTTCGGCATAAACGGCATCGGCATCAGTGCGGCCGGCAAGGCTTGTCCAAAGCTCGGCAATCTCGCGGTTGCTGCCGGAGGCGATCGGCGATCCTGGGATGTATTTCCCCGTGTCCGGGTCCTTGCCGCTTTCCTTCAGGATGTGACGGGCCTTTGCCGGATCACCGCGTGCGACCATCAGGGCCGCCTCTTCGGTGACAGGCCCCCAGGTCTTGTAGAAATCGAACAGGGTCCCATCCTTGTCGAACAGGATGGCATGGATCGCGTCGGAAATTTGAGGCACTGGCTACACCGCCACCTGGTTCGGAGCTGACGTATTCACCTTGGCATATTCGGTCTGCCGCAACATGCCACGATAGATTTCATGCTCGCCCACGACCCCCAGCAGCGCACCGTCATCGCCAAGAAGGATCATCGGCCGCTTGGTCTGCTGGCGCACGGTGACCGCAGCCCGCATCGGCGTCCGGTCGAGACCTGTCACCATCTGGTTGCTTTCTGCGATGGCCGCCATGTCGAGGTCGCTGGCATAGGTGACGAATTCACCTGGACGTCCGTTGACCATGAGGTTGATCGGACGGCCGGCTTCATCGAGCTGGCAGCGGCACCGCCCGGCACGATCGAGCTGGATGAAGCTCGATCCTGGTTCGCGCACCAGATCGCTTGCCGGCCGCATCAGGGTGCCGCCTTTCAAGACGGTCAGCGGATTCATCGAGGCCACGAATTGGCGGACATAGTCGTTGACCGGGTTGAGGATGATCTCCTCCGGCACCGCGAACTGCACGACCTTGCCAGCCTCCATGATGGCGATGCGCGTGCCGATCTTGAGCGCCTCGTCGAGATCGTGGCTGACGAAGATGATCGTCTTCTTCAGCTTGCGCTGCAATTCGATGAGTTCGTCCTGCAGATGTTCGCGGATGAGCGGATCGAGGGCCGAGAACGGCTCGTCCATCAGCAGAATTTCGGCTTCCGTTGCGAAAGAGCGTGCGAGACCGACGCGCTGCTGCATGCCGCCCGAGAGTTCGTGTGGGAACTTGTTGGCAAAGCGGTCGAGACGCACGAGTGCGATCTTCTCGTCCACGATCCGGTCGCGCTCTGCTTTCTCCATGCCGCGAATATCGAGGCCGAATCCAACATTGTCGCGCACCGTCAACCAAGGCATCAACGCAAATTGCTGGAACACCATCGAGATGCGGTTGCGGCGCAGGTCCCGCAACGTTTCCTCGGAACAATTGGCGACGTCGACCTCGCCCTTTTTCGTCGCCACCATGACGTGGCCGCGCGATACCTGGTTGAGACCGTTGACACAGCGGAGCAGTGACGATTTGCCGGAGCCGGATAGCCCCATGAGAACGAGGATTTCGCCCTCATTGACGAAGAGAGACGCGTCGTGGACGGCAACCAGTGAACCGGTCTTGTCGAGGATGCTGTCGCGCCCCTCGCCAGCGTCCAGCAAAGACAAGGCTTCCTTGCTACGTTGGCCGAAGATGACATCGACATTTTCGAAGCGGACGGCGTTAAGTGAGCTCATAGTCTGATCCTCCGCCTACGACTTCGGTTTCTTGGTATATCGACGTTGCCTGATGATGCGGTCAAGGATGATGGCTAGAATGACAATCGTGATTCCACCCTCCACGCCCAACGGAACATTACGTTGATTGAGAGCACGAATGACCGGCGCACCGACACCACCGGCACCGACAAGTGTTGAGATAACCACCATCGACAGAGATAGCATGATAGTTTGATTGACGCCCGCCATGATCGTCGGCAACGCCGCTGGCAACTTTACTTTGATCAGCAGCTGCCACTTTGTGCAGCCAAAGCTCTCGCCAGCCTCGATTAGCGGCTTCTGCACCTGACTAATTCCAAGATAGGTCAGTCGAATTGGCGATGGCACCACAAATATGACGGTCGCGATCAAGCCGGGCACTGGGCCAAGGCCGAAGAATATCAGCACTGGGATCAGATAGACGAACGTTGGCAAGGTCTGCATCAAATCCAGGATTGGACTCAGTACTTGATAAATGATGGGGCGCCGCGAAGCCATGATGCCGACGGGCACACCTATGAGCAACGATACCAATGTGGCGTAGAGCACTAGTACGAGCGTCTCGATTGTCGGCTTCCAGAGATCGAAGTTGAGCGTCAACAGCAATCCGAACACAACAAATACGGACAACTTCCAGCTGCGTTGCAGAAAGTAGGCCAGTGCGGATGCCAGTAGGATAAAAACAAGCGCTGGGACCGACAGAAACACGTCGACGCTGCTTTGAATGATCGCATCGAGAAAAGTGGTCAGGCGGTCAAACGCGAATTCAAAATTGTCCCGCAGCCACTCAACAGCAATCTTGCTCCATTCACCCAATGGAACTCGGTGTTCCCGCGCCGAAATCCATTTGGCGATCTCGTTCAGCCATTCCATGCTCTGCCCCCAGCAATGTTCGGCGATATTATCTGAGCTTTATGAAGAAAAGCGGCCTTGGCAAGGAATCCCTTGGCCAAGGCCGCCCATATCACAGCATTCGAATTAGAGACCGAGGTTCTTCTTCACAGCGGCAGCACCGTCCTGACCGTCGAAGGTCGTGACGCCAGCGAGCCAGGTGTCGAGTACCGCCGGGTTGGCTTTCAGCCATGCAGCACCGGCTGCTTCGCCATCCGTGCCAGCGAGGACTTCCTTCATGACATCGGATTCCATCGGCAGCGTGAATTCAAGATTGGCGAGCAACTTGCCGATATTGGCGCAGTCGGCGGTATAGCCGGGGCGAGTCAGCGCATTGATCTTCGCTTCGCCGAAGCCGTCTTTTTCGAAGCCGGAGAGGTAATAAAGCGGCATACCGCCCATGACGGGATGCGGTGCCCAGCCCAGGAACACAATCCATTCCTGCTTCTTAATGGCCTTTTCGGCCTGGACCAGCATGCCCTGTTCCGAGGATTCCACCAGTTCCCAGCCATCGAGGCCGTTCGCCGGATCGTCGATCTTGGCCTGGACGATCTTGTTGCCGTCATTGCCCGGTTCGATGCCGTAGAACTTGCTCTCGAACTTCTCACCATTGGCGGCAAGGTCCTTGAGGTCCTTCACGCCGGCATCGGCCACATATTGCGGCACCACGGGGCCGTAACCGGCGCCCTTCAGGTTCGGCTGCAGGGAATCGATCGACTTTTCATCGAGATAGGGCTGCACGTTGGCGGCGTTGGACGGCATCCAATTGTCGAGGAACAGGTCGAGATCCTTGTTCTTCAGACCCTCGAGGATGATCGGCAGGCCGAGGACATCATCCTTCACTTCATAGCCGAGCGGCTTCACGATGTTCTTAAAGAGGCCGTTCTGGGCGGTATTGTCGGTCCAGCCCACATCCGCCATGCGGATGGTCTTGCAGGAATCAGCTTCGGCCGCCTGCGCCGCCGAATTGGCCGCAACAGCCAAAACCAGCGACATCGCCGAAGCGGCGAGCAGTTTACGCATCAACATTGGTGACTCTCCCATTTTCCGTTGCCATCCCTTGAGCCTGCCCCACACAGGGTTCCCTGTGCTTTTCGGTCGTTCTACGCCCGGTCGATCTTGTGCCGCGCTTGAGGGCGACTTCAAAGTTAGGGGCAAATTGGCAAAAAAGTTTCGCCAGGACGCCATATTATCGTCGGTAGACGGCAATTCCCACAGTTTTTTTTGATTGATCGTCCAATATAAAACCATCAGGATGCCTCTCCCGCGGTTTAGGGGCGGGCAAGACGGATTGTGGGGCGCGCTGACCGGGCCGGCAATAGGGTCCCGGATCAAAGTTCCGCGAGGAAAGCGATGCCAAAAGTTGGGATGGAGGAAATCAGGCGCCGGCAATTGATCGATGCGACCATCGCCTCGATCCACGAAATCGGCTTTGCCGATGCCAGCCTGTCGCGCATTTCCGCCAAAGCCGGGGTTTCGACCGGGATCGTCCATCATTATTTCAAGGACAAGGCCGACCTACTGGAGGCCACCCTGCGCCAGTTGGGCGATCGCCTGCGGGATTCGGTGGTGGAGCGGCTGAAGGATGCAAGCTCGCCGGTCGAACGGTTGCTGGCGGTGATCGACGGCAATATCGGCCCGGACCAGTTCACGCCGCAGGGCGTCTCGGCCTGGCTCGCCTTCTGGGCCCAGGTGCCGAAGAACGTGCGTCTTGCCCGCGTGCAGAACATCATCATCTCGCGTCTCCACGACAATCTGGTTCATGCCCTCAAGCTGATGGGCCGGCACGATGCGGATGACATTGCGCGCGTCACGGCAGCCCTCATCGACGGCCTGTGGCTGCGCGCTGCCCTCTCAACACAGGGCCCTGACCCGCGCGATGCGCGACGCCTGGTGCTCGACTATCTCAATGCCAAGCTCGACATGAAACTTGGGTAAGCTCTCTGGGGAACAAAGTTATGAAGTTTGATGCCACCTTCGACTATGTCATCGTCGGCGCCGGTTCTGCCGGCTGCGCGTTGACCAATCGCCTGAGCGAAGACCCGACTCTCAAGGTCTGCGTGCTTGAGGCCGGGCCGAAGGACCATTGGTGGAACTGGCAGATCCATATGCCGGCAGCATTGATGTATAACCTCTGCCACGAGCGCTACAATTGGTACTACCACACGGAACCGCAGCCCTTCATGGACAACCGCGTCATGTATTGGCCGCGGGGGCGCGTGCTGGGCGGATCTTCGTCCTTGAACGCCATGGTCTATATTCGCGGCCATGCCTTGGATTACGATCGCTGGGCTTTCAAGGAAAACTGCCCCGGCTGGTCGTATCAGGAAATTCTGCCCTATTTCAAACGCGCCGAGACACGTGAAGCAGGCGGTGACGCCTATCACGGTGATAGCGGCCCCTTGAACGTCCATACCGGTGATCAACAAAATCCGCTGTTCGACGCGTTCATCGAAGCAGCCCAGCAGGCCGGTTATCCTTACACCAAGGACATGAACGGCTATCAGCAGGAAGGCGTCGGCCGGATGGACATGACCATCAAGAACGGCCGCCGCTGGTCCGCGGCTCAAGCCTATCTGCGCACGGCGGAGAAGCGTACCAACGTCACCGTGGAAACGCGCGCCCTCACCACCCGCATCATCCTCGAAGGCAAGCGTGCCGTTGGCGTCGAGTTTGTGCAGGATGGCCAGGTCAAGCGCTACCGGGCCGATCGCGAAGTCATCTGTTCCGGCGGCGCCATCAACTCGCCGCAGCTTTTGATGCTGTCCGGCATTGGCCCGGCCGATCACCTGCGCGAAGTAGGTGTCGAGGTGAAGCACGATCTGCCGGGCGTCGGGCAGAATCTGCAAGAACATCTGGAGATGTATATCCAGCAGCAATGCGTCAAACCGATCACGCTCTATACCTATACCAAACCGGTGCCGATGGCCTTGGCCGGCATGCGCTGGTTCATGGATCACAAGGGCGTCTGCGCCTCCGCACAGCTGGAGGCCGGTGGCTTCATCCGCTCGTCAGCCGGGTTCGAACATCCCAACCTGCAGTTCCACTTCCTGCCCTCGACCGTCAACGATCATGGACGCAAGAACGGCACATCCCACGCCTATCAGGTCCATATCGGCAACATGCGGCAAGAGGCACGCGGCTGGATCAAGCTGAAGTCGAACAATCCCAAGGATCACCCGCGCATCCAGCCCTTCTATCTGCAGACAGAGAATGATCGGCGCGAGTTTCGCGACGCCGTCAAATTGACCCGCGAGATCTTTGCGCAGAAGGCCTTTGACCAATATCGCGGCCCGGAAATCAACCCGGGCGACAATGTGCGAACCGATGAGGAGATCGATGCCTTCATCCGGCGCCGGGGCGACAGCGCCTATCATCCCTCCTGCTCCTGCAAGATGGGCACCGATGACATGGCGGTGGTCGATCCGCAGGCACGGGTTCATGGGGTGGAAGGGTTGCGCGTGGCCGACGCCTCGATCATGCCCTCGATCGTCAGCGGCAATCTCAATGCCCCGACCATCATGATGGCTGAGAAGTGCAGCGACATGATCCTGGGCAAGACACCCCTGCCTGCCGCCAACGCGCCAGTCTATGCCTCGCCGAACTGGCAGACTTCGCAGCGCTAGTGGGTAAAGAACCCCGGCGATCAGCGGTCGCCGGGATCCTCGTCATTGTAATAGAATTCCGGCAGCGGATCGGTACGCGGATCGAGTGCGTTCGCGATCGCTGAGGTTGTCTGCATCGAGACGAAGGTAGTCTGTTCCGCGGCAGGGCGTGCCTGGCGTGCCAGCATGCGATAGGCGGTAAAGATGACGATGGCCGAGGCGACAACCGCGAGATAAACGAACAGCGCCGACGGCCCGAAGCGACCCATGAAGAAGGACGCGATCAACGGCCCCACGGTCCCACCAATCGCCCAGACCAGCAGCAGGCCGCCTGAGGCGCCCACCATGTCGGCCCGGTCGACATAGTCGTAAGCCTGCGCCACGGCCAAGGGATAGATCGTGGCAAGCGCGCCACCGAGGAAGACGACCGCCACCAGCAGCGTGGTGAGCGACGCACCACCAAAGCTGAACACGCTGAGGACAGCACTGGACACGACGCACATGATCAGCACGAACAACAATACAGTACGGCGGTCGTAGCGGTCCGAGAGACGGCCGATCGGCCATTGCATGACCAGGCCGCCGAAGATCGGGACGCCCATGAAGAGCGAGATCTGTAAAACGGTAAGGTGCAGGCTGCTGGCATAAATGGCGCCAAGCGCATAAAACGCGCCGGAAAGCATGCCGGCACCCCAGGTCGCGATGACACCCAGCGGCGACGCGCGGTAAAGAACACGCAGGCCCAGCCGCTTGACGCCGCCCAACTCCGGGCCAGCAACCCTGGTCAGCACCACCGGCACCAGCGACAGCGACATCAGCAGCGCGCCGAGACAGAACAGGCCAAGACCTTCGATCTCCAGCGCATTGATCAACAACTGTCCGATGAGTGAGGCGAGATAGGTGGTGACGAGATAAATCGACAGGACCTGCCCGCGACCGTCATTGCTGGTCTTCACGTTGAGCCAGCTTTCGATGGTCGCATAGAGTGCTGCGACGCAGAAGCCGGTCAAGGCACGCATGACAGCCCAGAGTGTTACATCGAACACCAAGGCATGGACCAGCGAGGTCGCCGTGGCGAGCGCCGCAAATGCCGCAAAGGCACGGATATGGCCGACACGACGAATGATACCCTGCCCCAGGACGCTGCCAACCATGAAGCCCAGGTAATAAGCCGACATGACCAAGCCAGAGATGTCCGGCGAGACCTTCTCGATTCCGAGGCGCACCGGCAAAAGAATGCCGATCAGGCCATTGCCCAACACCAGCAGGCCAGCGCCGAACAAAAGCGAGAAAACGGGCCTAAGAACGAGCAGCACGAGCATCCACCTGCGGCAAGGGTTTGGGCGAATAGACCACAAAGAGCAGGCCAATCAGCGTGAGAATGCCGGCGACAATTTCGATCACCGACAATTCCTCGCCCAGCATCAAGGCCGACGCCGCGATTCCGAAAATCGGCACCATGAGCGAGAACGGCGCCACGACACTCGCAGAATAGAGCCGCAGCAGATAGACCCAAAGCGAGAAACCGATGATGGTCGAGGCCCAGGCGATATAGAGCACGGACAATATGCCACTCCAACTGAGACCAGACAGCGTCGCCATGATGCGGTCCGGCCCCTCGAAGGCATAGGAGAGTCCCATCATCGGCAGGGGTGGAATGATCGCTACCCAGATGATGAGGTTGAGCATGTTGGGTGCCTTCGCCTGCTTCATCAGGATGTTGGCGTAGCCCCAGGCGCAAGCTGCCGCGACCACGAGCACCAGGCCAATAAGACTGGTCTCCTGCGCACGCTCAAAGCCGATAAGCGCCAAGCCACAGGTGGCCAGGCCGATACCGGCCAGCTGCGCCGGCCGCAGGCGCTCACCCAGTAGGATGGCGGCAAAGATAACCGTAAACAGCGCCTGTGCCTGGAGAACCAGGGAGGACAGGCCCGCCGGCATGCCAAGATCCATCCCCAGAAACAGCAGGCCGAATTTTACCACGCCGAAGACAAGGCCAATGGACAGAATCCAGCGCCAGCTGACGCACGGCCGCCCCACAAACAAAATCATCGGCACCAGGACCGCTACAAAGCGCAGCGCTGAGAGCAAAAAAGGCGGAAAGTCCTTGAGCCCGATCTTGATTGCGACAAAATTGATGCCCCACAGGGCTGCAACCAACAGGGCCAGGGCGATATGCTTCGATTTCATGGTGTAGCTTCCATGACAGGCGGACCTGACGGACAATAGGCTGGCTACCATGCCCCAGTTTCGGATTCGGAAACAAGGGCGCAGCTTGGACAAGAATTCATGAGGGAGTGCCCGATTTGACGGCCGAGACTTTCATCCTGCACCCACAATTGACCAAAGATACGATGGTCATCGGCGACTGGGCGCTGTGCCGCCTGCTGCGCATGAACGACCGCACCTATCCTTGGCTCATCCTGGTCCCGAAACGTGCCGGCATTCGCGAGATCATTGATCTTGCGGAAGATGACCAGCAGCAGTTGATGAGGGAGATCGCTAAGGCGAGCCACGCCCTGCGCCAGATCCATACACCTGACAAAATCAACGTAGCTGCCCTTGGCAATGTGGTGCCGCAGCTGCATGTCCATGTCATCGCCCGCTTCACCAGCGACCCTGCCTGGCCGCGGCCGATCTGGGGAGTGCATCCTACAGAGCCCTTTGCTGACGCTGATGCCAAGGCAGAGGTGACCCTTTGGCATAGTGTGTTGCGGCTCGCTCAGTAGGCCAGGCGGCTGCTATGCAGATCGTGGCCCATCAATATTGAAATGAGGTGGGCGGCCATCACAAAACAGATGGCGATGGCAATGAACTGCAAGGCCAGCCAAGGCACGCCGTGAATGCGCCGTTCATAAGGCTGGCGCATCTGCAGGTTGGCAAGCACCGTCACTGCCAGCGCAACGGCAAAAACAGAGAGGCTGACAAACAAGCCCGGGCCGCCGATCACGCTCAAAGCTCCCGGATGATACGGCGCAGGACCGTCGCAGCCGCCGGTGCCACCGCCGTGACAAAGCGCGGAAAATCGAGATGGCTATCAGCGCCGGCAAGATCGCTGAGACAGCGCACCACGACCACCGGCAATCCCAACAAGGCCCCCACTTGCGCCACCGCGGCGCCCTCCATCTCGACGGCATGCGCCGCAAATTCGGCATGCAGGCGCCGCCGCACCAGCTCGCTGTTGATGAACTGATCACCGCTCAGGATGCGCCCCATCAGCACGCGGCGCCGGCGATCGCTGTGGGATGCGGATGGCAGCAGGTCCGCCGGCAGATCGGGAAGTGCAATCTCGGCCGCTGCCAACGTAAGGCGGCGAGCAAGATCAGGTTCCATATCGAAAGAGAAATCGCGCCGGTGTTCGCCCAGCGGCGGAACACCTGGCCGGTAGGATGTCAGGGCACTGTCCTGCAAGTGCCCGTAATCATGTTGCACGAGGGAATGCGCGATGACGGTATCGCCTATGTGCAGGTCCGGATCGAGCCCACCGGCCACCCCGCTCACCACCAGGCCACGGCAGGCAAATTCCCGCGCCAGCAAGGCTGCGATCACTGCCGAGGCAACCTTCCCCACCCCGCTTTCAGCGACGACCACATCATGTCCATCCAATTGACCCAGAGTAATGGTCCGGCCCAGCAGTTCCCGCGTTTCGACGAACGTCATGAGCTCCCTGAGTGCGGCTTTTTCTTCCGCCATCGCGCAAATCACGGCAAGAGGAGCGTTCGCGTTCGACATGATCTCGGTCTGTTGAATGGTACAGTTGCAGAGGAATCGTAATCATGACCGGTGACGGCGTCTATACCGGTGATCCGCACCGGCATCCGAACCGTATCAATATATCGTTCTAAATAGGTTTTGGAATGCCCGTCTCCGCCCCGATCTTGCTTTGGTTGCGCCGCGATCTGCGGCTTTCCGACAATCCGGCCCTAGCTGCAGCCGCGGCAACGGGAAATCCGCTCATTCCCGTATTCGTCGACGAGGAAGAAGTCAGATATCCGAGGCGCAATGGCGTTTGTCGCCGAAAAATCGGCGGCGCGTCGAGCTGGTGGCGCGGCCGAAGCTTAATCGCCCTCGCGGCTGCGTTCGAGAGGTGTGGATCGAAACTCGTCCTGCGGCACGGCAGTGCCCTCGATCAACTCCTGGCGCTGGTCGAGGAAACTGGCGCCAGGCAGATACACTTCAACCGCAGGTTCGAACCACACGACCTCGCCCAAGATGCCGCCATCGTAAACGAACTCGGCAGCCGCGGCATTGAGGTGCTGGAGCATGAAGGCAACCATCTCCACGAGCCCTGGGCTCTTAAGACCCTCACCGGTGATCCGTTCCGGGTCTTCACGCCTTTCTGGCGGCGTCTCGTCAAGAGCTACCGGCCCCCGGCGAAATATGCTGCGCCCAAGAGCCTGGCTACGCCCAGCGTCTGGCCGAACTCCGCCCGTCTCGCCGATTTCCAGGTGACGGCACCGTGGGCTACCCGAATGAACGACCATTGGGAGCCAGGTGAAGCCGGCGCCTTTGCTCTGATGGAGGCGCTGAGGGGCAAGCTCACAGATTACGGTAGCCACCGCGACCGGCCCGACATCGCCGGCACATCCCGCCTAAGTCCTCATCTCGCCTGGGGCGAGATTAGTGTTCATGACATCTGGCGGCGCCTGGCCGACGACGGCAATCCAGTCGAGAACGGCTTTTTGCGCGAACTCGGCTGGCGCGACTTCAATACGCATCTGCTTTATCACTTTCCAAAGCTGCCGGCGGAGAACTGGAGCCCGCTGTTTAACAGCTTTCCATTCGAAAGGTCGGCGCACCATCTGGCTGCGTGGCAGAAAGGCTTAACCGGGTATCCGATCGTTGATGCCGGCATGCGCGAATTGTGGGCCACCGGCTGGATGCACAACCGCGTCCGCATGATCGCTGCCTCGTTCCTCATCAAGGACCTGTTGACCGATTGGCGTGAGGGCCAAGCTTGGTTCTGGGATACGCTGGTCGATGCCGACCTCGCCCAGAATGCCGGCAACTGGCAATGGGTTGCCGGTTCCGGGGCCGATGCAGCTCCCTATTTCCGCATCTTCAACCCGACCACGCAAGGCATCAAATTCGATCCCAATGGCAGCTATGTTCGCCGCTGGGTTCCGGAACTACGCCAACTGCCGACAAAATTCATTCATGAACCTGCGGTAGCACCACATGCCGATCTCGCGGCTGCCGGTATTGCACTTGGCCGCGATTATCCTGCTCCGATTGTCGATCACGCTGAGGCCCGCCTCCGTGCGCTGGCTCTCTACCGGGGGCTTGAAAAGCAACAAGACTAAAGAGGTGCCGGCGTCGAGACCGAAAGCCAAGCAACGCACGTTGTTCTAGAGACAAAAAAAGCCCGCGACCATGCAGTCGCGGGCTTTTCGAGGAAACACACAATCCGCTTATTCGGCGGCGGAAGCCACCTGGTTCAAGCCATGGCGCAGGCGCAGGGCGGTCTCACGGTGATCGTTGGTCGGCTGATAGAACACCGAGAATTCCTTCAAGGCCTCGGCATAACCCTCAATGCGCTTCTCTGCCGGCGGCTCGATCGTGTCGATGCCGACGCGCAGCATGAACAGATACTGATCGCGCAGCACTTGACCAATGGCGCGGATTTCCCCGCGATAACCAAGGCGATCGCGCAGCACCCGCGCATAGGAAAAGGCGCGACCATCCGTGAATTTCGGAAACTCGAGTGCCACCAGTGAAATCCGGTCGAGATCGTCGGCCAGCAGCAACGGCGACTGGTCGCCTTTCAGCGAGACGCCGATGGCGCTGTTGCGTTGACGCAGGGCATCGCGCTCGGCTTGCCAGCGCTCGAACGAGACGATGACCTTGGCACCGTCCGGCAGCGTGGCGTCATCCGCCACCCGCACCCATTCATTCGGCTGCGGGACGCCGTTCTTTAGAACTACCATAGACCTTCTCCTTGAAGGGTTCGATGCCGACGCGACGGTAGGTGTCGATGAAACGTTCGCTGGGTTCGCTGCGCAGATCGATATAGGTGTCGATCACCGTCTCGATAGCGTCGGTGATCTGGTCATACGAGAAAGCCGGACCTAGGATCTTGCCGATCGAGATGTCCTCGGCAGATGAGCCGCCCAAGGTCACCTGATAGAATTCCTCGCCCTTCTTATCGACGCCCAGGATGCCGATATGGCCGACATGGTGGTGGCCGCAGGCATTGATGCAGCCCGAGATATTGAGGCGCAGTTCACCGATATCGCTGAGGCGCTTCGGATCGCTGAAACGGCGCGACAGGCGCTGCGCCACCGGGATCGAACGCGCGTTGGCGAGGTTGCAATAATCAAGCCCCGGGCAGGCGATGATATCGCTCACGAAGCCGATATTGGGCTCCGCCAGATTAACCGCCTTGAGCTTCGTCCAAAGATCGAAAAGGTCCTGCTTGCGCACATTGGGCAGCACCAAATTCTGGCGATGCGTGACGCGGATCTCGCCAAAACTATAGGCGTCAGAGAGATCGGCCATCAGATCCATCTGATCGGCTGTCATGTCGCCTGGCGCCGCCCCAACCGGCTTCAGAGAGACCGAGACTGCGATATAGCCGTCGACCTTGTGCACATCCGTGTTCGCGCGCACCCAGCGGCCGAAATCGGCATCGGCCTTCTTCTTCGCCTCAAATTCGGGAATATAGGCCGGCAGCTTTTCGTAAGCCGGCGGCGCGAAATAGGTTCGGATGCGCGCCACTTCGACGTCCGGTAGCTTGAGGACCGTGTCCTTGATGCGCAGCCATTCTTCTTCGACCTGACGCCCGAACTCTTCGGCACCCAGCGACTGGACCAGAATCTTGATACGCGCCTTGTAGATGTTGTCGCGGCGGCCATGCATGTTGTAGACGCGCAACGTCGCATCGAGATAGGAGAGCAGATCTTCCTTGGCGACAAAGGCCTTCACCAGCGGACCGATGATCGGCGTGCGGCCCTGGCCACCGCCGGTATAGAAGGCAAAGCCCATCTCGCCGGCATCGTTGCGCACGATCTTCAGGCCGATGTCATGGGTGCGCATCGCGGCCCGATCGGTATCGGTGCCGATCACGGCAATCTTGAACTTGCGCGGCAGATAGCTGAATTCCGGATGCAGGGTCGACCATTGGCGGATGATTTCGCCCCAAACGCGCGGATCGTCGACTTCATCGGGTATTACGCCAGCCAAATGATCCGCCGTCACATTGCGGATGCAGTTGCCGCTGGTCTGGATGGCATGCATCTCGACCTCGGCGAGATGCGCCAGCAGATCCGGCACATCATCGAGACGCGGCCAGTTATACTGGATGTTCTGCCGGGTCGTGAAATGGCCATAACCCTTGTCGTAGCGGCGCGCGATGAAGGCGAGCTTGCGCATCTGCGTTGACGACAATTCGCCATAGGGAATGGCCACGCGCAGCATGTAGGCATGGAGCTGCAGATAGAGGCCGTTCTTCAGGCGCAGTGGACGGAACTCTTCCTCGGTCAGCTCGCCGGCCAAGCGCCGCGCGACCTGGCCGCGGAACTGCTCGGTCCGCTCACGGACGAAGGTGGCATCAAACTGGTCGTAGCGATACATCGCCGTTACTCTCTTTAATCTGCGATCCGAGCCGTCCAGGACCCGTGATCGATATCGAAGGTCGCATTGTGCGCAGCGCGGATACGTTCGCGCGCACTGGTCGGTTTCGGCCCGTCATTGTCCACTTCGACCTCAATGAGATAGGGACCAACGACCACGCGCTGCTTCACGAATTCCTGCACCTCGGCCAACGCTGCATCAGCTGAAGGTTGGTCGGCATAGACGGTGCCTTCGGCAAAGGAATCGGACCAACCCTTGCCGGCAACCCAATAGATGGATTCACCGCCGAGCAGCCACTGCGCCGTTACCATCTGATTGAGTGGACGATCGTTAGCCATCACATCACCTCGAATTCGCCGCCAGCGCGGGCAGAACATGGTTTGAGCGCGCCTTCAGAAGAACAATCCGCTGGCCGGCGGCGCGCGCGCGCGCCATCATTTGCTCGCCATTGGCATCCCATACCTGCCGGCGCGCATCGCGGCGCGCCATGTCGACGATGGCAGGGGCTATGCGGGTATCGAACAGAACCAGGTCCGCCTGCTGCAAGGCGCGCAGATCGCCAAGTGTCATCAGATCAGGATCATTCATATCGACGGTCAATTCAGTGACGATTCCAGCATTCGGCGCCAGGGCGTCCTTGCCGTTGATGGCGCGGATCACTTCGCGCGCGGCTTGGCGTTCCTGCCCGGCCAGCAAAGCTGCAGCAATGGGGCCGTCGAAGAAACCGGCCCAGAAGCGGCGGCGGCTGTCGTGATCGGCGATGCGCGCGTGAACGGCACCCCGGAAGCGTCGTGCAAAACTAACAAGCCGCTCGATGCCGTGGGGAATGGCGACCTCGACCGCAGCACGAATCCTCTGCGCGAGAACCGGCGAGCCGCCGTTGGTCGAAATCGCCACGACGATCTCGTCGCGATCGACAATCGCCGGCATGATGAGATCGGAAAGCTCCGGACGGTCGACCACATTGACCAGGATTCCGGCGCGGCGCGCAGCCGCTGATACGGCAAGATCCAGCGTATCGTCCTCAGTCGCGCTGAACACCAGATTGTGGCCGACGATATCGGTGGCAACGAAGTCCCTTGATTGCCAGTCCAACTGACCATCGGCGATCAGCACAGCGATCTCCGGTACGACCGCAGGCGAAACCAGTGTCACAGCGGCATGGGCCGACAGCAACAGGCGCAATTTCGCCGCGGCCATCTCACCGCCGCCGACCAGCAAGACGGGTCGCTTCTCAAGCCGCACAAAGAGCGGAAACGCACGCATCTTGGGCCTATTCACACAAGTGAAGTGGGATATATCCAGACTTCTTCTGGATTGTTATTGCCTGATATATACCGCTGTCCGACACCGTCAACGCAATTCTACACTGTAAAATTATTATTCACACTAGTGTGAGATATTTTAACACCGCGACCACCTGAACCCAAGCCGCTATAATAGTATCTGACTCGACCGAATGGACGTTGCGAAGATGGACAGATCAGCCAGCCGTGCCACGGCGCCCCACGACCATGCGCATTGCCAAAGCGAAGCCCTCTCGCGCGCGGAAACCCTGTGCGATGAGCGCGGCGCGCGCCTGACCCCGCTGCGGCGGAAGGTGTTGGAGCTGATCTGGAACAGCCATCAGCCGATCGGCGCCTATGCCATTCTCGATCATCTGCGCGAGGGCGACCGGGGTGCGGCACCCCCCACCGTCTATCGCGCCCTGGATTTCCTGATGGAACAAGGGCTTATCCATAAATTGGAAAGCCTCAACGCGTTCATCGGCTGCGATCATCCGGAAAACCGGCATGTGAGCCAATTCCTGATCTGCACCAAATGCCATGGCGCCGTAGAACTCCAGGACCAGGGGATCTCGTCCGCCGTCAAGAAGAGTGCCGCCACGGCCGGTTTCACCGTCAGCCGCCTCACCATCGAATTGCAGGGCCTGTGCCCCAATTGCAGCAAGGCCGCCTAAGCGTTGCGGCACTGCTCGATGTAAAGGTCGAAATGGCTGAGGTCGGGTACTGCCATGCCTGCGATCTTGCCCTCATCGTCCCAGCGCCGCAGCTGAATGCCGTCGCGATAATAGGCTTCTCGCTCGAAGGCTGCGATCTCAGCCTCGTTCATCAGCCAGCCTTGCAGCTTCAGCGATAGCACCGAGGCTTCGGAAAGCAGCTCGAAATAGCCCTTCTCCTTCGTGGCGAGATAGCGCTTGGCCGGCACATGGAGGCGGACGGGTTCTGAAACCTCCGGCCCGAAATGCTGGGAGAGCCAGGCAGAGCCCAGGCTCTCATGCTGCGTATCGACCCCGTGATCTGCGATGTCGTCCGGGAGGTCATGCAGCATGTGGCCGATATCGTGCAGCAAGGTCGCAACCACCATCGCCGGTGTTGCCGCGTCGCGCTCGGCGCACAGGCCACATTGCAGGGCATGGTCGAGCTGGCTGACGCCTTCGCCATAACTGTCCTGGCCCCGCTTGTCGAACGCCGCGCGAATGGCCCGCATCGTGTTCATGCGGCAACTTCCTTTTGCTCGGCGAGACGCCGGCGCAGCACCCGTGCCCGGCTGTCCATACCGTCCTTGTCGACATAACATCCCTGCAAATGACGGCGGCCGCGTGACGGATCGAAGGCGGTCCGGCCATGCAGCGCGCGATCATTCTGCATCACCACGCAATCTCCGGGCTCCAGGCGGAAGATGAGTTCACCCTCCGGCCTGTGCAAAATGTCGGCAAGCTTGCGATAGGCCGCAAACCAGGGCTCGACCATCTCCGACGGTGCATCCAGCCAATCCAGCGAACGGTTGTTGAAGTGAACGCCGACAATGGCGCCATCCTCATCGACCGAGATCAAGGTCTGCCTGGCATTGAGTTCGGCATCTTCGGCACGGAAGCGAAAATTGACCGGGATCCTGGTCAGCAGATCGAAGGCAGCCGGATCTTCACGGCGCAGGATGGTCGCTGCGTTAAAGCCGTCGACCAGCAACGTGTCGCCGCCCGGCGCATCCGATTCCAGACAATGCAGCAGCTGCACGCCCGGCGTCGGATCGCGATAGGGATTGTCGGAATGAACACCAAGGCCTATGGGCGTGAAGGCTAGGTTGTTGGGGTTGGGCACCGACATCACATCGAACAGCGCGCCGTAATTGGTGACGCGCACGAAGCCCAGATGATTGCCGATGGCGAGCACGGTTTCCGGCACAGTCGGCGCATGGCGGATGAGACCGAACCCATGGGCGTGATAGGCATCGAGAAACGCCAGTTCAGCAGCAGGGTTGGTCACCATCTGCCGCCAATCGCCGACCGGCTTGGCGTTACCGATGCTCTTGTTCCACAGAGTCGGCTTCTTCTTGCGCGCCTTGCGGGCCGCGGCCGAGAGATCGTGCTCGACGAGCCAAGCCTCCGAGAAGCTCGTCACGTGATTGTCCGGCGCCCAAACGATCTTGATGCCGCCGTCACTCTGACGGGTGGCCTCCTCGATCTTCAGGGTAGCCGGCAGATCGGTGATTTCGTAAAGCCGCTGCCCGTTGCCGGGATGCCGGCAGACGGCGCAACGGCAATTGTCGCGCAGCCAGATCGCGGGAAAGGTGACCGTTTCGCCGCCTTGCCAGGTGACGGTCAGCGCCGCACCGGTATTCGCCAGATTCGCGATCATATCCGCCCCGCTCATGCCAAGTTCTCGCAACATGATGATCAAGATTGCCGCATCAGACAAATGAGCCTAACTTGGTCCATCATTAAGTACCACTAATAGATAATCCTATCCGTACATGCGCCCTGCCCCACCCCCTTTCCCCTGGTTGCGCGCCTTTGAGGCCACTGCCCGCCATCTCAGCATGACGCGGGCGGCGGCCGAGCTCAATATCAGCGCCTCGGCCGTGAGCCAGCAGATCACGTCGCTCGAAGCCTATCTCGGCCGCGCCTTGTTCAAGCGCGCCAACCGGCGGCTGACATTGACCGCCAGTGGTGCGCTGATGGCGCCGAAACTGACCAACGCCCTTACCCTGCTGCATGAGGCTATTGACGATTCCCTCCCATCGCGCCGCGGCCAGACGTTGAATGTGAAGGTGACGACCTCCTTCGGCAGTCAGTGGCTGATGAACCGGCTGGATGGCTTCCGCGCGCATCACCCGACTCTCACTGTGCAGGTGTCGGCAACGGCGGAACCTATTGAAAGCGACCGCTCGACCGCCGAAATCGAAATTCGCTACGGCAGCGGCGATTGGCCATATCTCGACGCCACCCTGCTGGTCGCGGAGCGGATCTTTCCGGTCTGCCACCCGGACCTCCTCAAACGCAAGCCGGCCCTCAAGACGCCCAAGGATTTGGCGCGACACGATCTCATCGACGTGCCGGGCTATGCCCAGGGCTGGTCCGACTGGCTGACGGCGGCCGGCATTGCTTTCGACTGGATGCAGCATCGGATTGCCGTCGATCAGTCGGTGATGGCGATTCAATTGGCATTGGAGGGTCGCGGCGTGGCGCTCGGCCGTTCACCCCTCATAGAACGTGAGCTGGCGGATGGCAGGCTGGTGGCACCGTTCCCGCAGCAAGTCACCACAGGGGCCGGCTACTGGGTGGTGCACCGCAAGCGCAATGCCGAGGCGCGCAAGGTACTGGCCTTCAAGACGTGGTTGCTATCGCAAATCACGCCCCAGCTTGCCAAGCCTGCCAGGGCCCAGATTACCAAGGCAGGGAGTAAGTCTTCACGTTCGTGAAGCACTTCATCGCCTCGATGACGCCTTCCTTGTAGCCAAGGCCAGAATCCTTGATCCCGCCGAAGGGCGACATTTCGATGCGGTAGCCCGGCACTTCACGCACATTGACCGTGCCGACTTCAAGCTCCTTCACGAAGCGCGTGACATAATCGAGACGGTTGGTGCAGACACCCGATGAGAGGCCATAGGCGGTCGAATTGGAGACGCGAATGGCATCGTCGATATTCTTCACGCGAATGACCGGCGAGACCGGACCGAACGTTTCGATACGGACCAGGTCGCAATCATAGGGCACATGATCGACGACGGTCGGCGAATAGAGCGCGCCTTTGCGGATGTTGCCGTAGAGCAGCTTCGCCCCATGCATCACCGCATCGTTGACCTTTTCTTCGCAATATTTGGCAGAAGCCTCATCGATGACGGTGCCCATATCCGTCTCCGGATCCATGGGATCGCCATATTTGATCTTCTTTGTCTTCTCCAGCAGCAATTCAACAAAACGATCAGCGACGCTTTCTATCACGATCATGCGCTTCACGGCCGTGCAGCGTTGGCCGGAATTCTTATAGGAACCGGCAACCGCCAGGGTCGCCGCTTCTTCGAGATCGGCATCCTCCATGACGATCAGCGGATCATTGCCACCCAGTTCCAGCACCGCACGACGATATCCCATGGTCTTCGAGATATACTTGCCGACCGAAACGCCGCCGGTAAAGGTGATGAGATCGACGTTGGGATCGACCAGCAGCGCATCCGCAATCTCGCGCGGATCGCCGGTGACAACCTGGAACATTTCCTTCGGCAAGCCGGCGTCGTAAAGCACGTCCGCCAGCACCAAAGCAGTGAGCGGCGTCTTTTCCGAGGGTTTCAACACCATGCGGTTGTTGGTGGCAATCGACGGCGCCACCTTGTGTGCCACCTGGTTGAGTGGGTGATTGAATGGCGTGATCGCCGAAATGGCACCCAGCAACGGGTCACGCTGGGTATAGATGCGGCGCTTCTTGCCATGGGGCGTGATATCGCAAGAGAAGATCTCGCCATCGTCTTTCAGCACCAGGCTGGACGCCAGATGGAACACATCATAGGCGCGGCCGACTTCGTAGAGCGTGTCCTTGATGCAGAGGCCGGATTCCGCCGTGATCAGCTCGGCAATTTCCTGCCGGCGGCTGACCAGGATGTCGGCCGTCTTGCGCAGGATCTGGCTGCGTTCTGCACGGCTTAAGCTCGCTTTGTAGTTCTTTGCCGTCTTGAACGCGGCTGCGATATCGTCAAGGCTCGCCTTCGGGCAAGTGCCGATGACATCGTTGGTATAGGGATTGAAGATCTCAAAATGACGATCGCCCGAGGTCGAGCTAGCGACCATCCGCATCTTCTCTTTGCGCAGGATACCCATGATCCGTTTCCTCAGATGGCTTTCTTCTGCGGCTGAACCGCGGAGATGGCATAGTTGCAGGCGAGGTCAAAGGCGCTGAAATTGCGCAGGCGATAGCCGGCCGGCAGCGCTTTGAGCTTGCGGTTGACGATGACCGGCACCTGCTGCTCGGTGAGGCCGCCATGCGAGCGGAGCGGCACCGTGAGACCGGACAGATCATGCTTCGTAACCGCCGTGCCCAAGGCGAAGTTCTTGGCTGACACGGCAATGACGTCGCCGACCCGGTCTTCCGGCAATTCGAAGCGGCGGCAGCCGTCGGCCCGGTCCACCACCAGTTCCATGCCCGGCAGTTTGGCGAGACGCGCGATGATGCCCTTTTGATCGACAGTGTCCGGCAAATAGATCGTCGCGAACGAACCCAGGGCGCCGTGATGCACCACATAGGGGTCGGTGATCGGCAGGATCACGCGGGCAACACCGGCACCCAGCCACTCATCCAGCGTATCCTGCAGATAGATCACCTGCGGCTGCCCGTCGGCACCGTGCTTATCGTTCATGCCATGGTCTGCGGTGAAGACGATGGTGGCGCCCATGGCTTCGATTTGGCCGAGATAGCTGTCCATCATCCGGTAGAATTCATTGGCGACCGGTGTGCCTGGAGCATGCTTGTGCTGGATGTAATCGGTGGTGGAGAGATACATGATATCCGGCTGCTCGCTCTGCATCAGCTTGACGCCGGCGGCAAAGACGAACTCCGACAGGTCCGCGCTATAGACCGACGGCAAAGGCAGGCCAACAAAGGTCAGGGCATTGTCGATGCCATGATCGGCTTTTGTGGTCTCATTGGCCTTTTCGGCTGAGAAACAAATGCCCTTCAGGCCCTTACCCAGCAGCAGCCGCAGTTTGTCCTTGGCGGTGATCACCGCGACCTTGGCGCCCTCACGTGCAAAGGCCGCGAGGATCGTGTCGGCGCGCAGGAATTTTGGATCGTTCATCATCACCTCTTTCCCGCTCTCACGGTCGAAGAGGTAGTTGCCGCAGATACCATGAACAGATGGCGGCGCACCGGTGACGATCGACAGATTGTTGGGATTGGTGAAGCTCGGCACCACGCAGTCGCCGATGAGGTCGCTGCCCATGGCGATGGCGCTCTTCAACCAGGGCATGACGCCGGCCTTCAAGGCTTCCTTGAGATAGTCTGGCTCGCAGCCATCGACACAAACGACGACGATCGGTTCCTGCGGCCAGGCATAGTTCTTCCCGTTGACGGTGATCGATTTCATAAGTTCAGTCCTTATTCCGCCGCTTTGCGGGCAGGTGCGCCGCTGGCGACATTCATGTCGGCAAGAACGGCGGTCACAGCCGCCAGGAAAGCTTTCATCTCAGTTTCTCCCAGACGGCCGATGCACCCGATGCGGAAGGAGTCTGCCACGGTGAGCTTGCCTGGATAGATCACGAAGTTCCGCTCACGCAGCTTGTCGTAGAAGGTCTGGAAGACGAAATTCGCGTCGGCCGGCATATGGAAGGTGACGATGATCGGCGCCTGCAAATGATCCGGCAGCAGGGTTTCGAACCCCATGCGGCGCATGCCGTCGACGAGGATCTTGCAGTTGTTACGGTAACGACCGCCACGGCCGGCAACGCCACCCTCTGCTTCATGCTCGGCCAACGCCTGGTCGAAAGCGACGATGCAATGGATGGGCGGTGTGAAGCGATACTGCTTGGTCTTCTCGATATTCTGCCATTGATCGAAGAGATCGAGGGTCAGCGCATGAGCATTGCCCTGGGTCTTCTCCAGGGCCGAAATGCGGCTCAAGACGAAGCCCAGGCCCGGCACCCCCTCGATGCATTTGTTGGAGGACGCCGCCAGCGCATCGTACTGCACCTTGCGGCTGTCGAGGTCCAGGGCGCCAAAGGCACTCATCGCATCGACCAGCATGCGCTTGCCGGCGTCGGCCACGATCTGCGCCACTTCAGCGACCGGATTCAAGACACCCGACGTGGTTTCACATTGAACGATGGCGACATGGGTGATGTTGGGGTCGCGGGCGAGCGCCAGTTTTACCAGATTGGGATCGACCGGCAGGTCCTCCGCCCACTCCAAGGTTGCGTGAGAACGCTTCGCAACCGCACAGATTTTCTCCATGCGTTTGCCATAGGCGCCGTTGATAAGGATCAGCAGCTTGTCCTTGGGGCCGATGAAGGTGCCAATCATGGCTTCGACCGCGAACGTCCCGCTGCCCTGCATCGGCACGGTCGTAAAGACGCCCTCACCGCCGATGAGCGCCACCAGGCGCTGGCGCATATGGTCGTTGATGGCGATGAAACCGGCATCACGCGATCCCCAATCATGGAGCATCGACTGCTTGACGGTCATGGAGGTGGTGAGCGGGCCAGGGGTCAGCAGCCAGGGATCTTGGGCCATATCGAACGTTCCTCGAGCAAAGGTGGCGAAAGCATACGCCGATTTGTGTTGCAGCAGGATGGCCCGGGCCCTAGCATAAGTCCAATCGCTATATACGATCCGACCTATAGATGACATCAATAAGTCACTCAGCCCTGCGGGCCTTTCATGCGGTTGCGACCGACGGCAGCTTCACCAAAGCCGCCCGCACCCTCAATGTGACTCAGCCGACCCTCTCCGGGCAGGTCAAAGGCCTGGAAGAACAATTCGGCGTCCGCCTGTTCGACCGCAGGAAGCGCAAGATCGAACTCACCGACATCGGCCGCAATCTCCTCGACATCACCTGGCGCCTCTTCGGGCTGGAGGCGGAAGCGGAACAGGTGCTGACCGCCGCCAAGGGCCTGAAGCGCGGGCATCTGCGGATCGGGGCCGACGCGCCCTACCATTCCATCCCGTTCCTCGCCGCCTTCAACCGGCGCTACCCCAATGTCCGGCTTTCCATGTCGATCGGCAATTCGGCGGGGCTTAAATCGGACCTCATCGACCAGCGTTTCGATGTCATCATTGCGGCCGACATCGGCGGCGACAGCAAGCTGTTCGCCTTCCCTTTTCAGGAAGACTACCTCATCGCCTTCGTCGACCGCGCACATCCCTGGTCCAGGAAACGCAGGATCCGCCTGGAAGAGCTCGCGGGCCACCGTCTGGTCCTGCGCGAGCCAGCCTCGACCACAAGGCGCGCCTTCGATGCGGCTATCCTCAAGGCCGGTATCCAGACCGGCGAGGTGCTGGAGATCGGCAGCCGCGAGGCGATCCGTGAAGGCGTTGCCGCCGGCCTTGGCATCGGCATCGTTGCACGCTCGGAATTCGGCGATGATATGCGGCTGAAAGCGCTGGAATTCGAAGGCCCGCGCATCAAATCGACCGAATTCGTTGCCTGCCTCACCGACCGCCGCACGACACCGCTGGTCAAGGCCTTCCTCGAGGTTGCCAAGGAGACTGCCGGTGATAGCCGTGGCACGCTTTAGTTTCCTGCTCGCCCTGCTGCCTTTCCTGGCACAGCCTGCCGCTGCCCAGGACGCCGCGGAATGGGAACGCAACAGCGACAAGAACGTCGTCTATGCAAATCTGGTGACCGGCAAGAACGAGCTCTTTGGCTTTTTCTGCCGCAAGACCCAGACCGGCTATGTCGGCGGCATTGTCATGCGCATGCCGAGTTTCCGCATCCTCATCCGCGATGACGAGCATTATTCCCTCAATATCGTCATCGACGGCAGTCGCGACAGCGTCACCCTGAAGGCGAAGGATGTCGATCTGTGGTTCGAGGCCACCGACCTCAATCAGCAGATGGCGCTCGGCCGCATCTTCGACAGCGTCAAGGCAAGCCATCAACTGGAAATGGCCATCTCCGCCATCGGCTGGCGCGAACGCTATACCTTCTCGGATGCTGCCACAGCCTTGGATGGGCTGATGGAGCATTGCCTCTAAGTCAGGACGCCGCCATGCGTTCTGATCCCACCCCCTCCCACACTCCCATACATTGACGCTGCCGGGGGCGGCCCCTTAGGCTGCGCCGCCAACCGGGAGTATCCAATCATGAAGTTCCTGCGCGCCAATGCGCCGCATTTTCCGATCACTGCAATCGAGCAACTGGCCCAGCAGCATTTTGGCCTGACGGGCATGCTTGAGCCGCTTTACAGCGAGCGTGACCAGAACACGCGCCTGCGCGAGGCCAATGGCAAAGCCTGGGTCGTAAAGATCGCCAATGCGGCGGAAGATCCGGCCATCATCGATTGCCAGATAGAGACTTTGCTGCATATCGCCAATGTCGATCCCGACCTGCCGGTACCACGGGTGCGCCGCACCACAAGCGGCGCCACTCACGTCCACATCCAGGCAGCAGACGGCACGACGCACCTCTTCCACGTCCTCTCTTTCCTGGAAGGCCAGATCGCCGGCACGGCCACACTGGATGAAGTGCTCTATGGCAAGATCGGTACCATCGTGGCGCGGCTGGGAAAAGCCATGCGCGGCTTCTTTCATCCGGCGGCTGGTGGCCGCGATTTGCTGTGGGACGTGCGCATGGCGCCGCGCCTGCTGCCCCATGTCGATCTGCTCAAAGGCCGGGAACATCCTGAGATCGCCCGTGACATCCTCACTCATTTTGCCGAGAAGGTCCTGCCCCGCCTCCCCCATCTCCGCGCCCAGCTCATTCATGGCGATGTCCACGAACATAATCTGATCCTCACCCATGCGGCACCGCTCGAGATAGCCGGCATTATCGATTTCGGCGATATGATCCACGGGCCGTTGATCATGGATGTCGCGGACACGGTCGCTGACTTTGCCGTCAACCCCGCGAAGGTTCTCGACGTCCTGCATGCCATCGTCGCCGGCTATCACGCCGTAACCCCGCTGGAACCGGCCGAAATCGAGCTTGTCTATGATCTGGTCCTCACCCGGCTGCTGCTGACGCCGCTCACCAACGCGGTGCGCGCCAAGGAAACGCCGGACGAGCCCAATTACATGGCTGAGTATGGCGAGGCTGGCCTCGAGGTCTGCGCGGAAATCCGGCGCATCGGCCGCGACGCCTTCACCGATGCCGTGCGTGCGGCTTGCGGGCTGCCTGCCCGCCGCAACGCGGCCGATAGTGTCGATACCCTCATCGACCGGCGCAAGGCTGCGATGGGATCGCGTCTCTATGTCTTCTACGATCCGCCTCTGCACATGGTGCGCGGCGAAGGTGTGTGGCTGACCGATGCCGGCGGCCGCCGCTATCTCGATTGCTACAACAATGTACCCCATGTCGGGCATTGCCACCCGCATGTGGTCGAGGCCCTCACGCGCCAGATCCGGACGCTCAACACCAATACGCGCTATCTGGGCGAACAGGTACTGGACTATAGTGAAAGGCTGGGCGCCACCCTGCCTGGCAAACTCAAGGTCTGCGCCTTCGTCAATTCTGGCTCCGAAGCCAATGACATCGCCTGGCGCATGGCCAAGGCCTATACCGGCAACCCTGGCGGCCTCACCATGGAATATGCCTATCACGGCATCACGGAGGCGATCGACGCCTTCTCGCCGTCGGGCAGCCTCACCGGCAAGCTCGCGCCGCATATGCGTACACTCGTGGCACCCGACGGCTATCGCGGCGCGCATCGTTACGGCACGCCGGACCTTGGGCTTCGCTATGCGGCCCATGCCGACGAAGCCATTGCCTCGTTGGCCGCTGCGGGCATGAAGCCTGCCGCTTTCATGGTCGATTCCGCCTTCATGACCAATGGCGTGCTGGAGCCGCAGAAAGACTATCTCGCCACCGTCTTTGCCAAGGTGCGCGCTGCCGGTGGTCTGTGCATTGGCGACGAGGTGCAATCCGGTTTCGGCCGCATGGGCAGCTTCATGTGGGGCCACACCCATCATGGCGTCGTGCCGGACATCGTCACCATCGGCAAGCCGGCCGGAAATGGCCATCCGCTCGGTGTCGTCATCACGACGCCTGAAATCATGGAATGCTTCCTCAAGGAAACTTCCTTCTTTTCCACCTTCGGCGGTAACAATGTCTCCTGCGCCGCCGGCCTGGCGGTACTGGATGTCATCGTGGGCGAAGGCCTGATCGCCAATGCCAGCTCAACCGGCGACTATCTGAAGCAAGGCTTCAAGGGGCTGATGGCCAAGCACGACCTTATCGGCGATGTGCGCGGAACCGGCCTGGCACTCGGCGTCGAGCTGGTCACCGACCGCAAGACCCTGGCGCCGGCAACGGCCGAGACCAAGCGCCTCCTCAACTTGATGCGCGACGAAGGCATCCTCATCGGCAGCGAAGGTGTGCTGGGCAACATCCTGAAAATCCGCCCGCCGATCGTGTTCCAACGCGAGCATGCGGATCTGGCGGTGTCTGCATTGGACCGCGCCTTAGGCAATTTGTAGCCGCCGGAAGCACAGGCCCAAGCGGCCAACCCTCGGGATATTGCAACGCAGTCGCAGTCGCAAAGATTGCTGTTCTTTCGTTACGTAAAATTATGGATACACCGTATTGAAGCGTGGGGTTGAGTATCCCAAATCGAATTCTCACCCCGGGCGAGTGCCTGTTGAGCACACGCCCTTCCGTCGGGCCGGATTTTGCCCCCTGAGGTTCCTTCTATCATGAACGAACTAATTCCCTACGTGCCCGGCTGGCTGCTGCCCGCCGGTGGCGCAGTGCTTGCACTCATCTTGATCAGCGTGGCGGGCGTGGTCCGCTATATTCCGAACAACGGCATCGCCATTGTCGAGAAGCTATGGAGCATCAACGGCTCAGTCGAATCCGGCTTGATTGCGCTGAATGGCGAGGCGGGTTATCAGCCGCTGGTCCTGCGCGGTGGTTTCCATTTCTTCCTGCCGTTTCAATACCGTCTGCATCATGTGCAGCTCGTAACGATCCCACAGGGCCAGATTGGATATGTCTTTGCGCGCGATGGACAATCATTGCCTGCGACCCAGACTCTGGCCAGCAACGTCGCCGCCGACAACTTCCAGGACGCTGAACACTTCCTGGCCAATGGCGGCCAGAAAGGGCCGCAGCGCAAGATCTTGCGAGAAGGCACTTATGCCATCAATCTTGCACTGTTCATCATTCTTACACATGACAAGGTCTATGCGCTTGAACTGGAAGCGCGTGAAACTGAACTGTTTGATCGCATGCGTGCGTTGCTCGACGAGCGCATTGGTTTTGAGCCCGTCGTGATCAAGGACGCAAACGACGCGATCGGCGTTGTCACCGTCCATGACGGCCCGGCTTTGCCGGCCGGCCAGATCATCGCGGCAACGGTTGGCGACAATCAGGCGGACCCAGCCACGTTCCACAACAATTTTCAGGACCCGGAACGATTTTTGGCGGCAGGTGGCTGCCGTGGTCGCCAGCTACAAGTCCTGGTCGAAGGCACCTACTACATCAATCGACTCTTTGCCACTGCCGAGCGCATATCCAAGACCGTGATTGAAGTTGGCCATGTCGGCGTCGTCGTTTCTTACACCGGTGACGACGGCCTGGACACGTCCGGCACCGAGTATCGTCACGGCGAACTGGTCGACCGTGGCAAGCGAGGCGTTTGGAGCGAGCCGCTCCTGCCCGGCAAATACGCTTTCAATACTTACGCCGGTAAGGTGTTGACCGTGCCCACGACCAATTTCATCTTGAAATGGGATCATGCCGCGACCGGCTCGCACAAATATGACGAAAATCTCGCAGAGGTTTCGTTGATTACCCGAGATGCATTCGAACCTACGCTGCCACTGTCCGTGGTCGTTCACATCGACTATCGCAAGGCGCCGCTCGTCGTGCAGCGTTTTGGCGACATCAAGAAGCTTGTCGAGCAGACGCTGGATCCCATGGTTTCCGCCTATTTCAAGAACGTGGCGCAGACCAGAACCCTGATCCAATTGCTGCAGGAGCGCGCAGAAATCCAGCAATCATCGGGCGCCGAGATGAAAAGCAAATTTGCGCAATACAATCTCGAACTTCAAGAGGTGCTGATCGGTACGCCGGCCGCCGGTGCGACCGGGGGCGAACAGATTGAGCGAATTCTCATTCAGCTTCGTCAGCGGCAGATCGCCGATGAACAGGTTGGCACATATGAGCGGCAAGCGATCGCAGCGCAGAAGGAGCGTGAATTGCGTGAAGCCGAAGCACGAGCAAAACAGCAAACCGAAATTACGCAAAGCGAACTCTCGATCAAGATCCAGGAGAACCAGGGTAAAGCCAGCCTTGCCCGCTCGCAGCAGGAGGCGGACCAGACTCGTACTCTGGCACAAGCAGAGGCGGACCGAATCAGCCTGTTGGGCGAAGGTGAAGCCAAGCGCGTTGTCGCAATGGCCAGCGCAGAAGCTGAGCGCGTAACACGCGTAGGCTTGGCCGAAGCGGAGGCGATCGCCAAACAGGTCGAAGCATCTGGCGGTGCACGTTATCAGCTCAGCCGTCAGATCGCTGACCGGTTTGCCGAGGCGCTGGAGAAATCGGGCGTCGATATCGTGCCGCGTATCGCCATCAATGGCGGCGAGTCCGGCGCGGGTGGTGGCAACGTCATGCAGGCCTTGCTTTCCGTGCTGCTCGCCGAGAAGGTGGGCGAACCGACCGCTTCGCTGACCGCCGATCATGCGAAGACAAACGGCGGGCGTAACGCCGCCTGATAGTGTCAGCCTGAGAGATCGCCGGATTGATATGCCATCAGATGATTTTTCATCCGATGCAATCGATCCGGCGAGGCGGGCGCGACCGCCAGTCTACTCCCCCCATCCCGTATAGATCCCCAGCCCGCGCTTCTTGATCTGGCCCGCGATGATCACGCGCTGGATTTCCGAGGTGCCTTCCCAGATACGGTCCACGCGGACGTCGCGATAAAGGCGTTCAACCGGATTCTCGCGCATATACCCGCGACCACCTAGAATCTGCAGCGCCTTGTCCACCACGCGCCCCGCCATTTCGGAATTGTAAAGCTTCAACGCCGAAGCCTTGGCATGCATCAACTTCGGGTCCATGCCCTCATTGAGCTCGGCACCAACGCGATAGAGAAAGGATTTGGCCGCCATGATCTCGACCGCCATGTCGGCCAGCATGAATTCGATCGCCTGGAAATCGCGGATCGGCTTGCCGAACTGGATGCGGCCGGCCGCATAATCATTGGCGATCTCGGTGGCGCGGATGGCCGCCCCCAGGCAATGCGCGGCGATTTCGACGCGGGTCTCCGTGAACCATTCCTTGGTCAGATCGAAACCCTGACCCACCTCGCCCAAGCGCCTGTTGTCGTCGACCTCCACATTGTCGAACACCATCTCGTAATGTTCGTAGAGATAGGAATGCATAAATTGCGGAATGCGCTTGATGATGACGCCCAGCTGATCCATGTCGACGATGAACAAGGTCGGCTTTGCCGGATCGCCATCGACATGGGCATGGACGATGACCACGGTCGAGGCATCGGCCGACGTCACGAACCATTTCTCGCCGTTGATCACCCACTTACCACCCCGCCGCACCACACTGGTCTTCACCAGAGATGGATCAGAACCGGCACCCTCTTCGGTGATGGCGAAGCACGACCGGCCTTTGCCAGCATTGAACGGCAGCAGGAAAGTCTCGCGCTGCCAGGCTGTGCCACGTCGCAACGGCGTTGAGGCCTTCCACACCACAGTCCACATACCGCAGCTGGCCTTGCCAATTTCCTCGGCCACCAGGATCTGCTGCATGGGCGTATAGCCCTGCCCGCCATCCGCGACGGCGTGGATATAGCCGTTGAGCTTATGGGCGATCACCTGCTGGCGGATGCCGACCAACGTGTCCTGGCCAAGCTTGCGCTCGTCGCAGGCGATCTCATGGGGGAATAGATGCTGTTCGGCAAACGCCCGCGCGCGCTGTTGGACGGCGCGTTCATCCGCGCTCAATTTGAAATCCATGAATGCCACTCCCCTAGACCGCGTTCCGAAACGCATCATAGAGGGTGGAATTTGGGCGGGCAATCGCAGCTATATACAGCTGCGCCACCTCACTCAGCGCTCGTTTCTTAACGGATATCGAGTGGCGCGAAGCCCTTGATAAGATCGTCCAGCGCCTTCATCTGTTCCAGGAAGGCGGGCAGTTTCGCCAGCGGCAGCGCGCAGGGACCGTCGCATTTGGCGTTGTCGGGATCCGGGTGGGCTTCGATGAAGAGACCGGCGATACCCACCGCCAAGCCGGCACGAGCCAGTTCGGCAACCTGGGCGCGGCGTCCGCCGGACGCCCCAGCCATGGGATCTCGCATCTGCAAGGCGTGGGTCGCATCGAAAATGACCGGCAGGTTGTTGCTGATCGTCTTCATGGTGCGAAAGCCGAGCATGTCGACCACGAGGTTATCGTAGCCGAAGCTGCTGCCCCGCTCGCAGAGCAGGATTTTCTCGTTACCGCATTCCCGGATCTTCTCAACGATGTTCTTCATCTGCGGCGGGCTCAGGAATTGCGGTTTCTTGATGTTGATGATCGCGCCGGTCCGTGCCATGGCGTCGACCAGATCGGTCTGGCGCGCGAGGAAAGCCGGGATCTGCAACACATCGCAAACGGCAGCGACGGGCGCTGCCTGCTCGACAGTATGCACATCGGTCAGAACCGGCACGCCGAAATGTTTCTTGATATCGCCGAGCAGCTTCAGACCGTCATCAAGGCCGGGGCCGCGGAAGGAATGGATCGACGAGCGATTGGCCTTGTCGTAGGAGGCCTTGAAAATGTACGGAATGCCGAGACGCTGCGTTGCCTCGCAGAAAGCCTCAGCCACGCGGAAGGCCGTGTCGCGGTCTTCCAGGACATTCATGCCGCCGATCATCACCATCGGCTTTTCATTGGCGATGTCGATCTTTCCAACGCGGATTGTGGTCATCTTCGCAACAGCCTATTGGATCTTCTGCCACATTGCGGCGGCAACGCTCAGCAAGAGAGTTACGCTCATGCGTGGCCCCTTCAGAGCCAGCAGTTTAGCCATCAATCAAACCAGACGCGACTGCTGGACCGCCGCCTCGATGAATGACACGAACAACGGATGTGGCTCAAAAAGGCGCGATTTCAGTTCCGGATGGAACTGCACACCGACAAACCACGGATGGTCGGGGATCTCCACGATCTCAGGCAGCACGCCATCCGGCGACATGCCGGAGAATTTGAGACCGACCTGCTCCAGCCGTTCTTTGTAGTTGTAGTTCACTTCATAGCGATGGCGATGGCGTTCGCTGATGGTGAGCTTATCGCCATAGATATGCGACACCAGTGAATCCTTGGCCAAATGGCATTCATAGGCGCCAAGGCGCATGGTGCCACCCAGATCGCCGTCCTTGGCGCGCTTTTCCAGCACATTCCCGCGCACCCATTCGGTCATCAGGCCGACCACCGGCTCCTCGGAAGGGCCAAACTCGGTCGAACCGGCCTTGGTGACGCCGGCCAAGTGCCGCGCTGCCTCGATCACCGCCATCTGCATGCCAAAGCAAATGCCGAAATAGGGAATCTTGCGCTCGCGGGCGAAACGAGCTGCCTGGATCTTGCCTTCCGAGCCACGTTCACCGAACCCACCAGGGACCAGGATGCCATGGACCCCTTCCAGATGCTGGACAGCGTCTTCGCGCTCGAAGACCTCGCTGTCGATCCAGTTGAGGTTCACCTTGGCATGGTTGCTGATGCCGCCATGGCGTAGTGCTTCGGCGAGCGATTTGTAGGCATCCAGCAGGGACGTGTACTTGCCAACGATAGCGATGGTCACTTCGCCTTCCGGCTGGCGGATGCGGTTGACCACCGAATCCCAGCGCGAGAGGTCTGGTGCCGGGGCATTGAGGTTGAAGTGGCGCAGTACTTCGTCGTCATAGCCCTCGGCATGATAGGCGCCAGGCACGGCATAGATCGTATCGACATCGAGCGCCTGGATCACGGCTGAGGGCCGAACGTTGCAGAACTGCGCGATCTTGCGGCGGCTTTCGGCCGGCACTTCGCGGTCGCAGCGGCACAGCAGGATATCGGGCTGGATACCGACCGATTGCAGTTCCTTGACCGAATGCTGGGTGGGCTTGGTCTTCAGTTCGCCAGCCGCCGGAATCCAGGGCACCAGCGTCAAATGCACGAACATCGCCCGCTCGCGGCCGACCTCGTTGCCGAACTGGCGGATGGCTTCCAGGAAAGGCAGGCTTTCGATGTCGCCGACCGTGCCGCCGATCTCGCAGAGGATGAAATCCTCGTCGGTGATATCGGCCTTGATCCAATCCTTGATGGCATCCGTCACATGCGGAATGACCTGGATGGTGGCGCCCAGATAGTCTCCGCGGCGCTCCTTGGCGATCACGTCTGAATAGATGCGCCCCGTGGTGACACTGTCCGAGCGGCGGCTGGAGATGCCGGTAAAGCGCTCGTAGTGGCCAAGGTCGAGGTCGGTTTCGGCCCCGTCATCAGTCACATAGACTTCGCCATGCTGATAAGGGCTCATCGTGCCCGGATCAACGTTGATATAGGGGTCGAGCTTACGCAATCGGACCTTGAATCCCCGCGCCTGCAGCAAAGCACCGAGTGCTGCTGACGAAAGACCCTTGCCGAGAGAGGAGACCACGCCGCCGGTGATAAAAATAAATCGCGTCATGGGAGGTCCTTATGGAACGAGTCGGGGCCTTCCGGCAAGCGCTCTATCGCTGCCGGTGCAAGACCCTGAATTGGCATGGTTTATTGGCCGGACGGCGCGGCCGGTTCGACCGGCGCAGCGGGCTGGGCGGGTACTGTCGTGCTGGCGTTGCCCGAATCACCGGTGGCAGGTGCGTCGCCAGCAGGGGCGGCAGGCGCCGTGGTCGCCGCCGGCGCAGCACCGACCAGCGGTTGGCTCGTGGTGCGATGGCTGTCCGAGAATGCCAGGAACAGGCTGGTGCAGAAGAAGCCCAAGGCCAGCCAACGCGTGGTTTTGGTCAGCAGGTTTGCCTGGGCGCGGCCGGACAAAAAGCCCGCCATGCCGCCAGAGGCGCCACCGCCAAGGCCACCCATCCCGCCCTCATTCTTCTGAGTCAGGATGATGCCGATAAGGAAGACCGTAATGATGACGTGAATCGCCAGGACGATCGGGAACAGGGCTCCCAGCATGGACGTGCTCGCAAGTTCTTGAAATGTCGTAATTCGGCGCGGGTTCTAGCGGTTTTCGATCGGAATGACCAGCGCCAAATTAGCCCACACCGACCGCGCTCCGGGCAGCACCCTCGGCAATGGCCCAGAAATCCTCAGCTTTGAGGCTGGCGCCGCCTACCAGGGCACCGTTTACCTCCGGCACCGCCATCAGCTCAGCCGCATTCGACGGCTTCACCGACCCACCATATAGGATGCGCACCCCGGCCCCGCCAGGGACTCGGGCAGCCAGCAGGGCCCGGATGTGCCGATGCATGATCTCGACATCCTGTGCCGTCGGTGTCTTGCCCGTCCCAATCGCCCAGACCGGCTCATAGGCAATCACCAGATTCGCGGCCGACGCCTCTGCGGGAATCGATTCAATGATCTGATTTTCAACGATTTTTTTCTCTTCGCCCGCATTCCGCTGAGCCTCGGTCTCGCCCACACAGATGATGGCGACAAGGCCAGCGGCCAGCGCGGCCTTGGCCTTTGCTGCGACCAGGGCGGAGCTTTCGCCATGATCGGCCCGGCGCTCGGAATGGCCCAGAATCACCTGGCGGCAGCCAAGGTCCGCCAGCATCGCCGCCGACACATCGCCGGTATGGGCGCCGGAGGCCGCAGTGTGGCAATCCTGCGCACCCAGGCCGATTCCCGTTCCGCCCAGGAGGCCCCCGACCGCAGCCAAATAGGGATAAGGCGGGCAGAGCAGCAGATCGACTTTCAGTGCCGCCTGGCGATGCCGGGCATGGATATCCCCCACCAGGCTGGCAGCCATGGCCAGCGTCCCGTTCATTTTCCAATTGCCGGCCACCAGGGGCCGAATAGCTGGGGTCGTCATCTGGTCTTGCGCCCTTCCCGTCTTAAGATAATCGCTGGTGCCGAGGCCGTATAACATGCGCGCCGGGACCCGCCAATGTGGCGGATTCCGGGCCTTGCCCCACCCCGGGGGGCTCCCTATGATGCGCGCCGCCCCAAAAAGGGGCATATCAGCAAGGCTGGGCGCATTTTTTCCCGGCATAGAAACAGGTTAGTCGGGGACCATGCTCACTTCCATTCGCAAACACGCACGCTCCTGGGTTGTCAAAGCGCTCTTCGCGCTCTTGATCGCGGCGTTTGCCGTTTGGGGTATTGGCGACGTCTTCCGCGGCGCCAAGGCCGCCCGGCCGATTCTCAAGATCGGCAAGAACTTCGAATACACCCAGACCGATTTCGACCGGGAACTGAAGCTGTCGCTGCAACGCCTCTCGCAGATCCAGGGCGTTCAGGTGACGCCGGCCATGTTCGCAGCTTTCGGCGGCGCCAAGCGCCTGGTCGATCAGGCCGAGAGCAAGGGGCTGCTCCAGGCCTATGGCGAAAAGCTCGGCATCGACGTGCCGCAATCGGCCGCCATCCAGTACATCGAGGCCGATCCCGATTTTGCCAACCAGACCGGCCAGTTCGACCGCGCCCGCTTTGAATATGTCCTCCGCCAATTGGGCCAGAGCGAAGCACAGTATGTCGAGACGATCCGCGGTCAGCTGCGCGCCAACCAGATCCTGGTTGCCATGATGGGCGCCGTCCAGGCGCCGGAACCGCTGGTCCGCGCGGTCTATCTCTATACCCAGGAACAGCGGACGGCGGAGATCCTGACCATCCCGACCGCCTCGATCACCGATGCCGGGACACCGGACGATGCCGCCTTGAAGAAATGGCATGAAGATCACGCCGACAATTACAAGGCGCCGGAATATCGTGCTGCCCTGCTCGTGCAGATGGCGCCCGCCGATTTCGTCCAGGACGTGACGGTCACGGATGACGAAATCCAGCAGGAATATGATTCACGCAAAGCCGAGTTCTCGACCCCCGAGATCCGCGACGTCGAGCAGGCCGTGGTCCAGGACCCGGCCGTGGCCGACAAGATCGTCACTGCCGTCAAAGGCGGCAAGGCGTTCGCCGACGCCGTCAAGGAAGCGACCGGCGGCGATCCGGTTGCCCTGGGTCAGATCACCAAGGACAAATTGCCGGCCGACATTGCCGACAAGGTCTTTGCGCTGGCGGCCGATGCTGTTTCTGATCCGCTGAAGAGCCCTTTCGGCCTGCATGTGGTTCATGTGCAGTCGATCATCCCCGGCTCGACCAAGACACTCGAAGACGTGAAGGGCGAGATCCGCAACACGCTGGCGCTTGGCCGCGCCGCAGACGCCATGGAAACGGTCCGCGAGCAGTTGCAGGACGAATTGGCCGGTGGCGCCACCTTGCAAGATGCCGCCACGAAACTGCAGCTGAAGTTCCAGAAAGTGGATGCCATCGACGCCACCGGCAAGGATGCCGCCGGCAACGATCTTGGTATCCCCGCCGATGCTGTCAGCCTGATCTTCAACACCGAGGTCGGCGACCCCGGCGATATCACGGCCCTCAATGACGGGTCCTACGCTGTGGCCCAGGTGACCGGCGTTACCGAGCCGGCCGTGAAGCCGCTCGACGTGGTCAAGGATCAGGTCACCCAGGATTGGATCGCCGGCAAGCAGGCTGAGCTCGCCAAAGCCAAGGCACAGGCCCTGGTCGACAAGCTGAAAGCGGGCGGTGACCTCAGTGCCGAAGCGACTGCGCTCGGCCTCACCATGACCGTCAGCAAGCCGTTCTCCCGCGGCGAAGGCGATGCCGAGAACGGCGTCGACGCTGCTTTGGCGCAGGCTTTATTCAAGCTGAAGACTGGCGAACTGACGATCGGCGATGGCCCCAGCGGACCAATCGTGGCGCGCCTGACCGGTATCATTCCGGCGGCACCCGAGACACATGCCGACGATGTGAAACAGCTGACCGAGCGCGTCGCCCAGTCCCTGGGCGGCGACGTGCAACAGCAATTCTATGACGCCTTGAAGAGCGAGATCCCCGTCGAACGCGACGACGAGCAGTGGCAAAGGTTGATCGATCAGCCGGACCAATAAGCAGCTCACTAGATGCGGGATATCGATCATGAAGGTGGAACCGGAATTCGAGCGATTTGCCACAGGCCATGAAGCCGGCCGGCCGCAACTTGTATGGACAAGGTTGATCGCAGACCTCGAAACCACGATCTCGGTGATGCTCAAGCTGGCCGATGGCAGGGCCAACTCGATCCTGCTGGAATCGGTCGAAGGCGGCGCCGTCCGCGGGCGCTATTCGATCATCGGCCTGAAGCCGGATGTCATCTGGCGCTGCCGCGGCAATGCTGCCGAGATCAACCGCAACGCCCGTTTCGAACCCGACAAATTCGTGGCGGAACAGGCGCCTGCCCTTCAGTCCCTGCGCGCGCTGATCAAGGAAAGCCGGATCGCGGTCCCGGCCGGACTGCCGCCGATGGCCTCCGGCCTCTTCGGCTATCTGGGCTATGACATGATCCGCCAGGTCGAGAAATTGCCGGACTTGAAACCGGACAATCTCGGCCTTCACGACAGCATCTTCCTGCGCCCGACATTGATCGCCATATTCGACAATGTAGAAGATTCGCTCACCATCGTGACTCCGGTCTGGAACACGGATGGCCTTACGGCACGTGCCGCCTACAACCAGGCGCTGGAGCGGCTGAACGATATCGTAGCCGACCTCGATCGCGCCTTGCCGCAGCAGGCAGGTGCCGCGGATCTTGCCGACCTGCCCGAGCCCAAGTCGAACATGACGCGGGAATATTTCGGCGAGATGGTGGCAAAGGCCAAGGAATACATCCTTGCCGGCGACATCTTCCAGGTGGTTCTGTCGCAGCGTTTCTCCCTGCCCTTCAAGCTGCCGCCGTTCGCACTTTACCGTTCCTTGCGGAGGCTAAATCCTTCGCCCTTCCTATTTTTCCTGGACCTTGGCGGCTTTACCATCATCGGCTCCAGTCCGGAAATCCTGGTGCGGCTGCGCGATGATCAGGTCACGATCCGACCGATCGCCGGCACTAGGCCGCGTGGCAAGACGCCCGAGGAAGACAAGGCCAATGCCGCCAACCTGCTGGCCGACGAGAAGGAACTGTCGGAGCATCTCATGCTGCTCGATCTGGGGCGCAACGATGTCGGTCGCGTGGCCGAGATCGGGTCGATCCGGGTCACCGAGAAATTCCAGATCGAAAACTACAGCCATGTCATGCACATCGTCTCAAACGTCGAAGGTAAGATCGACGCCAAATACGATGCCATGGATGCGCTGATGGCAGGCTTCCCGGCCGGCACCGTCTCCGGTGCACCGAAGGTGCGGGCGATGGAGATCATCGAGGAATTGGAGCCGGAACGCCGTGGCGTTTACGGCGGTGCTATCGGTTATTTCGCTGCCGACGGGTCGATGGATACCTGCATCGCACTGCGCACCACCGTGATCAAGGACGGCACGATGTATGTCCAGGCGGGTGCGGGCATCGTCAATGATTCCGTGGCCGAGAGCGAGTTCCAGGAATGCCACCACAAGGCGCGGGCCCTTATCCGCGCTGCCCAGGAAGCGGTTCTTTTTGCGCAGAGTGGCAGCCGCAACAGATAGACAGGTCTAAGGCGGGGTCCATGCTGATCGAGCTCGACATACCCTTCGACCAGGTGACCTCACCCATCGTGCGGCGGTTTCATAGCATCTGGACCACCAAGCGTGGTGACCGGGTCATGCCCAGCTGGCAGGATATCGATCCCGCTGAAATGCGCGCGATCCTGCCGAACATTTTCGTCATCTCCATCGAACAGGCGCCGTTCCGCGTGTTCTACCGGCTGGTCGGCACCAAGGCCGTGGCCTTCCGGCATGAACTGACCGGGCGTTATCTCGATGAGATCACCGAATATTCCGAAGACGTCCGGGTGGAGCTGATCAAGGAATATCGCATGGTCTGCGAGCAGAAGCGGCCGACCTACTCCAAGGACACGCTGAAGACGAAGTTCGGCAACACGCTCATCGTCTACGGCTCGATATTCCCTTTATCGAGCGACGGCAACACAGTCGACCGATGCATTGCCATCGAGGATTATGAAGGCAGCAGCCGACCGGACGATATCGCCCAGTCCGACACAGGGCTCGGCTACGGACCCTGGAAGCCCACAGGCAAGTGACACGCGATCAGCCGCCTTCGGAATTCTCGAAGGGGTCCCCGGGCAGAAACTCGGCCTCAAAGCGCTGCTCGCGCATGGGCCGCCCCCAAGTGTTCGCTTCCTGCTCTTCCACCAGTTTGAAACCAGCCTGCTCGTAAAGCCGGCGGGCCGAATCCAGGCCGGCAAAAGTGTAGAGATAGAGCCGGTAATAGCCGCGTTCCCGGCAAAAGCCGATGGCGCGGTCGAGCAATTGCTTGCCAAGGCCAGTGCGCTGCGCTTCAGGTGCCACGATGAACCAGCGCAGGTGTGCGCCGCGACCGCCATAGTCGCTGCCGTCGATGACGATCGACCCCAGGAACCGTTCGTCCGGCCGCTTGGCCGTCAGCAAAAGATCCTGGCTGGTGTCCATGTTCAAGATGAAGCCGGCCAGGTCGGCGGCCACTTTGGCCTCGAACTTCAACCCGAATGACCAAGTTTGCGCGTAATAGCGCGCATGGGCGCCGAGAATATCGGCGACGATCCCAGGATAATATTGATTATCAAACCGCATCTGCCCTCTCCGCTTTATCCAGCAACACCCTCGCGCTTCTTAATGATGGTGGTCAAGGGCACGATGGCAAAGCCACGCGCCTTTGCATCGACAAGCCAGCGCTTCAAGACGGCAATCGTCGCTGGGTGGGGGTGCCCGATGGCAACGGCATAGCCTTGCTTGCGGGCGATCGCTTCAGCATGGGCCAATTGCCGGGCCACGGCTGCTTCGCTCATATCATCATCGAGGAAGACATCACGGGCGATATGCGTGACCCCCATCTGGGCCGCCAGCGTATCGCCCACGCTGCCGGCAATGGTCTTGGAATCGAGAAACAGCAGGCCGCGGCGCTTCGCTTCGGCGAGCACGACGCGCATGCCCGCCGCGTCCTGCGTGAAGCGACTGCCCATGTGGTTGTTGAAGCCAACATAGCCTGCCAGCCGGTCGAGCCCCCAATCCAGGCGTCGCTGGATTTCCTTGGCATCCATCCCGACCGTCAGAGCATTCGGCCCAGCGCTGATCGCATCGTTCATCGGCTGCATCGGCATATGGACCATGATCTCATGCCCCTTGGCATGGGCCTCACGGGCGAGGGCCGCAGCATTCTTCGCATAGGTCATGATCGAAAGCACAATCGGCGCCGGCAGCGCGATGGCCATTTCCGCATGCTGCGGTGCCACGCCAACATCATCGAGCACGATGGCAATCATCGGCCGGTCACCGGGATCCCGCGACGCCACGGAATTTTGCAGCCAGGCCGGCAATYCCGGTTCCTTGTCGGCAGGACTGGGTAGCGCTGCGACCTGCGGCTGGCCAGTGGCCAGCGGTTCGTCAGGCGGCAAAGCCGTGACCGCGGCCGACTGATGCGCCCCCTCCTCCGCCATAGCCGGAACAGTTGCCGATATTTCTGGCGCAGAAATATCCGCATCGGCGGCAGCCCCTGTCGCAGGTACTGCCGCCGCTGGCGGCGGTGCTGCAGGTGGCGGCACAGCGGGTGGCGGGGCCGCTGCCACGGTTGGTGCCGATTTCTCGACGAGCTTGGGTGGTTGAGCTGCGACGGCGGCGGGCGCCTTCTTGTCGGCTTTGGTGATTTTGACCGGTGGACTGATCTCTTGCTCGATACGGCTCAGCAGCGTCGGCGCCATGGTCGTCAGCGCCAGCCCGATGCCAAAACCAAGCCCGATGCCGATGGCAAACAAAGCCGGCCCGATCGGAATGCTGCCCAACAAGGATTTCAGCGAGGCCAGCAGCCCATTGCGCCGCGCCGGCCGCCGTGGACGTCTCGCTCTTCGAGCCTTTGGTTTGGATGATTTTTTGCGGGGTGCCATGCTTACTCCTCGTCGACCTCATTAGCGGTCGTCGGCACGGCGCGCAAGCCGAGCGAGGACATGGCGAGGATTAGCACAATGGCAACTTCGTAACTGGCAAGATCGCTGTGCGCACCGAGAAGTCTTGGAAAGAAAGCCAGTATGACGGCCGTCCCGAAGGCAACGACGGCGTTGGCCAGGACGACCTGACGATGCCGCGCGGCAAGGCTGAGCAAGTCGACAATCAGCCGCGGATCATGCCTTGCCGTCGCCAGCGCACTGCCAGGCAATTGTTCGACGATCCGCTGGCCGAACGGCAGCACGACGTCACCCGCCGCAAGGCCATCCGGCACGGCGTCCGCCGTTACCAGCAGGAGCGGCCCGTGTTTGTTGCGCAGATTGGTTAGTCCCTCCACGACGTCTTCAGGCTGTTCAGAGATCACACGGTCGATCTTGAGATGCTTGGCCAGAGCCAGATGCGCCGGATCACCAGTTTGTGCAAGCCACGCCGTCTTGAGGCCCAACCGGTGCAGATTCTTCGTGGCTTCGGCCGCACCTGACAGCGTGGGCGCACCAAACGAAATGAAGCCGATGACACGCCGTGCCGGGGTCGCCTCGGCAACCCATCGCAAACGTCGTCCCTGGCTGATGGCAAGCTTGGCTGCGTCATTGAGCGGCAGGCATGACACGCCGCGGCTTTCCACAAACTCCCGCGTGCCGAAGATCGTCTGCTGCCCGTCGATATGCGCCGTGATTCCTTCGCCGACACTGGCCTTATAGTCGGTGGCGGTTTTGAGACGCATGCGATAGCCGACGGCAAATTCGAGTACCGCTTTGCCCCAAGGCTCGTGGCCGAGTTGCGCCACTGCCGCCACGCGCCTGATAAGATCACTGCCTGAAATGCCTTCGACGCATTGCGCGGAGATCAGCCGCAAACGGTCGGGCACCAGAACACCGCGATGCCCTACGACGACCGCGCCGACCCGCCGCAGCCGGTCAAGAATGGCAACGTCGCGAATGTCGATACCCAGGCGCAGCGCCGCGCCGAGGACTTCCGAGGCCGGTGCCGCCAGCACCAGCCCGATGCCAAGTGGTGTCGCCATGGCGATGAGGCGCAAGGCATCGGCAACAGCATCTTGCCCAGCCACGGCATGCACATGGCGCCAGGCCGCCACACCGAGAGCGACAATGAGCATCAAGCAGGCGGTCCAGTTGACGATCCTTTGCACGCGGTCTGGCCGACGCCGATCGATGGCCGTGAGGACATTTGCCG
Organism: Dongia sp. P2_B8; assembly: GCF_056404715.1. NCBI lineage: Bacteria > Pseudomonadati > Pseudomonadota > Alphaproteobacteria > Rhodospirillales > Dongiaceae > Dongia > Dongia sp. P2_B8. Next base: position 31,501 of record NZ_JBFUDM010000010.1, on the reverse strand, counting down.
GTGCGCTCCCCACCGACTGGATGGTCAGTGCCCCGTCGCCATTTCGTGCACCTGCATGCACCCGCGTGCCGGTCTTTACGATGATGGGAAAGACATCGTCGGCGCCGGCAGGATCCTGGATCTCGCTTACCCCCTCCAGCACGACTCCATCACATGGGATAAATGCACCCGGTTCAATGACAAGTCGGCCCCGGACCGCCAAGGTGCGCGGTGGTGCCGGCACTTGGCGAGCGCTGCGCTGTGCGATCTCGCCCAACAGGACGACCGCCACCAGACTGGCGCCGAGCGCTGCATCCCGCCAGATGATCAGCAACGCCTCCGGATCGGCTGGAATTGTCAGATGCCGGAATTCCCAGAATGCCAGGGCGAAGGCGGCGCTGGCTCCCGTGACAGCGAGCGTATTCGCATCAACCCGCAGGCGGAGCAGATTGAGCAGCGTGCGCCCGTAGAGCGGGAAGCCGAAGCCGAACTGCACAACACCCGCCAGCGCGAAGGGCAGCCAGATGAACTTCAAAATCGGCTTCAACGGGGACACGCCCCACCAATTACCGGTCATGGCCAGCAGCAAAAGCGGTACCACCAAGACAGCCGTGCTCAGCATGTCGGTGATGGTCATCCCGGTTCTCAATCCCTGCCAGCGCATCTCTTACAACCCAGCCCCCGAATCTTCCGTTCCAGCGACACCCCTGCTAAACTCGCTCACCTTTGGCGCGCGCGGATGACTAAGATGTTCATACTAATCGATAATTACGATAGCTTCACCTACAACCTGTACCATTATCTGGGCGAGTTGGGGGCGGAGATCGAAGTCTACCGCAATGACCAGATCTCGGTCGCCGAGGTCATGGCCAAAGCGCCGCAGGGAATCATCCTGTCGCCAGGCCCCTGTGACCCGGATCGCGCCGGGATCTGCCTCGACCTGATCAAGGGCGCTGCAGGCAAGATTCCGATCCTTGGCGTGTGCCTGGGCCATCAGGCGATCGGCCAGGCGTTCGGCGGCAAGGTGGTGCGCGCCAACAAGCCGATGCACGGCAAGATGTCGAATGTCAGCCATCGCAACAAAAGTGTGTTCCTGGACCTGCCCAACAACTTCGCGGCCACACGGTACCATTCGCTGGTGGTCGAGCGTGATTCGCTGCCGGCGGAACTCGAAATCACGGCCGAGACCGAGGATGGCACGATCATGGGGCTCGCCCATAAGTCGTTGCCCATCGCGGGGGTGCAGTTTCATCCTGAAAGCATCGCCTCCGAACACGGCCACAAACTGCTGGGTAACTTTCTGACGTCCGCCGGGCTCAACAAGCTCAACACGCCAAAGGTCCTGCAGTGAGCTCCAACACCGATCTCAAGGGGCTCATTGCCGTCGTCGCCCAGGGTAAATCACTCTCGCGGGCGGAAGCTGAGACAGCCTTCAACATCATCATGACCGGCGAAGCGACACCGACCCAGATCGGCGGCTTCCTGATGGCATTGCGCGTGCGCGGCGAGACGGTGGATGAAATCACCGGCGCTGTCAGCGTGATGCGCGAGAAGATGACCCGCATCCAGGCGCCGCAGGGCGCCATCGATGTCTGCGGTACCGGCGGTGATGGTGCCGGTACCCTCAATATTTCAACCGCCGTTGCCTTCGTCTGTGCCGCCTGCGGCGTCACTGTCGCCAAGCACGGCAACAAGGCTGCCTCCTCCAAGAGCGGTGCCGCCGATATCCTGGCGACGCTGGGTGTCAACATCGACGCTGACATGAAAGTGCTGGAACATGCTTTGTTCGAAGTGGGCACCAGCTTCCTATGGGCGCAAAAGCATCACAGCGCCATGCGCCATGTTGGCCCCAGCCGGGTCGAATTGGGTACGCGCACGATTTTCAACCTGATGGGCCCGATGTCGAACCCGGCCGGCGTCAAGCGCCAGCTGATCGGCGTTTATTCGCGCCAATGGCTGCTGCCGATGGCCAATGCCTTGAAGTCGCTCGGTACCGAGCATGCCTGGCTGGTTCATGGCGGCGACGGGCTGGACGAGATCACCACCACCGCGCCTACCTATGTGGTCGAGCTGCGCGATGGTCAGCTTCGCGAGTTCGAGATTGCGCCCGAGCAGTTCGATCTGCCGCGTGCCACGATCGACGAGATCAAGGGTGGCGACCCAGCCCAGAACGCTCAGGCGCTCCGTGACCTGTTCGACGGCGCAGTCGGCCCCTACCGCGATATCGTGCGGCTCAATGCTGCAGCTGCCCTGATCGTGGCTGGCAAGGCCAAGGACATGGCAGAAGGCATGGAGCTTTCCGCCGAAGCGCTCGATTTCGGCCGCGCACGCGAAAAGCTTGAAGCCCTGATCCGTGTCACCAATACCAGCGCCGACGGGATTGCCGCGTCATGAGCGACGTGCTGACCCGCATCTGCGACGACAAGCGCCTGCATATTGCGGCGCGTGAGCAAAGCGTGCCGCTGGCCGAGATTCGCGCGCGCGCCGAAGCCAGCCTCGTGCAGGACCCGCCGCGCGGTTTCCTGAAGCGGCTGGAGGGCACGATCAAGGCCGGCCATTTCGGCCTCATCGCCGAGATCAAGAAAGCATCGCCTTCCAAGGGCCTGATCCGCGCGGATTTCGATCCGGCTAATCTCGCCAAAGCCTACCGGGCCGGTGGTGCCACCTGCCTTTCGGTGCTTACCGACATGCCCTATTTCCAGGGCCATGATGATTATCTGGGCGCGGCACGGCGTGCAGTCGATCTGCCGGCCTTGCGCAAGGATTTCATGCTGACGCCCTATCAGATCTATGAATCGCGGGCGCTGGGTGCCGATTGCATCCTGCTGATCATGGCCTGCCTTGACGATGTACAGGCAGCGGAACTGGAAGCCCTGGCTTTCACGCTCGGCATGGATGTGCTGGTCGAGGTGCATGACGCCGACGAAATGACGCGCGCCCTCAAACTGAAATCGCGCCTGCTTGGCGTCAACAACCGCAACCTCAAGACGCTTGCCATCGATCTTGCGACCACCGAGCAATTGGCGGCGATGGCCCCTAAGGACCGGTTGCTGGTCGCAGAAAGCGGCCTCTATGTCACCGCCGATCTTGAGCGCATGAACCGCGTCGGCGCCTCGATCTTCCTGGTGGGCGAAAGCCTGATGCGCCAAGCGGATGTGACGGCAGCAACACGTGCGCTGCTGGGCGCGCGTGCGCCCCTCAACTCGGCCGCCTGAGATGTCAGACCTCACCCATTTCGACGAATCCGGCAATGCCCGCATGGTCGATGTCTCGGACAAACAAGCCAGCGAACGCGTCGCAATTGCAAAGGGTTCCGTGTACATGGCGCCCGCGACCCTGGCCCTCATCCGCGACCGCGGCGTCAAGAAAGGCGACGTTCTCACGGTGGCGCAACTGGCCGGCATCATGGGCGCCAAGCGGACGCCGGACCTCATTCCGCTATGCCATCCCCTGGCGCTGACTTCGGTCAAGGTCGAGTTGGCGCTCGACGAAGCGCGCAATGCCGTCGACATCACGGCGACCTGCAAGCTGGTGGGCAAGACCGGCGTCGAGATGGAGGCGCTGACCGCCGTCTCGGTAGCGGCCCTGACGGTCTATGACATGGTGAAGGCCGCCGACAAGAGCATGCGTATCGGCGATATCCGGTTGGTCCACAAAAGCGGCGGCAAGTCCGGCACCTTTGAGGCCGCGTAATGCTGCCTGTTTCCGAGGCCACCCAGCGCATTCTCGCGAGTGTCTCACCACTCGCCGGCGAAGTAGTCGGAATCGATCGAGCGCTCGGCCGCGTACTGGCCGAACCCGTGGTGGCGAGATTGAGCCAGCCGCCGGCCGCCGTCTCCGCGATGGACGGCTATGCGGTCCGCGCCGCCGACATCGCGCAGCTACCAGCACGCCTTACCGTCACTGGCACCATTGCCGCGGGCACCGCATCTGCGCTGATACTGAAGGCTGGACAGGCCGCCCGCATCTTCACCGGCGCCATCCTGCCGCAAGGTGCCGACAGTATCGTCATCCAGGAAAATTGCGATCGCGACGGTGACACTGTCATGGTGCGCGAAGGCAGCAACACGCTGGGTCAGCACGTGCGTGCCGCCGGCAACGATTTCCGCCTGGGCGAGATCGGCGTCAAGGCGGGCCGCCTGCTCACTGCGCGAGATGTCGCGTTGGCCGCTGCGATGAACTGGCCCTCGGTGACGGTCACGCGCCGGCCGCGCATCGCTTTGCTGTCGACCGGCGATGAATTGCAACATCCGGGCGAGCCCTTGGGTCCTGCACAGATCATCGCTTCCAACGGCATCGGTCTTGCAGCCTTGGTCACGGCCTGCGGCGGTGAGCCGATCAACCTTGGCATTGCGCGCGACAATCTCACCGATCTTCATCGGGCGCTCGATGGCGCGCGCGGTGCCGACCTGCTGGTGACGATCGGTGGCGCCTCGGTTGGTGAACTCGACCTCATCCAGCAGGCCTTGAAGGATAAGGGCGCCAAGCTCGATTTCTGGAAGATCGCCATGCGGCCGGGCAAGCCGGTGATGTTCGGCGAACTCGGCGCCTTGCCGGTGCTTGGCCTGCCCGGCAATCCCGTCTCCGCGCTGGTGACGGCGACGCTGTTCCTGCGCCCCGCGATCGATCGCCTGCTGGGACGGGTGGTTTCCGAAAATGGTCCAACCATGGCGAAGCTCGGCGTCGCACTGAAGGCGAACGACCAGCGCCAGGATTATCTCCGCGCCACGCTCACCAGCGGCACTGACGGCAGCCTCATTGCCTCACCCTTCCCGAAGCAGGATAGCGCCATGCTGTCCCTCATCGCACAAGCCGATGCGTTGATTATCCGCCCGCCCCATGCGCCAGCGGCGCAGGCCGGCGACATGACGGAAATCCTGCCTCTCGTCGGTGGGTGTCTCAGCCTTTAAGATCCGCGCTCAGCTATGGTGGCTGAACCGCGCCCGTTGGGCACCCTGCGTCAGCGTCCGAAAAGCCTCGTCGGTGACGTGGATCAGGCTGCGATGATCGCCGCCCTCAAAATAGAGGTCCGGTTCGTCACCGATACATTCATCAAGGACGACCGGTACACCGTAAGCAGCGCCAATCGGCGGCACAGCCCCAGGTTCACAATCACTAAAGATGCTTGCGATCTCGCGCTCCGTGGCGAGGCCCAGCCGCCGGTCCATGACCGATTGCAGGCTGCCCAATTCCACGCGATGGGTACTTGGTAATACCGCCAGTGCGTAGCCCATTTCGTGATGCACAACGACGGATTTGACCACCCTGGTGCCAGGGATATGCGCCGATTGGGCGGTAAAGCTGCTGGTTGACGTATGCGGATGCGCGACCACGTCGTAACGAATGCCCTTGCCATCGAGATGCTGTTTCAGCCGAGGTGCGATTGTCATGTCCAGCCTCCGTCCTGAGTGAAGCAGGTTTGACTGATCAATCCTTCTCCTCCAGGCGCCGCTTGTCAAAGCAATGCCACCATGGCACCTGCAGTCCGGCCAGGCAATATTCTACTTAAAAGAGCAAAATCTTAATGTTGCGGCGAGAGTGGTCGCCTCGTCCGTCAGAAGGACCCTGTGGGTAACCTCTTGACATTATCATGAACTAAACTAGAACATATGTAGTTGTTGATCGTTTGTTCCGGCCCAATATGTCGGTTCTGGACCAGGACTGACGGGTGTATCGGGACAATCGGGTCGATTTTGGCCGGCCGGCGGCCCTCACTGGGGTGGGGTTCCGGCAGTAACACTGCAAGGGGGTTGAGCGGGCATGCTGACGAGAAAACAGCGGGAATTGCTGCAATTCATCCAGGACCGACTTGGCGACACCGGTGTGTCGCCCTCCTTCGACGAAATGAAGGACGCCCTCGGCCTGAAGTCGAAATCGGGTGTTCATCGCCTGATCACCGGACTTGAAGAACGCGGCTTCATCCGACGCCTGCCGCACCGTGCGCGGGCTCTTGAAGTGATGCGTCTCGCCGAGGATCAGGTCGGCGGCAAGATATCGGCGGCGCCAGCGACACCGGCTGCCGTTGACCGCGAGCCCGCCAAGCGCGGCTTCACACCCAGCGTCATCCATGGTGATTTCACGCCCACTCTGCCCGGCGCCGTTGTGGCGCAGGCTGCACAGACCGTGCAATTGCCGCTCTATGGCAAGATTGCAGCCGGCACGCCCATCGAGGCGCTGCGCGATCACAGCAATTCGGTAGATGTGCCTGCGGGCATGCTCGGTCGTGGTGAACATTATGCGCTGTCGGTCGAAGGCGATTCGATGATCGACGCCGGCATTCATGAAGGCGACACCGTCCTCATAGAACGTTGTGAGAATGCTGAGAACGGCACCATCGTCGTGGCGTTGGTCGACAATAACGAAGTCACGTTGAAGCGGTTGCGCCGCAAGGGCGATTCCATTGCCCTGGAACCCGCCAATCCCAATCACAAGACGCGCATCTTCGGGCCCGACCGGGTCAAGATCCAGGGTCGCCTGATCGGTCTGATGCGTCAGTACTAAGACCACCGTCACCCGGCGCAGTCTCAGCAGGCTGCGCCGGTTTCGGAAAGCGTTGCAGCGCCCAGGGCCTATCGCCGACATCGGCAGCACGCCGCACCGTGAATGTACCGTCGCGATGAATCCAGATTGCATGGGTGCCACGGCGCCAGAGATCGAAGAAATCGATCACCTGTTCCGCTGACTTGCAATAACCCTCGATCGGCTCCAGGCTGATCACCAGCTTTGATGCCTGACAGGCTGGCTCTGCGCCCGCTTCTGTCAACGCCACCGCCACATAACCCATGCGCGTATCGAAGCGGCACCAATCGGCCGTGCAGGTATCGTTGCTGCCGGGCAATGGCAAAGCCGTAGCGGCCGGTCCATGCATGACGTCGATACGGCGCTGGTGGCTGTCCAGCGGCGGCACGAAGGCGGCCACTTGCGGGAACGGCAGGCGCTTTTCCTGTGCATTTCGCCGCAGCCAGGTTTCCGCTGGGATCTTGGCAGCACGAGTCGAGCTGAAACGGTATTGACCTTCGGCGTCCATCACCGCCACCAACCGGCTGCTCTTGCCATCGGCGAAGGCCAGGATATCCGGTGCACGGGTGGTGAGCGGCGTGAGGCAGCCCGCGCCCAGTAGCGCAAGGCCCAGCCATTTCAGCCGGCCGATGATCAAGCACAGCCAGATGAGACCGAAACTCATCACCAGCAGGCCGAGAACAGGCAGGGCCGGAATGAGCACCACGGCACCGGGCCAATCCCCTACCCAATGCGCAATGTCGATGATGAGATCGCAGCCCCAGCCCATCGCCTGCAGCGGCCAATCCTCAAGGCCGAACGGCATGGCGATCAGCGCCAGAACGGCCAGCGGCATGACCCAGAAGCCGGTCAAGGGGACAGCCAGCATATTTGCAGCAATGCCGTAGAGCGTCAGCCGGTCGAAATGATAGGCGGCATAAGGTGCCGTCATCAGGCTGGCGATGAGACTGGTCAGCATCAGGGTGCCAAGCCAGATGCCGCCACGCTCAACGGCGCCAATGATGCGGCCGGTGAGGTCCGGTGCGTCACGGCCGACGCGCCGTAGATTGGCAAACTGAGTGCGCCCACCATCAAATACGCGGATGAGGCCCAGCACGGCCGCAAACGACATTTGGAAACTGGCGCCGACCAATGCTTCCGGCGCCACCAGCAACACGATGATCGCGGCGAAGGCGATGACCCGCATCGAAATGGGCGAACGGTCGAGCAGGATGGCGCAGAAGAAAACGCCGGTCATGACAAGCGCGCGCTGCGTCGGCACCGGCATGCCGGCAAGTCCTGCATAGAAGAAGGCGCCAACCAACGCCATCACCGCCGCCCATTTCTTGATATCAAAGCGCAGGGCGACCGGCTGCACCAGCGCCAGCAGGGCACGCAGACCGAAGAAGAAAATGCCGGCCGCCAAGCCGATATGGAGGCCCGAAATCGAGGTGAGGTGAGCCAGGCCAGAATCCCGCATCGCCTGGACGTCATCGGCGCGGAGTGCCGTCTGGTTGCCGACGATGAGTGCCATCGCCATGGCGCCGGTCGATCCCGGCAATTCAGCCTGGATGCGCTGGCCGATCGTCAGGCGCAACGCATCGAACCAGGCGAGAACCTTGTCCAGCGGCGCAAAACCGACTTGCACCGGGGCTATCTTGACCGGCGCCTGCAAGGAAAAGCCGACGCCGCCCAGCCGCTCGAAATAGGCCTGGCGGCGGAAATCGAAGCCACCGGGGATCGTCGGTGGGGCTGGCGGCTGCAGATCGGCGTTGAGCTTCAACCAATCGCCGATCAGGATCTGATCCGTCACCTTGGCAAGCTTGATGCGGACGCGCGCCGGCAAAACATCTGGCGCCAGCTGCCCGGTCTTTTCGCTGCTGATCGCCAGATGATCGAGCGTCACGCGCAAGCTGCCGGGATAGAGTTCGATCTCGATCACCCGCCCGGTCACCTCGGCCCGATAGAGCGAGCGATTGAGCTGCGGTGCGGACACCCATTCCGCCCGCCAGCTGGCGACCGAAAAGCCAATGGCCACCGCAACCAGTCCAGCCGCAACCACCATGAGCAAAGGCTGCCTGCGTACGGCATAGACCGAAGCGATGGCGGCGATGGTGAGAGCCGGTCCCCACCACAAAGGCGGCTCAAACACGAGGCTGAAATAGAGAGCAATCCCGCTGCCGAGCGCCACCGCCGCCCAACCCGGCCAGTTGGGGCGCTGGGCAGCGAAAAACTCTTCTAGTCTTTGCGCGGGACCTAGTCTTTGCGGGAAATCGGCAGCGGACATTATGCTCGTCGGAATAAGGTTGTATAAAAACCATATCATATCGTTTTAGTGGTGTGAAGCCGTTGCCCGCCGAACCCCGCGCGAAGCATTGCCCGAAGACGGTGGATTCATGCTAGAACCCACCAAAATCAACATATCCTTCGGATTCCCATCATGACCGTCGTTACCCGTTTCGCCCCCTCGCCCACTGGATTCCTCCACATTGGCGGCGCACGCACGGCCCTCTTCAACTGGCTCTATGCGCGCCATCATGGCGGCATCTTTCATCTGCGCATCGAGGATACGGACCGTGTCCGCTCCACCGATGCGGCGATTGAGGCGATCATCGATGGGTTGAAGTGGCTTGGCCTCGATTGGGATGGCGAGATCGTCTACCAGTTCGCCCGCGCACCACGCCATGCGGAGGTCGCGCACCAGCTGCTGGAGGCCGGCAAGGCCTATCGCTGCTATTGCTCGGTCGAGGAGCTCGACGAGATGCGCAAGGCTGCGCAGGCTGCCGGGAAGCCGATGAAATATGACGGTCGCTGGCGCGACCGCGACCCCAAAGACGCACCCGCCGGCGTGAAGCCGGTTATCCGGATCAAGGCGCCGCTCGCCGGCGAGACCGTTGTGGTCGACGGCGTCCAGGGCGAGGTGCGCGTTGCCAACGAGCAGCTCGACGACATGATTTTGCTGCGGTCGGACGGGACACCCACTTACATGCTGTCGGTCGTCGTCGACGACCACGACATGAACATCACCCATGTCATCCGCGGCGACGATCACCTGACCAACACGTTCCGCCAGCGCATGATCTATGATTCGATGGGATGGGACGCCCCGCATTTCAGCCATATCCCGCTTATCCATGGGCCGGACGGCGCTAAGCTCTCGAAGCGCCATGGTGCGCTCGGTGTCGAGGCCTATCGCGACATGGGCTATCTGCCCGCCGCCCTGCGCAACTATCTGCTGCGCCTCGGCTGGGGCCACGGCGATGACGAGATCATCTCGACGGCGCAGGCGGTCGAATGGTTCGACCTCGGTGGCATCGGCCGCTCGCCCTCACGTTTTGATTTTGCCAAGCTCGACAATCTCAATGGCTATTACATGCGCCAGGCTGATGACGCAGATCTTGCGAAGGCCGTGGCAGAAACTCTCGGTAAAGCCGATGACGCCGCAGCGGTGGCGCTGCTGACCCGCGCCATGCCCGGTCTCAAGAGCCGCGCCAAGAATTTGAAGGAACTGGCCGAGAATGCCGGCTTCTACGTCCAGGCGCGGCCCCTGGCTTTTACCGAGAAGGCGAAGGCTGTCCTGGTGACACCAGAGACCATGGCGCTGCTGCCGCAGCTGATCGCGACCTATAGCGCTGCCACGGACTGGCAGGCTGCGGCACTTGAGGAGAAGGCGCGTGGCTTTGCCGAGGCTGCCGGTGTGAAGCTTGGTGCCGTGGCACAGCCGCTGCGTGCTGCCCTTACCGGATCCACGCAATCGCCACCCATCTTCGAGGTGATGGAAATCCTGGGCAAGGACGAAGCCTTGGCCCGCCTGGGCGATGCCTTGAACGTCAAGGGCTGATCCAGCCATGGGACGCGGTGCGGTAGCTATCCTCACCGGTCTTTGCACGACACCTCTGTTCGGCGCCCTCAGTTTCTGGGCGGCCGATCTTGCAGTCGGTCCTGGCAATGGCCCCGATGGATCGATTGCCAACGCCTATCTGGTGCTGCTGATCGCAATTGTTGCCGGCCTCGGCGGTGGCGTGGTTGCCGCCTTCGCCGCAACGTTCTGGTTGCCACCACGCTTTCGACCACATGCATTGATCGGTGACGCCGTCCTTGCCGTCGCCATGATTGCAGGATGGCAAATCTTCATCGCCGACCCAAGCCCCCTGGAATATGACGGCGCCCACCCGCAGCTCGAGGCCGAGATCCGTGTCCCCAAGGCGATGGGCGGTGCCGCTGCTGTCGGCACCGTCATCCTCATCGAAGGGCTGCTCTACACGCGCCATGACGATCAGATCCGCATGGATGGCGATTTCGAGATTCTGCCTTGGGACACGACGCCTTACCGCGTCAAAGAATGGGCCATCCAGATCATTATGCAGAATCACGATATCTGGACGCGCTTCGACCTCGACCTGCCGGCCCGGCCGACAGAGTCGACCGATTGGTCACCCTGGCTGGCACCGAGCCTGCAAGAAGGCTACGACACGCCAAAGGATGTCACACTGCGCTATCGCTTCCGCCTGATCCCCTACGGTCAATAGCAGGCCAACAAAAAACCCCTGCCTTTCGGCAGGGGTTCATGTCGGTCATATGCGGCGTGGTATCAGATACCGCCCATGCACATGTATTTGATTTCGAGATAGTCCTCGATCCCGTATTTCGAGCCTTCCCGGCCATTGCCGGATTCCTTGACGCCGCCGAAGGGCGCCACTTCACTCGAGATAATGCCGGTATTGATGCCGACGATGCCGTATTCAACGGCTTCGGCAACACGCCAGACGCGGCCAAGATCGCGGGCGTAGAAGTATGAAGCAAGGCCGAACTCGGTGTCGTTCGCCATCGTGATCACCTCTTCTTCCGTCTTGAAACGGAAGAGCGGGGCCAGCGGGCCGAAGGTCTCTTCCTTCGCCACCGCCATCTGCGGCGTGACCCCGGTCAGGATGGTGGGTTCGAAGAAGCTGCCGCCCAACGCATGGCGCTTGCCACCAGCAGCGATTTTGGCGCCCTTGGCGACTGCATCGGCGATATGCTCTTCGACCTTGGCAACTGCCTTCATGTCGATAAGCGGGCCTTGCTGGGTCTCGCCCTTCAGCCCGTCGCCGATCTTCATCTTGGCAACAGCCACCTTCAGTTTCTCGGCAAAGGCGTCATAGACGCTGTCCTGCACATAGATGCGGTTGGCGCAGACGCAAGTCTGACCCGTGTTGCGGAACTTAGACATCATGGCGCCTTCGACGGCTGCGTCGAGGTCGGCATCGTCGAACACGATGAAGGGCGCATTGCCGCCCAGCTCCATGGACGTCTTCTTGACCGTGTCGGCGCATTGCTTGATGAGTACCTTGCCGATTTCGGTGGAGCCGGTGAAGGTCAACTTGCGCACGATCGGGTTGCTGGTCATTTCACCACCGATGGCGGTGGCCGAGCCGGTCACGACGTTGAAGACACCTGCCGGCACGCCAGCACGCTCCGCCAGCACGGCGATCGCAAGGGCCGAGAATGGCGTTTGCGTAGCGGGCTTCACGACGATCGGGCAGCCGGCAGCCATGGCCGGCGCCGCCTTGCGCGTGATCATGGCATTGGGGAAGTTCCAAGGGGTGATCGCCGCCACGACGCCGACCGGCTCCTTGGTCACGACGATACGCTTGTCACCCTGATGCGGCGGAATGATATCGCCATAGATGCGCTTGGCCTCTTCCGCGAACCATTCGATGTAGGACGCACCATAAGCGATCTCGCCCTTCGACTCTGCCAGCGGCTTGCCCTGCTCGGCGGTCATCAGCATCGCCAGATCATCCTGCGCTTCCATCATCAGGTTGAACCATTTGCGCAAGATGTTGGCGCGTTCCTTCGCCGTCTTTTTACGCCAGGCGCCCCAGGAGGCATTGGCAGCTTCGATCGCACGCTTGGTTTCGGCGGCACCCATTTGCGGGATCGTGCCCAGGACCTCACCCGTCGCCGGATTGGTGACCTCGATCGTCTTGCCGGAATCGGCATTCAGCCACTGACCGTTGATAAAGCACTGCTGCCGGAACAGATCCTGATCCTTCATCGGCAGGGCGAATTTCGTCGCCTTCATTGCAGCTTGGGTCATGATGACAAATCCTTGTTGGTGTTGAATTTGGCCGGAGTATACGCGCCGCTCCGACATAAGAAAAGTATTCCCAGAGTGGTAGTCCGACAGCCAATAATCTCAGTATTTCAGGGCATTAGATCGATCTGCAAACGTCGATCCACGATGCTGAATCCGAGCCTTTCATAGACGTTGATGGCGGCCTGATTTTCCACGGTCGTGGCAAGGTAGACAGTCCTGAAACCCTGCGCGCTCAGTTGACCGAGCAAGGCACGACCAAGGCTCGTGGCCAGCCCTTTGTTGCGCGCCGACGGAGCCGTGGCGAAATGCCCGATCAACGCCGCCTTCTCACGCGCGCTTTGCACCAAGGTCCCGGCACAGGCGACAAGCTGACCGTCTGCAAAGCTGCCGACGAAAGGCATGAACAGCATATATGGATCGAACGCCGTCTCGGCATAGTGGGTGCGATAGAAGGCCGCAACGATGTCGGCATCGGCCGGACCGAGGTGGCGATGATCGATGGCCGGGCCATCTGCAATCGGCAGCTGGCAACCGAACACCAGCATTTCCCGCGCTTCCTTCAGCCGTGGCTGCGCCTGGGCGAGATAGCGTGACGCTTCCGCTAGCGGCGCGTGAATCTCGACGGTGCCTGGCCAGGCGGCGCAGGCCGCAATGTCCGCATCCTCAACAATGCCATAAGGCGAGAAGACCCCGAGCTCACCGAAGGCGGCCCCGATGATGATGCCCTGCCCGCTTGCGCAGATCCGAGCCAACCGATTGTCGATGCCGCGCGCAAGATCTTCGATGGCGGTCGCCCAGTAGAAGGATAGGACCGGATCAGGCCGCAGCAGCGTGTCGATCTTGGCGCGTTCCCCAAGGGAAAGCTCCGAAAGCCGCCGGAAGGTCATGTGCCAATAGCGGCCGCGGCGGTGAAGCCCGACTGGATGGCACCTTCAATCGTGGCGGGCCAGCCAGTGTCGGTCCAATCGCCAGCCAGTGCGAAATTGCGCCAGGCAGTCTTGGCACCCGGGCGGCGGCGCAGCTGATCCGGGGTCGCTGCAAACGTCGCCCGCTTTTCCTTGACCACGCGCCAAGCCGGCATGGCGGCTTCGCCAAGATCGAGCGCCTTCGCGACATCGGCCCACAGCCGCTGCGCCAGCTCTTCCGCCGGGAGGTCAATATAGGCCTCGGCCGCGGAGGTCGTCGTCGAGACGATACCGGGCTTCACAAACACCCATTCGGCGATACCACCCACCACACCCAGGAAATGGTGGGCCGGGTCGGCGATATCCATTTTGAAATGCGCGTTCACGATGCCACGAAAGGAATCAGGCGCCGAGAGGCTGGGAATGAGGTCGGCTGCCACGGGTGCTGTCACCGCCAGCACAACCTTGTCGCGGGGGCCGATGGCGATCTGCGTCTTGCCGAAATCGAGTTCGGTGACACGGTCGTCGGTAGAGATGATGGCACGCAGGCGATGGCCGAACAGGATCTCGGCACCCTTGGCCTGCAATTGCGCGAGTGCCGGATCAACAAGACTTTCCGACAGCCCCTGATGCGGCATCAAGGGATGCAGGGACGCACCACCCTGACCGAACGTGTCGCGGAACAAGCGGCCCAGCAATTTTGCCGAGGCCCGTTCCGGCTCGGTGTTGAGAGCAGCCACGCACAGCGGCGCCCACAGGCGGCGATAGGCAACTTTGCCGGTATCAAGAATATCGGTGACGACGGCATTCCCGCTGGCGCGGGCCAGGCGTTCGGCATCGAGATAGTCGAACAGCGACGTGCCCTTCACACGGCGGCTGGGCACCAGCAGCCACCAGGGTATTTGTCCCTCGGTCGGCCGCACCTGCCAACGCTCATTGGTCGCCAGGTCGATGAATGGAAAGATCGCCTTGTCAGCGGTCGAGAACGTTGCCTGGGCACCGATCTCGGAGATATAGGCCATGGCAGCAAGATTGCCGCTCACCACCAGATGATTGCCATTGTCGATGCGGCAACCTAGTTCGGCGTCGACATAGGAGCGGCAGCGGCCACCAGCCTGTGCCGCCGCTTCATAGAGCGTTACCTGCCAGCCAGCCCGCAGCAGCCTGGTGGCTGCGGCGAGACCGGCAAGGCCGGCACCGATGACATGGACGCGATCAGAAGAAGCCATAGCGGATCGCCAGCCAGATCTTGCGCCATTTCGGCACTTTCACTTCGGTCGTCAGATCCTGCCAGTCCCAGGAAATGAGACGATCGAGGAGCGCACCATAGACCGCGCCCATGATACGCGCTGGCCGCATCGGTTTCTTGGCGCATTGGCGCATAGCGGCATCAGCCTCGGCAAAATGCCCCTTCGCCACGGCTGCGAGATCGCGGCACACCTTGCGCAATCCGGGATCGTTCCGGATCACCTTCGGGTCGGCACTGTCGATGCCGTGTTTTTGCAGCAGCTCGCGCGGCAGATAGAGCCGGTCGCGACCGGCATCCTCGTCAATGTCACGCAGGATATTGGTCAATTGCAGGGCGCGGCCGAGATGGTAAGCAACCTTATCGGCGATGGTTTCAGTCGCACCAAACGCACGCACCGACAAGCGGCCAACGGCGGACGCCACCCGGTCGCAATAGAGGTCGAGCGTCGTCATGTCCGGTGCCTGGATCGTGTCGGTCGCATCCATCTCCATGCCGTCGATGACCGCAAGGAAATCCTCGCGTCGCAACTTGAAGTCACGCATGGGCGCGAGCAACGCCTGCGAAATCGGCAAGGTCGGTTGTCCGGCATAGAGACGATCGATCTCGGCACGCCACATCGCGAGCCCAGCCTGCTTTTCGGCCTGCGGCGCCTCTTCATCCGCGATATCGTCGACCTCGCGGCAAAAGGCATAGATCGCAAACATTGCATCGCGCCGCGCTTCCGGCAGCAGCCGCATGGCCGAATAGAAGGACGTACCGGAGGCTTTCACCTTGGCGGCAATTGCATCGGTGCCGCTTGTCATCGTTTCTTCGCCAACAGTGACCACAACACACCTTCAATCATCGCTGTTGCAAAGAACAGTTTGGTTGGCTTGACCCGTGCCGCCAGCGGATCGGCACGGCGCAACTGGGCGATCATCTTGTCGGCCAACCGTACGATCGTGGCAGATTCTGCGCGCAGTCGGAAATCCTTCAACCGGCCCGGCAACAGCCGCGCTTCCAGCATCAGCTCGTCGGTCTTGTTGAGGAGATCGTTGAGGCAATGACGCAGGCCGCTGCTGCTGGTTTTCTCGGCCAGCTGACGTGTCTCTGATCCGCGCGCGGCAAGATGGTCCTGCGGCACATAGACCCGGCCCATCTCAAGATAGTCGACGCCACAATCCTGCAGATGATTGATCACCTGCAAGGCCGCGCACAGCGCATCGGATGGGCCGCGTGCAGCAGCCGGCTCGCCATGCAGATCGAGCAGTTGCCGGCCGACAGGCGCTGCCGAATAGCGGCAATAGGTCATCAGTTCGTCCCAGGTCGCATAACGCTGCTTGGTGGCGTCCATGCGAAACGCAATCAGCAATTCGGTCGAGTTGATAGGCGCCACGTTGGACAGCGCCAAGGACCGGCGCAGATCAGCTGCTTGCGGAATGTCTTCGCGCGCCGGGTCGAGCAGAACCTCTTCCATGAGATCGAGCCGTGCCACCTTGTCATCCGGCGACAAGGCCGGATTGTCGGCAATATCGTCGCCCATGCGCGCAAAGCGATAGAAGGCATGTACATGGGGACGCAGATCGGCACGGATCAGCGCTGACCCGACCGGAAAATTCTCGGTGGCGGCGGATTTACCCGAGGGAGTCGCGATGCTGGCAGCCGTGCTGGTCACACAGCCCCCTTGGCGCGCTTATCGCCGCGCTTTGATGATGGTGTTACATTTTCAGCCCGCACATTTTCAGCTTGGGCCCGGCCCTTCCATTGACCGCCCCGCCCACACCAATAGCGCCAGGCCGAGGCAATCGTGGCCAGAGTGTAGTAGCCGGCAACCAAGGGCAGGAACGGCGCCCAGAGTGGTGAGCGCTGATAGTTGGCGAGTGTTGGCAGATAGGCAAAGGCCATCATGGACCAGGCGATGATGCCGAGCGGCCGGATGCCCGGGTTACTGCTGATGGTCAGGAGCGGTGGCAGAAAGTAGGTGAGCGCCATGCCAAGCACCGACCCGATCAACATCAGGGTTGAGTGATTGAGTTGCGTGAAGGCAGACCGGGCGATCAGATTCCAGATATCACGCCAGGCCGGATAGCCGCGCAGGCTCGTGACATTGCTGGCAAGGCCCAGCCAGATTGGTCCCGTTTTCTTGATGGCACGGCCGAGCGCGCAATCGTCGATGAGCGCGCCGCGGATCGCGGCGATGCCACCGATTTCCCGCAACGCGGCAGCCCGCACCAGCATACAACCACCGGCGGCAGCTCCGAGATTCTGTTTCGGATCGCGCACCCAGGCGAAGGGATAGAGTTTCTGGAAGAAGAAGATATAGGCTGGGATGAGCGCCTTTTCGGCAAAGGTATCCGTCTTCAGTTTGGCCATCAGCGAGACGAGATTGTAGCGCCCCTGCTCTGCCCTTCCGACCAGACTGGCGAGACTGTCGGGTGCATGTGCGATGTCGGCATCCGTCAGCAACACATAGCCGGCCTTGGGAGCGATCCGCTGCGCTTCCGCCAACCCCTGATTGACCGCCCATAACTTGCCGGTCCACCCCGCGCTGAGCTTCTTGCCTTTGAGGATGGCAAAGCGGTGCAATGAGCCTGCAGCAGCGGCCGCCTGGGCGGCCGCCTGGGCCTCTGCGGACGTGCCGTCCTCGCTGTTGTCATCGACCAGGATGACGCTGAGGCGACCGGGATAATTTTGGCCAAGCAATGCCCGCACCACCTGCCCGACGACCTCGGATTCATTGCGCGCGGGCACAATCGCCACCACCTCCGGCCACGACATGTCGGTCGCAAGCGGCGCGGTTGCAGGTGCCGCCGGCCGTTCTTTCCAGAAGGCCCCGCGGAACAGCAGCAGGTAAAGCCAGATGCCGGCCGGGACCCCGGCGATGGCGATAAATATCTCGGACATGCGGTTCCTATAGCTGGAAGCCCGCAGCCTTGCCACCCCCTAAAGTCCAGTCCCGATACACCTCGCAGTAGAAAAATATCTTGAACTTCTGCACCCTAATCCATTGATTCTAAATATTTGCCACCTTTTACCTCGCCGAGACAACGAAATGGCGAGCGAAGGTCGCTTGCGCGATGCCGGTTTCTCGCCAATGATTATCCCAGGGGCGGCGGCCACTTGGGCGAAGAAGTGGCCTTTGCAACTGGCGAGAGGATGGCACTTGCCGACTTTCGCTGGTGGGAGGACACGCAACGTGACCAACCACAAACCTTACGGACCGTCCCGCGTAATGGGGCCGATCGCCGTCATCGACAAAGATGCGCTGCCCAATTCGCCGGTTGCCAGCAACGCAACCGGCGATGTTCCGTTCGCCGATTTCGGCATATCCCCTGATCCGCTGCTGAGCCTCTCGCCGGAAGGGATTATCCTCGATGTCAATCAGCGCGCCGCCGACATGTTCGGTTGCCATGTCCGCCTGATGACCGGCGCCCACATCGGCGCCTTCCTAGGCGGCCTGCCCGGTACCGGCAGCGAACCTTCGATCGACAAACTGATCAGCGCGTTGTTTGTCGGCGATGGATCGCCGATCGAGACCGAAGCGCACAAGCTAAATGGCGACAGCTTGCCTGTTGAGATTACGTCGGCCACGCATTTGCGTGATGGCCTGTCGATCATCATCTGCGCGATCCGCGACATCACCCATCGCAAGCACAACGAAAATGCGCTGACCAAAGCCAAGGAGCATGCTGAGCGAGCGAACGTCGCCAAACTCGAATTTCTCGGTCAGCTGTCGCACGAATTGCGCACACCGCTCGCCGCCGCCATCGGCTTTGCCGAGGTAATGCGGGACGAGATGTTTGGGCCGCTCGGTATCAAGCTCTATCAGACTTATGCCGCCGATATCTGCAAGAGCGGCAGGCAATTGGCAGATGTGGTCGAGCGCATCATCGATGTCACCAGGCTGGAAGGCCGCATGGCCATTGCCCACACCCGCATGGCGGATCTCGGCGAGATCGTCGAACGGGTCATGGCACATCATGCGGGCGCGGCCGCAATCCAAGGTATCCGCCTGACGCATAATCTACGTCGTGGCAGCATACCGGTCGTTCTCGACGATGAAACACTGGGGAAGATGATCGGTCACGTGGTCGAGAATGCAATTACCTTCAACCGTTTTGGCGGCCGGGTGGAAATTGCCGGTACGGTCGAGGTGAACCCCGACAACGACATCCAAGAGGTCCTGCTGACCATCACGGACAATGGACCAGGTCTTGCCACCGATCAGTTGCAGCGTCTGCAGCATTCCTTGGACGCAAACCAGCACCAGACCAATGGCGGGCTGGCGCTCTGTGGTGCGTTCCTGCATTTGATCGGGGGACGCCTGTCGATCTGCAGCGCGCCCAATCTCGGCACCACCGTGACCCTTGCTTTCCCGCAGCGCTATGACGGGCGCTGGCATCCCTGAAAAGAAAAACCCCGCTGCATCGGCAGTGGGGTCTTTTATTTAGCAAGAACGCCTTCGGTAGAGGATGGCTTAAGCCACTTCCGCCTTGGGTGTCTGGTCGGTAATCGCCGGGTTCTTTTCGGCGGCGGCCTGTAGTTCCTTGTCGCGGGAGGCCGCGACCTGCTTCAGACGCGCCATGACCGAGCCGGTGCCGGCCGGGATCAAACGACCCACGATCACATTTTCCTTGAGACCGATCAGCGTGTCGACACGGCCCGAAACCGCCGCTTCCGTGAGGACGCGGGTGGTTTCCTGGAACGATGCCGCCGAGATGAACGAACGGGTCTGCAGGCTGGCCTTGGTGATGCCAAGCAGCACCGGCTTCGCGACCGCAAGGCGACCGCCTTCCTTGAGGACCTTCTCGTTCTCGATATCCATTTCCGTACGGTCGATCTGCTCGCCCGCCAGGAACGTGGTATCGCCCGGATCCGAGACCTCGACCTTCTGCAGCATCTGACGAACGATCACCTCGATGTGCTTGTCGTTGATCTTCACGCCCTGCAGTCGATAGACCTCCTGGATCTCGTTGATGAGATAGGACGCCAATGCTTCGATGCCGAGCACGTTGAGGATGTCGTGCGGGACGGGGCTGCCGTCCATCAGAAGGTCGCCCTTCTGCACGTAATCGCCTTCCTGCACCGAGATATGCTTGCCCTTCGGGATCAGATACTCGACCGGCTCGATGCTGGCATCGTCAGAGACGACGACAACGCGACGCTTGGCCTTGTAATCCTTGCCGAATTCGACGCGACCGGCGCTTTCGCTGATGATCGCATAGTCCTTGGGCTTGCGGGCTTCGAACAGTTCCGCGACCCGCGGCAGACCGCCGGTGATGTCACGGGTCTTCGAGCTTTCACGCGGGATGCGGGCCAGCACGTCACCAGCGCGGACATGTGCGCCGTTGTCGACCGACAGAATGGCGTCGACCGACATGAAGTAACGAGCTTCGACACCGTTCGGCAGCGTGATGACGTTGCCCTTGTCATCGCGCAGCGTCACGCGCGGACGCAGATCCGCACCACGCGGCTGCTGCTTCCAATCGACCACGACGCGGCTCGAGATACCAGTGGTCTCGTCGACCACTTCGCGCATCGACAGTCCTTCGACCAGGTCGATGTAGTTCACGATGCCTTCTTTTTCAGTGATGATCGGCAGCGTGTAGGGATCCCATTCCGCGAGCTTCTGGCCCTTGGTGACCTTGGCGCCGTGATCCTGGATCAGCTTGGCACCATAGGGCACGCGGTGACGTGCGCGTTCACGACCCACGTCATCGACAAGCACGATTTCACAGTTGCGGCCCATGACGACGGGGATGCCGTCGCTGTTCATGACGATGTTACGGTTCTTCACCTGGACTTCGCCATTGTAGGTCGCTTCAATCGCCGACTGTTCGGCACCGCGCTGTGCCGCGCCACCGATGTGGAAGGTACGCATGGTAAGCTGCGTACCCGGCTCACCGATCGACTGCGCCGCGATGACGCCGATGGCTTCACCAATATTGACCGGTGTACCACGCGCAAGGTCACGGCCGTAGCAAGCCGCGCATACGCTGGTCTTGGTGTCGCAGGTGAGGACCGAACGGATCTTCACCGTGTCGACGCCGGCACGTTCGATTTCGTCAGCCATCGGCTCGTCGATCAAGATGCCACGGGCAGCGATTGTGCGACCCGACAGCGGATCCTTCACGTCGGCTGCAACCGTGCGGCCGAGGATGCGCTCGGACAGAGCCGAGATGGTTTCACCACCTTCGACGACCGCCTTCACGGTGAGACCGTTTTCGGTGCCGCAATCGAGCTCGGTGATGATCGCGTCCTGCGCGACGTCGACCAAACGGCGCGTGAGGTAACCAGAGTTCGCAGTCTTCAAGGCGGTATCGGCAAGACCCTTACGGGCGCCGTGGGTCGAGTTGAAGTACTCGAGCACCGAGAGACCTTCTTTGAAGTTCGCGATAATCGGCGTTTCGATGATTTCACCGGACGGCTTAGCCATCAGGCCACGCATACCAGCCAGCTGCTTAATCTGCGCAGCCGAACCGCGGGCGCCGGAATGCGCCATCATGAACACCGAGTTGATGCCCTTGCCGGTCGATTCCTTGGACATGACTTTCATCATCTCTTCGGCGACCCGTTCGGTGCAGTTCGACCAGACGTCGACGACCTTGTTGTACTTTTCACCCTGGGTGATGAGGCCGTCCTGGTACTGCTGCTCGTATTCCTTGACCTTGTGCTGCGCATCGGCAACGAGCTTCTTCTTCGCTTCCGGGATGATCATGTCATCCTTGCCGAAGGAGATACCCGCCTTGCAGGCCTGCGCGAAGCCCATGCCCATGATGCGATCGGCGAAGATCACGGTCTCTTTCTGGCCGCAATGGCGATAGACGGAGTCGATCACGTTGGTGATCTCCTTCTTCGTCAACACGCGGTTGATAAGCGAGAACGGCAGGTTCGGATGGCGCGGCAGGACTTCGGACAGCAGCATGCGGCCTGGCGTCGTCTGGACGAGACGCGTGACCGGCGCACCGGTTTCGTCAACGGTCTTGAGACGCGCCTTGATCGGCGTGTGCAGCGTAATGACCTTGGCCTCGATGGCGTGCTGGATTTCGCCGATGTTGGACATGACCATGCCCTCGCCCGGCTCGCCCTTGCCTTCCATCGTCAGGTAATAGAGGCCAAGGACGATATCCTGGCTCGGCACGATGATCGGCTTGCCGTTGGCGGGGCTGAGGATGTTGTTGGTCGACATCATCAGCACGCGCGCTTCCAGCTGCGATTCAAGCGACAGCGGCACGTGGACCGCCATCTGATCGCCGTCGAAATCCGCGTTGAAGGCTGTGCAAACCAGCGGATGCAGCTGGATAGCCTTGCCTTCGATGAGCACCGGCTCGAAAGCCTGGATGCCAAGGCGGTGCAGCGTCGGTGCGCGGTTCAGCATCACCGGATGCTCGCGGATCACCTCTTCCAGGATGTCCCAGACTTCGGGACGTTCCTTTTCGACCATGCGCTTCGCGGCCTTGATGGTCGAGGCCATGCCGTAGATTTCGAGCTTCGAATAGATAAACGGCTTAAACAGTTCGAGCGCCATCTTCTTCGGCAAGCCGCACTGGTGCAGCTTCAGTTCCGGCCCCACGACGATGACCGAACGGCCGGAATAATCGACGCGCTTGCCGAGCAGGTTCTGACGGAAGCGCCCCTGCTTGCCCTTCAGCATGTCGGAGAGCGACTTCAGCGGACGCTTGTTGGCACCGGTGATGACGCGGCCGCGGCGGCCGTTGTCAAACAGGGCATCGACAGCTTCCTGCAGCATGCGCTTTTCGTTACGGACGATGATGTCCGGCGCCTTCAATTCGATAAGACGCTTCAAGCGGTTGTTGCGGTTGATGACGCGGCGATAGAGATCGTTCAAATCCGAGGTCGCGAAACGGCCACCGTCGAGGGGAACGAGCGGACGCAGTTCCGGCGGAATGACCGGGATGACGTCCATGATCATCCATTCCGGCTTGGAACCGGATTCCAGGAAG
Source organism: Dongia sp. P2_B8 (assembly GCF_056404715.1). Lineage (NCBI taxonomy): Bacteria > Pseudomonadati > Pseudomonadota > Alphaproteobacteria > Rhodospirillales > Dongiaceae > Dongia > Dongia sp. P2_B8. The sequence goes on along the minus strand of NZ_JBFUDM010000010.1, from coordinate 8,848 downwards.
GCGTCGACCAGTTTGAGGCGCTTCACCAGCTTCTTGCGTTTGGCCTCCGACGAGGTCTCGCGCAGGTCGACCTTCATCGTCTCGCGCTCTTCGGCAAGATCGATGGTCGAGAGCATGCCCTTCAGCGCTTCAGCACCGATGCCGGCCTGGAACGCGTCCTGGCCATATTCGTCCTGGGCGTCGAGATACTGCTCTTCATTGAGCAGCTGATGCTGCTTCAACGGCGTGAGGCCCGGCTCGATGACGACATAGTTTTCGAAATAAAGGATGCGCTCGAGATCCTTCAGCGTCATGTCGAGCAACAGGCCGATGCGCGAGGGCAGCGACTTCAGGAACCAGATGTGTGCAACCGGCGATGCCAGCTCGATATGGCCCATGCGCTCGCGCCGGACCTTCGAGAGCGTCACTTCCACGCCGCACTTTTCGCAGACAATGCCGCGATACTTCATGCGCTTGTACTTGCCGCACAAGCATTCGTAATCCTTGATCGGACCGAAAATGCGGGCGCAGAACAGGCCGTCGCGCTCCGGCTTAAAGGTCCGGTAGTTGATGGTTTCGGGCTTCTTGATCTCGCCGAACGACCACGAGCGGATCCGCTCCGGGCTCGCGATCGAGATGCGGATATTGTCGAAGGTCTGCGGGCCCTGGGGCTGTCCGAAAACGCTCATCAGCTCTTGATTCATTGCCATCTCCTTCCGCTACCCGCCCGACGGGGCGCACCCGTCGGGCATCGGGCAGCTATCCGATTTAGTAATCGTTCTGCGTCAATTCGACATTGAGGCCGAGCGAGCGGAGTTCCTTCACGAGGACGTTGAAGCTCTCCGGGATGCCGGACTCGAAATTGTCGTCGCCGCGGACGATCGCTTCGTAGGTCTTGGTACGACCGGAAACGTCGTCGGACTTCACCGTCAGCATTTCCTGCAGCGTATAGGCAGCGCCATAAGCCTCAAGGGCCCAGACTTCCATTTCGCCGAAACGCTGACCACCGAACTGCGCCTTACCACCCAGCGGCTGCTGGGTGACCAAGCTGTACGGCCCGATCGAACGCGCGTGGATCTTGTCGTCGACCAAGTGATGCAGCTTCAACATATAGATGTAGCCGACAGTCACCTGGCGCTCGAACACGTCGCCGGTGCGGCCGTCGATCAGCGTCACCTGGCCAGAGCTTTCCAGCCCCGCCTTGGTCAGCATCTCGACGATGTCTTCTTCGCGCGCGCCATCGAACACCGGCGTTGCGATATGCACACCACCGCGCAGATTGCCGGCGAGTTCCATCAGCTGATCGTCGGGCAGCTCCATGACTTCGGCCTTGTAGGTCTTCTCGCCATAGATGTCCTTCACCGACTTGCGCAGTTCGGCATACTTGCCGTTGATACGCACCTGATCGACCATCTCACCGACCTGGCGGCCGAGATTGGCGCAGGCCCAGCCGAGATGGGTCTCAAGGATCTGACCGACATTCATGCGCGACGGCACGCCCAGCGGATTGAGCACGATGTCGACCGGACGACCGTCTTCGAGATAAGGCATGTCTTCGCAAGGAACGATGCGCGAGACGACACCCTTGTTGCCGTGACGGCCGGCCATCTTGTCGCCCGGCTGCAGCTTGCGCTTCACCGCGACGAATACCTTGACCATCTTCATGACGCCCGGCGACAGCTCATCACCACGCTGCAGCTTCTCGACCTTGTTCTCGAAGCGCTTCTCAAGGGCGGTGACGCTCTCGTTGAACTGCTTCTTCAAGGCCTCGATCTCGGCCATGCGCTTGTCGTTCTTGATGCCGATCTGGCGCCACTGGCCCGGCGTGAACTCCGAGAGCACCTTGTCGGTGATCTTGGTGTCCGGCTTCAGCGTCTTCGGGCCACCGGCCGCGAGCTGATTGACCAGCAGTTCTTTCAAGCGGCTGTAGAAGTTCCGCTCGAGGATCGCCTTTTCGTCGTCGCGATCCTTGGCGAGACGTTCGATTTCGGCGCGCTCGATGGCGAGTGCGCGTTCATCCTTGTCCACGCCACGGCGCGAGAAGACGCGCACTTCGACGATGGTACCAGACACTCCCGGCGGCAGACGCATCGACGTATCGCGCACGTCGGAGGCCTTTTCGCCGAAGATCGCGCGCAAGAGCTTTTCTTCCGGCGTCATCGGGCTTTCGCCCTTCGGCGTCACCTTGCCGACCAGAATGTCACCCGGCTTCACCTCGGCGCCGATGTAGACGATACCGGCCTCGTCAAGGTTCTTCAGAGCTTCTTCACCGACGTTCGGAATGTCGCGGGTGATTTCTTCCTGGCCCAGCTTGGTGTCACGGGCCATGCACTCGAACTCTTCGATATGGATCGAGGTGAACACGTCGTCGGAGACGATGCGTTCCGAGATCAGGATCGAATCTTCGAAGTTGTAGCCATTCCACGGCATGAACGCGACCAGCACGTTGCGGCCGAGAGCCAATTCACCGAGCTCAGTCGAGGGACCGTCAGCGATGATATCGCCCTTCTCGACAATGTCACCGACACGCACCAGCGGACGCTGGTTGATGCAGGTGTTCTGGTTCGAGCGCTGGAACTTCAGCAGGTTATAGATATCGACACCAGGGACGGCCGAATCCGTCTCGCCGGTGGCGCGGATAACGATACGGGTGGCATCGATCTGATCGACGATGCCAGCACGGCGCGCGCCGATGGCCACACCGGAATCGCGTGCCACGGTGCCTTCCATGCCGGTACCGACGAGCGGCGATTCCGCACGCAGGAGCGGCACAGCCTGACGCTGCATGTTGGAGCCCATCAGCGCGCGGTTGGCGTCGTCGTTCTCAAGGAACGGAATGAGCGCCGCGGCCACGGAAACCAGCTGCTTCGGGCTGACGTCGATGAAGTGGATGTCATCACGGCGGGCCATGATGAAATCGCCACCACGACGGCACGAGATCAGATCGTCGACCAGCTTGTTCTTGGAATCGAACTGCGCATTGGCCTGGGCGATCGTGTACTTGCCCTCTTCCATCGCCGACAGGTAGATCACCTCGTCGGTGACGCTGCCCTTTTCGACGCGGCGATACGGGCTTTCGATGAAGCCGTACTGATTGACGCGCGCAAAGGTCGCGAGAGAGTTGATGAGACCGATATTCGGACCTTCCGGCGTTTCAATCGGGCAGATGCGGCCGTAATGGGTCGGATGCACGTCGCGCACTTCGAAACCGGCGCGCTCACGGGTGAGACCGCCCGGCCCAAGCGCCGACAGACGGCGCTTGTGGGTGATTTCAGAAAGCGGGTTGGTCTGATCCATGAACTGGCTGAGCTGCGACGAGCCGAAGAACTCGCGCACCGCAGCAGCAGCGGGCTTCGCGTTGATGAGGTCATGCGGCATGACCGTGTCGATCTCGACCGAGCTCATGCGTTCGCGGATCGCACGTTCCATGCGCAGCAGGCCCAGGCGATACTGGTTCTCGAGCAATTCGCCGACCGAGCGGACGCGACGGTTGCCGAGATGATCGATATCGTCGATTTCGCCACGGCCGTCCTTGAGGTCATGCATGACCGAAAGGATGGCAAGGATGTCTTCCTTGCGCAGCACGCGCACCTGGTCGTCAGCGCCCTGCGGATCGAAATGATCCGTCGGCAGCACCGAGAGACGCGAATTCATCTTCACGCGACCGACCGAGGAGAGATCATAGCGCTCGAGATCGAAGAACAGGCCGCGGAACAGGGCTTCCGCCGTGTCCAAGGTGGGCGGCTCGCCAGGACGCATGACGCGGTAGATATCGATCAGCGCTTCTTCGCGGCTCGAATTCTTGTCCGCCTTCAGCGTATTGCGGATATAGGGGCCGACATTGACGTGATCGATGTTGAGCGTCGCCAATTCCTTGGCGCCCGTTTCTTCGAGCGTGGTGAGCGTCGCCTGGCTGATTTCGTCGCCGGCTTCGATCAGGATTTCGCCCGTCTCTTCATTGATGACGTCAACGGCCGAGAAGCGGCCGATGATTTCTTCCGGCGTCACCAGCGCGTCCTTGAGACCCGCTTCCTGCAGCTTCTTGGCGAGGCGCGGCGTCATCTTGGTGCCGGTTTCAGCAACGACCTTGCCGGTCTTCGCATCGACCAGATCGGCGATGAGCTTGATACCCTTCGTGCGCTCGGCATCGAACGGCGTGGTCCAGCCCTTCTTGGTCTTCGAGAACACGACCTGCTTGTAGAAGAAGGCCAGAACTTCTTCCGTCGACATGCCGCCGAAACGACGATCGTCTTCGGTGAGCGTCTCGCCCTTCTTCAGCTTGGCGTCGACGTTCTTGTTCCACAGTGCCAGAAGCAGCGTCGTCGCCGGCAGCTTGCGGCGGCGATCGATGCGCACATAGACCAGATCTTTGGCGTCGAATTCGAAATCGAGCCACGAGCCACGATACGGAATGACGCGCGCGGCGAAGAGATACTTCCCGCTGCTATGCGTCTTGCCCTTGTCGTGGTCGAAGAACACGCCAGGGCTACGGTGCATCTGGCTGACGACGACACGCTCGGTGCCGGCCACCACGAAGGTGCCGCTATGCGTCATGAGCGGCATGTCGCCCATGTAGACGTCTTGTTCTTTGATGTCGCGGATGGAGCGCGCACCGGTCTCTTCGTCATGATCCCAGACGACGAGACGCAGCGTCACCTTGAGCGGCGCCGCAAAGGTCATTCCGCGCTGCTGGCATTCCTCGACGTCGTATTTCGGCTCTTCCAGTTCATAACGCACGAACTGCAGTTCGGCCTTCTCGGAGAAATCCCGGATCGGGAAGACCGACCGGAACACTTCTTGAAGGCCGGAATTCTGACGCTTTTCCGCAATCACGCCGACTTGCAGGAATTGATCGTAGGAGCTCTTCTGCACCTCGATCAGATTCGGCATGGTGGTGACCTCGGCGATACGGCCAAAGGTCTTGCGGATGCGCTTGCGGCCGGTGAACGACTTCGACATTGACATCCCTCGTCTCAAACTATGGGGCTAGCGATCAGCGGAAATCCCGATGCTCGCTTAAATCTCTACCGCCTGTCCGGTGACCCGGAACTTTCGCCAACCGATGATATCTATCGGTCCGATGGCACGACGACGGTCGCCGCTACGATCGAAAATGCCGGGCTGAAACCGGTGGGCGCTGATCGCGAAACACCCAAAACGCCTCCAGATTCACTGGATCTCCGGAGGCGCGGAAGCGCCGAGCCTTGCGGCCGGCGCTTCCCACCCCAGAAAACGGCGTCGAAGCTTACTTCAGCTCGACCTTGGCGCCGGCAGCTTCGAGCTTCTTCTTCAGCTCTTCGGCTTCCGCTTTGCCAACGCCTTCCTTCACGGCCTTCGGCGCACCTTCGACGAGGTCCTTGGCTTCCTTCAGGCCGAGACCGGTGATGGCGCGCACTTCCTTGATCACGTTGATCTTGTTGGCGCCGCCATCGACGAGCACGACGTTGAATTCAGTCTTTTCCTCAGCGGCCGGGGCGGCAGCGCCACCAGCGGCAGCGACGGCAACCGGTGCCGCGGCGGAAACGCCCCAAGCTTCTTCGAGCTTCTTCGAAAGCTCAGCAGCTTCGAGCACGGTGAGCTTCGAGAGCTCGTCAACCAGCTTCTGCAAATCAGCCATTTTATTCTCCTAGGCTTAAGTCTTGTTAGGTTCGAACTTCAGTATTGGGTCGCGGATCGGCCTATCAGGCCTCACCCTTCCGGGCGTAAGCGCCAAAAACACGCGCAAGCTGACCAGCAGGTGCTCCAGTGACAACGGCCAAACGGGTGGCCGGGGTCTGCAGCATGCCGACGAGGCGTGCACGCAACTCATCGAGCGACGGCAGGGAGGCCAAGGCCTTGATCCCGTCGGCGTTCAACGTCTGGGTGCCCATCGAGCCCCCGACGATGCTGAGCTTGTCGTTGCTTTTGGCGTACAGCACGGCGACCTTTGCGGCTGCGATCGGATCCGCCGAATAGGCGATGGCCGTCGGGCCCTTGAGGAACTGCCCCAGGTCTTCGTGCTTGGTACCCTTCAGAGCGAGCTGTGCTAGCCGATTCTTGGCGACTTTAAAGCCGGCTCCGGCCGCCCGCATCTTGCGACGCAGGTCAGACACTTCGGCAACGCTCAAACCGTTCTGCTGGGTAACAACCACCAGATTTGCGGTGTTGAGTGTTTCCTGGAGTTCCGTGACCAGCTTCTCTTTGCCAGATCGGTCCACGTTTCGTCTCCGATTACTAATGACCCCTTGTTCCAAGCCTGGAACGCGGGACCGGTTACAATTGGACCTTCCGACCCATCTTCAGCCTTTCCCGAAGGAAAGACGTCCAAGACAGAACCGGAAGTTCCGGTTGACCTGTCCCAGAAGTTCGACCCGAACAGACACATGCCAAAAGGCATCTGCCAAATTTCGGTTCGCCTCTGTCTATTGCAGGCGGGGTTAGCCGGGATGCGGCCGAAAACTCGTTACTCAACCAGCCGCCACCAGATCGGCAACGTCCAGCTTCATGCCCGGGCCCATGGTCGAAGCCAGCGATACCTTCTTAATGTAGGTACCCTTGGCGCCCGCGGGCTTGGCTTTGTTGATAGCGCCGACAAACGCCTTCACGTTGGCGACCAGATCGGCTTCAGAGAAGCTGACCTTGCCAACACCGGCATGGACGAGACCGGCCTTCTCGGCGCGGAACTCGACCTGGCCGCCCTTGGCCGCTTTCACGGCTTCGGCGACGTCGTTGGTGACGGTACCAAGCTTCGGGTTCGGCATCAGGCCGCGGGGGCCCAAGACCTTACCAAGCTTGCCAACGGTCACCATCATGTCCGGCGTCGCGATGACGCGGTCGAAATCCATCTTGCCGGCCTGGACCTGTTCAGCCAGGTCGTCGGCACCGACGATATCCGCACCGGCCTTCTTCGCCGCTTCGGCCTTGTCGCCCTTGGCGAACACGGCGACGCGGACGGTCTTGCCGGTACCATGCGGCAGCGAAACCACGCCGCGCACGTTCTGATCGGCATGCTTCGGGTCGATACCGAGGTTCATGGCGATCTCGACGGTTTCGTCGAACTTCGTCTTGGCACGCGACTTCAGTTCCTTCACCGCATCCTGCAGCGAATAGAACTTGGTGCGATCAATGCCTTCATAGGCCTTTTTAATGCGCTTGCCGGTCATGATTATTCCTCCACAACCTGCAGGCCCATCGAACGGGCCGAACCGCGGATCATTTCCGCCGCCGCGTCGATGTCATGCGCATTGAGATCGGCCATCTTCTGCTTGGCGATCTCGCGGCACTGGGTCATCGTCACCTTACCGACGAACGCGCCGATGCCGGTCGTCTTCGAGCCCTTGTCGATCTTCGCGGCCTTCTTCAGGAAGTAGCTGGCCGGCGGCGTCTTGGTGACGAAGCTGAACGAACGGTCGCTAAACGCGGTGATGACCACCGGGATCGGCATGCCCGCTTCCAATTGTTGGGTCGCAGCGTTGAACTCTTTGCAGAACTGCATGATGTTCAAGCCACGCTGACCAAGCGCAGGACCCACGGGCGGCGACGGATTCGCCTTACCGGCCGGGATCTGCAGCTTAATATAGCCTTCGATCTTCTTTGCCATGATGAAACCTCGTTATGAAGCCTTTACCCGGCTTCCTGGGGTTTTGCGGTCCGGCCCTGGCTGGCCTCCCGCACTCTCATTCCGATGAAACCGTCACCGGGCGGATAAACAGATCGAAGGGCTGTTAGACCTTTTCGACCTGCGAATACTCAAGCTCGACCGGCGTCGCACGACCGAAGATCGACACCGCCACTTTCAGGCGGCCTTTTTCTTCGTCGACTTCCTCGACATGGCCGGTGAAGGAGGTGAACGGACCGTCGTTGACCCGGACCTGCTCGCCCACTTCGAAAATAATCGCGCGCTTCGGGCGCTCGATGCCCTCCTGCACCTGATGCAGGATGCGCTGTGCTTCGGCTTCCGAAATCGGGCTCGGCTTGCCTTTGCCGCCGAGGAAACCGGTCACCTTCGGCGTGTTCATGATCAAGTGCCATGACTCGTCGGTGAGTTCCATGCGCACCAGGACGTACCCCGGGAAGAATTTGCGCTCAGCATTCACCTTCGATCCGCGCCGGACTTCGACCACTTCTTCGGTCGGGACCAACACGTCGGTCAGCAACTCCTCCATGCCCTTCTGCTTGGCCTGATCGCGAATAGATTCAGCGATCTTGCGCTCAAAGCCCGAATAGACATGGACCACATACCAACGATGCGCCATTGCGCTTAGCTCCCCAGACCCAAAACGGAGGTGATGCCCCATGACAGGATGGCATCGACCGCGAGAAAGAACACCGAGGCCACCGCCACCATCACAAAAACCATCGAGGTCGTGATGGTCGTTTCCTTGCGGCTCGGCCAGGTGACTTTCGACACCTCTTGCCGGACCTGCCGGAAAAATTCGATCGGACTTGTCTTCGCCATCGTTCCGGAACCTGAAATCAGCTTCAATTAAACTCTGTACTCTTCGTTCTACCCGCCGATCCTCCGTGAAGCAGGAGGAAGGCTGGCAGGGGCAGCAGGGATCGAACCCGCAACCTTCGGTTTTGGAGACCGACGCTCTACCAGTTGAGCTATGCCCCTAACATCTCCTCAACTACCGGTCCCACCCTGTAACGCCGATCCGGCGACTGCATTTCGCAGCCGCCGGAGCAGCATTTCCGGGCCATTCCGGCAGCGGCTTGCGCCGCCAACCTTTACGGGCCTTCTTACTCGACGATCTTGGCGACGACGCCGGCGCCGACGGTGCGACCGCCTTCGCGGATGGCGAAGCGCAGACCTTCATCCATGGCGATCGGGGCGATCAGGTTGACCACCATCGCGATGTTGTCGCCGGGCATCACCATTTCGGTGCCT
>NZ_JBFUDM010000009.1:0-380916 GCF_056404715.1 Dongia sp. P2_B8 | reverse complement strand
CAGCCACCTTATTGCTAAGATAGGCCCAGYCAGACCCTAGATCTCGTCTCTACAGAAACACGCCGGCTTCGCGAAAATCCTCAAGCACCCTGCCCAATGACCCGCCGCCCGCGTATCCCTTCTTCGACTTATTACAATGACAAATAGCTTGGCACCGCATTCGCACGGAAACCCACCAGCCAGACTCGGCCGGTGAAGCCGTGCACTATAACGATGCCGGGATGGCGTTACAAGTGACCTGGGACGCTGTCCCCACCCGCTCCACCAAGATCTCTCCGGGGCCTCGCAGCCACCGGTTCGAACCGGACCCGACGAACCAGTCGGCCCCGTTCGGTGGGCGGCTTATAGGCGAGTCGGATCGAAGCTTGCAAGCAGAAAAATTTCTCTTTGATGAAATTCATCAAAAACACCGCCAATACAAGGCTTTCAGAGCTTACCCAGTGGCACGGTAGACGGCGCTCAAAGCAGGCCCAAGACCCGCAATTCGTTGCGCAGCTCGCCTGGCAGCTCTTCTTCCGCAATGGCGTGCGCCAAAGCGACCTTCTGATCCGCAAGATCCGGGGGCGCATCCTCTTCTTCCAGGTAGCGCCAACCCTGAAAAGCGCGCCGCGGGCGAATCTCGGTCACGATCACGGTCGGGTCGTAAACGATGGCGCAATAGGGCTTCCCCTGCTCGTCCGTGACCTCATCCAGGCGCAGAATGCGGTGCCGCACGCAGATGCGGCCCCGTATAACCCAATAAAGCGACCCGCCATCCAGCACTTCATCAGCCCGGCGCGGGAACGAACGGGTCCAATGCTGGTCTTCCAGGGGCTTTTTGGTCGACCGCCGTTTGCGCGCCATCTCTTCGCGATAACGAACCAATTCAGCGATGCTGTCGATTCCGACGCAGAGTTTAACCAGATGAACCGTCATATCTTGAAAACTGACCACCAGGGATTGAAGGAATCTCAGCGATTAAAGAGATCTCAGGGCATCAGCGAATCAATTTCGAGATCGCCTTGAATGCCGGCGCGGCAGCTGTGCGCAGCCATTCGAACAGCACCATTTCGCTGGTCACTACGTCAATACCGGCCGCGCGCATTCGGGCCAAGGCGATGGTGCGACTTTCCTCCCGGCGGGAGGAAATGGCATCGGCGACCACCGTCACAGTCAGCCCGGCCGCCCTCATATCGAGGGCAGTCTGGAGGACACAGACATGCGCCTCGATGCCGCAAATGATCGTGTTGCGACCCTCAACCCGTGTCAGGGCATCGCGCAACGATGCGTTCGCAAAGCAGGAGAATTCCATCTTCTCAAATGCTTGATTGACTCCCGCAAGGGTCATCAGCGAGGGCAGCGTACCACCCAGCCCCTTGCGATATTGTTCCGAGATCACAATGGGTACCGCCAGTTCGCGTGCCGCCTGGATCAGAATGCCACAGCGATTCTCGATCATCGCCGCGTCCAGGATTGCAGGGGCCAAACGCTCCTGCATGTCAACGATTAATAATTGAGAATTATCGACATTCATCAACATAACAATCTCCCAGAACCTGCGATTTTGACGGCATTTCCTCAAGCATATCGCCCCGTCGACATTGACAAAAGCCAGCTTCCGACTATATTCCCCGCCAGGTATGCGGCGGTCGCCACGGGAGCCGAGGGCGGCCGTTTTGCTTGTGAGATCGGCATCCATTTTTTCGAGACATCATGGTTTTTTCCGATCTGGGGCTCAGCCCCGAGCTTATCCGCGCGGTCACCGAAGCCGGCTACATTGAACCCACGCCGATTCAGGCGCAGGCCATTCCGACGGTGCTGATGGGTCGCGACGTGCTGGGCTGTGCCCAGACCGGCACCGGCAAGACGGCCGGATTCACGCTGCCGATGATCGACATTCTGGCGAACGGCCGCGCCAAGGCGCGTATGCCACGGTCGCTGATCGTCGAGCCGACGCGCGAACTCGCCGCTCAGGTGGCGCAAAATTTCGAGAAGTACGGCAAGTATCACAACCTCAACCACGCACTCATCATCGGCGGCGAAGGCTTTGCCGATCAGGAAGCGAAGTTGATGCGCGGCGTTGACGTCCTCATCGCGACGCCGGGCCGCCTGCTTGACCTCTTTGAGCGTGGCAAGATCCTGCTCATCGACGTGAAGATCCTGGTGATCGACGAAGCCGATCGCATGCTCGACATGGGCTTCATTCCTGATGTTGAGCGCATCGTCAGCCTGCTGCCCAAAATTCGTCAGACGCTGTTTTTCTCGGCCACGATGGCCCCGGAAATCCGCCGTCTGTCCGATCAGTTCCTGATGAACCCAAAAGAGATCACGGTTTCGGCACCCGCCAGTACGGCCACGACCGTGACCCAGGGCATGATCGTCGTCAACGATATGGACAAGCGCGAAGCGTTGCGCCGCCTCATCCGTGCTGAGAATGTCGGCAACGCGTTGATTTTCTGCAACCGCAAGGTCGACGTCGACATCCTCTACAAATCGCTGACCAAGCACGGCTTCAAGGCCGTGCGCCTGCATGGCGACTTGGCGCAGTCCGCACGTAGCGAGACGCTTGAGATGTTCAAGCGCGGCGAAGCTTCGCTGATGGTTTGCAGCGACGTTGCTGCCCGCGGCATCGACATCGCCGGCCTCACTCATGTGTTCAACTTCGACACACCGATTCATGCCGAAGATTATGTGCATCGCATCGGTCGCACGGGCCGCGCCGGCAAAGAAGGCCGCGCGTTCACCTTTGCGACGCCCGATGACGGCAAGAACATTGCCGCTATCGTCAAGCTGATCGGTAAGGAAATCCCGACCATCACCATCGACGGTATCGAATCGCAGCCGTTCGGCGAAGGTGACGGTCGACGCGGCCGTGGCCGCGGTCGTGGTGCACCTGCTGGCCGGACCGATCGCGGCCGCGGTGGCAAGGATCGTGGCCGCCACGGCGATCGTCCGCAGCGCGAAGATCGCCCCCATCAAGGGATGGACGGGCATACTGCGGAAGAATCGATCGCAGCCATACCGGTCGCTGATCTCGAGCAGCCGGTTACGGTGCTTGATGTCCAGAGCAACGGTACCGCACCGGCCGAGAAAAAGGCCCGCGCGCCGCGCCGCCGTCGCGGCAGCAAGAAGGATGGTGAGACGCCGAACACGGAAGCCGTGATCGATGCCGCGATCCCGCATCCGACAGACTCACTGCACCGTCACGACGTGCTGGAAGCCAGCACGGCCTTGCCTGTGGCACTAGACCCGGCAACGCCAGTGGTCGTTCATCCGCGCGACCAGAAGGCCCTGCTACCGGTCCAGCCGCACGAAAATCGGCATCAGCGTCGCGCCAACTCGAAGCCACATCATGAAGAAGAAGCGATGATTGCCGGCCACGGCTTTGGCGATCATCTGCCGGCCTTCCTGCGCCGTCCGGTTCGTCTGCCGGCAGGTGACCGTCGCACGGGCAAGTAAGCGGCGTCCTCGCCGCCTTACTTCATCAAACGCGTTGGGCTGAGTTCGCCGGCAGCTTCCAGAATCGGCTGACCGATGATGGCCAGATGCGAATTGATGCGCTTCAAATCGCGCAAGATGTCGAGATGCAGGCTGCTGGTCTGAATGCTTTCGATCCGGCCCGAGCGTAAACGCGACAGATGGTTCTCCGCAGCACTGCGCTCCATTTCACGAAACAGCCGCTTCTCCTCGAACAATTGGCGCGCCAGCTTGATGTCCCCGGACATGAAGACATTCATGGCAAGTTCAAGGTTGTGCGTCAGGCGTTCGTGCAGCTGATCAAGCTCCTGCGTTCCCTCGGGCGAGAATTTGAGCTGGTACTTCACCTTCTTCGAGGCAAGCTCCATCAGATTCTTGTCAACGATATCGCCAATATGTTCGAGATTGGTGATGAGCGTGATGAGATCAACGACCTTCTTCTGATCGGCCGGGTCCATCAGTTCGCGGCTGACACCCGTGAGATAAAGCTTGATCGCTTCATTTAGGCGGTCGATCTGCGTATCGAGATCGCTCACCTGCTTGATGAGGCGCCGATCGTCGGAGCGGAAAACCGCCAGCGACTGACGCAACATCTGCCCGACGAGATCCCCCATGCGCAGCGCTTCGCGACCGGCATTGGCGAGTGCGATGGTCGGCTGGTCGATCGGCCCCTGCGACAGGTAGCGCGGCTTTCCCGGGTCGTCGACGCCGGCCTGGTCGGGCAGCAAGCGTGCCGTCAGTCGCGCGATCGGTCCGGTAAAGCCTATGAAAAGCAGAGCCAGGGCCAGGTTGAAAGCTACATGGTAATTGAGTGCCTGGCGCGCTGGCGCTGCCTCAAGCATCGCCAGATAAGGCTGCACGAGCCCGATCAGCGGTACTGCCAGAAACACGCCGATCACACGGAACAGCAGATTGCCAAGCGGGACTCGCCGTGCCTCCGGTGGTTCGCCGGCCGTTGCCAGGATGGGCATGACGGCGCTTCCAAGATTGGCGCCAAGAACGAGGGCAAGACCAAGATCGACTGGCACCATCGCCTTCGCCATGAAGCTGATCACCAGCAGCACAACGGCTAGGCTGGACGTCGAGAGCACGGTGAGGGCAGCTCCAACCAGGACGCCGAAGACCGGAGCGTCGCTCATCAATTGCAGGATCTGTGGCAGGAGCGGCGCATCCCGGATCGGCTCTGCCGCATCCGTGATGAGATGCAGCCCCAACAACGCGATACCCAGACCGACGATGGCACGCCCCAGGTCGCGGACCTTGGAATCTTCGAGCTTGTTGAACATCACCCAGCCAATGACGATCAGCAGAGGTGATATCCAGCCGACTTTGAATGAATAGGCCTGCGCCACCAGGCTGGTGCCAAGATCCGCGCCCAGCATGACTGCAAGTGCCCCGCCCGTCGTCACCAGCTTCCGCGACGCAAAGGACGAAGACAGCAGTGCCGTGGCGCTGGAGGATTGCAGCAGACAGGTGATGCCCAAGCCCGACAGAAAGGCCGTGAAGCGGTTGTTCGTGGCCCGGCTGAGATATTGACGCAACTGCGCGCCATAGGCCCGCAGGACGCCCGTCCGCACCATGCGCAAGCCCCAGAGCAATAGCGCCGCCGCGCCAAACAGATTCAGCAGAAAGATCATCCTGGTCCCGCCTCGACTCGCTTGCGTCCCGATTTATGTCATCAAATTGTAACATAAAGGGTTAACGGCCGCCGATGTCAGCCTGGAACCGACTTCTATCCCGGCGCTTGCGCCAGTATGGCGGCTGAAAGAAATGCGCCGCCATACCGAGCGCCAACGCTGCGAATGCCCGCAACCTGACTAAATGATGCCTTCTGCCTTTGCCGCAAACTGCTCCAGCAATTGCACCGCATAACCGGTCCCGCCGGCCGGACATGTGGATCGATCCTTGCCGGCAAATTCGCGCCCAGCGATATCAAGATGCGCCCACGGGCGATCTTCCACAAATTGCTTCAGCAAAGCGGCGGCATGCGGGGCATCACCGGATTCTGAATCCTCGGCATGATGCTTGATGTCGGCAATGCGCGATTCAAGATGCTCGTCATAGACCTTGTCGAGCGGCATGCGCCAAAGACGTTCGCCGACCGCCTGCCCCGCCGCCGTCAATTGCTGGGCCAAGTGATCGTCATTGGCAAAGATGCCGGCAAACACGGTTCCAAGCGCCGCTTGGATCGAATAGGTCAGAGTCGCGAGATCGACAATCGATTTCGGTTTGAAACGCGATGCCGTGTAATAGAGCGCATCGATGAGAACCAGGCGCCCTTCGGCATCGGTGTCGATCATCTCGATGGTCCGGCCGGCCAGCGTCTTGACGATATCGCCCGGTTTGAAAGCTGTCCCAGACGGCATGTTCTCGACCAGACCAACGACCCCCACGACATTGACCTTGGCCTTGCGCGCCGCCAGGGCGTGAATGAGACCTACGACCGCGGCACCACCCGCCATGTCACCCTTCATGTCGTACATGGCACCAGAGCGCTTGATGCACAGGCCACCTGAATCGAAGCAAACACCTTTGCCGACAAAAGCGAGTGGCCCCTCGCCTTTCACTGCCTTTGCCCCGCTATACTGCAATACCAGCAGACGCGGCGGTTTGGCCGACCCTTTGCCAACCGACAGCAACGCATTCAGTCCAAGCTTGGCCATCTGCTTTTCATCGAGCGCTTCGACCTTCACACCGAGCTTGGCAAGCGCTTTGGCGCGCTCAACGAAGCTCTCGGGATAGAGCTCATTGGGTGGTTCGTTGGTGAGGTCGCGGGCCAGCGCCACGCCGTTGGCAACCGCGCCGAGGCGGACCATGACCTTCTCTGCGTCAGCAGGCTTCGACGTCACCAAGGTCAGGCCGGAAAGCGGCTTTCCCTTATCGGGCTTGGGGGCGGTCAGAAAGCGATCGAAGCGGTAATTGCGCAATTGCGCGCCCAGCGCCAGTTCGCCGGCCAGCGCCGCTTCATCGAGTTTGCTGCCCTTGACCGGATCGACGAGCAAGGTCGCCTCAGTCTCAAATTCCTTGACGAGATGGGCCGCGAGCGATCCGCCGGCTTCGCGCAGCGACAGGGCGTCTACCTCTTTCGCAGCACCCAGGCCGAGCAGGATGACACGGCGCGCCTGGGTACCGGTCGGCACCAGCAGGTCAGTGAGTTCCCCCTTCTTGCCCTTGAAGCGTGGCAAAGCAAGGCTTCGCTGCAGTGCGCCTGAGAGTGCCTTATCCAAAGCCTCGCCACGTGGGCCGAGCTTGCCGCCCTCGGCAATCAGCACGACCAGGACGGCGGCGCCAGCCGCCGGTTTGGCCACAAAGTCGATTTTCATCAGGGGATTCCTCTAAATCTTCAATTCAGGTGGTCGCAGCTATCAGGCCTTTTTCCCGGTTTTCCCGGATCGCAAAGGCCATCAGTCCAGCCAGAATAGCCAAGCCGAAGGCTGCAAGCCAAACCCAATCATACTTCGCCGACCAATCGAAGATGCGCGCGGCCAGGAATACGCCGGTAGCGCCCCCCAGGGCATGGCCCGCTGACAGCAACCCCATAGCCAGCCCCATGACCTTGAGACCGAGATGGCTGGCCACCAGGCTGGCCGTCGGTGGCACGGTCGAATAATCGAACACACCGAAGACGACGGCAAAACCGAACAGCAGATCGATATCCTTAGCGGCAACCAGCAGGATGAGAAAGCTGAAGGCGCGCGCGATGTAGATGGCACCCAGCAGAAGCGGCCGGTTCATGCGGTCCGTCAGCCAACCGGCAAACACCATGCCGGCCAGATTGATCGCCGACAGAAGACCATAGGCTAGAGCGCTCTCCTGGGGCGGAAATCCGCAGGTGGCGGCGAAGGGCAGAAAATGCGTTTCGATGACGCCGGTAGTCGTGAAGCCGCAGATGAAGAAACTCCAGAACAGCAATTGGAATGTGCCGCTCTTGGCCAACCTGGCCAGCCGGATCGGCAGACTCTCCAGTGCTTCTTTCTTGCGCACCGATTTTCCGGCACCTTCCTTGCGCAGCAAGAAGAACACGATTGGCGACAATGCCAGACAGGCGAATCCCAGGACGACATAGCTGGCGCGCCAGCCAAAAGCCGCGAGGATGAGGGCCACGATCGGCACGAACAGGAACTGCCCGGCGGAGGATCCCGAGGTCGCGATGCCAACCGCCAGGCCCTGCCGTTCGCTGAAACGATAGCTGACGGCGGTCGAGACGACATGCGTCGCAACGGTACCGAACCCGATCGCCCCGAGCAGACTATAGGCCAGATAGAATTGCCAGGCATTCTGCACCGTGCTGGTGCCGAGCATGCCAGCGCCCAGCGCTATGAGGCCGAAGCCCAAGAGCAGGCGTGCGCCGAATTTGTCCACGAGATTGCCGGCGAAGGGCGCAACAATCGCCATGATCACGAGTGCCCAGGCAGCCGCGTCAGACACGCCCGTGCGCGTCCAGCCGAGTTCCAGCTCCATCGGCGCCATGGCAAGGCCGATGTTGGCCCGCGCCGAAAATCCGATGGACAAAGCGGTGAAACCCAGACCGACGACCAACCAGTCAAGCACGCTCTGGCGGCCGACAACGCCGGTACCCACATTTCGCCCACGCATGACACACCCCTGTTTCAGGGGCGCGTCCGTCTTGTAATCGACTAGCCCAGCGCCCCAACGGTGTGGATGATACCCGAACTCAGGCGCCTGACCAGCGTATAGAGGCCGGCGATCGGGCTGAAGATCGCCTGGTGCTCGCGCTCATAGGTCTGGTGCCAATCCCCCACATAAGTCGAGGCTTCTCCGAAATCGCCTTCGAACTTCAATTGTTCGACCTTGGGAAAGATGGTGTTGAGCTTGCGCATGGCATCATCGATTTCGAGATGGAAGATCTTCGAAACAAGCTGCTGCCTGTTGATATTGTGCTGGTCTGAAAAGTCCGGAATGTGGGCCGTCAACGTGAAGATCCGCATGATGAGGGCAATCCGCAGCCCATGGAGCAGCCGCAAGTCCATGCGCACTTCATCACTGATCTTGGCCTGCGGCAGCCCCACCAGCGCGAACCCTTCGCGCAAATCAAGCATATCGCGCTGGAACACGCGATAGATCTTAGCAAGCTTTTCATAGACTCTGTCGCCTTCGAGATGCTCGGCGACATGGCGCAGTTCTATGGCATGCGCCGGATCCTTGGCCTGATAAGCACGCGACAGCCACTGCCCAGGATCGAACAGATCGACATAGCATTTCAGCGCTTCGAGATCCGTAAACGCCAGCGCCCAGTCCACCATGCCCATCAAGCGACGGCATCGCGGCGAAGATTGATAAAGCCGCTGGAACCGCTCCGGATCGCGCGCAATCGCCTGCCCTACGCCACCAACCGTGTTGGCGAGCAGACCTAGTTGCTGCAGAATTCCGTTATGCGGAATGGCGCGCATCTGGCTGGGATGGGTGAGGTTGACGCGCTGCGCCAAGCCTTCATGCTCGCGCTTTACCGGGCGTGACCCGCTGATGAACAGCAAATTGCCGCCGAATGTATCCAGCAAGGCAGCGTAGGCCGGATCGTTCATCACCTCCTCGTTGAAGCGGCGAATGGTGATGAAGAATTCTTTTACATAGTCCTCATCCTGCCGGTAGGCGGGATCGGATTCGACATCGTCGGTGGGAATCGGCAGCATGTATTCGAGAATGCGAGTCACCGATGCCAAGGCAACATCCGGCGTGATGAAATAGAGATAACCGTCGCCACCTTGGAAGCTTGCCTCCTCCTTCACACGGATGCCGGCCTGGGCGAAATTCTGGCGACTGACGGGCGAGGCGACGTATTCCAGCCGGGCCCGGAAATCTTCCGGATGCCCACCGCGGCCAATCGATTCACCATGGGTGTCAAAAATGACCAGTTCGACATCGTCGAATCCGCGCTGGCGCATCAGTTCTGCGAGCTTCAAGCGCAACCATTCGACGGAAATGGCCGCCACCGTCTGGCCGAGATGCCGGCCGGCATCAGAAAATCCGGTCTGGATGCAAAGTCGCCCACGCTGACGCACATAGGCCGCGAAGGCCGGATTCTGCAGGCATTCGTCAATCACGCGAATGCCGCGTTCGAAGGCCTTGGTGGTTTCGAACAAGGGTGAAATGTCGACCTTGCCGGCAACCCCAAACAACTTGGCGAAATAGAGCGCCGCCAGCAGCGTCAACGGCGTTTCTGTTTCGGCGATCAGGAAACGCACTGGCACCGTGGCGTCGATATACTTCAGCATCTTCGCCACGATCATGAAGAGCCGCTTGGCCGACGTGCGCTCCGCCAGGATCGAGGCGAAATTGATCTGCACCGGCTTTACATTCAGCAGCAGCTTGGTGATAGCGGCGATGTAGGAGCGCTTGTGCGCCGGATCGTCTGGCGCTGCTTCCATGTCGATCAACTTGCGGATCGCGTTGTGAATCTGGACGGCATTGAGGCGCACATGAGTATGCGCCATGCCCAGGCCATGATTGGCAATTTCGGCCCGCAACACAATCAGCTTGCGCCGCTGTTCAGGCTTCTTGGAGAGACCGAGGGCCTGGTCGATCAGTTCCAGCAACTGCGCAGAATCGATCAGGCGCAGCTCACGCCCGTCATGCATGCGCTTGGCGATACGACGCACTTCCTCGGCCCAGGCCAAGGGCGCCTCGCCTTCCTTCTTGCCACCTTGAAAAACTTCGATCTCGTCCTCAGCCTCCTTGATCGCCAGCGCCAGGCGGCTTTCAAGCAGTTCAAGGAGGTGCATCAAATTGACATCGCTGCGCTTTGACTCGATCCCGCTACGCAGTTCTTCAACCAGCGTCACATAGCGCTGCAGCTGTAGCACTTGGATCTTGAGGCGCGTGAAGAGGGTATCGCTCCATTTGATGTCGGACCGCCCATCAAGGTCATATCCAACCCAACTCGCGACCGTCATCAGGCGCGGTGAAAGCAGCTCCCATTGATCCGGGTAATGTTCGGCAGCAACATCCAAAGAAATTTCATAGGCCCGCCGCAGGGCAACGTGGATATTGGCGATGGCCGCGACGGACATGTCGTATTCGTAGGTAAGATCGAGCTTCTCCGGCGGACGATGTTCGACGGCCCGCGCGTCGTTTAGGATTTTGCGGCGCCGCGCTGCAGTCACCTTCTCGCCGTCAGCCGTGCGTCCGACACCAAGCTCGGCCAGCAAGCGCACCATCTCATGCGATTGGCTGAAGGTCGGGTGACCAGTGATGACAATGCCGAACAATTCGCGCTCGACGGCTGCCTTGTAGCTTTCAAATGAGATCCGGCTCGCTTTGCTCTTGCCGCCGCCCGGGCGCCTTGAACCGGCGGCCAGTGCCTGGAAGACCTCGCGCAGGCGCTGTTCATTGCGCTTGGGATCGCTTTCGCCCAGATAGTGATTGAGCCGCTCTGCACGGTGTTCAAAACCGGATACGGTCAACTCCTGGATCAGAGTCTCGACCCCACCCAATGTCAGCTTGCCATTCTCAAGGCGCTTGCCGACTTCCAGAGCCAGAAGCTTCACCGAATTGCCGAACGGGTTGCGCTCGCGCAAGGTTGCAAGATCGCCAAACGCGGTCTTCAGCTCGCGCTCTGCCTTCGCGGCATCGAAGCTGCGTTCTGCCGGAAACATGCGATCGAGTGGCTTCAGCCCAGCCTCCAGGGCCGCACCTTTCGCCGAAGGCTTGCGAGCCGCCGCTTTGACCCGCAAAGCAGCCGCATCTCCAGCTCGCGACTTTGCCCGCTTTGCCGTGGTCATCTAAGCCTCCAACTCATGAATAGTCTTGCGCCGAACGCTTAGAGTACAGCGCTCGGCGCAACCGCAAAAGAACTTTTGTGCAGTGCAATAATAGAATTCTAGGCGCTTTGGCGAAGTGCCTCCAGCGCAGTCTGGCCGAGTTCGGCCGGACTGGGTGTAATCCTGATGCCGGCCGCCTGCAGCGCCTCGATCTTTTCCGCGGCACTTTCCCCGCCGCCGGAAACGATCGCCCCGGCATGGCCCATGCGCCGGCCCGCTGGCGCCGCCTTACCAGCAATGAAGCCGACCACCGGTTTCTTGCGCTTTTCCCGTTTCAGGAATTCCGCCGCCTCAATTTCCGGGGTGCCACCGATCTCACCTATCATGATGATGGCTTCGGTCTGGTCGTCGCCTAGGAACAGTTCCAGAATATCGAGGAAGCTCGAACCGTTGACCGGATCGCCGCCGATGCCCACGACCGTCGACTGTCCCAATCCGACCGCTGTCGTCTGCGTCGCGGCTTCGTAGGACAGCGTCCCTGACCTGGAAACGATGCCGATCCTGCCTGGCTTGTGCACATAGCCTGGCATGATGCCCATCTTGCACTGATCGGGCGTGATGATGCCGGGGCAGTTCGGGCCGATGACACGGGACTTCGTACCCTTCAGCTCCTTGCGGACCCGCGCCATGTCATGAACCGGGATGCCGTCGGTGATGGCCACGATGATCTCGATACCCGCGTCGATCGCTTCCATGATCGAATCCATGGCATAGATCGGCGGCACATAGATTGCTGTCGCATTGGCGCCGGTCTTCGCACGCGCCTCAAGCACGGTATTAAAGACTGGCAACCCAAGATGCGAGCTGCCGCCCTTGCCTGGCGTCACGCCGCCAACCATGCGCGTGCCATAATCCATGGCTTGCTGCGAATGGAAGGTACCCTGGGTACCTGTGAAGCCCTGGCAGATGACCTTGGTGTCTTTGTTGACGAGAATAGCCACGGCTCATGCCCTCCCGGCTGCAACGATTTTGGGTGCCGCATCTTTCGATCGTGTCGCGGCTACGATCTTCTGGGCCGCATCGGCAAGGGTTGTCGCAGTGATGATCGGCAGGCCAGATTTTTCCAGGATCTCGCGTCCCAGCTGCACGTTGGTGCCCTCAAGCCGCACCACCAGGGGCCGGTCGAGACCGACTTCCTTGGCAGCGCCGACGATGCCTTCGGCAATCGAATTGCACCGCATCATCCCACCAAAGACATTCACCAGAATGCCGCGGACGCCAGGATCGTTGAAAATGAGTTTGAAGGCGCAGGCGACGCGCTCCTTGGTCGCAGCGCCGGCGATATCCATGAAGTTCGCGGGCTGGCCGCCAAAATGCTGGATGATATCCATCGTCGCCATGGCGAGACCGGCACCGTTGACCATGCACCCGATATCGCCATCCAGCTTGACATAGTTGAGATCGTGGCGCGCCGCTTCGAGCTCCAGCGGGTCGACCTCATTGTCGTCGCGCAGATCCTGAATGTCGCTGTGCCGGAACAGCGCGTTGTCGTCGAAGATCATCTTGCAATCGAGCGCCACCAAGCGGCCGACACCTGTCACGACCAGCGGATTGATCTCGATCATTACAGCGTCGAGGCTGCGGAAGGCCTTGTTGACAGCCATCACCAGGCGCACAAATTTATGCACCTCGCGTTCCTTGAGACCCAGCGCAAATGCCACCTGCCGCGCCTGGAACGCCCGCATAGGTGTTGCCGGCTGCATGTCCAGACGGATGATCTTGTCCGGATGGTGGGCCGCCACTTCTTCGATATCCATGCCACCTTCGGTGGAGGCAATCAGCGTGACCCCGCCCGTCGCACGATTGATCAACTGCGCCACGTAAAGTTCGCGGGCAATGTCGCTCGCCTGCTCGATATAGATTTTCCGCACCAGACGACCTTCCGGTCCGGTCTGATGGGTAACCAGCTTCATGCCAAGCATCTGGTCTGCGTTCGCAACGACTTCCTTGATCGACTTGCAAATCTTGACACCGCCGGCCTTGCCGCGGCCACCGGCATGAATCTGTGCCTTCACCACCCAGGTGGGGCCGTCCAGTTCTTCGGCGATAGATTCCGCTTCGACCAGGTTGTGCGCGACATCGCCACGCGGCACCGGCACCCCAAATCGTCGCAGCAGCTGCTTTGCCTGATACTCATGAATGTTCATGGACGCTTCTCCCCTCATTCTTGCCTGCGCATTTTGGCCCAACTCCCCGGCATTTCATCTTGGACTTCAGGCCAAGATGTGCGGAGCGGTGGCACTCAGAGCGCGACGTTTCGTCTCAATTGGATGGCAGATGCTGCGTTCAGCAGGCCGATTGACCAAGCGGTCGGAAATTTCTCCGACCCCCGCGTCCGGCATGCGATCACTCTGGTCGCATGGGCGGATGACGACTGCTTGTATGCGCTTGCGCGCGTGTCCGGTCGTTCGTCCAGGTGCTCATTGGCACCCACATTCATCTTATCGCTGCAGGCCTTTGCCACTGTTCCAGATTCGACTAGCATGATTGCGAAAACGTCACGAGTCGGTTGCACGCGAGAAACATGCATAAACGCTTGATGAATCGGGTAAGTCGCGGCGGCGCGATGACAACGCTAACAAGCGCGTTGTTGTTGTTGACCGCTTGTGCAGATAGGCTTGAAGCGCCGCAGGTAGAGCCCCGCTACTCGAACGTCTTCCTCGACATCAACGGCCCGAATACAGCGCGCCCGTCGGCCTACACCGACATGACATGTGTTCCCTATGCGCGGATGATGTCCGGCCTCAACCTCCGCGGCGACGCCTATACCTGGTGGAATGCAGCCAACGGGGTCTATCAGCGAGGCGCTGCCCCCGCCCCTGGCGCGGTTCTGGTGCTGGCGCAAACGAGCCGGCTGCGCAGCGGCCATGTTGCCGTCGTGCGACAGGTGATCAGCTCGCGCGAAATTCTGGTCGACCATGCGAACTGGATTCCGGGCCAAGTCACCAGCGGCCAGAGCGTCTACGACGTCTCGCCCAACAATGACTGGACCATGCCGCGCTTTTATAATGCGGAGGCCGGCGTCTATGGCAGCGTCTATCCGGCCTACGGCTTCATCTACAGGGTCGCAGCCGGCAGCGCACCGGCTCCTATCGCATCCATGGGCAGCGGAACGTCACAGACCGGGCAAGACTGGATTCCGCCGCAATAACCCGCGCTGCTGAAGATCGACAATGGTATCGCGCAACGACTGCTCCAGCGGCCGGCACTGCCAGTTGAGCTCGGTCCGCGCCTTGCGGCAGTCGAATGCCATGGACGACCGCGCCAACCGCACGCCGGTAAGGGGCGCCAGCGGCGGTTTCTTCGTGACGTTGGCAATCCCCTCGCTGACCAAGGCGGATACATAGGCCAGCCAATAGGGCACCCGCCGGCGCGGCATGGCAAGCCCGGTCAAACGTTCCAGCTCTGCCAATAGATGCTGGAGGTTGAGATTTTCGTGGCCAAGGATATACCGCTGGCCCACCCGCCCCTGCTCGGCCGCCAATAGGTGGCCAAGAGCTGCATCCCGCGCATCGACCAGGTTGAAATCGCAATCGAGATAGGCTGGCGTCGTACCGTTGAGAAAACCCAGGATCATCTTGGTCGGTGGGGTGAGCAGGAAATCGCCCGGGCCGATCGGCATGGTCGGATTGACGATCACCAGTGGCAGGCCGCCATCGGCCGCCGCCTGCGCCGCTTCTTCGGCGCGGAATTTGGACTGGCAATAGGGGCCGGGCACATCGTCAACCGAATGCCGCACGGATTCGTCGATAAGCGCATTCTGTGACGTCCGCGGCGCATTGATGTTCTTCAGGATTGATTCGGTCGAGGTATAGACGAACCGGCTCACCCGTGCTGCCGCGGCTGCCTCGATCACCCGGCAAGTGCCCTCATAGTTCACCTCGTGAAAGGTCGCAGGATCGGCTGCCCAAAGATTGGGATTCGCAGCCAGGTGAAAGACCCGGTCGACGCCGGCACTGGCCCGCGCGAGGACCGCCTTGTCCTGGATCGAGCCCTGGCGCAGCTCGACATTGGCCGGTAACGGCATGGTAGCCGAGGCTGGCCAATCGCGCAGATCAAGAACGCGCACGCGATCACCACGCGCGCTCAGCAGCGAGACCAGATGACGGCCCATGAAGCCACAACCGCCCGTCACCAGGGACAGGGGCGCCTCGCGCGTTCCCTCGTGCGCTACCGGAGCGACCATGTAAACTCCATTACCATGCGCCTCATCCACTCCATCGCGCCGATTGCGTTCGGCATGCTTTTTGCCGCCGCGGCCCCAATTCAGGTTGAGGCCGAACAACTGACTGATTCTGAGGCGGCACGCTATATTCGCACCCTGTTCGACGCAACCCTGCAAGGTGACCGTCAGGGTCCGAGTGACGGCCTGGCCAATCATTGCCCGGACATTGAAGCTGTCGGGCGTTTTGCTGCCGACCAGCTGTGGCAATTACTTTCGAATGCCGAGCGCCAGAACTTCAATCAGGCCTTCTGCCACCTGGCGGGCACCGCGGTCAGTCGCCTGCGGGACATGTTCCCCGGGCTGCAGTTGGCGATTGTCGAAAGCAGGCCAGCGCCACAGGACATGGTCTCGGTCCATGGCTGGGTGATGACCCGGGATGGCCGGCAATGGCCCGTGGATTGGCTGGTCGCAGGCCCCTCTGACCAACCACATCTCGCCGATCTGCGCATTTTGGACGTCTCTCTCGGCATCTTCCTGCGCAGTCTCGCGATCCTGGAATGGCCGGGCAATGCCCCGAAATCCCTGACCCCCGGCCAAATCCTGCGTCCTTGGGGCGACGCTCTCGACCGGGCATTGCCACCTCACCGCGGCGCGGCGCCCAGGTGACTTGCCGCCCCTGGTCTGCTATGTAGCGAAACCCGGGGGATATCTCATCGATACACTACTAAGGCATTGAACATGTTTCGCTATTTTGCACGGATCATGATCCTACTCGGCCTGCTCCTGGGCGTCCCCATGGCGGCCTCTGCCCATGCCATCATCGTCACCGCGCAGCCGGCATCAGATAGCGTCACAACCGGTCCGGATGTGGATGTCGTATTCACCTTCAATGTCCGTATCGATGGCGAGCGCTCGAAGCTTACGCTGACACGGCCCGATGGCACGGCGGCTGATATCGCCCTCATTCCAAATGCGAATCCCGCTGTCCTTGCCGGTCACGTCTCTGGCCTGGTGTCGGGCAGCTATTCGATCCGCTGGCAGGTCCTTGCAACAGATGGCCACATTACGCGTGGCGACATTCCGTTCACGGTCGCGCCTTGATGACGCTCTCCCTTCACCACGCCGACTGCTGACCAATCGTGTCATTCCTGCTCGACATCTTTGGCTTCTTGAGTGTCCTGCTGTCGGGCCTGACCCGCTCGGCACAATGCTTCTATATCGGCTCGGTCGCTGTCCTCTTTCTCATCGCTCTGCCATTTCGGCCT
Organism: Dongia sp. P2_B8; assembly: GCF_056404715.1. Taxonomy (NCBI): domain Bacteria; kingdom Pseudomonadati; phylum Pseudomonadota; class Alphaproteobacteria; order Rhodospirillales; family Dongiaceae; genus Dongia; species Dongia sp. P2_B8. The sequence goes on along the minus strand of NZ_JBFUDM010000009.1, from coordinate 364,252 downwards.
GAGCTTGGCCCCGTCGGCGACCGGGTCATCAGCGGCGTGCGACGCATCGCCTGTTACAGCGTCGCGGCAATGGTTGCGGCACTTGCCGCCAGCCTGTGGGCGCATACCGTCATATTGGCGGGATCGACCGACGGCAACTATCTCAATGCCCTTGGCGGTGACTACGCCACGGCTCAGATTGTTCGACTGGCTGCCGGCCTGCTGGCCTTCGCTGTCCTGATGCGCCGAGGCAAGACCGATATCGCTTTGCCGGTACTGGCTCTGATCGATCTCGGTGCCGGCATCGCCACCAGCCACGCAGCGGCCAGGCTCGACAATCAAGCCGTGCTGCTGATTGCGACGACACTCCACCATGCCGGCGCGGCTATCTGGATCGGCGGCCTGCCTGCTTTTCTCTATGCTCTCCATGTGGTGCCGCACGGCAGTGGCCTGGCACGGATCGGCAGTCGCTATTCGCTGATGTCGCTGCTGTCGGTGCTGGCCATTGCCACATCGGGCATCCTGATGCTGGTCTTCTATGTCGGTTCCGCCGAGGCCATGTATGGCACCGCCTATGGCATGATGCTCGGCACCAAGACCATTCTGTTCTTCAGCCTGCTTGGCCTAGGTTATTTCAATTCGCGGGCGGTCCGCCTGCTGACGACCAGCAGCGCACCGCTCCTGCGCCTGAAGCGCTTTATCGAGGTGGAAATCGGCATCGGCATCACAATCTTCTTTGTGGCCGCGTCTATTACCTCGCTGCCGCCCGCTATCGATCTCACCCAGGGTCGCGCCACACTCAGCGATATATTTGAACGGCTGGAGCCCAAATGGCCACTGCTGACCAGCCCCAACAAGGACAGCCTCGCCTTCTATGAGGAGCAGCGCCAGGCCGCAGCGACCCAGGGTACCGGCACGACAAGTCATATGCAGGTTTATGTACCTGGATCGGGCATGCCGCTGCCGCGCAACGCCGAAGACATCGCCTGGTCCGAGTATAATCATCATTGGTCGGGCATCATTGTTCTGCTGATCGGTGTGCTCGCTCTCTTTGAGCGAACCGGACATGCACCGTGGGCCAAGCACTGGCCCCTGCTGTTTATTGTGCTCGCGGGCTTCCTGTTCATGCGGTCGGAGGCGGAAGGATGGCCCTTCGGGTCGATCGACTTGGTGGCAAGCCTGCGCGATCCAGAATTCGTACAGCATAAAATCTTCATGGCGCTGTTGACTGGCTTCGCCGGTTTCGAGTGGAGCGTCAGGACCGGTGCCCTCACCCGGCATTGGGCACGCTATGTGTTCCCGTTGCTCAGTGCTGTGGGGGGCATGATGCTGCTCACCCATTCGCATTCCATCGCCAACGTCAAAGAATTGCTGCTGATCGAAATGACGCATATGCCAATCGCCATTCTGGGTATCTGGGCCGCCTGGTCGCGCTGGCTGGAACTGCGTCTCGACGGCACGGCGGGTCGCATTTGCGGCTGGTTATGGCCAAGTTTCTTCTGCGCTGTTGGCGTGGTCCTCATTCTTTATCGCGAGATTTGATCTGATGTTGGAAAGACTGGTTGGTATTGTCGTTGCCTGGAGCGAGCGCCGCGCGCTGCTCTTGATTTTGTTATCCGTCCTGCTGACAGCAAGCGCCGGTGCCTTCACAGCCCGCCACCTGGCGATGGACACCGACACCGCCAACATGATCTCGCCCGACCTGCCATGGCGAAAGGATCTGGCGCACTTCAACGGCCTGTTCCCGCAAAACACCGGTCTCCTGGTGGTGATGATCGACGGCAAGACGCCGGACGCCGCCGAAGATGCCGCGGCGGCCCTTTTTGCCAAGATTGAACCCCGCAAGGATCTGTTTGCAACAGCGCGGCGCGCCGACGGTGGCCCGTTCTTTGAAAAATACGGCCTGCTGTTCCTGCCGACTGACCAGGTTCAGAAGATCGCCAATGCGGTGATTGAGGCTCAGCCATTCATCGGCTCGCTGACGCAAGACCCCAGCCTGCGCGGCCTTTTCGATGTGCTGTCCCTGGCAATGCAGGGTGTCATGCAGAAGGCCGGCAGTATCGATCGGCTTGAAAAGCCGCTCTCCGCTGTCTCCGCAACGCTCAGCGATGCGCTCTCCGGCGGCCGGCAGGCGCTTTCTTGGCAAACGCTGCTGCTCGACCGCCAACCGGACGCGCGCGATTTGCGGCGGTTGATCCTGACCCAACCCAACCGCGATTTCGCAGCATTGAAGCCCGGTGCTGCCGCGACGTCCTTCATCCGCGACAGCGTCAAGGAACTGGGCCTCACGCCGGACACCGGCGTCACCGTCCGCCTGACCGGCCCCGTTGCCCTCAATGACGACGAATTCGCCACCGTCGCTGAAGGTATGGGTTGGGCGTTGCTGATCTCGACCGTGCTGGTGCTGCTCTGGCTGTTCCTTGCCTTGCGGTCGGTGAAGCTGATCCTGGCCACCTTCATCACACTGGTCGTCGGCCTTGTCCTGACCTTCGCCTTCGCAACGCTCGCCGTCGGCAAGCTCAACCTCATATCCGTAGCCTTTGCCGTCATGTTCATCGGCCTCTCCATCGATTTCGGCATTCAGTTCGGCGTCCGCTATGGGCAGGAACGGCTGGAAGGCGGGCTCAAAGACGCACTGGTCAGGACCGGCATCGGTATGGCGCGCCCCTTGACACTTGCCGCCATTGCCATCGCCGTCGGCTTTGCTGCCTTTGTGCCGACCGACTATCGTGGCGTTTCCGAACTCGGCCTTATCGCGACCGCTGGCATGGCCATTACCCTGGTCCTCAATCTCACCCTGCTGCCAGCCCTCCTCGCTCTCATGAAGCCGCGCATCCTCAGCGGCGAAATGGGCATGGCCTGGGGCAAGCCGGTCGACAGCTGRCTGATCCGCCATCGTCGGCCGGTGCTGGCCGTTTGGGGATTGGTTGCCGTCATTGGTCTCGCGCTATCGCCGCAACTTGAGTTCGATTTCCACCCGCTGCATCTCAAGGATCCCAAGGTCGAGTCCATGGCGGCCATCCTTGATTTGATGAAGGACCCGATCCGGTCCCCTTACGCGATCGAAATCGTGGTGCCGGACGCCAACGCCGCCGACGCCCTGAAGGAAAAGCTGAGCAAGCTGCGGGAAGTGCACGCGGTCATCTCAGCCTCCAGCTTCGTCCCGAAGGATCAGGAAGCGAAACTCGCCATTCTCGGCGATCTGCAATTGCTGATGGGCCTGAGTTTGGAGCCGGTGAGCGTCCGGCCAGCACCCACCATTGATGAAGTCCGTGCCGCCCTCAAACAATGTGCGGCGAAATTGCGGGAAGCCTTGCCGTCGTCGGACAAGGCCCAGCAGCTGGCGCGTCTTCTGGATCAGGCTGCGGCGGCCGATCCCAGCCTCTATCCTGAATTGCAGCGCATGCTGATCGGTGGCCTGATGCCGCGCATGAAAATGCTGGCATCCGCCCTACAGGCCGAACCACTGACGCTGGACACGCTGCCCGACGAGATAAAGTCGCAATGGATTGCAGCAGATGGCGAGATGCGCCTCACCGTCATGCCCAAGGGTGACAGCAACGATAGCGCCGTTCTGGCGAATTTCGTGACCGCCGTTCGCAGCGTCGCCCCGGAAGCAACCGGCCCGGCCGTCCAGATCTACGAGTCCGGGCGTGCAGTCACCAAGGCTTTCCAGATGGCCAGCATCACGGCAGTCATTGCCATCGCGGTGCTGCTCTTTGCGATCCTGCGGCGACCGCGTGACGTTGCCTACGTCATGCTGCCCTTGTTGATGACGGCCCTCGGCACGATCATCGTCTGCGTCACCTTTGGCCTGAAGCTGGATTTTGCCAACATCATCGCCTTGCCGCTCCTGCTTGGCATCGGTGTCGCCTTCGATATCTATTTTGTGGTCAATTGGCGACGCGGCATCGAGCGCCCCCTCTCCACCGGTACCGCCCGCGCCGTGTTATTCAGCGCCCTCACGACCGGTTCGTCCTTTGGCAGCCTTGCGCTGTCCAGCCATCCCGGGACGGCACGCATGGGCATGCTGCTGCTGATCTCGCTTACCATCCTGCTGATCGTGATCTTCGCCTTCATGCCAGTCCTGATGGGCAAGCCACCAAAGGATGTCACTCAAGCCTGAGGCAAAAGAAAAGGCGGGGCCAATCGGCACCCGCCTTTTTCTATTCCTGAGGCAATGGCGCTCAGCTTTCTTTTTGGAGATCCAGGATCTTCTGCTCCAGCGAGGCGATCAGCGCATCAGCACCGCCGTCAACCACCGTCTTGGCGAAGTCGGAGCGCATCTGAGCCATCTGCGAGATGGCGCCGGCCAGATAGATATCGATCACGCGCCAGACATCTTTATTTTGGCGGAACAGATAATTCAGTTCCACCGGCTCACCATTGGAACGGATCAACTGGCTTTCGACCAGGACGCGGCCGTCGCCAGCGGGCTTGGTTTCACCCACCTTGAATTCCTGGCTCTTATACGATTTGAACCGCGATGCGTAGGTCGTGACCATATATTTGTTGAAGGTCACCAAGACGGCACCCTTCTTGTCGCCGGGCATCTTGGTCCATTCAGGACCGACGGCAATCTTGCACATCGTTGCAACGTCGAATGTTTCGTTGAGCACCGGTTCGATCAGCTGATACCGCCCATCGAAGCCAAGCTCCGCGCCACGCTTCATGCAATCGAGCAGCACGTCATAGAATTTGCCGATAAGGGCTGCCGGCTCCGGCGCAGCCTGCGCCAATGCCAATTGCGGGCGTAACAGTACAGCGGCCCCCAGGAGCGTAAGCGCCTGGCGACGCGAAACATTCATGATCTTCATGCGCGAACGCTCGCCTCGGCAACGCCCAGGGCGGTCAGCACCTCAGTCACGATGTGGCGCGCATTCAGACACGCAACGTCGTACTGCTTATGTGGGGCTTCATGGTCGATACACTTGTCTGGCAAAGTCATGGGTCTGATCTTCAAACCTCGATCGAGATGTCCGTTCTTCGCCAGGAACTGTAGGACATGCGCCGCGAAACCGCCAATGGCACCTTCCTCAATCGTGATCAACACTTCGTGCTCACGCGCCAGACGCTTCACCAGATCTTCATCGAGTGGCTTGCAGAAGCGAGCATCGGCAACCGTGCAGCTCAGCCCCTTGGCGCCGAGTTCATCGGCTGCTTTCAGGACCTCAACCATCCTGGTACCGTAGTTCAGAATGGCGATCCGGCTGCCCTCACGGATGATACGGCCCTTGCCGATCGGCAACACTTCGCCGCGTGCCGGCAGATCAAGCCCAATACCCTCGCCGCGGGGATAGCGGAAGGCACAGGGACGATCGTCAATCGACGCAGCGGTCGCCACCATATGCATCAATTCGAGCTCATCTGATGGCGCCATCAGAACGAAATTGGGCAGGCAGCCCAGATAAGCAATATCGTAATTGCCCGCATGCGTCTGGCCGTCAGCACCCACCAGGCCCGCGCGGTCGATCGCAAAACGGACCGGCAGACTTTGAATGGCGACGTCGTGGACGACCTGGTCATAGCCGCGCTGCAGGAAGGTCGAATAGATCGTGCAGAATGGCTTCAGACCCTCTGTCGCCATGCCGGCGCAGAAGGTCACCGCATGCTGCTCGGCGATGGCAACATCGAACGTCCGCTTCGGGAATTCCTTACCGAAGGCATCAAGGCCGGTACCCGACGGCATGGCTGCCGTCACCGCAACCACGCGCTCGTCAGCCTTGGCCTCGGCAATCAATGCCTTGGCGTAAACACCGGTATAGCTCGGCGCCTTGGGAGCTGATTTTTGCTGCACGCCCGTCGCCACGTCGAATTTGACGACGCCGTGATAACGGTCCGCCGACGCTTCGGCCGGGGCATAGCCTTTGCCCTTTTGCGTGACCACATGCACCAGCACCGGACCCGGTTCGTCGGATTTGGCGAGGTTCTGCAGCACGGGCAACAAATGGTCGATATTGTGGCCGTCGATCGGGCCGACATAGTAGAAGCCCAACTCTTCGAACAGCGTGCCACCGCCGGAAATGATACCGCGGGCATATTCTTCGGCACGCGCCGCCATCTTCTGCAGGCGGTCCGGCAGGATGCGCAACGTGTCCTTGGCGAAGTGCCGCAGCGAGCGGAACGAGGTCGAAGACAAGGACCGCGACAGATAGGCCGACAGGGCCCCAACCGGCGGGGCAATCGACATGTTGTTGTCGTTGAGGATCACGATCAGCTTGGTGTCGAGCGACCCGGCGTTGTTCATCGCCTCATAGGCCATGCCGGCCGACATCGATCCGTCGCCGATCACGGCGATGCTGGCGCGCTTGCGGCCCTGCATCTCGGAAGCGACCGCCATGCCCAGAGCCGCGGAAATCGAGGTCGAGGAATGGGCCGTGCCGAAGGGGTCGTATTCGGACTCCGACCGCTTTACGAAGCCGGACAACCCCCCGCCCTGACGCAGGGTACGGATTCGATCGCGGCGCCCGGTCAGAATTTTGTGAGGATAGGCTTGATGTCCTACGTCCCAGACCAAACGGTCATAAGGCGTGTCAAAGACATAGTGCAGAGCCACCGTCAATTCGACGACGCCCAGGCCGGCGCCCAGATGCCCACCCGTCACCGAGACGGCATCAATGGTCTCCTGGCGCAGTTCATCAGCCAACTGGCGCAGATCTGACGGGTCGAGCTGGCGCAACTGCGCCGGCGTTACGACGCGGTCGAGCAAAGGGGTTTTGCTGGTCAAGAGAGAAGCCTTTTACCCATTGTTGATGCGCCACGCACCGGCAGTCGATCGATAGCCTTCTGCCGGCCAATGTGACTATTCATGGTTATCCGAATCCGGCTGCTTATAGGCAAATCGCCGGCAAAGTGCCACCCCTTTCCCAATAGGCCTCTATTCGCTCTGTTGCAAAATCTCCGAAATGGTTGACCAATTCGTTAGATTATTGCGCATTGCACCAAAGGCCCCTGTTGGTTAACGCCCGATTGGGCTATTTGTAGTGGTCAAACAAGGCGATTCTGTGTAAATGGAGCGTTCAGTCCCAGCTACTCACGCCTGATGATTAGCAATGCAATTGGGCGCCAAGACTGAGCGCCCGGCTCGGGTATTTGTCGTATTTTTGATAAACGAAACGGATCGATTGGCATGCGGGTAGTTCTGGCTCAGCCGCGCGGTTTTTGCGCTGGCGTCGAGCGCGCAATTGAAATCGTCGAACGCGCCATCGAGCGCTTTGGTCCGCCGGTCTATGTCCGGCACGAGATCGTGCACAACCGGCATGTGGTCGAAGGACTGCGCGCCAAGGGCGCCGTCTTCGTTGAAGAGTTGGACGAGATCCCAGAGGGCCGCTATGCGATCTTCAGCGCCCACGGCGTATCCAAGACCGTGGTCCAGGCGGCCCAGCAGCGTGGCCTCAACGTCATCGACGCCACCTGCCCGCTCGTTTCCAAGGTTCATACCGAAGGTACGCGCTATGCCGATCAAGGCCGCCAGGTCGTGCTGATTGGCCATGCCGGCCATCCGGAAGTCGAAGGCACCATGGGCCAGGTTCCTGGCGGCGTGCTGTTGATTTCGACCGCCGACGATGTCGCCAATCTGGAAGTCCGCGATCCCGACAAGCTTGCTTATGTCACGCAAACCACCTTGTCGGTCGACGACACCAAGGCCGTGATCGAGGCGCTGAAGAATCGTTTCCCGGAAATCGTCGGCCCAAACACCAAGGACATCTGTTACGCCACGCAGAACCGCCAGCATGCGGTGAAGCAGCTGGCCGAAGAAGTCGATGTTATCCTGGTCATCGGCGCCCCCAATTCGTCGAACTCCAACCGGCTGAAGGAGATGGCCGAGGAACTCGGTGTGCGCAGTTATTTGATTGAGGATGCTTCGCAATTGCAGCCTGAATGGCTGGCTGACGCGAAGTCAGTCGGTGTCACCGCGGGCGCCTCGGCACCCGACGTGCTCGTTCAGGACCTTGTGGCCAGGCTTCACGACCTCAGTGACGTGACGCTCGAATTGATGGCCGGCGTTGAAGAGAATGTTCGTTTTCGCCTGCCGCCCGAACTGGCCGATCAGCCAGCCGCGGCGCAGTAAGATCAAGAAAAGGAGATCACCCCGTGTCTGTACCTTTGCGCCAGGCCATCCGCGTCGGTTCTTATGTGGTCAAGCAGCACGTGTTGGGGCGCAAGCGCTACCCGCTCGTCCTGATGCTTGAGCCGTTGTTCCGCTGCAATCTCGCCTGCGCCGGCTGCGGCAAGATCGATTACCCGGCCGAGATTCTGAACAAGCGCATTTCCGTGGCCGACGCTCTGGGTGCTGCCGAAGAATGTGGCGCGCCGATCGTCTCCATCGCCGGCGGTGAGCCGCTCCTGCACAAGGAACTGCCGGAAATCGTCGATGGCCTTATCAACAAACAGAAGCGTGCGGTCTATCTGTGCACCAATGCGCTGTTGCTTGAAAAGAAGATGCATCTCTACAAGCCGTCGCCCTACTTCACCTGGTCGGTCCATCTCGATGGGTCGAAGGCCGAGCACGACAAGTCGGTCTGCCAGGACGGTGTCTATGAGCAGGCCGTCGCGGCCATCAAGGCGGCCAAGGCTGCGGGCTTCAACGTCAACATCAACTGCACCTTCTTCGACGGCACCGACGCCGATCGCGCGGCATCGTTCTTCGATGATGTCATGGCGATGGGCGTCAACGGCATCACTGTCTCGCCGGGCTATGCCTATGAGCGCGCGCCCGACCAGCAGCATTTCCTTAACCGGAAGAAGACCAAGGACCTGTTCCGCAATATCTTCCGTCAGGGCGACAAGGGCCGCCGCTGGCGCTTCAGCCAGTCGACCCTGTTCCTCGACTTCCTCGCCGGCAACCAGAGCTACCATTGCACGCCGTGGGCCAATCCGACTCGCAACGTGTTCGGCTGGCAGCGTCCCTGCTACCTGCTCGGCGAAGGCTTCGTCAGCTCCTTCAAGGAACTGATGGAAGAAACCGACTGGGACAAGTATGGCGTCGGCAATTACGAGAAGTGCGCCGATTGCATGGTCCATTCCGGCTTTGAAGGCAGCGCGGTGAAGGATACGATTCGCAATCCGCTGAAAGCCTTGAAGGTCGCCATGCGCGGCATCGAGGTCGAGAAGCCGATGGTGGCGGACATCTCGCTGGAGAATCAGCGTCCGGCCGACTATGTCTTCTCAAGCCATGTCGAAAAGGCGATGGGCGAAATCCACGCCGAAAAGGAAAAGCTAAAGCAGGCCCGCGCGGCTGCGGAGTAAGGCAGCCAGCGCTGCGCGCGAACGCAGCGCGACGCGGATCAAGGCAGGCAACTGCCAGGGCTTTGCCAGAAGTGAACGAAGGACGGCACCGATCGCGGGCCGTCCTTCTTCGTTTAGCCCAACGAGTGCTGCTTCCGGAATATCGTCAAAGGCGGTGTCGGCGACGGCACGGATGACCAGCAAGGGCAGATTGTGGCGACTTGCCAGTTCTGCAACGTGATGACTCTCCATATCGACCGCAAGCGCGCCGGTGGCATGAAAGAGTGCGCTCTTCTGCGCGCGGGTCGCCGCCGCCGTTGAGGCCCCTGCCACCATGCCCGGAATGTTGACGGCAATTTTTGCAAATTGCAGGACGCCGACGTCGAGACCGGATATCCGATCCAGCACCCGCTGCCGCCAAGCTTGATCGCAAGTGACATGGCGGCCATCCGGCAGCACCACGCCGTCGGCGACAATGAGATCGCCGGGTTGCAGGCGCGGATCGAGCGCGCCAGCGATGCCAAAACTGAGCAGCCCCGTCACGCCCGCGCGGACCAGTTCTTCGGTCTTTGCCAGCGTGACATCAGGATTGCCACCGGCCGCCACGACGCGATAGTTGAGGCCGTTGAGCAGTTTGGCCTCGGCCTCCATGCCGGTGACGACACCAATGGTCATCACATGCCGTACATGACGTGCTGCGAATTGCCCTGCTTCAGGTTGCGATAGCGCGCCATCGCCCAGATTGGGAAGAACGCCTTGTAGCCGTGATAGCGCAGGTAAAAGACGCGCGGGAAACCGACGGCAGTATATTCGTGCTCATCCCAGGTGCCGTCCTGCTTCTGCGTTTCGGTGAGGTAGGCCATGCCACGCGCCACAGCTGCGTTGTCGACTTCGCCCGCCGCCATCAAACCCAGCACGGCCCAGGCGGTCTGCGACGGTGTCGATTCCGGCCCCTCTCCGCGTGGCTTGTCACCCCAATAGCTGTCACCACTTTCGCCCCAACCGCCGTCTGCCCGTTGCTTGCTTTCGAGGAAGGCGACTGCCTTGCGCATGGTGGGATGATCCGCCGGGATGCCGATCGCATTCAAGGCGCACAGCACCGACCAGGTACCGTAGATGTAGTTGGTTCCCCAGCGGCCGAACCAGGCGCCGTCGGCCTCCTGCTCACGCATCAGATAGTCGACCGCTGCCTTCACTTTGGGATGATCGATCTTGTAGCCAAGCTGCGCCAGCATCGAGAGACAGCGTGCTGACACGTCTGCCGTCGGCGGATCCAGCAAGGCACCGTGATCGGCAAAGGGAATATGGTTGAGGTAATAATATTCATTGTCCGCGTCGAAGGCACCCCAGCCGCCATTCTTGCTCTGCAGGCCGAAGATCCACTCGACTGCACGGTCGATCGATTCCTTGTAGCGGGCATGGTCCAGGCGATCCATCGCCATCACCACCACCGCCGTATCGTCGACGTCGGGGTAATGATCATTGTTGTACTGGAACGCCCATCCCCCCGGCCGCACGCCAGGCGCCTTCGCCGCCCAATCGCCGACGACGTCAAGGATCTGCCGGTCCTTCAGCCAATCGGTTGCCGCGGTCACGCGTGCCGCCGCCTCGCCACCCACTTCGAGGAGCGCGTGTGCGACAAGCCCGGTATCCCAGACCGGTGACAGGCAAGGCTGGCAATAAGCCTCGTCCTCCTTGAACACCATCAGCTTTTCAATCGACTGGCGGGCGATGGCATAGTCGGGATGGTCCTTGGCATAGCCAAGGAGATCGAACATCATCACCGAATTGGCCATGGCCGGATAAATGGCACCAAGCCCGTCTTCGCCATTCAACCGCTCGGTCACCCAGGCAACCGCCTTATCGATCGCCTTTTGCCGCAGGCCCTTAGGAAAGAGCCCGTCGGCCCGCTGTAGAATCCGGTCGAGGACACGGAAGAACACCGCCCACGACCCTTTGCGATCCATATTGTACCAATTGCTCACCTTGTCCGGCGCCACCAGAAACAGCTCCTGGACGTGGATCTTCTTGGGATTCCGCGCCAACGGCTTCTTCGACATCAGCACAAGCAATGGCACGATCACGGTGCGCGACCAGTAGCTGACCTTGTCCAGGTGAAACGGAAACCAGCGCGGCAGGTGCATGATCTCGACCGGCATCACCGGGACACCGCGCCAAGGAATCTGGCCGAATAACGCCAGCTGGATCAACGTGAAGACATTGCTTTTGACAGCGCCGCCGAAAGCCAGGATCGCCTCGCGCGCCCGCTTCATATGCGGCGCATCGATATCCTCGCCGCAGCATTTGAGCGCGTAATAGGCTTTCACCGATGCCGAGATATTGAAAGCGCCGCCATGATAAAGCGGCCAGCCGCCATGCTCGCCCTGGATCCGCTTCAGGTACCGGACAATCTTGGCTTCAGAAGCCGTGTCGATCTCGTTGAGAAAATGCTTCAGCAACACGTATTCGGCCGGAATCGTGGCATCGGCTTCCAGCTCAAACGCCCAGTGGCCGTCTTCCCGTTGCTGGCCCAAAAGGGCTTCGGCGGCTCGGTCGATACCCAGGTCCAGGCGGCCATCCAAAGCGGCAACGCCAACGTCCGACTGGGCAGCGAGATTTCGACTGCTCATTCTTTTGAATCACTCTAATTTTTCGCGATGTCTGGCCGGAGAATGCGCGACTTTTGCCCTGTTTTCAACCCCTTAACATACAAACAGTCAATTTCGGCGAGCATGACGAAGTCGTGTCATTTCAATGCTTTATTAATGCTCATGCGGCAATTTGATGGCTGGTCTGAAGAGGACATTATGCGGGCACGATTAAAGCGCTGGCTTGGCGGGCGCCTATCTCGACAGCTTATGGCAGCCCTCGCCATCAGCGTCTTTCTGGTCGGTGCCCCGGCCGGCCTGCTCCTTTATTACTTCAGCGAAAGATGGGCGATCGATGATGCCAAGCGCATCATCCTCAATCTTCAGGAAAATAAGCTGCATGAGATCGAGGCCGCATTGGCCCAAGCCGATCCGAGCCTCAGCAAACTCAACACCTTCATCACGACGGAAATGCAGGCGCCGCCAAATGCCGCCGACCTTGCAGCTTTCGACCGGCTGGTCATTCCGTTCGACGATGGCTCGCTGCGCTCGGACCCGAAGACCTTCGATGGCCGCCAGCATGCCGGCCTATATCTCGACCCCAAGACGCCGCGGACCGATGATGTCAAAGCGTTCCACGCCCGCCTTACACCGATCATCGATCTCTATGGTTCAGGGACCATTCCCCGTTTCGATACTTTATGGCTGTTGACGCGCTGGCATTCGATGATCGTCCTGATGCCACGCGTACCTACCTATGTCTGGGATGCTACGCCGGCAGACGATTACAACAGCACCGAATGGATCACGGGCGCCGCCCCCGCCAACAACCCCACGCGATCGCTGTATTGGACCAAGCCAACCTACGATATCGTGTCGCGTTCGTGGATGGTAAGTGCAGTCAAGCCGCTCGACGTCAACGGCACCTGGGTAGGTACGGTCGGCCACGATTTCTTCCTGGCCGGGCTGTTCGATCGTCTGGCCAGCGATCCCACCTTTGCCGGCACCCAGGATTTTCTGGTCGATGCCGGCGGCGACTACATGTTGGCTGGCGAGTGGCAGAACCAGATCGAAAGCGCTGCCTTCATGGCCGAAGACAAGGCCAAGATAGACCAGGCCATGGCGCCGGTCCTACAGGCTCTGCGCCCCGGTGACGAACCGTCTGTCGGGGCGGCGACCTTCCGCGGTGAACCTTATCTGGCCGCCGCGAGCATCGTGCGCGGTCCCAACTGGAAATTGATCCACCTGGTGCCGGTCAAAAGCGTTGCCGGGCGCATATCCGAGGCCTTCGTCGGTTCGGTCATCGTAACGCTCATTGCCTTCCTGCTGGTGGCTGCGGCCATCCATTGGTTGCTGCAACGCCGTGTGATCGGCCCTCTGCGCCTGCTGGCCGAGTCCGTACAGCGCTTTGAAAATGGCGCAAATGACAGCCGTGCCGAGATCCGCGGCCATGATGAAATCGGCCGCCTCGCCACCACCTTCAATTCCATGGCCGAACGCATCGGCAAGTCGCGGCGCAAGCTGGAAAAGGCACGGCACGAGTTGGAAAGCCGCAATATCGAATTGCAACACGCCAACCGCACCAAGTCGAATTTCCTGGCCAATATGAGCCACGAGCTGCGTACGCCACTCAACGCCATCCTCGGCTTCTCAGAGATTCTTGATCTCAAGCTCTATGGGCCATTGGGCGATCGCCGCTACGGCGAGTATGTTGGGCATATCAACAAGAGCGGCAAACATCTTCTTGACCTGATCAACGACATCCTCGACCTCTCGAAGATCGAAGCAGAAAAGGTCACGCTCAATTTCGATGATTATGACATTCTCCCGCTGATCGACGGCTGCCTTGCCATGGTCAAACCGGCAGCGGATGAGCGTTCCCTCACCTTGTCGGCACCTACCGGTATCGGACCCGTCGTGCTCCATTGCGACAAACGCGCCTTCAACCAGATGCTGTTGAACCTGCTGAGCAATGCCATCCGGCATACGCCCGCATCGGGCACGGTGGCGGTCCTGGTCGGTCCGGCTCCGAACGGCGATCTGGTGGTTTCGGTGGAGGATACCGGTATCGGCATTGCCGACAAGCTCCTGCCGCACCTCTTCTCGCCTTTCGGCGTCCGGTCCGCCCATATTGCCGAAAGCGGGCTTGCCGGCCGCACCGGCACAGGTCTTGGACTGTCGATCACCCGCGGGCTCATCCGCCGGCACCAGGGCGACGTGACGGTCCAGACAAAACTGGGCAAGGGCACGACCATGAGTCTGGTCTTCCCGGCCGACCGCGTGAAAGGCGTCGCCGTTGATCGTGCGATCTCGACAGAAGCTAAGCTCGTCGGCTAGAGCACGACTATCCAGCCACCATCCGATCGCAATGATCCATCCCCGCTTCGCACTCGTAGAAAGCGGCGGATATTCCTGACTGCGCGGTACAGGCCGCAAAGGCGCCATGACAAGACGAGTGTGGTGGATCACGGGTGGCGGCAGCGGCATTGGCCGGGAACTGGCACGTCAGGTGGCTGGAACCGGTGACCTCGTCATCATCAGTGGACGGCGGCACGAGACTTTAGAGAAAACCGCTGCCGGATCACCCAACATAGTGACGCTTCCCGTCGATGTCACCGATCAGGGGGCGGTCACGACAGCAATAGCCGACATCGAGGGAAAGCATGGTCCGATCGACATCGCCGTGCTGAGCGCCGCGCGATACCAGCCGATGGATCTAGATGATTTCGACAGCCGCTTGTTCGGACAGCTGCTGACGACCAACGTCGTCGGCGTCGCCAACTGCCTCGATCCTTTGTTCAAGCATATGCGCATGCAGCGCAGCGGGCAGATCGCGGTGATCGCCTCCGTTGCCGGCTATCGCGGCCTGCCCAAAGCAGCGGCCTACGGTGCCGGGAAGGCAGCGCTCATTAATATGGTCGAAGCGTTGAAGCCCAGCGCCGATGCTGCAGGCATCAAATTGCAGATCATCAATCCCGGTTTTGTCGCAACGCCGATGACGGAAGCCAACGACTTCCCGATGCCGTTCCTGATCACCGTGGATGATGCTGTCCGCCATATTCGCCGGGGATTGGTGGGGGCTGGGTTCGAGATCGCTTTTCCCTGGACCTTTGTCATGCTGCTCAAGATAGGTAGGCTGTTGCCTTCTTGGCTCTACTTCGCCATCACGCGGCGCTTGATTTGATGTCCTGGAGCCTATTCTGCCGCCTGTATGACCGATTGAGTCTGCGCCGGAAGTGACGCTTGGCTCAGGCCCTGCTTCTGAAACGTAGCGGTCAGGGTCCCGATTTCGAAACCCCATCTTGTTGCGGTCGCACGGTTCAAGATGACGCCGTCAGACTGCAGATACAGCCAATCGTCAAAAGCCACCTTCCAGATACTGCCGCCAACCTTCAGCTTCAACTCATAGATCCAATTGAACGCATTTCCCGCCGTCTTCCCTTCTGCCGTTCCGACGACGTCACCGGCAGTGCCCCGGTAAACGCCATTTTCCAACGGCGTGATGTGCCAGATGCGCTGTTCCTTTTCACCATCGTCATAGACGAAGTTCTCGGTCAGGACGAAGACATCGCCCTGCATTTCGCCGACCATGTCGACGACGAACTGCAGGCGCAGATTGCCGAAGCGATCGTGGAACATGCCCCAGCCGCGCGTCTGGCCCAGGAAGTATTCCTCAGGCACCATTGCTGGCTGCTTGCCGGCATAATCTTCAATCTTCATCGTCGTGCACCCACCAATCATCAGGCCGGCCATCAATGTCAAACCGGCGCCAGCAACCCGAAGCCAATCTGCCGCCATGTCCACCATCCCTGCGTGTTCGAGCGGAACTGCGCTGCGATCCCGGCATGCCTTCGCCGATCGATCGGAAACGCTACGTCATTCCGACTGCCAATGCTTTGAATACGCAGGAGACTTAGGCATAGATCACAAACGCGGGAAACTGGCGGCCTCAGCGTCCGCCGCCGCTGCATTCTTCGGGTCAGAATTGGCAGGCCATGAGCATGGTCGCTGCGCTGCGTCACCTTTGCAGCTTCAGGTGCACGACGTCGATCGACCCGGCGCGGAAGCCAGCTTCGCAATAAGCGAGATAATAGGTCCACATGCGGCGGAACCGTTCATCGAACCCCAGTGGCTGGATCCTCGGCCAGGCGCTGAGGAAAGATTCACGCCATTCCCGCAAAGTCCGGGCATAGGAGCCGGCAAAGCCATCCTCGCCGCGTAGCAGCAGGCCGCTGTCATTGGCCAATTGCCGCAAGGCAGTGCTCGTCGGCAACATGCCGCCGGGGAAAATGTAGCGCTGGATAAAATCAGCATTGCGCCGATAGCTCTCAAACCGCTCCTCGGCGATGGTGATGATCTGCAGGACTGCGGTACCACCCTGGTTCAACCGGTCGCGCAGCACATCAAAATAGCGCTTCCAATGCGCCTCGCCCACCGCTTCGAACATCTCGATCGAGACAATGCTGTCGAACTGACCGGGGCAGTCGCGGTAATCCTGCAGGCGCAGCTCCACCCGGTCGTCGAGAGAGTGCCGCTGCATGCGTGCCTGGGCGAAGGCCAGCTGCTCCTTGGAGAGGGTAAGGCCCGTGACCCGGCAGCCAAAATCGCGCGCGGCCACTTCGGCAAAGCCGCCCCAACCGCAGCCAATCTCCAGCACATGCTTGCCCGGCGCCAATTCCGCGAGTTCCGCGACCCGCCGGTATTTGTCGACCTGAGCTGCCTGCAATTCGTTGGCACCACGCTCGAAATAGGCCGACGAGTAGGTCATCGAAGGATCGAGCCAAGTCCCGTAGAAATCATTTCCCAGATCGTAGTGATAGGCGATGTTGCGCTTGGATCCAGCTTTCGTGTTGGCGCGCATCAGGTGTCTCAAGCGGTTCCACGCACGCACCAGCCGCTTGCCGGAGAGCGCTTCAGCAAGCGCGCTCTCATTGCGCGCTGCAAGCTCGATGAGGTCGGTAAGGTCGGGGCTATCCACTTCGCCCGCCATATAGGCTTCGGCGAAACCCATATCGCCACCGCGCATCAGGCGCTGAAGGCCACGCATGTCGCGTATTTCAAGTTCCGCTTCCGGTCCCGGCTCGGCGCCTTCGACGGCATGCCTCCGGCCATCTGGGAACATCACGGCAAGGCGCCCAACCCGAAGATGGCCGAGTGCGCGATTGAAGATACTTTCCCAGAGACCTGACATCATCGAGCGGGATGTCCCATCACGCCCCAACGCTGGCCGGTCCTGATCTTGCTGCTCCCGATTCTGAAATGACCCCGGCATGGTTATCCCCCCTCATGTCAGGCTTTGTCTGATCAGACTGGGGAGGATTATTGACGGAACCGGGGCGTTTGTGAAGCGGCACGCCCTTTGCCCACAATTTCAAGGCCTCCCAGTGGATGCCGGCCACGACCTTGAGCGTCAAAAGCGGGTAAA
Source organism: Dongia sp. P2_B8 (assembly GCF_056404715.1). NCBI lineage: Bacteria > Pseudomonadati > Pseudomonadota > Alphaproteobacteria > Rhodospirillales > Dongiaceae > Dongia > Dongia sp. P2_B8. The sequence goes on along the minus strand of NZ_JBFUDM010000009.1, from coordinate 347,032 downwards.
CCAGCATGACCCGCAGCAAGCCTAGGTCGTTCAATTCATGGCGCCGCCCGGCGAATGCCGCCTGCAGAAGATGGCCCTCGGCATCGTGCTGGTCGATCGACAGCGCCACCTTGGTCGCTGGCGGGCGCACGGCAAAACGATAGTCGCCCGAGACATCATTGAACGGCGATACATAGAGCCGCTTGGCGCAAGACTGGCGTACTGTCCCGGACGGATCGGGTTTCGCTTCGAGGACGTAGGTATGGCGACCGCCAAAGGTGTTGTTGACCTCGTAGAGGGTCGCCATCAGCACGCCACCCGGATCGTAGCAGAAATAGACTGAGATCGGATTGAACACGAAACCGAAGACTCTGGGAAACGTCATCAGCGTGACCCGGCCAAGCTCACTGTGGATCTTGGCCGCGCGCAGACCATTCGATACCCAGCGCTTGAGCTTGCCGGAGCCGTCGCCATGATCCCGCGCGCGGAATGAAAAAGGTGCCGCGCGCTCCACGCCCAGCAGGCGCAAATCGAGTTCCGGCAGTTCGTCCAGATCCAGCAAAAGATAGAACACGCCATAACGCAGACGATGCGCTTTGGGGCGCACACGGCGGTGCATGACCGTCCCGCAATAGATGGCTGACCGGATTGTCATGCTGCGAGCACCGGTATGAGATCGGATGGGATGAGGTGGGAGGGGGCTGGGCTCTCTGGCAGATAGATGCGGCCGGACTGATCGGCGACCGACCAGGGCCTGCGCATCTGGCCCAGGCGCTCGGCGACCGCCAGACCTGCCTGCAAGCCGTCCTCGTGGAATCCGGCACCGAAATAGGCGCCGCAGTACCAGATACCGCCCTGCCCCTGCAGCTTCCAAAGATCTCGCTGCGCCATCATGGCGCGATGATCGAACAAGGGATGGGCATAGTCAAACGTCGCCCAGACCAGATCCTCACGCACGGAGCGGTTCGGGTTCAGCGTCACCAGTACCGGCTGTGCCACCGGCAGGTGCTGCAGCTTGTTCATCCAGTAGCTGACGCAGATCAGGGAATCGGCGTGGCCGCCGCCCTGATCACTGATCACGTTCCAGCTCGACCAGGCGGTCCGTCGGCGTGGCATCAAATTGGTGTCGCTATGCAGAACGGCCGCGTTCGATTGATAGCGCATGGCGCCGAGCAGATCACGCTCCAGCCGTGTCGGCGACGCCAGCAGTCCCAGGGCCTGATCGGCGTGCGTGGCCAGGACAATGGCGTCAAACATCTCCCGGCTGCCATCGGCAAAAGCAAGCGTCGGCCGAACATCGTCGCGACTCACGGACACAATGCGGGCATTGAGGCGCAGGGCGATATTCCCGTCCGCGATCATGCGGCGTACATAGCTGCGGCTGCCGCCTTGTACCGTCCGCCAGCACGGCCGGTCGACCAATTGCAGAAGACCGTGATTGTCGCAAAAGCGGATGAAGGATTGCAATGGGTGCTGCAGCATCTGATCAGCCGAGGTCGACCAGATCGCTCCGCCCATGGGCAGCAGATGATCACGGATGAAGCTCGCACCATAGCCGGCCCGATTGAGATAATCGCCCAGCGTAAGCTCCGCCGGACCGTGCCCGACAGCCAGGCGCGACTGATGATAGAAACGCAGGATATCCGAAATCATGCGCCACATGCGGGGCCTCAACAGGTTGCGCCGCTGAGCGAACAGCCCGCGCAAATTCGACCCCGAATATTCAAATGCACCATTGTCCAGCGAGGCTGCAAAGGACATGTCTGTGGCGCGGCTCCCCACACCAAGATAGGCCAGCAGGGCCGCAAGGTTGGGATAAGTCCGTTCATTAAAGACGATAAAGCCGGTGTCGACTGCTACGCGGCCTTCGGGCAGATCAAGATCGACCGTATTGCTGTGCCCGCCCAATCGGCTGTCGCGCTCGAACAGGGTGACGCGATGCTTCTTGGACAGCAGCCAAGCCGCGGCCAAGCCGGAGATCCCCGAACCGATCACAGCTATGTTCTGACTCCCCTCCAGGACAGGGCCGTCTGGCTGTGAATAGAGGGGTGGCTCAAGATTGCTGGGATAGGATGCCTGATCGTTCGGGGCCATGAAGAACTCTATCGAAGGGTTGGCAGGCTATCGCCCAAGGACCTAAAGGTCTGAGGAAATGGCTTTCGTCAGGCTTTTCTACGAGTGCTGGCTACCGCCGGATCACACCAGTTGGCTGCCGGGTAGTTTGAAAAAGTTAAGAGCTGGCAGATACCCGTGATCCAAACACAGCTGGGGGCCGTAATTTCCTGCATGACGACGCTGCCATTCATGCGCCAATCCTTCCCGACTGTCGGCCTGCCAGGTGCGGACTGGCGGCGGGGGGTCGAGGTGGCGGCTAACATACCCGTACCCGAACCGGTCGTCGAAGATGTACGCAGCGCCCCAAAACGGTCTATGAATCGAGTATGGTCGTCACGTCACAAGACATCGGACAATAGAGTCATGGGCTCGCAGAGGCCGGATACGGGCGCGGAGCGCATGACCGAATTGCTGAGTGCCATGAAGTCGGCACCTGACGAGGTCGCCTTTGCGGAGCTGTTTCGCTTCTATGCACCCCGCCTGAAATCATATATGCGCAAGTTGGGCGCTGCCGACGACATGGCGGAAGAGCTGGCTCAGGAAGCCATGGCGATGGTGTGGCGCAAGGCCCATCTCTTTGATTCCGACAAAGCCGGCGCCGGAACCTGGATATTCTCGATCGCGCGCAACCTGCGCATCGACGCCTTCCGGCGTCAGCACCGCCCGGAAATCGAGCTGGACGATCCCAGCATGGTGCAGGACGACCCGCCCTCGCCAGAAGCCGAACTCGATCACGGTCAGCAGGCACGTGCGGTGCGCGCGGCTATGGCCACATTGCCACAAGAACAAGCAACCATCGTTCACTTGTCCTTCTTTGAAGACCGACCGCATGCCGAAATCGCCGAACAGCTCGGCATCCCTCTCGGTACGGTCAAATCACGCATGCGATTGGCGTTCCAACGGTTTCGCAAGGCACTTGGAGAGCCTGAGTTATGATTATGCATCAGCCCGTCAAACATCATCCGGGTGAAGATTTCATCGCCGCATACGCCGCCGGTACCTTGGACGAAGCGAACGCGCTGGCCATCGCCACGCACCTGACGCTATGCCCGGCCTGCCGGCGGCAGATCGCCGCCTATGAAGCCCTGGGAGCGACCCTGGTCGAGGATCTGCCGGAAATGGCGATGGCCTCGGACGCTTTCGCCGCGACAATGGCGCGGGCTCGCGGTGTTGCCGCCACACCGGTCAATCCCTCTATCGTCAACCAGCATGCGCCAGCTTCGTCGATCCTGCTTCCCGCACCCTTGCGGCACTATGTCGGTGGTGACGTGGATCAGGCGCGGTGGCGTTCGCTTGGCCCCGGCATCCAGCACATGCCGCTGGTGGCGCGTGATGGTGTGACCGCACGCCTGTTGCGCATCGCCCCCGGCCGCTCGGTCTTCGACCACAGCCATGGCGGCTCGGAACTCACCGTGGTGCTCCAGGGCAGCTACCAGTCGCAAGGCGAGAAGTTTACCCGCGGCGACCTCGAAATGGCCGACGAGACGGTCAAACATCGGCCGGTCGCCGGGACCGAAGATGTCTGCATTTGCCTCGCAGTCACAGATGCCCCCTTGCGGTTCGGCAATTGGCTCGGCCGCCTGATGCAGCCTTTCATCGGCATCTAAGCCACCCACCATCGGGCGCCGTCGGCCAGCAGGTCACGGCGCCCGGGGCGAAACCAAATCGCCCCCCCGGTGTTCTGGACGGATGGCCCAGGCAACATTTTGCAACATAATCATCCCGACCCTACCTGCGGCGTGTAGGCCCTGGACTTCGGCGCCGGGGTGGCTACTCTGGCGCCACCCATCTCCCGTGCCACATTTCAGGTCGCCAGAATGCGGTTAAGCCGCTCTCCCATCACGATTTTCGCTCTCATTGCCCTCGCCTTCTTGCTGTTCTCCTGGACCGCGCAGGCGCAGAATCCCCCTGCCCAAGCGCCGCTCACCGACGTGCCGCAACGCATTGCTCAATGGGAAAAGTCGCTCAAAGGCGCCGAAGAAGCGTTGCAGCAGGATGACGAGCTGGATCCGCCTGTCATGGATGCGGCGACCAAGGACCTCTCCGCCGTTGTCACCGGTGCGCAGGCGCTGCGTACCGCCAGCCAGCAAGCCCTGCAATCCACCATCGCCGAACTTCAAAGCCTTGGGCCGGCGCCCGCTGAGGGCGCCCCGCCCGAAGATGGCAAAGTAGCCGCCACCCGGGCCAGCCTCGTCAAACGCCAGGCCGAGCTTGAGGGCAATATCAGCCAGGCGCAGTTGACCATCGTGCGTGCCCAGAACCTGATCGGCGCGCTGGGAGTCCATGAGCAGGGCCAGCGGACCGCCTTTATCCTGAAGCGGTTGCCAGCACCTCTGAAACCGATGGTATGGGTCGAAGGCTGGCAGCAGATGCTGTCCGCCGTCGATGATACTTTGGCAGCACCCCAGCAATGGTGGCGGGTTATTGCTGCGCAGGGCATGCAAGGCGTCGTTCTTATTGGCGGCAGCGCCTTGATCGCCCTGGCGCTCTTCTTCGGTTGGCGGCTGCATCTGTTCCTGCGGCGGCGCTGGGGACCGAAGCCGGCCATCGAAGAGCCGAGCCATGCGCGCCGCATACTCGCGGCAGGCGCCATGGCGGTCTCCGACATCTTGCTGCCATGCATCTTCCTGCTCGGCTTGTGGAAAATTGTCGAGACCGTCCCGGTCAAGGAAGACTTTTTTACGCAACTTCTCGGTGGCGGCGCCAAGAACCTGGTGGTCTTCCTGCTCGTTTCGGGCCTTGCGCGCGCAACATTGTCGCCGCATCTGCCGAACTGGCGGGTTATTCCGGTCACGCCGCAAGGTGCGCAGCAGATCGCTAACAAGGTGACCCTGCTGGCAATCATGGTTGCGATTTTCAACATGATTTACCTGATGGGGACCAAGGAAGGGCCGATCGCGGCTGATGCTTTCACCGCCTGCAACACGTTCCTGCGCGACCTTGTCATCGGTACCATCGCGCTCTCGTTGCTGCGACGTGACTACTGGGCGGCGCCGGATGCGCGCCTTGCCGGCATCATGGGTTTCGTCCGCCGCCTGCTGATTTTCGTGGCCTGCGCCTCTCCGCTCCTGTCGTTGGCGGGATATGCCTATCTTTCGGAATCGGTGCTGATTGCCGTCACAGCGACGCTGGTCGTCGTCGGCATCGCCTGGCTGCTGCGCTCGGTCATGCTGGAAAGCCTTGCCCTGCTCCTTGGCTCAGAGGTGACAGATGAAGGGGCGACTGCGCCCGGGGCAAGCAGCGCTTTCCGCCTCAGCTTCTGGGCACGCCTGCTGGTCGAAACGGTCCTATGGCTGCCTGCCTTCTACCTGCTGCTCATTTTCTATGGTCTGTCGCCTTCCCTCCTCAACCTGATCATAGACCGTGCCGTGAGCGGCATTCAGGTTGGCCAGGTGACCTTATCGCTGGGCGAGATCGTACTCGCACTCGTCGTGCTGGTAGCGGGCCTCTTTATCGTCGGCCGCGTCAAACGCTGGCTGTCGGACCAGGTCCTGCCTACCACCCGCTTTGACATCGGCCTGCAGAACTCCGTTGCTGCCGGTTTCGGTTACATTGCCAGCCTCATCGTCATCACTTTGGCGGTCGTGACACTTGGTGTCGACCTTTCCAGTGTCGCCATCATCGCCGGTGCTCTCTCCGTCGGTGTCGGTTTCGGCTTGAAGACCATCGTCGAGAATTTCGTGGCCGGCATCCTCATTCTCATCGAACGGCCGATCAAGGTCGGTGACTGGATCGTCGTGGGCGGCACCGAAGGGACCGTCAAACGAATCTCCGTGCGCTCGACGGAGGTCGAGACCTTCGACAATGCCAGCGTGATCTTCCCCAATTCCGAATTGATCGCCAATGCCGTCGTGAACTGGACTTTGCGCGACCGCGTGGTCCGCATCGTCATCTCGATGCGCGTTGTCCCCGGCAGTGATACCAAGCTGGTACGTGATCTGCTGCTCGACTGCGCCCGTCAGCAACGCCGCATCTGTTCCGAGCCGGTGCCAACCGTATTGTTCAAAAAGTTTGTCGATATCGGCCTCGAATTCGAGCTGCGCTGCTTCGTCATCGACACAAGCTATGTGAACCAGGTGACTTCCGATCTCAACTTCGCCATAGACGCAGCCTTCCGCGCGCACGGAATTGATATCGCCCATACTGCCAGCGTCGTCCGGCCGCGGCCGGATGCGCCCGCACTTCCGCCCGCCGTCACGGAAGCGACCAAGCAACCCAAGGCGACAGGCCCCATCGCCGCCGAAGAATAGCGCCATCGCGTGCATTGCCGGGATGACGGGTCCTGGCCGCACTGATAATGTCCAGTGTATGCTTGATTTTCTGGTCATAGGGGCGGGCGTGATCGGTCTCGCGGTTGCACGGCGCCTGGCGCGTGCCGGTCGCGACGTGGTGATCGTCGATGCCGGCCCCACCATCGGCAGCGAAACCAGTTCCCGCAACAGCGAAGTCATTCATGCCGGCATCTATTATCCGCCCGGCAGCCTGAAGGCAGCGCTCTGCGTCTCCGGCCGGCAAGCGCTCTATCGCTATTGCACCGCCCGCGGCGTCCCTCACAAACGCTGCGGCAAGCTGCTGGTGGCCGTCGATCCATCACAGCAACCCGCACTCGATGCACTTGCCGCGAAAGCCCTCGCGAATGGCGTCGACGATCTGCAAATCCTCTCACAGGCAGCGGCCCTCAGTCTCGAACCGAACCTGCGCTGCACGGCTGCCCTGCTTTCGCCCTCGACCGGTATCGTCGATGGCCACCAATTGATGCTGAGCTATCTGGGCGACGCCGAGAATGCCGGAGCAGTACTTGCCTTGCGCACACCCGTTATCCGTGGCGCCCGCATGGGAGACCATTGGGAAATCAGCCTGGGTGGCGATGAGCCCGACGATCTCAAGACACGCGGCGTGATCAATGCAGCGGGTCTTAAGGCCAGCCACGTCGCACGTGCCTTGGGGCTGGCGCCCGACCGCGTGCCGACGACGCACTATGCCAAGGGCAGCTATTTCACGCTGGTTGGCGGCAAGCCGCCCTTCTCGCATCTGGTCTACCCGATGCCGGAGCCGGGCGGCCTGGGTGTCCATGTGACGCTCGATCTTGGAGGCCGCGTGCGTTTCGGCCCGGACGTCGAATGGATCGACAAAATCGACTATGACATCGATCCAGCACGCGCCGATCTATTCTATCCGGTGATCCGACGCTATTATCCGGACCTCCCCGACGGCGCCCTCGCACCCGCCTATACCGGCATCCGCCCGAAACTCTCGCGCGACCCGCGAGTAGAATCCGATTTCATGATCGCCACCGAAGGCGACCATGGCGCCCCCGGTCTCATCAGCCTCTTCGGCATCGAATCCCCCGGCCTCACAGCAAGCCTGGCTTTGGCCGAGCGCGTCGCCAGCAGCCTCGGCGTTCCCGCCTGCGCCGAAGATGCAGCACTGTTCCACGCAGCCTGACAAGCAGGTGCGTTGCGGTTGCGAGAGCAGATTGAAATTTGGGGGCAATGGTGCCCGGGGACGGATTTGAACCGCCGACACGCGGATTTTCAATCCGCTGCTCTACCAACTGAGCTACCCGGGCCTCTTTAAGAACGGGCGGATATTTAATGGCTTTAACGGACCTTGTCCAGCCGCAAATATCGACCCAGAAACTTGAAAAAATGTCAGCGCGATCAGTCGCTTGACTTGTCATCCTCATCTGGCGGGGTAGCGTCGCCTGAGACTCGGTAGACATCGCTCAGCCAGCGATTGAGGTCGACCTTCTTGCAGCGGGCTGAACAGAAGGGGCGGTAATCCTGCTCCGTTGGCTTTCCGCAGATCGGACATTTAGCCATTTTGCACCTGCCACATCTCCTGGAGGGTCGGACCGGTGCGCCGGCGCAGCAGTTCGACCAGGCCCAAACGCGACATGTTGCCGACCCATTCGATCGCGGGATCGATGCCGACGGCCTGCCTCAGAGCTTCCAACACTTGCTCGCGCTTGTTGCGATTTTCAAGGTCGATGAAGTCGATCACGATGATGCCGCCCAGGTTGCGCAAAGCAAGCTGGCGCGGGATCTCGCGCGCGGCCTCAAGGTTGACTGAAAGCGCCGTGCGTTCGAATCCCTTCTCGGCGGTAGCTGCCGCCGAATTGACGTCGATGGCCGTAAGTGTGCGAACCGGCTCGATCAGCAGCTTGCCACCACCCGGCAACAACACCTCTTCCTCCAGCGCCTCGCCGACACACTCCTTGATATCGGCGCGCGAGGGCACCCAGTCGCGATCGGGCAGGAAGGCAACCTTGCTCTCCATGCCAGGACGGTATCTGCGGCACCAATCGGCGACGGGCGCCACGTCAACGCGGCGGTCGCAGGTGATGCTGGTGACCTGCTCGGCAGACAGCGCCTCGAGCGCGGTCTGCCAGACGGCAGGCGGGGCAATCAACTGGCTCGGCGGCTGCTTACCTTTGGCGAGCGCCACGACATCGACCGGCACCTTCACGCTGGTGGTCAGGCGCACGCCCTTTTCCTCGCGGCCATCGCGCCGCACTTGGACGATTACCGCATCGCCTTCGGTCGGCTGCGCACCCTGGCGCTTCAGCGGCAAGAGGCCGGGCTTCTCTAGCCCAATCTCGACGAAAGCTGCGTTGAGGCTCTGCTCCACCCGCACCACGCGGCCGAGATAGACACCGCCCGCCGCACTGCCCTGCCCAATCTTTTCAATGAGCACCTGGATCAGCCGATCGCCCGACCAGCGATAGAATTCGGTGCGCTCGGGATTGAGGCTGAGGAAAATCTGTTCGCCCATGCCGGTCATAACCTGAAACCGAGGCCAGTCAGCATGGCATAGGTATCGCTCAAGCTGAGGCCGACCACGTTGCTATAGGAACCGCTGATCGCCGGGATGAAAGCTGCTGCGTGGCCCTGGACGGCATAACCGCCCGCCTTGCCATGCCATTCGCCGCCCGCCACATAACGTTCAATCTCGACAGCATCCAAGCGCTTGAAGATGACGTTGGTGGTGACCACGCGGACGGCATGCCGCCCGTCGGCAGCCGCAATGGCAATGCCACCCACGACCTTGTGGCGGCGGCCGGAGAGCAGTTCCAGGCACTGGCGCGCCGTCCCGGCATCTTCCGCCTTGGGCAGGATGCGGCGGCCGACCGCAACGACGGTATCGGCCGCCAGCACGAAGGCACCCGGATGACGCGACGCGACCGCCGCCAGCTTCTCGCTGGCGATGCGCTTGGCATAGGCTGCCGGCAATTCGCGCGGCAAGGCAGCCTCATCGATATGAGGCGCGTCGACAGCATCGGGCTGCAGGCCGATCTGTCCCAGAAGGTCGAGCCGCCGCGGCGAAGCCGACGCCAGAATGAAAGGCAACCTCATGATAGGCGCCCCGAGAAAGGCGCCTGGGCGCCGGAATTGGTCAAAACAGGATCCTTTGTAAATTCGGCCGGATCATACTGAAATCGGGCCAAAGCTCAATTGCGGCGCGGCCGCAGCTAAGGCGCTATAAAAACTGGATATTCTGGCGCGACAGCTAGATCTGCGGGGCGCCTTGCAGGGGGAAGCGGTCACGGATGCGTTTCATCAAGCCGTCGCGCACGGTCCGATAGGCTTCCAGACGATCCTCGCGGCTGCCTTCGACGATGGTCGGATCCATGGTGTTCCAGAATTCGACATCACACGCCATGGTGCGGGTCATGTCCACCGCCTTGTGTTGCGCTTCCGGCGAGAGCGAGATGATGAGGTCGAATGATTCATCCTCGAGATCGTCAAATGTCTTCGAGCGATGCTTGGTGACATCGATGCCAATCTCATCCATCACCGCCACGACAAACCCGTCTACGTCCTGTGCGCGAACGCCCACGGAATCGATGAACACGCGCGTGCCATGGAGATATTTCATGATGGCTTCGGCCATTGGTGACCGCACGGAATTATAGGTGCAACAGAAGAGCACGCTGCCGGGAAGACCCTGCTGCATGCAGCCTCACATCTTGACGTGAAGCGCACAGATCAGCGTGAATAGCCGACGTGCGGTATTGAAATCGACCTCGACCTTGCCGGCGAGCCGTTCGCGCAGGATTTCCGACCCTTCATTATGGAGGCCACGCCGCCCCATATCGATCGCCTCGATCTGCGAGGGCGAGGCGGACTTGATCGCCTGGTAATAGCTGCCGCAGATATCGAAATATTCTTTGACGATGCGACGGAAGGGCGACAGTGACAGGATGAATTTGTAGAGCGGTGCGTCGCAATCGTCCTTGATATCGAAGACCAGCCGGTTTTCCTCGATAGACAGCGACAGGTGATAGGGGCCGCCATGGTCGATTGCTGGCTGGAACTCGTTCTCCTCCAGCAGATCGAAAATCGCCACAGCCCGCTCGCGCTCGACTTCCGGCGTGCGGCGTGCCGTTGATTGTTCATCGAGGTCGATCCGGACCAGCCGGCCGGTTCTGCCTTCCGCCGGTGTCTTGTCGGAGTTGGGGCCGGTATCTGCGGTCATGGGCGCTGTATCCGGTCCAGCAGGCGATCAGGCCGCGGCCAGACGCAGCCGCTCGACCCAATCGCCGATCTCGCGGGGATAGGTTTTCATGGCGGTCCGGTTGACGATGAGGCGCGACGTGACATCGGCGATGCGCTCAATTTCGACCAGATTGTTGGCCTTCAGTGTCGCGCCACTGGAGACCAGGTCGACAATGCGCCGGCAGAGACCCAAGGTCGGCGCCAATTCCATGGCGCCAGAAAGCTTGATGCATTCGGCCTGAACGCCACGTGCGGCAAAATGGCTCTGCGTGATATTGGGGTACTTGGTGGCAACGCGGATATGCGACCAGCGGCTGGGATCATCGGTCGCCGACAGATCGGCTGGTTCCGCAACGGACAGTCGGCAATGGCCAATACCGAGATCGACCGGCGCATAGATTTCCGGATAGTCGAATTCAAGCAGCACGTCGTTGCCAGCAACACCCAATTGCGCGGCACCGAAGGCAACGAAGGTTGCCACATCGAAACTGCGTACGCGGATGATCTCAAGCTTCGGATCATTGGTGCGGAAGCGCAGTGCCCGCGAGTTCTCGTCGGCGAATTCGGCTTCCGGCTCGATTCCAGCCTTTTTGAGAACCGGCAGGACTTCCTTGAGGATGCGTCCCTTGGGCAGGGCCAGGACAAAGACCTCGCTCATTCCCGCCCCTTGGCTGCACCAGCTGCCTCACGGTCGTGATCAGGCCGCCATTGCGTCGGCCAGCCTTCACCCATATCGCTCAGGAAGACGCTCAGTTCCGAAACCGTCAACTGGATGACTCCACCGCCGGAAAACAGCAGATTGAGGTTCTGGCCGTCCACCTGCATGGTCAAAAGCGACAGGAACTTGCCGCGTTGCTTGAGATCGACGCCGCGGCTGCGGACGGCCGTCACCTTGTCGACACAGAGGCCGCAATGAATGCGCTGCTCCGTATCGAAATAATCGTCTGCGTCGTGAAAGCTGGCGTCCGTTCCCTCCATCTTGGCGGTCGCCGGCGTATGCCGGCCGGCCGGCTGCCGTTCCCAGCGGAAGCGATTGAGCAGCATGATGAAACGCTGCTCGCCTGTCAGATACTGCACCTCGGAAATCGGCACGAGCGCATCCTGCAGGCAAGCGGCAATGACGGCCAGATCGTCGGCATCCTTGGCCATCAGCCGCATGTCGGTCGCCGGTCCCGGTTTCGCCATGCCCCTACTCCGCCGCCGCGTCGGACAGACGCTCGATTTCGGCCCCACAATTGGACAATTTCGTCGTCAGCTTCTCATAGCCGCGGTCGAGATGATAGACGCGGTTGAGGAAGGTATCGCCCTCCGCCACCAGGCCTGCCAGCACCAGCGATACGCTGGCACGGAGGTCGGTTGCCATGACTGGGGCGCCGGTCAATTTCTTGACCCCGCGCACCATGGCCGACGAGCCATGGACATTGATGCTGGCACCCATGCGGGCCAATTCCGGCACGTGCATGAAGCGGTTCTCAAAAATCGTCTCGGTGATCATCGACGCGCCGTCCGCGATCGTCACCAGTGCCATCATCTGTGCCTGGAGGTCGGTCGGGAATCCGGGAAACGGTTCGGTCATGACATCGACGCCGTTGAGCGCGCCATTTGCGCGCTTCACCAGCAGGCCGCGCGGTGTCTCGGTCAGCGAAACACCAGCCTGCGTCAAGGTCGAGGCAGCGGCGCCAATGAGGTCATGATGGAGGCCGATGAGTTCGATCTCGCCACCGGTGATCGCCGCCGCCATGGCATAGGTGCCGGCTTCGATCCGGTCAGCAACGACGCTATGCGTGCAGCCATGCAGCTTCTCGACACCCTTGATGACCAGATGATCGGTGCCGATGCCCTCGATCTGGGCACCCATGGCTTTCAGGCAGTTGGCGAGATCGGCTATCTCCGGTTCGCGGGCAGCGTTGATGAGATGCGTTTCGCCCTTGGCCAGCGTCGCTGCCATCAGCAGGTTCTCGGTAGCGCCGACCGAGACTTTCGGGAACGTTACCTCACCGCCCTTGAGACCGCCTGGCGCCTTGGCGATGATGTAGCCGGAATCGAGCTCGATCTCGGCGCCCATCTGCTGCAGGCCCTTGATGTGCAGATCGACCGGGCGCGTGCCGATGGCGCAGCCGCCGGGCAGCGAGACCTTGGCCTGGCCATGGCGTGCGACCAGAGGCCCCAGCACCAGCACACTCGCGCGCATCTTACGCACCAGATCGTAGGGAGCCGTGGTTTCGGTGAGGCCCTTGGCTGAGAAAATCACCGAACGATCCTTCAGCGACTGGCGGGTCGTTACCTCGACACCCAGATGCGCCAGCAGATTGCTCATGGTGGTGATGTCAGCCAGATCCGGCACATTGTCGAGGCGCACCTCGTCATCGGTCAGCAGGCAGGTGCACATCAGCGGCAAGGCCGCATTCTTCGCGCCACTGATCTTGATTTCGCCCTTGAGGGCGTTGCCGCCGCGAATACGAATGCGATCCATAACTTACTTTCCGATCTTCTCTTCTTAAAGCCGCGGCAGCGTCACGCCGCGCTGGCCCATATATTTGCCGGCACGGTCCTTGTACGACGTCTCGCACGGCGAGGCGCCCTTCAGGAACAGGAACTGGCAGGCGCCTTCATTGGCATAGATCTTCGCCGGCAGCGGCGTGGTGTTGGAGAATTCTAATGTGACATGGCCTTCCCATTCCGGCTCGAGCGGTGTCACGTTGACGATGATGCCGCAGCGCGCATAGGTCGATTTGCCAAGGCAGATCACCAGCACGTCACGCGGCACGCGGAAGAACTCGACCGTGCGTGCGAGGGCAAAGGAATTGGGCGGGATGATACAGACGTCGGCTTCGCGATCGACGAAGCTTTTCGGATTGAACTGCTTTGGATCAACGACGGCTGAATCGACATTGGTGAAGATCTTGAATTCCGGCGAGACGCGCGCATCGTAACCATAAGACGAGACGCCATAAGAAATGACGCCATCGCGCTTCTGGCTCTCGACGAACGGTTCGATCATGCCGTGCTTTTGCGACATTTCGCGGATCCAGGTATCTGGCATAATCGACATGTGGCGGCTGGTCCCCTCGACCCTCGATGGAAATATTGCTTATTAACGATTTCGGCGGCTGCCAGACTGACTCGTTTTGGCTGACTCGTTCTGGCTGCCCCAATCGCGCCGTTTGTATCGGAAGGCCATCCAGGCCTCAAGGACTAGCGTACCTGCTATTCCCCGTCAGCCGGGCTCTTTCCGGTCTCGGCGCGGTCGCGCTGCTGGGTCTTGCGCCGCTTCAAATTGGCCCGCAGCGCCTCGGCCCGACGCTGGGCTTTGTCATCTGCTGCCGACTTACCCGGCGCCGTCGGATTCGGCGCCTTCTTCTCCCCCGCACTCATTCTCGTCTACCCTCTCTCAAACGGCCTCAAGGTACTGAATTGACACCATTTAATTACGGCCAAAATGCGGCCAGGCCAAGGTGGTTTCAGGGGCCCTCGGCGCGCCGTTCACAACCCTTGCCATCGCAAACGCCTTCTGGCATGTTCCGCGCCGCTTCAACGGGCCTCACCCAAGCCCGCTGGTCAAAAGCTTAGGCGCCGTCGTAGCTCAGGGGTAGAGCACGTCCTTGGTAAGGACGGGGTCGGAGGTTCGATTCCTCTCGACGGCACCATTTTCCCAAACAAAATGATGTAGTTAGCGAAATTGGCTTAGGTCTTTTTCGCATGCATTAGAACATGCCGGATGCGGGCAAGCCCGGCAGCGCCGCCTGTCAGCGCGATCGCGTGGCATAGGGCCCGCTTTCGCCCAGCTCTCTCCTTCAGCGTGCCGATTCTCGCCGCCAATGGCTCTGATTGCAGCCGACGAGGATTCCCCGGGCGCTCAGTTCGTGACGGGATGCCGGAGAAACTATCTGGCGGCGCCGGCAAGCTTCCAAGGCCATTCACCTCGACGCGACCAGCGGCGTCAAAGGATCGTCGCTTGAAGACATGGATGAGCAAATGCCTCCGTTAAGTCACAGATCCGACCCCACAAGTATCAGGGCAGCGGACAGCGGATATGGTCTTCTGCCCCTCCTTAAATATTGCCGTGAAGGCTGGGCAACTGATCACCGATAGGTCCGGCCAATCTTATTAGAGGTAGATCGTATTTACGCTCGCAAGAATCCGAAAGAATAGACGCCCGGACCAGGCGTCTAGCACCGAAACAAAATGGAAGAATGATCAGACCGGCGGGCGGTTTCTCGCCTTCCTGTCTTTCTTCTCGAAGCCACTCAATGTGCGCCTTGGCATTTCGGCTGATGCCGGCATCTGTGGCACTTGCCTCAAACAGAAACACGGCTTGGTCGTGCCGGAAACGAGAGGATAACCAATGCCCGAGACCGCTGTGGAGACTGTGTCTCAAATTGACCGTGTGATCGGCGGCGGCTACTGCATCGGCTGTGGGACCTGTGCCTTTGTCGACCCAGAGCATTTTTCCATGAAAATGAATGACGAGGGCATGTGGCGCGCTGCGCGCCAGGGTCTGTCGGAAACAGCATACCCCGTTGAGCGCGTATGCCCTATGTCCGGTGATGGCTTGTCGGAGGACCAGATCGCGGCAGAGCTTTATCCTCACCTGCCAGCACACAGTCAAATCGGCCGATACGAAAAATGCCTGGCAGGCCATGTCAAAGAGGGCAATTTCAGGGAGGATGGTGGCTCGGGCGGGCTCGTTTCCTGGCTGCTCGTGGAATTGCTGCGCACGGGCGAGGTCGACGCGATCATACACGTATCGGCCAACCCGGAAGCAAAACCAGACGATCTTCTGTTTCGCTATACGGTTTCCTACGATACGGAATCCGTACAGAGCGGAGCGAAATCGCGATACTATCCCGTCGAAATGTCGGAGCTGCTTCAGTTGGTTGCGACAAGTGAGCAACGGTTCGCCATCGTCGGCCTGCCCTGCTTCGTCAAGGCCGTTCGTCTGATGCAGATGCAGGGGCTGTTTCCTCTCGACCGGACGCCCTATTTGATTGGCTTGGTCTGTGGGCATTTGAAGAGCCGCTTTTTTGCAGAGTACCTCGCATGGCAGAAGGGAACGCATCCGGGCCAGCTTACCGTGATCGACTTCCGCCATAAGCTGCCGGACCGTCCTGCGTCTTCATACGGCTTCAGCATGACGTATCGGAAGGCGGAAACCAGGGAAGACGTCACGGAAGTCCATCCCATGTCTGAAACTGACGGCAAGGATTGGGGAGAAGGCCTCTTCAAAAATCCGGCCTGCGAGTATTGCGATGATGTTCTGGCCGAGTGCGCCGACATTGCCATTGGGGACGCATGGCTGCCGGGCTATGTCGATGATCCCCGGGGAACGAATGTCGTGGTGACTCGCAACGCGCGCCTTGGTGCAATTGTTGAAGAGGGCATGGCGCGGGGCGCGCTCTCGTTCGAACCGATCTCTCCCGATGCGATCGCCCAAAGCCAATTCTCCGGCCTGCGGCACCGCCGCGAGGGATTGGCGCACCGGTTGATGACGCGGCAATCCGCCGGTGTCTGGATACCAAAGAAGCGTGTCCAACCCGTGCTGGCACCCGACCCCAGTCGACGGCGCGTTTACAATCTACGGCAGGAGATCGCCCAACTCTCGAACAGGGCGTTTGCCTCGGCGAAGGCTGCGGGCGAACTGGCCGAATTTCAAACGGCGATTACCCCCGTGGTGCACCGGTATCGACAGGCGCAGCAACGCCCTTACCGCCAACGGATGATCGCAAAAATCAAATGGCTGGCAAAAAAAGCTCTTCGCCGGTTCGGCCCGTGAGGTGCCTCGCTCTAACGCGGATTTGAGGGTATTTGTGCATAGGGATCCATACGTTTTCATTGATGTCTTTTAGACGCGGCACCCTCGGCGCAGGCCCAAGCCGATAATCTTAGACACTTGCCTTGTTTTATGGCGCGCACGCGGTAATCTTGCCGCAGTGCAGCATAGCCGCGCGCAGGACGCTCTTGCCGGCGATCTGACCGATATTTGGCTAATTTGTTGAGAGTATGGAGATAATAGTGAAAATTCTGATTTGCATGGTTACCGGGATGACGAATCGGGGGGTCGACGCCCTGGTCGCCTCGAAAACGTCCCAGCTGCGCAAAACCTTCCCGGGCGCGCAAATCGATGTCTTCACCCGTGACGTCATGGTCAATCGGCCATTTTTGAAAAAACGCGACATCGGCTGCATTCCAGACCCCTTCTCCGGCCTGCGGAGTCGGCTGCTTCAGAAAGCCGGCCGGTTTGCCCCGGTGATACGCGCACTTGCCGGCAAACGCATGAAGACGCTCACCGCTATCGAACAGACCTTGGCCAGCTATGACCTCGCCGTCGTGTCGGGTGGTGACAATATGAGCTCGGATTATGGTTCGCCGCGCCAATATCTTCTGCCGATACGCAAACTGATCGATGCCGGTGTGCCCGTTGCAATGCTCGGTCAGTCCATCGGCCCATTCCGGCAAGCTGAACATGCCGAAAGTTTCCTGTCGGTGGCCCGTGACTGCGCGTTGATCACTGTCCGCGAAAGTGCCAGCTACAAGTATGTCGTCGATGATCTCGGCTTGCCGCCCCAGCAGGTTCACTTGACCGCGGATACGGCTTTTCTGCTTGAGCCTGCCGAGGCGGACCTTGCAAAGAAGATGCTGCGGTCCTTCGGCATCGATCTCACCCGCCCCATCATCGCCGTCTCAGTCAGTGGCGGTATCGCCAATTTCGCTTCCACCGACGGTACCAGCCATCTTGCGGCACTTGAAAGAATGATGCGTCGCTTGCTGGCCGAAACGGACGCGCAGCTCCTGCTGATACCGCATGTCGAGGATCCCAATCCCGACAACAACGACCTTATCCCTGCTGACGACCTCATGCGCCGCCTCGATTTCGATCCTCGCGTGCGACTGGCCAGGGGATTCCTTACCAGCAACGAATACAAAGCCATTGTCGGGCAATGCGTGATGGTTGTCGCCGAACGCATGCATGTCGCCATCGCCGGTCTGTCCTCGGGGATCGCCACCTTCGTCATCGGCTATAGTGTCAAAGGGCATGGCATCATGTCGGACAGCTTCGGTGTCGATTCCGTTGCTGAAGGGCTGGTCACGCCGTTGGCGGACTTCATGTCCAAACCCGAGGAAGACGACAAGATCCTCGCTGTCTGGCGCAATCGGGTGGCGCTGTCAGCGAAGCTCTCGGACAGGCTTCCAGCGATCAAGGCGCTCTCCGCCAAGAACTTCGAGCTGCTGAAGGATCTTCCCAAAATGGCGCGGCAGAAAAAATAGCCGCTGCTTCAATCGCGCCGTTCAGTTCCTGCGCAGGCAGTAGGCGTAATGGAACAAATCTGCCCGCCCCACGCTGGCCAGGGTCTTGCAGGTGACCGAAAACCCCTGCCCTTGGGCCATGGCAACGAAGTCCGGGGATTCGAAGGCGGACCAGAGCAGAATCACCCCGCCGGATGTCAGCCGGGCACCCAGCTTGTATAGACCWGTTGGCCCGTAAAGCTGCGCATTCCGGGGCGAAACAAGCGCTTCAGGGCCATTGTCCACATCCAGCGCGATGACATCATAGAGCGGCCCTGTCTCTGCCTGCACCATCTCACCAATGTCGGCGGCGACGATGGTTACATTGGGCGGCCGCTGCGGCAGCACGCTGGCCGCGACATAGCGGTCGAACCAGGAGATCACCGCCGGCGAGAGTTCGGCCACCGTGACATGGCCGGAGCCGCCCAATTCCCGTGCCGTGGCGGCCAGGGTATAGCCAAGACCAAGGCCGCCCAGCAGGATGTTCGGGTCTGCTTTGCCGGAGATCTTTACGGCCATCTCACCAAAAGCGACTTCCGATTGATGGCCGAGCCCGTTCATCAATTCGAGCCCGTTGGCGCGAATCATGAAGACATCATCTTTGCGGTAAAGCTCGAGGTCCCCTTCCGGGACATGAGCGGTATCGATCAGCTCCCAAGCCATGCTGCTCGGTCCCTAGACTCTTTTGAGGATCAGCGATGTGTTGATGCCGCCAAAGGCAAAGTTATTCGACATCAGATGCTCGATATCGAGCTGCCGCCCGGCACCCATCAGGTAGTCGAGTTCGGCACAACGCGGGTCGATATTTACGAGATTGGCGGTCGGGGCAAACCATTGATCGCGCATCATCTCGATGCCGAGCCATGCTTCCATGGCACCACACGCTCCAAGAGAATGTCCGAAATAGGATTTCAAGGAGTGAATCGGTGCCCTGGCGCCCATCACAGCATTGGTCGCTTCGGTCTCGGCAATGTCGCCCCATTCCGTTGCGGTACCGTGGCCACTCACAAAGCCGACGGCGCTCGCCGGCAGGCCGGCATCGCTCAACGCCTCGCGTAGCGCCACCTGCATGGTGCTGGCCTGGGGCTGTGTCACGTGATTGCCATCGGCATTGCAGGCAAAGCCCAGGATTTCAGCATGGATCTTGGCGCCGCGCGCGATGGCGCGTTCGCGCTCTTCCAGGATCAAGGTCACGGCACCCTCGCCGATCACCAACCCGTCGCGGTCGCGGTCATAGGGTCGCGGTGTCGTCTCTGGCCGGTCGTTCTTTGTGCTGGTGGCATAGAGCGTGTCGAAGACAGCAGATTCGGTGACATCGAGTTCATCGGCACCACCCGCCACCATCACGTCGGCCTTGTTCCACTTGATGGACTCATAGGCATAGCCAATGCCCTGGCTGCCAGACGTGCAGGCACTGGAGGTCGGGATGACCCGACCGGTAATGCCGAAGAACAAGCCGATATTGACAGCCGCCGTGTGGCTCATCATCTGAATATAGCTGGTGGCATTGAGCGTTTTGGAATGACCGTCCTTCATCAGCTCGGCAAAGGCAACGACCGGCCCCGGGCTGCCGAAAGAGGAACCAAAGGAAATGCCTGTGCGGCCATTTTTCAGCGTCGGATCGCCGAGCATGCCAGCATCCTCCAGAGCCATTTCGGTGGCCCTGACTGCCATCTTGGCGACCGGCCCCATCGTCCGGGTCTTCTTGCGCGGGTAACGCTCGTCCGGCACGAAACCAACAATGGGAGCGGCCAGGCGCGTGTTGATACCCGTGAAGCGTTCCCAATCCGGCATGTATCGGATGGCTGTTTCACCCCGCTCCATGCGGGCTCGGATTTCCGGCCAGCTGTTGCCCAGCGCGGTGATACCGCCCATCCCTGTGACAACCACGCGGCGCATCAGATCATCCCGCCATTTACGGACAACACTTGGCGGGTGACATAGCCGGCGCCTTCGGAGCAGAGATAGGATACCGCGGCGGCCACATCATCCGGCTGCCCGGCCCGGCGCATCGGGATCATCTTCAGAACTTCCTCCATCGGCAGCGCAGCCACCATTTGCGTCTCGATGACGCCCGGCGCCACACAATTCACTGTGATGTTGCGCTTGGCGAGTTCGATCGCCAGAGCCTTGGTGGCACCGATGATACCGGCCTTTGCCGCACTATAGTTGACCTGCCCGCGATTGCCGGCAATGCCCGAGACAGAGGCGATTGTCACGATGCGGCCACCCTTGCGCGCCGACACCATCGGCATCACCGTCGGGCGTACAACATTGTAGAAGCCACCGAGATCGGTATCGAGGACATCGTCCCACTCTTCATCGGTCATCGCCGGAAACGCAGCATCACGTGCGATGCCCGCATTGAGGACGATACCCCAGTAAGCACCATGCACCTCCATGTCCGCTTCCAAAATGGCACGCGCGCCGTCACGGTCCCTAAGATCGAAGCTCATCAACCGGCCCGACCCACCCTTCGACTCTATGGCGGCAAGCGTCGCCTCGGCACCGGCGGTGTCGCGGCCGTAATGCACCACGACGGCAAATCCGTCGGCAGCCAGTTTCTCGGCGATGGCGCGGCCGATGCCCTTGCTGGCCCCGGTCACAAGAATGGTCCTAGTCATCAGTCAGCTTTCGGTCCCCAGTCTGATCCCTTGCGCGGCCAGCACGGCCGCAAGGTCGACCGGTTGGTGCAGGGTAAGTTGCGCCTTCGCCGCAAAACTGTCGCGGCACCGCACCGTACAATCGAATACCCCCGTTTCGCCATCCTGGAATACCAGCTCCGCCCGGACCGAAACCGGTTCATTTTCGCGGAACCAAGCATGGTCGGCAGCAAAATTGCGCGTCCCCAGCAGAAAACCGATCCGGACTGGCTTACCGAGGACCAGGGCCTCAAGGCCGACATAGGCGCCGCAGGTCTGCGCCATCCATTCGATCGCGACATGCGCAGCTATACCGCGCCCCGGCTCAAAAAAAGGCGAATTGGCGCGAACGGTCAGTGCGGTCTCAATCACCCCAACCTTCCAGCCGGTCACCCGGTCCAGCAGGATCATTGGGTGAGCATGGGGCAACAGGGCCTCGATCGGATGCGGGCAAGGCTGCATCACCGCTCCCCTTGCCCCAGAATAAGCGCCATGTTGCTGCCACCGAATGCAAAGGAATTGCTCATCATGGCCAGGCGGTTGCCAGCCGGCACCGGCGTCCCGGCATGAACGAGATTGAGGGCCGGAATGGCAGGATCGGCGGCACCGTCCCAGAGATGCGGCGGCAAGGTGCCGGGCCCATGCGCCGGATGCAGAGTCAGCCATAGGAACGCAGCTTCGCAGGCGCCAGCGGCACCCAGCATATGGCCCGTCATCGCCTTGGTCGAACTGCAGGCAAGACCGCTGCCAAAGAGTTCATGAACGGCGAGGCCCTCCATGGAATCATTGAGTGGCGTCGCGGTACCATGGAGGTTGATATAGGCGATGTCGGATGGGCTCAGACCAGCCTGTGCCAAGGCAGCCGACATGGCGGCGTAGGCGCCCTTGCCAGCAGGATCTGGCGCGCTGAGGTGATGCGCATCGGAGCTTTCGCCATATCCCAGCAAGGCGACATCGGCCGTTTCCTGGGTCAGCAGAAAGGCCGCGGCACCTTCGCCGATATTGATCCCATCACGATGGACGCTAAAGGGATTGCAGAGACCACGCGACATCGCATCGAGAGACGCAAAGCCGTTAAGGGTCGTGCCGCACAGCGTGTCGGCACCGCCAACAATGGCCGCGTCACATAGCCCTGCCAGCATCAGCCGCCGCGCGCTCGCAAAAACCTTGGCGCTGGATGAACAAGCCGTGGCAATTGTGTAGGCCGGACCGGTAAGGTGAAGCGCTTTGGCAGCAAATTCGGCAAAGCTGCCAAGTTCCTGCTGCCGATAGTCGAAATCCTTCCGCCAACTGCCTTCGCGATGACGCTGTGCGAAAGCCGCTTCGCCCTCGGCGATCCCCGATGTGCTGGTGCCCAGAATAACCGCAATGCGGTCGGCGCCATAGCGTTTCCGCGCAACAGCAATCTCTGCGGCGATTTCCTGCAGAGCCAGCAACATCATCTGGTTGTTCCGCGACGTGTAGCGCGCCATGCCGTCCGGCAAACTTGGCAAAGCTTCCGCGACGCGCCCAACATAAGCCTTACGGTCCGGTAGAATATCCATCTGCGTTGCCAATCCAGCGCGCGACCCGGCAAACAGCTTTTCCGATACGGCTGCCTTGCCGGCACCGAGTGGTGTCACCAGACCCATCGCTGGAAGCCCCAGGCGCAACCCGGTCATGGTGTTGCCTCAGCCGATTGAACATCAATCTCATAACCCCAGGCAGCGTTGCGGTAATGCAGCCGGCCGGTCCATGCCTGCGGTCCACCTGCCAGATAGTCGACATGGATGATTTCCTGGCCGTCAACCATGATTGACCGCGCATTTCCATTGTCCAGAAGGGTTGCATCGGCCTTATCCAGGATCGGTCGCAGAACATCTGCCGGCCAGTATAAAAGGACGATGTCCGCCAGCATCGATCCAGGCCGCACGGCCGGCGGCAGCCAATCAGCGCGCTCAGCCACGATCTTGCCAGATTTGTCCCAGGTGACGCTCATCGCGCGCCGTCCGATGCCATCGACCCCAACCAGGTAGAACCGTTCCGACGTCACGCTGATATGACCTTCAAAGGCAAATACATCGCCATCGTGATGTACGGTGATCATCTGCGACGTCTCGACCGACCGGCCGATATCGCCCGGCTGCGGCAGGTTCAACAGACGATCCGGCGCGAAATACGGCAGATTGGCCGTGTCATCTACCGGTACCGCAGCACAGCCGGCTAGTGCAAGCAGCGCTGTCGCTATAAGGGCAAGTAGCTTCATGCCGCGTGCCTCTTCCGCGGATTGACGTTGCCGGCAATTGGCGCCAGCAGGAAGGCGATCGATATGCCGAGCAGCATGGTCAGCCCGAAGGCATGCACGGCAAAGACACTGCTGAAGGCCAGCACACCGAAGGAAAGCAAGGTCGTCGCCATGTCGAGGAGGACTGCCAGCATGGTGACCGGCCGGTGCGCCTGGTCGCTTTCGGCGCAGAAGGTCGCATAGTCGACGCCGATCGCCAGCACCAGAATGAGGCCCATGACATGAAAGAAGCTGATCCCCTCGCCGGTCAGCGCGATCAGGGCCGGTGCCAGGATGAGAGCGGCAACCGGCGGCACCAGGACGATCAACCCACCTTTGACGCCATAGCGCCAACCGAGCGGGATCACCATAAGCAGCGCCGAGAGTCCGATCAGCCATAAAGCCCGATGACGATAGGTGCCAAGACGCTCGGTAAAATCGCCTGCCGGATCCAAAACACGCACCCCGTCAACGCCAGCCAATGCCAAGCGAAGCGCCGCCACATCCTTGACATCATCAAGAGCTATCACATGCTGCCCCGGTGCCAGCACCCATTCCTGCAAGAAGGGTAGCGCGCCGGATTGGAGCGCATCGTGGAGTGTCAGATCCGCCGCACCCGCCGTAGCGTCGATCTTCTGCAAGCCGAGTTGAGCTAAATGAGCCATGAGATAGGGTTCATTGAGTGCCTGCTGTATCAGCGCGCGGTCGGCCCTCTGTCGCGCCAGGGACGGCACGAAATCGGAAGGTCCGCGATAGGCCGCCAGCATGCCGTCCTCTACGGCACGCCGCAGGATCGGCGCAACGGCTTCACCCTGCTGCAGAGCGGCCTCATCGTCGGTGGCGTCGATCAGCAGGAACTGCAGTGTGCCGCTGGTACCCGCGAGGCGCTGGATACCGGCCTGCTGCGCCAATAGATCTGGCGACAAAGATTGCATGCGCCGAACATTGTCGTCGATCGACAGGCGGGAGAGGCCCAAGACCGCCAACCCGGCCAGAACAGCAAGGCTCACCCAGCATAAACGTCGCAAGCGTGGGTCTTCCCAGATGTGCCAGAAATGACCGGCCAAGCGCAGCAATGTCGGACCATAGGCTGGCGGACGGCCACGATCGAGCCAAGGAAACCAGAACACGACCGTCAGAAACGACGCGGTCAAACCGGCGATCGAGAATATCGCTACCTGTCGCAAGGCTGGAAATGGTGCCAGCAGCAGGATCGCATAGCCGATCAACGTCGTGAGAAGACCCAGTGTAATTCCAGGCAGGACATGATGGAGGCGCTGCCAGGGCGATGGCCCCTCAGGATCGAACACGCTCGCGGAATAATGAATGCCGTAATCGACCGCGACACCGGTGAGGCCGACGCCGAACAGCAAGGTCGCAATATGTATTTCGCCGAAGAGCAATAGATTGGCTGCAAGCCCTGCACCAATACCGATGGCCACCGCCATCAGGTTCATCAGCAGCGGTCCCATCCGGCAAAAGGCACCGATCAGCATGACCAGCGTGCCGACCATGGCAATCGTGCCCAGGGTCGATGTTTCCTGGATGCCCGATTTTGCACCCTCACGTGCAAAGAAGATGGCGCCGGTACGTTTGACTTCCAGGCCCGGCGCCTTGGCCGACAGCGCCGCGACTTCATCATCGATGAGTGTCGTGAAGCGCTCTTGCGGTTCCAGCGCATAGGGGTCATCGCGGACTTGGCCAGCGACCAAAATCCAGGTCTTGCCGTCCGCTTCCGTCGTCAACCGGCCTTCATCCGGGACGAGACGCGACAGCGGCGCCGGCAGATGTGCCAGAAAATTCGGAAACAGTAGAAAGGGATCGATGCCGAGCAGGCGCGCATCGGCAAAACTGCCGACACCATAAATCTGTGCCAAGGCGCGCTTAGCGATCAGGTCGCCCTTCCCCGCCGTCAGCAACGCCTGATCCTCCGGCGCCAGCAGGCCATGGGCAAAGGGCAGATAGAAGCTGCCCATGGCCTTGACCGCGGCGGGATCGGTGGCGTTCATCGTGGCCATGCCACCATCGGTTAGAGCGCTCTCAAGCTGTACCGCGGCCGACCGAGCTACCGCGCGATCGGAATGCCCAACCAACAATACGAACTGCCGCGAGACGGACTCCGTCAGCCGCTGGCTGATGCGGTGCTGATCAGCTGCGGCAGCGTCAGCTGGCAGTAGCGACAAGAGGTCTGTGCGGAAAGGTATGCCGTGTAGCGCCTGGAGCCCAAGATAACCCGCGCTGAGCAACACCAGGCCAAGCCACCCCATGGCGAGCCAGAATGATTTGGGACGTGCGATCATGGCTGCCCGGTCGATTGGAGCAATTGCACCTCATCAGCCCCCAACGGGTCCGCGCTCGGCTTCTGATCCAGGAAGGTGAGCGTGTCGTGATCGCCACCTTGCTTCATGATCTCCACATGCTCGACATAAGCCTTACCGGAGATCTTGATCTCCGTTATCGGCATGGCATCGTTGGGCGCCTTCTTTGTCGGCGTTAGTTGCAGAGACCAGCCGCCGTCGCTCTCGGCCTTCACCACCGTAAAATCCTGTTCCAGGGCCTGCCAATCGCCAGCCATGGCGCCGCTCAGCATGTCATAGAGCCCGGCCATAAAAGGCGCGCGACTGGCCGGCAGGTTGAGTGTGGTGGCACCATCGCTTTGTTGCGTGAGGCCGGTCCGCGTCATCACGGTGGTAACAGCGAAGGGCTTCTCCGCGCGCCAGATCAGCCCCTGCCCCGGCGCCAGGATGAACGTGCCCTCGCTCTTCAAGGGATTGGCAAATCCCTGCAGAAAGCGCTCCTGCACAAAGCGCCCGCGCAACACGTCCCCGGGTTTGAGTGCCGAGATGCCTTCGGCAAGGGCGTATGTTGCCGGAAGCAACGCAACGAGAAGGAAGGCGAAACAGATCAATCGGCTGCGCATAGGACCCGCTTCACTTTTTCCAGGAAGATGGCCGGCGATTCCAGGTGGAGTTCCTGGCTACCTACCGACACTGCTACCTGGATGGTATACGCCTTGGTCAGGACCTCGCTGCTTTCGGCATCGCGGCAGACATAGTTGATCTTCAGGCGGTTTTCATACTCGACCAGGGTCGCTTCGACCCGCAGCTTCTGTTGATAACGCACCGGGCGCACGAACTTGATGCGCATGTCCACGATTGGCCACACATAGCCTGACCGTTCCATTTCCGGGTAGTTATAGTTGATCTTGTCCAGCAGGATGCCACGCGCCTGTTCAAAATAGCGCACGTAATTGCCATGCCAAACGACCTGCATAGGGTCGACGTCATAGAACTGCGCCACGATAATTGTCTCGGCAGAAATCATGAACGGGATTCCTTGTCACCCGGATTCCAGAAGTCGAAGAAATTGTACCATTGCAAAGGATCTTGCAGGGCGTAGCGTTCCAGACGTGCGGTAAATATTCCGGCATAATGCCGCACCGCAGCCTCACGCGCCCCCCGGGGCAGCAGGACATGGTCCGCGAGCTTTTCCACATCCAGAACGAAATGGTCGCCCCGCCGTACGCAAAACAGGGTGTAGACCGGACATTCGAGCAGCGATGCCAGGATATAGGGACCCTGGGAGAAAGGTGCCTCGCTCCCAAGAAAAGGGAGTTGGACGACCCGCTCACTCTTGACCGGCACCCGGTCACCGGCCATCACCACCCAGCTGCCCCGCTCCACCCGTTCCTTGAGATCAACTGCCGCTTCCGGCCCCAGATCTGTCACCTGCCGCACATTGACCGCCGCTTCCGGCCGATATTCCCGCAGCAGGCGATTGTAGTTCTCGGCATGGCGCGTGTGGACCAGCACCAGCAGGCGCTGCCGGGTTTCCGCATCGAGCAAGGCCCGCGCGAGATCGACATTGCCGACATGGGCTATGATGAACAAGGCACCGCGCGGATCACGCTCGGCTATCTCTAGATCCGCGACCTTGCCGGGCCTGATCAGGTCGGGTGGCATATCGCCGGTCCAGCCAATGAAGGTGTCGAGGGCGCGACCGGCAAAGGACATGAAATGCTTCAGGCCATTGCGGAAGGTCGGTTGCCAGCGCGGATCCGGGCGCATGGTGTAGGCGCGAGACAGAAAGTCCCGTGACGCTTGACGTTGCGCCGATCCAGTCAGGTAAAAGTAACCAACGACGGGGGCCATGAGAGCGAGGCAGGCCCGCCGCCCCAACAGCCGGTAGATTGCAGTCCAGACGCGCAATCCCCAATAGGCACCGCGTTCCGTGAGCCAAGCCCAGTGAAGTGGCCGACCGCGCCTGTTGCGCAGGATTGCGGGCACGCGCCTGAGCATGCCGAAGAACAATCGCGTATGCATTGCCGTGATGCGCAGATTGTCACGCCACAGGTCGAAATTGGAGATGTTGCCCTTGGGATAAGTCACCGCCACCGGATGTTCGATCACAGGAACACCACGCCAGAACAGGCGCACCATGATCTCCGTGTCAAAATCCATCCGTCGGCCAATGGTCTCGCCGGCCGCATAGAGATCCGCCACGGCACCCAAGGGGTAAACACGAAAACCACACATACTGTCGCGAATTTGCAGGGATAGCGTCTCGATCCAGACCCAGATATGCGTGGCGTAGCGACCGACGGCGCGGCCGAGCGGCACGGAGCGGTCATAGACCGGAATACCGGTGACCAGGGAAGCCGGATGGTCGCGGGCAAGCTGCAACAGACGTGGCGCTTCTGCAATATCGTGCTGGCCGTCGGCGTCGATCTGCAACGCATGCGTATAGCCCGCAGCCATCGCTAGTTGAAAACCGTGACCGACTGCCCCGCCCTTTCCCTGATTGGGATCCAGCCGCGCCACCTGCACGCCCTTGCCCGGATTGGCGAGAGCCGCCAATGCAGCACGTGTCGCTGCATCGCTGCCATCATCGATCACAAAGATTGGCAGACCTTGTGCAACAAGCGTCGCAACAATGGCAGGAACGGCGCGCGCATGATTGTGGCTGGGCACGATGGCGCAGGGTCGAAAAGTACTTATCACGATGCCGACATCCTGATCATGCCAGAGGTCAGCACCTGCGTTCCTTGATGATAAGCAAAGCTCAATCGTTGTCGCGCGGCATCGTAGGTCAGCTTCAGGGTGACGAGCGTGTCCGGCAGGGTCAGCCGGTGAAATTTCACCTGGAAGTTTGTCGCCGCCTCAATGGGCAGACCAAGATGACGCGCCGCCAGCTTCACGACCCAATCGATCTGCGCAACGCCGGGTACAATGGGCATGTTCGGGAAATGGCCATTCAGCTGCTGCAGATCGGCCCGGTTGTAGAGATCGAGCTCGACCGTGTCGCCCTCATGCCGGATGGCACGGAGATCGGGCTCGGTTGATTGGCGTTCGTTTGTGAACAGATTGATAAGGTCCTGCTGCACAATCTTGCCCATATCATTCCTAGGTAAGGCATCGACGAAGCGCCAGCGGCGCGGCCGACCTGCAGCCTCTTGCGTCCGAGCCAGTTTCTGGCGCAACAAACGCCCAAAGCGGAAGGTTCCGATTCTGGCCAATTCCTGCCAGCCAAGAGCGCTCGGCACGATCGCGGCTGCAAGTACCTCCTGGGTGCCTGGCAATGCCAACACGGCTGCTGCAGATACCAACGGCAAGGCACAGAGTTGCGCTTCTACCTCCGGCAAACTCACACGCTTGCCATCGATCTTGGCAGTACGGTCGGTGCGCCCCATCAGTCGGAAGCCACCACCTCCTACAATATCGATGATATCGTCCCCGGCAAATGTCGCCTCATCAGGCAGGAATGGCGAGCGCACGTGAATTTCACCGTCGGGCCCACGGCTGACCGACACATCCGGCATAGGCTGCCAGGGCAGATCGACGTCGGCACGTTCCCGCCAGGCAATCGTGCCAGTCTCCGTACTGCCGTAGATTTCACAGATGGCCTTGCCAAAAATTCTCGCAGCAACAGTACTGGCCTGCAAAGGCAGAAAGGCACCCGCAGACAAAATCGCGGACGGCCTCTGATCCGATGGCAAGCTTTCCTGCAGCGCCAACCGCGTGAGATGCGCCGGGCTTGTGACGATCACGGCGTCTTTGAGGTCCCGCCCGAGCAAACTCTCCCACAGATCGTAGATCGCACCATCAATGCAGCGCCCGCTGCAGAGCGGCCAGAACAGCTTGTAGCTGAGACCAAAGAGATGTTGATGGGTGACCGTGCCGACGACCCGCGCATGCTTCGGTATGTTGCGGCCGATAATCGACTCAACGGCGGTCGCCTCTCGCTCCATGACCGCGAGTGTTTTGTGCACTGCCTTGGGTATACCAGTTGATCCCGAGGTGAAGAGATTGAGGCGGCAGGCCGTCGCATCGATATCCTGCAGGTTCCAACTACCCGTGGCACCATCCATCAGCAAGAAGGCCTGCGACTGTCCTTCCGGCAGATGGTCGCAGACTAGTAGATCCCAATGGTCCCGGATCGCCATCAGTCCGCCTGCTGTCGCATTCTGCGGCAGGATCACATCAGCGCCGATCTGGAACAGCGCCAGCAGGCCGACCATGGCCCAATAGGTATCGGTCGTGACCAGCAGGCCGCGGCGGCATCCGGTACCGGCCAGGCGTTCGGCATTTGCCGCGACGTCACGCCGCAACTGTGCAAGCGTGACAGTCTTCCCACCCGCAATGGCGATCACTCGGCCAAGGTCGCTGGCGTTGGTCAGCAGAGTCGCAACAGAGACCATGTTCATGAGTTCGGCTCTGGCGCGAAATACCGCAACAGCGCCGGGCGCAAAATGATCTCGCCCAGGAACAGGGTCCCCATCACCAGATAGGAAATGAGCCCCGTCCACAATGTCCACAAGCCGATGCTCGCCCAAACCGCCAGCACAGCCGCAATGAGCGCATTGGCAAGCAGCCAGATCGTCCATACGCCGGTTACCTTGCGGCAATAGCTCTGCCCGGCCCGTGTCAATTGCGGATCCTTGATGCGGGCAAAACGTTCTACCAAGCTGGGTGGCTGGCGCAGCGAGTTCGCAAACAAGGCCGCAACAAGGCCGCTGAGCACGGCCGGATAGGCCTTGGCCGCGGTCGCAGCGTCGATCAAACCCAGCGCGCCGATCGTCAGTGCAGCAATGAGCAGCGGCAGCCGAAACAAAGCCACACTGCCGCCCGGCACGAGAAAGGCGCGCAGCAACAGTAGGCAGCAGGCCCCGGACACGAAGACAAAGAGAGGAACCCGGTCACGGCCGAGATAGACCAGGATGGGATAGGCGATGGCAAAGAATGCGAACAGAACCGCACCGATACCGCCTGATCGCACGCTGCTCCGGCTATTCCGCGAGAACAGCATGGACGCGGTCAATCACGTCGCCAACCGTACGCACGGACTTGAACTCGTCGACCTTGAGCTTGCGGCCTGTCAATTCCTGCAGCTTGACGACCAAATCGACGGCATCGATCGAATCCAGATCGAGATCCTCATAGAGGCGCGCTTGTGGCGAAATCTTGTCTGCGGGAATCTCGAACATGTCTTCCAGATAACTCCGCAGCGTGGTGTAAATATCGTCACGCGACAGCATCGGCACCACCCTCGCGCTTGACTTGGCTGTGGACAAAGGCCGCGAGACTGCGGACGCTGGCAAAATGCGCCTTCACCTCGTCGGTGATGGTCTCGATCTTCAGGCCGTAATGCTTGCGCAGTGCCACTCCCAGTTCCAGGGCATCGATGGAATCAAGCCCAAGGCCGGTCCCAAAAAGCATCTCGTTGCTGTCGATATCGTCGGGCTGAATATCTTCCAATTTCAGCGCTTCGATGATCAGCGCCTTAATGTCACGTTCCAAATCGTCCATACGCCATTATCCGAGTTCTAACTGTTCCATAAAGTAAGTCTGCAGCCGCCGCACTAAATGGCGGGCCGCCAGCGAGCGGTATTGATAACCAAGGGCATTGGCCGCGTCCAGACGCTCCCCTACTGTTACGCGAAACAGGGACCTTTTGGCAGGTATTTTCCACCAGGGATCGCCCTTGCTGAGCATGATCGGCCGGCAATCGATCGTCACCAGCTGGATTTCCGCTTCCGCCAACAGGGCAATATTGGCAAATCCCCGCCGGAACTGCAGCCCTTCGCCCGGGCGCGAGCGGGTTCCTTCGGGAAAAATGATCAGGCTTTTGCCGGCCACCATGGCCTGTTTGCACGCTGCCAGCAGGGCTTCTGGTTCCAGGTCGTTGCGGATGTAGCCGGCCCAGCGCATCACCCCGCCGAGATAGCGGCTACGCCATAGCTCTGCCTTGACGATGCACTGCGCCCGCGGCACCAGCGACATCAGGATGACCACATCAAGCAGGGTCGGATGGTTGGCGATGATCATGCGACCTTTGCCGTCCACCAGGGCCCGGGCTCCCGTCACTTCGAGCTTCATGATGCCCAGCCACTGCAGCATCCCGATATAGAAGCGAAAGACACGGTGGATCACCGCCTGCACCGCACGGACCCGCCGCTCTTCTTCCCGCACGAACAGTGCAATCATCGGAAAGACGGTCAGTGCCAGCAACAGGCCACCGCCAAAAAAGCAAGCGAAGGCCAAGCCGGTGCCGGCCAGCCGCCAAACATAATTGAGCGCGTTAATCAGCACGGCGCCACCGCCACGACATGCATTCACCCGCGGCTTCCGCCATATCTTCGCCAGCCAGCAGGAACTTCAGAAAAACCTCGGCCAAGGAGCTTGATGCACTATCATCCTCCACGGCACGGCATGTGAGCTCAATGGGATCAGCACCGCCGGCGGAAAGCGTCAATGCGACAGTGAGCGGCAGATTGGCCTCGGCAGCCGGCCGGAACACCGCGTAGCTATCCGGCAAAGGTGCGTCGAAATAGAGAAACAGTACTGGCCTCTCCGGCGTCTCGCGCAGACAGGCGGCTGCTTCGATCAGGCCGTAGCCAAAACTATCGCGGGTTGCTGCAATCGCGGTATGACCTTGCCGGTTACCGGTATGGATCGACAACAGGCCGGTAAGACCGTGATGTACCGACATGCTGAACTCCGCTGGCGAGGACGGTTCGTTCTCGGCCAGCGACGTCAGCAAGATCACAGTGCGATCGAATTCGCCATGCCGGGAAGCAAGGACATAGCGTGCGTCCTTGACACCCTCGCAAGCCAGAGCGGCGCCAAGCGCCTTTTGCCCGATGGGTGTCGCGCGCCGCCGCAGCATCATCGGCAGGACCGGCATGGGCGCATCAAGTTCCAGTGTGGTCACGTCCTGACCAGCCCAGGCACGCCAGTCCTGGCGCGTTTCCCGTCCCGGCGCCCAGGCAAACCAGTCGCTGACGACCATGGACAATTTGCTGGGCAGTTCGCCGGCAATCATGAATAATTAACGCCTCAATTCGAGCGCAGCGCAGACGTCCAAAAGCGCGCATTTCCAAGGGTTGTTATACGCCCTCTTTTATCCAGACAAGAGTGATATGCCCGAGAATCGCGTTTATTTTACCATCTGCGATGTACCGGACCGCGCCCGGCAATCTGCTGCCGGGCGGGAAACGTTGGCCCGGCTGGCAGCGTCTCTCGGCCACCGCCCGGCCCAGGATTTTTGCGTCGCAACAGAGCCATCGGGCCGCCCGATTTTAACCACAATGGACGGCGGAAAATCCGGTATTTTCGTCTCCCTGTCGCATAGCGGCTCAAAGCTCGCTTGTGTCGCAACGAAGCTGGGTCCCGTTGGCATCGACATCGAGCGGCCACGGCCCGGACGCAACGTCGCCGGTATTGCCGAAGCGGCTTTCGGCCCCCTGGAACGCGAGCGCTGCGGCCGAGAAGGTGCAGCAGGCTTCTATCGCATCTGGACGGTGCGGGAGGCAGTCGCGAAAGCCCTAGGTGCCGGGCTCAGCATGGTCAGCGACCGGCAGGACCGGGTAGCGGTGGGCCCAGACGAGGGCAGCTGGCGGTGGCAAAAATGGCACCTCGTCCATCATCGCCTGCCGGCAGACCTCAATCTCGCCATGGCCGTGCTCCCCGGGGATCCCGCCTTGGCGGAAATCGATTGGCGAGAGCTCACCCTGCCCGCCGTTTAGGCTTGGGCGTACGGCTGCCCGCGCCGCCGAGATGCAGCTCCAATATCCCGTCCATCTGGCTTTTGGCCTCCGCAAGACTGAGGCCCTCCTGGCTCAAGCCGAAACGCAGCCAGAGGCCATCGATCATCGCCGTGATGCCGATGACGGCTGCGTCCGCCTTGGCTGGCGGCAAAAGATGCTTGAGCGCCGACAAAAGATTGCTGCGCATCCGCGCATGGATGGCACGCTGGATGCGTGCGAAATTGGGATTGCGCGGCACTTCGGCACAAAGAGACAGCCAAGCATTGCAAATCTCTGGCTTGAAGAATTTCGGCGAGAAGTTTCCGGCGACGATCGCTGCAATCCGCTCCCGCGGCGTTGCAGCCTGGGACATCAGCCCGACCACCTCATCCCGCAATAATGCGTTAGCGTGGCGCATAACGACCTCAAGCAGCTCGTCCTTGCCTTTGAAATAATGGAGGACGATGCCTTTCGACATACCGGCCCGTTCGGCGACCTTCGCCAGTGTGGTCCCGGCAATGCCCTCCTCCTGCAGGATTTCATAGGCGGCGGCAGCTAGTTCCTGACGGCGCAACTGTTCAATGCTCAAACGCGGCAATCTGATTCTCCGGCGGAAATCGACCATTGCATTGTCACGCCCCTTGCCATGATTGTCCATCTGGACTATAAATTGACCCATGGGTCAATAAATAAACCAACCGGTCAAATTAAGACCGATACCGGCTTTAGGAATGGGAGACCGACCATGCGCCAATATCTTTTCCTGCTGAGTGCCATTGCCTTCTCTGTCCCGCAGATCGCCTGGGCCGTCGAGCCGGAGAATTGCCAAAAGGTCCGCATGGCCGAGCCCGGCTGGAACGACCTCACCTTTACCACCGGTGTCATGCAAACGATCCTCACCGGCCTCGGCTATAAGGCCGAGACGAATTTGCTCGGGCTCGACATCATCTACCAAAGTCTCAAGAACAAGGATCTCGATGTCTTCATGGGCTATTGGGACCCGGCCATGGTCACCTATTACGAGGCCTACAAGGCGGACGGCTCGGTCGAAACCGTCCATCAGAATCTTGAAGGCGCCAAATACACCTTCGCTGTCCCGCAATATGTCTACGACGCCGGCGTTCACGACATCGCCGATCTGGCGAAATTCGCCGACAAGTTCGAGCGCAAAATGTATGGCATCGAACCGGGCTCGAACCAGCTGATGTTCGACATCGTCAAGGATCCGAAATTCGATCTCGCGACATGGGAGGTCGTCGAATCCAGCGAACAGGGCATGCTGACCCAGGTCGACAAAGCCGTCCGCAAACAGAATTGGATCGTCTTCCAGGGCTGGGCGCCGCATCCGATGAACAATGATTTCAAGCTCGCCTACCTGACCGGCGGCGATGCCTATTTCGGTGCCGACCTTGGTGCTGCCACAGTTCATACCCAGGTGCGCAAAGGCTATATGCAGGAATGCCCGAATGTCGCAGCTTTGCTTAACAATGTGAGCTTCGACATCGCGCTCGAGAATGAGGGCATGGCATATCTCATCCGCGATAGCATGACCCCGACGGATGCCGCCACCAAGGCGCTGAAGGCCCATCCTGACCATCTCGACAAATGGCTGGCCGGCGTGACCACGGTCGACGGTAGCGATGGTCTTGCGGCGGTGAAGCAGTCTCTTGGCTTCTGACCTGTAGCCGCGCAGCGCTGGCCATCCATGCCGTTTGCAGATCTAGGTGGCCTGTCGCTTTGCTATGACCGGGTGCTTGGCCCGCATGCCGATCGGCACGCCATACCGGTGTTGATGATTCAAGGTCTCGGCATGCAGATCCCGGAATGGCCAGCGGAGCTGATCAGCGGGTTGGCCGCTGAGCGGCAGGTCGTTCTGTTCGACAATCGCGATGCCGGCCTGTCACAGCTGTTTGGCCCCGCCATCGATCCGTCCCTCACGATGGGTCACTTCCCCGGCCAGGCACCACTCCTTGCGCGACCTCCTTACACGCTCCACGACATGGCGCAGGATGTCGTGCAACTGCTCGACTTCCTCAACGTCGACAAGGCTCATCTGATCGGCTTTTCCATGGGTGGCATGATCGGACAGATTGTGGCGGCCAGTGCACCCTCCCGGGTCGCGTCGTTGGTCGGGCTCATGACCTCTGCCGGGCAGCAGTGGCTCGATTGCACGGCCGACGCAGACCACATGATGCGTCAGTCCATCCTATTCGAACCGCACCAGGACCGGCTGATTGCACAGATGCTGGCCGCGGAAGCAGTTTATGCAGGCCGCTCGCCCTTGCCGGGTGTTGCTGCGCGGCGGGCAGCAATCCAGCAGTCCTTTGCTCGCGCTTATCGACCAGCCGGTACTTGGCGCCAGGCCCGTGCCATGCGTGCGACCGGCTCACGCGAGGTTCTCCTGCGCGCCATAAGAACGCCGATGCTGATGCTGCACGGCGAAGACGATCCCGTCATTTCCCTGGCCCAGGCTGCCCTTGTGACGACCATCGTGCCACACGCGGCATTCAAAATACTCGATGGTACCGGTCACATCCTCACAGAACAGAATGCCGAAGAGATTTGTCGCCTGATCAAGAATTTCTGGTGGAATAATAGGACAATTACTTACCCTGAAACCAATATTGGACAACCACCTTGAGAACATTATAGTTAAAAGCACGCTTGGTAACCGAGGTTGACTGGGCGCGGTTGCACCGCATTGAGGTCCAAGCCGTGAACCATTCCATGCTGTCATCCCTGATATCCGCGGCGCCGCGATCGCGCATGCCTGTTGGCAGTGCCGCCTTCGAAGAGGCGATGAACGCACCAGAACATGGCGATCTGCGCAGCTTCCATGAATATTGGAAGTCGAAACAGACCGACGATCGGCCACCACTCCGGTCCGATATTGATCCCACCGATATTCCTAAGCTGCTGCCGAATGTGCTGCTGATCGATGTGATCGGTGATCCGGCCTACGATTTTCACTATCGCTTGATGGGCACGGCAATCGTCGCCTTTGACGGCATCGACTACAGCGGATCCATGCTCAGCCAAATGGTGCCGCGCAATGACGCCTTTCATGTGATCTGGGAACATCATCTTAATGCTGCCAAAGGTGCCGTGGAATTGCGCCATGACAGCCTGCGCTGGATCCGCGACAGTAGCCGCGATTATGTCGATTATCTGATCCTGCTTCTGCCGCTCCGCCGCAACGGCGAGGGCATCGAGTTCCTGTTCGGCTATATCCACTACATCATGGACGACAGGACGCGCAGCTGGTCGCTTCGCTAAGCCCGGATAGGACTTGCCAGCATAGGCTACCTGTGTTCTTTTTATGTTCCATTTTGTCTGGGACAGGGAAACAGCATGAAACTCTATTGGGCCCCGCATACCCGCGCTATTCGTGCCATCTGGCTGCTGGAGGAAATCGGCTGCCCCTATGAGCGCATCCGCGTCACCATTCGGGGTGGGGAGACGGATCCGGGGCTTGCCAGCGCCAACCCTATGAAGAAGGTGCCAACCCTCACCGATGGCGATGTCGACGTGGCCGAAACCGCCGCCATCTGCACCTATCTCGCCGACAAGTTTCCGGAAGCCAATCTCGCGCCAAAGATCGGCGACCCGCTGCGTGGGCGCTACCTGCACTGGATGTTCTTCAACGCTGCCAATATGGAACCAGCCTTCCTGCAGAAGATGATGAATATCGAGATTGATCCGGTAGCGGCCGGATGGGGCAGTTTCGATCGGGTGATGGATGTGGTTGAAGCTGCCGTGTCGGGCGGCGACTGGCTGCTGGGCCGGCGGTTCAGCGCCGCTGACGTCCTGATGGCGACCAGCCTGCATTTCGGCATGCATATCATGAAGGTGGTGCCGGAACGGCCCGCCTTCACGGCATATACGGCGCGCGCAGCAGCACGGCCTGCCTTCCAGCGTACCAATGCCATCGATTCCGGCAACGGTTGAAGAGCGCACACAGTCTCTGGCGTCGGCGCCGTGAAATCGTTATGAAATCTGCAGTTCCCACGAGGTAGTGCAGATGAATCAGAACGATATGCTTCCCTTGCTGCAGCGTATTGCCGACAGTCTCGAGCGTTTGGCGCCGGCCAAGTCCAAGGCAATCGATCTGGCCGCCGCCGATGCCTTTGTCTGGCATCCGGAGACGCATTGGCTGCAGCCGGTCGTGGCTGTATCCCGGGTGCATATCAACCTGCTGCAGGGGATCGATCGCAACAAGGATATCCTCCTCGACAATACACGGCGCTTTGCGCGTGGCCTCCCGGCCAACAACGCGCTGCTTTGGGGTGCCCGCGGTACGGGGAAAAGCTCGCTGGTAAAGGCAGTTCATGCAGCGATCAACCTCGACCCGGCGACCCCGTTGAAGCTGATCGAAATCCACCGCGAAGATCTCGTCACCCTGCCCCGGCTCCTGGTCCTGCTCAACGACCAGGGCTGCCGCAGCGTCATCTTCTGCGACGATCTCTCGTTCGATGCCTCGGACGCCAGCTACAAATCGCTGAAGGCGGTGCTGGAGGGCGGCATCGAGGGGCGGCCCGGCAATGTGCTGTTCTACGCCACCTCAAACCGCCGTCATCTGATGCCGCGCGACATGATCGAGAACGAGCGCTCAACCGCCATCAATCCATCGGAAGCGGTCGAAGAGAAGGTCTCGCTCTCAGACCGTTTCGGCCTGTGGCTCGGCTTCCACAATTGCGACCAGGAGACCTTTTTCGCCATCATCGACGGCTATTGCCAAAGCTTCGGGCTCGATCTGCCGCCGGAAGATATCCACGCCCAGGCCATCGAATGGTCGGTCACGCGCGGTGCCCGTTCCGGCCGTGTCGCCTGGCAATTCATCCAGGACCTCGCTGGCCGCCTCGGCAAGAAGATCGAGCTTTAGCTGCCCAGATACTTCATCGGATCCACCGGCTCTTCGCCTTTGCGGATCTCGAAATGAAGCTGCGGCTTGGCGACGTTGCCGGTCGAGCCCACACGCGCGATCGTGGCACCTCGTTTCACCTTGTCACCCTTCTGCACCAGCAGCGACTGGTTGTGGGCATAGGCGGTGATCAGGCCATTGGCATGCCGGATCAGCACAAGATTGCCAAAGCCGCGCAACTGATTACCGGCATAGGCAACGGTACCGTCGGCAGCAGCCATCACCGGCGCACCGGCGGGGGCCGCAATGTTGATGCCGTCATTGCGCAGCCCATCGGTGGTAGCACCATATTTCAGGATGACCTTGCCCTGCACCGGCCAGGAAAAGCCGGAGGCACTGGCCGGCGCCACGCTGGCGGTCTGAACAGGCTCGACGGGCTGGGCAGCAGGTGCTGGCGCCGTAGCCTGCTGCTTGGCTTTTTCGTAGGCGCCCTCGGCAGCCTCTTCCGCGGCTGAGAGATCCGGTTCTGCCGGAACAGCCTTGGCCGATGTGGTGGTAGCCGGCGGCAATGGCGTCGCGGCAGCCCCCGTCCCAGTCGTCGGCAACACGGTCGTCGGTACGATCGGCTTCGCACCCACCGGGCTGTTTTGCGTCGGGGCCGTCGGGGCGGCTTTCGCGCCCGGCAAAGGCGGCAAAGCACCGCCGGACACAGGACCGGAATTGGCAGCCGAGGGGACAACATCGACCTTGGGTGCTGGAATCTGTGCGGCCGTGGATTGCGGCAGCGACGTCGTCGCAGTCTGCGTCGCTTCAACGGCGCTCGGCAGAACCAGCGACTGCCCAACCTGCAGCTTGTAGGGTGCCTTCAGTCCATTGAGCTCGACAAGGGCACTTTGCTGCACGTTGAAACGTCGCGCGAGTCCCCCCAGTGTATCGCCGGACTTCACGACATAATTCTGCCGCTCGGCAATGCGCAGCTCCTGGCCAGGCCGGATGTTATAGGGCGGCTGCAGGCCGTTATTGTCGATAAGCGCCCGGATCGGCGTGTTGGTGCGGTTGGACACAGATGCCAGCGTATCGCCGGGCGCCACAATATAGGCACCGTTGATCACCTGTCCCATATTCGGGTTGGCAGGTGCGCTGGCGCTGGGCGTGCTGAAGCTGGGCGCCACCATATTGCCGCAAGCCGCGAGCATAAGGCAGGCCATCACTGCGGCGGTCTTCTTGACGCGCATCTGACGCACCATCATCAATTCTCCATGCGCCGCGGCGCCGGGCGGCCCTCGCCTTCCGGCAAGGCGCCACCGACGAGAGGTACAAAGCGGACATCAGCGATGACCTTTGGCGTCAGGCTGCCGTCCTCACCTTTGGTCAGCTTCACCAGGACCTGCTCGCCGCGCTCCGGCCCCACGGGAATGACCATGATGCCGCCAATGGCGAGCTGCTCGACCAGCGCCTCCGGCACTTCGGCAGCGGCAGCCGTCACGATGATGCGGTCGAACGGCGCCTGCTCGCGCCAACCGCGCGCACCGTCGCTGCACCGGCTGGTGATGTTGTGAATGCGCAAATGATGGAAACGATGCTCGGCTTCCGCCAGCAGCGATTTGTAGCGCTCAATAGTATAGAGCCTGCGGCACAGCTTGGAGAGCACTGCGGCCTGATAGCCGGAGCCCGTACCGATCTCCAGCACCTTGTGGCTTTTCTTCACGTCCAGCGCTTCGGTCATCTGCGCCACGATCTGCGGCTGGCTGATTGTCTGGCCGTGACTGATCGGCAAGGCCTGATCTTCATAGGCCTGGTCGTGGAAACTATCGAGAACGAAGAGTTCGCGCGGAATCCGCTCGATCGCGTTCAAGACATTGGTATCGGTCAGCCCAGCCCGCCGCAAGTTCATGATCATGCGGATCTTGCGCGCGTGCAGGCTCATCGAGGCAGGCCATCCGTCTTCAACTTGTTGGCCGCCTTGGCTGGCTTCTTTGTCTTCGCGGTTGGCTTGGGTTTGGGAAACAGCCCGTCCATGCGCCGCAGCATCGCCCCATGAGTCAGGTCGAAATGAAGCGGCGTCACGGACACCGCCTTGGTCAGGATAATGCCGAGATCGGTCTCGGGATGCTCCGGCTCGTCGGTCGGAAAATCACCGATCCAGGTCACTTCGCGCTCAAACGGATCGCGCGCATGCACCACTTCGACATGCGACATGCGACGGCCCTGACGGCCGACCTCAATGCCGGTCACATCCTTGGGCGCCACTGGCGGAAAATTGACGCTCATCAGCACACCCTTCGGCCAGGGCAGCGAGACAAGCTTGCGGATGACCTGTGGGGCAAACGCCGCGGCCGTTTCCCAATGCAGCTTGTCCTTCACGCGCACCTGGCTGAAGGCGATCGCCGGAATGCCCAGCATCGCCCCTTCCATGGCGGCAGCGACAGTGCCGGAATAAAGCACGTCTTCGCCCAGATTGGCGCCGCGATTGACGCCCGACAGGACGATATCTGGACGCCGGTCGGGAATGATGTGGTTGACGGCGATCAGCGTGCAGTCGCTGGGCGTGCCGGAGACAGCAAACTTGCGCGGGCTGATGCGATTGATCTGCAGCGGCCGGCGCAGCGTCAGCGAATGCGAGGCACCGCTATGCTCACTCTCCGGCGCCACCACCCAGACATCCGATGAAAGGCTCTTGGCAATCTTCTCCAGCACCTTGAGGCCTGGAGCATGAATGCCATCGTCATTGGTGACGAGGATGCGGGCTTTTTTGAGATCGAAGGGCAGCTTAAGCATGGGGGCGAATGACCTCGAGACCGTTCATATAGGGACGCAAGGCGGCCGGAATGACCACTGTGCCATCTTCCTGCTGATAATTTTCCAGGACGGCGATGAGCGCGCGGCCGACAGCGACACCCGATCCGTTGAGCGTGTGCACGAAACGCGTCCCCTTCTCGCCCGGCTTGCGGCAGCGCGCCTTCATGCGGCGCGCCTGGAACTCGCCGCAATTGGACACGCTGGAAATCTCGCGGTACATGCCCTGCCCCGGCAGCCAGACCTCGATATCGTGGGTCTTCTGGGCAGAGAAGCCCATGTCACCCGTCGACAAGGTCACGACGCGAAAGGGAAGCTCCAGCTTCGAAAGAACATTCTCCGCGCATTTAGTCATGCGCTGATGTTCGGCATCCGATTCATCCGGATGCGCGATGGACACCATCTCGACCTTCAGAAACTGATGCTGCCGGATCATGCCGCGCGTGTCGCGCCCGGCAGCACCTGCTTCCGATCGGAAGCAGGGCGTCAGTGCGGTAAAGCGCAGCGGCAGCTTGCCCTCATCGACGATCTCGTCGGCAACCATATTGGTCAGTGGCACTTCAGAGGTGGGAATGAGGTAAAGCCCCTGTTCCGTCTTGAACAGATCCTCGGCGAATTTCGGCAGATTGCCGGTGCCATAGAGCGACACGTCGCGCACCAGAAAGGGTGGATTGATTTCGGTATAGCCATGCTCGCCGGTATGCAGGTCCAGCATGAACTGGCCGAGCGCGCGTTCCAGCCGCGCCAAGGCGCCCTTCAATACCACGAAGCGGGCACCGGAGATCTTGGCGGCAGCGGTGAAATCCATCAGCCCCAGCGCTTCGCCAAGCTCAAAATGCTGCTTGGGGGCAAAGGCATAGTTGCGGCGCTGTCCGACTTCGCGCTCGACCCGGTTGGCGCTCTCGTCGACACCTTCCGGCACATCATGCGCCGGCAGATTCGGTTGTTGCGCCAGCAGCGCTTCCAGTTCTTCCGCCGCCTTCTGCTCGTCGATCTCCGCAGCCGCCATCCGGTCCTTGAGGCTGGCTACTTCCGCCATGATGGCAGCAGCGTCGCCACCCTTGGCCTTCAGCTGACCTACCTGCTTGGAGAGATCGTTCCGCTTCGCCTGCATCTCCTGCCAGGCGGTCTGCGTAGTGCGACGCTTGGAATCGAGCTCGATGACGGTGGCGGCAAGCGGCGCCAAACCGCGCCGTACCCGACCCGCGTCGAAAGCACCGGGATTGTCACGAATCCATTTAGGGTCAAACATTTAGCCGCCGAGCTCCAAATCCGCGATTCGGCTCAACTTATAAGACGGAACCAGCAAACGGTCAAAGCTCGGATGGGCCGATTATGGCTGTCGGTCAGGCCGGTTTGACGTCGGTTCCGGGCTCTTCTTCCGTGGGATTGGCCTCTTCCTGCTCGCGCTTCTTTTCGAACAGGCGCGCCAGCAGAATGGAAATCTCGTAGAGCGCGATCATCGGCAGGGCCAGAGACGTCATGCTGAGTGCATCGGGCGGGGTAAAAATCGCCGCCACCACGGTCACGCCGACGATGGCGTAACGCCGCTTCGATTTCAGCGCAGCGGAGCTGACGATCCCAACCCGCGCCAGCAGGGTGAGCAGCACCGGCAATTCGAAGCAGAAGCCGAAAGCGAAGACCAGCTTCATGACCAGGCCGACGTAATCGGCAACCTTGGCCTCCAGCTGGATCGGCATGTTGCCGGACAGTCCCGTGGTCTCGAAGCCAAGGAAGAAGCGCCACATCATCGGCAGCAGAACATAGTAGAGGAACGCAGCGCCCGCCATGAACATCACTGGGGTGGCGATCAGGAACGGCAGGAAGGCATTCTTTTCGTTGCGGTAGAGGCCGGGGGCAATGAACGCCCAGATCTGCGAGGCGATGATCGGAAACGAAAGGCAAAGTGCGCCGAAGGCTGCGACCTTGACCTGGGTGAAAAACACCTCGGTCAAATCGGTGTAGATGAAGCGCCGGTCTTCGCCCAATTCATGCAGGATGTTGGCCAACGGCTTTGCCAGAAAGTCGAAGATCGGCTGGGCAAAGTAAAAGCAGACCAGGAACGCAACCAAGAAACCGGCCGCCGCGTAAAGCAGCCGCGACCGCAGCTCAATCAAATGCTCGAGCAGTGGCATTTTCTTGTCTTCTTCGGCGCCACTCATGCTGAAAGGCTCTTATCGGATTTATGTTCGTCAGCCGGCAGGGTGTCGGCATTTGCAGCTGCCGGTGCCTCGATAGCTGGGCTAGGTGCGGCTGGTGGCGTTTCAGAAACAGGGAGCGGCGTGGCAACGGCCGGATCGGCGGCAACGGCGGGTTCGGAAACGAAGGTTGCCGGCGCCGACAACGCCGTCTTGGTCTCTTCCACCGGTGTGTTGATGGCCTTCTTGAGATCCCCGCTGGGGTCGATCGCCTTTTCGATCTTCTGGCCGATCGAACCCGCGCTCAGCTTCTGCAATTCCTTCTTGGCATCCTCAAGCTCGGCCTCGCGGACGATCTCGTTGACGCCGCTCTGAAACTCGCTGCCCAGTTTGCGCGCGGCGCGCATCCAGTGGGAAAACGTCTTCAGGGCGTGCGGCAATTCCTTTGGACCGAGCACAACCAAGGTCACGACGACGATGATCGCCATCTCGCTCCAGCCGATGTCGAACATCCAGCCTCACCCTTTTAGCGCAGAAACGTTAGGGCAATCCCTGATAAGGCAGGGCCGCCCGGCCAGCTCAGCTGCGGTCGATAATGGTTTCCCGCGGCTTTTCCTCGGACTTGGCGA
This sequence comes from Dongia sp. P2_B8, assembly GCF_056404715.1. Lineage (NCBI taxonomy): Bacteria > Pseudomonadati > Pseudomonadota > Alphaproteobacteria > Rhodospirillales > Dongiaceae > Dongia > Dongia sp. P2_B8. The sequence continues at coordinate 303,803 of NZ_JBFUDM010000009.1, read as the reverse complement.
CATTCAAATCCGCCTCGTCTTTGCTGCCGTCCTTGATGTTCTTCTTGAAGTCCTTAATCCCGGCGCCAAGGTCGCCCATGATCTTCGACAGTTTGCCGCCGCCGCCAAACAGAACCAGCACAACGACCAAAACGATCAGAAGATGCCAAATGCTGAAGCTACCCATCTGGGCCTCTCCTCAAATCAATATTCCCTCCGGCGGTGGGCGCCGGACCCGGGCGGACTATGGCAAATCCGCCGCTTCGCCACAATAGCCAGTCATTATCATTTAGGGCGCGCTAACCTGCTGACAAGGCCGGAATTTCCGTGCTCGCCCGGCGATAAAGATCGCCCTGCCCCTGGCTCTCGGGAAAGATCAGCGCGTCCGCCGGATCAAGTTGCAGCAGGATCTGGCTGCCCAATTCGGGCAAATGTCGGCCGGTGTGGCGCACGCGCAGGGTCAGCGAGCGGTTAACGCCGCTTTCCAACCGTGCGACCAATAGTTTGCTGCTGCCCAGGAAGCGCACCTCTTCGACCGTCGCCGCCACGATTCGGCCACTTGAATCGCCGCTACCGGCTGTCACGACATGAATGCTTTCCGGCCGGATCAGGATCTGCACCGGCGCTCCATCGGCATGTCCCGGTGCTGGCAAAGGCCCAAGGGGGCTCGCCACGATGCCAGATTGGACAGTCCCCGCGAGGTCATTGGTCGCCGTGAAGAAGCGCGCCACGAATGGACTGACCGGACGATGATAGATCGCATCCGGCGATCCGCTCTGGACCACCCTGCCTGCCTGCATCAGATAGATCCGGTCTGCCATGAACATGGCCTCTTCCGGATCATGAGTGACCATCAGCGTTGCCGTCCGGCTGCGCTTCAGGACATGCAGCGTGTCATCGCGGATCTGCTCGCGCAACCTGGCGTCGAGGCCGGAAAAAGGCTCGTCGAGCAGCAGAATGGCCGGCTCCGGTGCCAATGCGCGGGCCAAGGCGATGCGCTGCTGCTGGCCACCGGACAAAGCATGGGGATAGCTGGCTGCATAGTCGGACATATCAACCTGGTCGATCACCTCGGCAATGCGGCCGGCACGCGCGACGGCGTCCTTGGTGGAAAGGCCAAAGCCGACATTGCGGGCAACGGACAGATGCGGGAACAGGGCGAAATCCTGAAACACCAGCCCGACACCACGCGATTCCGGCGGGACGCTATGGCCCATGGCGCCGTCGGCGACGATCTTGTCCTGCATCAGGATACGGCCCTGCTGCAAATTCTCCAGCCCTGCTGCCAGGCGCAGAATGGTGGACTTACCGCAACCCGAGGGACCCAGCAGGCAGATCACCTCGCCCGCATTCACATGAAGCGAGGCATGCACCACGGCGTCAACATCGCCATAGCTGTGGCTGACATCCTGAAGGTCCAGGGCGAAGGTCGATTGCGTGTTCATACGAGCCGATTCTGTATCAAATCTTCGGGCAATTCAGTCGCAACATCATTGTGTCCCGGCCGCGCCACAGCACTGGCACGCGCCATCAGATAGACCGGCACGATACCGACCACGACCATCGCCAAGGCCGGACCGGCGGCTTCCGCCAGTCGCTCGTCGCTGGCGAGGTTGAAGGTCATCGTGGCCAGCGTGTCGAAATTGAACGGGCGGAGCACCAGCGTTGCCGGCAGTTCCTTCAAAACGTCGACAAAGACGACGATGCCGGCGGTCAGCAAGCTGCCGCGCATGATCGGCAGATGGACATCGGTCAGCGTCCGAAAGGCGCTGCGCCCCAGCGACCGGGCGGCAAAATCCATCGACCGTGTCACCTTGCCGAGGCTGGCTTCGACCACATTGAGGCTGACGGTCATGAAACGCACCAGATAGGCAAAGGTGATGGCCGCCAACGTGCCGCTGAGGACAAGACCGGGTGACACGCCAAAGGCGGCCTTCGCCCAGGCATTGAGGGTGTGATCAATCGCCGCAAAGGGGAGCAGGATGCCGATCGCCAGCACCGGCCCCGGGATCGCGTAGCCAAGGCTGGCGATGCGCACCGCCCAGTGCGTCGGCCTGGTTGGCCGCAACCGCATGGCATAGGCCAGGATCGAGGCGAGGCAGACCGCCAGCACCGCTGCAAAGCCGGCCATGAAGAAGCTGTTCCGGATCAAGGTCAGGAACTTCTCGCCTGCCCAGGCGTCGACATTGGCGATGGCCCAGTAGAGCAGCACCGAAGCCGGCAACAGAAAGCCGAGAACCACCGGCAGGGCACAGCCGACGATCGCCCCCAGCGCGCGAGCGCCGTGCAAATGATAGCGTGGCAAGGGGCGGTAGCGCGTCGTGGAATGCGCAAAACTGCGCCGGCCACGCGACCAGCGCTCCAGAGCCAGCAGCAGAAACACGATGCAGAGCAGCAAGGCGGCGAGCTGTGCCCCGGCAGCGGCATCACCCATCCCGCGCCAGACCCGATAAATGCCGGTGGCCAAGGTATCGACCCCGAAATACTGCACCGTGCCAAAATCGTTGAGCGCTTCCATCAGCGACAAGGCAACGCCTGCCACCAAGGCCGGGCGCGCCAGCGGCAAAGCCACGCGCCAGAAGCCGCGCCACGGCGAGCAGCCGAGCGTACGGCTCACCTCGAGCACGCAGGCCGATTGCTCCAGAAACGCGGCACGGGCCAGCAGATAGACGTAAGGATAGAGCACCAGCACCAGCATCACGATGGCGCCCGGCAGCGACCGCACGTCCGGAATCCAGCGCAGGCCTCCCTGCAGGCCAAGGAGATCGCGCAATGCCGTCTGCGCCGGGCCGGCATAATCCAGCAGGCCCGTATAGGTATAGGCAATGACATAGGCCGGCATCGCCATCGGCAGCAGCAGCGCCCAATCGAACAGGCGCCGGCCGGGGAAGCGGCACAAGGTCACCATCCAGGCCGCCGGCACGCCGGTAATCAGAACGCCGATGCCGACCCCCAGCACCAGCAACAGCGAATTGCCGACATAGCTCGGCAGCACCGTCTCGGCGAGGTGTTGCCAGATCTCACCCTTCGAGGCGAACACATAGGAGAAGACGGTCAGGATCGGAAAAGCCACAGCCATGGCGATCGCCCAGACCAAGACATTCCAGAGCTGCGGCCGGACAAGACGTGCTGGTGAAAGGCGCCCCGGCGCAGTGGCGATGGTGTCAATCGTGGCCAAGGGACCAACTCTCAGGGAACGCGGCACCCACCCCCGCTTCTGGGATGTCGGTACCACTGGATGATCAAGCAAAAACGATATTGCGAGTTATTCTGAATAGCAAGTAAACCCGTTAACCCGAGGTGCGACATATTTCGCGGATTCGGGTGTTTCGCCCCCGTCAGGGGCAGGTCTCCGCCTCGCACGCCGCCGCTGGAGCCGGTTCCGGCGCAGCTGCGGGTGCTGGCTCAGGCATCGGCGCCGGTTCTGGCATAGCTGGTTCGGCCATGGGGGACGGTTCCGGGGCCATGACCGCCACCGGTTCTGGCGTCGGTGTTGCGGCAGGTTCCGGCACCACCACGGGTTCGGACACCGCGACCGGTTCAGGCGACGGCACTGGCATAGCGGCTTCGGGCAACAATACCGGTTCGGACACCGGAGCCACAGGAAGGCTCTCGACCGTTGCTGGTGCTGCGACCGTCTCGGGCAACGGTGCCGTTTCAGGGGATAGCGGCGGGATATCCGCGGGCAGTGCCACCGGGGACACTGGAGGCAGACCGACCGGTGCCGGCTGGTGCTGCTGATTGGCGAGGTTGAGCCCGGCCTGCTGGCCTAGATAGAGCGTGGTCAGATTGACGCTCGGCCCGGCATTGTTGCTGCAAATCTGCGTCGTGCGGCTGCACGCGACGCCGGCCTGGGGGGCGAACATATCGGCGTTGTTCCAGGCCGCCACACGTCTGGTGTCATCCTTGCTGAAATATTTGCGTGTCAGCACGGCATTCAGCCCGCTGCTGTCAGAACATGATTGGCTGCGGCGATCACACACCACACCCTGCTGGGGGGCAAAGATGAAGGCTTGCTCGCCATAGCGTTTGACACCGTGCTTGGCGGATCTCGACCCGAGATATTTCTGCGTTTCGAAATAGTCGACGCCATAGCGATCGTAACAGATGTTCCGATCGCGCTCGCAGGTCAGGCCCTTCCTGGGCGAAAAGCGATTGGCACCGCCATAGCCCGAATTGAAGCCGTAAGGCGAGTTCCAGGGAGATATCGAATTGCCGTAATAGGGCGAAGCCCCGCCGTAGACATAGGGCGAGGGCACGACTTCATAGCCGGAACTTGCCGTCATCGGCCCGGCATAGGGTGCTGCACAGGCGCTTAGCACCAAGCCGGCAAAGGCAACAACCCAGTGACGCATCATGTCGTCCGCCTGATAAATGACCCAATCGTCACGATATCTCACGACCCGGGCCGCACCGCCAGATTGACCTCGATCACTTCATCGCGAGCACCCCGGGGACTCCAGGCCGAGCTTGAGGCCTGATGCCGCAGGCGAGTAGCCGCCCCTTGCCGGAACGCGCCGGTTAAATTATGTATCTTACATACATCTTAATAGGCATCTGAAATGTCTGTTTCCGACAGCACCTCCGGTCACGAGGCCATTCCGACCGAAAGTCAGATCGAGGATCTGGTTGCGACCTTCTACGGCCGCATCCGCCAAGACCCTGAACTGGGGCCGATTTTTGGCAAAGTGATCGGGCCCGATTGGACGCCGCATCTCAAGACCATGTGCAGTTTCTGGTCGTCCGTCATGTTGACATCGGGTCGCTACAAAGGTCGCCCGATCCCGGCCCATATCAAGATCAGCGAGATCGAGCCCCGGCATTTCGCCCGTTGGCTTGAGTTGTTCTCGGCCACTGCCCGGGAATTGTTCCAGCCCGGCCTTGCCGATGCCTTCATCGATCGCGCCCAGAGAATTGCAGAGAGCTTTAAGCTGGCTTTCGCCTTCCACTCCCCGAACCCGAGTTCGTGGGTTCCCAACATGCCACCCCTCGTCCAGCCTTGAGTTCTGCGGTTAAAGCCCGCGTGGCGAATCTGGCCGAGGCAAAGGCTGCGCTACAGGCCGACCCAACGGAAACGCTGGTTCTGTGGTCGCCAGAGAATGCGGCCGAGATCCACGGGGTCTTGTGGTTTGTGGGGCTGCAACGGGCCGTCCGGGATGAGTTTCCAGACCGTACGGCCGTGATCGTCCTGGATTGCGGCGGCCGCGGGGATCTTGCCATCGAAGCACTGCGCCTGGGCCTGAAGGCGATTGCCCTCACTGCCTCGGATCAAGTGACCGCCAAGGTCTCTGATGTGGCCACCGCCTGCGGCGCCCGCCTCTATGGGCAATCCCATATTTCCGTGACTTAAATGTTGTGTCGACCGCGCCGGATTGAACTGGCGGCGGAATCTGGCTATTAACCAGCCCGACCTTCATTGTGCGGGGCAGCATTTCTGTCCCGACTGGCCTGCGGGAGCTAACTATATGAAAACAACTCAAAAAGTTCGCAAGATCCTTTCACATTATGAATCTGACAATCCTGGCACCAAGGGCAATCTCGCCCGCATCCTGATGAATGGCCGCCTTGGCGGTTCAGGTCGCCTGGTCATCCTGCCGGTCGACCAGGGCTTCGAACACGGCCCCGCCCGCAGCTTCGCCCCCAATCCGGCCGCTTACGACCCGCATTACCATTTCGATCTCGCCATTGAAGCCGGCCTCTCCGCCTATGCGGCACCGCTCGGCATGATCGAAGCCGGCGCCGACACCTTTGCCGGCCAGATCCCGACCATTCTCAAGGTCAACAGCTCCAACAGCCTTGCGACCCTCAAGGACCAGGCCATCACCGGTACGGTCAACGATGCACTGCGCCTCGGCTGCTCGGCCATCGGCTTCACCATCTATCCGGGCTCCGACTACGCCTTCGAGATGATGGAAGAAATCCGCGAGATGTCGGAAGAAGCCAAGGCGGTCGGCCTTGCCGTCGTGATCTGGTCCTATCCGCGCGGCGACACCATCAGCAAGGAAGGCGAGACGGCCTTGGACATCTGCGCCTATGCGGCGCACATGGCTGCCCTCCTCGGCGCCCACATCATCAAGGTGAAGCCGCCAACGGCCTTCCTTGAGCCGGGCGAAGCCAAGAAGGTCTATGAGAAGGAAAAGATCGACACCGAGACAATGGCAGCGCGTATCCGTCATGTGACGCAGGCCTGCTTCAACGGCAAGCGGATCGTCGTGTTCTCGGGCGGTGCCTCGAAGGGCCTCGACGGCCTCTATGACGAAGTCCGCGGCATTCGCGACGGCGGCGGCAACGGTTCGATCATCGGCCGCAACACCTTCCAGCGGCCACGCGAGGAAGCGCTGCAGATGCTCGATACCATCATCAAGATCTATCAGGGCAAGGAATAAGGCGATCTCTGCCGAAGCCCCAACCTGCCGCCTCTATCTTACGACGCCGCCCGAGCTTGTCTCGGGCGGCGTTGATGTGTCTGCTTTTGCTACCCGGTTAAAGGCAGTAATGGCCGCCGCCGATATCGCCTGCCTGCGCATTGCAGGAACCGACGCGGCCCGCGTGACCACCATCGCCAAGACTCTGCTGCCTTTGGCACAGGACAAGGGTGTTGCCGTCCTGCTCGACGATGCCGATCTCGCCATCAAGCTGCGCGCCGATGGTGTGCATCTCTCCGATGGCGGCCGATATCGCGACGCGCGGCGCATCGTCGGCACCGATGGCATCGTTGGTGTCGCCTGCCCGCTCGAACGCCACACGGCGATGGAAGTTGGCGAAGCTGGCGCGGACTATGTCCAGTTTACTGCCACTACGGACCTACAGGCCGAGGCAGTCGAACTTGCCGTCTGGTGGACCGAGATGATGACGGTGCCCAGCGTCATCGCCGGGCAGTTTACCGCAGACACCGCTGCGCAATTCGTTGGCGCGGGCACCGATTTCCTGGCCCCCGATCCCGCCATCTGGTCTGCACCCGATCCAGTTACAGCGATCGCGGCCTTACTGAAAGGCTAAGAACCCGTCGCCCCAACCCTCTCCCCACCATGTGGGGCGAGGAAGTCTCCGTTGCGGGTGACATTAAGCTCCTCACCGCTGCTGGGAGAGGGGTTGGGGTTCTCAGTGATGCAGGATCTGGCTGAGGAACAGCTTGGTCCGGTCCGATTTCGGGTTGTTGAAGAATTCTTCCGGCTCGTTCTGCTCGATGATCTCGCCCTTGTCCATGAAGATGACCCGGTTGGCGACGGTGCGGGCGAAGCCCATTTCGTGGGTAACGCAGATCATCGTCATGCCGGAACGCGCCAGCTCGATCATAACATCGAGCACTTCCTTGATCATTTCCGGATCGAGTGCCGATGTGGGTTCGTCGAACAGCATGACTTTGGGATTCATGCACAGCGACCGCGCGATCGCCACACGTTGCTGCTGACCGCCGGAGAGCTGGCCTGGAAATTTGCCGGCCTGTTCCGGAATCTTGACGCGCTTGAGGTAGTGCATGGCCACCTCCTCCGCTTCCTTCTTCGGCACCTTCTTCACCCAGATCGGCGCCAAGGTCAGATTGTCGAGCACGGTCAGGTGCGGGAACAGGTTGAAGTGCTGAAACACCATGCCGACCTCGCGGCGCACCTTCTCGATATTCTTGAGATCGTGCGTGAGCTCGATCCCGTCAACGACAATGCGCCCACGCTGATGTTCTTCCAGGCGGTTGATGCAGCGGATCAGCGTGGATTTGCCCGACCCCGACGGGCCGCAAATGACGATCCGTTCGCCTTTGAGGACAGTGAGGTCGATGTCCTTCAACACATGGAACTGCCCGTACCATTTATTGACACCGGTCAGGCCGATCATGACCTCGTCGCTGACGGCGAGGTCGGCACCGGACGGATTGGCTTGTGCTTGTGTGCTCATTGCTAGCCCCTCAGCGCTTATGGCCGGTTTGAAGTTTGCGTTCGATGCGCATGCTGTAGCGCGACATGGCAAAGCAGAATATCCAGTAGACGAAAGCACAGAAAATATAACCTTCGATTTCCGTGCCGATCCAGTTGGAGTCACGCGAGCCAGCGCGCACGATATTGAGGAAGTCGTAGAGGCCGACAATCGCCACCAATGTCGTGTCCTGGGTCAGGCTGATGAAATTGTTGACGATGCCAGGAATGGCAACGCGCAGGGCCTGCGGCATGATGATGAGGCGCATCATCGACCAGTAGCCGAGCCCCATTGCCATGGCGCCTTCATATTGCCCTTTGGGCAGAGCCTGCAGGCCACCGCGGATGACTTCCGCCATGTAGGCTGAGGCGAACATGGTCACGCCGATGAGGATGCGCAGCAGGATGTTGAACTCGACACCCGGCGGCAGGAACAGCGGCAGCATCACGTTAGCCATAAACAGGATCGTGATCAGCGGCACGCCGCGCGCAAACTCGATGAACAGCACACAGAGCAGGTGCACGATCGGCAGTTGCGACCGGCGCCCGAGCGCCAGCAGAATGCCGATCGGCAGGGAGAAGACGATCCCGATGCCAGCCAAGGTCAGGGTCAGCATGAAGCCACCCCATTGCTGTGTCGGAACCACCGACAGGCCAAAGCCGCCATACAGCAGGACAAAGGCCAGGATCGGGAAGATAGCAAAGAAGAAGATGGCGATTGGTTTCTTGGCCTTGATCCGCTCGGACAGCAAGCCATAGACCGAGCCGACCAACATGATCAGCACCAAGTTCACACGCCAGCGCTCGGCATCCGGATAGAAGCCATAGAAAAATTGCCCAAAGCGTGCCCGGACGAAGATCCAGCAGGCGCCGCCGCTGGTGCAATCGGAGATCTGCGGCGGCTTCTCACCCGACAGAACTGACGGTAAGAAATTCCAGTCCGCATTGACAAACGCCCATGAAATGAAGGGCGGAACGATCAGATAAATGATGTAGATGGCGCCCAGCGTCAGCAGACTGTCCCACCAGCTGGAAAACAGATTGTGCTTCAACCAGCCGATGACGCCTGTTTCAGTGATTGGCGGCGGCAGATTCGGTCGCTCGCCTGGGATGATGGGAGTGTCGGTCATGTCCGTCATGGCGCCCTCACCGTTCTATCAGCGCGGCGCGCTTGTTGTAGATGTTCATGAAGGTCGAGATGACCAGGCTGACCGTCAGATAGAATGCCATCAGGATGACGACACATTCGACAGCGCGGCCTGTTTGGTTCTGCGACGTCCCGATCACGGCAAAGAGATCGGCGTAGCCAATGAATCCGGCCAGTGTCGAATTCTTCACGACATTGAGATACTGGCTGATCATCGGCGGAATCATGACACGCAGCGCCTGCGGCAGAACCACCAATCGCAAGGTCCAACTCGACTTCAAGCCGAGTGCCAATGATGCTTCCGTCTGTCCGTGGCTGACCGACATGATACCGGCCCGCACGATTTCCGCGACATAGGCCGCCGTGCTGATGCCAATGCCGATGATGAGCGCCGTCATTTCCGGCTGGACCGTCATGCCGCCCTTGAAGTTGAAGGCGCCCTTCTGCGGCATTTCCCAGACAATGGGATCGCTGACAATATAGGCCAGCACCGGCAGCAGAATGATGATGAGCGTGTTGACGATGATCGTCGGGAATTGCTGTCCCGTCGCCATCTGCCGCTTGCCCGCCCAATGCGCAATCCCGATCGCGACGCCGATCGCGACCAAAATGGCAAGGAAGAACAGGCCGGCGTCGGCCTGAAAGATAGGCTTGGGCAGGAACAAGCCCTTGATGTTGAGGAACACGGCCTCGAACAGGCTGATACTGTCTTTGGGCTTTGGCAACGCCACCAGCACGCCGCCATACCAGAACACCAACTGCAGCAGCAGTGGAATGTTGCGGATGATTTCGATGTAGGTGGCAGCGATCCGGGAGATCAGCCAATTCTTGGAGAGGCGTGCGACGCCGACCAGCAATCCCAGGGCGGTGGCGATGATGCCAGCGAAGAAAGCTGCCAGCAGCGTGTTGATAGCACCCGCCGTGATCATGCGCCCGATCGGTGAATCGAGCGTCACATCGATGATCGAGAAACTGAGCTGGAAGCCCGCGATGTTGTCGAGGAACTCGAAACTGATCGCCGGCCCGGCACTGTTCGCCTGCTTCTCAAGGAAATTATAGATGAGAAACGCGAGTGCGCCCAACAACAGGACGATGACGACGATTTGCGCGATAAGACCGCGCACACGTTCGTCTCGCCAGAAGGCGACTTTTTGTTCGGATACCAATTGACCTGGGCCGCCCGAAGCAGCCGCAGCCTTTGCTGACGCCATGTCAACGCCTCCCCAACGGGTTGCGTGCAAATAAGACACCTACGCCCGGCTTTTGGCCGGGCGTAGGATATCAGCGATCTAGAGGCTTAGCGAACCGGCGCTGCGTATTGCAGACCGCCCTTGTTCCACAAGGCATTGAGACCACGCTCAAGCCCGATCGGCGTCTTCGGACCGACATTGCGATCGAAGATTTCGCCATAGTTGCCCACGGCTTTGATGATGTTGTAGGCCCAGTCGTTGCTCAGACCCAAGCCTTCGCCCATCTTGTCCGAGACACCCAGCAAACGCTGCACTTCAGCGTCGGCATTGGGGTTGTCGGTACCATTGGTCTTCTTCACTTCATCGACATTGCCCTGGGTGATACCCTTTTCTTCCGCAACCAACGTCGCGAAATGGGTCCACCGCACGATGTCGCCCCACTGGTTGTCACCATGACGAACGACCGGACCAAGCGGCTCCTTGGAGATGATTTCCGGCAGAATGACGTTATTGGCCGGATCCTTCAGCGCAGTGCGCTCACCAGCCAGACCTGAGGCGTCGGTGGTGTAGGCGTCGCAACGGCCTTCGTCATAGGCAGCGCGCGCCTGATCATTTTCCTTGAACTTCACAGGCTGGAAGCCAAGACCGTTGGCCTTGTCATAGTCGCCCATGTTCTTTTCGGTCGTCGTGCCTTCCTGCACGCAGACGGTGGCGCCCTTCAATTCCAGCGCGCTCTTCACGCCGGAATCCTTGTGCACCATGAAGCCCTGGCCGTCGTAGTAATTGACGGCGACGAAATCGAGCGCCAACTGGCTGTCACGCGACAGGGTCCAGGTCGAGTTGCGCGCGAGCACGTCGACTTCGCCCGATTGCAGCGCGGTGAAACGTTGTTCAGCCGAGAGCGGCTTGTATTCAACCTTGCTGGCATCGCCCAGCACTGCCGCGGCGATCCCTTTGCACAGATCGATGTCGAGGCCGGCCCATTCACCTTTGTCGTTCGGCGCGCCAAAGCCTGCGAGACCGGTGGTCACGCCGCAAACGAGCTTGCCGCGGCCTTTGACGGTGTCGAGGGTCGAGGCAGCTTGGGCCGCCGTGGCCATCCCAGCCAGCAGCGCCACACCGGCAACGACATACTTCAGATGTTTCATTTGGAAGTCCTTCCCTGGAGTTCTTTCTTAATTTTCACCGGCCTCGCCAATGCCCCATTTACGGGTGCAGTTCCCAGAGACGAAACCAGCTTGAATTTTCTGTAACACAAGGACTTTTCTCTCACAAGCTTCCTGACCATTGGCAAACTCCGGCGTATCGGCGGCGATGCCTGCCATTCGCCGATTAGGCGTCCGCAAGGGCTGGGCTAGGAACGGCGCCGTTGGGGTGCTAAATGCATTCTGTCTTAACAGCAGCACATCGGAACGGCCCATGAAACGGCGTGATCGCACCCTAATTACACACTCAGGCAACAACCCGAAAGCCAACAAGGGGATCGTTAACCCTCCCGTCTATCACGCCTCGACAGTCCTTTTTGACAATGTCGCCGACATGCGGGCCCGTGGCCGTGACAAGTTCAATAATGTCTATTATGGCCGCTACGGCACGCCGACCACCTTCGCCCTGGAGGAGACCGTGGCGGCGCTGGAAGAGGCGGACAGGGCCGTCGCCGTCCCCTCTGGCATGGGCGCCATCGCCGGTGCCTTGTTAAGCTTTGTCAGTGCCGGCGATCACGTGTTGATGGTCGACAGCGTCTATGAACCCACCCGCTTCTTCTGCGACAGCCAGCTCAAAAAATTTGGCGTCGAGACCACCTATTACGATCCGCTGATCGGCGCTGGCATTGCCTCGCTCATTCGACCCAATACTAAAGTCGTATATCTGGAGAGCCCCGGCTCGCACACCTTCGAGATCCAGGACGTGCCGGCGATTGCCGCTGCGGCGCATGCCAAGGGCTGCGTCGTGATCATGGACAATACCTGGGCCAGCCCGCTTTACTTCAAGCCCTATCGCCATGGCGTCGATCTCGTCGTGCATGCGGCCACCAAATATCTGGTGGGCCATTCCGACGTGATGATGGGCATCATCACCATGCGCGAGGAATTCTATAAACAGGTGAAGACGCAGGTACACGGCATGGGCTTTGCCGTCGGCGGCGACGATTGCTATCTGGCGCTCCGCGGCATCCGCACCCTGTCAGCGCGTCTCGCCCAGCATCAGGAAGGTGCGCTCATCCTTGCCAGATGGCTGCAGGGTCGCCCGGAGGTTGAGCGCGTCCTGCACCCGGCGCTGCCGGACCATCCGAGCCATCAATTGTGGAAGCGCGATTTCCTGGGCTCGACCGGTCTCTTCGGCATGGTGCTGAAGCCCGCTGCGGAAGAGCGCGTCAATGCCATGATCGACGGCATGGAACTGTTCGGGCTCGGCTTTTCCTGGGGCGGCTATGAAAGCCTGATCGTGCCTTCTTCCCTCACCACAGCCCGCACGGCAACCAAATGGAACGCGGCGGGACCGACCGTTCGTCTCCATGCCGGCTTGGAAGACCCGCAGGATCTTATCGAAGACCTGACCAGCGGCTTCGACCGGCTGCGCGGCAACTGACAACGAAAAAGGGCCGGTCTTCTGGACCGGCCCTTTGACGTTCTGGCGCGCTTACGCGATTAGCGCGAGTAGTATTCGACCACCAGATGCGGTTCCATGCTGACCGGGTACGGCACATCGCCGAGGGCCGGGACGCGCACGAACTTCGCGGTCATCTTCTTATGGTCGACTTCGAGGTAATCCGGCGTGTCGCGTTCCTGCGACTGCGCCGCACCGACCACCAGGGTCTGCTGCTTGGCGCGGTCACGCACTTCGACGACATCGCCGTCGGAGAGCTTGTAGGAACCGATGTTGACGCGCTTGCCGTTCACCAGGACATGGCCATGGTTGACGAACTGGCGGGCGGCGAACACGGTCGGGACGAACTTGGCGCGATAGACCACGGTCTCGAGACGGCGCTCGAGGAGGCCGATCAAATTTTCGGAGGTGTCACCGCGACGGCGCACGGCTTCCTGATAGAGCTTGCGGAACTGGCGCTCGCCGATCGAGCCGTAATAGCCCTTCAGGCGCTGCTTCGCCATCAACTGGATGCCGTAATCGGTCGGCTTCTTGCGGCGCTGACCGTGCTGGCCCGGACCATATTCGCGGTCGTTGATCGGGCTCTTCGGGCGGCCCCAGAGATTGACGCCCAAACGGCGGTCAATTTTGTGCTTGGCTTCAATACGCTTCGACATAGGTTACCTTCTCGTTTTTTCACGACGTTGTTCATGTCCCGGCTGTCCGACCCGGTAAAAACCGGCGGCTGGGCATGCCTCATGGGCAGTCCGGCGCGGGAGCGGGCGGAATATAACCGCTAAATCCCCCTAGTCAAGCGCCCTGGACGCGACAAATGGCGCCGATAACTCATTGAAATACATCGTTAATTATTCGAGCATGCGAACGCAATAGACCGGCGGCAGGTGCCCGGACAGCAATTGCCAGCCTTCCCCGCCGTCGGAACTTGACCACAGATTGCCGGTGGTCGAGCCAAAAGCCAGCCGATCACCACTCCGATCCACGTCCAAAGCATGCCGCAGCACCAGGTCGAAGGCAGGTTTCGCCGGCAGTCCCTTGGTGATCTGGCGGAAGCTCTTGCCACCATCATTCGTCTTGGTGACACAGAAAATCTCGTCCTTCGGTTGGCGATATTCGTCCTTCTCGCCCGGCACGAACCAGGCTGTCAGCGGATCCTTGGGATGGACGGCAACAGCAAAACCAAATGCCTTGGAAATCTCCTGCCATGTCTGGCCGCCATCGGCCGAGGTAAAGACGGCATTGTGATGCTGGATATAAAGACGATCCGGCTGCGACGGTGAGCGCCGCATCTGATGCACATCCTGGACATTCGGATTCTCAGCCTGGTCCGGCGGCATATAGGCGGCCCACAGACCCTTCGACGTGTTTCGCCAGGATTTGCCGCCATCTCCCGTCTGCCAGACGCCGCCCGCCGAAATTGAGACGGCCATCCTGCGGCTATCGGCGGGATGAATGGCCATGGAACTCAGCGCCGGCGTCTCATTGCCGGCGCCACCCCATTCCGACCGCTGCGGCAGCGCCATGAATGGTTCATTCAACTCCCAGCTCATTCCCTTGTCGTCCGAGCGGAAGATGCCAGCCGGCACCGTTCCGGCCCAGATGGTTCCCGGCATGTCGCTGCCCGCTGGCTCCAGCGCCCAGATATTGAGGACAGCAGGGGCGTCCTTCTCGTCGGATTTGGGGAATGCCGGCGGCGTCACCTCAGCCCAAGTCGCACCGTTGTCGTCGGAGCGCTGCAGCTTCGGGCCAAAATGGCCATAATCGAGGGCTGAATAGAGGCTGCCATTGCGCGGATCCTGCATCACCATGCTGATGGGCGTGCCGCGAAAATGGACGCCGTCATAGCGCCATCCATCGCCATCAGCGACGTAGAAGATCAACCCCTTGCGCGAGCCGATTGCCAGTTTCCGTGCCATCTACGCCTCCTCCATCATCCGTCGGCTATCAACCACCTGAGAGCGCCTGCATGACATAGACATCATCATCCGCTGCCAGGCTTTGGGCGGACCAATTCGCCGGCGCGAGCCGCGAACCGTTGAGGAAGATCACCACGTGGCGACGTAGGCGATTCTGCTCGTCGACCACATAGCCTTTGAGTTTCGGCGCTTTTGCGAAAACTTGATTGAGCGCATCACCCAGATTGTCGGCAGCGACCTTCGTCGCGCCGGGCGGCGCTACCTTGCGGAGATGGGCGGTGAATGAAACCGTCGCCAATTCGCCTCGCTCGCGCCACTTGACGCATCGCTGGGGAAATCGCCGGCTATTTTCGCGGCACGCGGAGCGTTGTCAACTCTTTGACGACACCATGGAGCGTGCGCACTTCCTGTTCGGTGAGACCCGCGCGTGACCACATGTTTCGGAGATTTCGCACCATGGTCGGCCGCGCGGCTTCGTTGCGCAGAAAGCCACAGGCATCCAGTTCGCGTTCGAAATGGGCAAAGAAAGCGTAAACCTGATCCTTGGTCGCCGGCTCGGCACCGTTTGTCGCCAGTTGCTGCGGCGGTGTCGCGTCACCGGCCTGGAACCACTCATAGCCCACCAATAGAACGGCCTGCGCCAGGTTGAGGCTGGTAAAGTCCGGGTTGAGCGGCACGGTCAGCTGCGCGTCCGATAGCGCCACATCGTCATTGAGGAGCCCCATGCGCTCGGCGCCGAACATGAAGCCGACCTTGCCGCCGGCAGCGATCTTCTCGCGCGCCTCGCCGGCTGCAAAGCGTGCGGTCACGACCGGCTTTACCATATCCCGATCGCGCGCCGAGGTGGCATAGACGTAGGTGAGGTCGGCCAGCGCCTCTTCAGTCGTTTCGAAGAGTTTGACCGGCTCCATCTTCTCGAAGGCGCCGACCGCCGCGCGCTCGGCCTTCACATTCGGCCAGCCGTCACGCGGCCCGACCAGCCGCAAATCGGTGAGGCCGCAATTCAGCATGGCGCGCGCGGCCGTGCCGATATTCTCGCCCATCTGGGGCGTAATGAGGATGATGGCGGGCGTGTTCAACGGGCACCGGATTTCAGCAGCTTCCAGATGATCGCATCGTTCAGGGCTTCGAACGAGGCGTCGATGATGTTGGGCGAGACGCCCACCGTCGTCCAGCGTTCGCCGGCATCGTCGGCACTTTCGATCATCACGCGCGTGATTGCCTCGGTGCCTGCCTGCGGGGTCAGGATACGGACCTTGAAATCCACCAGGCGCATGTCGGCGAGCCCCGGATAATGCGGCAGCAGCGCCTTGCGAAGCGCCGTATCCAAGGCATTCACCGGGCCATTGCCGGTCGCTACCGTCATCAGCGGGTCACCGTCGATATCAAGTGTGACGGTCGCTTCGGATTCCGTCTCCAGATCACCACGCACATTCCAGCGCCGCTCGTCCATCACGCGGAAGCGCGCCAGCTTGAAAAAAGTGGGCACCGATCCCAAGGCGCGCCGCGCCAGCAATTCGAATGAAGCTTCGGCCCCGTCATAGGCATAGCCATCATATTCGCGCAGCTTCACCGTCTCGACGAGAGCGCCAACCTTGCCGTCATCGGCATCGACATCGAGGCCGATCTCGCGGAAGCGCGCCAGGATATTGGCGCGGCCCGACTGGTCCGAGACCACGATATGGCGGCGGTTGCCGACGAGATGCGGCTCGATATGCTCATAGGTGCGCGGATCCTTCTCGACCGCCGAGACATGCAGCCCGCCCTTGTGCGCAAAGGCGCTTTCGCCGACATAGGCGGCACTGCGGTTGGGCGCCCGGTTGAGGCGCTCATCCAGCAGGCGCGAGACATGCGTCAGCTGTTTCAGATCCTGTTCCGTCAACCCGACCTTGAAATCCGATTTCAGCATCAAGGACGGAACGAGCGAGATGAGGTTCGCGTTGCCGCAGCGCTCACCCAGCCCATTCAGCGTGCCCTGCACCTGCCGCACACCAGCGCGAATGGCAGCCAGGGAATTCGCAACCGCGTTCTCGGTATCATTGTGGCAGTGAATACCGAGATTGATGCCCGGCACCTTCTCCGTCACCGCACCGACGATCCGCTCGACCTCATGGGGCAATGTCCCACCATTGGTGTCGCACAGCACCACCCAGCGCGCGCCAGCTTTATAGGCAGCAACGGCACACTCCAGCGCATATTGCGGATTGGCCTTGTAGCCATCGAAGAAATGCTCGGCGTCGAACATCACCTCACTGCAGCGGCCCTTGGCATGCTCGATGCTCTCGACGATCATGTCGACATTTTCGGTCCGGCTGATGCCGAGCGCCACATCGACATGAAAATCCCAGCTCTTGCCGACCATGCAGACGGCGGCCGTCTTGGCATTGAGCAGCGCCGTCAGCCCCGGATCGTTGGATGCCGAGCGGCCGGGCCGACGGGTCATGCCGAAGGCCACGAACTTCGCGCGCTTGAAGCTAGGCGGCGCGCCAAAGAACGCATCGTCGGTCGGATTGGCGCCAGGCCAGCCGCCTTCGACATAGTCGACGCCGATCCGGTCGAGGGCGTGGGCAATCGCCAGCTTGTCATTGACGCTGAAATCGACGCCCTGCGTCTGCGCGCCATCGCGCAGCGTGCTGTCGAAAAGATATACGCGCTTGTCGTCAGTCATCTTTGTGGCGCCATGATTTTGTAGGCTTTTCCAACCGTTTGTCGTCCGTTGACCGGGTATTCATCATATGAAACTCTGGCCGTCAAGCAGCGCCACCGACAGAAAATTACCAACCCATTGGAATGAGAGAGAAATGCCGGATCTAGCCACGCTTTGGCCGTTCTTTATCGCTGCCCTGGCGCTCAACCTGACACCCGGCGCCGACATGACCTATGTCATCGCCCGGACCGCAACACAGGGGCGAGCAGCCGGCATTGCGGCGAGCTTTGGCATCGCCGGCGGCAGCGTCGTCCATACTTGCCTGGCGGCCTTCGGCGTCTCGGCGATCCTCGCCCATTCGGAAGCGGCCTTCGTCACCGTGAAGGCGGTGGGGGCTGCCTATCTGCTCTATCTTGCCTGGAAGGCGCTGATGTCGCACAGCACCAGCGCTGGTGCCGCTAAGACCCTGCCCCCGGTTTCCCTCTGGCGCCTGTTCTGGGAAGGCGTCCTCACCAATGTCCTCAACCCAAAGGTGGCGCTGTTTATCCTGGCCTTCCTGCCGCAATTCGTCGACCCGACGGCCGGCCCGGTCTGGCTGCAGATCCTATTCCTGGGAACCCTCTTCAACATCAGCGGCACGACGGTCAATTGCATCGTGACCGTCTCGACGGCCACCGCCGCAGGATTGCTGCGCGGGTCGGCTGGCATCGGTCGCTGGCTCAATCGTTTGTCAGCACTGGTTTTCGTCGGCCTCGCCATCCGGTTGGCCTTGGCCGAGCGACACTGACCGAATGGCGCTAGAGCCGATAGGTCGGCTTGATCTGTTCGATGTCCTGGTAGATTAGGATCTTGTCGACCGTCTCATTATCGCTGGAGAGCGGCAGGAAAAGCGTGCCAATTTCGCGCGCATAGCCGGAACGCGATGGCGTTGCATCGAAGTCGAAGACGATCGACTTCTCGTCGATGGCGATGCGATAATTCTCCAGCACCTCGTCACGGGCATTGCCGTAGAGGCCTTCCTGCACCGGCCTGCCGGTCGGATCGAAGCCGCGATGCTCGCAGACCGCCGTACCAACCACGCGATAGGTGATGCGCCGCGGCGGCGGTTGATCGGCGATATCGACCAGCACCAATCCCGGCAACCATGGCTTCATTTCGGCAGGGTCGATATTGGAACGGCACGGCAGTTTTCGGCCGCACTTCTTGGCACCCCAGTAGCGATAGATCGCTGCTGTACGGACTGAGCAGATCTTCAAAAACTCTTCCGACACGAGGCGCCGATATGTCATCGGCTGCGCCTGCTATGCCGCGTTTACGCCCGGCGTAACGTCGTCCCCAGAACTATCTTCCTCCTGAAGACGACAAACAGCAAGATCGAGAGTGGCCGGGGCAGCTCTTAACAATTATGAACCACCCCGGCACAAGCTCGATACAAGATGGTGTCAGCTCCGCTTCCAGGTCGTTCCGGAAGGGCTGTCTTCAAGCATGATACCTTCGCCGGCCAGCATGTCGCGGATGCGATCTGCCTCGGCGAAATCCTTGCCCTTGCGGGCCGCGATACGATCGGCAATCAGCCCCTCGATTTCGGCCGCACTGCGGCCTTTTCCGCCATCATCCTGCTGCAGCCAGACTATCGGGTCCTGCCACAAAATGCCCAGCAGCTGAGCGGCCCCAAGCACGGCTGCTTTTGCCGCAGCCTTCTTGGCTGGTGTCGTTGCCTTGTTAAGCTCTGTGACCAGTTCATGCATCTCGCTGACCGCCAGCGGTGTATTGAGATCGTCCGCCAGTGCCGCGAGGATCCGGTCGGTCGGTTGCGGCTCAACCTCGATCTCGCCAGCCTTGGCCAACGCGCCGTAGAAGCGGTCGAGCTGGATCTTGGCTTCCTGGATCCCGTCCCGGGTGATATCGATCGGCTGCCGGTAATGCGCCGACAACAAAGCCAGCCGGATCGCCTCGCCGCGCAAGCCCTCATCCAGAAGCTCATGAACGGTAAAGAAGTTGCCGAGCGACTTCGACATCTTCTGGCCGTTCACCTGCACAAAGCCATTGTGCAGCCAGAACTTGGCCATCACATCCGAGCCATGAGCGCAGCGGCTCTGGGCGATCTCGTTCTCATGATGGGGGAAGATGAGGTCGATACCGCCGGCATGGATATCGAACACCTCGCCCAGCAGTTCACCGGACATGGCCGAGCATTCGATATGCCAACCGGGGCGCCCACGGCCCCAGGGGCTGGGCCAGCCCGGCTGGTTGGCCTCTGACGGTTTCCACAGCACGAAATCGGCCGGATGCTTTTTATAGGGAGCCACTTCGACCCGGGCGCCGGCGATCATGTCATCGAGGCTGCGGCCGGACAGTCCGCCGTAATCCGGCATCGACGGCACGTTGAACAGCACATGACCTTCCGCCGCATAGGCATTGCCTTTGCCGATCAGTTGCTCGATGAGCGCCACCATCTGCGGCACGAACTCCGTCGCCCGCGGCTCACGGCTGGGCGGCATGGCACCAACGGCGGCCATGTCCTGGTGATACCAGCCGGTCGTGCGCGTCGTGACACTTTCGATGCTTTCGCCGTTCTTTTCGGCGGCGGCCATGATCTTGTCATCAATGTCCGTGATGTTGCGGACATAAGTCACGTGGTCCGCACCGTAGACATGGCGCAGCAATCGAAAGAGCACGTCGAAGCAGACAACCGGCCGCGCATTGCCGATATGGGCGTAGTCGGACACCGTCGGGCCGCAGACATACATGCGGACATTATCGGGGTCGATCGGTTCGAAGAGCTGCTTCTCGCGTCGCAGTGTATTGTAAAGATGGATCGTCATTTCACTTTTCCCTCAACTGCGCGCGCGATCAGGCGTTTTCGCCACGCAAGCGGCGCAGGCTTTTCTCGCGACCGATCAGCGGCAGCAGCAGGCGCATTTCCGGCCCGTGCTCCAATCCGGTCAAGGCCTGGCGCAACGGCATGAACAAATCCTTGCCCTTGCGCCCAGTAGCGACCTTCACTGCTTCGGTCCATGTTTTCCAACTGCCCTCGTCCCAGGGCTCAGGCGGCAGAACATCGACAGCCGTTGCCGCAAAAGCGGGATCGACGATGTGCGGCGCGATACTGCCCCGGCAGATGCGTTGCCATTCCCCAATCTCCTCAATTTTTTCGACATTGGCGCGTGCCACGTCCCACAAGGCGGCATCGACGTCGGTCAAGCCAACGCCTGCAAGATGCGCCTTGGCTTCTTCAAAGGGCAAAAGGTGCAGCAGGCGCGCATTCAAATGCAGCAACTCTGCCGGATCGAAGCGCGGGCTCGATTTACCGAACTTCGAGAGATCGTGCGACCTCACCAGATCCTCAAGATGCGGCTTCACGACCAAGGGCACGCCGGTGCCGATATGGGCCAGATAGGTGTTGAGCGCCATCGGTTCCAGGCCCTGCTCGCGCAAATCGGAAATGGAAAGTGAGCCAAGGCGCTTGGAAAGCCCCTCACCTGTTGCGTCGACCAGCAAAGGCAAATGCGCGAAGCCCGGCGCGGTCGCGCCTAGCGCCTCGAAGATCTGGATCTGTGTCCCCGTATTGGTGACATGGTCGGCACCGCGGATGATGTGCGTCATCGCAAGGTCGATATCATCGACGACCGATGTAAATGTGTAGAGATAGCTGCCGCTCTCGCGGATCAGCACCGGATCCGACTGGCTGGACGTGTCGATATGCTCGTTCCCGCGCACGAGATCAGCCCACTGGACCTGGCGATGTTCCAGCTTGAAGCGCCAATGCGGGCGTTTGCCTTCGGCTTCCAGCTTGGCACGGTCGCTATCCGTCAATTTCAGCGCGGCGCGATCATAGACACGGTGGATCTTGCGTTTGAGCGCCAATTCTTCGGCGCTTTCATAGCAAGGATAAAGCCGGCCGCTGGCCTTCAGCTTTGCTGCCGCGGCGTCATAGGCGGCAATTCGGTCCACCTGGCGGGCGAACGTGTCCCAGGTCAGGCCGAGCCAAGTAAGATCGGCTTCGATCCCCGCCGCGAACTCAGGCGTCGAACGTTCGGTATCGGTATCGTCAAGGCGCAGGAGGAAGCTGCCGTTGCGCTGGCGCGCGAACAGCCAATTATTCAGGGCAATATAGATATTGCCGACATGCAACCGGCCCGTGGGACTGGGTGCGAAGCGAACACGAACCGACATCAGAACACTCGATTTCCATCAGTTTTGCCTATCCCCGGGCTTTTGCCTTATTGGGGCCGGAAGCCGTTGGTGATCGGATAACGCCGGTCCTTGCCGAAAGCGCGCCGCGTGATTTTGACCCCCGGAGGGGCCTGGCGGCGCTTGTATTCGGCCAGATCCAGCATTCGCCAGACCCGCAGGACCGTGGCCCTGTCATAGCCTTTGGCGACGATCTGGTCCACGGCCATCTCCTGCTCCACCAGGCATTGCAGGATCCCATCCAGCACATCGTAGGGCGGCAAAGTGTCCTGGTCGGTCTGGTCCGGCTTCAATTCGGCCGATGGCGGCTTGGTAATGACCCGCTCCGGCATGACCGGGCCTAATGGCCCCAGGGCACCATTCGGGCGATTCTGGTTGCGCCAGCGGGAAAGGGCGAAAACCGTCACCTTGTAGATGTCCTTGAGGACCGAATAGCCGCCGCACATGTCGCCATAAAGGGTCGCGTAACCCACCGACATTTCAGACTTATTGCCCGTCGTCAGCAGCATGTGGCCAAGCTTGTTCGACATCGCCATCAGGGTGAGGCCACGGGCGCGGCTCTGAATGTTTTCCTCGGTCGTGTCGGCCGATTTGCCGGCAAAAATGCCGGACAACATCTCGCCGAAGGCCTTCATCGCCGGCTCGATCGAGACGGTGTCGTAGCGGATGCCAAGCAGTTTCGCGCAGGCAGCAGCGTCGTCGAGGCTGTCCTGGCTGGTATAGGGGGACGGCATCATGACGGCGCGCACCCGGTCGGCACCCAAGGCATCCACCGCCACCGCCACCGACAAAGCGGAATCGATACCGCCCGAGAGGCCCAGCAGGATGCCCGGAAAGCCGTTCTTCTGGACATAATCCTTGAGGCCCAGGACCATCGCCCGGTAGATCGATTCCAACGGGTCGAGTGTCGGCGCGATATCGGCCGGCAGGCACAGCCAACCTTTATTGCCGCGCTGCCATTCGGTGATGGCCACCTTTTCCTCAAAGGCCGGCAGGCGCACCTTGATCTCGCCGCCGCGGTCCAGCACGAAGGAATCGCCGTCGAAAACCAGTTCGTCCTGCCCACCTACCTGGTTGACATAGACGACCGGCAGATCCGTTTCGCCCAAGCGCTCACCAGCAATTTCCAGGCGCTGGTCGATCTTGTCATGCTCATAGGGGCTGCCATTGGGCACCAAGAACAGATCGGCCCCACCCTTCTTGAGATGTGCCGCGGTCGTGGGGAACCAGAGATCCTCGCAGATCATCAGGCCAAGGCGCATGCCGTTATAATCTACTGGATCCGGCAAGGGCCCCGGCACGAAGACGCGCTTCTCGTCGAAGACGCCGTAATTCGGCAGATCATATTTGAAGCGCTTGGCGAGAATCTTGCCATCACCCAGCAGGAAGGCGCCGTTATGGAGCTTGCCCTCCTCCATCCAGGGCGAACCGACGATGATCGCCGGGCCACCATCGGCCGTGTCTTTGGCCAAAGCCTCGACACCCTGCCGGCACGCGTCCTGGAAGGCTGGTTTCAGCACCAGGTCTTCCGGCGGATAGCCGGAAACGACCAGTTCCGGCGCCAGCACCAGATCGGCACCGCCTGCTGCTGCCTCTGCACGGGCCTTGCGAATGCGCGCCACATTACCGGCAACGTCGCCGAGTTTGGGGTTGATCTGCGCCAGGGCAATTTTGATTTTGTCTGTCATCAGGCGAAATTAACTACCAAGAGGATGAAGTCAATTGCGCACCGCACAAGGCCGGCATGCAACCGGGCCGGCATGCCGTGGTTCGGGCGCGGAACTTGCATCGGCAAATGTGTTAGAATCAGTCACGAACGGGAGACAGGGAGTAGATCGATGCGAATTTCTTTCGGGGTTTTGCTGGCAATGGCCGCCCTCGTCGGCTCGCCGCTACCGGCAGCAGCCCAGAGTGCGGCCGACATCCTGACACCCACCCCGGTGATCGAGCCGGCCGGCAACCGCTATATCCTGATGGTCCTCGACCAGCCGGACCGGGACCTCACCAAGGGCCGGACCAAGGTCAACATGCTGCTCGATACCAAGACCGGTAAGACCTGGATCCTGGAATTCGGCGTGAAGCAGCATAGCAACGAGAACGGCTATGTCTGGTCCGAGGTGCCGTTCAACCAGGCACCCAAGTAAGCACTATTTCCGGAACAGGAATTCGCGGCCGACCTTCACGCGCTTGACGCCGTTATATTCGATGATGTCGGCTGTGGCGTAGGTTTCGGTCCAGCGCTGCGGCAGGAACGAGCCGGTGCCTACCACGTCGATGGGCGCCTGGGCTTCCGCCATCACCTTGCATTTCGCCGGATCGAAACCAGACGAGGCCACGATCCTCACCTTGTGGAAGCCTTCGCGGTTCAGCGCATCGCGCAGATGCCAGATCGCTGCCGCCGAAACGCCGGCGCCCACCAGATGGCGGAGCTCGCTCTCGGAGCGATAGCCACGGATGACCTTGGGCACATGGCGATCCATCACCGCATAGGAAGCTGGCGGATCGAGCCCTTCAATGAAGCGGCTGCCCGGCGTGTCGATGCGCACCGACAATTGCCCTTGCGATGCCATGGCGGCAAAGCGCCGTGCCACGGTCAGCGCATCGGTTACTTCGCGGCCGAAATAATCGACCAGCACGGTCATCGGCTCATCGGGAAACGTCTCGTGGAACATTTCGGCAGCGCGAAGCGTCGACCCGGCATAACCGATGAGCGCATGCGGCATGGTGCCCAGCGCCTTCTCGCGACCGAAATAATGGGCCGTGGCTTGCGTGGCGTTGCCAATGAAGCCGGTCGCCTTGACCTTGCGCCCAGCCCTGGCGGAACCGACCGAAGCGGCATAGGCCATCATTTCGGCCATTTCCAAGCCGGCACAGTGCCGCGCATCCATGGCGAGGAACGCGACATTGGGCAGATCGGCGCACATGGTGAAGGCATTGAAAGCCGCCACACAGGCAGGCCCCAGCTTCATCAGCAGCAAGGTTTCGAGATCGGCGAGATGCACGAAGGACCCGGTCACATACATGATCGGCTCGCCCGCACCGACCCACCTGCCCTCGTCATATTGGAGGTCGATCTGGAATTCGGTGCCGCGCTCGACAGCGACATGTTGCAGCCACTCGACCGCCAGGCGCGGCGCCGAAATCACCGGGCGGCGCATGAAAATCGCATAGGTGACCTTGACGTCGCCGAACTTGGCAACGGTTGCTTTGGTCTTCAGGAAATACTGATCCGACCAGTCGGCAACCTGGTCAGACGCAGGACCGCTGACTGGTCCTGCATCCTTCCCGCTGTCGTTACGAGGCTTCGGCGATGCGTTGTCCACCGGCGCGCTCCGCTTTCAATTGCTCGGCAATGAGGAAGGCGAGTTCCAACGCCTGCGTAGCGTTGAGACGCGGATCGCAATGGGTGTGATAACGGTCGGCCAAGGCTTCCTCGGTCACGGCCTTGGCGCCACCGATGCATTCGGTCACGTCCTGGCCGGTCATTTCGAAATGCACGCCGCCGGCATGCGTTCCCTCTGCCCGGTGCACGTCGAAGAAGCCGCGCACTTCACCCAGGATGCGGTCGAACGGCCGGGTCTTGTAGCCGGTCGAGGATTTGATCGTGTTGCCATGCATCGGGTCGCAGGACCAGACCACCTTGCCGCCATGGCGCTTCACGGCACGCACCAGCGGCGGCAGCTTGGCTTCGACCTTGTCATGGGCCATGCGGGCGATGAGCGTGAGGCGGCCGGGGATGTTTTGCGGGTTGAGAATGTCAATCAATCGCAGCAATTCATCGGGGTCCATCGAGGGGCCGCATTTGAGGCCGATCGGGTTCTGGATGCCACGCATGAACTCGACATGGGCCCCGTCCGGCTGACGCGTACGGTCGCCGATCCACAACATATGTGCCGAGCAGCCATACCACTTGCCGGTGAGGCTGTCGGTACGGGTCAGCGTCTGCTCGAAATTGAGCAGCAGGGCTTCATGGCTGGTGAAGAACTCCGTCTCGCGGATCTGCGGAACGGTGTCGGAAGTCAGGCCACAGGCCGCCATGAAATCGAGCGTCTCGGAAAGGCGGTCGGCCAGTTCCTTGTAGCGATGGCCCAAGGGGCTATCAGCCACGAAATCGAGGTTCCAGCGATGCACCTTGTGGAGGTCCGCAAAACCGCCCTGGGCGAAGGCGCGCAGCAGGTTGAGCGTCGCCGCCGACTGGTTATAAGCCTGCAGCAAACGTTCCGGATCCGGAATGCGGGCTGCCGGCGTGAATTCGATGCCGTTGATGTTGTCGCCGCGATAGCTCGGCAGCTCGACGCCGTCGATCACCTCGGTCGGCGCCGAACGGGGCTTGGCGAACTGGCCGGCCATGCGGCCGATCTTCACGATCGGCATGGCGGCGCCATAGGTCAGCACCACCGCCATCTGCAGCAGGACGCGGAACGTGTCACGGATATTGTTGGCTGAAAATTCCGCAAAGCTCTCTGCGCAGTCACCACCCTGAAGCAGGAAAGCCTTGCCTTCCGCCACGGCACCCAGCGCTTCGGTGAGGCGGCGGGCCTCGCCGGCAAAAACGAGCGGCGGATAGGCGCGCAGGCGCTCCTCGACCGAGGCCAGCTTGGCGGCATCGGGATATTGCGGAACCTGGGAGATCGGCTTTTCGCGCCAGCTCTCCGGCGACCATTTCGTGCTCATCTTCTGCCTCTACGCTACGCGCTCTTGGGTCATGCCAAACGGTGGATAAGTGCCGAACTGTATATATGACTTATGCCCCCTTCATGCAAATAATGCAGGAAAACGACGCAAGCCATTGATATAGATAAAATAAAATTGCCCCTATCATGGCGCTGGCGGCCTCCTATGAACCGACCCAAAAAATTCACGTATTCGTCTATGGTCAATACGTCAATACTCGTTTAAATTGCTTTCGTTCATTGGCTTCCAGCGCCGCCTTTTTCCGGCGGGTCACCTCAAAGGTGGGCCTGATGGGAATTCTGAACGACCGCCTCAACGACCGGATTGAAAAAGCGCGCGACCGCGCCGGCGGCGTCGACATGAAATATCTGGCCGCGAGCTTGGCCGACAAGGCCCCCAAGGACATCGCCTCGCCGGACAACCTCGCGCAACGGCGCGATTTCCTGCAGGACAGTCTGGGTGAGCGGGAAGCGTCACAGGTCTTCGAACGGATCATCAACGGTAACGAGCTGCAGGACGTCAATTATCTGGCGCGTGGCTCGCGGGCTGCCAAGTCGATTTGCCGGATCGTCATCAACCAGTCGCCGACGCGCCAGTTGGGGTTCGGCACCGGTTTTCTCATCGCGCCCAATGTTCTGATCACGAACAACCATGTCCTGCCGAATAAGGAGGTGGCGCAGTATTCCGTCGCTCAATTCGATTTTGAGATGGACCTTGAGGGTGTGGCACGGAGGCCATCGGTTTTCGGCCTGACGCCCGCCAAGCTCTATTTCACGTCCGAGAAACTCGATTTCTCCATCGTCCATGTCGAGCCCGTATCACGCGGGCAGGGCACGCCCCTGACAGACTTCAGCTACCTACCCTTGCTTGAGACAACCGGCAAGGTGGTGGAAGGCGAATGGTTGACAATCATTCAGCACCCAAACGGAGAACGCAAACAGCTTTGCGTCCGCGAGAACCGCTTCATCAAGCGCACGCCGGATGCCATCTGGTATTCGAGCGACACACTCGCCGGATCTTCAGGATCTGCCGTCTTCAACAATGATTGGTATGTGGTGGCGCTGCATCATAGCGGCATCCCTGCGGAGCGTAACGGACATACGCAGACGATCGACGGCCGGGATTTCGACCCCAACAGCGACGATGAAAGTCAGATCAAATGGATTGCCAACGAAGGCATCCGCGTCTCGCGTATCGTTGAGACACTCAGGCAGGCTCTGCCAAACGAACCACTCCTGCGCCCCATATTCGAGGCGACCGCAGCACAGTCGCGCGTACCTGCCCTCCCCATGGCGCCATCGCCATTGGCTATTCCTTCAGATCCCTCAGAGGAGCAAAGCCCCATGTCCTCATCTCCAGCGTTCCGCCAGATCCGGGTCACATTGAACATCGACGCCGACAATCAGGTTTCGATTGCGTCAAGTGGCGCCGCATCGGAATCCGCCATCATGGCCAGCGCCTTCGAGGCAGCGCAGAAAAAGGCCAAGCCACCTGTACAGCCGGCACCGTTCAACAGCGATTACAGCGACCGCAAGGGCTTCCACGACAATTTCCTGGGCAACAGCCTGCACGTCCAGCAACCGACCATGAATGCCGCCCTGCAAGCTGAAGCGGCACCCTTGCTCAAGCCGACCAAGGACAACAAGCATGTCCTCAACTATCACAATTACAGC
Organism: Dongia sp. P2_B8; assembly: GCF_056404715.1. Classification (NCBI taxonomy): domain Bacteria; kingdom Pseudomonadati; phylum Pseudomonadota; class Alphaproteobacteria; order Rhodospirillales; family Dongiaceae; genus Dongia; species Dongia sp. P2_B8. The sequence goes on along the minus strand of NZ_JBFUDM010000009.1, from coordinate 275,872 downwards.
GTGGTCATGCATGCCGAGCGGCGCTTTGCGATCTATAGCGCGGCGAACATCGACTTCGACAATCGCTTCAAGCTCGGGCGGCCAAAGGACAATTGGCGGACCGATCCGCGCATCCTAGCGAAACATCAGATCACGGATTTCTATTATGAAGGCAACCGTTTTGACCGCGGGCACCTCACCCGCTACGAAGATCTCGAATTCGGCGCCAGCCGGCAGGGGGCAATGATCTCCGCTGCCGACACCTGTCATTGGACGAATTGCACGCCCCAGCACGATAAGTTCAATCGAACCCGGGAATGGTGGCAAGGGCTGGAGCAGCATTTGCTCGAGGAGTCGATCGAGCGCAAGGAATTCAAGGCCCAGGTCTTTACCGGACCGATCCTGCGTGAGGATGACCCGGTCTATAAACCGCTGCCCGACATCCAATATCCTGTGCGGTTCTGGAAGGTCGCGGTTGCAGCAACAGGTGATGGCAAAGGATTGTTCGCCGCAGCCTTCCTCATGGATCAAAGCGCTGTGATCGCGAAGTACGGTCTTGCCGAGGCAGCCGAAGCACCGTTCGAGACCTATTTGTATCAGGTGCCCGTGACCGAAATCGAGCGCCTGACCGGCCTCACCTTTACCTGGGGCGCCGGTGGCAAGAAATCACTTCGCGACGTCGACCCCTTGAACGATGCGACGACGCGGGCGCGCAAGCAGCGCCGCCGGCGGGCTAGCCTGATGGAATCAGCCGGGGCCGAGCCAGTGCCCGACGGCTACATCCAGATCGATGATTTCAGTTCGATCGTCACGCCCTGACTATCGTGGTCAGGGCGCAACCTTCACCACCGTCCCCTTCAATGCCACGCCGGCGACGATGGCCCCGGCATGGCATTCGTAGAGCGCCTCGCTCGAGAACGGCTTCTTCTTGTAATAGCTGACGATATTCATGACGGCGTTGCCGCCTTCGGTCTGGGCACGCTCGGCAAGCTCCTTCAGGGCCGAGATCATGGCCCAGGTACAGGCTTCCTCATCCTGCTTGCCGAAGGAATTCGTTTTCCGATTGGTGACGAACTCGCCAAGATTCTGTCCGGCTGGTGCCGCCTGACCCGCGAAATAGAATTTGATGCCGGCAGGGACGTTCTCTGCATAGCGCGGATCGGCCATGACATCGGCAATCTTCAGCTCATAGCGCGTGTCACGAGCCGCAGCCGGTGTAGCAGTGGCGGCCGCCACAGAGGCGATCACCGCGAGGGCCAGGCAAACTTGCTTGCGCATCTATCTTCTCCAGAGTCTTCGTGCTGACGACATTCGTTCAATGCCACGAGCTGCCGCAAAGTTCCATGGCCCTGTGTCAAACCGGTGTGCGCAGCGTCACAAATTCTTCCGCCGCCGTCGGATGAACCGCAACCGCCGCATCGAATTGCTGCTTGGTGGCTCCCATCTTCACCGCGATGGCAATCGCCTGGATGATCTCCGGCGCGTCCATGCCAACCATGTGGGCGCCAAGGACTACCTGCGACGGGCGGTCGACCACCAATTTCATCAACGTCCGTTCATCGCGGCCGGAGATCGTGTGCTTCAGCGGCTTGAAATCCGCTTTGTAGATGTCGAGTTCCCTGCCCTCCTGCCGCGCGTTGGCTTCGGAGAGCCCGACCACGCCAACCGGCGGATGGCTGAAAACAGCCGAGGCGATGGTGCGATGATCAACCTGCCAGTTCTTGCCGCCGAAGATTGAATCGGCATAGGCATGGCCCTCGCGGATGGCGACCGGTGTCAGATTGACCCTGTCCGTGCAATCGCCGATGGCGTGGATGTTCGCGATATTGGTCTGCGAGGTGGCATCAACCGCGACCGCGCCACCTGCCTTCAGCCTGACGCCGATTTCGGCCAGCCCCATGCCGCCCGTCTTGGGCCTGCGGCCGGTCGCATACATGATGGCACCACATTCCAGTACCGTGCCATCCTGCAAGGTCACCTTCAACCGCTCGCCGACCTTGTCGATTTTGGCGACGTCGGCCTTGGTGCGGATGTCGATCCCCTTCTTCGCCATTTCGGCGTTAAGGAAGTTGCGGACATCCTCATCAAAGCCGCGCAGGATCTGCTCGCCGCGATAAAGCTGCGTCACCTTGGCGCCGAGGCCGTTGAAGATGCCGGCGAACTCGACCGCAATATAGCCGCCACCCACTACTACGATATCGCGCGGCAGAGTCGCGAGGTGAAACGCCTCATTCGATGTGATCGAGTGCTCGATGCCTGGAATGTTCGGCCGTTCCGGCCAACCACCGACGGCAATGAGAATGTTCTTGGCCGTGACGCGCTTGCCGGCTAGCTCCACCGTGTGCGGATCGATCAGGACGGCCCGCGTTTCCAGCAGCTCAACCTTCGAGCCGGCCAGCAGCTTCTTATAGATGCCGTTGAGCCGGTCGATCTCCTTGTCCTTGTTGGCGATCAGCGTCGGCCAGTCGAAGGTGGCTTCGCCCACGGTCCAGCCATAGTTCCTGGCATCCTCGAAATCTTCATGGAAATGGGCCGCATAGGAAAGCAGCTTCTTTGGTACGCAGCCACGGATGACGCAGGTGCCACCCACCCGGCTCTCTTCGGCAATCGCCACCTTGGCGCCGTACCCAGACGTGATCCGGGCCGCGCGTACACCGCCGGACCCGGCGCCAATAACAAAGAGGTCGTAATCGAATTGGGACATGAAACCGCCACTCCGTGATCACCGCAGCGGCAGAATTGCATCACATCACCGGGTTAGGTCAATCACTGTTCACCGTATAGCCGGTGGCGAAGAAGTACACGCTGTCCGCTGACCCATCCTCAATGAACTTAATGACCTTATTGAATGGGGCGAGCATTTCCTTGCCGTCCGCAGTGACTAAGACCGCACCTGTGCCAAGGTCTTCTGGAAAAAAGGCCATAAGTGATGGGGTCTTAGGGAAATGATCCGCATAGTTGACCCAACGATATTCTTTCTTGCCATTGCGTCGGATCACCTCGCCAACATAACAGCCCGTCGCCAGCACTGTATTGGTATAGGTCTGGTCCGGAATCTGGTCTTGTACCTCGTGGACCGCTTCGAGATAGCGATCGACTTCTTCCAATGACTGGACCGAATAGTTCATGACCGGAACATTGATCTTGTCGCGCAGGGCCATCCCACCATCCTCAAAATCACTTTGCCCGAGGAAGGCCGCGCAGAATGCAGGAATCAAAGAAACGATGTCGTAGCCCATTCTATCCACCTGTCTGGTACAATCTTTCGATGTATCCAGTACAAGATTTTCCCGCATAACGCAATAAAACAAGAACAGCTGATTTAAAGAATGCGGCAGTGTTCCGCGGCGATGGCGAGACTGACCTCGTCGCCCACCCGCTTGGCGCCGTCGCGGATGGTGGCAAGGGTCGTCAATTTTTCGCCGCCCGTCAGCGTCACGTCATAGCGGGCGGTGGAGCCGAGGTAATCGACGACGCTGATCGTTCCTTTGAGAATTGAAGCGTTTGCGGCACCCGACCCATCCAGCGCGATCTTCTCTGCCCGCACGACGACATTGACCTTCTCGCCGGCCTGAACAGCGCGCGCTGCGTCAGCCACGACGAGACGCGCCCCGTCCGCCAGCGCCACACTGATCCCGCCACCTTCCACCGCGACAATTGTCGCCGGCAGGAAGTTGGCGTTGCCGAGGAAATTGGCGACGAATTCCGAGCGCGGATGTTCATAGACCTCGGCCGGCGCACCGCGCTGTTCGATCTTGCCCTTGTTCATGACCACGACCAGATCCGACATGGCAAGCGCCTCGCCCTGGTCATGGGTCACAAAGATAGCCGTGACACCGATGCGACGCTGGATGGCCTTGATCTCGCTGCGCATCTCTTCGCGCAGATTGGCATCGAGCGCCGAGAGCGGCTCATCGAGCAGAAGCACGTCCGGCTCGATCACCAGTGCCCGCGCCAAGGCGATGCGCTGCTGCTGGCCACCGGACAATTGCGTCGGAAAACGCTGCTCCACCCCGGGCAGACGGACAATATCGAGCGCCCGGCGCACGCGCACGGCAATGTCCGCCTTCTCCACACCGCGATATTTCAGCCCGAAAGCCACATTGTCGAAGATCGATTTGTGGGGGAACAAGGCATAGTTCTGAAACACCATACCCAGATTGCGTTTGTGGATCGGCGTTTCGTTGACGCGCACGCCTTTGATGCGGATTTCGCCCCCGGTCGGATGCTCAAGCCCCGCCACCATGCGCAAGGTGGTGGTCTTGCCGCACCCCGATGGCCCCAGCAGAGTCACGAAGGTGCCATCCGGCACGTCAAGATCGATCGCATCGACAGCGACCACGCCGCCGGCAAAATGCTTTTCAACCGCCTTGAGTTCAACTGAGCTCATCTTCGATCAGCCCCATCGGACAACGAAAGGAATGGACGCCCGGCCGCCACCGTCCCAGGGCAGCCGGGCGTCACGAATGGTCACGCACCCTTTGAGATGCGGTCCCATTCCTGCTTGTAGGCGTCCTGGTTGTCGAACCAATAGGCCGCCTTTTCCCAGACATAATTGTCGAACTTGCCGGTCGGATCGAAGCCGGGCAGCTTCTTCACCTTGTCGGTCAATTCCACCTTGGTGGGATCGAGCGACGGCGGATAGTTCTGTCCTTCGGCAATCGCGATGGCGACCGCCGGCTCGATGCAGAAGTTGATCAGCTGTTCGGCTGCTTCCATCGGGCTGCCCTTGAGGACCATCAGACCTTCGATCCAGGCAAAGCCCGCCTGCGCCGTGTCGATGAAGCCGATGTCATGCCCGTTCTGCTGAAGGAAGGCGACACGCCCCGACCAACCGTCGGAAAGCACGATCTCTTCCTTCGACATGAGATCGATGAATTCCTGGCCCGAGCCCCAATATTTCAGAACCAGATCACGCTGCTTTCGCGTCGCATCCCACATCGCCGCCGTATCCTTGGCAGCCTGCGGATCCTGCCCGGTATAGAGGCTCGACATCCAAGCGCGGGTCTGGAAGCCATCGTAAAGGCCGATCTTGCCCTTGTACTTCTCGTCCCACAGAATCTTGGCGCCGACCTTGGCCTCGTCATCGGAGATGAACTTGCGGTTATAGGCAATGCCAGTCGTACCGTAGTCGAACGGCACGGCTGCGAGCTTGCCGTCACTCTCATTGCGGAACGCGGCCAACGTCGCTGGCAGGAGCTTTTCCAGATTGGGGATGTTCTTTTCGTTGACGAAGTCGGCCAACCCCAATTTCACGAAGCGATAGTAGTCGTAGACGCCGCTCACCAGGAAGACGTTGTATTCGCCCGGCTGCGCCGCCTTGACCAGCGAGATGAATTCGTCCGTATCGCCGAACTCACCTTCGACCACCTTGATGCCCGTCTTTTCGGTGTATTGCGGGAAGGCGTTATTATGGAAGGCCTCCGAGACGATGCCGCCCCAGCCGTCGAAGCGCACCGATTCCGGTTTCTTCTCACCGCATCCGGCGATGCTGACGACACCCACCGACGCCGCGGTGGCACCGAGTATCTTGATCAGTTGCCGGCGGCTGATGTCGCCCGACATGAACGCGCCATAAAGCCGTTCGTAATCCTTTTGACCTGGCAGTTTTCTCATTGCAGCTCCCTCCGAATGATTGACACCCACTTGTCGCAAGCAACCTATTTGGCCTTGGCAAAACGGCGCACCATGTAACCGCCAACGAGCGGCAGCAAGATGGTGATAACGATCATGACGGCACCCAGCGCATTGATCTCAGGGCTCACGGACGTCCGCAGCATGGCAAAGATCTTGGTCGGCACTGTTTCGATACCGGGTTTCTTCCAGAACAGGGTCGCCGTGATGTTGTCGAAGCTGAGTGTTGCCGCGAACAGGAAACCACCTACGATCGCTGGAGATATCAACGGCAACGTCACCTCAAAGAAGGTCTGGATGCGATTGGCGCCCAGGGTCCAGGCAGCTTCCTCGTAGCTTGCCCGCAGGCCGACCAGCCGCGCCTGCACCAGCAGCACGACATAGGGCAAGGACAGGACCGTGTGCCCCAGCAGCAGGACAGCAAAGCTCCGCGGCATGCTGAGGAATTTCAGGAACATGAGAAGCGCCACACCCATCACGACTTCCGGCATCAGCAGTGGCAATGACAGGAACGTCTGGATTCCTTCCTTGCCGCGAAAGCTGTAGCGCACCAGCGCCAGGGCGGCCATCACGCCGATGACAGTCGCCAATGCCGATGAGGTCGCCGCGAGAATGAGGGAGGTTTTGAAGGCTTCGACAATCGACTCGTTGGCAAAGAGCTTCGCAAACCATTGCAGGCTGAAACCTTCCATCGGAAAGGCGCCGCTGCGCGAGGAATTGAAGGCGAGCAGGATTACGACCACGATCGGCGCAAACATGAAGATATAGACGGCGATCGCGCAGAGCCGCAGCAAGGCCCAGCCGAAGGCACTTTCGCGCTTCAAGCCCGGAATCGTTCGGGGGGCAGCGGCCGTCATCGCGCAAAGCTCCGATAGACGTCGGAAAGATTCATGAAGCGGTTGTAGACGGCGATCACCAGTCCCAACGCCAGCAGCATGACGATGGAAAGGACCGCGCCAAAGGGCCAGTCGAGCTGCGAAATGATTGCTTCATAGATGAGATCCGGAAAGAACAGCGTGTCTGTTCCACCCAGCAGGCGCGGCGTCACATAGGAGCCGGCTGCCAGAACGAAACAAAGCAGGGAACCAGCGCCGAGGCCCGGCAAAGACAAAGGCAGCGTCACCTCCCTGAAACTCTGCCACGGCGTGCAGCCGAGTACTCTTGCCGCCGATTCCAGATTGCGGTCGATCCCATCCAGGCTGACATAGACGTTGATGATCATGTAGGGCAGCATGAAATAGACCAACCCCATGATCACCGAGAAATCGTTGTAGAGCAGCTTCATCGGCTCATCGATGATCCCAATGCCTTCCAGCACGGCATTGATGAAGCCGTACTTTCCCAGCACATTGATCCACGACATGGTGCGGATGATGTAGGAAACCCAGAACGGCAGGAACATCAGGAAGAGCAGCAGGCCGCGGTTCTTGATCTCGGCACGGGCCAGGAAATAGGCCGTGGGATAGCCCAGCAGAATGCAGATGATCGTGGTGATGAAAGCGGTCTTGAACGTGCTGCCCAAGGCTCGAAAATAGAAATTTCCCTCGGGGCTACTGGGATCGGTAAAGAAGTTGATCCAATTGCCGAACTGGAAGGCGGGCACATCGAGCCCTTCGGCCGTGCGCAGCCAGAAGGAATAGATCAGCACAAACACCACCGGCGCCACCATGAGGAGCGACAGCGACAGGATTGCCGGAGACAGCAACAGATAGGGACGCGCCAACATACGCGACACGAGACAGCCTCATCCTGTTTGACCTGGCGACTTCTTATTTGACGCTAGTATGACAGGGATAAAGTCCGGGTGTCCATGGCCCTTTAGGATTCCGCAGCAACCTATGCTGCAGTGCGACCGCGTGTAGCCTGGATCCAGCGCTGCCGCAGCATGACGCCCATGATCGCGAGCTGTATCGCGATCGGGCCGAAATTGAGCATCAAATCGTCGGTAGCGAGCGGCAGAACGACAGTGGTGTATTGCGAATAGCCAGCGGAAATCAGGATGATGCCGACCGGCCAATAGATCAGCGCCAGGTAGACCAGCCAGGTGATGTCGGAGCGATTACGCCATTCGCCAAAGCTGAGCCACAGCAGGAACATCAGATCCCGCGCCAGGAACAGCAGCATCAGCAGAATGGTCGAGGTGAGGTGATCGAGCGACAAAAGCCGCACCCGCAACAGCAGCTCCGTCAGGCTCCCCGGCCAATCCGAATGCTCCATCGCCTTCAACGCGACGAGGCAGATGCAGGCCGCAACAATCGTGGCGACATAGCTCACCAGCCACCAGGGCAGCTCCGCAGCAGCCCGGCCAAAATCGCCCCGGCGCAGGGCGATGAGGCCGGAGCGATAGCGGATCGGGTCGCGCCGATCCGCCACACCGGCAAGATAGGTCAGCAGCACCATGACAACGAAGGCTGGCAGAGCGGCGCCAATCATGCCCCCGCCCGGCCAGGGCGCGATGCCGGCAGCAAGGGCCGCGCAGAACGCCAGAAACAGCATCCAGAGCCACGGCCAAGCGCGATATTGCAGTTCGCCCCGCATCAGACGGAACACGGCGATGATGGCCCAGACAACGAAGACCGTGCCGAGGACGGCGCGGATCAACGGCCAGGAAAACGCGCTGTCATAAACATAGCCGAAACCGGGGGTGAAGCTATCCTCGTCCAGGACCGGCGCTGTTCCGCCACCGCTCACCGCCAGATAGACCACCAGGCCACAGGTCTGCGCCAGCGTGATGGTTAGGCGGCGGTACTGAACGGTCTTGCGCAACCGGACCAGCGCCACGGCCAAGGCAACTGCATGAGCGAGGCAGGCACCGATCAGCACCAGATAGATGCCGAGCCAGAAATTACCGGCACGGCCGCCGGGAAAGCCAAGCTTCGCACCCACATAGATGTAGATCGTCAGGGACAGCGCGCCGCAATACCAGACGAAGCTGCAGCCGCCAACCAGCTTGCCCCAACTCATCGCCCAAGCGGAAAGGCCCGACATGCGCTGGCCTTCCCAGGTGCCGCCAGCGACCTCCTCTGCGAGGGCGTCGGCAGCGCGACGCGGGCCCCACATGCCCAGGATGATCGTGGATATGAGATTGGCGGCATAAGAGACCTTGCCATAATCGCTCACCAGGAAGATGGCATAGGCGATGGTCACGCCAACAATGAACGCCGCCATCATCCGCTGCCAGCCGAGATGCAGCCAGAGGTTCCTTTGGAATTCCGGGTTGAGGTCGAGGCTCATTTGGGCGGCCCGACCAAGCGTAGCGGTGGCCGCTCCGCGACCGCCTTCATGCGGGCAAGATAGATATCCTGCAGGCTGCGCCGCTCCGGGGCGAAGGAAGCGAGCGGCAAGCCGGCCGCCAGAACCGCCGCCAGCATGTCGGCACGCTGGCCGGGATCGGGATTTGACATCACCACTGCTTCGTCGACACCGCAACTCACCATATCGGTGCCGACGACAGCACTCAGCCGCCGCCGCAGGTCTGGAACAGCATAGGCAAAGTCGAGACGGATCTCGATCCTGCGCCCTGTCACCGCACCCATGGTGATGAGTGGCGCATGGTCGACCACCCGCCCCTGCTTCAGCATCAGGATATGGGTCGAATAATCCTCAAGTTCGGCAAGGATATGCGACGAGACGAGGATCGTCATGCCGTCGCGCGCCAGATTTCGCAAGACGGCGGAAAGTCCGATTCGTGCGGAGGGATCGAGGCCTGCCGCCGGTTCATCGAGCATCAGAAAGCGCGGTTCGTGCAGCACCGCCAGTGCAATCGCCAGCCGCTGCCGTAAGCCGCGCGACAGTGCTCCTGCCTTTTGCGCCATGCGGTCGGCAATCTCCATTCGCTCGGCGACTATGTCGACCACTGCCTGGCGCCGTGCCGCCGGCACACCCTGCGAGGCAGCGCGATAATGCAGGCATTGCGCCACAGTCAATTCGTCATAAAGGCCGAAAAAATCCGGCAGAAAGCCCATGCGCCGATGCGCGCCGCGCGGATCTTCATGGACGTCGAGATCGTCGAGCCGCACCGATCCGGAGAATGGCTGCTCCAGCGCCGCGCAAATACGCATCAGCGTCGATTTGCCAGCACCATTGGGCCCGACCAGCGCCGTGATCGTGCCTTGCTCGATGGTGATCGACACATCGTCGAGGGCACGGTGGCCTGGATAGTCGAAAACCAGATTTTGGACGCTCAGCATGGGCTAAGTGTCGCGGCTTTGGAGGTCAAAGGAAAGAACATGTTTTTGAGCTAAATCGGGTATTTTTCCTTGTCCATCAAGGCCCAGGACGACATGGGGTGGCGTAGTCGACGCCCTATTCACACTAGATGACAGATGCGTCACCATCCGTTAACCTTATCTGCATTAGCATCTGCAGCAACACTGCGGCATTCCGCCGGCGCGACCGCGCCGGCCGGCCCCTGAATACGACGAAGGGAAGCGACATGGCTGGGAAGACGAGCACAAAGAAGACTGTGGCGGCAAAAGCAAAAAAAATCACAAAGGCAGGGGGCAAGTCAGCCAAGCCCCGCGCGAAGACCGTCGATAGCGGGATCAAGCCGGCTGCTCCCAAGGCCTATGCATCGGTCGCCGTGAAGGACAGCCGCAACGGCAAGAATTTCGAACTTCCCATTCTCAAGGGCACCGTCGGTCCCGACGTGGTCGACATCCGAAAGCTCTATGGGGAACAGGGCCTGTTCACCTATGACCCCGGCTATGGCTCAACCGGTTCGACCCAGTCGGCCATCACCTATATCGATGGCGATGTCGGCGTTCTTACCCATCGCGGCTACAAGATCGAAGACCTCGCCGAAAACAGCGACTTCATGGAAGTCTGCTACCTGTTGCTGGAAGGCGAACTGCCGACCGCCAAGCAGAAGGCGGAGTTCGAGAAAAACATCACCTATCACACCATGCTGCACGAACAGATCGCGCGCTTCTTCTCCGGCTTCCGCCGCGATGCGCATCCGATGGCGGTCATGGTCGGCGTGGTTGGCGCCCTCTCCGCCTTCTATCACGACAGCACCGACATCCATGACCCGCGCCAGCGCATGATCGCCTCGCACCGCCTGATCGCCAAGGTGCCGACGATCGCCGCCATGGCCTATAAGTACTCCGTCGGCCAGCCCTTCGTGTATCCGCGGAACGAGCTGTCCTATGCCGAGAACTTTCTGCGCATGACCTTCGCCGTCCCGGCCGAGGAATATAAGATCGACCCTGTCGTGGCGAAGGCTATGGACAAGATCTTCATTCTGCACGCTGATCACGAACAGAACGCCTCGACCTCGACTGTCCGCATGGCGGGCTCGTCGGGTGCCAATCCGTTCGCCTGCATTGCCGCCGGGATCGCCTGCCTGTGGGGCCCGGCTCATGGTGGCGCCAACGAAGCGGTCCTCAAGATGCTGGCCGAGATCGGCCACAAGGACAATATCAAGGACTATATCGGCAAGGTAAAATCCAAGCAGGACAACACCCGCCTGATGGGTTTCGGCCACCGCGTCTACAAGAACTATGATCCGCGCGCCTCGGTGATGCGGAAATCCTGCCACGAAGTGCTGGACGCCCTGGGCAAGCGCAACGACCCGGTGCTCGAGCTTGCGATGGAGCTGGAGAAGATCGCGCTCTCGGATGATTACTTCATCTCTCACAAGCTCTACCCGAACGTCGATTTCTATTCGGGCATCATCCTGCAGGCGATCGGCTTCCCGACCTCGATGTTCACTGTGCTCTTTGCCGTGGCGCGTACCGTCGGCTGGGTCGCGCAGTGGAAGGAAATGATCGAAGATCCCACCCAGCGCATCGGCCGCCCGCGCCAGCTCTATACCGGCTATGGCGAGCGTCCCTATGTGCCGATGAAGCAGCGCAAGTAAACGCGTTTTACTGACAAGAAAAAGGGCGGCACCACAAAGTGCCGCCCTTTCTTGTTTGCAAGATCGAGCGGCCTACTTCTGCACCAGCTCGATCTTGTAGCCGTCGGGATCCTCGACGAAGGCGATGACCGAACCGCCATGGGCCATCGGGCCGGCCGGGCGTGGAATCTTGACGCCTTCCTTGGCCAGCTTCTCGCAAGTTCCATAGATATCCTCAACGCCGATGGCGAGATGGCCAAAGGCGGTGCCGATCTCATATGGCTCCTTGCGGCCCCAATTGTGGGTGAGTTCGATCACACTGTTATCGTCCTCATCGCCATAGCCGACAAAGGCCAGGGTGAATTCGCCTGACGGATAGTCCTTGCGGCGGAGCATCTTCATGCCGAGATGGCGCGTATAAAAATCGATCGACTTGTCCATGTCCATGACGCGGATCATCGTGTGCAAAAACCGATTAGACATGCTTCTTCCTTTACGTGGCGATTGCTTCGTTGGCTATTTTGTGGCGGCGGTGACGGCCTCGACGATGTCGTCCACCACCCGCGCGATGAGCTTCTGATCTTCACCTTCCGCCATGACGCGGATCAGCGGTTCGGTGCCGGATTTCCGGATGAGCAGGCGGCCGCTGCCATTGAGGGCCGCCTCGCCCGCCGCGATGGCATCCTTGACCCGCGCTTGATCAAGTGGCGGCGTGGCCCCCTGCTGGTAGCGCACATTTTTGAGGAGCTGCGGCAGGGGCGCAAAGACGCGCCCGGCGATGCTGGCCGGACGATCCGCTTTGATAAGAACCGCCAGCACCTGCAGGGCTGCGATAAGCCCGTCACCCGTGGTGGCAAAGTCGCTAAGGATGATATGGCCCGATTGCTCGCCACCAATATTGAGCCCCAAGCGCCGCATCGCTTCGACCACATAGCGATCACCGACCGATGTCCGGTGCAGCTTGAGGCCGAGCGAAGCCAGATGCCGCTCCAGGCCCAGATTCGACATCACCGTGGCCGCGATGCCGTCGCCGGTGAGACGGCCGGCACTCTGCCAGCTTTCGGCCACCAGCCCCATCAACTGGTCGCCATCAATCACCGTGCCAGTCTCGTCAACGACAATGACACGATCCGCATCACCGTCGAGGGCGATACCCAGGTGCGCGCCACTGGCGACCACCTGCTTGCACAGTCGCTCCGTATGCACGGCCCCGCAGGCGGCGTTGATGTTGGTGCCGTCCGGTTCGTTGGCAATTGCCACAACGTCGGCACCCAACTCCCACAGCACCGTCGGCGCCACCTTGTAGGCCGCACCATTGGCACAATCGATCACGACGCGCAATCCCTCAAGACTGAGCCCCTTGGGGAAGCTTGATTTCACGAACTCGATATAGCGGCCCTGCGCGTCGTCGATGCGCTTGGCGCGGCCCAGTTGCGCGGATGGCGCCAAACCCTGAGGAGTCGATCCGGGTGCCGGCTCGAATCCGGTACCAAGAACGCGGCTCTCAATCTCCGCCTCGATCTCGTCGGACAGTTTGTAGCCGTCCGGCCCGAACAATTTGATGCCGTTATCTTCATAAGGATTGTGCGAAGCCGAAATCATCACGCCAAGATCAGCACGCATCGAGCGCGTCAGCATGGCCACGGCCGGTGTCGGCAGCGGCCCCAGCAGCATGACGTCCATGCCCATGGAGAGGAAGCCGGATGTCAGCGCCGTTTCCAACATATAGCCGGAGAGGCGCGTATCCTTGCCGATGATCACCCGGTGCCGATGGCCACCCCGGGTGAAATGGGCACCTGCCGCCAGCGCCAGGCGCAAAGCGGTCATGGCGGTGATCGGCTCGGCATTGGCCAAGCCACGCACCCCATCGGTGCCGAACAGTTTACGGGTCATGATCTGGCAAACCTTRGTGATCTCAGGAATAGCGTCACTTTACTGCCTCCGGCGCCCATATCAAACAGGCCCTGTGCCGGCGTTCCGCAGGGCTTCAATCATGGCCCTGGCCTGGAAAGTTTCGGGGACATCATGAACACGGACGATCTGCACCCCCTGGCCCAGCCCAAGGGCGGCAATGGCAACCGATCCGGCCATCCGCCCCTTGGGCACCTCGCCCCGCGACAGACGGCCGATGAAGCTCTTCCGCGACACACCCAAGGTCAGCGGACAGCCGAAACTGTGAAAGGCCGTCAACTCACCCAGGATCAGCAAATTATGCGGATCCTTCTTGCCAAAGCCGATGCCGGGATCGAGCGAAATGCGGGCGCGGTCGACACCAAGCGACGCGAGCTTCGCCAGGCGCGCCGCGAAATAGTCGATAAGATCCAACGTCGCATCGGCATAGACCGGGTTGGCCTGCATGGTCTGCGGTTCGCCCAGCATATGCATCAGCACGATGGCAGCGCCCGACTTGGCTGCCACGACCTCGCTGTCTGCGTCGCCTGTCAGCGCCGTTACGTCGTTGATGATGCGCGCACCGGCCGCCACAGCCGCCGCCATGACCCGTGCATGGCGCGTATCCACCGAGACGCAGAGACCTTTCTCTGCCAGGGCACGGATCACTGGTACGACACGGCGCAGCTCCTCCTCGACCGAGACGGGGGCCGAGCCGGGCCGGGTCGATTCACCACCGATATCGAGAATGTCGGCGCCCGCTTCAGCCAAGGCGATGCCACGCGCGACGGCGGCTTCGCTGTCGGCATAATCGCCACCATCCGAGAAGCTGTCAGGCGTCACATTGACGATGCCCATGATCAAGGATCGTTGCAGGTCAAAACCTGCCCAAGGCTGACATGGCGCTGTGAAAGCAGACACGAGGGACGTTGGTACGTCCTGCAACGCCATCGGCCGGCGCACACCGGCACCATCGGCGGCCCGTGTGACCAGTTCCGCCGCGGCAAATGCAACCGGTCCGCCAGCCAACGGCAATGCGGTACCGGCGGCGACCGCGCGGCTGGCGGCTGGCCCATCGAGCAAGGCAGTGGGAATGAGATAGGTCCCCAACATCAACTTCCCCCAGATACCAGAAGCCCCGCTGAACGAGCGGGGCTTCGGAACATACGATCTTAAAACCAGCGCCCCGGATCAGGACCCCGGCTGCGGCTTTGGCTCGAAGCCCGGATGACCAATGGCACCTCCACTGGTAGGGATCGAGGAACGCGGCTTGGCGGTTGCCGTTGCGCTGCCGCCATGGCCCGTATCCTGACGGATGCGTTCGCCATTCAGCAGGGCTCGGACTTCCTCGCCGGTCAGCGTCTCGAATTCGACCAACGCCTTGGCAACCGTATGCAGGCCGTCCAGATAGCGGGTCAGCAACTCGCGCGCCTTCTGCTCGCCGGTTTCGACGATGCGGCGGACCTCCTGGTCGATCATCTTCATCGTTTCACCGGACATGCTCTTGCGCTGCTGGCCCATCGAGTAGCCCAGGAACACTTCCTGCTCGCCTTCCGAATACCGCAGCGGCCCAAGCTTTTCGCTCATGCCGAACTCGGTCACCATGCGGCGCGCCATTTCGGTTGCCTGCAGGATGTCGTTGGAGGCACCGGAATTGAGATGCTCCTCGCCATAGATCAGCTGCTCGGCAATGCGGCCACCGAAGCAGATGGCGATGCGGCTCTCCATCCAGGTCTTCGAGATGCTGTAGCGATCCTTTTCCGGCAGCGACATGGTGAGCCCCAGCGCACGACCGCGCGGGATGATTGTCACCTTGTGGAGCGGATCGGCCTCCGGCACTTCCAGATTGATGATCGCGTGACCGGCTTCGTGATAGGCCGTCGCCAGCTTTTCTTCCGGCGTCATGACCATGGAGCGGCGCTCGCTGCCCATCATGACGCGGTCCTTGGCCTGTTCAAAATCGGCCATGGTGACGACGCGTTTGCCGAAACGGGCGGCCATCAAAGCGGCCTCGTTGACGAGGTTCGCAAGGTCGGCGCCGGAGAAACCAGGGGTCCCGCGGGCGATGACGCGTGAGTCCACATCTGGACCCAGCGGCACCTTGCGCATATGCACCTTCAGGATCTGGTCGCGGCCATTGATGTCCGGGTTCGGCACTGTGATCTGACGGTCGAAACGACCCGGGCGCAGCAAGGCAGGGTCGAGCACGTCCGGACGGTTGGTCGCGGCGATGATGATGACACCTTCATTGGCATCAAAACCGTCCATCTCGACCAGCATCTGGTTCAAGGTCTGCTCGCGCTCGTCATTGCCGCCACCAAGACCGGCGCCACGATGACGACCGACTGCATCGATTTCGTCGATGAAGATGATGCAAGGCGCGTTCTTCTTGCCCTGTTCGAACATGTCGCGCACACGGCTCGCACCAACGCCGACAAACATTTCGACGAAGTCGGAACCCGAGATGGTGAAGAACGGCACATTGGCTTCACCGGCGATGGCGCGGGCGAGCAATGTCTTACCGGTACCCGGAGGGCCAACCAGCAAGCAGCCTTTGGGGATCTTGCCGCCCAAGCGCTGGAACTTCTGCGGGTCCTTCAGGAATTCGACGATTTCTTCGAGTTCGCCTTTGGCTTCCTCAATGCCAGCGACGTCGTCAAAGGTGACGCGGCCGGTACGTTCGGTCAGCAACTTGGCGCGCGACTTGCCAAAACCCATGGCCTTGCCGCCCTGCCCCTGCATCTGGCGCATGAAGAAGATCCAGATGCCGACGATGATCAGCAGCGGCGCCCAGTTGATGAGGAGCGCCATCAGCGGGCTCATCCCATCATCCTGCGGGGCAGCGGTGATCTTGACCCCCTTGGCAGCCAGCATCTCGACCAGCTTCGGGTCTTCCGGCGCATAGGTCGAGAAAGCCTGCATATCGTTGTAGTGGCCACTCACCTCCGGACCGCGAATGGTGACGTCGGCAATCTGGCCGTCATTCACCTTGGCGAGGAATTCCGAATAGGCGACCTGGGTCTGTGCGGTGCGCGAGGAAGCGTCGCCAAACATGTGGAACAGGACGACCAGCAATAAGCCGATCGCCACCCAGATCATCAGGTTTTTACCCCAATTCACAATCTTCATCCCTCACTAGGTCTCAAGGCCGGTTTTGGGGCCGGGGCTGGAACTGGTCCAAGCTCTGATCCCGGTTGGAAAAACCCGACGCTTCTTCAGTACTTAAATAGTGTGCGGCCACCCATGCGCAACTGTAAAGCCGCTTGATGTCGCTGAATAATACGGTCGGAAGCAGAAATGGGCGCGTGATCCCTGTCCATATGGGTCAAAACCGAGCAGCGGCACGGCGATGAGACGACCTGTCGCATCCCTGAGCGCCGGGAGTGCAGCCCGCGCCGCTGCCGGAATATCCCTATCTTTCAACCGGAAGCGACCGCTTTGTCCGATTTCCGCCACCCCTGCCTCTGTCAGGGCCCCGATCCGGATCGGATCTGCCCCTGCCGTCACGGTCACAGCCCAACGCCGATCCCAGATGAGTGCGGCTGGCCCGGAAACCAGCTTTTCCTCGGTGATGGCGGCGGCTTCACGGCAGATCAGCCCCTGCCCGCGCCAAATCCCGATCAAGGTCCCGCCCAGGCTGTGCAGCGGCGCCCCCGCAAGCAGACCCTCGATTGTCCGGTTCAGGGCAGCTTTGGCGGGCAAATAGTCGAGGCCGCCCACCATCGCCACCAATTGCCCCAGAGCCCGGCGCAGCAACGCCGGATCTTTCTGGCGCCACGGCGCCAGATCGACCAGGGCAAAGCCGGCCCTGTGAATGCTGACCGATCGGACCAAGAGGCCAGCAATCGCTGCCTCCTGCGCCGCGCGGGCGTTACCCCAGGCAAGGATGTCACCGGCGTCCGGCAGCGGCCCTTCCGAACCCTGCCGCCAGCGGATGCGCTCAAAGCGCTGCTGACGGTTGCTGGGATCGTCGATCCACGCCTGCCCGCGCGCGCGCAGAAAATCCCTCAGCACTTCGCCCCGAACCGGCAACAGCGGGCGAAGCAGCCGCACGCCTTGGCGGGCGGTGATCAGGCTCATGCCTGCCGAACCAGCATCTTCCGTCGCATCGCGGGCACGACGCATGGCGACGGTTTCGCGCTGATCGTCCTGTTGATGCGCAACGGCAAGATGCAACACGTCATTGTCGCGGCACCATGCGGTGAGGAGATCATAACGCGCCTGGCGTGCCGCAGCCTGGATGCCCGTCTGTGGCTTGGGCGCCGACCAGGTCAGAATGCGGTGATCAATACCCGCTTGCGCAGCCCATTGCGCGACACGCATCGCTTCCGCTGCAGAGTCCGGGCGCAAATCATGGTCGACGGTGAGCGCGGTGAGCTTGCCGCCGCGGGCAGCGATCCACTCGGCCAGCAGCAGCATCAGGGCCAAGCTGTCCGGGCCACCTGAGACGCCAACCGCCAGATGCGGCCGCGTCTCGAACGGCCCACAAGCCATCATCAGCCCGTCGACATCGACGGGGCCGATCACGCTCAACGATGGATGGGATCTATCCCCAAGCTTAAGAGCACTTATAGCGCTGCTTGGCGCGCGCCGCGCGATCCTTGATCGCCTGCGAGGCGTCCGGGAACTGCTTGTCCAACTGACGGAAGGCCGTGCAGGCATCGGGATTGCGGCCGGTCTGCCCCAACGACATGCCGAGCTTCAGCAGATTATCCGCGGCCTTCGAGCTCTTTGGATATTTCTGATAGCCCTCGGCAAAGGCGACCGCGGCATTCTTGAAATCGCTGCGGACGTAATAGGTTTCGCCCAGCCAATATTGCGCGTTGCCGGCCAGCGGATCCTTGGGGTGCTCGCTGACGAAGGATTTGAGAGCGATCTCGGCTTCGGGATAGGCACCACGCTGCAGGAGGCCAGTCGCATATTCATATTGCTGCTGCGGCGTGTCGCCGGGCAGCACCACCGACGCCGCAGCACCAGCTGCCGCCTGATCGGCTGCATTGGCGGGAGCCTGCGGTAGGTTCTGCATCTGGTCGCTCGACAGCGTGCCGAGGACGCCAGGCTGTGTCGGCTGCGGCGGGGCCCCCGGATCGGCTGGTGCTTGAGCAGGTGCCGCAGTCGAGGCCGTCGCAGCACTATCCGCCGGCATGGCGCCCGTGTCAGCGCCGGCCATCGGCATGGTGCCGCTGGTCTTCTTCTCCAGCTCACCCAAACGGAATTCGGTGTCTTTCTGTGCCCGATCGAACTTGTCTGCGAGGTCGTTGATCTTCAGTTCCAGCTGCTCGATCTGGCCGGTGAGTTGGCTCATCTGCTGATCGTATTGCTGGAAGCGCACTTCATTCTGCGCCGCCACCGTGCCACCACCGGCCACGGCTCCGCCGCCCTTGGGCATCTGGTTTTCCAGATAGGTGACCTGCTGCTTCAACTGCTGCAGTTCGGCGCGCAAATCGTCGACCTCATCGGCCTGGGCGGCGGCAAGTGGCGCAAACGCCAACATGCCGGCAAAGGCAGCAAGTTTCACGTGTCGGGCAAATCTCACTCGGGTCATCCTCATCGCTCTCGTTCCCGCGGCGCCGTGAACATACCCATGCTCGGCACCAATCCGGGCGGAATTATGGCGCGTCCAGCGGTCCCCGGACACAAAATTGCGAGCAGACAATGCCAAAGGGACTCGGTGAAAAGCAAGCCTGGGCAATCGCTTGCCCAGGCTTCATGCCGCCAAAATGGTCCCAAAAATGGTCCCCGGGCCAGCTATTTGTCAGGGATTCAACGCTGTGGTGCCACGACGGTTCCCCTGCCAGCAGGCCTCATCGGCCTCGCCGCAGAGCGGCTTTTCCTTGCCGAAGGAGATGGTCCGCAGCCGGCCGGCATCGACCCCCAGAGCCACAAGATAGGCGCGCACGCTTTCGGCCCGCCGCTCCCCCAAGGCGAGGTTGTATTCCCGGGTCCCGCGCTCATCGGCATGGCCCTGGATGGTGGCCGTGCGCACCGGGTTCTGGATCAGCCATTGCGCCTGACGCTGCAGAATGGTCTGCGCTTCCGCTGCCAGATCATGGGCATCCGTGGCAAACAGCACCGTGTCGCCAACCTGCGTGCGGAAAATCTCGTCCGGGCTCAGCGGTTGGCTGTCGATCCCACCGGTACCCGTCGGCGCCAGATTGCTCGCCTGCGTGGAATTGGATATGGGCGGCGCCGTGTCGGAGGATGAAGTCCCGCAGGCAGAAAGACCGAGCATCGCTAGCCCGGCCATCGTCAAGCGCCACATGGTGGCACTGGTTCGTAACATTGGAGTCCCCTCTTTAGGTTGAAAAACATCAACAGAGGTAAACTCGGCGGCAAGTGGGGCGGGATTGCGGCGGAATTCGCGCAAGACGGAGAATTTGCCGCTCACGCTCGAGACCGCAAACAAAAACGCCGGCCCGGATTTCTCCAGGCCGGCGCTGATGACGCCAGTTATCTGCGGTTAAGCGAGATTACTGGTTGATGGCGCTGACGCCACGGCGGTTCTGCGACCAGCAGGACTCATCCGATTCGGTGCAGAGCGGACGCTCTTTGCCGTAGGAGATGACGCTCAAGCGGGCCTTGTCGACGCCGAGGGCGACGAGGTAGTTGGCAACCGAGTTCGCACGACGCTCGCCGAGGGCAAGGTTGTACTCACGGGTGCCGCGCTCGTCGGCATGACCTTCGACGGTCAGGGTCCGGGCCTGGTACTGCTGGAGCCAGGCAGCCTGACGCTGCAGCTGGCTCTGAGCGTCCGAGCTCAGGCTGTAGCTGTCGAGGTCGAAGTAAACGGTGTTACCAACGTTCTGGTTGAAGTCCTCGGGCGAACCCGGAACTGCCGCACCGGCAACACCGGTGTCGGTCGTGGCCGTCTGGCTACCGGCGCCGGCGCCGCCGGCGTCGTTCACCGGCACATCCGACGAACAGGCTGCCAGGAGAGCGGCCGCAGCCAAGGCCGACAAGATCGAAAGACGCATTTTTAGTTTCCTCTTTTATCCGTTCTTGGCCCGTGCATTTCCCCCGTCCAACCCCCGACTGTGGATCGTCGAACTGCCCGATGCCGTAAATTCCGCGCTGAATCAAGGTATTCCGGGGCCGAATTGACCCTAGAATCGAGGCGGAACATAGATCATTATTGATTCCCAAGCAAGGGCGACCACGCAGGATCTGAGCCGTCCAGTGGTGTTTTCATGACACGCTCATTGTACCCGGTGAGATCGATGCTATGGAGCTGTGTCTTGCCACTCGGTTCCTGCTTGAAATAGGCCAAAACACGGCCATTCGGTGCCCAGGTCGGGCCTTCCACAAGCCAGCCCTGCGAGAGCATCCGCTCGCCCGAACCATCGGGACGCATCACACCCACGTAAAAGGTGCCCTGATACATGCGGGTAAACGCAATAAGATCGCCACGCGGGGACCAGACCGGGGTGCCATAGCGCCCCTGCCCCTTGCTGATTCGGCGCGGGCCGGACCCGTCGGCACCCATGATATAGATCTGCTGGGTGCCGCCGCGGTCGCTTTCAAACGTGATCTGCGATCCGTCCGGGGCGTAGCTGGCACCCGTGTCGATGCCCGGCGTGTTGGTAATACGCTGTGTGCGGCGGGTGCGGATATCCATCACATAGATATCCGTATTGCCATTCTGCGCCATGCTCATGATGACCTTGGAGCCATCCGGCGAGAAGCGCGGCGCAAAGGTCATGCCTGGGAAATCGCCCAGCACTTCCTGCTGGCCGCTGTCGATGTTGAACAGATAGACGCGCGGATTGTTGCCGTAATAGGACATGTAGGTGATGTCCTGGGCTGCCGGCGAGAAGCGCGGTGTCAGCACCAGCGACTTGCCATCGGTCAGATTCTTATGGTTCTCGCCATCCTGGTCCATGATGGCGAGGCGCTTGATACGGTTCGATTTCGGGCCGCTTTCCGACACATAGACGATACGCGTGTCGAAATAGCCTTCTTCGCCAGTGATGCGCTTATAGATGTCGTCAGCCAGAAGATGCGCGGCACGGCGCAGATTCTGCGTCGTCACCGTATAGCCCATGCCGGTCGTCTGCCCTGGATCGATGCCCATTTCGGCCTGGCCGAACACATCATAGAGGCGCGCCGTGACATAGATGGATCCGTTGGCTTGCGTTTGCGCTGCACCAGAGACCAGCGCCTGCGCGTTGATCAGGCGCCAATCGGCATAGCGCGGTCCCTGCTGCAGCGATGCCGGGTCCTGGATGAACGCCTTCTTGTCGATCGGCGCGAAGAGGCCGGAGCGTTCAAGGTCGGCTGCCACGATCTCGGAAATCTGCTTGCCGATCTGCTGGTCGTTGGGCGACCCGCCGGCAAAGTCCGGCACGGCGATCGGCATCGGCACAGGTGCAGCACCCGGCTTGATGATAATCGTCGGTTCCGCAGATGCGGCGAACGGAGCCGCCACTACCACGAGCATGATCGCGGCGCCGCGGACAAAATGCCTTAAACTTTGCATCATCGATTGTGCCTCATGTCTTTCGAATAAATGCCGGCGTCCGTGTTTGCAGACGCAAGGCCAACTTAACAGTCCCAAACGATTCTTGCCGCGCGACGCGCTCATTTGCCAATTTCTAGCGCGAATCAGCCTATTTGACATCTGACAAACACGCGACGGCCCCTTTGGTTCACAAAGATCTGTTCTGACGCCTGCCGTTAACCGCCCCAGTTAGCCACCATTGGCATATTGCGGATCGCAGCCGAAGCGAATGACCGGCGGCAGTGGCTTGCCCGACGGCGACACGACCTGTTTGGTAATAAAGAAGGCCCGGCGGCAGGATTCCGCCACCATGCGGTATTTCGGATCGCCCATGCGATTCTGATCCAGGAACTCGACCGTCAGGACGTTTCCGCTGCCGTCAAACGTGACGCGCAGGAACGCCATATACTGCGAGGGATCCGGCAGCGCACCCACGTCAACCTGCCAATTCTTGCCGATCTGCTGACCAATGCCGTCGGCATCGGAAGCGCTCATGGCGACCTCGGACAGCAGCGGCGTCTGCGGTCCCTCAGTCGGCTCGGCTGGCTCCGGGGTCGCGTTCTTCTTGGGCTTCTCCGGCGTTGGCTCTGCGGCCTGTTCATTGAGAACGCTGGCCAGCAGGCTGTCGAGCTCATTGGTGTCCTTCTTGGTCGGCTTCTTTTTCTTCTCTTCGGTCTTTTTCTTCGGCTTTTCCTCGGGCTTCTTTTCGACCGGCTTTTCCTCGACCTTCTTCTCTTCCGCCGGCTTGGTCTTGTCAGGAATGACGACAGCCACTTCCTCCGTCGCCTCTGGCGGAGGCGCGGCGGCTGGCTTCGGATTCTCTTTGACGGCCGCCGGCTTGGTTTCCTTTTTCGGCTGCTCGACCTTTTGCACCGGCTTCGGTTTCTCGACGGGCTTGTCGGAAGCCTTGTCGACCTTGGGTGCCGCCGTAATGTCGGAAATCATCGCAGCCTTCAGTCCCATCGGCTGCTCGATGATTTCATCCTCAAACAGATGCGGCACACCGAACCAGGCGAACAGGAACAGCGCCACGTGAAAAATCACGGACGCAACTAAGCCTCTATTGAGTTCCGGTTCGAACCCGAGCTTTTCGGTCAGAAAGTTCATCACGCTAATTGGACTTCTTCTTCGCAGGTTCGCCTGACGCCTTGGTATCGGTCACAATGCCGACCTTATTGAAACCATTAGCCTGCAATTCCGCCAAAACTTGGGCGATGCCGTCCCAATTTGCCGTCGCATCGCCACGAACGTAAATGATGGTATCCGGCTTGTTGGCGGTGATGGCCTTGAGGCGCGGGCCTACTTCCTCGATCGCGATCTGGGTTTCCTGCAGGAACACGGCATTGTCGCTCCTGACCGTCACGACCAGCGGTTCGTCCGGGTTGGACATGACTTCGGCGCTCGTCTTGGGTAGCTCGACCTCGACACCGACGGTCAGCAGCGGCGCCGTCACCATGAAGATGATGAGCAGCACCAGCATGACGTCGACCATCGGCGTCACATTGATATCGGCCATCGGCGCGAACTTCCGGCGCCGCGAATGCCCGCGCGACGGATGGCCCCCGGCGCCGAGCTTGACGGCCATTAGTGCTTCTCCTCGAGCTGACGCGACAGGATCGCGCCGAACTCGCCGGCAAAGGCTTCCAGGCGGTTGCCATAGCGGTTGATGTCGCCGGAAAGCTTGTTATAGGCCAGCACCGCGGGAATGGCGGCGACAAGGCCCAGGGCCGTGGCAAACAAGGCTTCGGCGATACCCGGCGCCACGACTGCCAGCGTCGTGTTCTTCGAGCCGGCGATGGCGGCGAAGCTGTTCATGATGCCCCAGACCGTGCCGAAGAGGCCGATGAAGGGGGCAGCCGAACCGACCGACGCCAGGTAACCCATATAGCGTTCGATCTGGTCCATCTCGCGGCCGAGCGTGATGTTCATGACGCGCTCGATGCGGTCCTGCAGGCTTTCGCGGAGATGCTCGGAGGCGAGCAGCCCTTTGGCGGCCGACCGGCGCCATTCGCGCATGGCGGCCACGAAGATCGACGACATCGGATCGGCCGGGCGGTTCGAGATCCGGTCATAGAGCTCTTCCAGCGAGCCACCGGACCAGAATGCTTCCTCGAACTGGCGGGCCTGTTCCCGGAGACGGCGGATGCGGATGATCTTGTCGAAAATGATCGCCCAGCTCCAGATCGATGCCATGAGCAGGAAGATCATGACGCCTTTGACGATCCAGTCGGCCTGCAGGAACAAGGTCCAGACTGACAGATCATGGGACGCGGCACCGGGCACGGCGGTAACCGCCTGTACGGCACCTTGTCCGGCCTCAAGGGCGCCGCCCTCAACGGTCGGAACGGGTACGGCTGGTGGTGTTTGCGGATCCATGGCTCTTCTTCACTTCTTCTTCAAGATGGTTGTATCGGGGGAAAGCAGTCGGCGCAGATCGGCCGGCAGGCGCACCGGCCTTCCGTCGCGCCCTACGCAGGCAATCGTGACAGTGACGCGGCACAGCTCTTCGGCATTGCGCCGGATGATCTGATCGAGGTCGACGGTGGCAGCACCCAGGCCCGTGACGCTGGTGGTCACATCCAGCATGTCATCCAGTTTTGCCGGCCGCAGATAGTCCGCCGTGACACGGCGCACCGCCAGCATGATGCCGTCGCCCATCATCATCGCCGTATGGTGAAATCCCGCCTCGCGCAGCATCTCGGTCCGGGCGCGCTCGGCGAATTTCAAATAGTTGGCGTAATAGACGATGCCGCCCGCATCCGTGTCTTCGTAATAGACGCGGATCGGGTGATGGTGCACCGGCGACGCGTTGGCGTTCAAGGCGGTGAGAGTCATCGCTGATACCCCCCTCCCCGGCCCTCCCCCTCAAGGGGGGAGGGAGAAGAGAAGTAAGGTGTTTCGACACGCTCGTTCGAGTCCTCTCCCCCCTTGAGGGGGAGAGCTAGAGAGGGGGGTAGCAACTGAAGAATGCTCACAGCTCATCCTCGCCGATCGGAGTCTCGAGGAGATCGGCCTGGGCTGCATGCGAACTCGGCGTCAGCCCAAGATGTTTGAAGCCATTCAGCGTCAGCATGCGACCGCGCGGTGTCCGCTGCAGCAACCCTTGCTGGATGAGATAGGGCTCGATCGCATCCTCGATCGTGTCGCGTTGCTCGGACAAGGCAGCTGCCATCGTCTCCACACCCACCGGCCCGCCATCGTAATTCTCGGCGATGCAGATGAGGTAGCGGCGGTCCATGGCGTCGAGGCCGATCTGGTCGACCTCCAGCCGGGTCAGCGCCGCGTCGGCAAGCTTCGCATCCACGCGGCCGACCTTGGCAACGGCAGCGAAGTCCCGCACGCGGCGCAGCAACCGGCCGGCAACACGCGGCGTCCCGCGCGCACGGCGCGCGATCTCCATGGCGCCGCTGTCGGCAAGATCGAGGCCCAGCACCCGCGCACCGCGGCGGACGATCAGTTCCAACTCGGCATGGGTATAGAAATTGAGCCGCAGCGGAATGCCGAAACGCTCGCGCAGCGGGGTCGTGATCATGCCGAGCCGTGTGGTGGCACCGACCAGCGTGAATTTCGGCAGGTCAATCCTGACCGAGCGTGCCGCCGGTCCTTCACCGATGATGAGGTCGAGCTGGAAATCCTCCATCGCCGGATAGAGAATCTCTTCGACAGCCGGCGACAGGCGGTGAATCTCGTCAATGAACAGAACGTCGCGCGGCTGCAGATTGGTGAGCAGGGCCGCAAGGTCCCCTGCCCGCGCGATGACAGGTCCGGATGTCGCCCGGAAGCCGACACCCAACTCACGCGCCACGATCTGCGACAAGGTCGTCTTGCCAAGACCCGGCGGACCATAGAACAGCGCATGATCGAGGGCTTCGCCACGCGACTTTGCGGCTTCAATGAAGATGCCCAGGTTTTCGCGCAGCTTCTGCTGGCCGATGAATTCGGTGAGGGCCAGCGGCCGCAGGCTCTGCTCACCCTGGTCTTCCGGCGCCTGATGCGGCGCCACCATGCGGGCGTCACCCTCGGCAGTCTTTGGCTCGATGGAGCTCACTGGCTAAGCTCCTTGAGGCCTTTGAGGATGAGGTCGTTGAGCGGAGCAGCGGCCCCCTCTTTCTGCATCACCTTGGCGACGGCGCCATAGGCTTCCGCACGGCGATAACCGAGATTGACCAGGGCCGAGACGGCATCGTTCATCGGCCCGTCGGCACCATTGACCACAGGCGCATCGCCTGTGCTGCCGGCAGCCAAGGCAGCGCCCAGATTGATCCCGCCTGCCTTGTCCTTCATTTCGGAAACGACGCGCTGCGCCAGTTTCGGCCCAACGCCATTGGCGCGGGCGACTGCAGCCTTGTCCTGCGCCGCAACGGCACGCGCCAGTTCATCAGGCGCCAGGACAGAGAGAATGCTGAGGGCGACCTTGGCGCCCACGCCCTGCACATTGAGGAGGGCCCGGAACCAGTCGCGCTCCACCGTTTCGGCAAAGCCGAACAGCGAGATCGCGTCTTCGCGCACATGGGTGTCGATGAGCAGGCTGACGGCAGAGCCGCGCGCACCCAATCGACCCAGGGTCTTGCCGCTCGCATGAACGACATAGCCCACGCCGCCCACATCGATGATGGCGGCATCGGTTGCAACACTATCGACCACACCTGTGAGCTTGCCGATCAACGGGCAACCTCACGGAAATCCTGGGCACCCCATTTGCCGAGCGTGCCCATGTGGTGGGCATGACAGATGGCAACGGCCAGCGCGTCGGCCGCGTCGGCGCTTTTCTGGTCGCGTGCCGCCGGCAGCAGCACACCCACCATCATCTGCACCTGTTCCTTGCCGGCATGACCGGCGCCGACCACGGATTTCTTGACCAGGTTGGCCGGATATTCCGCCACACGCAGCTTGTAGAGCGCCGGCGTCAACAGCACGACGCCACGGGCGAGGCCCAATTTCAGGGTCGAGCTCGGGTTCTTGTTGACGAAGGTCTCCTCGACCGCCGCTTCGTCCGGCTGGTGTAGATCGATCACCGCTCGCAGACCGTCATGGATCTCGACCAGGCGTTCCGACAAAGGCGATTTGGCAAGCGTGTTCACGACACCCGCGGCCACAAACGAAAGCCGCGAGCCGACGGCGTCGATGACGCCCCAGCCGGTATGCTGCAGACCGGGATCCAGTCCGAGAATTCGCATGCCGCAAGCAGTTCCTTTGTTGCCCGTTTTGCGTTACGGGGTCAGGCCGTCAGCTTGGCCAGGGTTTCTTCCGACACTTCGAAATTGGCGCTGACGGTCTGGACGTCGTCATTGTCCTCCAGCGTGTCGATCAGCTTGAACAGAGACTCGGCGACGTCACCGTCGACCGGAGCCGTGGTGACCGGCCGCCATTGCAGGCGCGCTTCCTTGGCTTCCTTGAACTTGGCTTCGAGCGCATCGCGCACGGTCGCAAAATCATCCGTGGCACAGGTAATCTCGTGGACCTCAGCATCGGATTCGACATTGTCGGCACCGGCATCGAGGGCGGCTTCGAACATCGCGTCCGCGCTGGCCACCTTGGCCGGATAACGAATGACGCCCTTGCGCTCGAACATGAAGCTCACGGAATTGGTTTCGCCCAGATTGCCGCCGGCCTTGGCAAAGGCCGTGCGGACCTCGGTCGCGGTCCGGTTCCGGTTGTCGGTCAGTGCCTCGACGATGACGGCGACGCCGCCAGGGCCATAGCCCTCATAGCGGACCTCGTCATAGGCCGTCATGTCCTCGCCACCGGCGCCGCGCTTGATGGCGCGTTCCATAGTGTCTTTGGGCATGTTGGCCTCACGGGCCGCCAGGATGGCCGCACGCAGGCGCGGATTGGTCGCCGGGTCGGGCGAGCCCATCTTTGCCGAGACGGTCAATTCGCGGATGATCTTGGTGAAGACCTTGGCGCGCTTCGCATCCTGCGCACCCTTCCGGTACATGATGTTCTTAAATTGGGAATGGCCAGCCATCGATCCGTTCCTGAACGCAAAACCTAGTGTGGACTATCGGCAAATCCTGACCAGATGTTGGGATCGGGCGCCATCCTTGGGGCGACGCTAGACCGCGAATATGGCAGGATTTTGACGCCTTTTAGCACAATTCGCCCGCCTGCCAAGCCCGACCGGCACAAGACAGCCCAGATCGACCACCTCACACCCCAATCTGCCGATTCGCCTGGATTTCCGACGAAACGCGGTAAAATTCATGACTCGTTTACGGAGAGCTGCGTATAGCTATTAACGATTGGTCTCGATTCGGACCAAATATGGCGAGTTAGGCGAAGAAAGGTCAGTTCATGTCCCGAACGATCCGGGAGCCTGGTAGCGGTAGCCAAAGCGTCAATCTCGAGGCCGAAATCCGTCGGATGGCGGAAGTCGTCACCCAGGTTGCACGGCAGATGGGCCTGGAAGGCGTCACCGGCGCCCTCACCATGGCCGGCGACGGCCAGCCCCATGCCTGCGACCGCGTCCATGACATGGCCCGTCAGTTCATGGCCCGTGCCGAACAGATGCAGAGCGAAGTCGACCGCTTCATGTCCGTGGCCGGCAAGCGCGCCTAGCGGGTACCGACCCCTGCGAGGGGGATGACATTGTTGCCCACAGAATTCCCTCCTGCAGAATTCTCCTGTGTGCCGACATACTTCACCCGGTCCGGCGGGAATCTTACCAAAATCAACGTACCGACGCCCCGGGCACTTTCGATCACCAATTGTCCGTCGTGAAGCGCGATCAGCGCGCTGGTGATCGGCAGCCCTAAGCCAGCCCCATCGAAATTGCGGTTGAGCCCCCGGTCACCCTTGCCAAAGGGCTGCATTGCCTGGGCGACCTCTTCCTCACTCATGCCAACGCCATTGTCCTGGATGGAAATGACGCAGGCCCGGTCATCATCAATTTCAGCGCTGATCCGGACCCGCCCATGGTCAGGGGTGAATTTCAGGGCATTGGACAACAGGTTGATAAAGATCTGCCGCAGCTTGTCATGGTCGACCAGGATACTGAACCGACTGTCGAAAGCTTCGACGGTGACGTGGATGTCCTTTGCCGCGATCTGGTCGTGATAGAGCTTGARAACCAGTTCCACCTCGGCGATCGGATTGAGTTGTACGCTCTCCAGCCGCAGATTGCCGGATTCCGCGCGGGAGTAGTCGAGCGTGCGGTTGATCAGTTCGAGCAATTCCTTGCCGCTCGCATTGATGTCCCGGGCAAACTCGAAATAGGCCGGCAGCAAAGGGCCATTGGGCTGCGCCAGAAGCAGATCGGAAAAGCCAATAATTGAATTGAGTGGCGTCCTTAGTTCATGGCTGACATTAGCCAGGAACGTCGATTTCGCCCGGCTGCCCGCTTCTGCCCGTTCCTTGGCGGCGCGCAGTTCTTCGGTGAAGCGCTTCTTTTCCGTCACGTCATGGAGCTTCACCACCAATGCATGGAGATGCGGATCGGCCAGCAGGTTGGTGACGGTCATGTCCATATAGGTCACATGACCGGACACGGCCCGGATCGGCATCTCGACTTCAAACGTCGCTCCCGGCTGACGCAAGATATCGCCGATAAGACTCTGATATTCTTGCTTCTTATTGTCCGGCACAAAATCGATCAAGACGTGATGGAGCAGCACGTCCTCCGCATAGCCCAGGATGCGCCGGGTCGACGGGGAATCGTAGGTGATGCGGCCATCGGCATCGAGCAACAGCACGATGTTGGAACTGGCGGTAACCACCGTCTCGAAACGCCGTTCGGTGCGGCGCAGTTGCTCAGCTTCGCGTCTTGCCCGGACATCGAACCTGCGATCGCTGACGGCCGCCATGAAGCCGATCGCCAGAATTAGGAAAGTAGCGACCGCCAGCGCCATGGCCATGACCGATGTCGGCGTTCCGTCACCAACGGCCGGCAGGATGTCATTCACGTTGCTGGTAAAGCTCACCCCTGCCATCGCAGTGTAGTGCATGCCGGCAATGGCAGCCCCCATCACCAGGGAGGCTGCGAACTTGTGCCAGGTCCGGTCCAGTTTCAGGCTGAGCCAGAAAGCCGCCGTTGCTGCCACCACCGCGACCGCGACCGAGACGGCGACCAGGAGCCAGTCGTGGCGCATCTGGACGGAAATGATCATGGCGGCCATGCCGGTGTAGTGCATGGCCGCGACGCCGCACCCCGTGACACCACCTGCCAGGATCAGCAATGGCCAGCTGAGACTCCGGCGCCAGGAAACGATGGCATAACCGATCGCGGTTGAGACGATCGCCAAAAGGAGTGACGCCAGTGTCAGGCCGATGTCATAGCGGATATTGATGTGGAGTGAAAAAGCCAGCATGGCGATGAAATGCATCGACCAGATGCCGCCACCCAAGGTGCAGCCGGCTGCTGCCAACCATAACCATCTGGCCCGCCCTCGCGCCTCGCGCAAACGTTCGGCAACGTCGAGCGACACCAATGAGCTGACGACGGCAACCAGCAGGGACAGCAGGACGATCAACGGGTCGTGGCTGGTGTGCAGGTTGCTGACCATCGGGCTCCACTGATCCTGGCGGCGATGCGGACAATAATGGGCAGCTGGGCAAGAATCGCTTGCCCAAACTTATATCATATAAGTGACCTGAAGCCCTTAATCTAAGGTTAAGGCCTTGATAATGAGGTAATCTCGGCGCTCAGGCGACGGGTGCCAGCGCCGTCTTGGGCATTGTTTGCGAGAGCTTGCCACCCACCCTCACCGGCTCGATACGCTTGGCAAGGCCGGTCGCATCGTCGGTTTCGACAAAGACGCCGCACAGGGTGCCAGCACCGTTGGCCGGGCTCAGCCGCTCGGTCGGCAGCTTTTTGGTGAACCGCAGGACCGGCGCGGTCTTTTCCATGCCGATGACGGAATCGTAGTCGCCGCACATGCCGGCGTCGGACTGATAGGCCGTCCCCTTCTCCAGGATCATGTGATCGGCCGTCGGCACATGGGTGTGGGTACCGACCACAAAGGAGGCGCGGCCATCCACGAAATGGCCGAACGCCATCTTCTCGCTGGTGGCCTCGGCATGGAAATCGAACAGGATCGCATCGGCGTTGCCGCCTAAGCGATAGGTCTTGAGCAGCACCTCGGCCGCGGCAAATGGATCATCGAGCGGATCCATGAACAGGCGGCCCATCAGGTTCGCGACCAGCACCTTCTTGCCACGCGCGGTCTGGAACAGGCCAGCACCCTTGCCCGGCGTCCCCATAGGAAAGTTTACCGGCCGGAGCAACCGCGGCTCGCTGCCGATGAAACCCACCGTCTCCTTCTGGTCCCAGACATGGTTGCCGGTGGTCGCACAATCGACCCCATGGGCGAACAGATCAGCGCAGAGTTTCTGGGTAATGCCGAAGCCGCCAGCGGCGTTCTCCACGTTGGCGACGACAAAATCCACGCTGAGATCGCGTCTCAATTGCGGCAGCCGCTCGACCACCACATCGCGCCCAGCGCGCCCGACCAGATCACCCAAAAACAGCAAATTCATATGATTAAGATTCTTTCCCAACGTCAAACTTGAAAACCGCGCGCTCTGTCACAATGAGGTCCAGCGGCTGGTCATATAAGCCGCGTGGAACGAAGGCGACTTCCTGGGCGGCGTAGGCTACGCCGACGGCGATAGCATGCGCCTCGCTCCGCAGCTTGGCCAGTGTGCGGTCATAGAAGCCGCCGCCATAGCCTAAACGATAGCCGTCGGGGTCGAAGGCAAGGAGCGGCACTAGGAGGATCGTCGGTACCACGTTCGGCGCCCCGACTGGCGGGGTCATGACCCGGAAGCTACCCTCCACCATCTCATCCTCGGGGTGCCAACGGCGGAAAATCAGCGGGGCGTCCCTGGCGACGACCACGGGGAGGCCGACCGGATGCCCCAGCGCGTGATAATGGGCCAAAGCGGGGCGCACATCGATCTCGCCCTCCAGCGGCCAGTAGCCGGAGATGGCAAGCCCGGGCGGCATCGGCAGCGCCTCCGCCAGATGCTGCTTCAGCGCCTGCCCGGCAAGCGGGTTCGCCCGCCAGGCGACATCCCGCATCGCAAAGGCTTGTTGCCGTAAATGAGATTTAAGATCAGTGAGTTCCTGGGAATCCATAAACTGAAATCTAAATAATTGTTGATCGACTGAGCAGCAAACAGCCGCGCCGATGATCGAACAAATCGATCACGGGCGCGGCTGTAATGAGGTGGGCGGTGCCACCTGGGCCGTTCGCACGTATGAATCCTCCGTGGCCTGCCTAAGCAGGTGGGCACCGTGTATCCGAGACCACGGTCTCGGTAGGGACAGCTCCCTAGAGGTTAGAATTGGCCTCAGGGATTACCCGGCTTGCGCACCCTGCAGCGGTCCGCCCAGACGGTACTTAGGCTGCTTCCAGCCGCGCCGCAATAGCTTCGATCTTGACGGCCAGGCGCTCGATGGTGTCAGCAAGGGCAATCTCGCGCCGCTGGACGAGGTCTTCCTGCTGCCCTTTGAGCTGGGCGATCTGGCGGTTCTTCTGGTCGAGCTCGTCGGCGAGCAGCAGGCCGGTCAAGGCAAACAGCAGGTTTTCCGCCACCGGCCCGGAATTCTTGGCCAAGCCTTCCATGCGGCGCCGGATCTCGCCGGAGAGTTCCTGGACGCGGGCCTCCTCGCCCTCGCCACAGGCGATGTCATAATTGCGGCCATTCAGCGCAATGGTGACGGTCGGCATGATCTCAAGCCCCCTCGGTCACGGAATGCATGCGGCCGATGACGGTGTCCAAACGGTCGGACACCAGCCGCGCTTCCGATTGCAGCAAGGAATAGGTTTGGCGCAGCACCGCCAATTCGGTCTGCAGCAGGTCGCGATCCTTGTAGCCGCGCGAGGAACTGTCCTCGACCGCCGAATCCAAGCGCGCCATGGCCGCGTCGAGGCGACTAATTGCCGTATCCAATCTGGACATCCTGTCGGTCCCTGCCCCCGGTTGGCCCGTTTCCAGTAAGCGGCCCTGAATTAGAACCTAACATCTGGATCGGTTTGATTGCCGGTTTCTTCTCGTTTACTCGACCTATCGAAGCGGCGTCAACCGACGCGGTACGCCAGCCTGCACACGCCGGTCCAGGAAATGGAGACTTTCCGGCAAATACTGCGGGAATCCGTTGTTGACCTTGGGCCCCCGCGCGGGCATGTTCCGGCCCGATCCGGCGGCCGGATCGGTTGGCCGCCATATGAGGATTCTCGGGTAATTGCCCGCCGATCCGAACAGAATTCTGGCCAAGGAATGATGATGGACGCCAATTCGGCTGCTGCCGCCAAGACCACAATCCCCCACCGCGATCTGGCCAATGCCATTCGCGCCCTGTCGATGGATGCGGTCGAGGCCGCCAATTCCGGACACCCCGGCATGCCGATGGGCATGGCCGACGTGGCGACTGTCCTTTTTCAGCGGCATCTGAAGTTCAACGCCGCCCAGCCCGGCTGGCCGGACCGGGACCGTTTCGTGCTATCGGCCGGCCATGGCTCGATGCTGATGTATTCGCTCCTGCACCTCAACGGCTATGAGGGTGTTACCCTCGATGAGCTGAAGCGTTTCCGCCAATGGGGCAGCAAGACGCCAGGCCATCCCGAATTCGGCCATACGCCGGGTGTCGAAACGACCACAGGCCCGTTGGGCCAGGGTCTCGCCAACGCCGTCGGCATGGCACTCGCCGAACGGATCCTCAATGCCCGCTTCGGCGACGATCTGGTCGACCATTACACCTATGCGATTGCGGGCGACGGCTGCCTGATGGAAGGCATCAGCCACGAAGCGATTTCGCTCGCCGGCCATTTGAAGCTCAACAAGCTCATCGTCCTCTTTGACGATAACGGCATCTCGATCGACGGCGCGGTCTCCMTCTCCTGCTCCGACGACCAGGTGACGCGCTTCCAGGCCAGCGGCTGGAACGCCGTGCGGGTTGACGGCCACGATCCGGAGGCCGTTTCGGCCGCCATCGCCGCTGCCAAAAAATCGGCCAAGCCCTCGCTCATCGCCTGCAAGACGGTGATCGGTTTCGGCGCCCCGAAGAAAGGTGGTACCTCGGCCACCCACGGCTCGCCGCTCGGCAAGGAAGAGATCGCCGGTGCCCGCGAGAAGCTCGGCTGGAGCCATGAGCCCTTCGTGATCCCGGCCGAGATCAAGTCCGCCTGGGAAGCGATCGGCGGCCGCGGCAGCGACGCCCAGCAGGCTTGGACCAAGCGCCTCGATGGCAGCAAACTGAAGGGTGAGTTCGAGCACGCGATATCCGGCGACCTGCCGGCCAATTTCGCCGATGTCGTCGGCGATCTCAAATCCGCCATCGCCAAGGACGCGCCGAAGCTTGCGACACGCATGTCCTCGCAGCTGGTGCTGGATGCGCTGGTCCCGGCCGTGCCGGAACTGATCGGCGGGTCCGCCGACCTTACGGGCTCAAACAACACCAAGGCCAAGGTTGCCAAGCCGGTCTCGGCCGAGAATTATGGCGGCAACTATATCTATTACGGCATCCGCGAGCATGGCATGGCCGCCGCCATGAACGGCATGGCTCTGCACGGCGGCATCATCCCGTTCGGCGGTACCTTCCTGGTGTTCACCGACTACTGCCGTCCGGCCATTCGCCTTTCCGCCCTGATGAAGCAGCGCGTTGTCTATGTCATGACGCATGATTCGATCGGTCTGGGCGAAGATGGCCCGACCCATCAGCCGGTCGAACATCTGGCCGCCTTGCGTGCCATTCCGAACCTGCTGGTGTTCCGTCCGTGCGACACGATGGAAACGGCGGAATGCTGGGCTCTGGCGCTCACGACCAAGGACCGCCCGTCGGTCCTGGCCCTCACCCGCCAGGCCTTGCCGCATCTTCGCGCCGACGCCGCCAACGCCAACCATTGCGCCCGCGGCGGTTATATCATCCGTCCGACGCAGAAGGACCGCAAGGTGACGCTCATCGCCACCGGTTCGGAAGTCGCCATCGCCGTCGAAGCGCAGAAGCTGCTCGAGGAAAAGGGCATCGGCACCGCCGTCGTCTCGATGCCGAGCTGCGAACTGTTCAATGAGCAATCGGCCGCTTATAAGAAGGAAGTTCTGGGCACGGGCCTGAAGGTCGCCATCGAGGCGGCAATCGGCTTCGGCTGGGAGCGCTTTATCGGGACTGATGGCATTTTCATTGGCATGAAGGGCTTCGGCGCTTCGGCACCGATCAACGATCTCTATAATCACTTTGGCATCACGCCGGCGGCAATCGTCGACGCCGTCACCGCGAAGCTCTAAGATTTAATCCGCGTCGAATTTCAGGAAAGGTAATCACATGGCAGTTCGGGTTGCGATCAACGGGTTCGGCCGCATTGGCCGTCTCGTCCTCCGCGCGATGATGGAATCGGGCCGCAAGGACATCGAGGTGGTCGGCATCAATGATCTGGGTCCGGTTGAAACCAATGCCCATCTCTTCCGCTATGATTCCGTACATGGCACCTTCAACGGCACTGTGAAGACCAAGGAAGGCGCCATGGATGTCGGCCGCGGCTGGATCAATGTCAGCGCCGAGCGCGACCCTGCCAAGCTGCCGTGGAAAGACCTCAAGGTCGACGTGGTCGCCGAATGCACCGGCCTGTTCACGGATAAGGAAAAGGCCAAGCTGCATCTCGCGGCCGGCGCCAAGCGCGTGCTGATCTCGGCACCCGCCACCAATGCCGACATCACCGTCGTCTATGGTGTCAACCACACCAAGCTGAAGAAGTCGCACACCGTCATCTCCAACGCGTCCTGCACCACCAACTGCCTGACGCCGGTTGCCTATGTGCTGCACAAGGCGCTGGGCATCGAGCACGGCTTCATGACGACGATCCATTCCTATACCGGTGACCAGCCGACGCTCGACACCATGCACAAGGATCTCTATCGCGGCCGTGCGGCGGCGCTGAGCATGATCCCGACCACGACGGGTGCTGCGAAGGCTGTGGGTCTCGTCATGCCGGAACTCGCCGGCAAGCTTGACGGCACCTCCATCCGTGTGCCGACGCCGAACGTGTCTGTGGTCGATTTCAAGTTCGTCTCCAAGAAGGCGACGACCGCAGAAAAGGTCAACGCCGCGATTATCAAGGCTGCCAATGGCCCGCTCAAAGGCATCCTCGGTACCAACGACCAGCCGCTGGTCTCGATCGACTTCAACCACAACCCACACAGCTCGACCTTCGATCTGTCGCAGACCAAGGTCATCGATGGCACCTTCGTGCGCATCCTGACCTGGTACGACAACGAATGGGGTTTCTCGAACCGCATGTGCGACGTGGCAGCCGCGGTTGGCAAACTCGGCTAGACGGTCCATAGCGTAGAAGATTGGCCCCCGGATCAGAGATGGTCCGGGGGTTTTTCTTTGATGTGGGAATCTGCCCCGGGATCCCCTTGATTTTTTATTCAACGCATTTCCGGGACCGTTCTTGCTGAAAATATCTTCGTGAAAGGTTCGAGCCTCACTCTCAAAACGGATAGTCGGCGCCGCGGATCGGCCGCGGGTCCCACCGCCCGTGGACGGTATTCTGGCCAATACATGCCGCTGCGCTGCCTGTTCAAATTCTGACGTCGAGCCCTTTTTAGGGTTCGGTGAGGCGCGGCCCTCATGATGGCACTTCCCTGCCAACCGATCTCTATCGGATCATCGGCCGAAGTCGCTAAGATAGTGGTGACACCAGTCGTGCCGCCGGTACGATGCCAATCGGATTTATGGCGTCCAATTATGGAGTAATCCGAATGCGAGTTTTCCGAATTTTTCTGGTGACCTTGGCCATTGCCCTGACGTCGGTCGGTGCTCCTGCCTATGCGTGCATGATGCAGGCACCAATCGATCTTGCTGACGTCAAGTATGCGGAAGTCGTGGTGATTGGCCGTATTGCCAATTACGAGATCGTTGACGATCCTGGCTTCCTAGCTAGCTATGCTAGGTTCGACATTTTGGTTGATGAAGTTCTGGTTGGGAAGGTCTCCCAGAAACTTACCGTGACATGGGACAACTCAACGTATGAAGAACCGAAGAGCATGGCCTCCGAACCATTCTTGATTGCCTTGCGCGATCCAAGATCCGGGCAGCTTCCGCTCCGTGGGCCCAGCGCCACGATCCTCCCCAATCCTGAGCCCAGCATCTTGACGGTACTGCAGGCGCCTTGCGCCATTCCCTTTATGTTTTCGAGTACCAGCGATGAATCTCGTGAGATTCGGGGAATTTTGCAGCAATAGCGGTAGGCGACCGGCGCTGTTCTTCATCATGAAAAGAAAACGTCTGGCGAGTTCCGCGCGCCGTCTTGGTTAGATTCCACAAATTAGGCTAATGGCTCAACTCGCAGAACCAGTCCTGTTTCCCACATTAACGGCCAACTCCTAGCAGACATGGTTCTGGGGGTTTCTTTACCCAGCACGCCCTCACCTACTCAGCTTTTTCGTTATCCCCGGTCCCGATCTTGAAACAGGGAGACCCAGGGTCCACTGATTTTTCTGATCGTGTGGATGCCCGGCCAACCTTGATTCAAAGGTCGGCCCGGGCGTAACGAGTTGGAGTTACAGACGATTGCTGCGCTACCCACTCGCTTGAACCAGAGTTATGATGGCGGCGACTAAGGTCGATTGCCGGCCGGTCTCATGGGAGGTCAATGTGCCAGGGGAAATCTCTGTCGAACTCGGTTTGCTCGTCTGGTCCGTGATCCTGTGCATCGCGCAGATGTTGATTGCCGTCATTGCCACGCAGCTGCAGGTGGGTTTGCCGGCCCTGGCCGGTAACCGGGAGAATATGCCGGATATCATCGGCCTCGCCGGCAGGGCGACCCGGGCACATCGCAACATGCTGGAAAACCTGGTCCTGTTCGCGTCGCTGGTGCTGGTGGCGCAAGTGACCGGCCATGCCAATGCCATGACCGCTTTGGGAGCACAGCTCTTTTTCTGGGCGCGCCTTGCCCATGCCATCGTTTATCTCATCGGCGTGCCCTGGATCAGGACCGGCGCCTGGACTGTCTCGATGGTGGGCCTCGTCCTTATCATCCTGCAACTCGTGTAAGGCGCCGCCTCATGCCCGTCGCAAAATGTCTTGGCATTATGCGATGGGCGCTGGCGGCAGGGTTGCTTGCCGGGCCGATCGCCGCGGCAGATGGTGCCGATGCGCCGGCATTGCGCGAAGGCTTCGAGGCCGTCGCCTTTGCGTCTGCTTTCGTGCCCTGCGAGCGGCCTGAAGGTCAAATATCGCTCAGCCGCGAGCATGCGCGGGCTGGTGAAAAATCCCTGAAGCTGCGTATTCGCGAGCCGGTCTTCGGCACCGCTACCTGGGTTCCGAAGCCGACCTCATGCCTGGTCGAGGGGCGCTATGCCGAATATACGCCAGACGAAAAGGAACGCGCCGAGATCTGGGAGAGCTTCGATCTTGGTCCGAAATTCGGCGACGATCTCTATTATGGTTTCTCGATGTGGATCGACCGGGCGAGTGCGCCGCTCGATGACGGCACCCGCCTGGTGATCGGTCAATGGAAGGCGCCAATCGACGACAGTCCGTTCGTGGCACAGCGTTTCACTGGCGGCTATTATCATCTGACGCTGGATGTCGATGCAGCGGAACATGATCCAGCAACCGGCAAACCCTATGGCTGCAAATTGCTGCTGGCCTTTGAAGCCGATATGCCCCTTGACGACGTTGCACCCGCGAAAGCACTCGGCCTGCCATCGCGTTGCGAAGCCAAACAAGGCGGACCAGAGATCCCCCTGACACCAGCCCATGCCATCGCGATCGAACGCTTTGCCTATCTGCCACCACCCTATAATCACTGGACCGATCTGGTCTTTCGCGTAAAAGGCGGTGCCGATGGCATCGTCGAAATCTGGGCCAATGGGACCAAGATCGCACGCGCCACGGGTCATGTCGGGCATGGTGGCGCGGTTGGCCAACCGCAATATTTCAAGTTTGGCCCCTATCGCGACCCGGCCTCCTTCGCAACCACGGTATTTCTCGACAATCTGGCGCGCGGGTCCAGCTTTGCCGACGTCGATCCAGCCATGCCTTGACCGGCTGTCACCTATGCATCGCACTGCTGGCCCTTGGCGCGGATGGTCCGGCGGGGCTAGATTGCGTCACGTCTTGGGGAATGGGGTACTGCGATGGATGGGATGCCTTTCGAAACCGGGTTGATGCAAGGGTCGCCAGCGGCGCCCGAAAATCAGGTGACCCTGGCCAATTGGCGTCTGCCGCCGTTCAATCGCTGGGCCTTTAGCCATGTGTCTGAGATCATTCCCAGCGA
Source organism: Dongia sp. P2_B8 (assembly GCF_056404715.1). Classification (NCBI taxonomy): domain Bacteria; kingdom Pseudomonadati; phylum Pseudomonadota; class Alphaproteobacteria; order Rhodospirillales; family Dongiaceae; genus Dongia; species Dongia sp. P2_B8. The sequence continues at coordinate 236,811 of NZ_JBFUDM010000009.1, read as the reverse complement.
CATCATCGCCCATGATCCCGTACATGTGATTCCACTCAGCGCGACAACGGCGGATCTCAGCCAGATTACCTACCGCACCGCCGCCGGACAAAACGGCACCGTCGGCAGCATGATCGCCGAGACCTTCACCGACGGCTTCCTGGTCCTGCGACAAGGCCGCATGGTGACCGAACATTACGCGGCAGCCCTCACGCCGCTTCGCCCGCACATCATCTTTTCGGTCAGTAAATCCCTCACCGGTACCTTGGCCGGGCTGCTGGTCGAGCGCGGACAACTTGATCCCAGCGCCCTCGTCTCGCACTACCTGCCAGAGACCAAGGGGTCGGCCTATGGCGATGCCACCGTGCGGCATGTGCTGGACATGACTGTCGCCATCGACTTCACCGAGGATTATCTCGACCCCGAAGGTGATTTCATGCGCTACCGCCGGGCAAGCGGCTGGAACCCGGTGGACGATCCGGAGAGCGCTGGCGACCTGCGCAGCTTCCTTGCTTCGACACGGCGCGCGGCCGGCGATCATGGCCAGACCTTCCACTATGTCTCGCCCAATTCCGATCTCTTGGGCTGGCTGCTGGAACGTGCTGCGGGCCGCAAGCTTTCCGACCAGTTGAGCGAGGGCATCTGGCAGCATATCGGCGCCGAAATGCCGGCCTATATCACCGTCGACCGGCTGGGTGCTGCGCGGACGGCCGGCGGCATGAGTGCCACGCTGCGCGATCTCGCGCGATTCGGCGAGATGATGCGCCACCACGGCACGGTTGCCGGCAAGACGGTCGTGCCGCGCATCTGGGTCGATGACATCCTGAAGAATGGCGACAAGGGCGCCTGGGCGCGCGGCGACATGTCGACCTTCATTGTCGGCGGCAAGTATCGGAGCAAATGGTACATCGTCGACGATTCGCGCGAAGCCTTCTGCGCCGTGGGCATTCACGGGCAGTGGATCTTCATCGACCGCAAGGCCGAAACCGTGATCGTCAAAGTATCGTCACAGCCACTGCCGGTTGATCACGGCATGGATGCGCATATCCTGGCCGCGTTCCGAGCCATCACCGCGCAGTTCGGCTGACCGCCGCCCTATTCGCTGAGCCAGGCTATTCGCTGAGCCAGGCTATTCGCTGAGGAGGACGCCGGCGCTGTCCGGCCAGCTCAGCCAGACGGGCCGGCCGATCGAACTTGAATCGTCGAGGCTGCGATCGATCTTCTGATGTGCGACAGCAACCGGCTGCGTCAACCCGTCGATCGTGATGTGATAATGGCTGCGGTCGCCGAAATAGGCTTCGGCATTCACCTTGCCGGCGACAGCGTTGCTGGTCGCCAGGGGTTGCGCCCAGGCAAGGCGCATCTTTTCCGGCCGCACGGCGATGGCGACCGATGATCCGATCGCCGGTGCCGATCCACCGATCGCCACGGAGAGTGCGCCAAGTGCGCCGGCATCGACGGTGGCCACGCCATTGCCGACATTCTTCAACGTTCCCGGAAAGAAGTTCATGGAACCGATGAATTCCGCCACTTCGCGGCAGGTCGGCGCCTCGTAAAGCCTGGTCGCTGAATCGATCTGCAGCGCCTTGCCGCGCGACATGACGGCAATTCTGTCGGAGAGCGCCAGTGCCTCTTCCTGGTCATGGGTCACGAACACAAAGGTGACGCCGACCGAACGCTGAATCTGCCGCAACTCGATCTGCATCTCCTCGCGCAGCTTCTTGTCGAGCGCGCCTAAGGGCTCATCAAGCAGCAGCACCTTGGGCTTGCACACAAGAGCGCGGGCCAGCGCCACGCGCTGCCGCTGGCCGCCGGACAGTTGATGACTGGCACGCTCGCCATAACCCGCCATCTTGATCAGTTCCAAGGCTTCGCCGACCACGTTGGCAAGGTCCGTTTTGCTCAGCCCCTTCTTGCGCAGGCCATAGGCGATGTTCTCGCGCACATTGAGATGCGGAAAGATGGCGTAATTCTGGAAGACCATATTGGTCGGCCGCGCATAGGGGGGCACGGTCGAGACATCCTGGCCATCGATCAGGATAGCGCCGGATGTCGGCACCTCGAAGCCGGCCAACATGCGCAGCAAAGTGGTCTTGCCGCAGCCGGATGGCCCGAGGAGCGAGAAGAATTCGCCCCGCTTGATCTCGAAGCTGACATTGTCCACGGCGCGGACCGGCCCGAACAGCTTGGAGACATTGTTGAGCGAGATGATGCTATCGGCGGCAGCCATGGCATTAAAGTCCGCTTGGTTTGGTTGTCTGGACGCCACGACGGCGCAGGATTTCCGAGAAGATGACGATGATGGTCGAGACCAGCAGAATGGTACTGCCAAGCGCCAGGGTCATCGGCAGGCGCTGCGGGAAACGCAGCTGGCTGTAGAGGAAGATCGGCAGGGTCTGATCGAGGCCGCTCAGGAAGAAGGCCATGACATATTCGTCGAGCGAGATGGTGAAGGACATCAGCAGGCTGGAGACGACGCCGGGCAAAGCGAGGGGAAAGGTGATGCGCCAGAAGGTCATCCAGCCATTCTCGCCGAGATCACCGGACGCCTCTTCGAGGCTCTTGTCGAAACCTTCGAGGCGCGCCATCAGCACCATCATCGAGAAGGGTACGCAAAGGAGCACATGGCCGGCACCCACCGTCCACAGCGTCAGGGGAATATCGAAGACCTGGCGCACGATCACCAGCAGCGCCACGGAAAGGATGATGCTGGGCACCACCAGCGGCAACATGATGCCACCCATGATGGGGCCGCGTCCCGGCATCTTGTAGCGCGTGACACCCATTGCCGCCAGGAGGCCAAAGGCCGTGCTGACAAGGGAGACGCCGGTCGCAACCAGCAAACTATTCTTCAGTGAATTGATCAATGACGGATCGTGGATCATCTGCTGATAGGCCTTGAGCGTGAAGCCTTTCAGCGGAAAGACGGCGTAAATCGCATCGTTGAATGAGAAGAGCGGCAGCAGCAGGACGGGCGCATAGAGAAAGATCAGGAACAGCGCAGCATAGATCGGCAGGAAGTCGATATGTCTGCGCATGCTCAGATCGCCTCCCGCGCGCGGATCTTGCGGTAGCCGACCGCCCACAGGAACAGGCAGACGATGGCCGTGATCAGCGCCATCATGACGACCGAGACGGCAGAGCCCAGCGGCGCATCATTCTGGCGGCCGAACAGGATCTGGATATTGCTGCCGATCATGCTGCCACCAGAACCGCCGACCAGCATCGGCGTCACATAATCACCCACCGTCGGAATGAACACCATCAGTGCGGTGGCGATCGATCCTGGCGCCGAGAGCGGCAAGGTGATGTGCCAGAAACGTTCCCATGGCTTGTCGCCAAGATCGGTCGCCGCCTCCAGCAGCGATCGATCAATCTTCTCCAGGCTGACATAGATCGGCAGGATGGCGAAGGCCACCCAGGCATGGGCCAGGGTCAGCATCACCGCCGTTGGACTGTAGAGCAGGAACTCGAGCGGTTTGTCGATGAGGCCGATCTTGATCAGGGTCGAGTTGATGACGCCGTTGAATCCCAGCATGATCTTCCAGGCAAAAACCCGCAGCAAATAGCTGGTCCAGATCGGCACCGTGATGAGGATTAGCCATAGAAACTTGTGGCGCCGCACGCGGAAGGCCATGAAATAGGCCATCGGATAAGAGAGCAGCATCACGAAGACCGTCACCGCCAACGACATCAGGATCGATTTGACGAGGAGGATCGCATAGACGGGATTGGCGAAGGGAAATGGGATGCCGACCCAGTAGGTAACTTTGTCCGACAGTTCAAATATCTGGGCGTAATTGCGCAGTGTGAAGGTCGTATCGATCTCGAAAACGTTCTGTGTCCAGAAGCTGCGCACAACCAGTGCGACAATCGGCGCCACCAGCATCGCCAGCATCACCAACAAGGTTGGTGACATCAGAAGATAGCCGCGCAGCCACGGATATCTTTGAAATGGGCTGCCTTTATTAGACGTTACGCGCACATCATCTGCGACGAAACTGCCCTTTGCAGCGTCACTCATTCCGAGAAGTTCCCAGTCACGACACCACCCCTAAAGCACGGTCTTGATCGCCATGCATTAAACCCAAGTGTCAGACGCTGGCCGCAGCACTGTCAAGCGCAAGGCAATTCATGAATCCACGACCTGGATTCATGTTTGCAGCAGCTAACATCGCGTTTGCAATCAGCCTCTCGTGACTTATCGCGCCGTGTCGGAAAGAGTGTTTGACAGCCGTACACAGGTGGTCGTCAAATTTGATCGTCTGGAACACCCTAAAATCAAATAACGAGACAATCAGATAGGGGGCTAAGGGAATGAATCGCGTCAAATTTATCGACCGAATGTCACAAGGGCGCATATCGCGCCGCGACGTCATGCGTTCGGCAGCGGCATTTGGGGTCGGCATGACCTTGATGCCGAGGAGCTCGCGCGCCGAGGAGCAGCTGACCGTGATGGAGTGGAGTGGCTATGACCAGCCGGATTTCTACAAACCCTATCTCGCGAAGCACAGCACGCCGCCAGCCTTCTCGATCTTCGCCAATGAAGACGAAGCGCGGCAGAAAGTCATCTCCGGCTTCAATGCCGACATCATGCACCCCTGCACCTATTCGGTTGGCTACTTTGTGGAAGCTGGCTTGACCAAACCGATCGACACCGGGCGCCTCAGCAACTGGAACGACGTGTTCGAACCCCTGAAGGTTGGCAATGGCGTCGTGGTCAATGGTGATGTCGTGATGATTCCGGCCGATTGGGGGAATTCCGGTATCGCCTACCGGACCGATCTCGTCGAGCCCGATTACGCCGCCAATGAATCCTGGAGCATCTTTACCGACGACCGCTATGCCGGAAAATTGTCGATGTCGGATACCGAAGCCGCGGCCGAAATCGTCGGGCTGTTGCTGGGTTACGACAAAAAGAAAATCTTCGAAATGTCGGACGAAGAACTGGAAGCTACACGGCCGATGCTGGAAAAGATCGTCCGCAATAGCCGCTTCCTGTGGAAGGACAATACCGAAATCAACCAGGCGTTGGCCTCTGGCGAGATTGTTGCCGCCTATGCCTGGAACGAGACGGTGAAGAGCCTCAAGGAACAAGGCATCCCCGTCAAATATGCCGAACCGAAGGAAGGCATCTTCACCTGGCTGTGTGGTCTCACGCTGCTCAACAAGGGCAAGGCCGATGAGGCAGCAGCCTATGACTTCCTTGATGCCTGGCTCTCACCGGAGACCGGCAAATACATGATCGAATCCTATGGCTACGGGCACAGCAACCGGAAGTCCTTCGAGATCGCCGATCCGAAGCAGGTCGAGGCCTTGGGCATTACTGATCCCGTCAAGCACCTAGACAATGGCATCCTTTTCCAACCCGTCGAGAGCAAGCGGAATGCCAAATACGTCAAGCTGTGGGAAGAGGTGAAAGCGCTGAAGCAGTAGGTGCTTCCAAGAAGAAGGCCAGGAGCAGTGCCCGTTCCTGGCCATTTTCCTTAGACCGTGGATTTGAAGATCGCCCGGAACTGCGGATCGAACGTCCGCGCGATGGGTTCCATGGCGGCACCCTGCGCCACTGCCCAGAGATCAGCACTACCCAGGGTTAGGCGGGGTCGCTCGCGATCACGTCGCGCCGAGACGGATGGCAGGAACGGTTCGATATGGCTCGCGATATCGCGCAGCAAGGCCGCTGGCACCTGCCCGCCCAGCACAATCGTCTGCGGGTCGAACAGGGCCTCGGCGATCTGCATTGCCTGCCGCAGATGCCTGCCGGCCTGCCGTGCCCATTGTTGCAGGCCTTTGTCGGCACGGTCGCTCAATGCCTGCAACTGCTCAAACAGATCCTCCCGGGCCGGATCGAGAGACAGGGAGCGGCAGAGCGATAGAATTGAAACATATTGCTCAAGCGACCGTGGCGCATCAGACGCATCCGTCCCGCCGAAGGCCGGCAGCTGGCCGATCTCGCCAGCATTGCCTGCCATCCCGGCATAGACCTCGCCCTGAATGACGATCCCTGCACCCAAGCCATAGCCGAGGAAAAGATAAACGAAATTGTCGAGCCCGCTGGCGACGCCGTACATCTTTTCCGCAATGGCGGCGGCACTGGCATCGTTCTGCAGGCGCGCTTCCAGCCCTGTGGCTTCTGAGAGTTTGGCCATCAGCGGAAACTGATGCCACTCGCGCATCACCCAGGGATCGAGCAGCGGATCTTCCGGTGTTGCCGCTTCATCGTTCATACCGAACGGACCTGGCATGGCAACCCCCAGACCAAGGAGCGGGACCCGCCTACCCTTCTGGCCTTTGGTAACTTCTTTAAGGTCAGCGCGAATATCAGCAATGAGCTTGAGGACGACCGCGAGCCCCTTGGCTGGACCGCCTGCCGGCAACCTACAGTGCCGCCGGCTCAACGGCGTGCCGGTCAGATCAACGCCAACCCCCAGCACGCGATGCCGGTCGATTTCGATGCCGATCGACCAGGCGCCACCTGGCACGATCCGGTAAGGGGTCGCCGGCTGACCACGGGCGCCCCGCAATGGCTCATCCGCCGCCACCAGCCCATCCAGGGTGAACTGATCGATGATGTTGCTGACAGTCTGCGGGGTGAGCTGGGTCGCTCGCGCAATGTCGGCGCGCGACAATGCCCCGTTGAGCCGCAGCGCATCAAACACGACACGGCGGTTATGGGCGCTGGCGCCCCCCAGATTGGTCCCGGCGGTGGCCACAATGGGCCGCTTTTTCTGCACGCCGCGCAACTCCATTGACAGGGTCAAACTTTTGCCGGAAACTTATTAAGTCAACCAAATTGATTTATTATCACCGGTGACGGTTTCGGGTGCAAGTAGCCAATCAGCACGGCGCACGAAGCAGCACTGCCACAAGAACGGCTGCGCACGTCGCCACAGGGAGCGTCGAACTTTGCTGCCATTTGGCATGCGTCAAAGGGAGGGATTGATGTCTATGAGTTACAGATCACGCCTGATGCAGGCGATCGTCGGCGGTGCCATTCTAATGGGCGCCCAGTCACTGAATTTCGGCGCACTCGCCGACACCACGTTGAACGCATTGTTCATGGCGCAGGCAGCCTATAGCGAAGACAATGTCCGCGCCATGACTGCGGATTTCGAAAAAGCCAATCCGGGCGTGAAGATCAACCTCGAATTCGTCCCCTATGAAGGCCTCCATGACAAGACGACCCTCGCACAGGGTGCCGGCAGCGGCTATGACGTCGTGCTGTTCGATGTGATCTGGCCGGCCGAGTTCGCCGAAAACAAGGTGTTGCTCGACGTCACCGACCGCGTCACACCCGAGATGAAGGACGGCGTGCTGCCCGGCGCCTGGACCACCGTCGAATATCAGAACAAGCGCTATGGCCTGCCCTGGATTCTCGACACCAAATACCTCTTTTATAATACAGAGATCCTGCAGAAGGCCGGTATCGCCAATCCGCCCAAAACCTGGGCCGAACTACTCGACCAAGCCAAGATCATCAAGGACAAGAAGCTCGCCGAATTCCCGATCGTGTGGAGCTGGGCGCAGGCCGAAGCAGCGATCTGCGATTACACAACACTGATCGCTGCCTATGGTGGTGAGTTCCTCGATGCCGACGGCAAGCCAGCCTTCCAGAATGGTGGTGGTGTCGATGCCCTTGCCTACATGGTCGATTCGATGGACCAGGGCCTCAGCAATCCGAACTCGAAGGAATATCTTGAAGAAGATGTGCGTCGCGTCTTCTCCAGTGGTGAAGCCGCCTTCGCGCTCAATTGGACCTATATGTACAATATGGCCAACGATCCGAAGGAATCGAAGATCGTCGGCAAGGTCGGCGTTGTTCCCGCTCCCGGCGTTGCCGGCAAAAGCGAAGCCTCAGCGGTCAACGGGTCGATGGGTCTTGGCATCACCAGCACCAGCCAGCATCCGGACGACGCTTGGAAGTACATCGCCTTCATGACCTCGCAGGCGGAACAAGAGAAGTTCGCCAAGCTCAGCCTGCCGATCTGGGCGGATTCCTATTCCTCACCGGCCGTCACCACCGGTCAGGAAGCCCTGGTAGCAGCGGCCAAGACCTCGCTCGGTCTCATGTATCCGCGTCCGACCACTCCCACCTATCAGCAGATGTCGACCCAACTGCAGCAAGCAATCCATGCCGCACTGCTGAAGCAGTCGTCGCCGGCTGATGCGCTGAAGGCGGCTGCCGACAGTGCTGGTGGTGGGCTTTAAGAGCATAGAAGACCGGGGGATCTTCCGGTCGATTAACTGGACCGGGTAGCCGATGATGACGGGCAGATGGATGACTTTGCGGAGCTGGCTGTTGCTGGCTCCCCTGCTCGCCGTCATGACGTTCATCATCGGCTGGCCCTTGACCAAGACCGTCGGCGTCAGCTTCACCGACGCCAAGTTACTGGGCGGCGCCGTTAACTGGGTTGGCGTCGACAATTTCAGTCGTGTCCTCAGCAGCAGCGCTTTCTACAGCGTGGTGTGGACCACCATCAAATTCGTCCTGGTATCCGTCAGCGCCGAATTTATCATCGGCCTGCTGGCGGCTTTGCTGCTGGATCAGCCATTCGTCGGGCGGAACCTGCTCCGTGCCCTGATGATCCTACCTTGGGCCCTACCCACGGTGGTCAATGCCACCATGTGGCGCCTGATCTACAATCCCGATTTCGGCGCCTTCAACGCCATGCTGACGCAATTGGGCCTGATCGATGCCTATCGCTCCTGGCTGGGCGAGCCGAGTTCGGCGCTCTATGCCATTTGCCTTGCCGATGTCTGGAAGAATTTCCCGCTCATCACCTTGATCGCCCTAGCCGCCCTGCAATCTGTTCCGCGCGAGTTGCGGGCCGCGGCCGTCATGGATGGCGCCGGGCCGTGGTCGCGCTTCCGTGCCGTCGTGCTACCTTTCTTGATCGGGCCGCTGACAGTCGCCATCGTGCTGCGCACCATCGAGGCTTTCAAAGTGTTCGATATCATCTGGGTCATGACCCGGGGCGGTCCAGCCAACAGCACCAAAACCGTCAGCATGCTGGTTTATGAGCAAGCTTTCGCCTTCCAGAAGGCCGGTCTTGGCGGTTCGATCGCGCTCATCATGGTGTTGGTCAGTTCCCTGCTGATCGCCAGTTATGTCGGCCTGTTGCGGCGACAGGGGGAGTTCCGCTGACATGATGGAGCGTCGTAGCCTGCCTTTCAGCATCTTCCTCTATGCCTGCGCCATCGTGCTCGGCGTATTTGTGGTGGCGCCACTGGCCTGGCTCGTCATCATGAGCATCAGCGATACCAATGACCTTACCACCGTGCCCTTGCGCTGGCTGCCACAGACGCTCGATCTGCATCGCTACGATGATTTGACCTCCATGGTCGCCAACAGCGTTGGCGAATCCTTCCTGCACGCCATGCGCAACAGCCTGCTGGTCGCCGGCATGGCAACGTTAGCTGGGCTCGCGGTGGCCATTCCGGCAGCCTGGTCGGTGTCACGGTCCGAGGGTAGGCTCAATTTCACGCTCTACGGCATCATCGCCACCTATATGCTGCCGCCGGTGGCCCTGGTGGTGCCGATCTATTTCGCGTTGAGCGCTTTGGGCGCCCTCAATTCCGTCTTCAGCCTCGCCATCGTCTATCTCAGCATTCTCGCTCCTTTCACCACCTGGCTCTTGAAGAGCAATTTCGACCATGTGCCCGTCGAAATCGAAAACGCGGCGATGATTGACGGCGCGCGCCTGGACCAGATCCTGCGCCGGATCACCTTGCCGCTTGCAGCACCCGCTTTGACGACCGCAGGCCTTTTTGCCTTCCTGCTGGCCTGGGACGAATTCTTTTATGCCCTCCTCTTCACCGCGAAGGATTCGAAGACCCTGCCGGTCTTTATTGCCGATCTCGCTGGTGGCCGCGTCGCCGATTACGGCCTCATTGCGACAGCCGGCGTTCTGGCCTCGTTGCCGCCGGTCCTGATCGGATTCTTCTTGCAGAAATCGCTCGTCTCCGGCCTCACCGCCGGTGGCGTGAAAGGATAGTTGATGACCACGCAGACCGTGCCGCCCGGATTGGCGGCGCTCAATGCCGAAATGGCGCGCCAGCATCAGGATTCGATCGACTCCTACGACAGCAATGGCGATATCGCCAACACGATCGCCAGCGCCCTGCGCGCAAATGGCCGTCTGGTCCTGCTCGGCATGGGCGCCTCGCATGCCGTCAACCGCATGGCCGAGCCGACCTATCGCGCCCACGGCATCAAGGCGATTTCGTTGCCCTTGTCGGAGCAGCTCCATGCGCCGCTCGATCTTCGTGATGCGGTCGTCATCGTCACCTCGCAATCGGGTGAGTCTGTCGAAGTGCTTCGCCTGCTGGAGACCCTCGGGCAGCACGGCGACCTGTTCGGCCTGACCTTGGAGGGCGGCTCCACTCTCGCGCAATCCTGCCCATCGCTGATCGGCCGCGGCGGCACGGAACGCGCCTTTGCCGCCACCCGTAGCCTGCTGATCAGTCTTGCTCTGCATCAGCGCGTCCTGACGGCGCTTGGCAATGATCCGACTGCTGCCGTTGCCGCGCTCAAAGCCGCGGCCGCCCCTGATATCGAGCCGGCGATCGCCGCTCTCCGCCCTTGTTCGAGCCTCGTTTTCTCCGGCCGTGCCTTGCGCGGCCTTGCGGAAGCGGCAGCTCTTGGCGCCATGGAACTCGGCCGCCTGCCGGCGCAGGCCTTGGAAGGCGGGCAGTTCCGCCACGGTCCGTTGGAGATCCTGGGACCCAAGGTCGGCGTGGTGCTCTTCAAGGCGGATGAGCCGACAGCGGGTTTGATCGACAGCCTGGCACAGCAGTGTGTCGCTGCTGGATCACCGACCATCATGCTCGACGCCAGCGGCCAGCGGGCAATTGCCGGCGCGGTACATGTCGTGATGGCCAAAGCCTCTGGCATTGCTGCCTGCCTGGCCTTGCTACCGCCAGCCCAGCGCCTGATCATCGATCTGGCCAATGCACTGGTCAGCAATGTCGGCACGCCGCTGCGCAGCGGCAAGATCACTCGCGAGGAATGACGAACATGGCGCGACGTCCCCTCGCCGTCATCGGCWATGTCAATGTCGATATCATCGTCGGTCCCTCAGCACCCTGGCCGGTACCGGGCACGGAGGCTCTGGTCGATCACGGCGAAGTCCGTGTCGGGGGTGCCGCCGGCAACGTGGCACTCACCTGGGAAGCGCTGGATGTACCGTTCCAGATTGCGGCCAACACCGGCAACGATCATTTCGGCCACTGGCTGCGCGAGACGTTCAAGGGCCATAGCGAAGCCTGGCCGGTGGCTTCAACGGCCACGACCTTTTCTGTCGGTGTCACGCATCCCGATGGCGAGCGGACCTTCTTCACCATCCCTGGGCACATGCCCGTGCTCACGCTTGCCCAGGTACAGGATAATCTCGACGTCGCCGCGCTGAGGGGCGGCGTTGCCTTGCTGGTCGGTTCATACCTCACTGACGCGCTGACAGAGGATTATGCGGCGCTGTTCGGCTGGTTGCGGCAGCACGGAGTCGAGATCGCACTGGACACTGGTTGGCCGATCGGCGGCTGGACGGAATCGACCATCGCCCTCACCCGCGAATGGCTGCGCCAGTGTCAGCACATTCTCTTGAACGAGGCTGAGGTAAAAGCGCTGACTGCCACCACGACCGTCTCCGCCGCCATAGCGACCATCACCTCTATCATGCCGGAGGCGTGTCACCTCGTCGTCAAGCGCGGCGTCAACGGCGCTGTCGGCGTCCATCGCGGCAAGACGGTTGAGATTCCGGCACCGAAAGTGACGCCAATCGACACGATCGGTGCCGGCGATGTTTTCGACGCCGCTTATCTGGCCGAAATATCGACCGGCCACCCGTTCGCGGCAGCGATCGAGGCTGGCATTCGCACAGCGTCACATGCGATTGCCACGCTGCCCCGGCAGTACAAGATCGCGAGCTAACGCGCTTTCACATGCCCCAGCGCAGGGCCGCGGTATGAATCGGCGTGTCCCACAGCGTCAGATCGGCATCCTCGATCAGTGACAATGTGATCGAACAGCCGGCCATTTCCAGCGACGTCACATAGGAGCCAACGAGACAGCGGGCCGCCAGCACCTTGTGCCCCGCAAGAATACGCCGCGCGGCATTGCACATCAGATAGAGTTCCATCGATGGGGTACCACCGAAGCCATTGATCAGCAGAATCGCCTGCTGCCCTGGTTTTGGCGCCAGATCTCCAGTGATAGCGCCCAGCATTTCGGCCGCAATCGCGTCCGCCGATGCTATCTTGACCCGGCGCCTTCCAGGTTCGCCGTGGATGCCGACGCCCATCTCCATCTCATCCTCGGCCAGCGTAAAGGTCGGCTTGCCGGCCGCAGGCACCGTGCAACTGGTCAAGGCAACGCCCATGGAACGCGTGCGGCTGTTGACCAACTGCCCGTAGGCCTTCAGATCATCCAGACCGCGCCCCTGCTCCGCCGCGGCCCCCACCAGACGTTCGACGATCAGGGTGCCCGCAACGCCACGGCGGCCCGTCGAATAGGTCGAGGTCTCCACCGCCACATCATCATCCGTGATGATGGTGGCGATCGGCCCGCCGGTCATGTCGGCCGCCATCTCAGCCGCCATGGCAAAGTTCATGACGTCACCCTCATAATTCTTGACGATGAACAGGGCGCCACCACCGGTATCAACGGCTTGCGTCGCGGCGATCATCTGGTCAGGTGTCGGTGAAGTGAAGACCTGACCTGGACAGGCCGCATCCAGCATCCCGTGGCCGACAAAACCGCCATGCAGTGGCTCGTGACCAGAACCGCCACCGGAAATCAACGCAGTCTTGCCACGCTTCAAACTACGACGGCGAATGAATTTGCGACCTTCGCCGAGTTCGACGATATCGGCATGAGCGGCCGCAAAACCATCCAGGCTCTCAGCTAGCAACGTGTCCGTTCCGTTGATGAGCTTTTTCATTTTCTTCTCCCCGGTACTTTTTGGTTCGCATTTTCTGCCAGCATCTATTGACCATCTTCCAGGATTTTGGCGACCTGGACGGCAAGTTCGCTCAGCATGTGATCGAGGCGGCGGTTGCGTTCCTCATCACCGAGGTCCGGCACATGCAGGGTCGCCGTGCGGATGCGGCGGCTGTGTTGCGCGCGCTGCAGCCGCCCCGGATGCGCCCTTCCATAGGCATTCAAAAACGCCTGCCGTTCTTGAGTTTGGAAATGCACGATCTCGAAAATCGTCTCGAGATGTGGTGCCGGGATCGGCACGGCATAGCTTGCATTGGTGATCTGCGTGATAAAACTGCGGTTCTTGCCCAGCGCATGGGCCAGGCGCTGCCGAGTTCCCGATGGACGGTTGTCGAGCAGTCGCTGCAAAATACCCTTATACTCAGCCATCGCCGAGGCTTCGCTGCCGGTCTCTTCCAGTTCGCTGCTCATGCGGGTTGCCACGCAGCAATGATCGATTTGGCACGGGCCAGCATGGTCGGTGCCATCGAGAAATTGCGTACACCGGCCTGCAGCAAGAGTGGAATCAGGCGTGGATCACCACCGGCGTCGCCGCACAGGCTGACCTCGCGGCCCGACTGGCGGCCGAAGCTGGCAACCCGCTCGATCAACATCAGCACAGCCGGGTTCGCAGTATCATTGAGGCCGGCGACCGATGCGATGTCCCGCGCCGATGCCGTCACATATTGGGTAAGATCGTTGGAACCGATGGAATAAAAGGCAGCATCGTAGCGATCGACCGCCAGGGCCGCGGCGGGCACCTCTACCATGATCCCCAACGCCGGCAGGCGGCAGGCGATGCCGGCCTTTTGCAGATTGGCCACTTCCTCTGCGAGGAGCGCTGCCGTCTCGGTGATTTCGGATGGCACAGTTACCATTGGCAGCATGATCTTGAGTGGGCCCACCGCAGTGGCCCGCGCCAAGGCACGTAACTGCAACCGGAAAACATCCTGATGCGCCAAGGAGAGACGAATGCCACGGAGCCCCAGGAACGGGTTGGATTCCTGCGCCATCGACAGGCCGTCGATCGGCTTGTCACCGCCGGCATCAAGTGTGCGGATCGTCACCGGCCGTCCGGCGGCCCAGCTCACGATCTTTCGATAGACCGCATATTGCTGATCCTCGTTGGGCAGCGCCGGCTGATCATGAAAGAGAAACTCGGTGCGCACCAGGCCGATACCGTCGCAGGTCGCCGGATCCAGCTTGTCGAGTTCTGCCGGTTCAGCGACATTGATCTGGGTCAGCACACGCTCGCCGTTGGCGGTGATGGCCGGCTTTGTCAAATATTGGGCCCATTGTGCTGCCTGCGCCGCATCCTGCTGGCGCTGTCCTTCGAAGGCCCTGGCAGCATCTGGCGTCGGCGCCAAATTGAGGCGTCCACCTTCACCATCCAGCAACACCGATTCGGTCGGCTGGACGTTGGCAAGATCGAGATCACGAAGGCCTACCACCATTGGCACATTGCGCGCACGTGCCAGCATCGCGACATGACTGGTGGGGCTACCACCTATCAATGCAATGCCGCCGCCTTTGGACCAATCCCAGGAGAGAAACCGGGAAGGCGCCAGATCCTCCGCCAGAAAGATAGCACCGACCGGCGGTTTCAACGCAGTGCCGCCCAGCAGATGATCGAGTACACGGTCGCGCATATCGGCAAAGTCGCTGGCACGGGCGCGGAAGTATTCATCATCCGCCGCTGCATATCCGGCAATCTGCAGATCCAGTGCGGCACGCCAGGCCCTGTCGGCCGTGCTGCCCGCGGCGATATCGGTAAATGCACCTTCGGTCAGGGCGTCGTCGCCCAGCATCGCCAGCTGGAACTCCAGAATGTCAGCAGCGTCGGAGCTGGCGGATTGCTGCAGTACTTCGATCTCGCCCACAGCATCAGCAATCGCCCGGCGCAAGCGCGTGGCCTCTTCCACAGGCTCCCCTGCCGCGCGCAGCTTGGCAGCGACCGGCCGCAGAACGTAAAGCGGGCCAGCTGCGAGGCCGGGCGATGCCGGGCGGCCTTTATGCCAGGTCTCAGCTGGCATGCCCCTGCCCGGCGGCGCTGGGCGCCCCCGCCTCATCGTGACCATCATTCTCATCGAAATCGCGTCGCACCAGATCCGACAATTCGGCAATCGCAGCAGCCGCATCCACACCGATCGCCGCAAAATGGAGCCAGGCTCCCTTGGGCGCCTTCAGCGCCATTACCTTCACGACACTCTTGGCATCAATCCAGGGGCCGGCATCGTCAAAGGCCACCTGCACCTTGGCGGAAAAGGTCTTGGCAAGCTTGGTCATCTTCACCGCCGGACGGGCATGCAGTCCGGTAGGGTTCTTGATCTCGATCGCTGCCTTGATCGGCGCATCACTCATGCCGCGTTTCCTCAATCATACGCATCTTCAACTCAATTCCATGTCCGACTCGCTGCAGCATCTATTGCGGCGACAGTTCTTCGGCGGATCGGCGCACGATGTCCAGAGGCGATCCGCCCGACGCCTCGGTGGCAGCGACGACGGCACCCTCCACGACAGGTGCGTTGCACACCACCACTTTCCCTTGCCGATCCGGCGGCAGCATTTCAACCGCCATCTCCGAATTCGTTTCGGCCCCACCGAGGTCGACCAAGATGGCAACGCCGGCATCGGACCAAGCCGTTTCGATTGCCTTCAAAATATGCTCGACCGAGGTCCCAAGATTGCCGGCAGGATCACCACCACACCAAGCCAATGGCACTTCATTGCCCACCATCTGCCGCACCATGTCGGCAGCTCCCTCAGCAACCTTGGGCGAATGAGAAACGATGACGATACCGACTCTGTTCATGCCACTTCCTTTAACACATCTGCCACTGCAGCGATCATCAAGGCCGACGAGCGCGCGCCGGGATCCATATGTCCGATCGACCGGTCGCCGAGGAACGATGCCCGGCCCCGGATCGCCTTCAGCGGTTTCGTCGCCTCACTGGCCTCATTGGCCTTTTGCACCAATCCGTCAAGATTCCGATTGCCGGCTTCGAGCTGTTCAACCACCGGGATCAGCACATCGAGCAATGTTTTATGTCCTGCCTCCGCCTTGCCCCGCGCCTTCACCGCCACAATGGCCGCGCGCAGGGCATGCACCACATCGTCGGCACTGGGCTCCGCCGGCAGCTCCTTGCCCAGCGTCATGAACAATGTACCGAACAGCGGCCCCGACGCTCCACCAACCTTCATCACCAGAGTCATACCGACCCCTTTGAGAAAATCCGGCCAGGGCTTCTGCGACAAGGCATCGACATCGGCTGCTACAGCCGCAAAGCCGCGCTTCATGTTGAGGCCATGATCGCCGTCACCGATTGCCTGGTCCAGTGACGTCAACTCCTCGGCATGCCGGTCGATGGTCAATGCCAGAGCCGTCACCAGGGCCTTCCTCAGTTCCGCCCCCTGCGCCATTACGCCGCACTCCATCCCGTCATGATCTGCCTCTCACGCCGCGATCCGCTCGCCATTGGCGCCAAAATACAGTGCGCCGCGCAGGCTGAGATCGATATCATCACCCACCGACAGCGGCACGTCCGGGTCCACCAAGGTCACCAGTTTGTGCTCACCCAGACTGAGGTGCAGATGATTCTGGTCGCCTAGATGCTCGATCCATTCCACGCGCGCCGGATTGCTGCGACCAAGGCCGGACTTGCCAACCACCACATGTTCGGTCCGCGCACCAATGGTTTCGGTGCCCGGCGGCATCGGTTGTCCAGCAAAAGCCGATGCCGGTACCAGATTGATCGACGGCATGCCAAGGCGGGTCGCCACATAGACATTGCGCGGCGATTCGTAAATTTCTCGGGGCGTGCCAATCTGCACCAGCCTTCCATGATCCAGGACACCGATGCGGGTTGCCATGGTCATGGCCTCGATCTGGTCATGGGTCACATAAAGCATCGTGGCACCCAGATCGCGCTGAATGTGCTGCAGTTCAAGCCGCATATCCGACCGGAGTTTGGCGTCAAGCGACGAGAGCGGCTCATCCATCAGGTAAATCGATGGTGACCGCACCAAAGCACGACCGATAGCAACCCGCTGCATTTCGCCGCCCGAGAGGCGCGTGGCCCTATTCTGTAGCTTCTTCTCGATCCGCAGCATGCCAGCAACACGTTCGACGGTCGCCTTTATGGTCGCTTCGTCACGGCGCCGTACTGGCGACCTCAGGGGAAACGCCAAATTCTCGAAGACACTAAGATGTGGATAAAGCGAATATTGCTGGAAGACGAACGCAACATCGCGCTCGGCTGGCGACAGTGGCGCCGCATCCTTGCCATTGATTTGGACACGCCCCTGGTCTGGCGCTTCCAGGCCAGCGATCAGGCGCAATGTGGTGGTTTTGCCGGCACCTGTCGGACCGAGTAACACCACGAATTCACCGTCATGAACGGTGAGGTCGACCCCTTCGACCCCGACCGTCGTGCCGAATTTCTTGCTGACGGATTCGAGCCTGACCTCAGCCATGAGCAACTCCCTCGTACAACGCGCTGTTCACAGCACGGCCGCCATCACCGTGAAACAGAGATAATCTCTCTGCCTTGAAACGCAGACCAACATGCGATCCAGGCGTAACATTGACGTGCGAGTTCGTGCGCGCTTTCACTTGACCGAATTCCGTATCAACCGTGATGATCTGCGTCGTGCCAAGATATTCGGCGCCGTAGACCGCTCCACGCAGCGGCGAGGCATCGTCAAACCGGATATGCTCGGGGCGAACGCCCAGCACCAGCTTTCCCGGAGCGACATCTTCGTGAACGGCCGGCATTGGGACCACCGCATCGCCCAGTTGGGCTTCGACGCTGCCACGCTCCAGACCGCTTTCAAAATGCAGAAAATTCATCGGCGGCGAGCCGATGAAATCTGCCACGAACATACTGACGGGCCGCTGATAGATCTCTTGCGGCGTACCGAACTGCTCGATCAGGCCACCATTCATGACGGCGATCTTGTCAGCCATCGACATGGCCTCCAGCTGATCGTGGGTCACATAGACCGTGGTTGCCTTGAGCCGATTGTGCAGACCGCGAAGTTCGCCGCACATGACATGTCGGAATTCGGAATCAAGCGCCCCCAGCGGTTCATCCATCAAGAAGCACATCGGCTCCCGGACGATCGCACGCCCAAGTGCCACGCGCTGCCGGTCACCGCCGGAGAGGCCTGAAACCGGCTTGTCCACGATATGCTCGATCCGCAGGATTCGTGCCGCTTCCGTCACCCGCCGGGCGATTTCAGCCTTGGGCATGCCCTCGCATTTCAAGGGAAAGCCGATATTCTGCCGCACATTCATATGCGGATAGAGGGCGAAAAGCTGGAACACAAAGGCGATATCGCGTTCGCCGGCGCGTTTGAAGGTCACATCATTGCCGCCCAGCAGAATACGGCCTGATGTCGGCAATTCCAGCCCGGCAATCATGCGCAAAGTCGTGGTCTTGCCGCAGCCGGATGGACCGAGCAGGACGACAAATTCCCCATCCTCCACGGTAAAGTTCGAATTCTTGACCGCGGTAAACTCGCCGAAGCTTTTATGCAGATTTTCGACTCTGATCTCGGCCATCGCCTACTCCGGAAACTTGCTGACGACGGTGAACATCACGATACCGGTCAACACCGTAATAAAGGACCAACCGTAGAGAGTGATGGAGAAGGGTTGGACCAACATAAAGACGCCCAGCAGGATGAGCGCGATGGCTATATTTTCCAGCAAGCCACGCCTGGCCCAACTCGGCCAACCGCTACGTGACTGTGATTGATCCGTGACGACAGGTTTCATGCTCATTTCCGCACCGCGCCGAATGTGATGCCTCGCAACAGATGCTTGCGCAGCACGATCGTGAAAACGACGATTGGGATCAGGAACAGGGTGGTACCGGCACCGACAGCCGGCCAATCCATGCCGCCTTCGCCGATGATGGTGGGAATGAAGGGTGGCGCTGTCTGGGCTTCCCCTGACGTAAGCAGGACGGCAAAGGCATATTCGTTCCAGGCGAAAATCATACAGAAGATCGCCGTCGCTGCGATACCGGTCGCTGCCTGGGGCAACACGACCTTGAAGAAGGCGTGCAAGCGCGTATAGCCGTCGATCATCGCAGCTTCTTCATACTCGCGTGGGATCTCGTCGATGAAACCCTTCAGCAGCCAGACGGCGAGCGACACATTCACCGCCGTATAAAGCAGAATCATGCCCAAGGCAGAATCAGATAGGCCAAGTTCGCGATACATCAGGTAGATGGGAATCGCCACCGCTATGGGCGGCATCATGCGTGTCGACAAGATGAAGAACAGCAGGTCGTCGGCGAGCGGAATTTTGAACCGTGAAAACGCATAGGCGGAGAACACACCCAGCGATACTGCCAGGAACGTAGAACCAAAAGCGATGATCAATGAATTGGCGAAGCGCGGTATGTAGTTCGATGTGCCCGCGATCACCATTTCGCGACGCCGTGTGACCTCGTCACACTCTCCCTCCGGCGGGCCGAGCGCTGCGATGTAATCATTCGTTTGTCGCGTGCGCGTCGTAAAGAGGTTGCAATAGCCCTCCAGCGACGGATTGAACACGACCTTGGGCGGATAGGAAATGGAATCCGGCGGCGTCTTCCAGCCGGTCGCAAAGATCCACGCCAGCGGGACCATCGAGATCACCGCGTAGAGAATCACGAGGAAACCGGCGACCCGCTTTGACGTTGCCGATGGTTCAACGACGGAATGGGCAGTGGTCGATGCGCCGCTCATCTCTGCTTCACCTTGTTGAGGGCCTTCACATAGACATTGGCGAGGCCGAAGACGACGACAAACAGGATGATGGCGAAGGCAGACGAGTATCCCGTGCGATATGCCTCGAAGGCCGCGCGCTTCAGGGTAATCGAGGCAAGTTCCGTCGTGGAACCCGGACCGCCACCGGTCAGGAGCATGACCATGTCGAACATCTTGAAGTTCTCGATGCCGCGAAACAGAACCGCCAGCATAATGAAGGGCAATGCCATGGGCAGCGTGATCGACCAGAATTGCCGCCAGCGAGAAGCCCGGTCAACTTCGGCCGCTTCCAGGATGTAATCTGGGATGGAACGTAGGCCCGCGAGACATATCAGCATGACATAAGGCGTCCACATCCAGGTATCGACGATGATGATCGCCCAGGGAGCCAGTGTGACCGACCCCAGCATTTCAAAGGATGACGGCGGAATGCCAGTAAAGAATGAGACAATGTAATTGAACAGCCCGATCTGTGGCTGATACAGGAACTTCCAGAAATTGCCGACCACTGCCGGCGACAGCATCATCGGAATGAGAATGATGGTCGTCCAGAAGGCGTGGCCGCGAAACTTGCGGTCAATGAGATAAGCCAGGGCGAACCCGATCACTGTCTGGAACAGAATCGTCCAGAAGACAAAATGCGCCGTGGCCTGCATCGCTGCCCATATTTCGGGCGAGTTGAGAATGTCATGATACCATTTAAGACCGACATTCTGGACCGGCCGATTGGGTCGGTTCGACGCGTAGTTGGTGAATGACAGATAGACCGTCCAGATCAACGGAAAGATGTTGATGGCCAGCAACAGCAGCATCGTCGGCGCAACGAACAACCAGGCGATAGACCGGTCGGATAATCCACGTACTTTTCTGGCGACTCCTTGTGGAGTCGCGGCAGCAGCACGATTTGCGATGGCGTCAATATTTGGCATGTGACTCTCTGGAAAGATCGGCGTCTCCGACATCATTGTCGGAGACGCCGTCGCACAGGAAAAATCGTTAGAGTTTGCCTTCTTCCTTGAAGATCGCGGTCCAGTCTTGGATCAGACCGTCGAGTGCCTCTTTCGCAGTACCCTGATCGGCCACGACATAATCATGCAGACGCTTCTGCATGGCCTGAAGCAGCTGGGCATAGGACGGCTCTTGCCAGAAGTCCTGGACGCCGCCCATGGCTTCCAGGAACTGAGCCGCAAAGGGCTGCGAATCCTTGAAGCCCGGATCGTTCAGCACGGCGTTGTGGCAAGCATAACCGCCGAGCGACCACCATTTCTTCTGCACATCCGGCTGGGCGAACCATTTGATATAAGCCAGCGCGCCATCCATGTTGTCGGTGTTGGCAACGACCGAGATGCCCTGGCCACCAAGGGTCGACGCGGCGACCTTGGCGCTTGGGTTGACGAAGAATCCGGTCTTCGACCCGACAGTTTCGTCCTTCGCCATACCGGGCATGAATGCGAACCAGTTCATCATCATAGCGACCTGGCCGGATTTGAAGGCGTCGAGACCTTCACCCATATAGCTATCGGTGTAGCCGGGAGGTGTGCAGCATTTGTAGATAGCCTTGTACATCTCCAGACCAGCAACAGCGTCGGCTGAATTGACGGCGCCCTCCATGTCGTACTTGCCCGGTGTGTTCTCGTATTTGAAGCCATAAGGATAGAGCGCCGAAGTGGCACCCATCGTGATGCCTTCCGAGGCCCGTTCGGTGAAGATGGCGGCACCGTAAACTTTCTTGCCGTCGATCTCCCGGCCCTGGAAGAATTCGGCGGTTTCCTTCAGTTGTTCCCAGGTCTTTGGCGGCGCCAAGTCACGATTGTACTTGGCCTTGTATTCCTTCATCAGATCCGGGTTCTCGAACCAGTCCTTACGATAGAACCAGCCATTGGCATCGCCCATCGCCGGCAACGCCCAATAATTCGGCGTGCCCTTGGGCCAGGTCGAATAGGCATAGACAGTCGCCGGCGCGAAGTCCGACATCTTGATTCCTTCTTTGTCGAAGAAATCATTGAGCTTCACGTAGTAGCCGTTCTCGGCCGATCCACCGATCCATTGCGAATCGCCGATCAACAGGTCGCATAATTTGCCGCCTGAATTGAGTTCGTTGAGCATGCGGTCGGCAAAATTCGGCCATGGCACGAACTCGAACTTCATTTCGGTGCCGGTCTGCGCAGTAAAGTCTTTAGAGAGTTCGACGAGTGCGTTAGCTGGATCCCACGCCGCCCAGCAGAGCGTCAGCGTATCGGCTTTGGCATCCGACATTGGCGCAAAAGCAATGGCAGCAGCCACAGCACCTGCGCATGCAAGGAACTTCTTCATTCCGCTTTCCTCCCATTGTTGCATCCATTTCCCCCATGAGCCCACTGGTTGAAATCGTGTGGCTCCGGAGGGTCCTGTCGGTGCTCCCCGCACCTTCAGGCTCTTCTTTTGATGGATCACCGCCTTAGCATGCAGATGAGGTGTCGACATGCCATGACGTGGTGTTAAGTGATATTCCAAATCACTAAACATCGCAAGAGCCGAAACAGCACACCGGCATGAAACTAGGTCAGATTCGCGACCATATTTGTACGATTAATGCGCTGCAACGCACAATTTTGACTGTTTGCCTTACCGCATCTGCAAACTCAATCGCGCGGAACCGGCCGCAACATTCACAGAACTAAACTTTATAAACATGCTGCGAGGGCGAAATCATGCCCTGTTCTGGTAAAACACCTCAACAATTGCGTTGCGCACCTCATTTTTTCCCGCCACCTTCCCGCCATGAATGATCGTCCGCGCCGCCCTACCCTCGTTGATGTCGCCGACCGCGCCCAGGTGAGTTTGGCCACGGTCGACCGTGTCTTCAACCGTCGGCCGGGCGTCAGCCAACGGACGGTCGAACGTGTCGAGCAGGCCCTGGTCAAGCTTGGCTACCGACCTGACCCAGCCGCCGTACGGCTGGCGCGTGGCATCCATTTCAATTTCTGCTTCGTGCTGCCGACCGGCACCAATACCTTCATGTCTCAGTTGGCGGGCCAAATCGAGCGCTCGCTGCAATGGCTGGAGGATCAGAACACTTATGGCGACATGCTGCGGGTCGATGTGTTTAATCCGCATATCCTCGCAGAAACCCTTCGTAGCCTCGCCGGGCACTATCACGGCGTTGGCGTGGTGGCCCTTGATCATCCGGCTGTCCGCGATGCCATAAATGCCTTGGTCGATAGCGGCATGGTGGTGGTGACCCTGGTGTCCGACGTGCCGAGCTCCCGCCGGCAACGTTTCATCGGCATCGACAATTCGGCAGCCGGCCGCACCGCCGGCACGCTTATGGGCCGCTTTGCAGCCGGCCGGCCCGGCAAGATTGGGCTGGTTGCTGGCAGTCTGGCGCTGCGCGATCACGCCGACCGGCTGTTCGGCTTCCAACAGGTCATCGCTGCGGAATATCCAAGCCTGTCACCCTTGCCGGCGATCGAAGGCAACGATGACGCCATCCGCTGCCGCGAGGTGGCAGCATCCTTACT
The DNA here is from genome assembly GCF_056404715.1 of Dongia sp. P2_B8. Lineage (NCBI taxonomy): Bacteria > Pseudomonadati > Pseudomonadota > Alphaproteobacteria > Rhodospirillales > Dongiaceae > Dongia > Dongia sp. P2_B8. The sequence goes on along the minus strand of NZ_JBFUDM010000009.1, from coordinate 213,597 downwards.
GCGGGACAACAATGATCTGGTTGGCATCTACAGCATCGGTGCCGGCAATCGCGGTATCGCTGAGGCGCTGGAAGCGGCGGACGTCGCCCGAAAGGTGGTCTTTATCGGCCATGAACTCACCGAATTTTCGCGCCGCTTTCTGATTCAAGGCAGCATGGACGCGGTCATCAACCAAGATGCTGGTCATGAGGCCCGTTCAGCCGCACGAATCCTGCTTGCACATTGCAGCGGCCAACCGATGATCGACGACCAGGAACGGATCCGGATTGATATATTCCTGCGGGACAATCTGCCCTAAGGATCAGGAAACTTTATGTTCATCGGCATCGACCTTGGCACATCTTCGATCAAATGCGTCCTCGTGGATGCCGACGAACGGGTGATCGCCACCGCCAGCGAGGCTCTGGAAGTGACACGACCAGCTCCATCGCAGTCGGAGCAGGATCCGGAGACATGGTGGACCGCAACGCTGGCGGCGCTAGATCGCCTGGCGCGCGAAGCGCCAGCCGCCATGAGGGCCGTCTCGGGCATCGGCCTGTCCGGGCAGATGCACGGCGCCACCCTCCTCGATGCGCAAGACCGTGTCCTGCGTCCCTGCATCCTGTGGAATGACGGCCGCTCCGCCGCAGAATGTACCGAGATGGAGGCTGCGTGGCCCCCCTTGCGCGCGGTCACCGGAAACATTGCCATGCCGGGCTTCACCGCGCCGAAGCTCCTCTGGGTCAGGCGGCACGAACCGGCGATCTTTGCCGCTACCGCCAAAGTGCTGCTGCCCAAGGCCTATCTGCGCCTGCGGTTGACGGGCGAATATATCGAAGACATGTCCGATGCTGCCGGCACACTATGGCTGGACGTCGGCAAACGCGATTGGTCCGATGCGGCACTTTCCGCGACCGGCCTTACGCGCAAACATATGCCGAGCCTTGCCGAAGGCTCGGCGCCAGCGGGCCGATTGCGACCCGAACTCGCAAGGCGCTGGGGCATGGATGTGCCGCCCATCTTCGCGGGCGGCGCCGGAGACAATGCAGCCGGGGCCATCAGCCTTGGCGCCGTGCGGCCAGGCGACGCCTTTATCTCGCTCGGTACCTCAGGTGTGCTCTGGGCCACGACGGCGGGCTTTGCACCAAATCCAGCTGAAGCCATACACGCTTTCTGCCATTGCCTGCCGAGGAGCTGGCATCAGATGGGTGTCATCCTCTCAGCTGCCTCCTGCTTAGGTTGGCTGGCAACAACGCTCGGCGCCTCGGAAGCGGATCTCCTCGCCGGCATGGATGATAAGGTGAGTTGTCCCAGCGACACCCTGTTCCTCCCCTATCTCTCCGGTGAACGCACGCCACATAACGATCCCCACATCAGAGGCGCCTTCGTCGGTCTGTCTCACGAGACAGACCGACCAGCACTCGTCCAATCTGTCATGGAAGGCGTCGCCTTTGCGCTGAAGGACAGCTTGAACGCCCTCCGTGCAGCCGGCACCCACATTGAGACTGCCGACGTTATTGGCGGCGGCGCGCGCTCAACGCTCTGGCTGTCGATCCTCACCAATGTACTCGATCTGCCGCTGTCGCAGATCACCGGCGCGGAAGTCAGCGGCGCCTTTGGAGCAGCCCGCCTGGGTCGACTGGCTGCCAGCGGCGAAGACCCACTTGTCGTTTGCAAACCGCCTCGACGAGCTGCCACCATCATGCCCGATGCCAGTCTGCGCGATGGTTATGCAGCCGCCTATGCGCGCTACCGGAAGCTCTATCCAAGCCTGAAAGAAGTTGCACCAAACTGACCCACTCAAGATTTCGTCGCTCTATCTCTGACCAACAATCAAAATGCGCCAGCTGGCAAAGGCGCCGTAAAATGGGAGAAACGATCATGGCACTGACCAACATCAAGGGACCAGCCATCTTTCTAGCGCAATTCGCCGGCGACAAGGCGCCGTTCAATTCCTTCGATGCGATCTGCAAATGGGCCGCCGGGCTTGGCTTCAAAGGCGTCCAGGTTCCCAGCTGGGACGGCCGCATGATCGATCTCGAAAAGGCGGCTAAGTCGAAGGCCTATTGCGAAGAGTTGAAGGGCACTGCTGCCAAGCACGGCATCACGATCACCGAGCTGTCGACCCATCTCCAAGGCCAGCTGGTCGCCGTGCATCCGGCCTATGATCAAGCCTTTGATGGCTTTGCGCCGCCAAAAGTGCGCGGCAACCCGAAGGCGCGACAGAAATGGGCGGTTGACCAGATGTTGCTGGCGGCCAAGGCCTCACAGAATCTGGGTCTTGTCTCCCATGTCACCTTCTCGGGTGCCCTCGAATGGCCCTTCATGTATCCCTGGCCCCAGCGCCCTAAGGGATTGACCGACACGGCGTTCGAAGAGCTGGCCAAGCGGTGGTTGCCGATCCTCAACGCCTTCGACAAAGCAGGGGTCGATGTCTGCTACGAAATTCATCCTGGCGAAGATCTCCATGACGGAGTGACCTTCGAGATGTTCCTGGAACGCGTGAAAAATCATCCACGCTGCAACATTCTCTATGACCCATCACATTTCGTGCTGCAATGCCTCGACTATCTTGAATACATCGACATCTATCATGAGCGTATTAAGATGTTTCATGTGAAGGATGCCGAGTTCAATCCAACCGGCCGCCAGGGGGTCTATGGCGGCTATCAGAGCTGGGTCAACCGTGCCGGCCGCTTCCGGTCATTGGGCGACGGACAAGTCGATTTCAAGGGCATCTTCTCGAAGTTCGCGCAGTACGGCTTCAAAGGCTGGGCCGTCATGGAATGGGAATGCTGCCTGAAGCATCCGGAAGAGGGCGCCAAAGAAGGTGCTATCTTTATTCGCGATCACATCATCCGGGTGACCGAGAGGGCCTTCGACGATTTCGCGAGCGGCGGCACAGACAAGGCCGCCAATCAACGCATGCTCGGCATCCGCTAAGGGAGACAGACAAATGGCTATCGAAGGCAGCAAGGACAAAGGCGGCAAGGACCGTATTCGGCTCGGCATGGTGGGTGGCGGCGAAGGAGCCTTTATTGGTGCCGTCCATCGCCTGGCTTCGCGCATGGACGATCAATACGAGCTAGTGGCGGGTGCGCTCTCTTCCACACCCGCTAAATCGAAGCGCTCGGCCGCAGCCCTGGGAATCGCCAAGGACCGCTCCTATCCAGATTTTGAAACCATGGCCGTGAAAGAAGCAGCACGCGAAGATGGCATCGAGGCGGTGGCGATCGTAACGCCCAATCATCTCCACGCCCCAGCGGCCCGCGCGTTCTTGGATGCCGGGATCCATGTGATCTGCGATAAACCGATGACGACCACGCTGAAGGATGCGCTCGATCTCAAGAAACGCGCCAAGAAGGCACGGCGTATCCTGGCCGTTACCTATAACTATACCGGCTACCCGATGGTGCGTCATGCGCAACAGATGGTGGCCGACGGCGATCTTGGCACGTTACGTATCGTGCAGGTCGAATATCCACAGGATTGGCTCACCGAGAAGATCGAGGCCACCGGCCAGAAACAGGCCTTGTGGCGCGCCGATCCGAAACAATCCGGTGCAGGCGGTTCGATTGGCGATGTCGGTACCCACGCCTACGACATTGCCTGTTTCGTCAGCGGCCTGCAGTTGGATTCACTGGCAGCCGACCTCACCTCCTTCGTACCGGGCCGCAAGCTCGACGACAATGCCAACATCCTGCTGCGTTTCCGCGGTGGAGCCCGCGGTATGCTGTGGACCAGCCAGGTGAGCCCCGGCAATGAGAACAATCTGAAGCTTCGGGTTTATGGGACCAAGGGCGGCCTGGAATGGCATCAGGAGCATCCCAATCAACTGCTCTGGTCACCCTTTGGCAAACCGACGCAGGTGCTTTCTCGCGCCACGGCTGGCGCCAATGCAGCAGCTGCCCGCGTCACCCGCGTGCCACCAGGGCACCCCGAGGGCTATCTCGAAGGCTTTGCCAACATCTACACAGAAGTGGCGGCGGCGATCCGGGCCGCACGCATCCGGCGCCGGCCGGATCCAGCGGTTACCTTTCCAACTGTGACTGATGGCGCCCGCGGCGTTGCCTTCATCGAAGCCGCCGTGAAATCATCCCAGCGCAACGCCGCCTGGGTGAAGGTCGCCAAGGTCTAGGCCATCAACTGGCCACCATTTACCTCGATGATCTGTCCGGTGACATAGCCGGACAGGTTGTCGGAGGCAAGATAGAGCACTGTTCCCGCGCAATCCTCGGCCGTCCCCAATCGCATTTGCGGAATGCTCTTGCGGGTACCCTCGAGCTTTTCCGGCGTCGAGTGCCGCACATGGAAATCGGTGTGGATGGTGCCCGGCGAGATAGCATTCACGCGAATGCCATTGGGCGCCAGCTCCCGCGCCAATGACCGCGTGAAGGTCGAGACGAAGCCCTTGGCGCCACTATAGATGCTGGAACCCGGACTGCCGCCCGTGCGTGCCGAGACGGAACTGACGTTGACGATGACTCCCTTGCCACAGGCGGTCAGGTGCGGCAGCGCGGCACGACAGCAATGCACCAGCGAGCGGACATTGAGATTAAACACTTCATCAATGAATGCATCATCGATCTCAGCCAAAGGCCGACGCCCGACCATACCGCCGGCATTGTTGATGAGGATGTCGAGCCCGCCCAGTTTACCTACTGTCCTGGCCAGCAGATCGGTTGCCGCGTTGGGTGCCATCAGATCGGCACCGAGTGCGATTGCGTGACCACCCTGCCCGCTTATCTCGCTGGTCAGGGCCGCGGCAGCATCCTTGCCCGCATGGTAATGGACAGCAACCTTGGCGCCCGCAGCAGCAAAGCCGCGCGAGATGGCAGCACCGATCCCGGTTCCGCCACCTGTCACCAACACATGTTTCCCACGCAGATCCTGCATCCCCGGTTCCACTTTATTTAGATCCCTGTTGAATGACGCCTTCCCAATTACTCATCGGCGTTTCGGCATAACTTTGCGCCCAGACGACATAGCGCGCAGCCAAGGCGTCGCCTTTCTGCGCCAGCACAGCAAAGGCAGATGCCGCTTCGGTAAAAGAGCCCTTTCGCCACAAGGCCAGGGCGGCAGCAAAGCCCTCTATATCCAGACTCGCCGCTACATCCGGCTCAAGCGGCTGGAACAACCGCACCGGCTGGTCACGTCCCACGACACGGATGAAATCCAGCTCCCGAAAGGCGAAGTCTCGGGCCGCCGCCTCCTGGACCTGTTCGCTCACCACAATGGGGATGCCGTAATGCTTACCAACCCCTTCCAAGCGCGAGGCGACATTCACCGCGTCGCCCATCACCGTATAGTTGAAGCGCTGTGATGAACCAATGTTGCCTACGATCGCATCGCCCCGATGGAGGCCGATGCGAATGGCGATCCGACCGTCACCACCGATGAACAGCGGTTCGTCCTGCAAAGACATGATCATGGCGAGGCTAGCACGCACAGCGTCTGAAGATGAATTCTCGCGCACCAGCGGTGCCCCGAAAATCGCCAGGACACCGTCGCCGATATATTTGTCGACGAACCCGCCATGAGCCTGGACGATATCGGTCATGCGCCCGAAATATTTGTTGAGCTCATCAACCAACGGTCCTGGCTCCACCCGCTCCGAGAGCGTCGAATAAGAGGCGATGTCGGAAAACAGAATGGTGACGTCGCGTAGTTCGCCACCGAGCGACGGCAGCTTTTCCTCCCGCACAAGACGATCGACCTCGCTGCGTGGCAGATAGAGCGAGAATGCCTGGCGCAACTGCCGCCGCGCCCGGTCCATGCTGCCCATGCGCAATGCAATGCCCGTGGGTGCCGCCAGTGACATAGCAAGAATGCCAGTGATAATAGGGACCACGAGGTAGTACGCGAAGGCAAGCGTTGATGCTGCCGCCCAGCTCAGAACCAAGAATATCCAGATTGGTAGAGCTGCTTTTGGCTTGCATACCACAAATAGCATTGTCGAAATCAACGCGATCATTGCAACAACAGCGATCCGCAGCCAAGCTGGCAGTTCTCGTAAGCTGCTATCGTGGAGAAGGTTATCGACGGCAACGGCGTGAATTAGCACTCCAGGCATGAGATCACGCGAGATCCCGGAATAGTTCTCAGGAGCTGACTTCTTTACGCAGCGAGGGCCTGCGCTGGAGCCGTCAGGCATTGTGGCAAACCTACCTGATGTAAGTCGGCGATCTTCGATGTCCAAGATGCCGCCAAGGATGAGGGCCTTGCCTTTGAAATTTCTTACGAAAAAGCTTTTGTCGCCTATTTCCGCACATGCCCGAAGATCTGCGAGCGAATAGATCAGTGGCCGCCCTGCGGCAGCAAAATTCAACTGAATATCGTTGCCGCCCGTTAGATCGTACGGATCCCGTCCTGTCATCGTCTGGAAAACTGCCGCAGCGAGCCCGAGCTTTCGCTCACCATTGGTCGTGGGAATCGAAATCGGCATTTCTCGCGTGACCCCATCATCGTCCGTTCGTAGATTTGCGGGGCTTTGATTCCTCAAATCAAACTTATCACGCGCACCAACGGCATATCGCTGCTGTACCGTTGGCAGAACAGGCTCGATCTGGTGCTGCGTGAATCCAAGAACTACCTTCCCTTCCTTGGCCCCTCTCCGCAACGCGTTCAACCAAGGGCGGTCATAGCCAGGAGATATGCTGTCAGCTGTGGTGCCAATGATGATATCGACACCTACTATCTTCGGTTCGGCATCGAGTACTGCATTCAGGATTAGTCCGAGCTCTGGCGTCCACAGTGCTTGCGGCAGGTTGCCGAAATGATCCTCATCGCGATAAGTCTCTTCATCCACCGCGAGAATCGCAATCTCGTTGCTGATCGGCGGTGGTCCCCAGATGCGGAAATGGATGAGATGCAGGAGATCGATCGAGAGGCGGTCCAGCGCAATGCCCCACGACGAGAAGGAGGCCGCGCTGATGAGCGCAGCCGCGGCCAATGCCAATAAGACGTTCCGCCGCCCCCGCAAGCCGCCTCGCTCTTTGCTTTGATCCGACCAATCAGTTGGTCGTATTCGTTCCTGATTCGAGGATAACGACCCTCTCCAGCGCCCCAGTCTTGGCTGACGTGGCGGCAGCGTCAACCTCTACGACGATCGCAGCTTTGGCGCCAGTGACGCGGTAGCTCATGCCGGGCTGCATTTCGAGGTTTACGGCGCGGAAGTCGATGCGACCGCTTTCCGGGGCGAGCTTCCAGGATTCACCACCTTGCAACGGCTGGATTGTGACGCTTTCGCTCTTGGCAGCCATGATCAGCGGCTGGCGGCTATAGATATGTTTGACCTGGCCGCGGAACGCGATGGTTGCGCTCTGTTGGGATTCGTCGGCGGTCAGGGCGAGCTTGTTGACCGCACATTCGGTCTTTTCGCGAATGACCTTGCCGCCCTCAACCACCGATTCCTTGGTGCCAACCGTGATCGATCCGCCGGTGATGGTCTCTCGGACGCAGGATTTGAGGTAGCCCAGGATCATCGTTTCACCGGCCGCCAGGGCGACCGTGTCTTTCTCGGCCAGGAGATCAAATGGCTGTCCCTTACCCTCGGTTTTGGTGGATTCCTCGACAATGGCGACCGGCCGGGAAGCCGCCTCAGCCGGGGCGCCAAGCAGCATCATGGCCACTGCAGTGATACTGGCAGAAAAGACCAAATATCTGATTTTATTAAACTTACTCATGATTTTAGCATCTTCTTAGCTTCACGGTCGGCAATGTTCTGAGGCATCATAGGCGGACGGGCATATTAGACGCTATGGGAAGGCCAGGGGTTTGTGATGCCTGTCACAAGGTGGTGTTGACGGTCTTGGCGGTGGTCGCTAGAAGCGTTATCCGACCACCTGTACAAAAATACAATTTCCCGGACCGGGTGTGAACTCGGCCCGTGGGACGATAATTTTTACGAGGGACGAAATGGCATTTTGGGCAAAATCACGGCGGATCGCCCCCAGGCTCATCCTGGCGGCAACCATCCTTGGCGGCGTCACCGGCAAAGTGGCAGTGGCCGACGATGAAATTGAAAAGAAGATCCGCGACGAGGTCAGCCGCCGCGTAACCGACGCGATTTCCAAGCGAATCGGCGACGATGTGACCTCCGACATCGATGGCATGCCGGACTCTGGTTATACCAATAGCGTCTGGCTCACCCCCAGTTACGCCAACATTACCAGCGACAGTGACAGTCTGATCGAAGAGGCCGGCAGCAAGTTCGATACCGACCTCTGGACGATCCCGTTCGGTATCGATCACCGCTTTGGCGATTCCTTCTTCCTCGGTATTTCCGGCGCCTATGCCAATTCATCGACCGACATCGATATCATCGATGGCGGTCCGGATGCGGATTTCTACAGCGATACCTTCACGGTCTCGCCCTATGTCGCCTATCGATTCGCCGACTATTTCTTCGCGACGGCTTTGTTCTCCTATGCTTATAGCGATGGCAAGGCCACCGCGGACGGCACCGAAGACGTTGATTCCGACAGCCAGACCTTCTCGACTGAACTTGCCCTCAATGCAGCGATGCCGGTTGGTGACTTTATCCTGAAGGGCAAGGCCGGCTGGCGCTTTGCCTACACTGAGCTGCTCGATTTCGAGGGGGAAGGTGATGATGACAGCGATGCTCACACTGCGCTCGCCAACGTCGAGGTCGGCTATAATCTCGATCCCTTCGTTCCTTATGTCGGCATCCAGTACGAACACGTCTTCCCGGAGAATGTGCCCCTGGTCGACGAGGGCGACACGGATTATCTCTATCTCTCCGGCGGTGTCCGGGCGAGTGTCACGGATTGGATGTCGCTGGGTGCGGGCGTCCGCGCCGAAGTGATCAACCAGGAAACCAACCAGGTCGGCGGCCAGGTGGAATTCAAGGCGCGCTTCTAAGATTGGTTTCAGGGATGACATTCCGGGGGGGCGTGCTTCGCATGAGCGGACACGCCCCTTTTCTTGAAGGGACGGCGTTCAAGGATTGGAGTTGGCAGATATGTTTGCCTCACTGTTCCACTTGCGCCATGCAGTACGGCTGCTGCCGCTTTGCCTCCTGCTGTCTGCCGGCCTATCGATAGCCCGAACGTCCGCCCAGGACGCTGTCTTCGACGCGATCGGCAGCCACATTTCCGAAAACGTGCTCTATGCCCAGGCGCAGCTGAAGATCAGCACACCGCTCCTCAGGCTCACTGACGTATCGGTCGGCACCGGTGGCAACAGCTTTGCTCTGCTGGGCAGTGATGGCGCCTATCGCCTTTGGAACCTTCAGGCCGGCAGCCAGCAGGCCGTGATCAAGGCAAAACCGGGCACCGCCTTTGCGCCATCTGCCAGCGGCACAACCCTGATGATCGGCAGCTCAGATGGCAGTATTCAGCTGATCGACCCACACAGCGGCAAGGCCTTCGCAACCCTTGCAGGCAAGTCGGCCGCAATCACAGCTCTCGCCGGCAGCTCCGATGATGTCTGGGCCTTTGCCGGCACCGAAAAAGGTGAGATCGCGGCCTGGCAGCTCGATGGCAACAAGCAGGTTTGGCAGGTGCCCGGTTTGCACGCTGCCGTTCGCCGGCTCGCTGTCTCTGCCGATGGAAGATTCATTGCGGCAGGGGATGATGCCGGCAATGTCATTGTCATCGACGCGGCAAACGGTAAGCCCACGACACAAAAGGTGGCTCTGGGGCAATCCGTTGCCGCCCTGTATCTCTCGCAGGACGGCAACCAATTGGCCGTCCTCGGCAGTAAGGGGGCCCTGCAGCATGCCGGCGGGCTGGGCGATATCGGCGCTATGAACATGGCTGACATCGGCCTTACCGGCGCCAGTGCGGTCGCGTTGCGTGACGACAGGACCGTCGATCTCGTCGATCTCAGAACCGGAAAGACGCGACATAAGATCACCGAGCTCAAGACACCAGCTATTGGTCTCATTTATGATGAGGCGGCAGCCAAGGTCATCGTGATCGACGCCAGCGGGGCGTTGCAAGTTTTCGACACGGAAACGAAGGAGCTCGTGCTGTCGATCTTCATATCCGGCCAGGGCTGGGCATTGATCGACCGCCAGGGTCGCTTCGACGGCTCGACCAGTGGGCTGCGCGGTATCGCCTGGGCGGTGAAGAAGTCGAATTTCCCAATCTCCTCCCTCACTCAGGCCTTCGCGGATCCCGGCATGCTGTCAGCTGTGCTCGACAAGGACAAGCGCGCGCTGCGCGAGGTGCCAGGCAATCCGGTCGAGAAATTTCCCCTGCCGCCCAAATCGGAAATCGAACCGATTTCCACCGATCTCGCTGGCGACAAGCCTTACCAATTGTTGGTCATCGCCACCGACCAAGGCGGTGGCATCAAAGACGTCCGGCTCTATCACAACGGCAAGATCGTCGATATCGGCGCCATCCTGGAGCAGAAGGATGCGGAGATTGATGGCAAGCATGTCCGGGTCGTCGGTTACAATGTGTGGCCGGTACCGGGGCCAAATGTCTTCCAGGCGGTAGCGACCGGATTCTACGACAATCCCGGCGAGCAGGCAGAGATGCGCAAGACCTTCTCCGGCGAACCCCGCAGGGGCCGTCTCAATCTCATCACAGTCGGCATCTCCGCCTACGGCCGCCTGCCTAAGGAATATCAATTGAAGGTCGCCGCCAACGATGCCGAGCGCGTCAAGTCGGTGGTCTCGACCTATTCCAAAACGCTCTTCAGCGATATCGCAAGCTCAGACCTCACCAACGGCAAAGCAACCCGCGCCCGGATCCTCGCCACCCTCGATGGTTTGAAAACCGCCAAACCGGAAGATTCGGTGATCCTTTTCCTCTCGGGCCACGGCGTCACCGATGACAGCGATTGGTACTTCCTGCCCAGCGATGCAACGGCTGACGATCCCGACACCTGGATTTCGGCGAGCGACATCCGAGCTGCTCTGGAAAAATCCGGTGCACAGCGCGTCTTCGTCATCATCGACGCCTGCTATTCGGGCGGCACGGTCGAGAATTTCTACGCCGTCACCTCGTTCCAGAAGCGCTTCCTGACCAACGGGTTGCGCAGCTCCGGTATCCAGGTTCTCACCGCCACACGGCGAGATCAACTGGCGCCGGAAAGCGCCGAACTTGGTGCTGGCTTCCTCACCTACCTCGTCGACCAGGCCTTGAAAGGCAAGGGCGATGTCGATCCACGCGACGGCTGGGTATCATCACAGGAGGTGGCGAAATTCACCTATGCAGCTTTGCCCACGCTGTTCCTCGCACAACGGGAAAAGAACCCCAAGGCGTTCCGCGCGGTCTATGGTTCCGATGTGCAGGAGCCGGACGTCTACTCCATTGGCGCCGATTTGCTGATCGCCAAAACCGGGCAATAAGGCGATGATTGATCGACGCAGTCAGATTCGCCTCGGGGACCCAGCATGACCACGACCAAGCCGATCTACATCAGTTTCCTCAATGGCGAAGATGTCGCCAAGCTCGCGCTCACCGACGACGAAATCCTGACTGCAGTCCAGGAAAGCCTGCGTGCCCAGGGTAACAAACAGACCGTGATCGAGCCCCGCGTGCATCTGGTGCCGGAAAGCTCGGCGCTCGGCCATTTCAACGTATTGCGCGGGGTGGTGAAGCCGCTGGGCCTTGCCGGTGTCAAAGTGGTTGGCGACTTTGTTGGCAATTTCGAGCAGGGACTCCCCTCGGAAATGGCGGTCCTCAATCTCTTTGACCCGCAGACCGGCATGCCGAAGGCTATTCTGGACGCAACCGCCATCACCGACATGCGCACCGGCGCCATCACCGCCCTCGGGGCGAAGCATCTCGCCCGCAAGACCAGCAAGGTACTGGGCCATGTCGGCGCCCGCGGCACCGCCTATTGGAACGTGCGCTTGCTCGACCGACTGTTCGACTTTGATGAAATCCGCGTGCATTCGCGCCGTCCGGAAAGCCGCGACGCCTTTGCAGCGCGCCTCTCGGCCGACCTTGGAAAGAAAGTCTCGGTTACGGCCGATTGGGAATCCTGTGTGCGTGGCGCTGATATCGTCGTTGAAGCATCGCGCCTGCCGGAGCCGCGACCCTTGCTGAAGACCGAATGGATCAAGCGCGGCGCCCTGGTCGTCCCTTATGGCACCATGAGCGCCGTCGAAATTTCCCTCACCGACATCATGGATAAGGTCGTGGTCGATGATTGGGGGCAATGCCGCAAAGGCCTGCCCTTCGGAGCCCTCCGTCAGCATGTCGACAGCGACCGCCTCACCGAAGAAAACCTGCATGCTGAACTCGGCCAGATCGTGGCCGGCTTGAAACCGGGACGCGAGAACGATGCTGAGACCAATCTGTTCTGGCATCGCGGCCTCAGTCTCAGTGACATCGCTCTTGGGCATGCCTTGCTGACCAAAGCGGCCAAGTTGGGCATCGGCCAGAATTTGCGCTTTATCTGAGAGGGCCGCCACGAAGCCGGCGATCTCTCACCCCTGGCGATCCGACGTCGCCTGAAGGTTGGTCCCAATAGCGCTGCCGCGCGCTGTGGCACCCGAAGAGATCACCGGCCATCGCATCACGGCATCGCCTGCTGTTGAGAAGCAGGATCAAAAGCGCGAGAGGGAACGTCTCGCCTCCAACCCCACCCACTGCAAGGCAGCGCCGATGCACAACGCTAAGATGACCGCACCCGCATCACAAACGAGATTCCCTTCGTCTGCCTTGAAGATTTTCTAGTGTCCTGACACCCAATAGTTTTTCTAACTGTGGCGCGAGGAAGCCTCGATTGTGGCCGGGCAAATAAACAGCTCGAATGCCGGCGGCTCGACAACCACCCAAGTCTTCAACTTGATCACCTGATCGCGATGATGACCGGTTCGTCAGTCACACTCCCGGATCCTACTGTCCTCCGCAGGGGATCCGATCTCCCAGAACCAAGCCTCACTCAGCCGGGCAGTCCTGCAAGACTGCCCGGCTCCTCTTTTCCGTGGCTGACATCGACATTCGTGGCGGACCGCCCGATACTCTCTCAAGGACGGCGCGACTCGGGCAGCATTTCAACAAAGAGGCAAACTGGCCATGCGCTTGATCGACGACAGCGACCTCGATGCGGCCGTCGCCGCCAACATTCTCGATCGCAGCCAGGTGGAGCGCCTGCGTGCCTTCCTCGCCACCCGGAAGCCGCCTGCGCAGCCAGCGCGTTTCGATTTCTCCCATATCCTCTGGTATGCAGGCGCCCTCATCATCATCGGCGCCATGGGCCTGTTCACGACCCTGGCCTTCGATGCGATGGGCGGCAAAGCCTTGACCATGACGGCGCTGATCTACGCCGCCATTGCTACGGCAATTGCGCACAAGCTGTGGAATCGCCCCGGCCTGCGTGTACCGGCCGGCCTGCTCATTGCGGTAGCCGTCAGCATGACGCCGCTTGCCATCTTCGGCGTCCAGGCGAGCTATGATCTTTGGCCAACGGGTTTTGACGAACCTGACACCTACGGTGCCTTCTATGACTGGATCAATGCCAGTTGGGTCTATATGGAGCTGGGCACAATCTTGGTGGGCGCCCTTGCCTTGCGGACCTACCCCTTCCCGTTCATCGCCGCCATCATGGCCCTGGCGCTGTGGTTCCTGTCGATGGACCTCACGCCCTGGATCTTCCATGGCGACAATTGGAGCTGGACCATCCGGCAGGACGTCTCTATGTGGTTCGGCCTCGCACTCATGGTGATCGCCGGCATCCTTGACCTCAGGAAATGGGCGGCCGGGGACTTTGCCTTCTGGCTGCATCTCTGCGGCATCTCCGCTTTCTGGGGCGGTCTCAGCATGCATGACAGTGACAGCGAATTGGCCAAAGCTTTCTATTGCTTGATCAACATCGCCCTGGTGTTCCTCTCTGTCTTCCTGATGCGCCGGATCTACGCGATCTTCGGCGCGTTCGGTATCGCCTACTATCTTGGTTATCTCGCTGACGAGGTGTTTGCTGATTCCCTGCTCTTCCCGATCGCTTTGTCAGCCATCGGCCTCGGCGTCATCGCTGCCGGTATCGTCTATTTCCGACGTCGTGCGCAAATTCTGACCTGGCTCCGAGAGATCCTGCCGCCGGCCCTGCAAAGGCTGCGCCCGGTTCATGCCCGGGCGCAGGTCTAGATCTAGGCCTGAGGTGCGACGAAAACCTCCTGTTCAATCGGCGCCAGAGGCTGTGCATTGATAGCCGCTTCAAACGCCTTCAGACGTTTGTAGATTGACAGCAGTTCGACGATCGTCGTCCATGAGTTCACCAGATATTGGAACGAGCTCTGCACTCGGTCGAAGGCTCGGGCAATCTGCTGCATGACGCCGAGCGTGAGCGTCCCAGCAAGGATCGACGGGCCCAGCACCAGATAGGCAACCGGCACGCTCGCCTGCAGGTAGGCGTACCGCACAACGTTGAAATAAAGATAGTTGAAATAGAGCCGGAAGTAATTGCTCCGCACATTGTTAAAAAGCTCCCGCACGGTGAGAGGCTGCGCTCGCGTTGGGTCGTCTTCGCCCAGCACCAGTTCCTTGCGATAAGCCGCCTCAACCCGCTGGTTGCGGAATTGCAAGCCCGGCAGGCGAATACCAGTGATGGCAAGGATGGCGGTTCCCAGCACCGACCACAGGATCGCAACGAGGACCAGAGGCTGTGGTACGTCGCCAATAAGTGGCAAACCCTTCACATGGACCGATAACGCCCACAAGATGGGGAGGAAGGCGATCAATGTCATCACGGAGTCGATCAGGCTGCCGCCCAGACCCTCCATGATCGTCGCAAATCGCATCGTGTCTTCCTGGACGCGCTGTGAGGCGCCTTCGATATGCCGCACCTTCGGCCACAGCGACATATAATAATTGTTCATCGCCGTCCGCCAGCGGAACACATAGTGGCTGATGAAGAAGCTGCTGAAGACCGCGATGGTGATGTAAAGCAGCGCAATCCTGGCAAAAGTCAGCAGCTGGCCGTAGTAATCCTCGGCCGTGATGCTTTTAGGGTTCGCCAGCGCACGCTGAATGAGATCGTAGAACGAGCCAAACCATTCGTTGATCATCACATCGAGTTGCACTTGGTACCATGTCGTGAAGATGATTGCCGCCGAGCCCAGCACCGACCAGCGACCCCAGCCATGCGGCGCAAACCAGAGCCAGAAGCCACAGAAGATCGCGTAACTGGCCAAGGTATACTGATAAAACCAAAAGCTGGCTGGCAAATCACTGGCGGCGGCAAACGCTGCTTTCGCCGCATCATCGGCACCCTCCGGCAATTCGGCCGGAAAATGCAGACCGAAGAGACTGCCAAGGCTCAACCCCTGCCAGCCATCCTGCGCCAGGAAGAACCAGACGAGGACGCACAGAATCGACCAGATGGCGAAGGAGAGGAAGAACAGCCGCGGTTTGGGAAAGAAGGAATGGAACACGTTGAATTGCTCCCTATCTGCAGGCGCGGATCAGCGCGCCTCTAAATGACCAGATGATTGGGTAAAAGGTTGAGTCACTGCCAAAATTAGGCTTTCAACATTCAGGCAAATTTACGGCAAGGCCGCCTAGGCTCGTTTCTTTGAACTTGCTGTTCATTTCTTCGCCTGTCTGCCGCATAGCTTCGATGCAATTGTCGAGTGGCATGAAATGAGAACCGTCGCCGCGCAGGGCGAGCGATGCAGCCGCTACCGCCTTGATGGCGCCAATGCCGTTGCGCTCGATGCACGGCACCTGCACGAGACCAGCCGCCGGATCGCAGGTCATGCCGAGATGATGCTCCAGCGCGATTTCCGCTGCGTTCTCAACCTGCGACGGGGTCCCGCCCAGGACCGCGCACAGTCCTGCCGCAGCCATCGCGGCCGCCGAGCCGACCTCGCCCTGGCAGCCGGCTTCGGCGCCCGAAATCGAGGCATTGTGCTTGATCAATCCACCGATCGCCGCAGCCGTCAGCAGGAATTCTGATACCTTCGCAGGTTCGGCACCGAAGCAGTGGTCAAGATAGTAACGGATGACCGCTGGTACCACGCCGGCAGCCCCATTGGTGGGTGCCGTGACGACTTTGCCACCGGCCGCATTCTCTTCATTGACGGCCATGGCATAGACACTCAGCCAGTCTGAGGTGACGTGAGGCTGCGCCCTGTTGGTGCCCCTTTCTTTTTCGAGCTGCTCGCGGATCGATCGCGCGCGCCGCTTTACATGCAGCCCGCCCGGCAACTCGCCCGTCTGCAACAAACCACGATCAATGCAGCCGTTCATGGTCGACCAGATGCGGTCGAGTCCATCCTGGAGATCCTGTGGCGACATCGTCTGCAACTCGTTTGTGCGTTTCATCGCAGCAATCGACATTCCGCTTTCTTTCGCCATTGCCAGCATGGCAACCGCACTGTCGAACGCATACGGCCGGGAAACAGCATTTGTTTCCGCGGTCGCGGATGTCGGGTTGTTGAGTTCCGCCTCGGTCACGACGAAGCCGCCGCCGATCGAATAGAAAACCTCCCTCAGGAACGATCTTCCCTGCGCATCGACCGCCTCGAAGACCAGGCCATTCGAATGCCCGGGCAATGAAGGGCCATAGTCGAACACGATGTCTGCCACCGGATCAAAGGCAAGCGCTGGCAGCCCGTCCGGCCGCACAATCTTTTTGTCGTAAAGGTCGGCCAATCGTTGCTCGGCCTCGCCCGGCACAATTCCAGCCGGCGTATAACCGATCAGCCCCAGGGCTACGGCTCGGTCCGTTGCATGCCCCTTGCCGGTAAAGGCCAGGGACCCGTGGAGAGTTACCCGCAGGCCCGCAGGCACACTGGCGGATTTGTGATTGCGCAGCATATTCAGGAAGCGAACCGCGGCGGTCATCGGCCCCATCGTATGGGATGAAGATGGGCCAATACCGATCTTAAACATGTCGAAGACACTGAGGAACATCTGGCGGTCTCAAAACTCTCTAGGCGGGCTGGAATCAATCTCTGGCAGGCCCGGCGTCATGCTAGCGTAACCAAACGGCTTTAAAAATAGCTATCGCGGTTCCGTATGCTCGGCACCCGCCTAGAGACGGCAAGAATATGCTGAAATGCTCAAGGGGGCGTAGCGGCATCAAGCGGCATCACGCCACCGATCCGGTGAGGCCGCCGGAAACGAAGATGTGCATCGGCTTTTTAGCATCCAAAATGTTCCCGCCTCGTGCCTCCCCTCTCCATGCGTTTGGCGGGAGGATGAGGCCGGCCGGGTTCTGCAAAGGGTCTGGCGGCACGGCATTAAGCACGCGCCGATATTTGAACTGTCGCGTCCTGCCACGTGGGTGGTCATCCTTCACCAGGCTTGCGGTCAACAAGACCCGAGAAACATCTGCGAGAATCAAACATTTTGCTGCTCCAAATGCTCCGCGAAAATGAACATACGTTGCCTCGACCTCCCGCTGGCAGGTGCACGTCTTCCTTTCGGGTATTCGACGCTATGTAAATATCGGTGGTAGGGCGTATAATGGTAGAGTTATATTCCTAGAAGCTATATATACGCGATATACGCGTAGCTGTTGGGAACGAGGCAATGAGACGCGCTCCGCGTCGGCAGCTTCACTGAATCACCCTGGGGGCATCCGATGACCATGCAAACCGGCACGACCAATAGCGACACGATCACCTTCGTGGCAGGCGACACGGCGATCGATGGTCTGGCGGGCAAGGATACCCTTCTTTTCAACACAGCGGATGCCGATATTTCAGGGACGACGCTGACCAGCATTGAGATCCTGAAAGCGGGTCTGACGCTTGCCACCACTTTTACAGTGGACCAGGCCGATCTGATTTCCAGCAGTTCGGTCATCGGCAGCACCGGCGCCGATACGCTGATCATTGTCGGCACCAGCTTCGATCTTCGTAGCACGACTCTCACCAGCGTGGAGATTCTGCAAGCCGGGTCGACAGCCGCCACCCAATTTACGCTCGACCAGTTAGATCTGGCGAACGGCGGCGCCATTGTCGGCAGCGGCACGGCCGGCGACAAGGTGACAATCAATGGCACCAGCCTCAATCTGACCAGCACAACCCTGGATAATATCGAAGGCCTACTCGCCGGCAAATCGACCGCCACGACCTTCACCATCGACGCCAGCGATCTTGCCTCCCTGACCAGCGTCACCGGCAGCAGCGGGAACGACACGCTGATCGTCAAGAATACCGCCATCGACCTCAGCAGCACGGTTTTGTCCAGCATTGAAATCCTGAAAGCAGGGTTGTCTGTCGCCACCACCTTCACCGTCGATGCGGATGACCTCGCTTCGGGCGGTTCGGTGATCGGCAGCAGCGGCTCGGATACGCTGACTGTGCTGGATACCGCTTTCGATCTCAGCAGCACGGCCCTCTCCAGCATCGAGAGATTGCTGGCCGGTTCCACCGATGCGACCACCTTCACCGTCAACCAAGCGGACCTCGCCAGCGGCGGCACGGTTGAGGGGACCGGTGAAGACGATACGTTGCAAACGATGAGCGCCACCCTCAATCTGACCAGCACGACCCTGAACAGCGTTGAGATCTTGGCAGCCGGCACGACCGCCGCAACGACCTTTACGGTCAATGCGGATGACCTTGCTGCGGGCGGCACCGCCAGCAGCGTCACCGGCAACACCGGTGCCGATACGCTGATCATCAGAAACACGGCATTCGATCTCACCAGCACGGCGCTGACCAGTGTCGAGAAATTGCAAGCCGGGCTGGCGACCGCCACCACCTTCACAGTTGATGCCGATGATCTCACTTCAGGCGGCTCGGTGATTGGCAGCGGCGGGTCCGATCAGCTGATCATCTTGGGTAGCATCTTCGATCTCAGCAGCACGGCATTGACCAGCGTCGAGAAACTGGTGGCCGGATCCACCGATGCGACAATCTTCACCGTCAACCAGGCGGACCTCGCCAGCGGTGGCTCTGTCATAGGCACAGGTGACGTCGATATATTGCAGACGGCCGGCACCCTTCTCGATCTCAGCAGCACGACCCTGACCGACATAGAGATTTTGCAGGCAGGCACAACTGCCGCCACAACCTTTGTCGTCAACACGAATGGCGTGACCGACCTGGCTTCGGGGGGATCCGTCAATGGCAACGCCGGCAACGATACGTTGACCATCAAGAGCACGGCGTTCGACCTCACCAGCACATCGCTGACCAGCGTTGAAATACTAAAGGCCGGTCTGGCAACCGCCACAACCTTCACGGTCGAGGCCGATGATTTGGCCTCTGGCGGCTCGGTGATCGGCAGCACCGGTTCCGATACCTTGAGCATCCTCAGCACGGATTTCGATCTCAGCAGCACCGCTCTCACCAGCATCGAAAAACTGCTTGCTGCCACCACAGACGCCACCACTTTCACACTCAATCAGAACGACCTGGCGTCGGGCGGTTCGATCATTGGCCATTCGACCGGTACGGATGTCATCGTAGCCGGCGGGACGTCGCTCAATCTCAGCAGCACGACATTGACCAGCATCGAAGAATTGCAGGCTGGAACCACCAGCAATACTGTGCTGACGGTCAATCAGGCGCAGCTCAACACCTTAGATATCGCTGGCAACAGCGGGAGCGACACGCTGCAGATGGCCCGCACGCTGTTCGACCTCACCAGCACGACGCTGACCAGCATCGAGAATCTGGGGGCGGCTCTCAGCACGGCAACGACGTTCAAGGTGGATGCCGCAGATCTCGTTTCAGGCGGCTCGGTTACCGGGAGCACCGGTATTGACACGCTGACGATTATCGGGACGGCCTTCAATCTCAACAGCACCAGCCTGACCAGCATCGAAAAGCTGATCACCGCCTCAAGCAACAGCACGCTGTTCACCGTCAATCAGGGCGACCTGGCGGCCGGTGGTTCGATCGTCGGCAGCAGCAGCGTCGATACATTGTTGATTGCTGGAACGGCATTGAATCTCGCCAGCACGACATTGACCAGCATCGAGAAACTGCAGGCCGGTTCGACAAGTGCGACAACTTTCACCGTGGACCAGACAGACCTTGCCGCCAACGGAACAGTTGCCGGCAGCACTGGCAACGACACGCTGGCTGCAGCCGGCACCAGTCTCAACCTGACCAGCACAGCGCTCAGCAGCGTGGAAATTCTCTCGAGCGCTCATTCCAACGGCACCACCTTTACGCTGGACGTCAGCGACCTGGGCAGCCTTGGATCGATTACCGGCAGCACTGGCGGCAGTGATACGCTCATCGTGCTCAGTTCCGTCATCGACCTCAGCGCCAAAGCCGTGACCGGCGTCGAGACGTTGAAGGCGGGGCTGAACATCGCTACCATCTTTACCGTGAATCAAGCTGATCTCGCTTCTAGTGGATCTGTGGTCGGCAGCACCGGTATCGACACGCTGATTGCAGCCGGAACCAGTCTCAACCTTTCGAGCACGACCCTCACCAGCATCGAAACCTTGCAGGCGGGCAATTCTCTCGCCACAACCTTCACGGTCAATCAGGCGGATCTGGTTTCGGGCGGTGCCGTGAACGGTAGCAGCGGCAGCGATACAGTCGCGGCAGCAGGCACCAATCTGGACCTGACCAGCACGACCTTGACCAGCATCGAGCAGCTTTCCAGCGTACATAGCAGCGGTACGAAATTCACCCTCGACGTCAACGATCTCTCCGATCTCACGACGATCACCGGCAGCACCGGCACCGCGGACTCCCTTGTCCTGGCCACCACCGATTTTGACCTTGGTGGCATTACCATCACTGGCATTGAGACGCTGCAAGCCGGACTGGCAGCAGCAACCACCTTCACACTCGAGGATCCAAGCAGCTTTGCCGCCATCATCGGTTCGACAAAGATCGATACGCTGATCGGCAATAGCACAGATTTTGATCTCTCCAGCACAACACTCACCAGCGTCGAGATCCTGCAGGCCGGCAGCACCGACGCCACCACATTCACCGTCGATCAGGCTGATCTGATTTCGGGTGGCACGATTATCGGGACTGGCGAAGACGACACAGTGGCGGCAGCTGGCGCTGCGCTCGACCTCACCAGCACGACCCTGGACAGTATCGAAATCATTGCAGCCGGCCTGTCAACTGGCACGACATTCAAGGTCGACCAAGGCGATCTCCTGTCTGGCGGCACCGTGGCTGGCCATAGCAGCGGCAGCGACACGTTGACGGTCAACGGAACTGCCCTGGATCTGACCAGCACGACACTGGACAGCATCGAAATATTGAAGGCAGGAAAGTCAGCCGCGACCCTCTTCACGGTGGACCAGGCCGACCTTCTCTCCGGTGGCACGGTCGTTGGTAGTAGCGGCAACGACACGCTTCTGATCAATGGCACGACGCTCAACCTGGCCAGCACAACACTGACCAGTATCGAGATTTTGAAGGCCAGCAGCGCTGCAGGCACAACCTTCACCGTTGACCAAGGCGACCTCGCCTCTGGCGGCACAGTACAGGGTCATACCAGTGGCCTCGACACCTTGGTTGCGGCCGGAGCCGCGCTCGACCTTACCAGCACCTCGCTGATCAGTGTCGAGATCCTGAAAGCCGGCAGCACGGCTGCTACCCTTATCACGGTGGACCAAGCCGACCTTCTGTCTAGCGGATCGGTGACCGGCACCAACGGTACGGTCACACTGGCGATCAACGGTACCAGCCTCAATCTCACCAGCACGACGCTGACCAGTATAGAGGTCTTGCAAGCCGGAAAATCGACCGCCACTCTATTCACGGTGGATCAGGCCGACCTTCTATCTGGCGGCACCGTGCAGGGTAGCAGCGGCAATGACACGCTGGCCACAAATGGTGCGAGCCTGGACCTGACCAGCACCGTACTCACCAGCATCGAGACCCTGAAGGCCGGCACGACCGACCCCACCAGCTTTACGGTGGACCAGGCGGATCTGGCATCCGGGGGCACGGTGATCGGCGCGGCGTCCACCTCTGCCAGCGACAGCCTGACCATCAACGGCACCAGCCTGGATCTTTCCAGCACAACTCTGACCAGCATCGAAGTTTTGACGACCAGCAGTGCCGCAGGCACAACGTTCAAGGTGGACCAAGGCGATCTCGCTTCCGGCGGCAGCGTGCAAGGTCATACCAGCGGCACCGACACTTTGTTGGCAGCCGGAGCCAGTCTCAATCTGACCAGCACGACTCTCAGCAGCATCGAAATTCTAAAGGCAGGTCTGGCGATCGGGACGATTTTCACGGTCAACCAAGACGACCTAGCTTCCAGTGGATCAGTTACCGGGCATACCAGTGGCAGCGATACGCTGGCGAGCGGCGATACTGGCCTGGATCTCACCAGCACGACCCTCACCAGCATTGAGATATTGCGGGCCGGCCTCGCAGTCGCCACCACCTTCACGGTAGACCTCAATGATCTGGCGACTGGTGGCACAGTGCAGGGTAGCACCGGGGCTGATACGCTGATTATCATTGGCACCGACTTTGATCTCTCCAGCACCACGCTCACCAGCATCGAGACCCTCAAAGCGGCAACTGCCGGCCCCACGACCTTTACGGTGGATCAAGCAGATCTGGCCTCAGGTGGCGTTGTACTGGGCAGCACCGGTGCCGATATACTGCTCACCAATGAAGCGAGTCTCGATCTCACCAGCACGTTGCTGACCAGCGTCGAAATTCTGCAGGCTAGCCCCTCTACCGGGACCATTTTCAAGGTCGATCAGCTTGATCTCCTTTCCGGTGGCACAGTGGCCGGCCATAGCAGCGGCACCGATACGCTGACAATCAACGGCACGGGCCTGGATCTCACCAGTACAACACTGACAAGCATCGAAATCCTGAAGGCGGGGAAATCCACCGCAACCACCTTCACGATGGATCTGGATGATTTGGCCTCTGGTGGCACAGTACAGGGCAGCACCGGCATCGACACACTGATCATTCTTGGCACGGATTTCGACCTCTCCAGCACAACGCTGTCCAGCGTCGAGATTCTGCACACCAGCAGCGCTGCCAATACAACCTTCACGGTCGATTCGGGTGACCTAGCATCCGGCGGCAGTGTCGAGGGGCATGCCAGCGGTACCGATACGTTGCTGGCGGTCGGGACCTCCCTCGACCTGACCAGTACGACTCTCTCCAGTGTCGAGATCCTTCAAGCCGGCAGCTCAGATAATACAACCTTCACGGTCGACCAAAGCGATCTCAGCGCGGTCACCTCGGTGCTGGGACATACCGGCGGCACGGACACGCTGTCCATACACGGCACCAGTCTGAACCTCACCAGTACGGCCCTGACCAGCATCGAGATACTGACCACCGACAGTTCGCTGGGCACCACATTCACGGTGAATTCGGGCGATCTGGCTTCCGGCGGTAGCGTAGTTGGTCACGGCAGCGGCACCGATACGCTGGTGATCGCCAACGCCAGTCTCGATCTCACCAGCACGACCCTCTCCAGTGTCGAAATCTTGAAAGCGGGGCTTTCCCTCGCGACAACCTTTACCGTGGATCAGGCCGATCTGGCATCGGGCGGTTCGGTCATCGGCAGCAGCGGCAGCGATACGCTGATCGTCGACGGTAACGCAATCGATCTCAGCAGCACCACGTTGACCAGCATTGAGACAATCGAGACGTCCACGCCGAGCAACGCCACCATCTTCACCATCGGCGCCGGTCAAGGCAGTGCAACCGTGCAACTCACTGCGAACGGCGAGTCGGATACCATCATCTTCACCGGTGCGTATAAGGTGACTACGACGACCAATGATGCGTCGATCTTGGCGCATACGCTGGTTGTCGATAACTTCAGCGATGGCGCGTCTGGCGATGTGATCGATGTTTCCAGCCTGGCGAATGGGGCGCCGACGAATTCTCTGGATATCAGCTCCTATATCGATCTGGCCAATCCTGCCACCCTGAAGGATGCGCTGAATCTCGCCGCGGCGGGCGATGGCCACACAACCTCGAACGTCGTCACGTTCCAGTATGCTGGCGACACTTATGTGCTGATAGATAAATCGGCGAGCGCTTCGCTGGGATCGGATGACGCTGTCGTCAAGCTGGTCGGCACGCATACGCTAACGGACGCAGATAATTTCAGCTTCTGATTCACTTGCAGCGGCGCGTTATGTGGTCGGAAGCTGGAGCCTGTAGATTAGAAATGAGTTGTTCCGTCCGTCTTAGATCATCCGGCGGCAGGTGTTGGTAAATGATTCGCTTGCCCATCGGTCTTGCGGCCATGTTTATGGCAGCGGCGATCCAGCCGGCGATGGCAGATCCCACTTTTGCCATGCCGGCAGCTTGCCTGATGGGGCAAGATTGCTTCGTTCAAAACTATGTCGATATGGATGCCACGTCTGGTGCAGCTGATTTCTCCTGCGGCGGGCTGACCTATGACGGCCACAAGGGTACTGATATCCGCCTGAAGAACTATGTCGCCATGGAGAAAGGCGTCGATGTCCTGGCAGCTGCGCCCGGCACGGTGCTGCGGTTGCGCGACGGCATGGACGACATCAACGTCCGTGACATCGGTGTCGAGGCGATCAAGGATCGTATGGCTGGCAACTCGGTGATCATTGATCATGGCGATGGCTGGGTGACGCAGTATGGCCACATGAAGAAGGGTAGTATCGTGGTGGCGCCCGGCCAGTCCGTCGCGGCCGGCGAAAAGCTCGGGCAGATCGGCCTCTCCGGTAATACCGAATTTCCGCATCTTCATTTCGAAGTACGCCATAACGATCAGCCGATCGATCCATTCACAGATGAAGAAATGGGAGCCGGATGTGGTGTCTCCAAGCACCGACTTTGGCTGCCAGACCTTGCCTATCAGGCTGCTGGTCTCCTCAATATAGGATTTTCGACCGAGAAACCTGCGCCTGAGGCCGCGCGTCATGGCGCCTATATGGCCACGTCACCAACGGCCGACAGCGCGGCGTTGGTCTTCTGGGTCGATTTCTTTGGCCTGCAGGCGGGGGACAAAATCATCCAGCAGCTCACGGCGCCAGACGGAAGCGTCGTCGCCCAAAGCGATCAGACCGCGGCAAAGGCCAAGGCGTTGTTCTTCTCCTTTGTGGGCAAAAAGAAGCCGGCCACTGGATGGCCATCAGGCACCTATCGCGGCGTCATTCGCCTGTTGCGCGGTGAAAAACCAGTGATAGACCGAGTAACGGAAATCCATCTGCCCTAAGTCCTACCACGCGGCGGCAGCGCCCGATTTTCCCTGTCCAAACTTCATTTCTGCCGTTAACTTATGCCGGAATCTGGTGTGCAATGAGATAGCATTTCGCCAGATTCTTTCGGGGGTGATTGGCGAATGGGTGTGGTTCCTGAAGCGTCGCGCGGTGTCCGGCCGGTCATTCTGGCTGGCGGGAGTGGGATGCGGCTTTGGCCCCTCTCACGAGAGACATTTCCGAAGCAATTGAGCGCACTGGTCGGCGATCAGAGCCTGCTCCAGACCACTATCGCGCGTGTCCATGGCAAACCAGGCTTCGGCCGGCCGATCATCCTTACCAACGAAGCGTTACGTTTTGCGGTTGCCGAGCAGATTCGGATCGCCGATTGCGAAGCCACCATTATTCTCGAGCCGGTGGCGCGCAATACCGCCGCGGCGATCGCCGTGGCTGCATTCCAAGCGGTCTTCGAGGACCCAACGGCGGTCCTCGTCGTCATGCCATCCGACCACATGATCGCTGATACGGCGACCTTCCTTGCCGCCGTCGCCCAAGCCGTCGATCTTGCGCAGCAGGATCGATTGGTTACGTTCGGCGCCATCCCTGCCCGCCCGGAAACTGGCTTCGGCTATATCCGCCGCGGCGCGCCGATAGACGGATCCAATGGTTATCAGGTTGCCTCATTCACCGAAAAACCGTCCCGCGCTGTCGCGGAAGGCTATCTGAGTCAAGGTGGCTATTACTGGAACTGCGGTATCTTCGTTTTCAAGGCATCATCCTATCTTTCCGAACTGCGAAAGCTCGCGCCTGAGATATACGACACGGTGGAGGCTTCCTGCACGGCGCGAACGACGGACCATGACTTCATCCGTGTCGGAGAGAAGCAATTTTCTGCTTCGCCCAACATTTCTATCGACTACGCCGTGATGGAGAAAACCACTGCCGCCGCAGTGTTGCCGATGGATGCCGGCTGGTCCGATATTGGTTCATGGGCGGAAATCTGGAATGTCCTGCCGAAGGATGAAGCCTCGAACGTACTGTTGGGCGACGTCCTGATCGAGAATGTGACCCGCTGCTACATCAATGGGGCCGATACGCTTGTGGCAGCTGTCGGCCTCACCGACACAATTGTTGTCGCGACCGATGATGCAGTCCTGGTGGCTGGCATTGAACACGCGCAATCCGTCCGCAAGATCACAGAACAGCTAAAGGTGCTGCAACGGCAGGAGGCGATCGAACCCAAACGCGTGAGCCGACCCTGGGGCTTCTTTCAGTCGCTGCATCGTGGCGACAGGTTCCAGGTCAAGCGTCTCACCATTTCTCCTGGCGCGCGCATTTCCCTGCAGATGCATTTGCACCGCGCCGAACATTGGGTCGTCGTCAATGGCACCGCACTGGTGACACATGGCGATGACAGCAAGCTGGTGCAGGAAAATGAGTCAATCTACATTCCGGCCGGCACGCGCCACCGCCTCGAGAATCCAGGCAAAATGGAGTTGAACGTGATCGAGGTACAGACCGGCTCCTATCTGGAAGAAGACGACATCATCCGCTACGACGACACCTACGGCAGGTCCTGAACACACAAGTACTCAGCCCCGATCTACTTCTCGCGCATGCCTGCTGAAAAATAGTCGGTCAGCGGGCCGACGACGTACTCCAACACCGTCCGTTGCTTGGTCGGAATAAGTACCATCGCCGGCATGCCGGGCACGATGTCGATATCAGGCAAAGCAGCAAGATCATCCGTGATCGAGACCTTGATCTCGAAATGACCGATCTGATCGGTCTGGGTAACGATCCGGTCGGCCGAAACTTCCTTGATCTGCCCGTGCAGAATGCCTGTCTTCCGTTGATCATAGGCCGTCAGTCGTACCTCGGTCGGCATGCCAACCTGGACATCCGCGATATCTTCCGGCCGTACGGCAGCCTTGATGACGAGTTTCTCGTCGCTGGGCACGATCTCGAGGATCTGCGCACCGCGATCGATGACACCACCAACCGTATTGGCACTCATGCCGAGTACGATGCCGGCGGTCGGCGCCGTGATGACTGTTCGAGTCAATACGTCCTGCGCGGCGTTCAACCGCTCTTCCATCGCGTTAAGCTTGTCCTGCACGTCGCTGAGATCCTGCGACACTTCGGACAAACGCTCTTTGCGAAGCTGAAGCATTTGCAGTTCCGCTTCGCCGATCGCCTGCTCGATACCGGCACCGCTGCTGCTGTACTCACCTCCCTCACCGCTCAAGGCAGCTGCCTGCCGTTCGAGAAGCAAGATACGAGTCTTCGGCACGTAGCCTTTTTCATAGAGGCTGCGGGCACTTTTGAGCTCGTCCTGGATCAGGGCAAGCTGTTCAGCCTGGGCGTTCTGCTGGACTTTGGCGCCATTTTTCTGTTGTTGCAGCTGCTTGACGCGTTTCTCGAGTAACGAGACCTGACCATCCAACATGTTGCGGCGCTCGGCAAAGACACTGTTCTGGCCGGCAACGACATCCTTCACGCTCGGATCGTCCAGAGCCGTCGCAAGCTCCGGCGGAAAGGTAATTTTGTCGGCGCCATCTCGCTCCGCGGCCAAACGCGCCTTGAGCGCCAGCAACGACAGATACTGCGAGCGGATGAGGTTAACACTTGCCTGTGCCTGCGTCTGGTCCAGACGGACCAGCACCTGGCCATTGGTGACAATGTCGCCATTCTTGACCAGCAATTCCTTGATGATCCCGCCATCAAGATGCTGCACAACCTTGTTCTGGCCGGAAGCTTGCAACGTCCCGTAAGCATTGACCGCGCTCGCGAGCGGAGCAAGTGCCGCCCAGCCACCGAGGCCACCGAAGAAAAGGCCAAGAAAAATAATGCCTACCGTGATGACCGGCCAGGGACTGGTCGGCAACTGCCGTTCGGCGCCCGGCTTGCGCCAAGCCTCATGGGTGTCCGCAGTCAGCGTCTTGCTGCTCATCGCGACGCTCCCGGCGTCACGGCGGCAATCCGCATCTGACCGGCGGGCGGTGCGACTGCGGTCATGAATTCCGCCCGCGGCGCCAGTCTTTCAATAACGCCATCACGGAGGAACAAGATCGTGTCGACCGCGCTCAATACGCCCGACCGATGCGAGATGACGATGGTCGTCATCCCCTGCCCCTGTGCCTCGCTAAGCACGGTCATCAACGCACGCTCGCCATCTGAATCGAGGTTCGAGTTCGGTTCATCAAGGACCAGCAAGCGTGGATTGCCAAGTAAGGCGCGCGCCAGGCCAATACGTTGCCTGGTACCGCCGGAGAGAATGGCGCCGCCCGACCCCACCTCGGTCTCGTATCCGTCCTGCATACGCAGGATCATGTCATGAACGCCGGCGCGCATGGCAGCGGCGATGATCTGTTCCGGCGTCGCGTCACCGAAGCGCGCGATATTTTCCTTGATACTGCCTTCGAACAATTCGACTTCCTGCGGCAGATAGCCAACATGGCGCCCGAAATCTGCCCTGTCCCAGGTGTAAACATCGGCGCTGTCCAATCGGACCGTACCCTGGCGCGCCTGCCAGACACCGACGATGATCCGGGCCAGGGTTGATTTGCCGGCACCGCTGGGCCCGATCACGGCCAATCGTTCGCCCGGCTGCAAATTGAAGGTGATGCCATGCAGGATCGGTTTGGCTACACCTGGCGCCAGATAGGAAATGCCCTCCACCGACAGGCGCCCTTCCGGCGTCGGCAGTCGCATGGCATCGGCCACATGCGGCAGGGTCAGGAACTCATCGACGCGGCGCAAGGCGGCTCGCGCACCAACAAAAGACCGCCAGCCGCCGACCAACTGCTCAATCGGCGACAAGGTGCGCGCGAGCAGGATCGCTGCCGCGTAGATGACACCGGCAGTCACTTCCCCGTTAATCGTCATCCAGGCGCCGAGACCGATGATAGCACTCTGCAAAGCCAGCCGGAAAAAGCGGATCATACCCTGGAGATAAGCGCCCAGTTCGCTGGCACGGGTCTGTTGCCGCAGCATTTCATGCCGGCTTTCGCTCCAGCGACGCAGGAATGCCGGCAGCATGCCCATCGCCTGAATTACCTCGGTATTCCGGAGGCTGGCATCCGTGAAGGCATAGTTACGTCGCGCCGCCTCCTCGGATTTCCGCAGGTAGGTAGCGGTCACATATTCGTTGGCGATGGCCAGGATCAGCATGAAGACCATGCTGACCGTGGCCACGACGCCTAGCACCGGATGCAGCAGGAAGCAGGCAAGAAGATAGATCGGCAGCCAGGGCAGATCGAAGATTGCCGCAGCACCGGTTTGGGTCAGAAAACCGCGAAAGACGTCGAGATCCCGCACCACGCCCGGCCGCGAGCCGACGCGATTGGTAATTTCCACCTGCCGCCGCAGAAGATCTTTAGACAAGGTTGCATCGAGATGATTGCCGAGGCGCACGAGCAGATGGTTGCGCACCGCCTCGAGAGTACTAAGCGTAACCAGAGCCGCGACAGTCGCAATCGAGATCATGATCAGCGTCGCGATACTGCCGCTGCTGATGACACGGTTATAAACCTGCAGCATGTAGATGGTGGGAGTCAGATAGAGGAAATTGATCGCCAGACTGAAGACGCATGCCGCCACGATATGCGCTCTACTGTCACGCAGCGTGCGTCGCAACAGACCCGGCGCGCGCTGCGGCGTCACTGCGGCAGCACCGGTTTAGCTGCGGCCGATCTGCTGATCAYCCCGCCGATATAAGTGTCCGCATAGGTCGTGCCGTGCCGGCGGTCATATTCCTTCAGCACCAGAGCGGCAAGATCAACCGATTGCAGGATTGAATCCAGCATGAGGCTGAGTTTCAGCAGTTTTTCGTCGCCCAGGCGGTCGAGATGCATGAAGTCGCGCACATAGACAGCATCCGACCACAGCATCTGTCGCAATCCCGCCGACGGATTGCTTTGCGAGGACAGCGGCTTGAAGAAACGCTGGCCAAAGCCGAGGAAGGTATGAAACTGGTAGCCGCTCTTGCGCAGATGTCGGTCGACATCGGCAAATAGCGGCTGACCGACATAGAGCTCGACGAATTCCACTTCCGTAATGATCATCAGCGCCGAACCCAGCGCCCGCGATCCCCCCCGGAAAACGTCCAGCTCCGCACCCTGCACGTCGATCTTGATGAGATCTATATCCGACAAGCCGTCAAGATCAGAAAGATCGTCCAGGCGCCGTGTCTGGATGCCGGGATGTTGCATCTTCGGCGTCACCAGCTCCGCAAGGTTGCTGAACTTTGCAAGCAGTGGCGTGTTGGGTTGATAGAGTGAACCGGTCATCGGCATGTTGGTTTCGTGGAACGTACGCATGCCACCGTCGCCGATAAAAAAGGGATAGTATCGTCCGCCAGTGCCGGCATTGAGCTTGGCGCATTCCGCTTCGTTGGGTTCGAATCCGACCACCTGCGCGCGCCCGGCCTTGATCAGCGGACGATAGGGCTCGATCTCGTTGCCCAGCGCCATTGCCCCGATATCGACGATGTTGATAGAGCTGGTCTTGGGGAGCAGTTCCAGGAGATTGTCCGGCCGCGGCTTAGGCAATGTGACTGCGTTCCAAAAGGCCGCGTTGAGATTTTCAGGCGAGCTTTCCAGCAGCACCTTCGGCAACGGCGCCTTCGGCACCCGTCCGGCGCGCAGGCCAATGAGCAGGCGCCGCCGTTCCGATTCGGCGCTTTGGAGCCCAGTCTTACAGAGATCGTCGATGATCGAGGCGTGCGACTGATCGTAGAACGACGAATAGGCGGCCAGTCTCTCGAATGTTTCCAGGACTGCGGCAAAGCACCAATGCTCGAACCGCCCGGCCGCAGGCAGCGCATCGAAACGCGCACTCGGCGCCAGGAATGGGAGATCACGGGCCGCAGCGCCCTTGTTCAGTCCAGCAAGCAAACGCTGCAGCGCCAGGACTGCGACACCGCGCTGGCCGAGATCGGCGGATGCACGCGCCAAGGACATCAGATAGGCAAAACGCGGCTCGGCTTCGGCGAGCCTGCGCAGGACGGCAACCGCTTGCTCCAATGCGACGGCACGTTGTCCCGCTGGTGCATTTTGATCCTGCGCCAGGGCGTAAGCATCGAGGGCCATCGCATATTCAGCTGGCACGGGACCTTGGTCACCCCACAGCGCGAGGAGTTCCTGCGCAAAAGGTTTCCGTTCCAAATAAGCGCGCCACAAGCCGCTGTGGGCACTCCCGCCATCCACCGCTGGGTCAGCCGCTAAAATGCCCCGCGCAACGAGTTCTGCTGCCTTGTCTGGTTTGCAGCAGAACAGATTGAGGAGATACGGATCTTCACTGCCATTCTCCTGGAATGGTCGCAGGAGACCCAGACCCGGTATGAGTCGATAGGCGGCGTAGCCCAAGGCTTCGAACTGTGCCTTCAAGGCGAGGTTAAGCTTTGTGCCATGCTTGATCTCGAACATAATCAACGGCGATGCACGCTTTAGAAATGCGTGCCCGCCACGGATGACATTCGGCTCTTCGCCCTCGGCATCCAGCTTGATGAAGTTAACTTCAGGCCAATCATTGGTAGTGGCCCACAAATCGAGTGTGGTGAGGGCAACTGTTTCCGAGCCCTGGGCCGAGCCTTGCAAGGAATTCAGTTCCGACTGGCCGCTAAGGCCGAGCTGCGCCTCGCCTTGTCGGTCCGACAAGGCTGCCTGAATCAGCGTCACATTGTCGAAATTGTTGGCCGCGATGCTGCAGGTCAGATGCGCTGCCGTCTGGCTCGCCGGTTCGAAGCTCCAAACCTTGCCGACGGGGCCGACAGCGCGGGCGGCGATCAAACTATAGATGCCGTAGTTGGCACCAATATCGATGACCCGCTCGCCCGGACGCAGCAATCGCCGCACGAAGGGCGCCTCGTCTTCGAACCAATCCTCCTGCTCCAGCAGGACGTAGGGCGAAATCAGATTGACGTCATGAGGGACGCAGATCTCGATCTCACCTTTGAGTTTGAGCCGCAGCATGTTTGTTGGTTCCGCCTTCATTGCAGCGTCACTACTCCCATTGTCTCCGTCGGCATCCCGAAGTTTACACCATTCCTGCCACATCCCGCGCACCGCGACGGCAAATTTGTCCGCAAAACCCTGAGCATCACACAGGGTCGATGCCAGCATGCGCGTCCGCAGGCCAGCTCGCAGCGCTGCGAGGCCCGGGATATCAGCAGCCAGCAATCTTGTCTGCGCGATGAAACCCTGTTCATCCTGGGCTGTCATCTGCGGCAGATCGAGGGCCGCATTGATCGTCGCGCCAACTCGAGCGGCATGACGATCGCCACACAATGTCAGGGTCGGCACACCCATCCAGGCTGCTTCGCAGATTGTTGTCGTGCCGTTGTAGGGGAACGTATCCAGCGCGAGGTCAATCCGGTGATAGACCTCAAGATGGTCCTTGAGATGCGGTTCCCAACTCAGCAAGTCGACCCGGCCGGCCTCGATGCCCGCCTTCAGGAACGCTGCCTGCAACCGCGCCGCAGTCTCAGAATCTCCAAAGGATCGCGATTTCAGGATCAGCCGCGATTTTGGCACGGCCGCCAGCACACCAGCCCATAGGCGAATGGTTCGATCCGAAATCTTGTTGATCTTGTTGAAGCTGCCAAAAGTGATGCAGTTGTTTGTCAGAGCCGGCAGGGGCGCAACGTCTGGCGTCTTCGGTGCCGCTTCATAGCACAGGAATGGCCCTGGCACGCGCCAGAGCTTCTCCGCGTGACCGCGATCCGCGGCACCCGGCGGGTCGGTGATATCATCCACCAACCGATAATCGATCGCTGCTAGGCCGGTGGTATTGGGGTAGCCGAGCCAGGTTACCTGCACCGGCGCCGGCTTTTCAGCAAAGACGCACAGCCTGTTCTTGCTGGTATGTCCCGCGAGATCGACCAGGATGTCGATCTGGTCGTCACGGATCATCGCGGCGACACGCTCATCCGAGAGGCCCACGATCGGTCGCCAGCCAGCGGCCGATTTACGCAGGAATTCGGTATAGAGGTCCGGATTGACCACATCAGAATAGCAGTAGAATTCCAACGCCAGACCATCATGCCGGTCGAAGAGTGGCTTTAGGAAGAACGCCACCGAATGGGCGCAGAAATCAGCCGACACAAAGCCAACGCGCAAGGGACGACCCGTGACCGGCGATTGAGTATAACGGCGCGACGCCTTGCCGGCATGGCGAGCACCCCAAGCCTGGTGCTCGGCAAAGATTTGCTCGGCGCTGAGGTCGTCGACATAGTTGAGCGCGAAGAGAAGGTTTGACCAGCCAAGATGCAGGTCCGGGCGCAGACGCGTCACTTCACGCGATGCGGCGATCGTCTCCCGGTTAAGGCCTTGTGCGCCTAGCGTCGACGCGAGGTTGGCATGCGCTTCGGCAAAATCCGGCGACAGGGCGATAGCGCGGCGACACGTCTCCGCCGCTCGCGCCAGATGGCCCGCAGATATCAGCGCAGCAGACAGATTAACGTAAAGATCGGCCGTGGGTGGCCCAATCTCCAGTGCTTTCTCGAAGAACGGGATCGCGTCTTCGTCACGGCGTTGCGCACAAAGAGCTGACGCAAGATTACTATATGCATTGCGATTGTTGGGGTCGATGGTAATGGCGCGGCGGCAGGCTGCCTCCGCCTCTTCCTGTCGGCCCAGATCGCAATAGGCGGAGCCGAGATTAGCATAGGCTGCGGCCCAATCCGGCCGGAGGGCAATGGCACGCTGAAAACAATCGAGAGCCTCGGGCACCAGCTTGCGGCGTTTCAAGGTTGAGCCCAGATTGAGCATTGCCTCGGGATTGGCCGGGGCCTTCACCACCGCCTGCCGGAACGCCTCTTCAGCAGCCGGCCAGTCGCTTCGGTTGAACGCCGCAACGCCCGCTTCCATCTCCATCGTGATATCGGCTGGCGTCTGGGCCGCGCACCAATGGTGCCACATGTCGCGATAAGCTGTCTCGACCTCAAGCGCAAAGCCGGGCGCATCCATCAGGGCCGACGCCGCCATGGCGGAGCGCAGACCAGCACTCAATGCCTGGATGCGTGCCGGATCGAGCGCCAGAGCTTTGGCCCGCGCCACGTAATCGTCGACATCCGTGGCTACCAGTTCGCCCAGACCGACATGCTGAAGCAGGGCTGCACTGACTCGTCCGACATGATGCCCGCCCTGCAGCGCCACCATGGGAACACCCATCCACAAGGCCTCGCAGGTTGTGGTCGTGCCGTTGTAGGGGAACGGATCAAGCGCGATATCAATGCGCCCATAGGTCGCCAGATGATCGCCGATCAGCGGCTGGCGCCCCATCAACTCGAGCCTCTCCGGCGCGATACCGAAGTCGCCGAACCGTTGGCGATAGAGGGCCAGCGTCTCGGGGTCCGAGAAGGCATTGCATTTCATCACCAATCGCGAACCCGGTACCTCGCGCAGCAGGCGCGACCATACCGCGACGACCTCATCGGTCATCTTCGCCATGACGTTGAAAGAGCCAAACGTCACATGGCCGTTGCTGGCCACCGGCCGCGCCGGCACCTCGCCCGCAAAATCCGACGGCCGGAAGCACAGGAAGCTGCGCGGCAGCCGGACAAGCTTCTCGACGTGGACCAGGTCGGCTTCACCTGGCGGGTCCACCCGCGCGTCGGTCAGGCGATAATCGATCCGCGACAGTCCCGTGGTGTTGGGATAGCCGAGATAAGTCACCTGAACCGGTGCAGGCTTCCGCGCCATCACCGTCAGCCGGTTTTCTGCTGTGTGCCCGGCAAGATCGACCAGGATGTCGATCTTGTCGGCGCGGATCTGCGCCGCTAGCTCATCATCCGTCATGAACGAGCAGGACCGCCACAGAGCGACACGCGACTGCAGACGGCGCGAAAGCGAATCCATGCGCTTGTTGATCGCATAGCAGACGATCTCAAAGCGTTCCTTGTTATGAAACTCCAGCAGGTTCTCGATGAAATAGGCGACCGAGTGACCAAGAAAGTCCGGTGACAGATAGCCGATGCGCAGCCTGCGCGCTGGATCGGGTGCATTGCCGTGGGGCCGAACCGGGCCGGCCTGCACCTCGATCATGTCGCCGAACCGGCGATGCTCGGCGCAGATCTCGGCCGGCGTGATATCGTCCAGGGAATTCAGGGTAAAGAGCAAATTGGAATGAGCACCAAGATAATCGGGCGAAATCTCGATCGCCTTGCGGAAACAGGCGACCGCCTCGGTCAAGCGCCCCTGCTCGCGTAGCAGATTTCCGAGATTGTTGATGGCAAAATCATAATCGGGCTTCAGGGCAACGGCATGGCGATAGACCACCGCCGCTTCGCCAAGCAGCCCTTGCCCCTTCAGCGCAGCACCCAAATTGACATAGTGTTTCGGATTGTCCGGCTCGAGAGCGACGACCGCGCGCTGGCACCGCACCGCCTCATCTAGCTTGCCAAGGGTCGAATAAACTGTCCCGAGATTGCCCAGGGCGGCCGCCAACTTGGGGTCGAGTTCCAGCGCCCGGTTGAAAGCAGCGACCGCTTCCTCCAGCCGGTGCGTCTCAAACAGAACATTGCCAAGGTGAAGATGGAGATTTGAGTCCTGAGGCGCCGCCAGGGTGGCACGGCGAAACAGTTCTATCATCTCGTCAACCCGACCCTGCCGGCGCAGGACACTGCCGTAGCCGTTGAGACCCTGGAGATAGCGCGGATCGGTGCTGTCTGCTTGCGGCTGGGGCAGGATTGTCAGGGCACGGACGAGCGCCGCCTCGGCCGCCACCAGGTCACCTACGTCGCCTAGCGCCAATCCCAGGTTGAGCTGGCCGTCCATATTTGCCGGATCCAGCGCCACCGCTTCGCGGAAACACTCGACCGCTTCCGGAGAGCGGCCCAGATCGCGTAGTGCCGCTCCGAGGTTATTGAGCGCAACCGCCGTTCGCCCCTGTTCCAAATAGCGATGATAGAGCGGCACGGCCTCAGCCAGGCGACCGGCCACATGAAGCCGCATTGCTTCCCGCAGAACGTCGATTGCCGCATCAGCTATGCCAACAGGCACCTCAACCCGGGTCTCGGACTTTTGTGGGGCCGATTTACGCTTTTGGACCATCCTGGAACCCGTCAACGCTACGCCCGCGGCCAAAAAATCCGCAGCGACTGGGTCTTTTACCATGTTAAGCGGATTCGTCGCTACCCCCCCCCCCCCCCCCCCCCCCCACGCTGGGTCTTGAGTGGGCGGATTAGAAGGTTATGTTGCTCGCATCCGACAGGGTATGCGTGCCAGTCAGCTTGACCACCACGTCATCCGTCGTCAGCGAATGGCTCGCCGAATTGTCGACCAGGACGTAGGTGTCGCCGCCATACTGGAACGTCACGACACTGGCGGTCGTCGATCCATTCGCGGTCGCAGCGATATCCAGGGCGTCCTTCAACGTCGCTGGCGCCGACAGGGCGATATACCCCGTCACGTCAACGCTGCTGGTTGGCGTACCGTTGGTGATCGCCGAAAGGTCAATGACGTCGCCACCAACGCCATCAGCAAAGTGGCTGAGCGTCACTGAATGCGACAGGATCGTCGCATCGTTGGTCACATCAGCAACCTTGTAGCCGCTTGCCAAGGCTACCGTGTCGATGACCCCGTTTGCGGTCAATTCGATGGTCGCCCCGCCAATCCCGCTGCCGACTGCGAAGTTTGTCGAAGCGCTCGGCGCCGAGGTTTGGATCGTCTCGATGCTGGTCAGGATGGTGTTGCTAAGATCGATACTGTGGCCATTGACGATCAGCGTGTCACTCCCACTGCTGCCGATGACCGATCCGCCCATCGCCAGATCATCCTGATCAACCGTGAACGTGGTCGCCAAGCTGGAACCAGCCTTGAGGATTTCGACGCTGGAGAGCGATGCACTACTAAGGTCAAGCGAGGTTCCGTTGATCACCAGCGTATCGTTGCCGCTGCTGCCGATCACCGCACCATTGGATGCAAGGTCAGATTGATCGACGGTGAAAGTGGTCGCCAAGCTCAAGCCTGCGCGGATGAACTCCACACTGCTGAGACTGGTGCTGGTGAGATCGAGGCTGGTGCCGCTGATCAGCAGGGTATCCGCGCCGATATTGCCGGTCACGGAGCCACCCGAGATCAGATCCGCCTGGTTGACGGTGAATGTGGTCGCCAGGATCGAACCGGCGTGCAGTACTTCGATACTGCTGAGCGTCGTGCTCGTGAGATCGATCGCATTGCCGTTGGAGGTCAGGATATCAATGCCGCTATTGCCAATCACCGAACCGCCACTCAACAGATCGGCTTGATCGACGGTGAAGGTTGTCGCCGCCACGGTACCCGCCTGCAGGATTTCGATGCTGTTGAGCGTCGTGCTCGACAGATCGAGGCCAGCGCCCACGATCGACAGCGTATCATTGCCGCTACTGCCGACGACGGAACCACCCGACAGCAGATCGGCTTGATCCACCAGGAAGGTCGTAGCCAGGCTCGACACTGTCTTTAGAACTTCGATGCTGGTCAGCGTCGTGCTGGTGAGATCGACGTTGGTGCCAAGCACTGTCAGTGTGTCGACACCACTGCTGCCAACAACCGACCCGCCCGCCAGCAGATCGCTGGTATCGAGCGTGAAGGTGGTCGCCAGACTGGAACCGGTCTGCAGAATTTCGATGCTGGTCAGCGTCGTGCTGGTAAGGTCGTACGCCGTCCCTTTGATCACCAATTGGTCGTTGCCGCTGCTGCCCCAGACCGTGCCGCCGCTGGCAAGATCGCTGGCATCCAGCGTGAAGGTCGTGGCGACCCCCGTGCCGGCCCGGATGATTTCGACACTGGTCAGTGTGGTGCTGGTCAGATCCAGCGCAGCGCCGGCTGCCGACAACGTATCGCTGCCGGTGCTGCCTGCTACCGTACCGCCGCTGGCAAGATCAGCCTGATCGAGCGTGAACACCGTCGCCAAGCTGACGCCGGCCTGCAGTATCTCGATGCTCGACAGGATCGTGGCGGTCAGATCATAGCTGGCATTCTTCACGAGCAGCGTGTCATTGCCGCTGCTGCCGATGACGCTGCCGTTTGTGGCAAGGTCGGCCTGATCGACAGTGAACGTTGTGGCCGTACTGACACCCGCCTGCAACACGTCGATGCTGGTCAGTGTTGTGCTGCTGACGTCGAAGTTCGTCGCCTTCACGATCAAAGTGTCGGTGCCACTGCTGCCCGTCACCGAACCGCTGGCAATGAGATCCGCCATATCGACAGTGAAGGTCGTCGCCAAGCTGAGATTCGCCTTCAGAATCTCGATGCTGCTCAGCGTCGTGCTCGTGAGGTCGAGACTGGTCCCAGCAACAGCCAACGTGTCATTGCCGCTGCTGCCCGTCACCGAGCCACCCGAGGCCAGATCAGTCACACCATTCGCATCAACGATAAAGGTCGTGGCCGTGCTCAGACCTGCCTTCAGTGATTCCACGCTGGTCAGCGTCGTGCTCGTGAGGTCGAGGCTGGTGCCGGAGATGGTCAGAATATCGTTGTTGGCACCTGTACCGGTGACACTGCCGCCGGAGATAAGGTCGGCCTGGTTGACTGTGAAGGTGGTGAGCGTCGTAAGGCCAGCCGTCAACCGCTCGATGCTGGTCAAGGTCGTGCTGGTCAGATCGAACGATGTCGTCTTCATCGCCAACGTATCGAGGCCAGCACCGCCAGTGACCGATCCACCGGACAGCAAGTCAGCAGCGTCCACCGTGAAGGTCGTAGCAATACTGGTGCCCGCCTTCAGTGTCTCAATGCTGGTCAGCACTGTGCTGGTGAGATCGAGCGTCGTGCCCGCAGCAGTCAGTGTATCCGAACCAGCAAGGCCCGTAACAGAGCCAGTCGAAGCCAAATCCGCCTGATCGACGATGAAGGTCGTGGCAAGGGTCGAGTTGGTCGTGATGATTTCGACGCTGGTAAGAACGGTCGAGCTGAGATCGAGAGTTGTTCCAGCAATCGTCAGCGTATCGTTGACCGCCGCGTTGCCGCTCACCGTGCCACCCGAAGCCAAATCCGCCTGGTTGACCGTGAAGAGCGTCGCCGTCGTCAGGGCAGCATCGATAATTTCAATGCTGGTCAACGTCGTGCTGGTCAGATCGACAGTGGAAAGCTTGACCGCCAAAGTGTCGAAGCCGCTGTTGCCAATGACCGAGCCGCCGGAGAGTAGATCGGCCGGGTCGACAGTGAATGTCGTAGCCAGGCTGTTGGCTGCTTTCAGAATCTCAATGCTGGTCAGCACCGTCGAGCTGAGATCAAGGCTGGTACCAGCCGCCGCCAGAGTGTCGACACCGCTGCTGCCAGTGATGCTGCCGGTCGTCGCCACGTCACCCTGATCGACCGTGAATGTGGTGGCGAGGCTGCTGCCCGCCTTCAGGGTCTCAACGCTTGTGACAGCCGTGCTGCTGAGGTTGAGCTCAGTACCGAAGGCCACCAGGATATCGCTACCCGTGCTGCCCGTAACAGAGCCGCCCGAGACAAGATCCGTCTGGTCCACGGTAAAGGTGGTGGCAACACTACCCGACTTGATTGTCTCGATGCTGGTCAGTGTCGTGCTGCTGAGATCCAGGGCTGTGCCATTCGCCAGTAGGATGTCGCTACCGCTGCTGCCGATAACCGAACCGCCAGCGATCAGGTCCGCCTGGTCGACCGTGAAGGTCGTCGCCGTG
The DNA here is from genome assembly GCF_056404715.1 of Dongia sp. P2_B8. Taxonomy (NCBI): domain Bacteria; kingdom Pseudomonadati; phylum Pseudomonadota; class Alphaproteobacteria; order Rhodospirillales; family Dongiaceae; genus Dongia; species Dongia sp. P2_B8. Next base: position 173,957 of record NZ_JBFUDM010000009.1, on the reverse strand, counting down.
CTGAGGCCGGCCTGCAGGACTTCTACGCTGGTCAGTGTGGTGCTGATTAGGTTAAACGCTGTCGTATTCATGATCAGCGTGTCGGTACCGCTGCTGCCAGTCACCGAACCAGCTGCAACCAGATCTGCCGCATCGACCGTGAAAGTGGTGGCAAGGCTGGTGCCGGCCGCCAGCTTCTCGACGCTGGTAATCGTCGTGCTGGTCAGGTTGAGTTGCGTGCCCGCGGCCACCAAACTGTCGCTGCCGGTGCTGCCCGTTACTGAACCGGACGCGACCAGATCAGCCTGATCGACGGTAAAGATCGTGGCAGTGCTGCCAGATTTGAGGGTTTCGATACTGGTCAGCGTCGTGCTGCTGAGGTCCAGAGTTGTCCCGTTCGCCAGCAGGATGTCGCTACCGCTGCTGCCGATAACCGCGCCGCCGGCGATGAGATCCGCTTGGTCGACCGTAAAGGTTGTGGCGCCAGCAAGGCCGGCCTGCAGATTCTCCACACTGGTCAGCGTGGTGCTGATGAGGTTGAACGCCGTCGTATTCATGATGAGCGTATCGATACCGCTGCTACCAGTCACCGAACCGCCGGACAGAAGATCGGCCGCATCGACCGTGAAGGTGGTGGCTAGGCTGGTGCCCGCTGCCAGCTTCTCGACGCTGGTAATCGTCGTGCTGGTCAGGTTGAGCTGCGTACCCGCGGCCACCAAACTGTCGCTACCGGTGCTGCCCGTCACCGAACCGGACGCGACCAAATCGGCCTGATCGACGGTAAAGATCGTGGCATTGCTGCCCGACTTGAGGGTCTCGATACTGGTCAGCGTCGTGCTGCTGAGGTCCAGAGTTGTCCCGTTCGCCAGCAGGATGTCGCTACCGCTGCTGCCGATAACCGCGCCGCCGGCATTGAGGTCGGCTTGATCAACGGTGAAGGTTGTGGCCGTGCTGAGACCGGCCTGCAAATTCTCCACGCTGGTCAGCGTGGTGCTGATGAGGTTGAACGCCGTCGTGTTCATGATGAGCGTATCGGTACCGCTGCTGCCGGTCACTGAGCCACCAGACAGAAGGTCGGCCGCGTCGACCGTGAACGTGGTAGCAAGGCTGGTGCCCGCTGCCAGTTTCTCAACGCTGGTCAGCACCGTGCTGGTCAAATTGAGACTGGCACCGGCGATGGTCAGCGTATCGTTGCCACTGTTACCTGTCACTGAACCACTTGCCACGAGGTCCGCCTGGTCGACAACGAAGGTCGTCGCCAAAGTGAGGCCGGCTTTCAGCGTCTCGATGCTGGTCAGCGTCGTGCTGGATAGATCGAGCAACGTGCCGCTGGCCTGCAGAATGTCACTGCCGGTGCTGCCGGTGATCGAGCCACCCGAAATGAGATCAGCCTGATCGACGATGAAGGTCGTGGCAAGGCTGGAACCCGCGCGCAGCTGCTCGATGCTGGTGAGCGTCGTGTTGCTGAGGTCGAGGCTGGTGCCGAAGGCCGTCAGCGTATCCGAATTGCCGGTACCGATCACCGACCCACCGCCGATGAGATCGGCCTGGTCGACCGTGAAGGTCGTCGCGGCATTCGTGCCAGACTGCAGGATCTCGACGCTGGTGAGCGAGGTGCTGCTGAGGTTGAAGGCAGTGGTGCCAATGATGAAAAGCTTGTCGTTGCCGGTGCTACCGACGACCGAGCCGCCGGACAGAAGATCCGCGGCATCGACGATGAAGGTCGTGTCAAGGCTCGACCCGGCTGCCAGGATTTCGACACTGCTGAGCGACGTGCTGCTGAGGTCGAGGCTGGCGCCCTTAATTGCCAGGGTATCGTTGCCGGTGCTGCCGGTGACCGACCCACTGGCAACCAGATCAGCTTGATCGACCGTGAAGATGGTCGCAATGCTGAGAGACGCCTTCAGGTTTTCGATACTGGTCAGCGTCGTGCTGCTGAGATCGAGGCTTTGGCCGCCGGCTGCCACGGTATCGCTACCGGTGCTGCCGATGATGCTGCCGCCGGCAATCAGATCCGCCTGGTCGAGCGTGAAGGTCGTGTTCGATGCAGAGCCCGCCTGGAGAATTTCGACACTGTCCAGTGACGTGCTGGTCAGATCGAGGCTGACACCGTTGATCACAAGCGTATCAGTGCCGCTGCTGCCCAGCACCGTGCCGCTGGACGCCAGATCGGCTTGGTCGATTGTGAAGGTTGTACCTATGCTCGAACCCGCTTTCAGGATTTCGACGCTGCCCAGAGTGGTGCTGGTGAGATTGGCTGCGGTACCAATGACAGAGAGCGTGTCGTTGCCGCTGCTGCCGATCACATTTCCACCGGCAATCAGATCTGCTTGATCGACCGTAAACGTCGTCGCATTGCTGGTTCCGGCCTTCAATGTCTCAATGCTGTTGAGCGTCGTGCTGGTGAGGTCAAGGCCCGTACCGGTGGTGACCAGGATGTCGATACCACTGCTGCCGACAACTGAACCACCCGCGACGAGGTCAGCCTGATCGACGGTAAAAGTTGTGGCAAGGCTCAGTCCCGCCTGCAGCGTTTCGATGCTGGTGAGCGTCGTGCTGCTGAGATCGAACGCTGTGGTCTTCATGATCAGCGTATCACTACCAGTGCTGCCAACGACTGAACCACCCGAGATGAGATCTGCCGCATCGACCGTGAAGGTGGTGGCCGCATTGGTACCGGCCTTCAGGATCTCAATGCTGGTCAGGTTGGTGCTGGTCAGGTCGACAGCCGCATCCTTGACGATCAGCGTGTCATTGCCACTGCTGCCAGTGACCGAGCCGCTTGCGACGAGGTCCACCTGGTCGACGGTAAAGGTGGTGGCAAGCGAGTTGCCGGCCTTGAGATTCTCGATGCTGGTCAAGGCAGTGCTGGAGAGGTCGAGCGCCGTGCCCTTGGTGGTCAGCGTGTCGTTGCCAGAACTGCCCTGCACGCTTCCGCCTGACGCCAGGTCCGCCTGATCGACGGTGAAGGTGGTGGCAACACTCAGGCCAGCCTTCAGCACCTCGATGCTGGTCAGCGTGGTCGTGCTGAGGTCGATCGCCGCATTCTTGACGACCAGTGTGTCAACGCCACTGCTGCCGACGACCGTCCCGAAGCTACCAAGAGCCGCGACCGTAAAGGTCGTGGCGTTGCTGGAGCCGGCCTTCAACACCTCGACGCTGCTCACCGTCGTACTGGAGAGGTCGATGGAATTTCCGGAAACGATCAAAGTGTCGACGCCGCTGCTGCCGCTCAACGAGCCACCATTGGCGAGGTCACTGGCATCGAGCGTGAAGGTTGTGGCCAAGCTGGAACCGGCCTTGAGGACTTCAATGCTGCTCAGCGTCGTGCTGCTGAGATCGAAAGCCGTGCCTTTGATGATCAAAATGTCATTGGCACTACCACCTTGAACCGTGCCGCCAGCGGCCAGATCGCCAGCATCCACTGTAAAGGTTGTGGCAAGGTTGGACGCCGCCTGCAGAATCTCGATGTTTGTGACCGTGCTGCTGGTCAGATCAAAAGCCAATCCTTTGACGATTAGCGTGTCGTTGCCGGTGCTGCCGGTCACACTGCCGCCCGCGGCCAGATCTTCCTTATCGACCGTGAAGGTGGTGGCAAGACTGGATCCGCCGGTCAGGGCTTCGATGCTGGTCAAGGTCGTGCTGCTGAGGTCGAAGGCCGTGCCCACGATCGTCAATGTATCATTGCCGCTGCTGCCGGTTACCGAGCCAGCCGCAACCAGATCAGCCGCGTCGACAGTAAAGGTGGTGGCAAGGCTCGAGCCTGCTTTCAGGATCTCGATGCTGGCGAGGGTTATGCTAGTGAGGTCAAGCAAGGTACCGGCGGCGACCAAGGTATCATTGCCGCTGTTGCCTTGAACCGTACCACCAGTCGCCAGATCGTTCTGGTCCACGGTGAAGGTGGTGGCAAGGCTGGAGCCCGCCTTCAGCACTTCGACGCTGCTCAGCGTCACGCTGCTGGTATCGAAGCTAGTGCCATTGATGACCAGTGTGTCATTGCCGGCATTGCCGGTGATGATGCTGCCATTGGCGAGGTCCGCGGCGTCGACAGTAAAGGTCGTGTCCAAGGTGGAGCCGGCGCTCAAATTTTCGATACTGGTCAAAGCGGTGCTGCTGAGGTCGAAAGCGGTGCCGTTGATCGTCAGCGTGTCGCTGCCGCTGTTACCGACAATCGACGTGAGCTTGCTGAAGTCGTCCGTATCGATGGTGAAGGTGGTTGCTAGCGACGACCCAGCCTTCAGCGTTTCAACGCTCGTCAGCGATGTGCTGGTCAGGTCGAGTGCGTTGCTCTTGGTGGTCAGGGTATCGCTGCCGCTGCTGCCGACGATGCTGCCGCCGCTGGTGAGATCGGCCTGATCCACAGTAAAGGTCGTCGCCAGGGACGAGCCGGCCTTGAGGGCTTCGATGCTGGTTGTCGTGGTGCTGCTGAGGTCAAAGCTTGTTCCGGCGATGATCAGCGTATCGAGGCCGGCGCTGCTGCCCGCCACCGTACCGCCCGAAACGAGATCTGCGGCATCGACGGTGAAGGTCGTGCCGACCGTACCGGCGGCGGTACCCTGCAGCTTCTCGATGCTGGTCAGGGTCGTGCTGGTGAGATCGAGTGAGGTCGCTCCAGCTGTCAGCGTGTCACTGCCGCTGCTACCGATGACGGAGCCGCCCGTGGCAAGATCCGCCTGATTGACGGTGAAGGTTGTATCGATGCCGAGGCCAGCCTTGAGAACCTCGATGCTGTTGAGCGTCGTGCTGGAGAGGTCGATGCCGGTCGAACTGCCGACCAGCGTGTCATTGCCGCTGCTGCCGTTGATGGTGGTGAGCTGCGTAAGGTCCGTGCCGTCGAGGGTAAAGGTCGTCGCCAAGCTGGAGCCGGCTTGCAGAATTTCGACGCTGGTCAGCGCGGTGTTGGCAAGGCTGAGCGCGGTACCATTGCTGGTCAGCGTGTCGACGCCGCTGCTGCCCACAATGCTGGTAACACCGCTGTCCAGATCCGCTTGGTCAACGGTGAAGGTGGTGGCAACGCTCGAGCCGGCCTTGAGGATCTCGATGTTGGTGAGGCCCGTGCTGGTGATGTCGAAGCTGGCGCCCTTGATGATCAAGGTGTCGCTGCCAACACCGCCGGCAACACTGCCGCCCGAAACGAGATCCGCCGCGTCGACTGTGAAGGTCGTGCCGACGGACGCCGCCTGCAGCTTCTCAATGCTGGTCAGTGTCGTGCTGGTGAGGTCAAGTGCTGCGCCGGCTGCGGCCAACGTATCTACACCGGTGCTGCCCTGAACGCTGCCACCGGCAGCAAGATCGGCCTGATTGACTGTGAAGGTCGTGGCCAGACTGGATCCAGCCTTGAGAATTTCGACGCCCGTGGCGGCGGTGCTACTGAGATCGAAGCTGGTACCCTTGACGATCAGCGTGTCGGTACCTGCGCCACCGGTAACCGCTGTGGCCACCAGCAAATCGGCGGCGTCGACAGTAAACGTCGTACCGACAGAAGCCGCCTGCAGCGTCTCGGCGCTGCTAAGGGTTGTGCTGGTCAGATCGAGTGTTGCGCCGGTTGCCGCCAGCGTATCCGTCCCGGTATTGCCAATGACGCTGCCACCACTGGCGAGATCCGCCTGGTCGACCGTGAAGGTCGTATCGTCAGTCGAACCTGCCTCCAATCTTTCGATACTGGTCAGGGCCGTGCTGGAAAGGTCGTAAGCGGCATCTTTGATCGATAGTGTGTCGTTCCCGCTGCTGCCAAGGATGGCGGTGAGCGTGGTGAAATCGGCAGGATCGATCTTGAAGGTGGTGGCCGCAGCCGACCCGGCCTTCAAGGTCTCGATGCTGGTGAGCGTCGTGCTGGTGAGGTCGAGCAATGTGCCCTTTGTGGTCAGCGTGTCGTTGCCGCTGCTGCCGATAACGGCGCCACCGCTGGCGAGATCGCCGGCGTCAACCGTAAAGGTCGTCGCCAGGGACGAGCCGGCCTGGAGGGTTTCGATGCTGGTGGCGGTCGTACTGGTGAGGTCGAAGGCGGTGCCTTTGATGATCAGCGCGTCCGCACCGGCGCCGCCGGCGACGCTGCCGCCGGAAACCAGATCCGCCGCATCGACCGTGAAGGTCGTGCCGGAAGACGCCGCCTGCAGCTTTTCGATGCTGGTGAGGATGGTGCTGGTGAGGTCGAGCGCCGCGTCGGCTGTGGTCAGGGTATCGCTGCTGCTGCTACCGATGACCGAGCCGCCACTGGCGAGATCCAACTGGTTCACGGTAAAGGTGGTGGCGACGCTGAGACCTGCTTTCAGCACTTCGATGCCCGTCAAGGTCGTGCTGGTGAGATCGATCGCAGCATCCTTCACGACCAGCGTATCGATGACGGAACTGCCATTGGCAATTACCGAGCCACTCGATACCAGATCGAGTGCGTCGACTGTGAAGGTCGTGGCAGCGGTCGAACCCGCCTGCAGCCTTTCAACGCTTGTCAGCGTCGTGCTCGACAGGTTGAACCCGGTGCCCTTGATGATCAGCGTATCGGAGCCGCTGCTGCCATTGACAGCGCCGCTCGACGCCAGGTCAGCCTGGTCGACGGTAAAGGTAGTGGCCAAGCTTGACCCGGCATTGAGGATTTCGATGCTGGTCAGCGTCGTGCTGGTGACATCGAAGGCTGTGCCTTTGATGGTGAGCGCATCCGTCCCGCCCGTGCCGCCGACCGAGCCGCCGGCAACCAGTTGCGCCGCATTGACGGTGAAGGACGTGCCGCCGGCAGCGCCCTGCAGTTTCTCGATGCTGCTCAAGGTCATGCTGGTGAGGTCAAACGCCGTGCCGCCCGCGGCCAACGTGTCTACACCGGTGCTGCCGGTAATCGTCGCAACCGAGTTCAGATCCGCCTGATCGACCGTGAAGGTCGTGGCGGCTAGCGTACCCTGCAGCTTTTCAATGCTGGTAAGGCTGGTGCTGGAAAGATCGAGTGTGGCGCCCTTGGCGACCAATGTGTCGACGCCGCTGCTGCCGATGACCGAGCCGCCGGAAACCAGATCCGCCTGGTCGAGCGTGAAGGTCGTCGCCAGCGAGGAACCAGTCTGCAGCTTTTCAACGCTGGTGATGCCGGTGCTGGCGAGGTTGAAGATGGCGCCCTGGATGACGAGCGTGTCGTTGCCGGTGCTGCCGATGACGCCGCCGCCCGAGGCCAGATCCGCCGCATCGACGGTGAAGGTCGTGTCGATCGACGAGCCGGCGCTCAGGACTTCGATGCTGCTCAGTGCACGGCTGGTGAGGTCATAATCCGTGCCGGTAAAGATCAGCGTGTCGCTGCCGGTGCTGCCGGAAATGGCTGTCAGTTTGGTAAAGTCGTCCGTGTCGACGGTGAATATGGTGGCCGCAGCCGATCCCGCCTTTAAGACTTCGACGCTGTCCAAGGTCGTGCTGGTCAGATCGAGTGCATTGTTCTTCGTGGTGAGCGTGTCAGTGCCACTGCTGCCTTGGACTGTGCCGCCAGCAGCAAGATCGCCCTGGTTGACCGTAAAGATCGTAGCAAGGGTGGTGCCTGCCTTCAATATCTCGACGCTGGTGAGTGTCGTGCTGCTGAGGTCGAGGCCGGTACCGACGATCACCAGCGTGTCGATGCTGCTGGTACCGCCATTGGCAGTGACGCTGCCGTTAGAGGCCAGATCTGCCTGATTGATTGTGAAAGTCGTACCGTCCACCGAGGCTTCCAACCGCTCAATGCTGGTTAAGGTGGAGCTGGAGAGATTGAGTTCCGTGTCTCCGGCAGCTAGCGTATCGCTGCTGCTGCTACCGATGATCGACCCGCCACTAGCAAGATCCAGCTGGTTCACAGTAAAAGTCGTGGCAAGACTGATGCCGGCCTTCAAAACTTCGATGCCGGTCAAGGTCGTGCTGGTGAGATCGATTGCGGCGTCTTTCACGACCAGCGTATCGACGACCGTGCTGAGGGCGTTGGCTAGGACCGAACCACCAGAAGCGAGGTCGGCCTGATTGACTGTGAAGGTGGTGGCTGCGGTTGAACTCGCCTGAAGCTTCTCCACGTCGGTGAGTGTCGTGCTCGATAGGTTGAACGCGGTGCCCTTGACGATCAGCGTATCGCTACCGGCGCCGCCAATCACGTCGCCGCCGGAGATTAGGTCGTTGGCATCGACGGTAAATTTCGTGTCGGAGCCGGAGCTCGCCTGGAGAACTTCGATATTGGTCAGTGTCGTGCTGGTGAGGTCAAATACGGTGCCATTGATGATCAAGGTGTCGACCGCGACGGTACCAACACCAATCACGCTGCCACCGGAAACCAGATCCGCCCCGGCAACCCCGATACCGTCGACCGTGAAGGTCGTGCCGATCGAGGAGCCCTGCAGCTTCTCGACGCTGCTCAATGTCGTGCTGGTGAGGTCAAGCGCGGCGCCGCCGGCAGCTACTGTATCCACACCCGTACTGCCGGTGATGGTTGTGATAACGCCGAGATTGAGCGCATCGACTGTAAACTTGGTACCCGTAGCGGAAATGGCTTTCAGGGTTTCGATGCTGTCGAGCGTCGTGCTGGTCAGATCGAGCGCGCTACCCTTCGTGGTGACCGTATCGATGCCGCTGCTGCCAGTGATGCTGCCGTTGGCAGCAAGGTCACCCTGGTCGACCGTGAATGTGGTAGCCAGGCTCGAACTGCCTTGCAGGTTTTCGACATTGGTGACGGCGCTGCTACTGAGGTCGAAGCTGGTAGTACCGGTGATGATTAACGTGTCGCTGCCAACATTGCCGGTGACACTGCCACCCGAGGCAAGGTCCGCCCGATTAACCGTGAAGGTCGTGTCAGACGTCGAACCAGCCACCAGCTTTTCGATGCTGGTCAGGACGGTGCTGGTGAGATCGTAATCGACATCGTTCATGGTTAGCGTGTCAGCGCCGCTGCTGCCGACTACCGATCCGTTGGCCGCCAGATCGTCCTTATCGACGACAAAATTCGTGGCGGCTGCAACGCCCGCTTTCAGGATTTCAATGCCATCGAGGCCGGTGCTGGTCAGATTGATTGTCGCATTCTTGACCACCAGCGTATCGATGACCGTACTGCCATTGGCGATCACCGAACCACCCGATGCCAGGTCGGCCGCATCGACCGTGAACGTGGTTGCCGCAGTCGATCCCGCTTGCAGGACTTCGATATCGGTCAGCGTTGTGCTGAGGAGATTAAACGCTGTGCCCTGGATGATTAGCGTGTCAATCCCGCTGCTGCCGACAACCGAACCGCCGGTCGCCAAGTCGGCCTTGTCGACGGTGAAGGTCGTGGCCAGGCTGAGCCCTGCCTGCAGGACCTCGACACTGGTCAGGGTGGTTGACGTCAGATCCGCGTCAGTCTGGTTGAAGACCAGCGTGTCCGTTCCTGCGCTTAAGCTATAATCGTCGCCAGCATTGAAGGTCTTGCTGTCATTGGAAGCAGTGCCCGTAACAAGCGACATCAATAGCTCCTGTCAGTTGCGACGCGCATTGCGCCGCAAAATTCCGTCAAAACTGCCCATTTGCGTATAAGAAATGTTCTAATAAATTCCTAAGATTGTGCATCGGCATGTGCATTAAGATCCATTAATTTGGGTAAAATTACCGTAAAAACAATCACTATAGGATCTAGCACCTACTGACGGCGCTTTCACATTGTAGTTCTGTATAATAGGTTAACCGCAGACTTCGGCCATTCCTAGAAGGCTGCGGAATCTGTACCCAAGGCCTGACGCAAATTGCAGCCTGACTATGCCAGACAAGCTGTCCTAGTATCGCCTGCTCGAATTTATTGTGTTTGGGGCACCCCACGGATAAACGTTGCCCTGCTCTGCCCCACGTCACCGACTCGAACGGCGCGCAATGACCCAGAAAGTGGCTTTGATTACAGGCATCACCGGCCAGGACGGCGCATTCCTCGCGCGCCATTTGCTGGACAAGGGCTATATCGTGCACGGGGTGAAGCGGCGCTCATCCTCTTTCAACACCGCCCGCATCGATCATCTCTATCACGACCCCCATGTGTCGGGTGAGCCGTTCCATCTCCATTATGGCGACATGACCGACGCCACCAATCTGATCCGGATCGTGCAGGAAACGCAGCCCGACGAGATCTACAATCTGGCGGCACAAAGCCACGTGCAGGTCAGTTTTGAAACGCCGGAATACACGGCCAATGCCGACGGTATCGGCACCCTGCGCCTGCTTGAAGCGATCCGCATCCTTGGTCTCGAGCGCAAGACCAGGTTTTATCAGGCCTCCACCTCTGAACTTTTTGGCAAGGTCCAGGAAACACCGCAGCGGGAAACCACACCCTTCTATCCGCGCAGTCCCTATGCCGCTGCCAAGCTCTATGCCTATTGGATCACTGTGAACTATCGCGAGGCCTACGGCCTGTTCGCCGTCAACGGCATCCTCTTTAACCATGAAAGTCCAATCCGCGGCGAAACCTTCGTCACCCGCAAGATCACTCGCGCCGTTGCCAATATCAGCCTCGGGCGGGAGGAATGCCTCTATCTCGGCAATCTCGACGCCAAGCGCGATTGGGGCCATGCGCGCGACTATGTCGATGGCATGTGGCGCATGCTGCAGCATGACGTGCCGGAAGATTTCGTGCTGGCGACCGGCAAGATGTATTCGGTGCGGGAATTCGTCGAGCTTGCCTTCTCCCATGTCGGCATGGACATCGAGTGGCACAGCCAGGGCGTCGACGAAACTGGTGTCGACCGGAAATCCGGCCGCAAGATCGTCGCCATTGACCCGCGCTATTTCCGTCCGACCGAGGTCGACTTGCTACTGGGCGACGCCAGCAAGGCCGCCCGCCTGCTTGGCTGGACGCCGCAGATCAAATTCACGGATCTCGTCCAGGAAATGGTCGCGGCCGATCTCAAGCTGCTGCAATCGGAACCCGACTTCAAAGGGTATCTGGTGTGACGTCGATGGCGCCCGTCTCGCTGCGAGGTAGCCGCGTCTGGGTGGCAGGCCATCGCGGCATGGTGGGATCCGCCATCCTGCGGCGCCTGGCGCGCGAAGGCTGCGAAATTCTGACAGCCTCGCGCAATGACGCCGATCTCCGCGATCCGCATGCCACTCTGCGCTGGATGAAGGCCCAGGCACCGGACATTGTCTTCGTGGCGGCAGCCAAAGTCGGTGGCATTCTCGAAAACAGCCGTCGCCCGGCCGAGTTCCTGTTCGATAACCTCACCATCGAGACCAGCATCATCTCGGCAGCGCGGGAGATCGGTGTCCGCAAGCTGCTGTTCCTCGGCTCGTCCTGCGTCTATCCCAAAATGGCGCCACAGCCGATCCGTGAAGAATCGTTACTGACCGGCCCGCTGGAACCGACCAATGAATGGTATGCGATTGCCAAAATTGCCGGACTGAAGCTCTGCCAAGCCTATCGCCAGCAATATGGCAGCAATTTCATCAGCTGCATGCCGACCAATCTATATGGCCAACGCGACAATTTCGATCTGCAATCGAGCCATGTCCTCCCTGCCCTCCTGCGCAAGATTCATGAGGCTAAATTGTCCGGGGCGGACGAGGTATCGATCTGGGGCAGCGGCGCGCCACGGCGCGAGTTCCTGCATGTCGACGATCTTGCTGACGCCTGCGTCTTCTTGATGCAGAATTTCGACGGCGATATTCCGCTCAATGTCGGCACTGGCAGCGACATCACCATTGCGGAGCTGGCCACCATGATTGCCGACATTGTCGGCTATCGCGGGCGCTTTGCTTTCGATCGCTCCAAGCCGGACGGAACACCGCGCAAGCTCCTCGACGTATCACGCCTCACCGATCTTGGTTGGCGCGCAAAGATCGATCTCCGGGCCGGCATTGCCGCGACTTATGAATGGTATCTGGCTAACCCAGTGGCAGCGTAACACCGCTCAGGGCGAGTTCGCTGCGCAGTTCCGCCAGCAGGGTCGCAAGGCCGGCCTCGTTTGCCGCTTCCGCCCTGCCGACCAGAATAGCCTGGGTGTTTGACGCACGCAGCAGCCACCAGCCGCTGCCGCTTTGCACACGGACGCCATCGATATCGTTGAAGGCCACTTTACGTGCCAGCAGCCTGGCACGTACTTCCGTCACCACGTCGAATTTGCGCGCATCGTCACAATCGATCCGGATTTCCGGCGTGTTCACCGCGGCTGGCAGCGCATCGCGCAAGGTGGCAAGGCTGCCGCCCTGGCTCTTGATGGCACCCAGTAGGCGAACGGCAGCATAAAGCGCATCGTCATAGCCGAAATAGCGATCGGCAAAGAAGATATGGCCACTCATCTCACCGGCCAGCGGGCAATTGGTCTCCGCCATCTTGGTCTTGATCAGCGAATGGCCGGTGCGCCACATCAGCGGCTTGCCGCCGAGCCGTGCCACCTCGTCGAACAGCACCTGGCTTGCCTTTACGTCGGCGATGATGGTGGCGCCGGGCCGGTCGGCCAGCACCTCGCGCGCTAAAATCGCCAGCAGCTGGTCACCGGAGACAATGCGTCCCAGCGCATCAACGGCGCCGATCCGATCGCCATCGCCATCGAACGCGATGCCAAGATCCAGTTTCTGCGAAATCACGGCCTCTTGCAGCTGCACGAGGTTGTGCGGCTCGGTTGGATCAGGGTGATGCGCCGGGAATGTGCCGTCGATCCGCGCGTTGAGCAGCACATGGCGCCCACCGAGCTTGGCAACGAGGGCAGCCATGGCGTCGCCCGCTGCGCCATTGCCGGCATCCCAGCCGATCGCCATGCCGGTGAGGTCGACGGCATCGGCCAGCAGGCGCTGGACATAGGTGTTCATCATCGCGATCGATCGTGCAGATCCGTTGCCTTGCCGCAGATCGCCGCTTGCGATGCGCCGACCGAGCTCCTGGATCTGACCGCCATAGAATGGCTTGCGCCCGATCATCATCTTGAAGCCGTTATGGGTTGGCGGGTTGTGGGATCCGGTGATCATGATCCCGCCATCAGCAACCAGGTAGTTGACCGCGAAATAGAGCATCGGCGTCGGCCCAAGACCCACATCCATCACATCGGCGCCCGCCCGTCTGGCGCCCGCAATGACCGCCGCCTTAAGATCCGGCGAACTCAACCGACCATCACAGCCGACACAGATGCGCGGGTGGGCAAGGCCGCCGTCTGCGACGATGCTGGCAAATGCCTGCCCGATCGCCTCGGCCGCCGCCACCGTCAGAGTCTCTCCAACGATGCCGCGGATGTCATATTCACGCAGGATCGACGCCGGCACGATCGGAGATTTGTTTTCCACTGTGATCATCGTCCCGCCTGGAAGACCGAATGACAAAATAGGCACCAGACTGGCTACATGATTTTGCCGAGCCGGGCAACTTGAAGCATCCGATCAGGGCAATGATGCGGTCAGGAACAATGTCACGCGCTGTCCCCCGTGCGACACGGGACCCGACGGAGGCGCAAACGGCAGGCGGCAGGCGGCGGCAAGCGATGCTTCGCTCGTCACCAGCGCCACGCGCCAGCCGGAGAAGCGCGATCGCAGCGTTTGGCCGAGCGCGCCATACAATTGATAAAGGCGCTTCTTGTCACCAAGGCGCGTGCCATAGGGCGGGTTGACGATGACCAAGCCAGGCGGTCCGCTCGGCATGGTCAAGCCGCCGATGGCACATTGCCGGAACGACGTGATCTCAGTGACGCCGGCACGGGCCGCATTGGCCCGGCTCATGTCGATCGCACCCGCATCGCGATCGCAGCCATAGAATCGAAGCTCAGGTTTGGTGCCGACACCGCTGCTGCGCAAGCTTTGCCAAGCCGCTGCGTCAAAGCTCGCGAGGTGCTCGAACGCGAACGGCCGCGATCTTCCAGGATCAAGGCCTGCGGAAATTTCCGCCGCCTCAATCACGAACGTGCCGGACCCGCACATTGGGTCGAGCACAGGCTCGGTACCGCTATAGCCGCACTGGCGCAGGAAGAGCGAGGCTAAAGTCTCGCGCATTGGCGCCTTGTTGACGGCTTCCTTGTGGCCGCGCTTGTGGAGGGAATCCCCAGACGTATCGATGCTGATGGTACAGAGATCGTCCTCAATGCGTACCTTCACACAAACCTCGGCCTCCGGCGAGACCGGCGCCCCGAGAGTTTCCACGATCGCCGTTTCGACCCGCTGCGCCGCGGCCCCGGAATGGTAGATCTTGGAGTGCTTGCAGGACGCCTCGACACGGAACGGCACGTCCTTGCGCAAGGATTGCTCCCATGCCAGTTTTCGCGCCCGCTTGTCGAGTTGCGCCAGATGAAAAACCGGGAATGCGCCGACCCGTGCAAAAACACTGCTGGCGCCGCGAAGCTTCAAATTCGCCCGCCACACTTCGTGCCAACTGCCCCTGATCGTGACCCCGCCCACAACCGCCTTTGGGTCGATGAATCCCTTCTCCAGCGCCTCCGCGCACAGCACGGATTCAAAACCGGGAGAGGCCACCAGGAAAATCTCAAAATCACCGTCTGTATTCATGCCGTGTGTATATCGCCCAGGCGAACAGACATCGACACCTTTCGGCGACGGGGAAGCTAGTGATACCGGACCGACGTGAACCACTGGCCAAGGGATGCAGCTGCATGGGCTTCGGCGCCCTGGTTGGCGCATTTTGAGAGGGAAACGCCCCTCCCCACCCAGGTGTGTCGCCTGACCGCACACGAATCTTGATCGGGTCAAGCGAATCAATCTCGCTTAGCACACATCAAAATGTGAGCGAGGTGTAATATACCCGTCAAATTTGAGGAATATTGGCCGGTTTTCGGCCGTTCTCCCAGCACATGCATTCTGTCGGCCGCCGAGCCCGCCGCTCTGAGCCGACCCAATTCAAGCTGGGAGTTTCAAAATGACGACCGACAATAGTGGCAACGGCGCCGAAACGCCCCGCCTTGAATCTTCCATCCACGCAGAGGACATCATCCAGGTGTACCCGACCCAGTCCGGCGGCACGCCTGTTCAAGTTCAGATGCTGGGCGGCGCGAACACCGTGCGGGTCCAGGTAACGCCTGGCGAGACGGTCGAACTGCCCTTCCCCGCCGATGGCATGACCGCCAAACTTGGCGACAATGGCAATCTTGCGGTCAAGGTCGGCGATATTACGGTGATCCTGCTCGGCTATGCCGACGCGACAGCGCAAGGCGATATCACGATCCTTGGCAATGACAATAGAGCTGTCGACGTGGCCGCCGTGCTGGCCGCAACCGACCCCAATCTCGATATCCAGACGGCTGCTGGGGGCACCGCGGCCGGTGATCCGGGCGCGGGGCCGGACAACAATGGCGGCCTGTTCGCGCCGTTCGCGCCCGGTGGTGGCATTGGTGGCCTGAATGCTGTTGGCGGCCTGAACGCCACGGCTCTCAACTACGGCCTGATCCAGCGCGCTTTCCCGGAAATCATCGAAGCGGATGTCGCTCCGGTCGAACCGAGCGTCGAACCCACCTTTGAGCCGACTTTCGAACCGACCTTTGAACCCACGTTCGAGCCAACCTTCGAACCTACGTTCGAGCCGACTTTCGAACCAACCTTCGAGCCCACGTTCGAACCAACCTTTGAACCGACGTTTGAGCCTACGTTCGAACCGACCTTCGAGCCGACGTTTGAACCCACGTTCGAGCCGACTTTCGAACCAACGTTTGAACCGACCTTCGAACCGACCGTTGAGGCCCCAAATGCTGTCTGCAATGACGCGCTGATCGTCGTTGGTGACCCGACTCACACGATCGAAGGCGACAAGGATGCCAACAATATCAGCGGCACCGATGCCAATGACCTGATCCTGGGTGGCGGCAAGGATGACGTCATCGACGGCGGTGAGAATGGCGACGATACCATGCACGGCGAAGGTGGCGATGACCATCTAAGTGGTGGCATTGGCAATGACTCACTGCACGGCGACGAGGGTGATGACTACATCGACGGCGGGATCGGTGACGATCTTGGCTTCGGTGGCCAGGGCAAGGATGAAATGCACGGCGGCGATGGCAACGACATCCTGAGCGGTGGTGATGACCAGGGGCATGACAATGGCGGCGACACCATCTATGGCGATGCCGGTGACGACGTCCTGGAAGGCCTCAATGGCTCCGACTTCCTCTTTGGCGGTGATGGCAACGATTGCCTCCACGGTGGGGCGAACGGCGACCATATGGAAGGCGGTGCCGGCAACGACGTCTTTGAAGCGGTCGACAATGCCGATCTTCAGGACAAAGGCAGCCTGATCGACGGTGGCACGGGCGACGATCGTGCCGAGATGTACCTGTTGGCGAACTTCAGGGCCAACGCGTCCGACAATGATGATGCGCATGTCCGGAACATGGAGATCCTCGACTTTGAGGGCGACCAGAATCCGAAC
Source organism: Dongia sp. P2_B8 (assembly GCF_056404715.1). Taxonomy (NCBI): domain Bacteria; kingdom Pseudomonadati; phylum Pseudomonadota; class Alphaproteobacteria; order Rhodospirillales; family Dongiaceae; genus Dongia; species Dongia sp. P2_B8. The sequence continues at coordinate 157,678 of NZ_JBFUDM010000009.1, read as the reverse complement.
ACTGCGAAAGATGACGGCACAGTGATCAAACTCGACGCCGAAAGCGTCATCGACATGACCGACGGCGATCACATCATGTTCGTCCAGGGTGATGCGGAAGACACGCTGGAGATGCTCGACACCGCCAGTGGGACATGGAGCACCGATGGCCAGACCTATCAGGGTACCGACGGCCGGGACTATACGCTCTACACCTCCTCGGTCAGCGGCACGGATGTGCAGGTATATGTCGACAAGGACATCACAATCGTCTGAGTAAGTGATCCACGCACTGACAACGGGCATCCCCTCGGGGATGCCCGTTCCTGTCTCTGCGATATGGTAACGCCATCGCCTGTGGTAGCATCCAGCAACCGGCCATGATTCCTGGGGCGTAAGATGACCATGACGGCTGAAACGGCACCCGTACTTCCGCGCATCTTCGTCCATATCGCCAGCTATCGAGACAGCGATACGCGCACCACGGTCGAGGATCTCTTCGCGAAAGCCCGGCATCCTGAGCGTGTCTTCGTTGGTATCGTTTGGCAATTGCTGCCAGGCGTTGACGACGATCTTCCCTTCACCACGGCCCGGTCCGCGCAGCTGCGTGTTCTCACCTTCGACGCGCGTGACAGCAAGGGCGTCGGCTGGGCGCGTGCCCATGGCCAGAGCCTGTGGCAAGGTGAAGAATATGTCCTGCAAATCGATGCGCATCATCGCTTTGCCGAGGGCTGGGACGAGGCCATGCTCGGCCAGTTGGCGGCCTGCGCCAGCAAGCGCTCCGTGCTCTCGACCTATCCCCAGGGATTCCGCCTGCCCGCCGCCATCATCCCGGGCAGTCCCCTGAAGGTGGTTTTCAAGCAATTCGATGCGACGACGCAGATTCCGGCCCTCACCAGCCGCCTGCTGACGCCCACCGAACAGTCGGCCCCAGAACCAATCCGCAGCGCCTTCTGCGCCGCCGGTTTCCTGTTTGGACCCAGCCAATGGCTGCAGGATATCCCCTACGATCCGATGATCTATTTTTCTGGCGAAGAGATCGCGTTATCACTTCGCCTATGGAGCCATGGCTGGGATATCTACGCACCCAACCAGCATCTGCTCTGGCATCTGTGGGACAAATCCTCGCGCCCCAGCCATTGGGGCGACAATCCGGATTTCGGCATTCTCCAGGCACGCGGCCACAAGCGTCTACGGCATCTACTCGGCATCGAACGCAGCAGCGACCCGGATGCCTTGCAGGATCTCGACCGATACGGCCTGGGCAAGGTTCGTTCATTGAGCGACTTCGAAAGATTCAGCGGCGTGAATTTCGCCAGCAAGATGATCGATGCGCGCGCCAAAGAGGGAGAGATCGATTTGGCAGCACTGGAAAAACGTCCCGTTGTCGTGCCGCCCGGCAAGGCTCGAGAGGTCAAGAGTATCAGCGCGTCTTTGCCGTCACTGTCGAAACAAGATCGCCCGCCGCGCAAGGTCATGGCGACCGAACAATTCACCGTCTACGACGATTTCCTGCCCGACGAGACCTATGAGGAGGTTTATCGCTGGGCACTCTACAGCGACTACCAGCATGTCAACACTGGTGACAAGATCAGCCGCACTTGGCGACCGCATGACGGTTTCCCGATGCGGGGCTTGCGCAACTGCTTCTATCAAACCACCCCGCCGGGGCCTGAGAAGAAGCCGTGGCAATATCCGACCGGCACAGCATACGATCTCTTTGCCGAGCGCGTTGCCAAATATGCGCCAGACGTCGAAGCACTCGTTGGACGTGGTGGCAGCGACTGGCGCGCCTTTTCCGTGACTTCCTTTCTCTATCCAGCCAGGACCGGCCTCTCGCTCCACCGCGATGGCCGCGAGGTCTATACCGGGGCCTATACCTTTTTCATGGCGCCGCAATGGGATCTTCACTGGGGTGGATTGCTGGTCGTGCTCGACAAGCGAACGCAGCTCGCGAGCGACGTAGTCAATCTCTACGGCCAGGGAAAGTCGATCAAGAATGTCTGGCTCGATCGCGAGCGCGAGACCGCCTTCGCTTTCGACCCCGGCATTGGCCAGGTCATTTTGCCAAAACGCAACCGCATCGTCTTCCTGGAGCCCGACAGCTACCATTTCATCACCTATGTGAACGAATATGCCGGCGATAATGTCCGCATGGCCTTCTCCGGTTTTTTCCATGCCAAAGACGAACAGAAGAGCACCTAACCTGCCGACGACACCAGACCAGACCATCTTCGTCAGCATCGCGAGTTATCGCGATGTCGATTGCCAATTGACCCTGCGCGACCTTTTTGCCCAGGCCGCGTATCCGGAGCGGATTTTTGCCGGCGTTTGTTGGCAATGGCTGCCCGAGGCCGATGGCGACTGCTTCGATATCGTCACGCGCCCGGAGCAGGTGCGCGAAGCGCGCTATCACATCAGCGAAAGCAGGGGCGCCTGCTGGGCGCGGGCCGAAGCACAGAAATTGTGGCAGGGAGAAGATTATGTGCTGCAGATCGATGCGCATCATCGCTTTGCCCGCGGTTGGGACGTGACGCTGATCGATCTTCTGCAACATTGTCCCAGTGCAAAACCGGTCATCTCGACCATTGCGATGGGATACCGACCACCGCGTGACCTCTCGACCGCGGTCCCGGGAAAGACGATCTTCCGTGGCTTCGACCAGCAGTCGCGGTTGCCGGTCTTCTTCAGCAACCTACCCATCGCGGAGCATGACATTGCCGCGCGACGCCTGTTGCCAAACCCCTTCATCTGCGGCCACTTCTTCTTCGGACCGGCGATAGCTATGGCCGAGGTTCCCTGGGATCCGCATATCCACATGAAGGGTGACGAAATTACCCGCTCGGTACGATTCTGGAGTCATGGCTGGGATTGCTATGCTCCGTCAGAGCATATCCTCTGGCATGACTGGCGCAGGCAGGGGCGCGCCGGTGGGTGGCGCGACGAGGCGCAGCATCAACGGTTGATTGAGGAGGCCCATCGCCGGGTCCGACACCTCCTTGGCATTGAGACCAGCAATGATCCCGATATTGTCAGGGGTCTCGATCAGTATGGATTTGGCCAGCTTCGCAGCGTTGTTGACTTCCAGGCGCATAGTGGCATCGACTTCCGGCGGCAAGCCTTCGGTGGCCCCGCTGCCACCGGCGACTTCCCGCCCTATCCTGGCGTTGAAAAATTTTCACCAAGCTCGGCATAAATCCCCGCAATCATCGTTCTTATGGAAGGAAACCTGTCTTGCGGCCGACCGCCGCTGGGACGGAAGTGGGAGAAGTAACGTGTCGCGGACCCGAGCGTCATTTGAACAAGGTCTGGCGTCCTCCGCGACGGCGACATGGCATGGCACGACGCCCAATGACGCGAATGCCATTACCCTGGCACTTGCCGACCTGACCCCTGATAAGACCGGATCAATTGTAATTGAGACCGGTGGTCATAAATTATGGCTCGAAATAAATGGATATGAAGAAGTTCTTCGGCGCGGCATCGCCCCCGAAGACTCGCATTCCGAACATTTCGACGTGTCCGGCATGGACTTCATCAAGTTTCTCAATGGGACAGTGCTCTATTATTCGGCAGACGAAGTCCATCTCGTGCTTGGCCGGGAGACTTTCCCAGCCATTGTGCGACTGCAGGACGCCCGCAGCTTGGCTTCTGTCATTGACTATGAATTGAACGCCAAGCCCATCCGGCGGCATTGATCGGCGTCCGACATGCGCAGGATGGCCTTGCCGCTTTCCTCAATTCAGTAGATCGATCGCCGCCACGGTGAGAATATCCAAGATGACATTGGTGGCCCGGCGCACAAGCATGACCTTGTCGTCCACGATCACATAGCGATAGTGCGGATCGAGCGGTGGCAGCTGTGACAGCAGGTCTGGCGGCAGATCACGCTTTTCCAATCCCGGCGGCAAATGGCCATTGCGAACCAGCTGCTTGGCCAGCCCCGGTGGCAGCTCGCCACGTTTGGCCAGGCCGGGCGGGAGCCCCTTGCCGTTCCCCTTCTTCTTGTTCTTATGCTGCTTGCCGTCGTTCTCATGCTCCCAATCATCGAGATGACGCTGGTAGTAGCTCTGCAGGGTGCGCCGCTCGATTTCACCGATCACGATATCGCCAACGCTCGGCTCCGCGCTGACAGGCGGGTTCGCGCCTGGCTCCGGGGCGCTATCGGCAACTGCCGGCACCGTACCCAATGATAGTCCAAGCATAACGCCGGCCGTCAATAGCGGAATCATAACGCGCATCGATGTTCTCCAAAATCACTCGGCAAAGGACTCGAAAGCATTATTGGAAGTGTTTTCCGGTACTTCAAATCGCAATGCTGTGAAGCCGCATTATTGTGGGGGGCGCCGCACCGCAGGGGCTGCTGCGGTGCGGCGAGAAGGTGCGATCAGATATAGGGGCTGCGCTGATCGCACCCTTTTTAAATAACACCACCAACGCCAACTTTGTTCCGCCCTGGCAGCGGCCCACGCTGCATTTATCTCTCACACTCGGCTTGCGCTCTTCTTGCTGCTATTCCGTCTGCACGGTAATTTCTGCGTCGACATAGAGTTTGCCACCCGAAGAGGTGTGATACTCGTCGAATGTCACGCCACCCACCGTGATGGAACCGAACTTGGTCACACCATCGCCGGCATTGCCGTTCCCATCGACCCAGGTCGCCTCGCCACCATCCGGCACGCCGAGGACGACCTTGTCGCCCGAATTGCCGACAATGTAGAGCGTGTCATTCGCATCCGTGAAGTCGAGGACGTTTTTCGCGTCGAGGCGAACGGTCGTGCCGAAGCCGGCTTCCGGAATGGCCTCCTGCGTGATCAGGATAGACTCGATATTGTGAATGTCCTGCGCTTCGAGATTGACGACGGTGTTGACCAGCGGGCCAGCAACCGAACCGTCCTCGATCTTAGTGAGAGCGATCGCGCCGTCATCGACCCGCAGGATATCGATCCCGGTGCCGCCGTCGATGTGGTCACCGGTCCCGAATACCAGGACATCGTTTCCGCCATTGCCATTCAAGGTGTCGGTACCGGGCCCGCCCCGCAGCAGATCGGCATCATTGCTGCCATTCAGCGTATCGGTACCCGCCGCACCATAGGTCATGTTGAAGGTACCGGTGTTGGCACTTCCGTCGCTGAGCGTCTGGTTTGCCGCCGTGCCATCCTGGGACCCGGTCAAGGCCTGATCGACAGCACCCGTATCCGGCGTGATCACAGCAGTGTAGCCCGTCAAGTTTGGACCACCGGCATCATCATTGTCATCGAGCTTGACGTTGCCGCTACCGGTGAGATCCCCCGTATTCACACCGGCACCGATCTGCAGCCCGAAATCCGTCAGCTGGACCTGTGTCCCGGCACCGTCGCGAGAGCCGAGGACAGATTCGACCGCGACAGCATATTGATCATCGCTATCGAAGACGAAGCCGCCGTCCAGAAGGAAACTGCCCTGCTGACCCTGCAGAAACAGGCTGAAGATGTTGGCGGAGGCGATAATCGGATTTGACTGATCGACGACCGTCAAGAGCAACTGCTGCTTGGTGACATTGGAGTTGGTCACGATCGTGCCGGAGATGGCGCGCTCCACGGGAACGCCGGTCGATGCCGAGGCCATGGCCGTGTTGTTGGTCAAGTCCGGCTCGGTCTGCGCAAAAGTCGTTTCCGTCGCCGTCGCCGTCGCGGTGAACGTCGGATTGAGAGGAATGGTTCCGCTTGGCGCCGTGACAGCGAAGGTCACATCGATGTTCTGCGTCCCATTGGGCACCGTGAACACCACGACACCAGTCCCGGAATTGTAGGTGTAGGCAAAGCCCGACAGAGTCCCATTGGCCGACAGCGCACCACTGGTGAAGCCGCTGGCGAGTTGTACGGTGACGGTGTGGGTTTCGGAACCATCCAGATAGTCGCCAAACGTCGCTTTGACCTGAACGGTGCCCGTCTCGCTTGGCGCGAAGTTCGACCCCGCATCATTCGAGTCACTGACGATGATCTGGACATTCGTCGGCTGATCGGCGACCGCATCCCGCTGGACAGTCAACGTGCCGGTGATCGTGCTGGTCAGGCCACCGTTCGGATCAAGCAGTGTCCCTTGGATATTGAGGCTGATATCGCCGTCCGCATTGTCGGCCGGCGGCAGTATCTTGAGGTTACCCACCGCATGCACGGTCGTGTCGATAACAACGTCGGCACCCGACCCGGTGGCGAGCAATGTCACGCCATCGTAGATCTTCCATCCAACGGTCAATGTCTTGATGGTCAAGCTCGTCAGCTGCTCATTGTCCGCCGGGAGGAAGGTGATCCCCAGCGGCTGCGTTGCCGGTGTTGAACCGCCGGTATTCTGGTCCTGGATACCGTCTTCATAGACCAGGGTTGCGCCGCTGATTGTGCCTTGTGCCTGGTCGGCGACTGTGAAGGTCAGCACGGCGGTTGTCCGGTCGCCATCACCATCCTCAATCGTATAGGTGAAGGAATCGGTCCCGCTGGCATTCGCCTTGGCGGTATAGGTGTAGGTACCGTCCGCCTGCAGCTTCAAGGTGCCCAAGGCAGTGACGATATCGGTATTGATCCCGGTCGTCGATTGCGTGCTACCGCTGCCGGCAAGCACACCGACAACGCCGCCACCGGTTTTGGCGTCATCGGCGCCGAATTTGTCGTTGCCGGCAACACCGGTGAGCACCGTGTTGGCCGAGATTGTCTGTCCGGCATTGACCGACCCGCCATTGTCGTCAGCCGCGGTCGGCGCATCATCGTCGAAGGTGATGGTGAGCGTACCGGTCGCGACACTGCCGTCGGCATCGGTAACCTTGTAGGTCAAGATCGCCGTTGCATTGTTCTCGTCGCCACCTGCAGCATGCAGGACATTGTCCTTCAAGGTCAGGGTATAGGCACCGGTCGTCGGCGTTACCACGATATCGAACAAGACCGTGCCATTGCGCGCGCCACCCGTGACCGTCGCCGTCAGGGTGTTGCCGGACCAGCTATAGGTGACTGTCTCAGTGCCGACCGAACCGGTCGTGCCATTGAGCGACGCAAAGCCAACGGAGCCATAGCCATCGGCATTGATAGTGTGGGCCAGGGTCCCGGCAAATGTCTTCTCGCTGGCATCCGGGTCAGGCGACTGCGTGTCGTCATCTGTCGTGCTCAGCGGATTGCCGCCAGCCAACGCGTCGTCGTCAACCAGCGCCGTGCTGGTACCACCCTGCGGGGCGGTATCGGTGATATTGATCTTGATCTGTGCGGTCGAGGTCGAGCCATCGGCATCCTTCATCGTGTAGGTGAAGGTTTCGAAATCGGGGCCATCGCCGTCCGACCCGTCGACGCCATGGTCGCGAACAGGCGCCGTGTAGCTGAACGAACCGTCCGCGTTCAAGGTGAGCGACCCGCCCAGGCTACCCGTCAGCACGCCCGGTACTGCGGCCTTGCCACCATCGGCACCAACCGTGTCATTGGCCAACACGCCTACCAACGGCACGTTGAGCGTCTGACCCTCAACTACCGTGTACTCGTCATTCTGAGCGGTCGCACCGGTATCCGTGATGTTGATCTTGATCTGCGCGGTCGAGGTCGAACCGTCGGCATCCTTCATGGTGTAAATAAAGGTCTCGAAGTCCGGGCCATCGCCATCCGAGCCGTCGACGCCATGATCCCGAACAGGGGCCGTGTAGCTGAACGAACCGTCAGCATTGAGTGTCAGCGAACCACCCAGGCTGCCGGTGAGCGCCGCGGCAACCGCCGTCTTGCCACCATCTGCACCGACCGTGTCATTGGCCAGAACGCCGGCCAGCGGCACGTTGAGCGTCTGACCCTCAACCACCGTGTACTCGTCATTCTGAGCGGTCGCACCGGTATCGGTGATATTGATCTTGATCTGCGCGGTCGAGGTCGAACCGTCAGCGTCCTTCATCGTGTAGGTAAAGGTCTCGAAATCCGGACCATCGCCGTCGGAGCCATCGACGCCATGGTCACGCACCGGCGCCGTGTAGCTGAATGAGCCATCGGCATTGAGTGTCAGCGAACCACCGAGGCTGCCGGCGAGCACACCAGGCACAGCTGCCTTGCCACCGTCGGCGCCGACCGTGTCGTTGGCCAGCACGCCGGCCAGCGGCACGTTCAAGGTCTGCCCCTCAACGACGCTATACTCGTCATTCTGAGCAGAAGCACCGGTGTCGGTGATGTTGATCTTGATCTGTGCTGTCGAGGTCGAACCGTCAGCATCCTTCATCGTGTAGGTAAAGGTCTCGAAATCCGGACCATCGCCGTCGGAGCCATCGACGCCATGGTCGCGCACCGGCGCTGTGTAACTGAACGAGCCATCGGCATTGAGTGTGAGCGAACCGCCGAGGCTGCCAGTAAGCACCGCAGCGACCGCTGCCTTGCCACCGTCGGCGCCGACCGTGTCATTGGCCAGAACACCGGCAAGCGGCACATTGAGTGTCTGTCCCTCGACGACCGTGTACTCGTCGTTCTGGGCGGAGGCGCCGGTATCCGTGATGTTGATCTTGATCTGCGCGGTCGAGGTCGAGCCGTCGGCATCTTTCATCGTATAGGTGAAGGTCTCGAAGTCCGGCCCGTCGCCATCCGAGCCGTCGACACCATGATCCCGAACAGGCGCCGTGTAGCTGAACGAGCCATCGGCATTGAGCGTCAGCGAACCACCGAGGCTGCCAGTGAGCACCGCGGCGACCGCTGCCTTGCCGCCATCGGCGCCGACCGTGTCGTTGGCCAGCACGCCGGCCAGCGGCACATTGAGCGTCTGACCCTCAACCACCGTGTACTCGTCGTTCTGGGCGGAGGCGCCGGTATCCGTGATATTGATCTTGATCTGCGCGGTCGAGGTCGAGCCGTCAGCATCCTTCATCGTATAGGTGAAGGTCTCGAAGTCCGGACCGTCGCCATCCGATCCATCGACACCGTGGTCGCGGACGGGGGCGGTGTAACTGAACGAACCATCTGCATTGAGTGTGAGAGAACCGCCCAAACTGCCGGCGAGCACTGAGGCCACTGCCGCCTTGCCACCGTCGACACCGACCGTGTCGTTCCCCAGAACGCCAGCAGCATTGATATTCAGGGTCTGCCCTTCGACCACGTTGTATTCATCGTTCTGAGCGCTGGCGCCGGTATCGGTGATATTGATCTTGATCTGCGCGGTCGAGGTCGAGCCATCGGCGTCCCTCATCGTGTAGGTGAAGATCTCGAAATCCGGACCATCTCCGTCCGATCCGTCGACGCCATGGTCGCGGACAGGTGCCGTGTAGCTAAACGAACCGTCGGCATTAAGCGTCAGAGAGCCACCCAGGCTGCCGGTGAGGACACCGGGCACTGCCGCTTTGCCGCCGTCTGCACCGACCGTATCATTGGCGAGCACGCCGACCAGCGGTATATTGAGGGTCTGCCCCTCCACCACCGTATATTCGTCGTTCTGAGCACTGGCGCCGGTATCGGTGATGTTGATCTTGATTTGTGCCGTCGAGGTCGAGCCGTCGGCATCCTTCATCGTATAGGTGAAAGTCTCGAAGTCCGGGCCATCGCCGTCCGAGCCATCGACGCCATGGTCACGCACCGGCGCCGTGTAGCTGAACGAGCCGTCGGCATTGAGTGTCAACGAGCCACCCAAGCTACCGGTGAGCACCGCAGCAACCGCTGCCTTGCCGCCATCGGCGCCGACCGTGTCGTTGGTCAGAACGCCAGCGGCACCGATATTCAGGCTCTGCCCTTCGACGACCGTGTATTCGTCATTCTGGGCGCTAGCGCCGGTATCGGTAATGTTGATCTTGATTTGCCCTGTGGAAGTTGAGCCATCGGCATCCCTCATTGTGTACGTGAAAGTTTCGAAATCCGGGCCATCGCCGTCCGACCCGTCGACACCATGGTCACGAACCGGCGCAACATAGCTGAATGAGCCATCGGCATTGAGTGTCAACGAACCACCAAGGCTGCCAGTGAGCACACTAGGCACTGCCGCCTTGCCACCGTCGACACCGACCGTGTCGTTGGCCAGCACACCGGCAGCATTGATCGTCAAAGCCTGGCCTTCGACGACGCTGTATTCGTCGTTCTGGGCGCTGGCGCCGGTATCGGTGATGTTGATCTTGATCTGTGCCGTCGCGGTCGAGCCGTCGGAATCCTTCATCGTGTAGGTGAAGATCTCAAAATCAGGGCCGTCACCGTCGGAACCGTCCACACCATGGTCGCGCACCGGCGCCACGTAGCTGAACGACCCGTCGGGGTTGAGGACGAGCGAACCACCGAGGCTGCCGGTCAGAACGCCGGCCACCGCCGCCTTGCCACCATCCGCACCGACCGTGTCATTGGCCAAGACGCCGGCCAGCGGCACGTTGAGCGTCTGGCCTTCCACGACGCTGTATTCATCGTTCTGGGCATTGACGCCTGTATCCAGGATATTGATCAGGATCTGTGCTGTCGCGGTCGAACCGTCGGCGTCCTTCATCGTGTAGGTAAAGATTTCGACATCCGGGCCATCGCCGTCGGAGCCGTCAACACCATGGTCGCGCACCGGCGCCGTGTAGCTGAACGAACCGTCGGCATTGAGCGTCAAGGATCCGCCCAGATTGCCGATCAGCACCGCGGCCACAGCCGCTTTGCCACCGTCGGCACCGACCGTGTCGTTGGCCAGCACGCCGGCCGCCGGCACATTGAGCGTCTGGCCCTCAGTGACGTTGTAGGAATCATTCAACGGGATCGGCCGGTCATCAATGATGTCGATGCTGAGCGTGCCGTCGGAATGATCGCCATCGATATCCGTTACGACGACGGCAAAATCCTCCTGCACAGGACCGCCGGAATGGTCGACATTGTCGAGCAGGGTGTACGTATAGCTGAGCTGGCCCAGGCCGCTGTCGAAACCCGTCACCAGAAGATCGCCATAGAGGCCATGGACGATCTGGCCGGCTGCCGTAATGGTGACCGGGCCGTCTTTGCCGGTCAGCGTCAGCGAGCCGAATCCGTCCGGTGTCGAGAAGGACATCGTGCCGCTGGCATGTTCCGACGTATCGCTGTCATTCGTGCCGTCATTGTCGGCAATCTCGCCGGTACCGGCCGGCTCGACGATGTTGCGGACCGGCAGCCCCTTTTCATCGACATCATTGTCATTCTCGCCCTCAGGGTCGAGATCCAGTTCTGTCGACGTGTCATAGATATTGATGGTCAGCGTCGCGGGCGCGGGATCGCCGTCGCCGTCCGTCAACGTGTAGGTGAACTTGTCGTCCGCGACCAATGGATCCCCATTAGTCCGGGTATAGGTGTAATAGCCGTCGGCATAGATGGTCAGCGTGCCATGCTCGCCGGCAATGACGAAGCCGGCCCCATGCACACCGTCGCTCACCGCAACCGGCGCGTTGGCTGGCACGTATTGTGACGCGATCGCCGAAACCAGGGCATTGTCGGCACCGACATCATCCTGGCCGGCCACCGGGTCCGTCGTACCGGCGCCGGTGATGACATTGCCGTCCGTGGTCAAAATATTGCCAACGGTGTCGAAATCGTTCTTTGCCACCGGCGCGTCGTCGGCGATGTTGATGCTGAGCGTACCGTCGGAATGATCCCCGTCGGCATCCGTGACGACGGCAGCAAAGTCGTCATGCACAGCACCACCGGAATGGTCGACATTGTCGAGTAAGGTATAAGTATAGCCGAGCTGTCCCGTCCCGCTGTCGAAGCTGGTGACCAGCAGATCGCCATAGAGGCCGTGCACGGTCTGGCCGGCTGCGGTGATCGTGACCGGACCATCCTTACCTTCCAATGTCACGGACCCGAAGCCATCCGGTGTCGCAAAGGACATGGTTCCGTTGGTCCGTTCCGAGGTATCGTCGTCATCGCTGCCATTGTCATCGGCGGCTTCGCCGGTGCCTGCGGGCTCGACCACACTGCCGATGGTACGTGTCGGCAGGCCTTTTTCATGAACGCTTTGCGCGTCCTCGCCGGTCGGATCGAGATCGAGCTCGGTCCCTTGGTCGTAGATGTTGATCGTCAATGTCGCCGGATCGGAGTCGGAATCGCCATCGGTCAGCGTATAGGTGAACTTGTCATCGCCGATCAACGGATCGCTGTTGCTGCGCGTATAGCTGTAATAGCCGTCGGCATAGATCGTCAGCGTGCCATGCTCGCCTGCGATGGCAAAACCGTCGCCATGGACTACGTCTGTCACCGGATTCGACGTATTTGCCGGCACACCCTGTGACGCAATAGCCGACACGGCAGCACCGTCGGCGCCAGGCTTATCTGCACCGTTCACGGGATCTGAGGTGCCGACGCCGCTGATGACATTGCCGTCCGTCGTCAGAAGATTGGCCACGCTGTCGTAATCGTCATTGGCGATCGGCGTATCGTCATCGACATTGATCGCCATCGTGCCATCGACCGTATCGCCGTCGCTGTCCGTCACCTGATAGGCAAGGGTGAATTCGACATTGTTCTCGTCAAAGCCGGCCGGATGATCAATCACCGCCAATTGCGTGACCGTATAGTCGCCGCTCGTCGCATCGGTCAGCTGCACCTGCAGGACCGGGGTACCATTCTGCGAAATTGTGAGAGTAAGGCCGTCAAGGCTGACATCCTGGGTAAAGCCGCCTGTAGCCGGCAAGGTGGCGCCGGTGAGCAATGTCGTACCCGCGCCGTCGGCACCATATTCGTGCCCCAGCGTTCCGGTGAGGTTCGACGCATCGACATCGTCGTCGACGCCATCGGGATTGCCGCTGAACACATCATCGTCCAATTGCACGAGTGCATTGGAGACGATGCTGGGGCCGTCATCGCTATAGCAAACGCTGGCCTGCGCCTCGGCCGTATCGCCGTCATCATCCTTGACGGTCAGGGTCATGTCGAAGCGGAATTCGTCCTGGCTGCCGGTCTCGGCGCCATCGGCACCCGCATCCGGATGATCCAGCGGCTTGAAGAAGGTGACGGTGAAATTGCCCGAATTGAAATCGTTGCTGACGTCGTCGACATGCAGAACAATGACGAAGACCGGGTCATTGAGGTCGCCGGTATGGCCCGTCAAGGTCACGATGCGCAGTGCCGGATCGTAGCTCTGCGAAATTTCGATGGCCACGTTGCCTGAGGTCAGCTGGCTTGAGGCGAGGTCCGCCGTGTCGAGATAGACGTCGCCGGTTTCCGGATCAACCACCCGCAAGGCAAGAACACCCGGTGATTCCGGTTCTTCGTCGCTGTTGGGGTTGCCATCCCACGGGCCATCCGCGCCATAAAAGAGCGGCCCGAAGCTGCCATAGACCGACGAGCCGCCTTCACCACCGCTCTTTGCCTCGCTGGCGTCAGGGCATTCCTCGCCTTCGGAAATCTCGTCGGTGACCAGGCTCAGGCTCTCATTGCCCAAGCTGTCATTGATCTGTTCGCCGACCGGATAGCCAATGAAGGGCACGTCGTCCTTGAAGGTCGTATCGAAGGCACCAGCTGCCGTCGAACCATCGCTGTCGACAACTTCGAACTGGATATGGGCGAGCAATTCGTCCTGGACATTCGGGCTGGCGCCGGCGTCCGGATGATCGAGACGGTCCACCAACGTGACAGTAACATCGAAGACACTGTCGCTCGACGCGGTCTGCACGCGAATCCAGACGACGGTGTGTGGTGGCTCGCTTTCGCCGTCCGGGAAGGTGACGCCGTAAAGCGTCTGGCCGTCCGATGCCAATAGCCAAACCACCGGGAAGCCGTTGGACGTCCAATCCTGCGGCAAGCCGCTGTCCAACAGGTTCAACGTACCCGGAACATCACCCTGGAAGTCGACGGTAACCCGCACCAGGCTGGTGGTCGGTTCCTTGTCGAAGTCGAGGCCGAAGAAATTGTCGCCCGGCTCGCTCTGGCCGTCGCCGTCATCGTCCTCGTGATCATCGGTATCGCGGATATCGTTGCCGTTATTGACGCCAGAGGAGATCGGGCCAAAGGCTTCGAAGAAATCGTTATAGCGCTGGAAGTCGTCCTCGTTCACAAAGGCGCTGGTGACGCTGAGGATGACCGGCTCGGTGTCCGGCAAGACCGCCGCCACATCCGCCTCGATGAGTTCGGGGAACTCACGCTGCACTAGATTGTAGTTGAGATTGGTCTGCCCTAGGCCGCCGACGGCGTCGAGGCCACCGATGCCACCTGCGGGATCGAATGGGGCGAACAGGCCGCCATTATTGTCCGGACCAGCGCCTTGGTCGCCAGCACCAGGACCGGCAGCCGTCTGGATGTCGAGATTGGGGTCGGTTGCCGCCAGAACAGCCGCCACGTCCATCGGCCGGGCGTCGGTGCCGACGATCGTGACCTCCGCCTGTCCGGTCGCCTCGGCGTAGCCCAACAGGATGACGGTGATATCGCCGACCTTGACGGCGAGATTACCGTTATCGCCGAGACGCGCGACAACGGCGTCGATCGGGAACGGCAACTGAATGGTTTCGCCGGGTGTTACTTGAATGCGGACGACATTCTCGCCTTGCGGCACCTGGACAACGACGGGCTCGCCCGACTGGGTCAAATGCACCTGTTCGACATCGCTCTCATGCAGGACGGTGCCGGCGTTGGCGGTTTCAGATTGGACGTTTGCGGTGTCGGTGGCCATGAAACGCTCCCAGGGTCGAGCTGATGATCAGCCGGTTTATTTTCCGAGCCCGACCCCGAGAGGACGCAAAATGCCATCGCTTCGAGGAACGTGCGCTGGGTGGAAAACGAAAGGGAGAGGTCTAATATTCCGCAAATTTGAGGGGAATATTAGCCGAATGGTACATTATAGTGTGAGAACGCGTAGAGTTACGCCTTGACGCTCGGGACGCTATTGATGGCGTCATAAGATGAAATAGCTCTCTTAACGCGAAAAAAACGTGTAGCTCAGCACTATCGTCGCTCTGGACCGGCCGGTTGAAGCTGAGTCGATATCGCATCGGAAGGCGTCATCTTGCGTTACGTTTACGCTAAAATATGTTCTAATATCATATCGTTACAGGGAGCTAAAGGTTGCCGGGCCGTAGGGAGATAGAGCTCAGCCTGATCAGCTTCCTGCCCCGGTTGCGGCGCTTTGCCATCGGCTTATGTGGGTCTGCTGACGAAGGCGACGACCTGGTACAGGCCGCCTGTCTCAAGGTCCTGGAACGGCACAGCCAGTGGCAGCCGGACACCCGCCTCGACAGTTGGGTCTACAAGATCATCCTCAACATATGGATCGACCGGCGCAGGTCTTCGGCGCAAAGGCTTTCGGTATCCGGGGATGGCGCTTGGGATCAAATTCCCGGCCCGCCACTGATCGCCGAAATCGAGGCGCGGGACGATCTGAAGCGTACCTGGGCCGCTATTAAGACTTTGCCGGAAGAACAGCGGCAGGTCCTGCTGCTCGTCACCGTTGAGGGTTTTGGCTACCAGGAGGCCGCAGACATGCTGGGCATTCCTATCGGCACCGTGATGAGCCGCCTGGCACGCGCCAGGTTGACGCTGGCCAAAAACGTCCGAAATGACGACAAGGTGGAATAGAAGAGCCGTTCACTCGTTAGGAATTACGATGTCTGACAATCACAAACAGATCGGCGATGAAATGCTCACCCGCGTGATGCAGTATTGCGATGGCACCTTGGATCCCAAGGAAGCCGCTTTGGTCGCGCAACAGATTGCGAACGATGCAGAATTACAGGCATTGGCAGACGATTTGCGGCTCGGTGCATCTGCTGTCCGCGACGTGATGGCAGTGCTGACAAATCTGCCGGTGCCGATCGCTTTGGCTCGGTCCACGTCGCCGGCGCCCACTGCACATCGGACCTTCGGCAAGGTAACCTCCCTACTTCGCCATCAGGCGGCGGCAGCCGTCGTTGGCCTGGTCGTGGGTGCAGCAGCCATAGGATTCTGGTCTGCTTCGCAGCACGAAGCGGGACTGCGTCTGGCCAGCAGCCCGGAGGAGCGTGAACTCTTCTCCGCCGCCTCGCGCGCAGCGTTGCTTTCGTCGCTAAGTGCCAAGCCGGAGCTCGTTAATACACCCTTCAACCTTCCAGGTCAGACTGGCGCGCAAGGTACCATTTCAGTGGTACGCTGGTTCGACCTCGCGACGGGTGCCTCCTGTGCTGAGTTTGCGCAGATCCAGCCAGTCGGGATCGTCGCCAGCGGAATCGCCTGCCAGCGGACCGACGGTAGTTGGGACCTGATTGCACTTCCCGCCGACGGGAAATGACCAGGCACCAAAATACCGGCACCGCGGACAGCCACGGGAAGTAGTCATCCGCCATGCGTCGTCGACTCATCTTCGCCTGTCTCGTCATCGGCTACGCAGCTGCGTTGCAGATCAGCGCGTCCGCGCCCCTGCTTCTTTGGGCCAGCGAGGTCTGGGCCAAAAGCGACAACGGCAATGGTGGCGGCGGTGGCAATGGTGGCGGTGGCCACGGCAGCGGGAATGGGAACGGCGGAAACGGTAATGGTGGCGGCTCCGGCAATGGCAACAGCGGCGGCAATGGTAATAGCGGTGGCAACAGCGGCGGCAATGGAAATGCTGGCGGCAATTCCAGCGGCAACGCCAACACGAACGGTAGCGCCAACGGCAACGCCTATGGCAAAAACAAGAACACCTCAGACGTTGCAGCCGGCTCGACGGCCGCAGTAACAACCGAAATTCAGACCGCGAATCCCAGCCAAAACGCCGTCAACCACGGCGCCGAGCGCGTAATCAACCGTGAAATCGTCGTGGCCAATGCCGCTGGCGACCTGACCCGGTTTGCCAGCGCCAACGGCTTTGCCGTCTTGTCGCAGACCAAGCTCGGTGCGCTCGGCATTTCCGTCACACGTCTTGCAACGCCCGCCAATCTTTCCCTGGCGTCCGCTCGTACGCGGTTGCAAACAGCCTTCCCCGAAGCTTCGATAGACTACAATCACGTCTACACGCCGCAGGTCAGCATGACCTTGCCGGCGCCGGGCTATGCGCAGAAACAGATTCGCTGGGACATGGCCGGCAGGGGCTGCGATAGCACTGGCCTCAAATTGGGCATGCTCGATACATTGGCCAATCTCGACGATGCACTCCTGCAGGGCGCCAGCATTGAACAGCAGCCTTTCCTTGACGGCGCGGATGCAATCGCCGCCGGCACCGATCATGGCAGCATCGTTGCAGCGCTGCTCGCCGGCCAGAAGGATTTCGGCCTGCTGCCGCATGCGGCCCTGTCGATTGCCGGAATCTTTACATTGGACGAGGATGGCCAGCCGATCGCCAGCGCCACCAGCTTTGTTGCCGGCCTCGACTGGCTGGCTGGCCGTGGCGTCAAGACTGTCAATACGAGCCTCAGCGGGCCACATGACGGGCTGCTGGAAATGGCCATCGGTGCAGCGCTCAAGCAGGACATTGTCATTGTCGCCGCCGCTGGCAATGACGGGCTATCCGATGTGCCGCGCTTTCCCGCCGCCTACGCCGGCGTCGTCGGCGTGACCGCCATTGATGCCGATCGTCACCCATTCACCCGTGCCAACGCCGGTTCCTTTGTGACATTTTCAGCCCCCGGGGTCGATCTCTGGGTACCCAAGGCAGACTTGCCCGGCGGTGCAAACGGTCAATCGAATGGCGAGACCTTGACGGGCAGTTACGTCAGCGGGACATCTTTCGCGACACCCTTCGTCGTGGCCGCTCTCGCGGCCGGCGACAACAATGCGGACAACCTTGCCAGTGCCGCGATCGACCTTGGTCCGAAGGGCCGCGATCCGGTCTTTGGCTTTGGCCTGGTACAAGCGCCGATGAGTTGCGCAACAGCCAACAATTAGCGGTCCCGCTGCAGGACATATTGCCGGATAGAATTTGAGCCCGCCGATCGTCTGATCGGCGGGCCCATTTCATGTGTGGTCACCCCTGTAACGCCAAAGTGCTACATTTATGACGGATTGCTGGGGTCTTCCGCGTCATCATCGTCATCATCCGGCGTGGTAAAGCCGTTGATCTCGTTGACCCGATCGGCAAGCGCTTCGGCAAAGCTCTGCTCCGGCTCCTCAGTCGCCGGATCGCTGGCCGGATCGGTCGGCTCAGGGGCCGCATCAGCCGTGTCCGGATCGGTCACCGCCGAATAGTCGTCGCCATACTCTTCCGACAGCTTGTCGAGGATGGCATCGACGATCCCCGGTGACATCGGCTTGTTGCTGGCACCCGCCAGCACCTCGGCCAAATCATCGATGTCGACCTGCGGATCACCGTCGACCGGCGGTGTTTCATCTTCTGCAGCGTCCTGCGCGGCCAATTCATTCATCAAGTCGCGGAAAGTATGGCTGATGCTGCCAGGAGCAGAGTTCGGCGACGCATTCTTCAATCCCTGCGACGATGCATGGAAGAATCCGTTCAGTTTGCCGAGCTGATTGGCCGTGATGCCGTCGAGCGGATCGTCATCGGCGTCATCGGGCTCATCGCCCACCTGACCGCCCTTGACCTCTGATTTGCCGGCACCGTTGGCGGCAGAACCATTCTTGCCGCCGCCGCTATTGCCGTTGCCACCGCCATTGCCGCCACTGTGATCGCCACCACCGTTGCCGCCGCCGTGACCACCACCGTTTCCACCGCCATTGCCGCCACCATTCTTGGCCTCGGCGACCGAGCTGAAGGGCAATGTCACCAGCGCGACCGCTGAGAAGGACAGGATGGCCGTCAGAAGCGCTGCTTTGAGGGGGGATTTGCTAGCATGATACATCGTTGGTACTCCGACCTTGGTTGAGCGGCGCCAGCGCAATCATGCGGCGCCCCATACAACGAACGAACGGCCCAGCTTTGCCGCTTATTCCGGCCGCCATCGGCCGTGGTCGCTAGGTCACGAACTTGTCCCCCGTTGAGACAATTCTATGAAACGGCGAGCTGATCGCCCCCTGGCAAGCTCATTTATTGCCGCCGCCGTTACCACCTTTGCCGCCGCCTTTGCCACCACCCTTACCATTGCCCGGATTGTCATTGTCATGGCCGTCGGAGTTATCGCCATGGCCRGCATTGCCGTCGCCATCACTGTCCGACTGTCCACCACCGCCCGAGGATCCGCCGCCACCCGATGAACCGCCACCGCCGGAGCCGCCGCCACCGGAGCCGCCACCACCATTGTCGGAGCCACCGCCGGCATTGGATCCTGCGGGAGAGTTGCTGGATTGCTTGGGCTGCGCTTTTTCGCGCTGATACCCGTTTTCTGCCGGGGGCTGGGCCGGTGGCGCCGTCGGGCCGGCTGCCGTTGCGAAATCGCCGATGGTGCCTACTTGGGGTGGCAGGTCTTCCTTCTCAATGAGAACGCTCTGCCCCTCTTCGGCGTCGGCAACTGCTGCATTCTTGTTTGGTTTCGCCGTAATCTTCCCGCTCAGCACGTCGATGACGGTGGCGCCCTGCGCGTTGACGGAGATGACGATGTCCGTGCCCCTGATGCCAACTGTCGCAACAGGTGTCGAAAATTGGACACCGCTGTCGTCCGTGCTGACGCCGCCGGTCGTGTAGCGCAAAATCCCGGATGGTACCGAGATGGCCGCCGCAGACTTCTGAGCCGTTGGGTCGAAGACATAGGAATCGAGGACCATGTCGCTATCGGCTTCCAGTCTTAGTGTGGCTCCATCCGGGAAGCTGATCTCAATGGCGGAATCTGCTGCTGTCCGGATCGCCTCGTCCGGCAGCAGTGTATCGCCGATCTTGGCCGGCAACTCCTCGCCGCCCGGCGGCACATGAAAGGCCTCTTTCACGACATCCACGACTTCGGCGACAGGTGCGCCCGTCGTCGCGGCATAGGCCGTAAAGGACGCCAAGACGAGAACCATGCCAATAAGATAGCGCAACGAGGGGTATTTCATCTGCGATGCCTTCCCCAAGACCTAAAGTCCCGCCCGCGCAAGGTCATTGCGCGACCAGATCCAGCGGGCCGCTTTGTTATTGTTGATAACGATTCCTCCGACTTCTTATTCCGCACCGCGCAATAGATATACGCGTTGAAGGCTGGTGGACCGGCAGATACTTCTTGGTTGCATGCATCGCGGCATCACGGTGGGCCAGGCTATGTCGACCAGATGATTTACCTACTGCAACGCGGACTGCCGATCCTGGTCCTTCTTGGCGCCGTCCTGCTGCGCATCCACGATCCAGTGGTCATGTCGGAAATGCGCATGCGCATCTTTGACATCTTCCAGTGGGTCAGCCCGCGCGCCTATGTCGAAACGCCGGTCAAGGTCATCGACATCGACAATGAGAGCCTGCAGCATTACGGCCAGTGGCCTTGGCCGCGCAGCCTGATGGCGGATCTCATCACCCGCCTGACGCAGGCCGGCGCCAAGGTCATCGCCCTCGACATCGTCTTTCCCGAAAAGGACCGCACGGGGCCTGAGGCAGCCACAGCGGGCTGGGGCCTCACCAGTGAGGATCCGCTGACACAGGCCATCGTCAAGCGCGTCGCCGACCCGGACGATACGCTCGCCACAGCATTCAAGACCGCCCCTGTCGTCCTTGGCTTCATCCTTACGGGTCCCGATACACCGGGTACTCTGCCAAAGCGCAAAAGCGGCATGGCGGTCACGGGCGGCGGCGGCGAACGAGACCCGCGTGGGTTCGTACCGCGCTTTTCCAACGCAATTTCCAGCCTGCCCGATCTTCAGAAATCCGCAAAGGGGTTGGGCAGCATCAATCTCGTCAATGAAGGCGATGCCATCGTCCGGCGCCTGCCGACCTTGATCGCAGGTGGCAACACGCTCTACCCCAGCCTGGTCAGCGAAGCATTGCGGGTGTCGCAGAAGGCCTCGACGATCGTGGTCAAGGCCTCGGGCTCAACCGGCTATCAGGCATGGTGGCAGAAACTGGCACACCACGTCATCGACGTCGAAGGCATTGCCGAGGTCAAGATTGGGCGCCTCACACCGCTCACCGACGAGCATGGCCAGATCTGGCTTTACGACAGCGGACGCATTCCCGCCCGCACGATTTCGGCCTGGCGCGTCTTGGCCGGGGAGCCGCTCAACCTCAAGGACTCTATCCTGTTCATCGGCACGAGCGCACCGGGTCTCCTCGACCTGCGCGCCACGCCTAACAATCCCGTGACACCCGGCGTTGAAATCCACGCACAGATCGCCGAACAGATCTTGACTGGCGTCTCGCTCAACCGTCCCTACTGGACATTGCTCCCGGAGCTCGCCTTTCTCATCGTCCTTGGCGGCGCGATGATTCTTCTGTTGCCGCGCGTCGGTCCCGTCGGCTGCGCCATGCTTGGGGCGGCTGCCATGTCAGCCGCCGTCGGAGCCGCATGGTATGCCTTTATCGAGGCCGGGCAGCTGTTCGATCCCATCTATCCGGGTCTTGCGGCGCTTGTCGTCTTCATCATCGGATCTTTATCGTCGTACTTCCGGTCCGATGTCGAACGCCGCGCCGTGCGCTCGGCGTTCAGCCACTATCTGGCCCCGGCAATGGTGGAACAGCTTGCGTCAGATCCATCGCGACTGCGCCTTGGAGGAGAAATGCGCCTGATCACGGTCCTGTTCTGCGACATCCGCGACTTCACAACCCTTTCGGAACAGACGACGCCCGAAGACCTCACACTGCTTCTCAACAGGTTCCTGACGCCCATGAGCGATGCCGTTCTTCAGCATCGCGGCACGATCGACAAATATATCGGCGATAGCATCATGGCTTTCTGGAACGCACCGCTTGACGATCCGCATCATGCCGATCATGCCTGCCTGGCAGCACTCGAGATGCGGCAACGGCTTGCCATCTTGAATGGAGAACTCGAGTTGGAAGCGGAGGCGCACGGCACGAACTTCATGCCGATCCGCATGGGCATCGGTATCAATTCCGGCGCCTGCCTGGTCGGCAATCTCGGGTCGCAGCAACGCTTCAACTATTCGGTCATGGGCGACGACGTCAACCTCGCTTCGCGCATCGAAGGCCAGACCAAGAATTTCGGCATCGATATCCTGATCGGCGGAGCGACCGAGCGGCTGACGACAGAACTTGCCTTGCTGCCCTTGGGCGAAGCAACCGTCAAAGGCAAGCTGCAGAGTACCCAGATGTTCGCAGTGTTGGGCGGTCCGGCGCTGCGCGACAGTCCATTCCTGCCGCAATTGAAGACACTGCTGACGGAACTGATCGCCGCCCTGGGCATCGGTGATACGCGGGGCGCTCTCCATTATCTGTCGCAGTGCCGCCTGGTGACCCAGCATAAAGAGCTGGAGCCGCTCTATGAGCATATCGATGCCGCCATCCTGCGCCGCGAACGCGACCGGAAGCCGTAAGGGCCAGGCATCGGACGAATTTAAACCACAGCCCCGATGGTCTTCTTATGATGCCTCCTTCACGCTCATCGCTGCCGTCGTTATCTGAATCGGCTCAATGGACGAGGCGTCGGCCAGGACCACCTGGTTGCGTCCGTTTGCCTTTGCTTGATAGAGAGCCTTGTCTGCAGTCACGATCAGCTTCTCCGACGTCATGCAACTGGGCGGCTGGTGGACAGCCACGCCGTTGCTGATGCTGACATAACGTCCGGTTGAGCAATTGCCGTGGGGAACCTTCAGCTTGGCAACTGCCACTCGCGCGGCTTCGGCGACAAGCAATGCACCGGCGCTGTCGGTGTCGGGCAACAGGATTGCGAACTCTTCTCCACCATATCTCGCCACCAAATCGGCCGGACGCTGACAGCATGCATCCAGTGCAACGGCAATCTGCTTCAGGCAATCATCTCCTGCCGGATGTCCGTACTGGTCATTATAGGCCTTGAAATGATCGACATCGATGGAGACCAGCGCCAACGAACGTCTATGGCGCACCGCAACCGCCATCTGTTCAGCGAGGTATTTATCGAATGAGCGGCGATTGGCAAGGCCGGTCAACCCGTCCTGCATCGACATCTGCAACAGGACATTGTTTGCAGTCCTCAATTCCGCGGAAATTTGCACCAGCCGGGCATAATAGCGTGCGTTCTCGCTGAGCAGCACGACCAACAGGAAACAAGCCGCCAGCACCCCATAGATGCGTCCCACATACCAGCCGAGATCATAGCGCCCCGTATTGAGGACGGCGGACAGTGCGATATCGAACAGCCACACGCACATCACGACATGGAGCCAGACGTCCAGCACCCGGTGAGGCTTACTGCGCCATAGCAGCCACAGAGCCACAAGGCTCAACAACCAGATGCTCACCAGGAAGGTTTTGCCGGTGACTGTTGTGCGATTGACCTCCAGGAACACGGGCAGAAAGCGCTGCTCCGCGGTGGCAAAAGCGGTGAACCCCGCGACCACAAGCAACACAATGGCAACAACAGTCAGTATCCCGACCCGCGCATTGCCGCGCCTCAGACCGCCTAGTTTCAGTGCCTCGGGGCCCTCCTCCTTAACCAGGGCATACGTCATCACCAGCAGCGGGAAACCCGCATGCCAGAACATGTACATCGCAGAGGATGTCTGAGAACCGGAACCCAGCAATCCTGTCGGCGCAAACAACCCAGGAAAAATCAGCGCATAGGCCGACGTGATCATTGCGGTGAATAGGTAGGCACCCGCCAGCACCAGCAGTGCCAATGACCTGAAGGCCCGGTATTGCCCAAACAGCAGCACGGCGGTGACGAGATCGCAGATCACCAAAGCGGTGACATAGACCGGGATGAAGACGGGGAACTGCGCGAGCGGCGTTCTGGCATATGACACAGCCGCGATGAATATCGCAGCCGACACCAATACCGTCGCCCAGGCAGAACGAATCTCCCGCGGCCCCGCCAATTCATTGGAGAGGTAGGCCCATGACTGGCGAGTTTTTGTCTTCTGCATACACTGCCTGACAGTAACGTCACCAACGCGGGACTTGCAGTCCAGGACTGCGATACATCGATGCCAGATGCGCAATCAGGTCGAAGACAATGGAGAGCGCATTGTCGTCCAATGTCGAGACCCTTGAAGCATTTTTTTGAAATTTGAGGAAGAGATACTCATTTTAACGACCCAAACGTGTAGGAGAGGATATTGCCGCATCCAACGAGGACGTCTTAGATGCCAATTGGAATCCAATCGCCTCCTGCAAAGCGATGCGAAAGATGATTCGGCACGAATGCAAGACGCAGCCGCAATCGAAGATCTATCCATGGCGCATCGTCTTCACGAGATGCCAGCTCTCAAAGAAGGCAAGTCGACATAGGAACGACTGCCCCCGATCCAGATGCGCCGACGTTGCATGCACACATGCATGTCGACGAAACTTCCCTCACCAACAAAAGGCAACGCTCTCGAAAATCGTTTGTGAGGAGAAGAAAATGGCAGTATCGGACGGAATTGAACCGTCGACCAAGGGACTATGGTTCCCCGTCACTCTGCCCGGGAGCTGCAGTTTTTTTGCGACTAGAGTATCCAGACATTGTCCAATACTCCTCGCGGCGATCAGCCTGCCCTAACTAAATTGCCGAGCACATAGAGGGTCATGTTCACCAAATCCGATCCTGCGCTCGCGACGCCGGACCTCGAATACAGGTACGGCGGATCATGAACGCCAGGGCTTTCGACAGATATCGACCGGCGGAAATTCCGCCCGGCCCCAGGTGGCGCGCGTGCGGCCTATCGCGCCATGCTTTCGAACACCCCGTCTTTGCGCACCAGCGCGTGAAACAGGCCGGCGGCGATGTGAAGCAGGATCAAGGCGAAGAACGCAAACGCCAGCGTCACATGCGCGGTGTGCAGCAGCGTGAAGAGCGCGTCGCTGTGCGGCGCGATTGCGGGCAGCTGGATGCCCCAGAGCAGCTTGACCGGATAGCCGCCGGCCGAGACCATGCCCCAGCCTAGCAGCGGCATCGCGATCATCAAGGTGTAGAGCGCATAGTGCGAAAGCTTGGCGGCGAGGCGCATCGGCTCCGGCAGATCGTGCGGGAGCGGCGGTGTGCCGGACCGCAGCCGCACGACGATGCGGAGCACGGCCAGGACCAGGATCGCGATCCCCAGCGCCTTGTGCGTAGCGACCAGCGACACGTATTTCGGCGCGATGGTCGAGACCATGCCGACGCCGATGAACAGCATGGCGATGATGCAGATCGCCATCAGCCAATGCAGCAGGCGTTGCAGGGCACTGAAGCGGGTACGAGGGAAACGGGTGCTGGGGTGGCTCATGGCTGGGCGCCCTCCTTCGCTGCATCGCCGCGCGGATAATCCTTCTCCTCCGACATGCGCAGGGCAAAGGACTTGGCATAGGCGGCTGAACGCGCCGCCGGAAAGGGATCGTCAGAGACCGTAATACCGTCCGGCAATATGGTCGGGTCGAAGTTGATGTCGCGGCAGGAGCCGTCGGCTTCCGTCTGGATCTTGTCCACCGTGAGCGTACCGACCTCGACCGACTTGCGGTCCGCCGGCCAGGCCTTGCTCGGGTCGGCGGTGGGGTCGCTGGGATCGGCGACAGTCACCACCATGGTCCAGTGCTGCGGCGCTGCAGCCACGCGTGCGGTGATCTCTTCGGCGAGATGGTCGGGGCCGAGCTTGGCGAATTCCTCGCCGCTCATTCCCTTCGCTTCGGCTTGCGGCTTCAGCGACCAGCGCACCGCGTGCTTCGCGCCGGAGGAGTCCACGAACAGGAAGGCGTTGAGGCCATTATAGGTCACCTCGGCATAGGACTCGGTCCAAGGGGCACTCCCGGCCCAAGCGCCAAAGGCGGCGATCTCCGGATGGGCGGCGGCAAAGTTCTTCATGGCGTCCGGGTCCTTGCTGCCTGAAGCCTGTAGCAGCGCATAGAAGGCCTCCGGCGTTGCCACCGGGAAGAACGGCGGATCGATCATTGCCGAGCGCCACACGGCACCGCCGGGCTTCGAGATCTGGAGGCCGAGGCCCCGCACACGCGAGGTCGCGTCGGGCGCGTTAGGATCTGGCGTGCTGAAGTTGAAGCGGCCGATGACAGGATACTGGCCCGCGACAAAGACCTGGGCCTTGGAGAGCGCGGTACCGTTGCCGTTGGCTTCGAACTCGCCGGTGAAACAGATGCCCTTGGCGTGATTGCGCCGGTGGCCGAGTGCGGGGCCGGTGGGCGGGGTGAGAGCCTGGACCAGCTTCGCCCCGCTCAGGCGGTCCGGCGAGAGCCAGCCGCCGGTATAGGCGAAGGCGCCCACGACAACGGCGATCACGACGGCGATGACGGTCAGGGAAGCGAGACTGGAGCCTGACGATTGCTGGGCCATATCTAAACCTCGATTGCGGCGGGCGCTTGTAGGGCGATAGTTGCACATCACCCGCGCCGTCAGAACAGAAAAACGCAGCGCCGATTATGATAGGCCATGCCTAGTGCATGGCGCGAGCACCTGATACAGCCTGAGGCAATCGGCGCCTTCATCAGCGCGTATGAGAAGCGGGGCCGGATCATTTCGGCTGCCGCGAAGCGCTGCCGTGCCTCGGCCGCAAACTTGGAGCACGACATGTCGGCATAGATTGAACGGTTGGTGACGGCCATTGCGGACGGTACGGGCACGCCGACGATGCGTCACAAATTTGTCGAACTGGAAAGGCGGTTAGAGGAAATCCGAGCCGGGGCCGGGGGACATATCAGCTTCATCACAATTGCCGATGGGATCGCTCACCCCGAAGGTATTTCAGAAGAAGAGTGTGGTAGCACCGGACGGATTTGAACCGCCGACCAAGGGATTATGATCCCCTGAGTATAACTAAAGATAGCATGGACTTAGCGACCGGCCGGGCCACGGCCGGGCCAACCTCGGGACGGACGGCACGCAGAATATAAAAAGTTGCTTTGAGATCTATTCGGGGAACTTCCCGGCGTAAAAACCACGCTTCTCATATCTGGCGCGGTGTCCCGCCCAGTAGAGAGAACTTGTAGGAAACTCGCCGACCGGACCAGCGTGTGCGTAGCCTTGGCTGGTCATCAGTCCGCCATAGTCGCGCGCGATGCAATTGTCCTTATCGAAGACCCCACAGAAACCAGATCCCCGTTTCCGGTCTATCGGAAAATGAATGAGACACGATGTAACCGGCCCATCTTCCATGACAAGCCGACTCAAGCGTTGTTTCGCTACCTCGCCGCAGTCAAAACGATCACCGGCAGCCGTGCGGCAAATAGTTCCGAGTGGCGGCGCCTCTATGCTGATGAGGTCGATCCGATAATCTTCTATCTGAATGGAATCGCCATCGACGACAGTGGCCATCCCTCGAACAAAGAATGAGCCATCCTTTCGCCCTTCTTCCAGACATCCGAACTCTGCCGCAATTACTGGCGTAGCCAAGAACTGCATCAATAGGAATCCCGCGACAACCCGCATCTGTCCTCCTGAACGAAGCGTTGTGTATTAAACCTTCGATTGGGCGGGTTAGGAAAGACAGAATGGTAGCACCGGACGGATTTGAACCGCCGACCAAGGGATTATGATTCCCCTGCTCTACCGCTGAGCTACGGTGCCACATCGCTGAACGCGAGGCCGGGCCGGGCGCATGCGGCCCGGTCGGTCGGCATGCGTATATAGGGGGCCTACCCCAACTGTCAAGAAGAACGCAACCGACTGAAATCGCTTGGAGATTCGGCTCAGTCGCCGAACATCGAGGTGAGCTTCAGGGCGACACCCATGCTGCCCTCGACCTTGAGCTTGCCGGTCATGTAGCCCAGCGTCGGATCGAGCTTGCCGGCGAGCAGTTTCTGCAGGTTTTCCGGGCTGATGGTGATGGTCGTGTTGGCATCGCCCAGGTCTTCGGACCCGATGGCGGGCGGGTGCTCGGTGCCGTCCCAGAAGATCACCGCATCATCCACCTGGAATTTCACCTTGTAGCCAAGCTTGACGTTCTGGGCCGCACGTTTGCGCATCTCGTCCATCAACGCATCGACTTCCATCGGATATTCCCCCGTCGTGATTTTGCCCATCCTGATTTCAGCTGGCCTGATTTTAGCTGGCCTGATTTTTAGCTGGCCTTGACTATACGCTCATTCACTCCGCAGCGCTGACGGCCCTCTCACCTGCGACCGGAGATCCGGCGCCCTGCATCTCATTGACACCGGTTGCAGCGATCCAGCCGCCGCCCAGCAACCGTTCCCCTTGATAGATCACCGCCGCCTGGCCGGGCGCAATGCCGAACTGCGGATCGTCGAGCACGATGCTGGCCACACCATTCTCAGCCACCACAAGGCGCCCTGGTGCCGCCTGGCTCATCGAGCGCAGCTTCACATCGACCGCCACATCCTGCATCGGTTCACCGGCACGGCCCAGCCAATTCATCTCGCGCAAGGTGACGCCGTCCCGCGCCAAGGCCTGCTTCGGGCCGACGAAGACGCGCTTTGCCTGCGCATCCAGGCGCACCACATAAAGCGGCTCGTTGTTGGTGCCCTTCTCGTTGACGCCGATGCCACGGCGCTGGCCGATCGTGTAATGCACGATGCCCTTATGCGTGCCCAGCACATGGCCATCGACATGCACGATCTCGCCGGGCTCGGCAGCACCAGGACGCAGGCGTTCGACCACGCTCACGTAATTGCCGTTGGGCACGAAACAGATGTCCTGGCTGTCCGGCTTGCCCGCGACCTCGAGGCCAAAGCGCTCGGCAATCGCCCGCGTCTCGGTCTTCGGAATGTCGCCCAGCGGAAAGCGCAGATAATCRAGCTGCGCCTGCGTGGTCGCGAACAGGAAATAGCTCTGGTCGCGCATGGGGTCCGTACCGCGGTGGAGTTCCGCACCCTGCTCCGTCATCACCCGGCGCACATAATGGCCGGTCGCGAGGCAATCGCCGCCGAGGTCACGTGCTTGGTCCAAAAGATCGCGGAACTTGACCCGCTGATTGCAGCGCACGCAGGGGATCGGCGTCTCACCCTTCAGGTAAGAATCCGCAAACTCCTGCATCACCGCATCGGAAAACTTGCTCTCGTAATCCAGCACGTAATGGGGAAAGTCGAGGCGCTCGGCCACCATGCGTGCGTCATAAATGTCTTGGCCAGCACAGCAGGCGCCCTTCCGCGCCAGGGCCACGCCATGGTCGTAGAGCTGCAGCGTGACACCGACCACGTCATAGCCCTGCTCCTTGAGGAGCGCAGCCACGACCGAGCTGTCGACGCCGCCGGACATGGCGACGACGACCCTTGTATCGGCGGGTGCCTTATGAAATCCGAGTGAGTTCATGGGACGAGCTTATAACATCGGGCCAGCTATCGGCCAAATTGCCGCTTTAGCAGGTCTATCGTGCGGATAAAGGGGGCCGGATCGGCTTCCAGGCCTATCGCCGCCGAGAAATGCCCCTGTTCGCGGACGAACAGGTTTTCCGCAGGAATCCGCCAATTTTCCGCCATCCGTCGGCCGCCATCATAGGGGGTGACGTCGTCCCTGGTCCCGATGAGGAGCACGATCCTCGCTGGATCCAAGGGCGGCGTTTCGCCGCTGTCGGTGAACCGGGCGAGATGGGCGATTTCCGCCTCCGTCCAGCCGGCGAACTTGGCGGCCTTGTCGAGACCGCTGATCGCCGCCAGCGACGAGTTGAAGGTGAGCGCACTCACTTTGTCGGTGGTGGTGATCAGCATCAGCACATCAGGCTTGGCCACCGCCGGCCAGGTCCCCATGCGTTCCGCGAGAACCTGGGCGGTGAGCGCCCCCAGGCTGGTGCCGCCCAGGCCCACAGCACCGCCGCCATTTTCCCGGCACCAGCGGATGATCGATGCCAGCTCGCGCGCCGTCTGTCGGAAATGCAGCAGGCCGGAAATCGGCGGCCGGCGCATGAAGCTCTCGCCGCCATAAAGACCCGGCACCGTGCGCCTGTTATGCCCCGGCGCATCCGGCAGCAGGATGCGGCAACCGCTGGCGGCAAGGCCGCGATAGCCGCGCATATCGCCGCGCATCATCTCCATCTCCATGGCAAAACCATGGCCGAAGATGAGGTTGGGCAACGGCGCGCCATCCTTGGCGCGCCCCTCATAGACATGCACCCAGCAGGTATCGCCGGCATCGTCGGGCGAGGGAAAACGCAGCCAATATTCGCGAATGTCGTCATGCTCGATGACATGACTGCGCTCAACCACCGGCAGGATTTCCGGCAAGGCGAAGAACGCATCGGGTGCGCCCTCGCCCGTCACCGCGCTCATGGCGGCCGGCAGCGGTACATCCAGTTGCACCGCCGGCAGACGCGCGCGCCGTGCGAACCAGATATAGCTGAAGCGATGGCCGAGAAAATTATGCGCCGCCTCGCGCCGCGCGCGTTCGGCAGCAGCGAGATGATGCCCGTCGCCAAAGGCTGCTTCGATCCAGCGCGTCTGTGCGGCAGCCGAAATGCGGCCAAGCTCACCGGTCTGTTTCACCCGCGCCGCAATCGCACCTGGCACGGCATGAAGATCTAGTGTCCTGGCAAAGCTCGCGACATCGCCCGCTCCCGCCGCCGCCCAGCAGCGCGCCGCCGGCAGCAGCCAGCCCATCCCCCACAGGCACAAAGGATCGATCCAGGGTTTGGCAAGAAAACGCGTGAGGCCGCTATTGTTGCTCATGGACGCCCACGCTGGAGAAGCTAATCGCGCTCGTCGAGCCAGGCCATCTGGATGGCCTCGAGCACCTTCTCATTGCTCTTCTGAGGATCGTCGTCGAAATCGGGCAGTTCCTGCACCCATTTCCACAGATCGGTGAAGCGCAGATTGACGACGTCGACATCCGGGTAGCGTTCTTCGAGTTCGATGGCGATGTCATGCACGTCGACCCAGCGCAGTTTCTTCGCCATGGCGGATAGCCTCGCGTTACTTGTCGACCTGCATGTTGCGCGTCGCTGACGGCAGGCTGACGACCAGGCCATCCAGCTCTTCGGTCATCTTGATCTGGCAGCCGAGGCGCGAGGTGTGAGTGAGACCGAAGGCGAGGTCGAGCATGTCTTCCTCGTCTTCACTGGCTTCCACCAGGACATCGTACCATTCCGGGTCGATGACGACATGGCAGGTCGAGCAGGCAAGCGACCCTTCACAGGCACCTTCCAGGTCGATGCTGTTGCGGTGGGCGATTTCCAGCACCGAGAGACCCAGCGGGGCCTCGCACTCGACCCGGGACCCATCCTGTTTCACAAACGTCATCTTCGGCATTTTGGTCACATTCTCCGTCACGGGCCCGACTTCCGGCCGACCCAGCTAATCCCTATTGCGCGCCGTCAGTTGCCATACCGGCCTCAACTTCGTCAAGCCGCTGGCCCTTCAAGGCCATCTGGAT
This sequence comes from Dongia sp. P2_B8, assembly GCF_056404715.1. NCBI lineage: Bacteria > Pseudomonadati > Pseudomonadota > Alphaproteobacteria > Rhodospirillales > Dongiaceae > Dongia > Dongia sp. P2_B8. Next base: position 126,621 of record NZ_JBFUDM010000009.1, on the reverse strand, counting down.
GGCCCGGTCCATGCGTTTTTGGGCAAAATCATGGGTCGCCCGGTCCAAATCTTCCATGGCGGCATGGATCCGGACCCGGTCATCCCCGGCGATCAATTCCTTGACGATTTGCGCCACCCGGTCGATTTCCGCCCGTTCCTGAGGTGACAGCAGGGGGCCATCCGCCTTGAGGGCGGCATTCAGGGCGAGCAGAACGCGCTCTGCCTCGACCCGTGATTCCAGGAGCAGGCGCTTTTCCATGTCCTCACGGGCATAGGTCAGGCTGTCGCGCAGCATGTCGGCCATTTCGTCATCGGAGAGGCCATAGCTCGGCTTCACCGCGATCTCGGCCTTGACGCCTTTCGTCTTTTCTTCGGCACTGACCGTCAACAATCCGTCCGCATCGACAGCATAGGTGACACGGATGCGCGCCGCCCCCGCCACCATCGCAGGGATACCCGTAAGCTCGAGACGACCCAGCGAGCGGCAGGCATCGACGGTTTCCCGTTCGCCCTGCACGACATGGATCAGCATGCCGGTCTGGCCATCCTGGTAGGTGGTGAAATCCTGCGCCTTGGTCACCGGAATGGGCGTGTTGCGTTCGATCACACGCTCGACGATGCCACCCATCGTCTCGATGCCGAGCGACAAGGGAATGACGTCGAGCAACAAGGTCTCGGATCCTTGCGTCAGCGCCTTGGCCTGCAGCGCCGCACCCACCGCCACGACTTCGTCCGGGTTGATGTCGGCCAAAGGCTGCTGCTTGAAGAAGTCCGCCACAAAGGCACGCACCAGCGGCACGCGCGTTGAACCACCGACCAGCACCACGCCTTTGACCTCGGCCACCGTGAGCTTGGCGTCTTCCAATACCTGGCGGCAGGCGCGCAAGGTGCGGCCCAGCAAGGGTTCGATCAGAATTTCAAAGGTGCCGCGGTCGATCGATTGGCGCACATCGTGCCCTGCCACCGTCGCCTTCAATTCGGCGCCGGATGCCGTGGTCAACCGTTCCTTGGCAGCCCGCGCCGCCTGCAGCAGGATCTTCGCTTCACCGCTGGTCAAGCCAACGATGCCGGTACGGCGCATGGCCCATTCGGCCAACGCATGATCAAAATCATCGCCGCCCAATTGCGCATCGCCACCGGTCGCCAAAACCTGGAACACGCCCTTTTGCAACTTGAGGAGCGAGATATCGAATGTGCCGCCGCCCAGATCGTAGACGGCATAGATGCCTTCCGCCGCACTATCGAGCCCATAGGCAAGTGCCGCCGCCGTCGGTTCATTGACCAGGCGCAGGACTTCGAGGCCGGCCAAGCGCGCTGCATCCTTGGTCGCGGTGCGCGCGGCATCGTCGAAATAGGCCGGCACCGTGATGACCGCCTTCTCGACCTTGTGTCCCAGGCTGATCTCGGCGCGCAGCTTCAGCGCCTTCAAGATGTCGGCCGAAATTTCGACCGGCGAGAGAATCTGGTCGCCTACCTTGAGACGCACCATGCCACCAAACTTCTTGTCCCCTGGCTTGCCCTCCTCGGCAGGCGCCAATTCGTAGGGCAGCGCACCGGCCAGTGTCTTCACATCGGCAGCACCACGGCCCATCAGCCGCTTGATCGAGGAGATGACAAGATCTGGATGATGTGCGAGCTCGGCCTGAGCCGGCTTGCCGACGATCGGCTCGTCATAGACATAGGCCACGACCGACGGCACCAGCCCATCGCCGGACCCGTCGCGCAACACTTCCGGATGATCGCCGGACACCATCGCCACCACGGAATTGGTGGTGCCGAGATCGATGCCGATCGCCTGGCTGCGCTCCAGCGCATGCGGCTCCGGCGTTTCGCCCGGCTCGTGAATCTGCAGTAACATCAGGACTCCAAGGCCGCGCGACGCAGGCGCGCTTCTTCCAGGAATTTGCGCAAATATTTGAAGCGCAGGACGGACCGGTTGGCCGCCGCCAAATCGTCCGCGGCAAAGGCCAGCGAGATGTCGCTCAGCAGCTGGATCGCGGTTGCACCGGCGCTGATCATCAGCTCTTCGATGGCGTCCGCGCTCTCAGCCTCGGAGAGCGCCTCGCGCTTCTCCATCGCTTCCATGAGCAGGACCGGATCGTTGACGGTCTTTTCCTCGGCCACCTCGGAATTGACGCCTTTGAGGCGCAACAGATAGGTGGCGCGCTTCAGCGGATCATTCAGCGTCTCATAGGCTTCGTTGAGTGCCACGGCTTGGCTCTCCGCGATGACGCGTTCCTTGGCCGGCTTGCCGGCAAAGCGGTCGGGATGCAGCACGCGCTGGAAGCCGAGATACTGCTTCTCCAGCTTCTCGTCATCGAGGTCGAAACTGGGCGCCATGCCAAGGCGCGTAAAATGATCGGTGGAACCGGGGGCCTGAACGGCACCGCAGGTGTGGCAGAACAGCGCCCGGCTTGCTACCGGACCCTTGCAGGACCAACACGGCACGAATGTCGCGCCGGCGCCCCCGGCACCTGCTCCGCCGATTTTTTCAACCACAGCCATCGCACCCACTCAGACGTGGAAGGATTCGCCGCAACCGCAGCGCCCCTTCTCATTGGGATTGCGGAACACGAAGCCGGATTGCAGCTTTTCTTCCACGAAATCCATTTCTGTCCCGAAGATGAACAGCGACGCCTTCGGGTCAATGAGAACCGTGACACCGTCCAGCTCGACCGATTCATCGCCGACACCGGGTGCGTCGGCATATTCGATCGTGTAGGAGAGGCCCGAGCAGCCCTTCGAGCGAATGCCGATGCGGATGCCGGCCGACGGCTTGCCGCGCTTTTCCAGCAGTTCGCGCACGCGCGCGACCGCTGCCGGCGTCACCGTGATGGCGGCCGGCTTCGGGCGCCGTGCGGGCTTTGCCGGCGCAGCAGCTGTTGCGGCAGGTGCCGCAACTTCCGCCTTTGTGCTCATCTCGCTCATTCCGCCGCCTTGTCCGCAGAACCGGTCTTCTCGCGGTAATCCTTGATCGCCGCCTTGATCGCATCTTCGGCAAGAACCGAACAATGGATCTTCACCGGCGGCAATGACAGGAACTGCGCGATCTCGGTGTTCTTGATCGTCTCGGCTTCATCGAGCGTCTTGCCCTTGACCCATTCGGTCGCCAGCGACGAGGAGGCAATGGCCGAACCGCAGCCAAAGGTCTTGAAGCGCGCGTCTTCGATACGGCCGTCAGCGCCGACCTTGATCTGCAGCTTCATGACGTCGCCGCAGGCGGGCGCGCCAACCAGGCCGGTACCGACGCCGGCTTCTTCCTTGCCGAAACCACCCACGTTGCGGGGGTTCTCATAATGGTCGACGACTTTATCGCTATACATGACCTACTCCTTCAAGCTCACTGTCCAATGTTCCGGCGCTTAGTGCTCGGCCCATTGGATCGATTTGATATCAATCCCTGCCTGTGCCATCTCCCAAAGCGGGCTCATCTCGCGGAGGCGCAACACGGCCTGCACCAGATGTTCGACGGCATAGTCAACTTCCTGCTCGGTCGTAAAGCGGCCGATACCCAGACGCAGCGAGGTGTGCGCCATTTCAACTTCAACACCCAGCGCGCGCAGCACGTAGGAAGGCTCCAGCGACGCCGAGGTGCAGGCCGACCCGGACGAGACGCATAGATCCTTGATCCCCATCATCAGGCCTTCGCCTTCGACATGGGCAAAGGAGATGTTGAGGTTGCCCGGGATGCGATGCTCCGCGTCACCGTTGAGATACACTTCCTCGAGCTTGTCGGTGATGCCCTTGTAGAGACGCTGGCTCAGCTTCTTCAGGCGCTCGGCCTCGGCGCCCATTTCCCGCTCGGCGATGGCACAGGCTTCACCGAGACCCACGCAGAGCGGCGTCGGCAAAGTGCCTGAGCGGAAACCGCGCTCCTGGCCACCACCGTGAATGAGTGCTTCCAGGCGCACGCGCGGCTTGCGGCGCACATACAAGGCACCGATACCCTTCGGCCCGTAAATCTTGTGACCTGAGATCGACAGCAAATCGATGTTCATCGCATCGACATCGATCGGAATCTTGCCGACCGCCTGCGCCGCATCGGTATGGAAGAACACATGGTTCTCGCGGCAGATCTTGCCGATCTCGGCCAAAGGCTGAATGACGCCGATCTCATTGTTGACCGCCATGATCGAGACGACGGCGGTCTTCGGGGTGATCGCCTTGCGCAACACGTCAAGATCGATGAGGCCGTTCTGCTGCACCGGCAGATAGGTGACCTCGAATCCTTCCAGCTCAAGATGGCGGCAGGAATCGAGCACGCATTTATGCTCGGTCACCGTGGTGATGATGTGGTTCTTCTTGTCCTTGTAGAAGTGCGCCACACCCTTGATCGCGAGGTTGTTGGATTCCGTGGCACCCGAGGTGAAGATGATTTCCTTCTCATCGGCCTTGATGATGCTGGCAACCTGGGCGCGTGCCTTCTCGACGCCGGCTTCCGCATCCCAGCCATATTGGTGGTTGCGCGAATGCGGGTTGCCGAATTTCTCGGTGAAGTAAGGCAGCATCACCTCGACCACGCGCGGATCGCACGGCGTCGTCGCCTGATAGTCCAGATAGATCGGCAGCTTCGGGACGTTGGCACCAGCTGTCGGCTTCTGATTCTGGTTGGCAATGGTCATGATTCTGTCTTTACCCTTCTTCTCTTTACGCTGCCGAGATACGTGAATCGGCAGCGTCGCTACGAGCCAGCCCGGCGCGCTGCACGCGCTCCCAGGCAGCTATGAATTGATCTATGTCGGCTTGGGCGTTTTGCCAGCCCAGACTGACGCGAATGGCGGAACCCGCTGTCGCTGCGTCGAAGCCCATCGCTGAAATCACATGGCTCGGCCGTACCTTGCCGGACGAACAGGCAGAGCCCGCCGAAATCGCGATACCCGCGAGATCCAGCGCCATCACCAGCGTTTCCGCCGTCTTGGTGCCGCTGGCAAAGCAGGTCGTGTTGGGCAGGCGCGCTGCGGACCGGCCAAAGACGGTGAGCGGCAGACCGAAACCAACCAACTTCTCTTCCAGCATATCGCGCAGCGCCGTGATCCGGTCGCTGTCGGCAAGCGATACCGCATCTTGTGCCGCGGCACCGAAGCCGGCGATCGCGGCCACATTCTCCGTGCCGCCGCGGCGATTGCGTTCCTGGCCACCGCCCTGCACCAGCGGTTCCACCGGCAACTCACCGCCCAGTACCAAGGCACCGACACCTTGCGGGCCACCGATCTTGTGCGCCGACATGGTGAGGTAGTCGACGCCGAGTTCATTGATATCGACGGCGATACGGCCGATGGCCTGCGTCGCATCACAATGCACCACGGCACCCTTGGCCCTGGCGACGCGCGCGATCTCCGCCACCGGCTGAATGACGCCGGTCTCGTTATTGGCCAGCATCACCGAGACGAAGGCCGGAGCACCCGCCTTATCGAGAAGATGTGAAAGATGCGCCACATCGATCTCGCCATTGCGGCCGACACGCGCGATCTGCGCACCGGCAAGGCGCGCTGGCCGCAGCACCGATTCATGCTCGATCGCCGAAACAACCAGCGGCCGGTTGAAACGTGTGTTGAGGGCGAGGTTGTTGGCTTCGGTCCCACCGGAGGTGAACGTCACCAGCGGCGCCTTGGCACCCACCAGAGCCGTCACAGCCTCGCGGGCATGATCGACCCAGGCACGGGCACGACGGCCGAAAGCATGAACCGAAGACGGGTTCCCCACTTCCTGCAACGCGGCCGTCATCGCCGCCAGCGCCGAGGGGCGCAGCGGAGCGGTCGCATTCCAGTCCATGTAAATACCGCGGCTCATCTGGCTAACGGTCGTCCTTTCAGGTGATGACTATCTTCTATTCCGCCGCAGCTGCGGCCGGATCGCCCGGATGCGAAGCACCATTCGTGGCACCCGTGCCATCGGCGCCCGCACCATCAGCCCTGGCGCCATCGATCTTGTGGGCGGTGCCGAGCACGCGGCGCTCGACCACATCGCCCAGCGACACGGAGCTCAGGAACAGATGGATCTGGCGCGACAGTTCTTCCCACAAATCGTGGGTCAGGCAGCGCGACTTGTCGGAATGGCAGCCGGTCGCCGTGTTCGGCTTGCAGCGTGTCGCCCGGATCGGCTCGTCGACCGCCAGGATCGCATCGGCAATGCGGGTATCGTCGACAGTGCGCGCCAGCAGATAGCCGCCGCCCGGACCGCGCACGGATTTGACCAGCCCGGCCCGCCGCAACTTGGCGAACAGCTGCTCAAGATAGGACAGCGATATTTCCTGGCGGCTGGAAATATCAGCAAGCGAGACCGGTCGGCCCTGGCTATGGGTCGCCAGATCAACGAGCGCCATCACGGCGTAGCGGCCCTTGGTGCTCAATCTCATGACACTTCTCCTCAGCTGGCTAGGTCGCGCAAGGGGGCGACCCGGCTCTCAATTCCGTCCGAAACGACGCGTATTGTCCGCGCCGGCTTGATCATGACCATTGCCATCGCCATTAGCGTTGGGCACCTTCCCGGCAGTCCCAGCGGCAAATCCGTCCAATTCGCTCTCCAGCACCGTGATACGGCCCTGCATGCGGTTGATCTGCTCCAGCAGCCCTTCGATGGCGCGCGCCACCGGGTCGGGCAGATCCTGGGTCGGGATGCCATAGGCCGCAAACTCGCTGCCACATTCCTTCGGCATGACGATCCGCGCCGGGACGCCGACAGCAACACTGTTCGCCGGCACGCTCTTGATCACCACGGCATTGCCGCCGACCCGCGCACCCTTGCCGACAATGATGTCGCCCAGCACCTGGGCGCCGGCACCGATGATGACGCCGTCTTCCAGGGTCGGGTGACGCTTCACATTGACTTGCGATGCCGAATTGATGGCCGGCGCGATGCCGCCCAGGGTGACATCGTGATAAAGCGTCACATCGTCACCGATCACCGCCGTCTCGCCGATCACGACACCCATGCCATGGTCGATGAACAAACGCTGCCCGATCTGGGCGCCGGGGTGGATCTCGATGCCGGTGATAAAGCGCGAAAACTGGGAAATCATGCGGGCAAAGGTCGGGAAACCGGCCAAATAGACCGGCCGTGCCAGGCGATGCAGCTGGACGGCGTGGAAGCACGGATAGGTCAGCGCCACCATCAGCCGCGACCGGGCAGCCGGGTCGCGTGCCATCATTGCATCAAGATCGGCCGCAATTTTCTTGAAAAACATGATCGCCATCGTGTTTATTAGCGCGCCGCCGGTTCCGGCCAATAACTGATTCTAACGGTCAACTATTGGCATGGCCTTGCGGTGCTATCACCGGTTCGAAGCTGATATAATGTACCTGAGTAGCACGATCAAGTATTGATCGTCATAGCCTCGGCCCTAGCCAATTGATTCCCATTGACTTAAGTCAACTATGAGTCAATTCGGTGACCAAGGGGCGTCTGGATTTGAGGTTCGGCAGCGCGCTGGCCTGAATCTATAACCTGCTGATTTATATCAGCTAATTGGACGAGAAATGCCTGAAATTATCATGAACGGGCCGGAAGGCCGGCTTGAAGGCCGCTACCAGCAGGCGAGCTCCCCCAATTCGCCCATAGCCCTCATGCTTCATCCGCATCCCCAGCATGGCGGGACCATGAACAACAAGGTGGTCTACACCTTGTATCAATGCTTTCAACAGCGTGGGTTTTCAGTCCTACGATTCAACTTCCGCGGCGTCGGCCGCAGCCAGGGAAAGTTTGACCGTGGTGAAGGGGAATTGAGCGACGCCGCGGCGGCGCTGGATTGGCTGCAGACCTGGAACCCCAACGCCCCGCAATGCTGGATCGCCGGCTTCTCGTTCGGCGCCTGGATCGGCATGCAGCTCCTCATGCGGCGCCCGGAAATCTCCGGCTTCATCTCGGTGGCGCCGCCGGCCAACATCTATGATTTCAGCTTCCTCGCCCCCTGCCCGTCTTCAGGGCTCGTGGTCCAGGGCGACCAGGACAATGTCGTGCCGGTGGAATCCGTGCAGAAGCTGGTGACCAAACTCACCCATCAGCGCGGCATCAAGATCGACTATCAGATCGTGCCGGGCGCCTCGCACTTCTTCACCGAGCATCTCGATACGCTGGGCGGCATCTGCGACACCTATCTCGATACCGCCTTGCCGGAAGCCGCCGCCAAGTCACGCGCGGGGAAGTGATGATTGTCTGAGGCTTTTCTCGCCGTGCGAACGGTTGTTTTCACGGCGAGGTCCCTCTATTCGGCGGCCCTCGCAGTATTCGACGGCAAAGCGCCAGCCTGTTCGTCCGGCGTGTGCGCTTCATCTGCCGTCGGTTTGATCCGGAACCATGCGGCGTAGAGGGCTGGCAGGAAAAGCAGGATCATCACCGTGCCGACTGCCGTGCCGCCAATCAGCGTGTAGGCCATGGATCCCCAGAACACCGAATGGGTGAGCGGAATGAAGGCCAGGACGGCCGCAACAGCCGTCAGGATAACCGGACGTGTCCGCTGCACCGTCGCCTCGATGACAGCGTGATAATCATCCAGACCCGCCGCCTGATTTTCCTTGATCTGCTCCGTCAGGATCAGGGTGTTGCGCATCAGAATGCCGGCTAGTCCGATCAATCCGAGAATGGCATTGAAGCCGAACGGCTGATCAAAAGCGATCAGCATGGGAACCGCTCCGGCAAGGCCAAGCGGCGCGGTCAGTATGACCATGGTCATCGTCGAGAGGCTGCGAACCTGCAGTATGATGACAATCAGCGTGGCGGCGATCATGGCCGGGAATATCTTGGCAAGCGCGGCATTGGCCTTGAGAGATTCCTCGATGCTTCCAGCCATCTCAATGCGATATCCGACCGGCAGCGAGGCGATCAGCGGCTGTAGCGCCGTCATGACCTGCTGCGAGACTTCCGGGGGCTGGGATGCCTCATTGATGTCCGACCGGATCGTGATGACAGGCGTTCGATCGCGACGTTTGAGGATCGGTTCCTCAAACCGGATTTCCGAATGTCCGATCTGATCAAGCGGAACCTGCCGGCCGTCACGGCTCATCAGCGAGAAATCTGCCAGCCGCGCAGGATCCAGGCGGTTTTCGCCAGCACTGCGCGCCACGACCGGCACATTGCGGATGTCCTCGCGAACCTGCGTGACCGGAATACCGCTCAGCAACAATTGCATCTGCTGGGCTGCTTCGGCTGGCGAAAGGCCAATCAGGTTTAGCCGCTCCTGGTCAGGAATATAGCGAAGTGCAGGCGAACGATTGCCCCAATCCCGGTTTGCCTGCCGGACGTCCGGAACGCCTTTCATGATGCCGAGGGCTTCCTCGGATATCCGGTAGAGCTGCGCAGGATCGGGCCCCATGATGCGGAACTCAACGGGAAACGGCGTGTAGGGACCGAACACGAGCTGCGTGACACGCACGAAGGCTTCAGGCGCAAGGCCGTCCGAGATTGCTTGGCGGAGTCGATGCTTCAACCCCTCGCGCGCCTCAGCATCAGCAGTCAGTACGACGATCTTGGCGAAGGCGGGATCGGGCAATTCCGGCGCCATGGCAAAGAAGAAGCGCGGAGCGCCTTGGCCAATGTAACTCGTGACGATCTTGGCCTCGGACTGATTCTTTAACCAGCCCTCGACCTTTTCAACCGCTGCACTCGTTGTTTCGATGCTGGTGCCTTCCGGCAAGCGGACTTCGACCAGCACCTCGGGACGATCCGACGTCGGGAAGAACTGTTGCTTCACCGCACCCATTCCAACGCCCGAAAGAGCAAGCGTGATGACCACGACTGCGCATGTCACGAACTTGTGCTGCACGGTGAATTTAATGACGCTGCGCAGCCGCCGATAATTCGGTGTGCCGTAGATCGCACGATGGCCACCCTCCACGGGCTTGATCGCCGGCAGCATCTTGACGCCGAGGTAAGGCGTGAAGACCACAGCGACAATCCAGGAGACGATCAGCGCAAAGCCGACCACCCAGAAAATGTTACCCGCGTACTCACCGGCGCTTGATCTGGCAAAGCCCACCGGCATCAAGCCGATGATTGTCACGAGCGTGCCCGACAACATCGGAGCTGCTGTATGGCTCCAGGCATAGGCGGCGGCCTTGATGCGGTCCATACCCTCTTCCATCTTTACCACCATCACTTCGATGGCGATGATGGCGTCGTCGACGAGAAGGCCGAGCGCCAGGATGAGCGCGCCGAGGGTAATGCGGTCAAAGAACCTGCCGGTTTCCAGCATGATGAGGAAGACGACGGCAAGCGTCAGCGGAACAGCCAGCGACACGACGATGCCGACCCGCCAGCCGAGACTAACCAGGCTCACGAATAGCACGACACCAAGCGCCATCGCGAATTTCAGCATGAACTCGCCGACGGCAGCGTCGATGTTGACGGCCTGATCGCTGACCTTGGCGAGCGTCATGCCGAGCGGCAGCGTCTGGGCGATCGCGCCGGAGCGTGCTTCGAGTGCTTTGCCGAGGTCGAGGCCATTCCAGCCCTGCTGCATCACGACCGCAAGCATGATGGCGGGTTCGCCCTGATGGCGAATGATATATGTCTCCGGATCCTGATAGCCGCGCTGAACATCCGCGATATCGGACAGCTTCAATGTGCGCCCACCAGCCACGATCGGCGTGTCGGCAATAGACTGGATACTGTCATAGGCACCGTCGAATCGAATGAAGACCTGCGGACCGCGCGTGTCGATCGATCCTGCAGGCGTCACGGTATTTTGTCTTTGCAGAGCGGTGGCGATGTCCTGCGCGGACACGCCGAGCGTTGCCAGCTTGGCGTAGGAGAACTCGACGAAAATCTGTTCCGGCTTTTCTCCAAGGATGTTGATCTTCTTGACCCCCGGCACATGCAGAAGATCCTGCCGGATGACTTCGGCCTGCCGCGCCAGTTCGCGCATCGGCATGCCCTGGGCTTTCAGCGCATACAGTGCGAAGCTCACATCGGAAAACTCGTCGTTGACGAAGGGGCCGAGTACACCTGGAGGCAGGTTCCGGGCCTCGTCTCCGAGCTTCTTACGCGCCTGGTAGAACTCTTCCTGGACGGCGGCGGGCGGCGTGCTGTCCTTCAGCGTGACGGTGAGAAAGGCAAAGCCGGGGCGCGTTATGGTTTCGACGCGGTCGTACCAAGTGAGCTCCTGAATGCGTTTCTCGAGCGGCTCGGCGACGAGGTCTTGCATCTCGCGCGCCGTGGCACCTGGCCATACGGACGAAACGGTCAGACTTTTGATCGTGAATGAGGGGTCCTCCGCTCGTCCCAACTTGACGAAAGCGTAGACGCCGGCGGCAGCCAGAAGGACGATGAAGAAAAGAGTAACTGCCCGCTCGCGAACCGCAAGGGCTGAAAGATTGAAGCTCATCAGTTCGCTGCCTCGGCTCGAAGATCAGTCCTGACTGACGCTCCGTCCTTTAGAAGATGCGCCCCGAGCGCCACCACTTCTTGTCCAAGCTTGACGCCGGTCACAATCGCGGTGTCACTGCCGAGCCCTTTGATCTGAATGGGCACGAAGTGCACGGTTGAAGAACCTCGGTCGAGAATCCAAACCCCGGTACGGCTGCCATCATCCAGCACGGCGCCGATCGGCACGGCCACCTCCGACTGCCTTTCGCCATCGGAGAGTCGGACCGTCACCGTCGAGCCGAGCGGCGCTGAGGCTGCGTCTCCCTCAAGCACGTAACGCGCCTCGTAGGTGCGGGTCTGGGCATCAGCGGCATCGGAAATTTGCCGAAGGACTGCCTTGCTGCGCAGCTCGTTGCTGCCATAGATGCTAGCTTCGGCCACCGAACCTAATGCAGGATGGATCGTTTCCGGGAGCGCGACCACCGCCTCACGCGGGCCGGCATGCGCCAGTTGAACCACAGTCTGTCCCGCCGCGACGACCTGCCCGGGCTCGCCGAGCGTGGCAACCACCGTTCCGTCCGCACCAGCCCGCAGGATGGCATAGGTCGTTTCGTTCTCGGCGACGTCCGCTTCCGCCTTTGCTACGGCGAGCTGTGCCAGAGCCGTGTCCAACGCCGCCTTGGCCTGTTCATAGCGTTGCGGGGTCGCCGCAAGTCCAGTCTTGATCATAGCGGCATAACGCTTCTCGTCTGCTTTGGCCTGAACCAGGACCGCGCGCGTGGCGGCAACCGCATTGTGCTTGGCAATCAAGGTGAGACGCAGATCGGTGTCGTCGACACGCATCAATGGCTGGCCAGCCTTGACCTGCTGGCCGACATCTACAAGACGTTCGACGATCTTGCCCGGCACACGAAAGCCCAGATTGCTTTGTATCCGCGCCGCAATCGTACCGGTAAAGGCGCGCTCGACGCCGGCCACGGTTATCGCGTTGGCGACTTTGACGAGCTGCGCGGCGTTCCGTGGATCGGCAACGGCCGAGGCATCGCCTTTCAGCCCTTGCGAAATGACCGTGAATGCGGTGACGCCTGAAGCCACAAGCGCAATCACGCCAATGAACAGAAGCCGTTTGCGCCTCATGCCGATGATCCTCGTTGAAAAGTGTGACGCCACGCAATTTAGATTTCGAACGACATCTATATCAAACTTAAATGTCGAGCGCAATCTAATATGAAAGGCAGTCGTGAGGACGAGCAGAGCAAGAAGATGGGAATAAAGAGGCTGTACAATGCCCCCATATCTCAACTGTCTAACAAAATTAGCTATATACGCGAGTATTCACGCCAAATCGGTAAATGGCATGAATAGCTTGCATCCATACTCTATATTCGCTATAGAGCCTGACTACACTCTAAAGGTGAGGTCACCATGCGCGTAAACCGCGTTCAGGCTGAGGAGAACCGACAAACCGTCATCAATGTGGCCAGCCGCCTGTTCAGGGCGCATGGCTTTGATGGCATCGGGCTGAAGGATTTGATGGAAGGCGCCGGGCTGACCCAGGGGGCTTTCTACAAACAATTCTCGTCAAAGGAGGATCTGGTTACGCATGCATCGGCGCGCGCATTGGAACATGCCACCCGTCGCTGGCTCACCGCGATCGGATCGAACCCCGAGGACCCACTCGGCGCCGTCATCGCATTCTACCTCAGCAAAGAGCATCGCGCAGAATCGATGGAGGGCTGCCCGATCGTGGCGCTCGGCTCAGATGCTGCGCGGCAGAGCCCCGAGGTGAAAGCGTCATTCGAAGACGGGATAAAAGCACATCTGAATGTCCTTCAATCCCTGATTTATGGCTCTGGCGATGGCGACGGCAAACCGGACCGCAAGGCGATGGCTACTCTCTCGATGATGGTCGGCGCGCTGATACTATCGCGCGTCGTCAACGACACCGGCCTTGCCGACTCCTTTCTCGATTCGGCGACCGAATACGTTCGTGAGATTGCTGCCTCCTGAGGTGGGGGTATTCCCTGCAGGAGTTGCCCTTTGTGGTGGCCAACACGAAACGGGCCCTTTGGGGGTGGACAAGCGCGCATGCACTGCCCAACTCAGAAAAGCGGGGATGCATATAGGGCCCGCCTTTGGCTTCAACGCGAAAGGACGCGACATGGCAAAAAACACGATTTGCCTCTGGTACGACAAGGACGCTGAGGCTGCTGCCCGCTTCTACGCCGAGACCTTTCCCGACAGCGCAGTGAGTGCCGTCCATCATGCGCCCAGTGACTACCCGTCGGGCAAGAAGGGCGACGTGCTGACGGTCGAATTCACCGTTTTTGCCATCCCCTGCCTCGGCCTCAACGGCGGCCCCATATTCAAGCACAACGAGGCCTTCTCGTTCCAGATCGCCACCGACGATCAGGCCGAGACCGACCGCTACTGGAACGCCATCGTCGGCAATGGCGGTCAGGAGAGCGAGTGCGGCTGGTGCAAAGACAAGTGGGGTATCTCTTGGCAGATCACGCCACGCGTGCTGACCGAGGCGCTGGCGATCGGAGGCGGCGAAGCCAAGCGCGCCTTCGATGCGATGATGAACATGAAGAAGATCGACGTCGCCGCGATCAAGGCGGCGCGGCGTGGCTGACGTCCCTATTGAGCCAAAACAAACGATAAAATACGCCCGGAAGTCCCGGTGAATTGACCGAGATTGCGGCGACACCTATCCGTATGACGTGACTAGCACCAACCGCTAGCTTGCGCGCCGCATCAGCGACAATAGCAGGAACTCGGCAATTGCCGACGCGATGACGTTTGTCGTTTCCCAACCTTTGGGTGGCGACTGCAGCAGTGAGTCATTCTTGAAGGCGTTAGTGACGTCGATAAGGTCTCGGCTCAGGCCTGCGGATTCAAGCATGGCCTGTGTCATCTTCGCGTAGCCGACGCCGGTAGGATGCATGTTGTCGAGCCCGCAGACGCCGCCTTGGCGTTTTAGCGGGAAGTCACCGGTGGCAAAGGGAAGATTGCGCATCTTCCAGGCGACGCCGACATCAATGGCGCGCGCATCGCCCCAATGCTTTGCATCATACTTCTCGATCTCGGCATAGATGTCGACCTTGTGCGCGCGAACATGGGTGCCCGTAAGTGCATCGCGAAGAGCTTCGAACGAGGCCGTGTTCGCCGCCAAGATCATCTTGTCGAAGGCCTCGACGACTTCAGTCTTGACCGACTTCCGAATAGCAACTTTTGTTGAATAATCCTTGAAGTACCCGCCAACCGGATCAGGCCCCAAGAGCATATCGCGATCATTGCGGGGTGCCAGATTCGGGACGGCGCGCGGCCGTACCAGCGTGTTGAAATGGATATCCATCTCGGTGTCGCCAAGGCCCTTGGCCAGCGCGACGCCCAGGGCGGCAGCGCCGTTTACCAAGGCCTTGTATATGCCGCTCGTGTTGATATCCAGGTCGGATTGTTTGAATTTTCCAAGCAGGCCAAAATTGAAAAGGCCCTCGTTCGATCCGATGTTGATCAGGAGGCGCTTTGGACGACGCGCAATGACCTGATCGACTTGCGACATGTCGGATATCTTGTCGCCCTGCCGCCCACGTGACGGGTCGAGAATGAAGGCGTCGTTCAAGCCAAACCAAAGATCAATGAGGTCGCCAAAGTCCAGCGACTTGGACTTCTTCACCTTCGCGAACGCCTCTTCGGCGTCGGCAAACGCCTCCCTCCCGGTCCGCTTCAACATGCTTTCATAGGTCGCGCCAGCGCAGGCGACATTGTCGTGAAAGGCGGGACGGGCATTCAACCCCGTCGTGGAAAGCCAGGCTTCCGCATTGGGAAGGACGATTGCCTTGAGGGTCTTCAAATCCTTGATCAGCTCAGGAATGCTCTTGCGAGCTTCCTTCTCTATATCCAGCAGGATTTCGCGGGGATAGACGGGCCGCACATACTTTTCGATCTTCGCCGCGGCGGCAAACATGGACACTGCCGAGTTCTTGGACAGCTCATCCTTGATCATGGCCGACCGGACGCCGTTGAACATGGAATCGCCGATCGCCATCAACTCAGGACGATCCTCGTCACGAACGATGAAGTGAATGAGCGGGCCTGTCGCCGCAGATTTGGCGGCCACTTTTCTCGCAGGCACTTTTATGGCGGCGCGGGGTTTTGAGACAGCTCGCTTCTTAGCCGCACCCTTCTTGGCCGTCGGGCGTGTGTCGCGTGCCATGGCATTCCCCTCCTGCGTTAAGATATTGCCCAACTCTGTCCGCGCGACGCAGCCAGCGCCGAGCCGTGAGGTTATATTTTATGGTTGTGACACCATAACACTACTCGCTAAGGTAGAGTCAATCAATGTGGAGAAGTCCCCTCGCGGCTTCCAATTCGGGAAAGCCGATCCTGTCGTGCGGTTTTTTGCCCGACAAATGGCCGAGATCAGGGGATCGGTTCGATCCTCTGATTGACGTCGACCTTCAAGGTGCGCTCGCGATAGAGGACGAAGAGGCCGCTGCCGATGATGATGCAGTTGCCGATGATGATGGGTGGTGTCGGCTCATGATGCCAGATGATCCAGCCCAGGATCGATGCCCAGACGATCGCCGAATATTGAAACGGCGCCAGCATCGAGGCAGGCGCCAGGCTCAGCGCCTTCGTGATCAGCATGAAGCAGCCGGACGCCACCAGCCCAACCAGCGCCATCAGGCAGAAATCGAGCAGTGTCGGTGTCACCCAGCCGATGGGACTGCCCACCGCGCCCACAATCCCGCAGCCGATGAACTGCCAGGCGACCAGCGACAGCCAGTGGCAATCCCTGAGCTTGCGCGTGATGACGATCGCAAAGGCAAAGCATGTGGCCCCAAATAGGGCGACGAGCGCCGACACGGAAAAGGCAGCGCTGGTCGGCTGCAACGCCACGATGACGCCACAGAATCCGATGAGGATGGCCGTCCAGCGTCGCCTGCCCACGCGCTCCTTCAACAGCAAGGCTGAGGCTGCCGTGATGATCAGCGGCCCCGACATGTAGAACGTCATGACGTCGGCCAGCGGCAGCGCCTTGGTCCCGAAATAGAAGGAGAAACTGTCACCGGCGAGGACGACGATGCGCAGGAGATGCAGCCATCCCTGCCCCGGCAGCGCGAGCTTGATCCCCATCGATTTCAGGAGGCCATAGAGCAGCAGAGCCGCCCCCAACGACCGGATCAGCATGAGCTCGGCCACGCTGTAGTCGGTGACGAGCCATTTGCCCAGCGCATCATTGGCGGCAAAGAGTGCAACACCGGCAAGATAGAGCGCGATGCCTTTGCCCTGCTGTCCGCTTCCCACGATCGTGCCCGCCCGCTTGTTGAGATCCCTCGCCGCACCCTAGAGCAAAATGCGCGAGTCGGCTCAGTCGTTCAAAGCTCCTTGTAGAAAAAGCTCGCAGCCTCCCGGCCGCTGTTGTCGGCGCGCACGGCATAACCTGGCACCTCGCCGAATTTCGTCCAGCCGAGGCGTGTATAAAGCCGTTCGCCATCGCTCCCGGTTTCAGTGTCGAGGGTGAGCAGCGTGCGCCCGATGCGGCGCGCCTCATCCTCGGCCGCCCGCATCAGCGCGGCACCCAGGCCTTGGCGCCGTGCGCTGCTATGGACCAGCATCTTGCCAAGATCGGCCCGGAAAGGCTGGTTCTCCTGCTGTGCCAGGATCAATTGCACGGTGCCGGTAAGTCGCCCCTCGGCTTCCGCTGCGAAGATCAGCCGCTCACCGCGTGCGTGGCTGGCGAGCGCCCCCGCCCACCAGCCTTCCGCCTTCGCCCGTGTCATCGGCCAGACGAAATTGACCGAGGAGCCGCTCTCGACGGAGTCGACGAGCAGATCGATGAGGCCGGCGCGCCTGGCCTCTGCCTGCTGCGGCGTCAGCAGAATAACGGTGTGCGAGATCACGAGATCGGCTCCAAAGTAAGGATGACGGCATAGCGCGCTGGCTTGCCGCTGGCATTGCGGAAGCCGTTGCCCTCCGCCACGCGCATATGCAGGCAGTCGCCGGCGGAGAGGTTGTAGACGGCACCGGCGACGGTGACCTCGATCTCGCCCTTCAACACCCAGACATGCTGCTCAAGCGCGCGGTGGCGGGTTCGGTCGAAGGCGATCTCGGCGCCGGCCGGAAAGTCGACCTCCACGATCCGCACCGGCGAACCCGTGCCTGCGGGTGCCACCTCGCGCCGGACATAGCCGCTTTCCGGATCCTGCCAGACTGGCTGGTCGGCGCGCCGCAGCAGGGGCGAGGCCGCATCCTGGGCGAACAGGGTCGAGAGACTGATGCCGAGGCCGGCACAAAGCTTGTCCAGCAGCACGGCGCTGGCATGCACTTCGCCCCGCTCAATGCGGGATGCCATGGCCCGGCTGACCCCGGTCCGCGCCGCGATCTCGTCTAGCGACAGACCGAGCGCTGCCCGCCGCTGGGCAACCCGCTGGCCGATGAGAATTGGCAGGGCATTCTCGCTATCCATTATAAGAGAATATCATCTCTTATAATGGAGTCAACGACTAGAACCCACAGACCCCGCCACCGTCCACGGACAGGATCGCCCCGTTCACGAACCCGGCCTCATCGGAGGCGAGATAGAGGATGGCGGCCGCCACCTCCTCCGGCCGCGCCATGCGCTTCATCGGCGAACGTGCATGGGCTGAGGCCAAATAAGAAGAGGCGTTGCCGGTCGCGTCCGCCGCCTGCTGGATCATGTCGGTATCGACATTGCCCGGGCAGACGCAGTTGATGCGCAGCTGTTGGGCAAGCTCCAGCACCATGGCGCGGGAGAGATTGATGATTGCAGCCTTCGAGGCCGAATAGGCCGCACCTAGGGGATAGCCGATCAGCCCGGCGTCGGACGCGACATTCACGATGTTACCCTTGTTCTTCTTCAACTCCGGCAGGGCGGCCTGCGCGCAGAAGAAGGTGCCAGCGACATTGGTATCCATGATCCGGTCCCAATGCGCCTGGTCGATATCCTCGACCGCAACTTCGGCAAAATGGCCGGCCGAATTCACCAGGATGTCGAGGCCACCCAGTGCCGTGACCGCCTGCCCCACCACATCCGCCGCCAGTTTCCGGGACCCGATCTCGCCGATGGCCGGCACGACCCTGGCATCCGTCCGTGTGCCGGCAAAAGCATTGAACGAGCCGATCGACCGCGCGCCGATGGCGACCGAGGCACCCTCGCGCAGGAAGGCATCGGCCGTGGCGGCCCCGATCCCGCGCGCGCCACCCGTCACCAGGACCCGCTTACCCTTGAACCGCATGCCCATCCCCTTTTGATCAGCAGAAGCTTTCGCTACCGAAGACCGCGTCACTTGATCAAATACGCCGCAGCGTGACCCAATGAATCAAAGACCACACGTTGTTCGATGGTCCCATGGCCTCGCAACAGAGGCGTATCCCGGAGGCCGGCATGAGTGTAGCAGCAAACGCACCCCTAACTGCCGGGCCGATCCGGGTCCGGCGCCTGTCAGGCCGCATCGGTGCCGAGATCGGCAATATCAAGCTCAGCGGCGACCTCTCCCGCGCGCAGGTCGAAGAGATCCGCCGGGCGCTGCTTGCCAACCGCGTGATCTTCTTCCGCGACCAGGATCAGTTCGACGATGAACAGCAGGAACGTTTCTCCAACCTCCTCGGCAATCTCGTGGCCCACCCAACGGAAAAGGCCCGCCTGGGCACCAAGGGCATTCTTGAACTCGATGCCGCCGCCGGCAACGGCAAGGCCGATGTCTGGCACACCGATGTCACCTTCGTGGATGCCTATCCGCGCTATTCGGTGCTGCGCGCGATGCGCATTCCCGACTATGGCGGTGATACGCTATGGGCCAATACGGTCGCGGCCTATCAGGATCTGTCGCCGGAATTGAAAGCCTTGGCCGAAAGCCTGTGGGCCGTCCACAGTAACAAATATGATTATGCGGCACAGCATCCAGCCGCTACCAAGGACGAGCAAAGCCATTATGAGCGCGTCTTTGCCGCCCAAGTCTATGAGGCGCAGCATCCCGTCGTGCGCATCCATCCGGAGACCGGTGAAAAGTCGCTGGTGCTGGGCTATTTCATCCAGCGCTTCGTCGGCCACAACCACATCGATTCAAACCTGCTGTTCACGCTGCTGCAGAACCATGTCATCCGCATGGAGAACATCGTGCGCTGGAACTGGCGCGTCCATGACGTGGCGATCTGGGACAATCAGGCAACGCAGCATTACGCGATCAACGACTACGACAAGCAGAACCGCACCATGCGCCGCACCACCATCGGCGGCGAGGTGCCGGTGAGCGTTGATGGTCGCTATTCCAAGACGCTGAAGGAACCGGAAAAGCCGGCTCCTTCAGTGTCCTGACGGTACTCTGTCCGCCTAGAGATGAATGTTGATCGTGTCGGCCTCGGTCAGCGTTACCTTGGTGACCGTGACCAGTTCGACGTAATTGTCACCACCTCCATCAGCGTCGACCAACACTTTCGTGCCACCATGTGTGTCGTCTTCAAATTTGAGGAAGCCGCCTGTGAAGGCATTGGTGCCGTCATAACCGGCGAAACCCTGCAGCACATCATGTAGGTCCAGCACGTCGCCGCCGGCGCCCTTCTGGAAGTCGGTGATGATTTCGCCCGTCCCCCCATCAGCGACTTCACCGTAATGGAAGGTGTCGCTGCCGGCTCCGCCCTTTAGCGTGTCGGCGCCATGCCCGCCATCCAGCGTGTCGTTGCCGGCGCCGCCATCCAGAATGTTGACGGCATCGTTGCCGGTGAGGAAGTTGCCCAGCGCGTTGCCCGTCAGATTGAGCTTGTTTAGGCCGGTGTCGGAAGCGTCCAGATTCTCGAGGTTTGCGCCCAGCACCAGGGTCGTGGCTGACGCATGACCCAGATCCGTGACGAGATGAAGGACCAGCGTGTCCGTGCCCTCGCCTGCATTTTCCGTGACGGTATCCTCGAGCTTCACCGACGTCGTTCCAACCGCCACAAGGTCGACGTCGTAAATGTCGTCGCCCTTGCCGCCCTTCAGTATGTCGATGCCGGTATTGCCGGAGAGCTGATCGCTGCCCTCGCCACCGATCAACGTATCGTTGCCGCCACCGCCATCGAGAACGTCGCCGCCACCGCCACCGGTGATGGTGTTATTGAGCTCGTTGCCATGGATGTTGAGGCCGGTATTGCCGGACACGATGATGTTCTCGACTTCCTGTCCCGCCTGCAGCGTATAGTCGACGGAAGCATAGACCGTATCGGTGCCGCCCTTGGCCGCTTCGGTCACCGTGTCGGCAGCATCGTCGACATAATAGATGTCGTTGCCGGCCCCGCCGGTCAGCTTGTCGGCGCCAGTGCCGCCGTCCAGCGTATCGTTGCCGATCCCGCCATCCAATGTATCGGCGCCCGAACTGCCCTTAAGCGTGTTGTTGGCGGCATCGCCGGCGAAGGTCCAGTTGTCGCTGCCGGTATAGGTATAGTTTTCGACATTGCCGGTCAGTATCAGCAACGTATCTTTGGCTGAGACAAGCGTGTCATTGCCTTCATTGGCCTTTTCCGTGACCACATCGCCCGCATCGTCGACAACGTAGGTATCGTTGCCAGCGCCACCGATCAGCTTGTCTGCCCCCAGGCCGCCGTCGAGTATATTGCTCGCCGCATTGCCGGTCAGGGTGTTCGCCAGATCGTTGCCGGTGATGTTGCCGGCCAGTGCGCCGAGCAGCGTGAAGTTCTCGACATTCTCATACTTCGTCGCCATGTCGAAGGTCAGGTTGGCAACCGTCGCCGTCATCTTGACGGTGTCGATACCCTCGCCGGTCACCTCATGGACCGTATCGGATTGATCGACGATGTAGATGTCGTTACCCGCACCGCCAGAGAGAGTGTCAGCACCCAACCCGCCGTCCAGAACGTTGTCCGCATCATTGCCGGTTAGTTTGTTATCGAGCGCATTGCCCGTCAAATTGAGCATGTTGTTGCCCGTGGACGATGCATCGAGATTCTCGATATTGGCGCCGAGAATCAAGGTCGTTGCCTTGGTGAGACCGAGATCACCGGCCGTGCGCAGAATGATTGTATCGCTACCTTCGTCCAGATTCTCTGTGACGGTATCCTGCAGCTTCGCCACACCGCCGGCCGCAATCAGGTCGACAATGTAACCGTCGTCGCCCTTGCCGCCCTTCAACGTATCGACGCCGACACCGCCGTCGAGCGTGTCATTGCCAATGCCGCCGGTGAGGCTGTTGTTGAGATCGTTGCCGGTGATGACATGATCGCCGGTGTCGGTCACGATCACTGACTCGATAGCGTCCCAATTCTTGGTTGCCAGATTGAGGTCGATTGAGGTGTAGACAGTATCGATGCCCTCATTGGCCTGCTCCGCGACCACGTCGCCGGTGTCGTCGATATAGTAGCTGTCATTGCCGACGCCACCCGTGAGCTGGTCGGCGCCTGTGCCACCGTCCAACACGTCATTGCCGATGCCGCCGTTCAGGGTATCGGCGCCGGAACCGCCTTTGAGTGTGTTGTTGGCTGCGTCGCCGGTGAAGGTCCAGTTGTTGCTACCGGTATAGGTGTAGTTCTCCACATTGCTGATCAGCTTCGTCAGCAAGGCATCGTTGGCCGAGGCGACCGTATCGCTGCCTTCGCCGGATTTTTCGGTCACGACATCGCCTGCATCGTCGATGACATAGGTATCGTTGCCAGCACCACCGAACAGCTGGTCAGCGCCCAGGCCACCGTCCAACGTATCGTCGCCGGCCCCCCCGTTCAGCGTGTTCGCGCTGGCGTTGCCCGTGATGCTGTTGTTCAAAGCATTGCCGGTGCCGGTGACCGCAGTTCCGGTCAGCGTCAGGTTCTCGATATTGGCCAGTGCCGTCAGATTGAAGTCGATACCGCTTTTGACGAGGTCGACGCCACCCGCGGCACCTGCCAGGGTCTCCGTCACCTTGTCGCCAACATTGTCGACGATATAGGTGTCATTGCCTGCACCGCCAATCATCGTATCCTTGCCGGCGCCGCCATTGAGGACGTTGTCGCCGCTGTTGCCGGTCAGGATGTTATCTGTTCCGCTGCCGGTCGCGTTGATGTTGCCGGTGCCGGTCAGAGTCAGGTTTTCGACGTTGGCACCGCCCACGGACAAGTCGAAATCGATGCTGCTGTTGATCTTGTCAGTACCGCCGGTCGCGGTCTCGATGACGGTATCGCCAACATTGTCGACGACATAGGAATCGTCGCCGAAGCCGCCGGTCATAGCGTCGATACCGGTCCCACCATCAAGGCTGTCATTGCCGAGACCACCGGTCAAGGTGTCGTTGTCGGCGCCACCCAGAATCGTGTCATTGCCGGCACCACCGATAATCGTGTCGTTGCCGGCATCACCGCTGATCTTGTCGCTGCCGCCGGCCAGCGTGTTGTAAGTCGGATGGCTGCTAAGCAGCGTGTCATTACCGGCGCCACCGACAATCGTGTCATTACCAAGACTGCCATAGATGATATTGGCGCCTTCGTCGCCAGTCGCCTTAAGTCCCTTCGAGCTGTAGAGAAGAATATTCTCGATATAGTCCCATTTCGCATCATTGAGATTGAGTTCCAAGACCGTGCGGATCGTGTCCTGTGTTCCAGAGCCAGCAGTTTCGCCGATGATCGTGTCACCGATCTGCTCGATGGTGTAATAGTCACTACCGGTGCCGCCATCCATGATGTCATTGCCGGCCCCGCCAGAGAGGTCATCGTCATTGCTGCCGCCGGTGAGGGTATCGTTACCGTCACCACCGCGCAGGACGTCGTTGCCAGCATCACCGAAGATCGTATCGGCCTTGGCGCCGCCATAGAGCGTGTCGGCGCCGGCGTCACCGTGAAGATTATTGATGCCGCTGCCCCCGACAATCAAATTGTTGCCGGTATCGCCCACGAAGGTCCAGTCTTCCTTGCCAGCGTAGTAGTAGTTCTCGATATTAGTGGTCAGCGCGATGAGGGACTTATTCGTCGAGTAGATTTCGTCGCCCGTACCCCCACCAACTGATTCGTGCGCTTTGTCGCCAGCGCTGTCGAAGACATAGATGTCATTGCCGGTACCGCCGGTCATCTCATCGTTGCCAGCACCGCCAACAAGAGTGTCATTGCCCTTGCCGCCGGACAATGTGTCGTCACCGGCCCCGCCATCCAGGTAATTGTCGCCGTCATTGCCGGTCAGCACATTGCTGCCCGTATTGCCGAAGGCGTTGAGCGCAGCAGCGCCGAGCAGTGTCGCATTCTCGATCACGCCGCCGGACAAGGTCGCAAGGTTCAGCGACAGCGTCGCCGACTGCACCTCGTCGGTCCCGCTCGCGTCGGTGATCTTGTCGCCGGCGACGTCGATCACATAGATGTCGTTTCCGCTGCCACCATCCAGCTTGTCGATGCCAGCACCGCCATCCAGCTTGTCGTTGCCGTCGCCGCCGATGATGATGTTGGCAGCGGCGTTGCCGACGAGCACATTGTCGCCCGACGTGCCGGTCAGGTTGAGAGCCAAATTGCCCGACAGCGTCGCATTCTCGATCGAGGCATATTTGGAATCGTTGAGATCGATGTTCGCCAATCCATATTGGACGGTGTCGATGCCTTCGCCCGGTAGCTCGGTAAAGGTGTCGCCGGCGTTGTCGAGGATATAGGTGTCGTTGCCCTTGCCGCCCGTCAGCGCGTCAATGCCGGCACCGCCATCGAGGATGTCGTTGCCATCGCCGCCGCTCAGCGTATCGTTGCCTGAGCCGCCCTTGAGGTAATTGTCCGACGTGTCGCCCGTGAATGTCCAATCCTTGGTGCCGGTATAGACATAACCCTCGACATTGCTGATGAGGGTCGGCACATGCGCGATGTCATTGAAATAGACGGTGTCGAAGCCCTCGCTGGATTTTTCGGTGACGACGTCCGCGGCGTCATCGACAACATAGATGTCGTCGCCAGTCCCGCCCGTGAGCTTGTCGGCACCGCTGCCGCCATCGAGGAGATCATTGCCGCCACCGCCATTCAGCGTGTCGTTGCCGGATCCGCCTTTGAGCGTGTTGTTCGCCGTGTCGCCGGTAAAGGTCCAATCGTCGGTGCCGGTATAGACGTAGCTCTCGACATTGCTGATCATCTTGGTGACCAGCGCCTGGTCGGCGAAATAGACGGTATCCGCGCCTTCGCCGGATTTCTCGGTGACGACATCGCCGGCACTGTCGATGACGTAGCTGTCATCGCCGGTCCCGCCGGCCAGCTTGTCGTTACCGGTACCGCCATTCAGCGCGTCGTTGCCCGCGCCACCGCTCAGCGTGTCGTTGCCCGAGCTGCCTTTGAGAAAATTGTCGGCCGCATCGCCTGTGAACGTCCAATCCTTGGTGCCGGTATAGATATAGCCTTCGACATTGCTGATGACCTTGCTGACCAGCGCGCTGTCGGCGAACGTGACCGTGTCATAGCCGCCGTTCAGCTTCTCGGTGACGACGTCGCCTGCATTGTCGATTGTGTAATCATCGTCGCCGTTGCCGCCGACCATCTTGTCGGCACCGGTGCCGCCATTGAGCTTGTCGTTGCCTTCGCCACCGTCCAGCGCGTCATTGCCCTCGGCCCCATCGAGCGTGTCGTTGCCCTTGCCGCCGGAGATGACGTCGGCGAGAGCCGTACCGACCAGATTGTTGTCTTTATCGTCGCCATTAATGGTGCTCACGTCGAACTCCGGAGATCAGGGATGTTGGGCTGGCTGGAAGAGATGGACGGCTGGAAGTCAGCCGAGGGCTGGAACGCGATCAGCTGCTGACGAGCCAGAAGGGCGCGATCAGATCTTGCATGATGGCTCACTCCTGAAGTTCCAGCGGCCGGGCAACGCAACAGCGCGACCCTGGCCAAAATAGGAATAGGAAACAAATCGACATGAGAAATAGCAGTAATAATACCTAAGATGCTCGACAAAAATGTGACGATCTCTACACGATATGGTGCTGCTCACGGTTTAAAGTTGTTGCAATGCCCGAGCCCCCGGGGCGATCGGCAATGCTGTGGAAAACCTCCTTTTTTCCGCGGCATTTGCGCGATCCGGGCTGGGCTTTGGGGCTGGGCATCTGGAATCACTCGGGCAGCGTTCCGGCTGCCAAGGTCTGGCTGGCAGCCGGCTCACATGACCGGCTGTCCTGCCGATCAGAGGGAATCGCGTAACCCATGCGATTCAGGGGGAATCGATGCCCTTTCGATTCAGGGAGAGAGGTCACCCGCCCACTCTTCGGGGGACCAGCACCCCGCTGGTCCTCGGGAGAAAGGCCACCCGCCTATCCTCGGGGGATCGGTATCCTGCCGATCCGGGAGGCCGGTTCACCACCGGCCAAGGTGCGTCGTGGGTCCCCAACGCCAGGGGTCGGCCTGCGCCGCGAAACCAGGCAGCTTGCGCCGAGAGACAACCGAGCAATTCCAGATGACCGGCCCGTTGAGGCCGCCAGTTTCAGCCTGTCAGAATTGATGTGCGCGCCATTCAACTAGTATCATATTCCTAGTTGATCTGTCAAGAACAATTAGGGAACATCGACAATGATCTTGCCGCGCGCTCGGCCGGAGGCCTGGTGTTCAAAACCTGCGCCGAAATCCTGAAGAGCGATCTGCCGGTCCAGCAGGATCTTCAAGGCACCGGCATCGACCCGCTCGACGATCTTGCTGAGGCGGGCCGCATTGGAGCTGTGGAAGACGAAGCTCGCCGCAACATTGTGCGCCTTGGCGAGCGCTGCATCGGGGGTGGCACTGGTGGCGAGCAGCGCGCCGCCGGACCGCAACACGCCGAAGGAGCGCTGTTGCGTCTCGCCGCCGATCGTGTCGAGGACGAGATCGACGTCGCGGAGCTTGGCCGCAAAATCAACGGTGCGGTAGTCGATCACCTGATCGGCGCCGAGTTTACGGGCGATGTCGATGCCGCTGCCCGAGGCCGTTGCAATGACGCGGGCACCCGCCGCGCGGGCAAGCTGGATGGCAAAGCTGCCGACGCCACCAGCACCGGCATGGATGAGAATTGTCTGGCCGCGTTGCAGGTCCGTGCTTTCGAAGAGAGCCTGCCAGGCCGTGCCGGCCGCGGTCGGGATGCCAGCTGCTTCTTCCAGCGGGACGGTGGTCGGAGCCGCCCCAAGATAGGCGGCAGGTACCGATGCGAACGCGGCAAGCGCGCCGCTGCGGGTGGGATCGGTGCGCGCCAGCACCTTGTCACCAACGCGCCAGCCAGTGACACCAGGACCCACTTGTTCAATCGTGCCAGCGAGATCTGTGCCAAGTGTGTGTGGGAAGCTCAAGGGGAAGAAGGCGTGCATGACACCGCGCTGAAGCTTCACATCGAGGGGATTGAGGCTCGCAGAAGCGACGCGGACCAGCACCTCATCGGCACCGATTTGTGGCACCGGCACCTCTTCGATGACCGGCGCAGCGTTGTAATGATGGATGCGGGCGGCCTTCATCATGCGGTCTCCCCCTTGTTGAGCGGTGCTGCGCCGACCTGATGCAGCCAGCCGAACCAATCTTCGAGATGCCAGGTATGCGTGAGCCGGCCATCCGCGATGTGATGGAATTCGTGGATCGGCATGCGGAACGATTTCCCCGTGGCCGGGATGCCGAACCAGATGCCCCGATGCGTGCCGGTGATCTCGCCGCGCACGGCAGCGCGGCCGGGTGCGCCGACGATCTCGTGGAGGGTGATCGCGACATCCGGGAAGGCCGCGAGAAACGCGCGGATGAGAGGCTTCATGCCATCGCGGCCCGGCTGCTGGTCGGGGGCCAGCGGCATGTCCTGCCAATCCTCCGTCACGGCCGTGTCGAGGAGATCGGGATTGCCCTCGCTGAAGGCGCGGTAGAGCGTCTCGACGGCGCGGCGCTCCGCGTCGGTGAGGCCGGTGACACCTAGATTCGTAGCTGGTGGCTGTTGATCGGGTCTGTCCATGGTCCAACTCCCTGGGCTGGCGTGGTTGCCTGTCAGGAAGGGAGGTAGCGGCCGCTGGCACATACTTGAAATCGATAGATGATATGTGTGAACATCCATTCCATGGATTTACATGGCATAGACCTCAATCTGCTGGTCGCGTTCGACGCCTTGATGGCCGAGCGGAGTGTGACACGGGCCGGCACGCGCATCGGCCGCACGCAACCGGCGATGAGTGCGGCGCTGTCGCGCCTCCGCAGCCTGCTGAAGGACGAGCTGTTCATTCGGGGGCCAAGCGGGTTGCAGCCGACGCCCCGCGCCCTGGATCTCGCCGAGCCGCTGGGCCATGCGCTGGCGGAGATCCAGAGGACGCTGGCCTTCACGCAAGATTTCGATCCCTCGACGTCGGGCGCCACGTTTTCGCTGGGCCTCTCGGATCACCCGACCTTCGTGCTGCTGCCACGGCTGCTGGAAGCGCTACGTGCCGTGGCGCCAGGTGTCACCCTGCGCGTGCGCAACTTCACCGCCAGAGACGATGCCATCGCGATGCTGGATTCCGGCGAGGTCGACCTCACCATCGGTGTCCCGCCCTCGCCCACCGGTCGGATTCTGAACCGACCGCTGTTCGAAGAACGCTTCGTCTGCGTGCTGCGCAAGGATCATCCGGCTGCGGTGAGACCGCTCGACCTCGACGCGTTCCTCGCCCTCTCGCATCTCCTCGTCTCGCCGGAGAATGACCGGTTCGGCGAGGTCGATGCGGCGCTCGCCAAACAAGGGCTGAAGCGCCGCCTCGCGCTGACCTTGCCGCACATGTACGCAGCCCCCCTCCTTATCGCCGCCTCGGACATGATCGCCACCTTGATGGCCGGCGTTGTCCGCGCATCAAGCCATGCGGCGGCACTCGCCATCCTGCCGCCACCGATCG
This sequence comes from Dongia sp. P2_B8, assembly GCF_056404715.1. Classification (NCBI taxonomy): domain Bacteria; kingdom Pseudomonadati; phylum Pseudomonadota; class Alphaproteobacteria; order Rhodospirillales; family Dongiaceae; genus Dongia; species Dongia sp. P2_B8. The sequence continues at coordinate 98,549 of NZ_JBFUDM010000009.1, read as the reverse complement.
AGCTGGCGCCCGTGCCGTTCATGCTCTCCTGGCACCGCCGCAACGATGTCCATCCGGCCCAGCGATGGTTCCGGGATTGTATTGCGGGGGTGGCGGTGGGGTGAGAGGGCGCGCCTTGTATCGATTGCGGTAGCGGTAGCGGTGCCTTCCGCAGCAAGGCAATCATTTAGGCCCGAGATCATTGTCGGAGGAATAATCGCGCCCCGATAAACCACTCGCAGCCGTTTAGATTGATGCGCTGTGCCGCGGGGGCTGCCGCGGCACAGCGCTTTTTGGCGCCGGTTCAGACATGGGGGGCGATTCCGGCGCCTAATAGTAGAACGGGGATGATTGGCAAATATTCCCAACCCATGTCTTTTTTCTCGCGGCTTCGTCAAAAAAGCTGGCTGAGCCAGGGGTTCAGCCAGGTGGGGTTTTCGACGGTGCCTTTGCCGTCAGTGCGATGCCGAGCGCCTTCATGACGGCGAGCGTCGTCTTCAGCGTCGGATTCCCATTGGCGCTGAATGAGCGATAGAGCTGTTCGCGAGAGAGGCCGGTTTCATGTGCGATCTGCGCCATGCCCTTGGCACGGGCCACGACACCCAGCGCATGAGCGATGTAGCCCGCATCTTCCGTGGCAAAAGCTTCGCTCATGAAGATGGCGATCGCCTTGTCGGAAGTCAGATCTCCGGCGGGATCATAGGTCGAGAGTTTGGCGGCCATGTCAGTTGCTCAGTTCTTCCAGCAGGCGCTTTGCGGTTTTGATGTCCTTGGCTTGCGTACCCTTGTCGCCGCCGCACAGCAGGACAATCACAGTGTTACCCCGGCGATGGAAATAGATGCGATAGCCGGGGCCGTAATGGATGCGCAACTCGCTGATCCCCGCCCCGACCGGCTCCGCATCGCCCGCATGCCCATAGGCAAGCCGGTCCAGCCGAGAGGCGATCAAGGCGCAGGCCCGAACGTCATTCAAGCGCATGCGCCACTTCTGAAATGCCTCAGTCTGTTTCAGCTCGAACATTGGGATTGTAGTTTATTGACTACAGATCGTCAAGGATGATGTGTTGTTATTAATGATTGCATCATATAAATGATATTCTACCCTGATGGAATGAGAAATGCGAGACCTGCTCGCCATGTCGCGAGAAATCTGATGTCTGCCTTTGATTTCATCCTGACCTTCAAGCTGCCGAACGGCGGCGACGATTCGACCAACTTCGTAGATGCACTGTTCGACGCCGGCTACGACGATGCGACACTCGGGGTGGGCAAGCATGGGTTCATCGCCGTGGATTTCACGCGCGACGCAGACAGTGTGGAAGCTGCGGTCGGCTCGGCGATTGCCGCTGTAGAGGCGGCCGTTCCCGGTGCCGAGTCGTCAACATGAAATGAATGCCGCAAAGACGTACCCTGCTCCCGGACTTCCAATGAAATGTCATGGAGAAAAAATTGGATCAAGTCGATGATGGGCAAAGAGAGATTGAGCTACTTGAGACTTGCAGAGCCAAGCAGGGCGAGTATCTTAACGCAGGTCACCCAAAGACTAGCTGGGCAACGACTTACGGCACGGACTTTATAACTGCTTCCGCCGAACTGTACGAACTGTATCGAAAGCGCGGCCCCGATATTCCCGCCTACGTGATGTCTCAAGCGTTCCAATCTATGGGCATCTTGTCATGTCGCGGCGCAAAGATGACCATTGATCGAGTAAATTACCTGATTAATGCGCATTTGTTGCCATTTCTAGAAAAACCGCGATCGAGTAGCAAGTAGGTTTTCAAGAACCGACCATTTCCGGGGGAAATCAAGATAAGCGCCGCCGGACGCGCCCATACCGAATTTTTTCGAGAAGCTAGTCGGCAAGAAACTGTTCTGGCGCCGCTACTAGCCCAAGCACTAACAGATACGCCACGGATCCAATGGTTGCGGGAATTGCACCGGAAGAAGTGAGGAAAAGTTTTTCAAACTGATTCCTCGTCAAGAACGATCCGTGCCGAATATTCCGTTGGGACCAAAGTTGATCTAATCTATCTTTCTCTTCGTCCAGACCCTGGCTGCGAAGGCAGTCATGCAATTCTTTGTAGCTATTATCAACTGCGTTTTCAAAGGCGGCACTAAGTTCCGCATATCCTTTCTTCTGAAAACCTGCCCCGAGTATTGCCTTTAACTTAAACGCCTGCTTCATGGAGAACAGATTCTTAAATTCATCTTTCTCCAAGGACGGCTCCTTAGACCCTCCCAACTGAACACGTATATTAGAAAGCTTATCAAGCAAGGACATGGCAAAACTGATAGTATGATGACTTTCGCTTGAGTGATGCATCGCACTCAAATCACCAAACAACAAATGAATGGCGCTCAAAGCTTGCACCTGCCGAAGAAGATCAATTCTTCCGTCTCTAGCTGCGAAGTTCGCGGGATTGCTGAGCCAGCAAAGTAAACCATTCACTCCGCTGACCACAAAACTTAGAAAGCGCCAAATATTGGACTCCTTCATTCCATGTAGACCGCTCAAGCCAAAGTAGTGACCTGCCACAGCCAATGGATTGACCGCCAATGCAAACTCGTTGAGCCAACCATTGAAGTATACTCTATGCAGATTCCACATTGCTTCGGACTGAAAATGAAAAGCGCAATTCAGACGTCGGACCGGGAGGGTGAGGGCAATTGGTGGAAACTTGGTAAGGGCGTCAACATAAGACAGTGAATCCATACTGTTCGGCCACGCATGGCCGAAGGGGGCCAGAAGGGGCTCTTCGTAGCCTTTTTGAATCATTTGCCCAGCAACGTCGCCCCCAAACCTCTGCCACAAGCAAATTATTCTGATGATTGATAGAGATATCTGGAAGTCTTCCAGTTCTGCTCTGACGCAAGTTACATGTGTTGCCTTAAACTTTCGCAACAAGGGAAGTACGAGCTGACTTAGCACCGCTGCCACCGCATCGGTTTCGCAAACAGTTAGTGTATTTAGGGCATGAACTGTGTCTGTAATCAGGCCGAGGTCTCTAGGGATGCTGATCTTACTTCGCTTAAGATTTGGCTGCGGCATATTGACGAAGGAGGCAAGTTCGGAACTTACCTGTTTGTCCTTGACGGTACTCTCAATGCTTATTTGATGATGTCTAGATAGGTATGTTCGCGCACCAAATCTCTTCGTCAAAAGTGATCGTTTGATAAAAACACAATTGTTTTCGACACGGGATGGCAGATTGTATCGCTCTTTAAGAACATTCACTAATCCTTGCGCATTCGTCCCTAGCGCGTCGAAATAAACCTCATCGTTCCTATCATTCATCTGACGCGCCTCGATGGAAGTAGATATTTCGCGACCATGTCCGACTAATTATGCCAGGAGATATCTCCGATCAGATTGAGATTTTTTGCAATCTTTGAAAGCACCAATGGTGATGGCGGATTGCAACCGGAGCGTCCAATCGTTCTTCCAAGACTGCCATCAGTACCGGATTGCGTCTGCCACCGCCGAGGTGAGCCAGTTGAGGACTCGGGCTCAATACTACGCTCGAAAATGTTCTTCGTGTTGTTCGATGCCGGCCGGTACATCGGCCCAACCTCTTGTTGAGCGGAGGAAGATGTGGCGGAAGGGGGTGGTCTTGGGGTCCAGCCAGGCGGGGTTGTCGAAGGTGCCGGCGGCGATTGAGCGGACGTCGGGGACGGCTTCCAGGGTGAGGCCGAGATTGGTGCCACACATGGCGCAGAAATGTTGGTCGAGCCAGCGGCCGGATTGGTCGGAGATGTGCCGGTAGGAGCGGAGCGTGTCGCCGGTGATTTTCACGCGCTCGGTTTTGAAGACGGCTTCGACACCGAAGGCGGAGCCGGTGCGGCGCTGGCACCAGGTGCAATGGCAGATCGTGACGCGCTCAGGATCGCCGGTGGCGACGTAGCGCACCGCGCCGCAGACGCAACCGCCTTGATGCTGATCGGTCATTCTCGGTGCTCCTCATCTTGGGAGATGGTCTTATTCTTCCCGCTTCATTGAGTCTGATGCAACAGCCCCCTCACCCTGACCCTCTCCCGCGAGGGGAGAGGGTATGAGTGCTCGATAGCAGTACCGTGCGTGAGGCCAGCATAGCAGGACCGAGTCTTCACTTGCGCCCCCACCCCGCCGACGCAGGTCGGCATTCACCGGCAGACCCTCCCCCTAAAGGGAGAGGGAGGCGTGCGCTACGCCCGGTGCAGCTTGCCACCCGTCATCGGCACTGGCACACCCGTCGTCGTCGGATAGCTCAGCGGTAGGCCGGCGAGGCTGCGGAGGGCGAGGTAGGCGAAGGCTTGGGCTTCGAGGGCGTCGCCGTCCCAGCTCAGGGCGTCGACGGATTGCACGGGGGCGTCGAGGCGTTCTTCGAGTGCTGCCATCAGCACGGGGTTGTGGCGGCCGCCGCCGCAGATGAGCCAATTGTGGACTTGGGAGGGGAAGAGATAGGTCGCGCGCGAGATCGAGGCGGCGGTGAAGGCGGTGAGCGTTGCCGCGCCGTCGACGGCGCTCAAATGATCGACCACCGTGGAATGGAAGGCGTTGCGGTCGAGCGACTTTGGCGCGGGGAGATCGAAGAAGGGGTGGCTCAAGAGTTCGGCCAGGACATCGTCGTCGATGCGGCCCTTCTTGGCCAAGGCGCCGCCGAGATCGACGGGTTCGCCTTTGTGGCGCAACGCCCAATCGTCGAGAAGAGCATTGCCGGGGCCGGTGTCGAAGGCCAGCAATGATTCATCGGCGCCGATCCAGGTCACGTTGGCGACACCGCCGATGTTGAGGACGGCGAGCGGCCGGCCGAGCGAGGCCGGGAGGGCCGCCGCCATCGCCTGGTGGAAGATCGGCACCAACGGAGCCCCCTGCCCACCCGCCGCCACATCATTCGTGCGGAAGTCATTGACCACGTCGATGCCGATCAGCTGGGCGAGGAGCGCCCCGTCGCCGATCTGCCAGGTGCGTCGCTCGTGCGGCGCGTGGAGGATGGTCTGGCCGTGGAAGCCCACCACCGCGATCTCGGCCGGCTTCATGCCAGCTTGCCCCAGGAGATGGAGGACAGCGCGGGCGTGGCGTTCAGTGAGCTCGCGCTCGACCGCAGCGATCTCCGCCACCGGCCCCTTGCCGCCATAGAGGGCCTTCAGACGCGTGCGGAAAGCGGCGTCATAGGGTTCCGAGACGGCTGGGCCGAACGCCTCGATAGCTTGCGCATCGGCCTTTATGAGGGCAGCGTCCACCCCGTCGCCGGAGGTCCCGCTCATCAGCCCGATCGCCCATTTTGCCGCCATCTACCCTGTCCCTGACCATTTTCTGATCCGTCATCCTCGGGCTTGACCCGAGGATCAGGCCCAGCCGCCGAGCTGTTGCAAGCAGATCCTCGGGTCAAGCCCGAGGATGACGGTATGGAATTTTAGCGGGTTTCCCGCCGATTCCGGCCGATTCCCGCCCCGCTTGGCCCCTCTCGGGCGAATGTGTTACATGACCGGCCTCTCACCACGCAACGCCCAATGAGTTAGACCCATGTTCCAGCCGCAATCCCCCTTCCTGCGCGATTTCACCCAGCGGGGCTATCTGCACCAGTGCACCGCCATGGAGGAACTTGACACCCTCGCCCGGCCGGGCGCCAAGGGTGGGCCGCTCATTGCCTATATCGGCTTCGATGCCACGGCTGACTCGTTGCACGTGGGGTCCTTGGTGCAGATCATGATGCTGCGCCTGCTGCAGCGGTCAGGCGGCAAGCCGGTCGTGCTGATGGGCGGCGGGACCACCAAGGTGGGCGATCCCACGGGCCGCGATGATATGCGCAAGGTGTTGTCGGATGCCGATATCGCCCGGAACATCGCCGGCATCAAGCAGATCTTCGCGAAGTTCCTGACCTTCGGCGATGGGCCGACCGATGCCATCATGGTCAACAATGCCGATTGGCTGGACAAGCTCAATTACCTTGAATTCCTGCGCGACTATGGGCGGCATTTCTCGGTCAACCGCATGCTGGCGTTTGACTCGGTCAAGATCCGCCTGGAGCGTGAGCAGCCGCTCACCTTCCTCGAATTCAACTATATGATCCTGCAGGCCTATGACTTCCTGGAACTGTCGCGGCGCTATAAATGCGCGCTGCAATTGGGCGGGTCGGACCAGTGGGGCAACATCGTCAACGGCGTGGAGCTGGGTAGGCGCTGCGATGATGCGGCACTCTATGGCCTCACCTCGCCGCTCATCACGCTGGCATCCGGCGCCAAGATGGGGAAGTCGGCGGCCGGTGCCGTATGGCTCAATGAAGAGCGTTTGAGCGCCTATGATTACTGGCAGTTCTGGCGCAACACGGAGGATGCCGATGTCGGGCGCTTCCTGCGCCTCTTCACCGAATTGCCGCTGGATGAAATCGCGCGGCTGGAAAAGCTCGAGGGCGCTGCGATCAACGACGCCAAGATCATCCTCGCCAATGAAGCGACCAAGCTGTGCCGGGGCGAGGCAGCAGCACTCGACGCGCAGGAGACGGCACGCAAAGTGTTCGTCGAGGGCGGGCTCGGCGGCGATCTGCCGACACTCGATGTGGCGCGGGCAGCACTTGATGCGGGCATTGCCATCATCGACCTTCTTGTCCAGGCCTCCTTTGCCAGCTCAAAGAGCGAGGCGCGGCGCCTGATCAAGGGCAACGGCGCCAAGCTCAATGACCAGCCTATTACCGATGAGAACGGCAAGATAACCAGTGCTGATATCAACGCCGAAGGTGTCGTCAAACTGTCCGCCGGCAAGAAAAAGCATGTGGTGATCCGCGTTTCCTAAGCGGGGCCGATTGGTTCAACATTGCAATGCACAAAGGCGGCGCCTACTCTTCCCTTATTCGGTTCAGGTGCTGCTAGCATGTGGGGGCATGGGTGGGCGGAATAGCGCAGGACGGCACGTCGTTTCGCCGCCGGATCGCGCACCCGCTGCTGGTCACCTTGTATGATTACTGGCTGGCGGGGCGCGGCGAGCAGATCGCCATGCCGCGGGCAGCTCTTGACCCGATCGAGATTCCGCGCCTCCTCCCCAATCTCATTCTCTCGGATGTCGGCGATGCGGGCCGCTTTATCCGCTACCGGCTGGTCGGCACCGATATCGTGACCGCGCATGGTTCCGACTATACCGGCAAGACGATCGAGGAACTGACCACCGGCTCGACGGTGGCGTTCACGCAGAACCTCTACGGCATCGTCGTCACGCAGGCAGTGCCGGTCTATTCCGAAGGGAGTTTCCGCTGGGCCGGCAAGGAATATCGCTGGACGAAACGGCTGCACCTGCCACTGACCCGCGACGGCACAACAGTCGACATGGTGCTGGCAGGGCAAGTGTTCGAAGAACGCGCGCCGGGCGGCGTTGAAGTGTTTCAGCCGGCGACAGCGGCGGAAGTTGCGTTCGATCTGGCGGCGCACGTAAGAAGCTAGAAAACTCCCCTCACCCCAACCCCTCTCCCCTGAGGGGCGAGGGGCTTTATAGCGAACTCGATAGCAACTCCCTCGCCCCACGAAGTGGGGAGAGGGTTGGGGTGAGGGGTCTTTGCCAGCTACTTCCGCCAGGCCTTGAGGCGCTTGGCGGCCTCGGCCATGTCATCCGTGGCGCCGCTGAAGCAGAAGCGCATGAAATGATGGCCGCGCGTGGGATCGAAATCGATGCCGGGGGTGGCAGCCACACCCGTCTCGGCCAGCATGCGCTGGCAGAATCCGAGACTGTCATTGGTGAGATGCGCCACATTGGCATAGATGTAGAAGGCACCATCGGTGCTGACGAGGTCGTCGAAGCCCGCCTGCGGCAATTCGTTCAGCAGCAGGTCGCGGTTCTTGCCATAGCGCGCGACATTGCCCTGCAGTTCCTCATGCGCATCAAAGGCCGCACCGCCCGCGAGCTGCGAGAGCGCCGGCGCCGAGATGAAGAAGTTCTGTGAGAGGCGCTCGACCGGCTTGACGAGATCTTCGGGCAGCACCATCCACCCTAAGCGCCAGCCGGTCATGCTGAAATATTTGGAGAAGCTGTTGATGACGATGGCGTCGTGATGGGGTGCCGCCGTGGTCGCCGGCGCACCGAAGGTGATGCCGTGATAGATTTCGTCCGACACCAGCCGCACACCTTTGTTGCGGCACCAGTCGGCGATCGCCGCCAACGATGCGGCAGGCAGAACGGCGCCCACGGGGTTTGAGGGTGAGGCCACGATCAACCCGTCGAGCCGGCCCTCGATCCGTTCCAGGGCCGCGATGTCCGGCTGGTACTTGGTTTCCGGCCCGGTCGGGATGAGCACCGGCTCCAGCCCCAGCGCCGTGAGGATGTGGCGATAGCAGGGATAGCCCGGCATCGCGAGAGCCACTCGGTCGCCGGGATCGAAGGCGGCGAGAAAGGCCAGCAGGAATCCGCCGGACGAGCCCGTCGTCACCGCAATACGCGAGGCCGGCACATCGACATCGTAGAATTCGCGGTAATGCTGGGCGATGCGGCGGCGCAGATGCGGCAGACCCAGCGCATCGGTATAGCCGATGAGATCACGCTCCAGCGCTTTCTGTGCTGCTTCCCGTACCTTGGCCGGGGCCGCGGTCGAAGGCTGCCCCACTTCCATATGGATGACATCGCCACCGGAAGCAGCGCGTTCATTGGCCGCGCGCATCACCTCCATGACGATGAAGGGATCGATCGCCGCGCGGCGCGATGATTTGAGCGCCATGAGGTTTCAGTCTTCGCCGAGGATCGACGCCAGGCCGTTGCCACGATAATCGTTACGCAGCTGGCACGTGTCGGGATCCGACGGTGCCGCACTGCTGCAGAAGATCGCGTTCAGGCGCCCGAGCCTGACACCGCTCGATTCATCGTAGGTCTGGTCGGGGCTGCCGCCATCGTAACTGCGCGGCAGCTGCATCGCCTGGTCGAGCGGCAGTGCGCGGTGCATGACGCCGTCGAGCACCAGCGCCTCGGCCAGCGCTCCTGGGGCACCCCCGGACGCACCGCTCAGAAAATAGACTTCGCCGTTGAACTTGCTGGCGACCATCACGGGCGACAAGGTGGAGAAGCCCACACCTTGATCGTTCGGCGCGGGGGCGAGGACGATGCCGGTCCCCGGCGCCACGCGCGCGGCACCAAAGGGCGCGTTCATCGTGAAGGTACAGGCTACAGCGACACCGTCTGAATCAATCGCCACGATGCTGGCGGCGCTGACATTCTCCTGCGGCAGCGCGATGCTGCTTTGGGCTGCCAGTTCCTTCACCTTGCCGGCCGAGATGAGATCGGCCGCCGGGACCTTGCTGCTGCCGTCAGGCTGCATCCAGCCAGCGCGCGCCGCCATGATCTCGCGCGAGATCGCGGCCTGGGACGCGGGTGAATTGTCCGTGCCGGCCAGCATCGCAACGGCCTGTGCCGTCATGACACCGCCCGAGGCAGGCGGTGGTGCCACATAGAGGCTGAGATCGGTGAACGGCGTTTCCAGCGGCGGATAGATCGCCACCTTGTACTTGCGCAGATCATCGATGGTGAGCGGCGCGCCGATGGCCTGAGCGCCCTCGACGAGCTTCTGACCGAGAAAGCCGCTGTAAAAGGCGTTGACGCCCTGGACGCGGATCTGGCCGAGCGAGGCCGCAAGATCGACGGGGCGCATATTGTCGCCCTCGCCCAGCGGCGTGCCGTCGAGCTTTGCAAAGGTCGCCTGCAGAGTGGGATCCTCGGTCAGCAGATGGCCATATTGCTGCAGATCGTGGGCGAGCGCCTTGCTGATCGGCACACCGGTCGTGGCCAGGCTTTCGGCGGGCCCGATCAGGGCCGCCAGCTGCAGCTTGCCATAGCGGGCATTGAGGGCCGCCATGCCGCGGACATTCCCCGGCACCGCAACGGCACCAGCCGCCGCCGCGCGCGGCAGGAAATCGATGATGTCGGTGGTCTTTTCCTCGGCATTGTGGGCGATGCAGATGCCGCCACCGCCCAAGCCCGCCGATGCCGGCATGGTTACCGACATGGCAAAATAGGCCGCCACGACACCGTCGGCGGCATTGCCGCCGCTGGCGATCACAGTGCGGCCAATCAGCGCCGCCCGCGGCTCATCCGCCACCACCCCGGCCTTGAACCGGTCGATCTGGGTCGCATCCGAGGCAACCGAACGGGTATTTCCACAGCTGCCCAGCAGAATCGGCAGCAAGCTCGCTGACATGGCGAGGGCAAAGCCGCCCAACCGGCGCTGGCGGTGCCCCACCGACTTTCCTTGGCCGGCCCCGGCATGGCCGTTATGATAGGCTTCAGACATGATTAACTCCGCCCTGCTGGTCGTGGTTGGGAACCCTGACCAGGCCCCCGCGTTTTGGGGCGAGCATAGAGAAGGAAACCCGGATTGATCAACCGAACCGATCTGCGCCGCATCCTGGCGCCGTTTTTGGTCGTTTTGCTGGTCATGGGGCTGGCCGGACAACCACAAATGGCCTTTGCTCAGGCACGCCGCTTGAGCCTGATCCGGGATGCCGAGGTCGAATCGACCATCCGCACCTATGCCGATCCTCTGTTCCGGGCGGCAGGGCTCGATCCCAATGGCATCCGCGTGCTGCTGGTGGATGACGATTCGATCAACGCCTTCGTCGCCGGCGGCATGCGCCTGTTCATCAATACCGGCCTGCTGATACGGGCCGACACGGCCAATCAAGTGAAGGGCGTCATCGCCCACGAAACCGGCCATATCGCCGGGGCGCATCTGTCGCGCATCCAGGAGGAACTGAAGAACGCCACCATCGAGCAGATCATCGGCATGGTGCTCGGTGCCGGCGCTGCGGTCGCCAGCGGCAATGGCGGGGCGGCGGTCGCAGGCGCCACCCTCGGCAACGAAATCGCCAAGCGCAACCTGCTGAAATATTCGCGGACGCAGGAAGCCGCCGCCGACCAGGCCGGCATGGGGTTCCTGGACGCCACGCAGCAATCCTCGCGCGGCATGCTGCAATTCTTCAAGAAGCTGGAGGGCCAGGAATTCCTGCTGGGCCAGAACCAGGATCCCTATCTGCTGACCCACCCGCTGACCACGGACCGTATCGATTCCGTGGAGGACCATGTCAACAATTCGCCCTATAGCGATGCCAAGGATTCGCCGGAAATCACCGCCATGCATCAGCGCATGGTGGCGAAGCTCAAGGGCTATATCTGGCCGCTGTCCCGCGTCGAACAGGAATTTCCGGCGAGCGACAAATCGATCCCGGCGCGCTATGCCAACGCGATCGCGCTCTACCGCGTCAGCCGCGCCAAGGAAGCCGTGCAGCTGATGGACAGCCTGCTTGCCGACGTGCCGAATGACCCGTTCTTCCTGGAGCAGAAGGGACAAATCCTGTTTGAGAACGGCCAGCTGGCCGAGGCCTTGCCGCTCTATACGGCAGCGCTGCAAGAGCGGCCGAACGAACCGCTCATCGGCCTGGAGCTCGCGCAGATCGAGATCGAGCTGGAGCAGCCTGACCTCACCAAGAGTGCCATCAAGCATCTTGAAGACGTGACCGTGATCGAACCCCGGAATGCGCGCGCCTGGTATTTCCTGTCGGTCGCCTATGGCCGCGACGGCGATCTGCCCATGTCGGCCCTGGCGCAGGCGGAACAGGCTATGGCACAAGGCAATTCGCAAGAAGCCTGGGCCCAGGCCAAGCGTGCGCTGGAAGGCATGAAGGCCGGATCACCCGGCTGGCTGAAGGCGAACGACATCATCACCGAAGCCCAGCAGATCAAAGACAATCAATAGCGATATCGCGCCTGGTACCACATCAGACGTACACGGCATCAGACACACAAGGCCATCTCACATGCGTTCATCTCGTTTCCAACATTTCCCAGGCATGATCGCTTTGGCACTAAGCGCCGTGGCGCTGGCGTTCAGCCTGCATGGCGCCCCGCAGCCCGACAAGAATACCGCAACCGCATCGGCGGCCAGCACGGCAACCTTCAGCGAAGATCAGAGCAAGGACATCGCACGCATCGCCCATGATTATCTGCTGGAACATCCGGAGGTCATTCGCGAAGCCATCCAGGCGCTGCAGGCCAAGGAAGAAAATGCCAAGGCCGATCTGCAGGTGCAGGCATTGAAGGACAAGAAGGACCAGGTGTTCGGCGACCCGGCCTCGCCCTTTGCCGGCAATCCGGTGGGTGACGTCACCATCGTCGAGTTCTTCGATTACAAATGTCCGTATTGCAAACAGGTCTCGCCGGCACTGGAAGGCTTGCTGCAGTCGGATAAGGGATTGAAGCTGGTGTTCAAGGAGTTCCCGATCCTGGGCGATCCATCGGTGCTGGCATCGCGCGCGGCACTCGCTGCGGCGAAGCAGGAGAAGTATCTTCCCTTCCATCAGGCGATGATGGCCTATCGCGGCGAGCTCGACCTCAATTCGATTGCCTCCGTGGCGGCCGGCGTCGGCCTCGATGCTGAGAAGCTGGTGGCGGACATGAAGTCGGAAGAGGTCGAGAAGCAGCTCACTGCCAACCACGACCTCGCTTTGGCGCTGTCGATCCGGTCGACACCCACCTTCATCATCGGCGACAAGGTCATTCCAGGCGCCTTGTCGATCGAAAGGCTGCAGGACCTCATCACCGATTTCCGCAAGGGCAGCTGATCTATCTCGCTTCCCCATCGTCATCCTCGGGCTTGCATGGTTCGTCATCCTCGGGCTTGACCCGAGGATCAGCCTGCAACAGCTCGGCGGCGGAACTTGATCCTCGGGTCAAGCCCGAGGATGACGAACAAAAATAAGCCATATCCAATGGCGTCGAATCGGCCAAGCCTCTCGCCCGATTGGATTTTTGTTGTATTCCGGCATCAGAATCGACATGTTCCGGGTAACGGCGCGTCCGGACGGGAGGGTGCGGTTGCCCTCCCTGCCCGGCACGGCTATAACGGCCTGAATTCGCGCTTTTGCGCCCGATGTCACAGAAGCGCATCTCCGGGGAATCTCGATCTTGGCCAAGCAACCGACCATTTTGGTGCTGAACGGACCGAATTTGAACATGCTGGGAAAACGCCAGCCTGAGGTCTATGGGCACGAGTCATTGGACGACATCGAAGCTGCCTGCGCAGCGAAGGCGAAGTCGCTGGGCCTCGGGCTCGATTTCAAGCAGTCGAACATCGAGGGCGAGATGGTGACCTGGCTGCAGCAGGCGCGTGGGCGCCATGCCGGCATCATCATCAACCCGGCCGCCTATGGCCACACCTCGATCGCTCTTCTGGACGCCCTGCTGGTGACCGAATTGCCGGTCATCGAGGTGCATCTTTCCAACATCTTCCGGCGAGAGCCGTTCCGCCATCATACCTATGTCTCGCAGGCCGCCACGGGCGTCATCTGCGGGCTGGGCGCCAAGGGCTATTCCCTGGCGCTGGAGGCGATGGCCAATCTGATCAATCCGAAGAAGGCACGCGCATGAGTAAGTTCGATATCGACGAGGCCCTGATCCGCAAACTGGGTCTGTTGCTGAAGGAAACCGGCCTCACGGAGCTGGAGTTGGAAAAAGACGGCCAACGCATCCGCGTCATGTCGCAGGCAGCGCCGGCGACGGTGGTGCATGCCTCGCCGGTCATGAATACGGCACCGGCCGCCCCTGCAGCCCCGGCCAAGACGGAAGTCTCGAAGAACGCGGTCACCTCGCCCATGGTCGGCACGGCCTATCTGTCGTCGGAACCCGGCGGCACGCCCTTCGTCAAGGTCGGCGACCGCGTGACCAAGGGCCAGACGGTCCTGATCATCGAGGCGATGAAGGTCATGAACCCGATCTCGGCCCCTGCCAACGGCGTGGTCAAGGAAGTCTTCATTCACGACGCGCAGCCGGTCGAATTCGGCGAGCCGCTCATCGTCATCGAGTAACCAAGGATCAGCCGCGACGATGTTTGAAAAAGTCCTCATCGCCAATCGCGGTGAAATTGCCCTGCGTATCCATCGCGCCTGCCGCGAAATGGGTATCCGCACCGTGGCCGTGCATTCGACTGTCGATGCCGACGCCATGCATGTGCGCCTCGCTGACGAGACGGTGTGCATCGGTCCGGCACCATCGCGCGATTCCTATCTCAACATGGCGGCGATCATTTCCGCCGCCACCATCACCGGCGCCGACGCCATCCACCCCGGTATCGGCTTCCTCTCCGAGAATGCGAAGTTCGCCTCCATGGTGGAGGAGCACGGCTTCACCTTCATCGGCCCGTCGCCCGAGCATCTGTCGCAGATGGGCGACAAGGTCGAAGCCAAGGCAACGGCGAGGCGTTTCGGCATTCCCTGCGTGCCGGGTTCCGATGGCGCCATCTCTGATGCCGATGCACCGCGCATTGCCGAGGAGACCGGCTATCCGGTCCTCCTGAAGGCTGCAGCCGGCGGTGGCGGCAAGGGCATGAAGGTCGCCAACAATCCCGGCGAGCTGATGGAATCGCTCGCCATGGCGAAAGCCGAGGCGAAGGCCGCCTTCGGCAATGACCAGATGTACATGGAAAAGTATCTGGGTCATCCCCGCCATATCGAGATCCAGATCCTCGCCGACAATCACGGCAATGCGGTGCATTTGGGCGAGCGCGATTGTTCGCTGCAGCGCCGGCACCAGAAGGTGCTGGAAGAGGCCCCCTCGCCCGCCCTCAATGCCGACCAGCGCGCCGAGATCGGCGAGATCGCCGTCAAAGCCGTGAAGGCGATGGGCTATCGTTCGGTCGGTACGATCGAATTCCTGTTCCAGGACGGGAAGTTCTATTTCATCGAAATGAATACCCGCCTGCAGATCGAGCATCCGATTTCGGAAATGATCACCGGCATCGATCTTGTGCGCGAGCAGATCCGCGTCGCATCCGGCGCACCGCTCGGCTTCAGCCAGTCGGACATCACCTTCACCGGCCATGCCTTCGAGTGCCGCATCAATGCCGAAGATCCGGTGACCTTCATGCCCTCGCCGGGCCTGATCACGGATTTCCACGCGGCCGGCGGCCTGGGTGTCCGGGTCGATTCGGCGCTTTATGCCGGCTACAAGGTGCCGTCCAATTATGACAGCCTGATTGCCAAGCTGGTGGTGCATGGCAAGACCCGGAACGAGGCCCTGATGCGAGCGCGCCGCGCGCTGGAGGAAATGGTCATTCTGGGGGTCAAAACCAACATCCCCCTGCACCAGCGGCTGGTCACGGCGCCGGACTTCATCAACGGCGATTACGACATCCGCTGGCTGGAGAAGTTCGTCGGCATTTGACGCTGGCTCAAACGTCCGGCACTCTGACAAAGAGAGCGTGGCCTAGCACCCCCTCACCCCGACCCTCTCCCCGCAAGCGGGGCGAGGGAGTTTCGAGCGAACGTGCGATAGGCCCCTCGCCCCTCTGGGGAGAGGGGTTGGGGTGAGGGGTAGGTCCGAACGCACCGCAGTCTCGCTCTAAGGGTGTCGTCGATGTCCAACAGGGTCAAACCGCCGAAGATCACGCCCGAGATGCTGCTGCGCGCTTATGCGATCGGCATCTTCCCAATGGCGGAGGCGCGCAACGACCCCGAGCTTTACTGGATCGATCCGGAACAGCGCGGCATCCTGCCCTTGGATAGCATCCACATCCCCCGCACCTTGAAGAAAACCGTGCGCCAGGGCCTCGCCGGCGAAGAAGGTGCTTTCCGCGTTACCTGCGACAAGGCCTTCGACGCGGTCGTCAATGGCTGCGCAGCGCCAGCACCCGGCCGTGGCCAAACCTGGATCAACGACACCATCTTCGAGCTGTGCCGCGACCTCTTCGTCATGGGCCATGCGCACAGTGTCGAAGTGTGGTCAGGCGAGCGGCTCGTGGGCGGCCTCTACGGCATCTGCTTAGGCGGCGCCTTCTTCGGCGAAAGCATGTTCAGCCGGGAGACTGACGCCAGCAAGGTGGCCCTCGTGCATCTCGTGGCAAGGCTTCGCCATGGCGGCTATGAATTGCTGGATACGCAGTTCGTCACCAAGCATCTCAGCCGCTTCGGCACGATCGAGATTCCGCGCGACGATTACCGCCTGCGCCTCAACCACGCCCTGGCAAAGCCGGCAACCTTCTATTGCGAGGTGCCGGATTCCGTGTTGCTGGAATTGGTCGGCGCAGGGGTACCCTCGGAAGCAGGCGCCGTTTCCGCAGGCTGAGCGGCTTCGGGCGGCTGATCGCTGGTGCAATCCAGGACCCAGAGATCATAGACCGGGTGCTCCAGCGCCGAGAGCGCCGGGCTCGAGGCGAACATCCAGCCATCGAAGCGCGGCTGCGGCGCCTCACCCGGCTTTTCCTCAACCACATCGAGGAAAGCAGAGGCTTCCGGCGTCTCTTCCGGCGGATGCTTGTCGCAGGCCTTGGCCGTGATCTTGAGCGAGCCGAAGCTCACGGTCCCACCGACCGGTACGGTGATGGTGGAGACGCGCGCCGTGATCTTGTCCATGGCGCGCAGCACGACATTGTCGCCGGGAATGGCCGTCGCCGTATTAATGCCGAGGGCGCCCGCGAGGATGAAACCGATCCCCGCTGCTGCCGCACCGGTCGCATTCAACTTCATGATTTCTTTCCGTAGGGATTCTCGAGTTTCGCGACCAGGTCGTTGAATACCGCGCGGATCTGGGCTTCGTCGCAGCCCATCAGCACGGCATCCTCCAGCGCATCCTGCGCCAACTGCCTGATCTCGATCAGATTCTGGTTGAGGACTTTGACTTTTTCGAGGCACGACACGGGCTGCCCGTCGGGCTGCTTCCAGACCGGGGTGTTGAAACCGGGGTTGGCTTTGTCTGCACTCATGGCGATAGGCCTGCCTTGCGGCAACTGCCGCTATTCCTGCTTGGGTGGCGATCCGCCCACCACGAATTTGTTGATCAGCTCGACGAGATCAAGGGCGCCCTGGGCATAAGCCACCTGGTCGCCATCCTTCAGCAACTCGTCCTCGGCGCCCGGTTCCAGCTTGATATAGTAATTGCCGAGCAATCCGTCACTGGTGATGATCGCTGAACTGTCCTTGGGCAACTCCACATCGCTGCGGATATTGAGCGTCACCACGGCCTGGAACATCTTCGGGTCGAATTCCTGCGACGTCACCGCGCCGACCTTTACGCCGCTGATGCGCACATCCGTGCCCGGCAGCACCGAGCCGCCGCGATCGAAGCGCACGACCAGCTGATAGCCACCGCGATCTTCCTTGATCCCGCTGCCGCTATAGATGACGTAGAGGAAAACCGCCGCGGCGATCAGCACCACGGCACCCATGATGGTTTCAAGAACGTTGCGCTGCATGGATCGAACCTTGGCGGTGGACGGGCTGGGTGGGTGCGGGTCCGGTGCTTAGACCCCGGCTATCAGAATGGGGCTATCAGACTGGCGACCAGGGTTCGTAGTCGCCGGTGGCCTTGGCGCGGTGACCGCCCATCAAGGTGTGGCCGGGCGGCCGGTAGGCAAGGTCGGTACCGGTATGGTTCGGTTCGTGGGGCTTCTGCCAGGATTTGGTCTTGGCGCGGGTGGTCGGCGCCACTGCCGTGGTTGCATGCAGCCAAGCATGCCATTCCGGCGGCACACGGCTGGCTTCCGCCTCGCCATTATAAAGGACCCAGCGCTTTTGCCGCTTCTGTCCCTTGGTCTTGCGATGGACATAATACTTGTTGCCGAACTCGTCACTGCCGACCAGTTCGCCGTTCAGCCACGTAAAAAGCCGGGTACCGATGCTCATGCCTGATTCGCCGCCATGGGTTGCAAATGGCCCAGAAGGGCCAATAAGTGCAACGGGTTATGTACTGGGGGCGGACTATACAATCCGCCACATTTCCAAGCAAGGAATGGCTAATCCAGCCGCTTTTCCATGACATGATAGGTCGGAACGGCAAAGCCCGGATGGCTGCGCTGGCCGACGATCTTGAAGCCAACCTTCTGAAATAGGCTGATATTGTCGGTAAGAACCAGCCGGACGCCCAGTTCCATGCAGGGGACCTTCTGGGTGCGGGCAAAGCGTTCGGCCTCGGCCAGCATGGCAGCCCCCAGACCCGCCCCACGGCAGGCCGGATCGACAGCAAGGCGCCCGATATAGACCCGGTCCTGCCGGACTTCGGCGAAGATGCAGGCAACGGAACCGGTCCCGGCTTCGGCGAGGAAGGCAGCTCCCTTTGCCATGGCCGCGGCCAGACTGGCTGGTGTTTCAGCATGGGCACCGGATGGCGGCACCAGATGCCCGCGATAGGCCTCGAAGGCCCGGTGAATGAGGCCGGCAAGTGCTGGTGCGTCCGCGCTCGCAGCCTGACGCATGACGATTCCGCGCACCGCGCTTTTCAACATTTTTCTCGCCTGTCTGGACAGGATTGCACCGCGCCACCCATAGTGTGGCCCGCAGGCGGGTCCTCGCACAAGAGCCTGCCCACCGCATGGAGTTTCCACTGAGTACGAACACGCGCACACATTGGCGGGCGCTCGGCCTGCTGCTCGTCGGCACCATCTTCGTCAGCCTGATCACCACCTTCGCCAGCCTCGCCTATCAGGGCGGGGCGTCGCCGATGCTGCTGGTCTGGTCGCGTTTCAGTGCGCTGATGATCGTCCTCGGCCTGATCCTGACGGTGAGCCGCGTCAGCTTCAAACTGCCCAAGCGCAACATGCAGGCGACCTTCTGGATCGCCATTTGCCTCATGATGATGTCGGTCGGCTATCTGAGCTCGGTTGCCTATATCAAGGTCAGCCTCGCCGTCATCCTGCTCTATACTTATCCGCTGCTGGTGGCTGTGTTCGCGGCCCTTTCGGGGCGTGAGCGGATCAGCCCCTTGCGTGCCCTCCTCCTGATCACGGCCTTCTGCGGGCTGGTGATCGCCCTTGGCCGCGATATCGGCCTCACCGTCGATTTCAGCGGCATATCCTTCGAACCGGGACAGGTCACCCTCGACTGGCGCGGGACGGCGCTGGCTTTGCTGGCATCGCTGGGTGTTGCCGGATTTGTCACCTGGGGCGGCGCCTATCTCGACGATGTCGATTCCCGGGTGGTCAATTTCTGGGCCCAATTGTGGATGATCGGCCTTGCCACCGTCTATGTGGCCGTCGTGGGTGGCGTATCTCTGCCGGAAAGCGGCCTGGGCTGGGTCGGCTATGTGGGGGCCACCGGCTGCTATGTCACCGCCATGATCTGCTGGTTCGGCTCGATGAAGACCCTGTCGCCGACCGAAACCGCCATGACCCTCAACCTGGAACCGGCCATCAGCCTGGCGGCCGCAGCCCTGGTGCTGGGCGAAGCAACCTCGGCGCAGCAGTGGATCGGTACGATTATCCTATTGATATCAATCATCTTTTCGAGCGGCGCGGGGCGTCACAAAAAATGAGAATCGGTTAATTACGGCATTTTGCGCTGCGAGAAGTCCCAGAAACGCCCGTAAACCAAGGGCATCCTCAACATCTATGGGCGTCAAGATTATTAATCACCAAATATTGATATTTTCTAGTTGCCGCTGAGGGCCTCGCGGCATCAATATCTGGTCACGGCGCCGGTCTAGGCACCTAGATATAGACGCGCCGAACCAATCCTTTAACCCGTTTTGCTGAACCAGATTCTGCAGAGGGGCGAGGATTCGGTTCAGACCGGGCACATAAAGACCAATTTCGGGGGCCACCACATGCGTATTGCACGTCGATTCACTAAAGCCGGCCAGTCGCCATATTCGGAAATCCTGTTCCGCCGCACCACGAGCGAGATCAAGAATCCGGATGGCTCGATCGTCTTCCAGCTGAAGGATATCGAGGTTCCGGCCGATTGGTCGCAGGTGGCGAGCGACGTGCTGGCGCAGAAATATTTCCGCAAGGCCGGTGTCCCCGCCGCGATGCGCCCCGTCGTCGAAGGCGACGTGCCGGATTTCCTGTGGCGCCGCGAGGCTGACCGGGAAGCCTTGGTGAAACTGCCGGCGGAAAAGCGTTTCACCGGCGAGATGAGCGCCAAGCAAGTGTTCGACCGCATGGTCGGCACCTGGACCTATTGGGGCTGGAAGGGTGGCTATTTCGACGCGGAAGAAGATGCCCTCGCCTTCTATGACGAAATGCGCTTCATGCTCGCCCGCCAGATGGGCGCCCCCAACAGCCCGCAATGGTTCAACACCGGCCTGCATTGGGCCTATGGCATCGATGGTCCGGCGCAGGGCCATCATTATGTCGACTTCAAGAGCGGCGAGCTGACGCTCTCCACCTCGGCCTACGAACATCCGCAGCCCCATGCCTGCTTCATCCAGTCGGTCTCCGACGACCTGGTGTCCGAGGGCGGCATCATGGATCTTTGGGTGCGTGAGGCGCGCCTGTTCAAGTACGGCTCGGGCACCGGCTCCAATTTCTCGAAGCTGCGTGGCGATGGCGAGAAGCTCTCTGGCGGCGGCCGCTCGTCGGGCCTGATGAGCTTCCTCAAGATCGGTGACCGCGCTGCCGGCGCCATCAAATCGGGCGGCACCACGCGCCGCGCGGCGAAGATGGTGACGGTCGATCTCGATCACCCGGATATCGAGGCCTATATCAATTGGAAGGTCTTGGAAGAGCAGAAGGTCGCGGCGCTGGTCGCCGGCAGCCAGGCCTGCAACTACCATCTCAACAAGGTGATCAAGGCCGCCCATGACGGCGAAGGCCCGGGCAAGCTCGACCCGAAATCGAACCCGGCCCTCAAGGCCGCCGTGCGTGCCGCGCGCAAGGCGAAGGTGCCGGACAATTATGTCCAGCGCGTCATTCATTTTGCCGGCCAGGGCTACGACAATATCGACTTCAAGACCTATGACACCGATTGGGATTCGGACGCCTATCTCACGGTCTCCGGCCAGAACTCCAACAATTCGGTGCGCATCTCGAACGATTTCATCGAGCGCGTGGCGCAGGATGGCGATTGGGATCTCATCCGCCGCACCGACGGCAAGGTCCACAAGACGCTGAAGGCGCGCGACCTCTGGGAAAAGATCGGCCAGGCCGCCTGGGCCAGCGCCGATCCCGGCGTGCAGTACGACACCACCATCAACGAGTGGCACACCTGCCCGGAATCCGGCCGCATCAACGCGTCCAATCCGTGCTCCGAATACATGTTCCTCGACGACACGGCCTGCAATCTCGCCTCGCTCAACCTGATGACCTTCAAGGCGGCCGACGGCCTGGTCGACATTGAGAGCTACGAGCATGCCGTTCGCCTGTGGACCGTCGTCCTCGAAATCTCGGTGCTGATGGCGCAGTTCCCCTCGAAGGAAATCGCACAGCTCTCCTACGAGTTCCGCACGCTGGGTCTTGGCTATGCCAATATCGGCGGCTTGCTGATGTCGGTCGGCCTCTCCTATGACAGCGAAGAAGGCCGCGCCATCACGGCAGCCCTCACCGCGATCATGACCGGTGTTGCCTATGCGACCTCGGCCGAGATGGCTGGCGAACTTGGCGCCTTCCCGGGCTATGCCAAGAATGCCGATCATATGCTGCGCGTCATCCGCAACCATCGCCGCGCCGCCTATAGCGAAAAGACCGGCTATGAGGGCCTGTCGGTTCTGCCGGTCGTGCTGGACCACAAGAGCTGCACCGACAAGCGCTTGATCGAAGCTGCCAAGAATGCCTGGGATCTCGCCCTGGCGCTCGGTGAGAAGCATGGTTATCGCAATGCCCAGTCGACCGTCATCGCGCCCACGGGCACGATCGGCCTGGTCATGGATTGCGACACCACCGGCATCGAGCCCGACTTCGCCCTGGTGAAGTTCAAGAAGCTCGCCGGCGGCGGCTATTTCAAGATCATCAACCGCATGGTGCCCGATGCGCTGACCACGCTCGGCTACACGCCGCTGCAGATCGAGGAGATGGTGCGCTATGCCGTGGGTCATGCGACACTGAAGGACGCGCCCTATATCAACCATCAGAGCTTGAAGGCGCGCGGTTTCACCGACGAGATCCTGAGCAAACTGGAAAGCTCGCTGGAAGCCGCCTTCGATATCCGCTTCGTGTTCAACAAGTGGAACCTCGGCGATACCTTCTGCCAGGAAGCCCTGGGCTTCACGCCGGAAGAATTGGCCAGCCCGACCTTCGACATGCTGACCGCCCTTGGTTTCAGCAAGGCCGAATATGAAGCCGTCAACACCTTCGTCTGCGGCGCCATGACCCTGGAAGGCGCGCCGTTCTTGAAGGACGAGCATCTCTCGGTGTTCGATTGCGCCAATCCCTGCGGCCGTATCGGCAAGCGGTATCTCTCGGTCGAAAGCCATATCCGTATGATGGCCGCCGCCCAATCGTTCATCTCGGGCGCGATCTCGAAGACCATCAACATGCCGAACCAGAGCTCGGTCGAGGATTGCAAATCGGCCTACCTGCTCTCGTGGGAACTGGGCATCAAGGCGAATGCGCTCTATCGCGACGGCTCGAAGCTCTCGCAGCCGCTCTCGGCTTCGGTGCTGGGCGATGACGATACGGTCGATGACGTGATCGAGGCACCGGCAGCAGCCCGCGCTCCGATCGTCGCCGAGCGCATCGTGGAACGGATCGTCGAGCGCATCGTCGAGCAGGGCCGCAAGCGCCTCCCCGAGCGTCGCAAGGGCTATACCCAGAAGGCGATCGTCGGTGGCCACAAGGTCTATCTGCGGACCGGTGAATATGAAGATGGCACGATCGGCGAGATCTTCATCGACATGCATAAGGAAGGTGCGGCCTTCCGCTCGCTCATGAACAATTTCGCGATCGCCATCTCGATCGGCCTGCAATACGGTGTGCCGCTCGAAGAGTTCGTCGAAGCCTTCACCTTCACGCGCTTCGAGCCCAATGGCCTGGTCGAAGGCAACGATGCCATCAAGATGGCGACGTCGATCCTCGACTACACGTTCCGGGAACTGGCGGTCTCCTATCTCGGCCGCAATGACTTGGCGCATGTGCAGCCCTCTGATCTGCTGCACGATGCGATGGGCAGTGGTGCCGCCGAGCAGGCGCTGCCGGAGAAGCAGCAGGTGGACCGCGGCGTCGAGGCTGTGCGCCGCATTACCTCGACCGGTTATGTGCGCTCCAACCTCATCGTGCTGAAGAACGCCTCCATGATGGGCGGCACCATCGGCAACAATGCTCTGGCGCACGATCACGCGCATGATCATGACCATGCCCATCATGTCCACGCCCATGCGGGCGGCGGCCACGGGAGCAATGGGGGTGGCAGCAACGGGGTGAGCGGCAGCGTCTCGGTCACCACGACGCACACGACCTCAGTTGGCGCGGCGGTGGTCCAGGCGGTCGATAGCCGCCTCGACAAGATCCGCGAAGCCAAGATGAAAGGCTATGAAGGCGATGCCTGCGGCGAGTGCGGCAACTTCACCCTGGTGCGCAACGGCACCTGCATGAAGTGCACGACGTGCGGCTCGACGAGCGGGTGTTCTTAAGGCCTTAGGTGTCTCCAAGGGCGGTAAGGAAAGCCGCCCATCCTCCGACCTCCTGAAACTGGCCTAACTGAGACCACCGGGCCCGTGTTCATCACGGGCCCGGTTTTCTTTTTGATCAGTTCTCGTCATGCTCGACGAAGGCCGACCATCCACGAATTTGCCTGCGGCTACTCGGTCTACGGATAAAAACTCGTGGGTGGTCGGCCTTCGCCGACCATGACGGTAGGTGTGGTGCCAGTTGGCCCGCAATCGGCGACGTGAGGCCTCAAAGCTGATCCTCGATCGGCAAAATCCCGATGACATCGAGCAGGAAGCTGTGCCATGTGCTGATGTTCGGATCGCTGTCGAATTCCACCTTTTGCCCATCATCCTCAGCGGTCCAGAGGAGACCGCCGCCTGCATCAAGGGTGACGTGGTAGGCGCTGCCTGGCGAGACGCCGTCATCCATGAACTTACCCAACTCCTCGGCAAGTTGCGGGCTGTCGACCATGACGCCAATCTCCGTGTTGATGAAGCGCGAACGGGGATCGAGGTTGAAGCTGCCGATGAAGACTGTCTTCCGATCGAACACCAGCGCCTTGGTATGCAGGGCGGCGCGCGATTTGCCAGCGGCCATCGACCAATGTCGCTTCATATTGCTGTCCGGCCGCAGTTCATAGAGAGCGACGCCGGCCTTGAGCAAATTCTCGCGCGTATTGGCGTAACCCGCCTGTGCCGCGATCACATCGTTAGTGGCGGCAGAGTTGGTTAGCGCGCGGACCGCGACATGACGTGATGTCAGCCCGTCCATTTCCTCGATACCGCGATCTTGCAGGATGAAATAGGGCGTTTCGATCAGCAGTTCATGCTGGGTCGTGGCGAGCCGTTGGAGAATGGCTTCCGTGATGACATTGTGCCCATTTTCGGCGTCGACGCGACTTGGGTCTTCGGCCAGGACACGGCCGGGCGCCCAGATGAGGGCATCCCGGATCGCCATGAGATTGTTGCGGCGTTCCGCTATCTGTTCTTCGACGGGATAGGGATAGCCGACGTCGGCGACCCTTTCGGCCAGGCGCTTTCTGAGGGCGACAAAATCAGTTTGCGTCGCCTTTTCACTCAGCATGGCCCCGGCCGGGATAGCCCATGCGCTGTTCCAGAATTGGTCAAAGCTTGTCGACAGGTCCCGGACGACAGGGCCCACCATCGCCATGTCCAAGTCGCGAAAATTCTGATCCGGCCGAACACCGAAATAGGTGTCCGCAATGTTCCGCCCACCGGCAATTGCCACGGCGTTATCCATGACGAACAGCTTGTTGTGCATTCGGTGATTAGCACGGTCGAAATCGGTGAAGAAACTCCAGGCGCGCCAGCGCCGGTTATCCAGCGGATTGAAAAACCGCACCTCGACGTTGGGGTGGGCATCGAGCGCCGCAATGCCAAAATCGGTTGCCTCGGACTGGTAGTGATCGTCGAGCAGCAGACGGACGCGGACGCCCCGATCCGCGGCGCGGATCAGCCGGTCGGCCATGATGCGACCGGTCGTATCGGCATCCCAGATGTAATATTGCGCATCGAGCGTCTTCTCGGCGAGGTCAGCCATGGCCAGACGGGCCGTCAAGGCATTGCCGCCCTCCGGCACCAGGGCAAAGCCGGATTGTCCCGGATAGCGATCGGCTGCTTCCTGAAACAGGGCGCCGACGGTTGTGCTCTGCGGTTGATCGAAAGCCGTCGAGGGCGTGCGGGGATATTCCCAGTCCACGGTCGCCGCACACCCGCCCAGCTGCACGGCCAAAGCCAGCACCGGGACAAGGGTGAAGAGCCAGTTCAATCGACGACGGGTCGCTTCCATGACGTTCCCAAAGCGGCCTTCTTTTCCTAGCCCACCCATACTCCCCCGGGCTGCGGGATAGAATCTAGATCATAGGGCTCCCGATGCCAAGGCTGGCCGGGTGGCCGATCACCAATAGGCCGGCATCCTTCAAAGCCCCGCCAGCGTCTTTTCCACCGCATCCAGGAAGATACCGGCATGCTCCTGGGTGAAGACAAGCGGCGGGCGGATTTTCAGAATATTGGCCCCGGGGCCGGTGGCGCTGATGAGGATTTTGCGGCGGCGCAGATCGTTGACGACGCGGGTCGTTTCGTCCGCGGCCGGTTCCTTGCTCTTCCGGTCCGTCACGAACTCGACGCCGAGGAAGAGGCCGGCGCCACGCACGTCGCCGATGATGTCGTGACGCGTCGCCAGTTTCTCGAGACCTTCGCGCATATAGGTGCCAACCTTGCCGGCATTCTGGGCAAGGCCTTCGCCCTCGATCACGTCGAGGACGGCAAGGCCCACTGCACAGGAGACCGGGTTGCCGCCGAAGGTGTTGAAATAGCGCGACCGCCGGCCGAATTCTTCCACCACATGCGGCTGCATGATGGCGCCCGCCATGGGATGCCCGTTGCCCATGGGCTTCCCCACTGTCACGATATCAGGAACGAGGCCATGGCGCGCGAAGCCCCAGAAGTCGGGACCAACGCGGCCGAAGCCCGGCTGCACTTCGTCGGCGATGTAGATGCCGCCGGCGGCACGGATGGCGTCGACTGCCTCCTTGAGGAAACCGGACTTGCCCGGGAAGACGCCGTCGCTGGAGAAGATGCCGTCGACCAGCAGGGCGCAGGGCTTGATGCCAGCAGCTTGCATCTCAGCGATCGCAGCCTTCACACCGGCGGCAAAGACGGCGCCGACATCGCCGTCGATCCGGTAGGTGTCAGGAGCCGGCACCAGTTTCACGTTCGCGCCGCGCTCGACATAGTCGCCGAGCGAGGGAGATAGCTCAGACACAGCGACCGTGAGGCCGTGATAGGCCAGCTTGGTGACGATGATGCCGGTGCCCTTGGTATAGGATTTGGCGATGCGCAAGGCGAGATCGTTGGCCTCTGAGCCGGTGCAAGTGAACATGACATGCTGGAGCGCACTGGGGAACTTCGCCAGCAGCCGTTCGGCATAGTCGACGATGGTCTCGTGCAGATAGCGGGTGTGGGTGTTGAGGGTCGCAGCCTGTTTCGAGAGTGCTGCCACTACCTTCGGATGGCAATGGCCGACCGAGGCCACATTGTTATAGACGTCGAGATAAGCCTGACCATCGGGATCGTAGAGCCAGACCCCCTCGCCGCGCACGATATGCAGCGGCTTTTCGTAGAACAGGCGATAGGCCGGCCCCAGCAGCTTCTGACGGCGCTTGATCAGCGCCGCATCCTCGGCACTGATATCGCCTTCGCGGCCGGGCACATATTGGTTCACCATCGCCATGGATCGTCTCCCTAAACGCCGCAGAGGCGGCGCAGATTTTCCTGTGCCCGTTCGCGGGGCAGGGCGGCAAAGGCCGCGAGACCTGCCCAGGCGCGTGGCGCGTTGCGCAGGATATAGACCTGGTTTTCCGGATAGCGTGCCGCGCGCCAGCTGGTGATCGCTGCCGTCGTCGCCAGGCGGGCGCCGATAAGGTCGTAGAGGAGATCAAGCTCGATCTCCTCAAGCGGCAGCATGCCGTGATAGGCCGCGATGAGGTCGCTGGCCTCGACCAGCGGATCGCCGTCCAACGACAATTGATAGGCGGCGGCGACAGCAAGGTCGTTCACCAGCGGCGTCCATACCATATCGCCAAAATCGAGAATGCCCGCCACCTTGGTGGGGTCTTGACTGTCGACCAGGACATTGTGCGGGTTGAGGTCGTTGTGGACGAATTGAGTGCGCAAACGCGGCATCACGGGCACGACGAAGTCGTCGAAGTTGCGCAAAACCCGCTCGACCAATTGCCGCTTCTCCCCCGCCTCGACATGGGGCAGCAATTGCCAGAGGCGGCTGGCATGCTTGATGTCCCATTGCAGATCGTGATCGGTGGCAGCGTGCTTGAAGTCGGCCAAGGCACGGGTGAGGCGCGCAAGATTGCTCCCCAGGCTCCGGCGCTGTCCGGTACTGCGCGGCGCCAGATGCAAGGGCTGGCCCTCGAGATAGGAGAAAAGCCGCAGGATCATCGGCCGGCCGGCCGCATCGTGCAGGATCTCCTCATAGGTGCCGGCGGTATTCTTGAAGACGCGCTGCACCGGCAGGGTTGGGTCCAGGCGCGCCACATGCAGCAAGGCTTCGGTCTGCAGATTGGTCACCAGCGCTTCTTCCGCCGGATTGGAGACTTTGAGCACATAGCCGTCGCCGGCCGCAGCTCTGATGCGGAAGTTTGCGTCCCGTTCGCTGGTCAGCTTGCTGGCCGTCCCCGCAACGCCAAAATGCCGTAGCGCCAGCGCAGCGGCCTCACCTTCCGTAAAAACGGGTGGCGGCGAGGAAAGTGAATCGGCATCGGCTGGCGCGGACGGTTCGGCGAGCATGGAATATCCACATTGATTCAAGTGGCGGCAGGCGCAGCGATTTATAGCGGGATTCGCCTGCGACCGCCGCAAATTTGTCATGGGTGGTGCAAGGCTGGATTGCCGCGCCGCGACCGGCTAGGATCGCCCCGAAATCCATGCAAAAGCCCCAAGGAGAGAAACATGGCTGGCAAAGTCGAGGCCCGTCTGGCCGAGTTGAACATCGAGCTGCCCAAGGCCGCCGTGCCCGTCGCCAATTACGTGCCCGTCGTCCTTGCCGGCAATACCGCCTTCGTCTCCGGCCAGGTCACGGTCTGGAACGGCGAATTCAAATTCATCGGCAAGGTCGGCCAGGAGTTCTCGACCGAGCAGGCCGCCCAGGCCGCACGCATCTGCGGCCTCAACATCATCGCGCAGCTCAAGAATGCGCTGGGTGACCTCGACCGTGTGAAGCGCATCGCCAAGCTCGGCGTGTTCGTCAATTGCATCAATACCTTTAGCGAACAACCCAAAGTCGCCAACGGCGTTTCCGACCTGATGGTCGAAGTGTTCGGCGAAGCCGGCAAGCACGCCCGCTCGGCCGTCGGCGTCAACACGCTGCCGCTCAATGTGGCGGTCGAAGTCGACGCGATCGTCGAGATTGCGTGAGGGTCCGAGACTGAACAGCCCCCCTCACCCCAACCCCTCTCCCCAAAGGGGCGGGGGGCTGCGCAACGAACTCGCTAGAACCCCCTCGCCCCGCTTGCGGGGAGAGGGCCGGGGTGAGGGGCTCTTGTGATGACCCAACTCTCCCTCACCGCCCGCATTGTCGATCGGTTGGAAACGATGTCCGCCGCGGCCTGGGATGCTTGTGCCGGTGCGGACAATCCCTTCGTCTCTCACGCGTTTCTCAATGCGCTGGAGACTTCCGGATCGGTCGGGCGTGGGACGGGCTGGCTGCCGCAGCATCTTGTGCTGGAGGACGATGCCGGCGATCTCAAGGCCGTGGCGCCGCTCTATGTCAAAGGCCATAGCCAGGGCGAATATGTGTTCGACCATGGCTGGGCCGAAGCCTATGAACGTGCCGGCGGGCGCTATTATCCCAAGCTGCAGCTGGCGGTCCCCTTCTCGCCAGTACCTGGGCCGCGCCTGCTGGTGAAGCCCAGCGCCGACGATGCGGTGATGCGCAGCGCCCTCATCGGTGCGCTCACCAGCACGGTGGAAAAGTCGGGCCTCTCATCACTGCACATCACCTTCTGCACGGGTGAGGAAGCGGCGGAACTGGCCGAGCATGGATATCTGCATCGCCTGGGGTGCCAGTATCACTGGCACAATGACGGCTATGGCAGCTTCGATGACTTCCTCGCCACCCTGTCGTCGCGCAAGCGCAAGGCGATCCGCAAGGAACGCGCCAGCGTCGCCGGGATCGATGTTCGAGCGTTGTCGGGAGACGACCTGAAGCCAGCGCATTGGGACGCCTTCTTCGACTTCTACATGGATACCGGCAGCCGCAAATGGGGCCGCCCCTATCTCACCCGCGCCTTCTTCGATGCGATCCATGGCACGCTGCGTGACAAGATCGTGCTGGTGATGGCGTTTCGGGACGGCATGCCCATTGCGGGTGCGCTCAATCTCCGTGGGACGGACGCGCTCTATGGGCGCAATTGGGGCTGCGTCGAGGATGTGCCCAATCTCCATTTCGAATGCTGCTACTACCAGGCAATCGACTACGCCATCCAGCATGGCCTGAAGCGCGTCGAGGCCGGTGCCCAGGGCGAGCATAAGATCCAGCGCGGGTACCTGCCGGTCGAAACCCATTCGGCGCATTGGATCACCGACACCAATTTCCGCGACGCGGTTGCCGATTATCTGGACCGCGAGCGCCGCGTGATGCGCAACGAGATGCAGGAGCTAGGTACGCTGTCACCGTTCCGCCGTGTCGAGAATGACTAGCAGCGCTGTCGTCATCGGCGGCGGGCCGGCCGGTCTGATGGCAGCGGAGATGCTGGCGCTAGGTGGCGTCGCCGTCGATCTCTATGACGCAATGCCCTCGGTCGGCCGCAAATTCCTGATGGCCGGCAAAGGTGGCCTCAACATCACCCACAGCGAACCGCTGGCAGCCTTTACCGCACGTTACGGTGCACGGCAGGATTGGGTCGCGACCTGGCTCGCAGCCTTCGGCCCCGACCATTTGCGCGGCTGGATCCATGATCTCGGCATCAACACTTTCGTCGGCAGTTCGGGGCGAGTCTTTCCCGACGAGATGAAGGCAGCTCCGCTGTTGCGTAGCTGGCTGCATCGACTGCGCCAGTCCGGTGTACGCATTCACGTGCGACATCGATGGGTAGGCTGGTCGCCGGATGGCGCCCTGTGCTTTGCGACACCGCAAGGTGAGCAACAGGTGAAAGGCGATGTCATCGTGCTGGCGCTGGGCGGCGGCAGCTGGCCGCAATTGGGATCGGATGGCGCCTGGCAGGATATTCTCGCCGCACGCCAAATCGATCTTGCACCGCTCACTCCAGCCAATTGCGGCTTCGATATCGGCTGGAGCGATCATCTCCGGTCCCGCTTCGTTGGCGAACCGCTGAAGAACATCGCCGCCACGTTCAACGGCCAGCGCCGGCAGGGCGAAGCGATCATCACCGAAACCGGCATCGAAGGTGGCTTGATCTATGCCCTCTCCGGCCCGTTGCGCGATGCAATCACTGCCACGGACACGGCGGTCCTCCATCTCGACCTGCTGCCCAACCACGATCTGGCGAAGATCGCCGATGCGCTGGCGCAGCGCGGGTCGCGTTCCCTCGCCTCGCAGTTGAAATCGCGCCTGAGCTTGTCCGGCGCAAAGGCTGCGCTGCTGCGCGAATGCCTGCCGGCAGACGATTTTGCCGATCCGGTGCACTTGGCCAAGGGCATCAAGGCGCTACCGCTGCGTCTTGTCGCGACGCGTCCGATCTCTGAGGCCATCAGTTCCGCCGGTGGCGTGAAGCGCGATGGTCTCGACCAGCATCTGATGTTGAAAGATCATCCCGGCATATTCTGCGCCGGCGAGATGCTGGATTGGGAAGCGCCCACGGGCGGCTATCTGCTGACGGCGTGCATGGCCAGCGGCTATGTGGCGGGCCAGGGTGCCCTCGCCTTCCTCAAGGCGCGCGGCGCTTCCAGTAAGTGACTTCGCCAGCCTCCGCCGACCAGTCCGTGACCCAACCCAGCCGCTGATAGAAGCCGTGGGCACGGATCGCTGGATTGGCATCGGTGGTCAGCCAGATATCCGTAACGCCCTCTTCAAACAGCCAATCTTCCGCCGCCGCCATCACGCGCCGCCCGAGCCCAAGGCCTTCATAGCCGGGCTGCACGAACATGGCGAAAATGGTCTTCTCAACGCGCCTGGCGAAAGAGAAGGCCACCGGTACGCCACTCACCAGCATCACCCAGCCGCGCAGATTGCCAGCAACCATCTCGGCAATGATGCCGTCCTCCGTGATGCCCCGTGCCGCCATCTCTGCGACCGACAGATGATTCTCGATCACGCTGGTCCGGATCACCGTCACAGCCGGCAAATCAGCGGGGACCATCGGCCGCAGCTCAATATCGATACGTTGCTCGTTCATGGCCGGATGGTAGCGGAGGCACCTATCGCCCGCATGAGAATTTCGTGACGCGTACGGCCTTGACGCCCGCCGTCGCGTCCCCGTATGAATCACCGCGATGGTTCCCCGACGGATGAATTCCAGGGGATTAATAGGGAACACGGTGCGGACGACCCAATCGGGGCCTAAACCGTGACTGCCCCCGCAACTGTAAGCGGATAGCTCACTGCCACTTCGTACCACTGACCGTCTGACGGTTGGGAAGGTTGGCAGCAGGCATCGACCCGCGAGTCAGGAGACCTGCCATCGACGCGTTTTAAGTCTAACCCGGGCGGGGTGCCCGAGATGGAGACGTTGACATGGCGCCAACACAGGCGTGCCGGGTGACCGGCATACTTTCCCCATATTCGGCCAACTATTCGGCGCCAGGTAAGGCCTTGAGCCGCCGCCGGTGACATCCCCTGCCACATTCCGCTTCAACCGGCCCGCGCTACGCGCCAGCCGGTTGATAAGGTTAAATCTTATATGTAATGTTATAACATTGCATATCTTCATTAACAAGGGGATCTGACATGCAAACCCAACCAACAGCTTGGCCCATCCATCGGACCAGCCTCTCGGCACTGACCGCCCTCACCTGCCTCGCCATCGGCGCGCCGGCAGCATTGGCCGAGCCTACCCAATATCCGCTGACAATCGAGAATTGCGGCGAGACACTTACCTTCGACAAGGCGCCGACACGCACAGTCGCCATCGGCCAAAGCAGCGCGGAGATCCTGCTGTCGCTGGGCCTCGCCGACAAAATCGTCGGCACGGCGGTGTGGTTCGGTCCGGTGCTGCCGGGCTACGAAGCGGCCAATGCCAAGATCAAGCGGCTTGCCGACAATGATCCCAGTTTCGAAAGCGTCCTGGCGCGAGAGCCGGACCTGGTCACGGCCGAGTTCGAATGGCATGTCGGCCCCAATGGATCGGTCGCCACGCGCAAGCAGTTCTCGGACCTCAAGATCCCCAGCTATGTGGCGCCGGCCGATTGCGTCGCCAAGGACAATTCCGGCGGTGGCGATGGCGTGCGCAAGGAGATGTTCAACATGTCGCTGGTCTATCAGGAGATCCACGACATGGCGCAGATCTTCGACGTGCAGGATCGCGGCGACGCCTTGATCGCCGATCTCAAGAAACGCGAGGCCGAGGCCATTGCCAAGGTTGCCGGCAGCAAAGCCGCCAATGCTCAGAACGGCGGCCTGTCCATGGTGTTCTGGTTCTCGAGCCCCAAGGTGAACGGCGATGCCTATATCGCCGGCAAGAACGGCACCCCGGCCTACATCATGGAAACGCTGGGCGCCAAGAATGTCGTGACGACACAAGAAGAATGGCCGCTGGCGAGCTGGGAAAGCATCGCTGGCGCCAATCCGCAGGTGATCGTGGTGGCGCGGATGGATCGGCGGCGCTATCCCGCCGACGATGTCGCGGTGAAGCTCAACTTCCTGGAGACGGATCCGGTCACCAGCAAGCTCGATGCGGTCAAGCAAAAGCACATCGTGATCATGGATTCGCAGGCAATGAGCCCGACCATACGCGCCGTGAGCGGGATTGAAGCCGTCGCCGAGGGCATCAAGCAGTTCGGCCTCACAAATTGACTGGGGGCAAATTGACTTACAACTCGATAAATCCGGCTCTTCAGGGTGGGTGGGGCATGCGTGCCTCACTCGCTTTGCTGTCGCTGATCGCCTTGGCCCTTGCCATCGGCATGGCGGTGTCGATCGGCGAGGTGCCGATTCCGCTGGCATCGGCCTACAAGGCGATCGCCAACAAACTGTTCGGCACCGGTTTCGAGCTCAGTGCGATCCAGGCAGGCATCATCTGGGACTACCGCCTGAGCCGAGCTCTGGTTGCGGCCTGCTGCGGTGGCGCGCTGGCAATATCCGGCGCCATTCTGCAAGCGTTGCTGCGCAACCCGTTGGCCGAGCCCTATGTACTCGGCATCTCGGCCGGTGCGTCGACCGGCGCAGTGGCCGTCATGATCCTGGGCGTCGGTGCTGGACTCATCACACTCTCTGTCGGGGCCTTCGCCGGGGCTGTCCTTGCCTTCGTCCTAGTGACGTTGCTGGCCGCCGGTGCCGGCGGCGGATCGGACCGCATCATTCTGGCCGGTGTCGCCGGCTCGCAGCTTTTCAATGCGCTCACCGCCTATGTTGTCACAACCTCGGCCAATGCCGAACAGGCCCGCGGCGTCATGTTCTGGCTGTTGGGCAGCCTTGGTGGCGTGCGCTGGGAGGATGTCTATCTGGCAGCACCGGTTGCCGTCAGCGGTTTTGCGATCTGCCTCCTTTATGCCCGGGCCCTTGATGCCTTCACCTTCGGAACCGATGCGGCGGCAGCACTTGGCATTCCGGTATTGCGCGTGCGCCTCATCCTGTTCGGCCTCACCGCCATGATAACCGCCACCATGGTCGGCATTGTGGGGTCGATCGGCTTTGTCGGCCTGGTCATTCCCCATGCCGCGCGTTTCCTGGTTGGGCCAGCCCATGCGCGCTTGCTGCCCGCGTCGTTGATGATCGGCGCCGTGTTCATGGTGCTGGCCGATATTGTGTCACGCGTCATCATCCCACAGCAGATCCTCCCCATCGGCGTGGTGACGGCCTTGTTCGGCGCCCCAGCCTTTGCCCTCATCCTCTATCGCGCGAGGCGTCCGCAATGACCATCACCACCACCGACATCAGCTGGGGCACGGCCGGCAAGATGATCGTCGACGGCGTGACAATCCGGGTCGAGCCGGGCAAGACGCTGGGCCTGCTGGGGCCAAATGGCTCCGGCAAATCCTCGCTGCTGCGCCTCATTTGCCGCTTGCGGCGGGTGGCCAGCGGAATCATCACCCTGGGCGATATCGACATCACCCAGATGTCGCGGCTCAATATCGCCCGCCGCGTGGTGCTGGTGGAGCAGCAGGCGACCACAGAGGCACAGGTCACCGCACTGGATGTCGTGCGCCTGGGCCGCACGCCGCATCGTGGCCCGCTTTCGCCTTGGACGCAGAACGATGATGAGGCGGTCGAAAATGCACTCGCTTACGTCGGCATGGGCGACAAGCGCGACCAGCCGTGGCAGACTTTGTCCGGCGGCGAGCGGCAGCGGGTTCACATCGCCCGCGCCCTGGCACAAACGCCAACCGAACTGCTGCTCGACGAACCAACCAATCATCTCGACGTCCTGCACCAGTTGGAAATCCTGTCGCTGGTAAGCCGGTTGCCGGCGACCAGTATCGTAGCGCTCCATGACCTCAACCTCGCCGCCATGTTCTGCGATGTCGTGGCGATCCTGCAGCAGGGCCGCGTCGTGGCGGCTGGAACACCGGAAGAAGTCCTGACTGAACCTCTTATTCGCAAAGTCTTTGGTGTCCGCGCGCATATTGAGCGTTCGCCCCATCATGGCCGGCAGTTGATCCATTTCTCGCTCGATGCCGATATGGCTCTGCCGCGAGCGGCCGAATAAGTGCAAAGGACCGTAGCTAAGCGCGGCGCCCAAACCATGCACAAGCGACGATCAGGACGCGCCCGCCATAAGATATGTTGCACTTCTACCGAATAAGGCGCTTGGTGGTAGGCTGACCAGGTTGGATCGCGTGCTGGCAGCTGCTACGGCATGAATTTTTGCGTTTCATGGCGGAAGTGGCGAGCACATCCGATTGGTTCCTCAGGAACTTCATGTCTGATTTCAAAGCAATGATGTGCATTCTGGGCAGCGTCGTCCTGGTGATGTGCGTCATTTTTTATGGCTTTCTCTTTTACATCTATCCCGAGGCCACGCCGGTTTTCGTCCCAGGCGTGCCGGCAAAATCATGACGCCGGGAACCATTGTCCTGGGAAGGATGCAGGCATGGTCCGCACGACCAGAACCATTGTGACGTTCAAGCATCGCTTCACACTGGGCGATCCCGATCAATCCTACCCGGCTGGCAGCTATTCGATTGAGACCGACGAAGAACTGCTGCTCGACGTGTCTTTTCCAGCCTACCGACGCACGGCGACCTTGATGCAGCGCGTCAGCGATGCGGCACATCCACGCATCATGCCGATCAGCGTCATAGATCCGGAGGCGTTGGAGGCTGCACTTGTCTTGGATAAGAACACGGCACCCGCCAGCCAGCCCTAGCCGCCAAGCCTTTTCATAGAAAGAACATGTCCATGAAATATTTCACGCCGCCGCTCGTCGTTCCAATTGCCTTGCTGGTGGGCGTCCTCATCATCGCCTTCTTCCGGCATGCTCAATAGCAACATTGTATCGGGCCAAATAGTGATCCTCGGCAGATGACCACAGACTCCATCGATCTCGATGAGCATCGCAGCGACGATGCGCAGCGCGCCACGGAAATCCGCCGGCGGCTGGAGCATGTGCGCGAAGATCGGCGCCTGCTGGAGCAGCGCCAGCATGAATTCGAAGCCTTCATCCTGGCCGGGCCGGCAACCAGCTGGCCGGAGGCAGCGGCCAAGGCTCATTACCTGATCCAGCTGCTGGCCGACACCTATGCCGTGCGCGACCCGCGCCAGCGCAAGCTTATCGACAGTGTCTTCTCAGATTTTGCCAGCCTGTCGGGCGATCCAGGATCGCCACCCGAACCGCTGGCCTAGGCGGCTCCGCTGATGACGGCCTCGATCCGGTAGCCGTCCGGATCAATCACAAACGCTGCGTAGTAATGAGGTCCATAATTGGGCCTGATTCCAGGCGCGCCGTTGCTGCGGCCACCCAGCGCCAAAGCCGCGGCGTAAAACGCGTCGACCGCTGGCCGGCTGGGCGCCGCGAAAGCCAGATGAAATCCGGATCCCGGCGCCAAGCGCCCGGACGGACGTTCCTTGATGGCAAACTTGTCGTTGCCGTCGGTAACACCATAGCCCACCGCCTGATCGGCCTCGCCGGGCCTGATATCCTCCCATACGCGCCGATAGCCGAGTGGGGCGAGGACGGCGTCATAGAACGTCGCCGCCCGCACGATATCGGATACGCCGAATGAGAGGTGATGCAGCATGGATGATTGTCCTGATGATGAAGTTTAAGTCAGCACTCAGCCCGCACACGCATCACGAACGCACTCCCGCAGCCAGCGATGCGCCGGGTCGGCGTCCAGCCGTGGATGCCAGAGTAGCGAGACGATCATCTCGGGCAGGGCGACCGGCAGAGGAAAGCTATGCATGCCGGTCCGCAGGTTTCCAGTATGCCGTTCGGGCACGCTGGCGATGAGATCGGTGGCTCGCGCGAGAGCGAGTGCCGTCGAAAAACCGCCGATGATCGTCGTGATCTCCCGCGTCAACCCGAACGGCTGCAAGGCGTCATCGATCGGCCCGTCGTTGAGGCCACGCCCAGAGACCAGGATGTGCCGACCGGCTGCAAAACGGGCGGGCGTAATCTTGCCACGACAAAGCGCATGCCCAGCTCTCACCACGCCAATATATCGGTCCCGGAACAATGCCTGCGCCCGTAGTTCCGGTGTGGTCGTCTTGCCGACAACACCGGTTTCCATATCGACGGTCCCATCGCGCAGACCCGGACCGTCCTTGTCCGTCTTCTGCACGAAGCGCAACCGTACGCCGGGTGCATCCGTGCCTACGCGGGCAATGAGGCCTGGACCGAAATTCTCCACAAAGCCCTCACGCGTCCGTAGCGTGAATGTCCGGACAAGCTGTTTGAGATCGAGCGTCTCTTGCGGGCGGAGAACGGCTTTGACGCCCTCGACGAGTTCGCCCACCTGTGCGCGGAGTTCGAGTGCCCGGGGTGTGGGCACGAGACCGCGTCCGGCCCGAACCAAGAGCGGATCGCCCATCGTCTCCCGCAACCTGGCCAGCGCCCGGCTCATCGCGGATGGGCTGAGGCGCAGCCTCTTGGCGGCGCGGGCAACACTGCCCTCGGCCAGCAGCACATCCAGGGTGACGAGGAGGTTGAGATCTGGTGTCGACATGTACCCATCCTAGCACAGGTCGATCGTGATGTGGCGCCAAACGCACGAGTAAAATGCAAATGGTGCGTCTTCCGCCATATCAAGCAAAGACCTACGTTCCTGGTAGCTCCGTTTCCGGAGCACCAGAAAACGGAGTTCACATTGAAACCCATCATTGCAGGACGAGACGCGGTCGAAGCCGGCGGCGCGGCGCGGACCCCATCGGTCCGATGGGCTCTCGCCAGCCTGTCACTCTCCATGCTGCTCTCCTCGCTCGGCACCACCAGCGTTAATGTCGCCTTGCCGACACTGGCCGAGGCCTTCCACGCCACCTTCCAGGACGTCCAGTGGATCGTTCTTGCGTACCTCCTCGCCGTCACCACACTCATCGTCAGCGTCGGTCGCCTCGGTGACATCACCGGCCGCCGTCGGCTGCTGCTGGCCGGGATCATCCTGTTCACAACGGCCTCGGTCCTCTGTGGTGCTGCCCCGACGCTCCCCTTGCTGATTGCCGCGCGGGGCGTGCAAGGCTTAGGGGGTGCCATCATGATGGCCCTCACCATGGCGTTTGTCGGCGAGACCGTGCCAAAGGCAAAGACCGGCAGTGCCATGGGGCTGCTCGGCACGATGTCGGCCATCGGCACGGCTCTTGGCCCATCGCTCGGCGGCATCCTGATCGACGGCCTGGGTTGGCGTGCGATCTTCTTCGTCAACGTGCCGCTAGGTCTCGTGACGTTGCTTCTGGCCTGCCGCTACCTGCCCGCCGATGGTCGAAAGCCGAGGGCTGATAGGGCCGGCTTCGACAATGTGGGCACGCTGCTGCTGGCGCTGACGCTCGTTGCCTATGCTCTCGCCATGACGATCGGGCGCGGCGGTTTCGGTCCGCTCAATCTGACCCTGCTGTTGGCTGCCAGTTTCGGAACCGGCCTCTTCGTGCTTGCCGAGGCGCGCGTGGCATCGCCGTTGATCCAATTGGCGATGTTCCGCGATCCGGTGCTGAGTGCCAGCCTTGCAATCAGCGCGCTCGTCTCGACGGTGGTGATCGCGACGCTGGTGGTGGGACCGTTCTATCTCTCACGCGGGCTCGGCCTCGATTCAGCCTTTGTGGGACTGGTCATGTCGGTCGGTCCGATTGTCTCTGCGCTCAGCGGTGTCGTGGCGGGCCGTCTTGTCGATCGTTTGGGCGCGCCCTTCATGGTGGTTGTCGGGCTCATCGGCATGGCTGCCGGGTCGATTGCGCTTTCCGTCCTTCCGACGATCTTCGGCATTGCCGGTTACATTGCGGCCATCGCAGTCTTGGCCCCCGGCTATCAGCTGTTCCAGGCAGCCAACAACACATCCGTCATGATGGATGTCCGGCCGGACCAGCGGGGCGTCATATCCGGATTGCTCAACCTGTCACGCAACCTCGGTCTCATCACTGGCGCATCCGTCATGGGTGCCGTCTTCGCACTTGCCTCGATGACGGCCGACGTCACGACAGCACATCCAGATGCCGTTACCACCGGCATGCAGACTACCTTTGCCGTCGCGGCGGGCCTGATCGTGGTGGCACTTGCACTTGCGGTTGGGAGCCGTGCTGTCGCTACACGCCGGCTGCTGCCCAGGAATCCTGCATGATCAGGGACAGCCATTCTGCGGCCTCTGATTTCGGATAAACGCCATCAAATGGCGAAGGCCCGGAAAACTGGATTTTCCGGGCCTTCATCTGCAAACC
This sequence comes from Dongia sp. P2_B8, assembly GCF_056404715.1. NCBI lineage: Bacteria > Pseudomonadati > Pseudomonadota > Alphaproteobacteria > Rhodospirillales > Dongiaceae > Dongia > Dongia sp. P2_B8. The sequence goes on along the minus strand of NZ_JBFUDM010000009.1, from coordinate 59,769 downwards.
GTTGTTGCCGCCCGTCAGAACGGGATATCGTCGTCGAGATCGCCGCCGCGGCCGCCACCGCCGCCCATGCCACCGGAACTGCCGCCGCCGGACGATCCGCCACCACTGTAGGCGCCGCCGCCACTGCCGCCAGCATATCCGGCATCGCCATTGTCGGACATGCCGCCGCCCTCACCCTTGCCATCCAGCATGGTGAGTTCGCCGCGGAAGCGCTGCAACACCACTTCGGTGGTGTATTTCTCAGCGCCCGACTGGTCAGTCCATTTGCGGGTCTGCAACTGGCCTTCGAGATAGACTTTGGAGCCCTTCTTCAGGAAGCGCTCGGCCACGTCGACCAGCCGTTCGTTGAAGATCACCACGCGGTGCCATTCGGTCTTCTCGCGGCGCTCGCCCGAGCTCTTGTCCCGCCATGATTCGGAGGTCGCGATCGAGAGGTTGGCGACCTTAGTGCCATCCTGGGTCGCGCGGATTTCCGGGTCGCGCCCCAGATTGCCGATAAGAATGACCTTGTTGACGCTGCCCGCCATAACGCTGCCCCCTGCTGAAATCCGATTGAATTGGTGCGCCCGTATAGCGCTTCGCCGTGCATTTTCCTAGCATTCTGGAAAGAAGAACAAAAGGGGTATTACGACGAGACGAAGGCCGCTATGATGCGCCCTAACTAGATCCCCGAAATATCCCGATCCAGCGTGAAAGTGCGGTTGCTCACTCATGGCTAACCAATTGAGAGATCATAAGATTTCCGTGCGCGGTGCGCGCGAGCATAATCTCAAGAACGTCGATGTCGACCTACCCCGGGATTCGCTCGTGGTGATCACGGGCCTGTCCGGGTCAGGGAAGTCGTCCCTCGCCTTCGACACGATCTATGCCGAGGGCCAGCGGCGTTACGTCGAAAGCCTCTCGGCCTATGCCCGCCAGTTCCTGGAACTGATGCAGAAGCCGGACGTCGATTCGATCGAAGGGCTGTCGCCGGCGATCTCGATCGAACAGAAAACCACCTCCAAGAACCCCCGCTCGACCGTCGGCACGGTCACCGAAATCTACGATTACATGCGCCTGCTGTTCGCGCGGGTCGGCATTCCCTATTCCCCGGCCACGGGCCTGCCGATCGAGAGCCAGACCATCAGCCAGATGGTCGACCGCATCATGACGCTGCCCGAGGGCACCCGCCTGCTGCTGCTGGCGCCGATCGCGCGCGGCCGCAAGGGCGAGTACCGCAAGGAATTCCAGGACCTGCAGAAGCGCGGCTTCCAGCGTGTGCGGGTCGACGGCAAGATATACGAAATCGGTGAAGTGCCAGCGCTGAACAAGAAGCTGAAGCACGATATCGAGGTCGTGGTCGACCGCATTGCCGTAAAGAAGGGGCTGGAGACCCGCCTCGCCGGCAGTGTCGAGACGGCCTTGGGCCTGGCCGACGGCCTGCTCTTTGCCGATTATGCGGACAAGCCCGATGAACGCATCCTGTTCTCGTCGCGCTTTGCCTGCCCGGTCTCCGGCTTCACGATCGATGAGATCGAGCCGCGGCTCTTCTCCTTCAACAATCCGTTCGGCGCTTGCCCGGTCTGCGACGGGTTGGGTGAGAAGCTCTATTTCGACCCGGAGATGGTGGTCCCAGATACCTCGAAGAATCTGCGCGACGGGGCCGTGGCGCCTTGGGCCAGTTCAACCTCGCAATATTATGCGCAGGCGCTGGAAAGCCTCGCCAAGCATTATAAATTCTCCTTGAACACGGCGTGGAAGGATCTGCCGAAGAAGATCCGCGACGTGGTGCTGTTCGGCTCCGGCGAAGAAATCGTCACCATGTCGTTCGACGATGGCACGCGCTCTTACAAGACCACGCGACCGTTCGAAGGCGTCATCACCAATATGGACCGCCGCTTCCGCGAGACCGACAGCGCCTGGGTGCGCGAGGAACTGGGCCGATTCCAATCGACCAGCCCGTGCGAGGCTTGCGAAGGCAAGCGCCTGAAGCCGGAAGCGCTCGCGGTCAAGATCGACAAAAAGAACATCGCCGACATCGCGGAATACTCGATCCTGCAGGCAGCCGACTGGTTCGGCGGTCTCGCCAAGAAACTCAGCAAGAAGCAAAACGATATCGCCTATCGCATCCTCAAAGAGATCAACGAGCGATTGGGCTTCCTCAACTCCGTCGGCCTCGAATATCTGACCCTGGGTCGTGCCTCGGCCACCTTGTCAGGCGGCGAAAGCCAGCGCATCCGCCTCGCGTCACAGATCGGCTCGGGCCTCACCGGCGTGCTCTATGTGCTGGACGAGCCGTCCATCGGCCTGCATCAACGCGACAATGACCGGCTGCTTGGGACCCTGAAGCGCCTGCGTGATCTCGGCAATACCGTGATTGTGGTCGAGCATGATGAGGACGCCATCCGCAACGCCGACTATCTCGTCGATATGGGTCCGGCCGCCGGCATTCATGGCGGTGAGGTCGTGGCGCAAGGTACGCCGGCCGAGGTGATGCGGAGCAATAGCCTCACCGCGCAATATCTCAACGGCACCCGCAAGATCGACATCCCGAGCGAGCGGCGCAAGGGCGCCGGCAAACAGGCCAGGATCCGCATCGTCGGCGCCAAGCATAACAATTTGAAGAACATCACCGTCGATATTCCGCTGGGTACTATGACCTGCGTCACCGGTGTCTCAGGTGGCGGCAAATCGACTCTGATTATCGAAACGCTCTACAATGCGCTGGCCAAGCGCCTTCACGATGCACGCACGCATCCGGGCGAGCATGACCGGATCGAGGGACTTGAATTCCTCGACAAGGTGATCGACATCGACCAGTCACCGATCGGCCGCACGCCACGCTCGAACCCGGCCACCTATACCGGCGCCTTCACGCCGATCCGCGAATGGTTTGCCGGCCTGCCGGATGCCCAGGCGCGCGGCTACAAGGCCGGGCGCTTCTCGTTCAACGTCAAGGGCGGTCGCTGCGAATCCTGCGAGGGCGACGGCGTCATCAAGATCGAGATGCACTTCCTGCCTGACGTCTATGTGCAATGCGACCAGTGCAAGGGCAAGCGCTACAACCGCGAAACCCTCGACGTGCATTTCAAGAACAAGTCGATCGCCGACGTGCTCGACATGACAGTCGAGGAAGGTGTCGATTTCTTCAAGGCAGTTCCTGCCATCCGCGACAAGCTCGCCATGCTCAATCAGGTGGGTCTTGGTTATGTCCATATCGGTCAGGCAGCCACCACCTTGTCCGGCGGTGAAGCGCAGCGTGTGAAACTCGCCAAGGAACTCTCAAGGCGCGCCACCGGCCGCACGCTCTATATTCTCGATGAGCCGACCACAGGCCTGCATTTCGAAGACGTGCGTAAACTCCTCGAAGTGCTGCAGCATCTCGTCGACCAGGGCAACACCATCGTCGTCATCGAGCACAATCTCGAAGTCATCAAAGTGGCCGACTGGATCATCGATCTCGGCCCCGAAGGTGGCGACAAGGGCGGCAAGATCGTCGCCGAAGGCACGCCGGAGGATGTCGCTGATACGCCCGGCAGCTATACCGGCCAGTATCTGGCACCGTATCTCAGCAAACGCGTGAAGAAGAAGGTCGCGAAGGGTTAAGGAGCGGCACGCATAATGGGAGGGAGAGTGAAGGAGATGGTAGAGCAAGGACCACCATGCGCTCGAAGATTTCCGCGTTCGCGCGGACCAAGCTTATTTGCCTTCATCGCCTGTGCGGGGATTCTCGCCTACTCGGTATATTTTATTTTTATCGTTGGGTTTGATGCAGCTTCCACCGAATATCGTCGCGGTCTGCTTCTCTATGGTTACTGCGTTCTGGCATTGCCATTTTCTGGAGTCGGATCGGCGCTGTTTGCCAGAGCCATCCTCAAACGCCATAACGGATTGATAATTGACGCAGAAGGCGTTCATGACCAACTCTCGTTCAACGGTAAGATCTACTGGTCCAACATCATTGGCGTTCAGCAGTTGAAACCAGACTCCGAATCAAGTGCCTTCGTGCTTCAATTAAGAGATCGCGAGAGCTATCTTCATTATAGCTGGACCAAATCCTTTGTGGCGCGCGGCAAAGATGAACTGATGATTTATGCGCTAGGCCTTTCATCTGCCGCAGAAATTTTTGCGGCAATCGAGACAGGTGTACGTACCACTAATTTCCATGGGCAAAACGCATGACCTACAAACTCTATTGGAGTCCCGGCAGTGCGGCGATGGCACCGCAGGCGATGTTGATCGAGATCGGTGTCAAAGCCGAGTTCATCCTGGTAGACGGTGACAAGGGTGATCTGAAACGGCCGGAGTACCTCAAGCTCAATCCACATGCGCGGGTACCGACGCTGGTCTATGACGACGGCAAGGTGATGTATGAAAGTGCGGCCATCTGCCAGTTCCTGACCGAGCGGCATCCAGAGGCAAAGCTGGCGCCGGCTGTGGGTCACGCGGACCGCGCACGCTATCTGCAATGGATGGCCTACCTCACCAACACCGTGCAGGAAGCGATGATGCATTGGTGGCATGCCGAGAATTTCATCGATGGCGCTGCCGAGCAGACTAAGCTCAAGGCCAAGGCGGAATTGCGCCTCGCCAAGATGTGGTCGTTCCTGGATGGCGAGCTTGTGGCGAAGGGACCGCATCTTTGTGGCGGGACCTTCTATGCCTGCGACTATTTCCTGGTGATGCTAGTGCGCTGGTCCAGGAAAACTGAAAAGCCCGGCCATCTTTATCCGCACCTCAACAAGCTGATCAGGACGACCCTTGCCCGCCCGGCCTATGCGCAGATGCTGAAGGACGAAGGGATCGAGCAGGCAGTATAGTTGACATAGGCGTCGGCCATAGTGCCCTATCCGTCATCCCCGGGCTTGACCCGGGGATCCACTCGCGCAGCTGCCGCAGTGGATTGCCGGGTCAAGCCCGGCAATGACGATAGTCAAAGGCCGGCACCTCACATCGCGCGCACGGTAACCAGGAACTGATCGACGCGCTGCTCCAAACCTGCCGCCTGTTCGGCCAAGCCACGCGCCACGTCCAGCACGGTTGCCGACGTGCGGCCGGTATCCTCGGCCGCCTGGGTGACACCCAGGATGTTGGCCGACACTTCCCGCGTCGCAGCCGACTGTTCCTCGACCGCGCTGGAAATCGACGTGCTGATTTCGTTGACGCGACCAATGATCTGACCAATCTCGCGGATCGCCGAGGCCGTCGTTTGGCTGGAATGCTGGATGCCGTTGATCTGCTGGCTGATTTCCTCGGTCGCATTGCCGGTCTGCGTCGCCAGCGATTTTACTTCCGAGGCAACGACTGCAAATCCACGGCCGGCTTCTCCCGCTCGCGCCGCCTCGATCGTGGCGTTGAGCGCCAGCAGATTGGTCTGGCTGGCGATCTCCGTAATCATCTGCGTCACATTGCCGATCTTGTCGGCGGCACCCACCAGGGTCGCAACCATCTGTTCGGAACTCTGCGCCTGGCCGACGGCCACACCGATGATGCCGGTAGCATCCGTCAGCTGGCGAGCGATTTCGTTGACGGAGGCCGACAATTCCTCAGTCGCCGTCGAAACGGTCGAGGATTGCTGCTTGGTCTGTTCCGCGGCGGCGGCCAGCGATTGCGCCGTCTGCTGCATGTGATCGGCAGAAGCAGCCACGGACTGCACCAGCGACTTGACGTTAGTTTCGAAATCCTTCGCCAACGCCGCGTTCTCGGCCTTGCGCTTTGAAAGGTCGGTGGCAAATTTCACGACCTTATAAGGCCGTCCGTTGGCATCGAGGATCGGGTTGTAGGACGCTTCGAGCCAGACTTCCTTGCCACCCTTGCCGATGCGACGGAATTGCCCGGCCTGATATTCGCCGCGGTTGAGCTTTTCCCAGAAGAGCTTGTAGTCCGCGCTGGCTTTGTAGGCGGCATCAGCAAACATGCTGTGATGCTTGCCCTTGATCTCGTCCAGACGGTAGCCGATGACATTGAGGAAGTTCTCATTGGCGTCGATGATCGTCCCATCGAGTTGGAATTGAATGACCGCCTGCGACCTGCCGATCGCTTCGACCTGCCCCTGAAGGTCGGTGTATTCATGCTTCTGGTCGGTAATGTCGGTGGCGAATTTCACCACTTTGTAGGGCTTGCCGCCACGATTGAAGATCGGGTTGTAGGCCGCTTCCAGCCACACTTCGCGCCCGCCCTTGGCGATGCGCATATATTGCCCGGCCTGGAAGGTGCCGCTCCTCAGATTGTTCCAGAACTGCTGGTATGCGGGGCTGGCTTTGTAGTCGGCTTCGACAAACATGCTGTGATGCTTGCCGCGAATTTCCGCCAGACTGTAGCCCATCGTCTTGAGAAAGTTCTGATTGGCCGTGATGATGGTCCCATCCAGCTTGAATTCAATCATGGCCTGGGACTTGTCGAGCGCCGCCAACTTGGCGCTCGTCTCGCGCGATGCTGAGCCAAACATGTATGTGTCTTTCTACTTTATAAGTGGTTTCGGGTGCCGCACAACCTCGTCGCTCATCCTTTGGATCGAGGGAATAATCTCACAACCGAGCAATAGTATGAATGGAAATAAGCTCCTCCCGTAAGAAGAGTTTCAAGAAATACAGAGCCAAAGGAGATTTTGCTCCTATAAATCCAGTGCAAATCCAAAAAACAAGCCATTATTCCTATGATTTGATAATTGATTATAGAATTCACCTTGCGATGTTATGAATTCATAATTTTATTACTTGATAATTTTACAACCTATTACTGCAGTGGGCTGGGTCATATCTCCCGGCAGCACCTCGCATCGTGATCTGGAATCAGGGCATTCCTGAGCTTATTTTCCAGCAAATCGGACGCCGATCACGACACCATCGGCCCGCACCACCTCGCAGGTCATTTCGCTGCCATCGAGCAGGCGCAGGATGAAGTGCTTGGGCAGCGGCGTCAGCTCGTGGAAGACCAGCTTGGCGCCGGATTCCGACCAATCGCGTACCTGACAGTCATAAAGGCTGCTGCCGTCGTTGAAGACGGCCTTGGCTCCCTTGAGCATCTTGCGGCGCGGGTGGCGTCGCTTGTCGGCACCGCTCTCGGCCATGACCGTGCCCCCTGGGACCTAATATCCCCGGTAAATTGAACCACCACCTGGTGGGGCGGACTACGCAGCCCTGGCTGCAATAGCTTCGACTTCAATCAACCATTCCGGCTTGGCCAGTGAAGAGACGACGATCAACGTCGAGGCCGGCTGCGCACCTGCCAGCAGCCGATCACGCACGGTTCGCGATGCCGGCACATCACTGGCCCTGGTCAGGATGACATTGACCTTCACCAGGTCATGGACATTCATGCCATCGGCCTCGAGACAAGCAATCAAATTGCCCCAGGCCAGTTCCGCCTGCGCCTCGAAACCTTCAGCGGTCTTATGCTGGCGGTCGCAGCCGACCTGGCCACTGACATGGAGCCAGCGGAAGTTGGCGGGCGCCGAGACCATCTGCGAATAACGGCTGAATGGTGGTGGCGCCGAGGGTGGATTGAGGAAATTAAGCATGATTATCTCCTTCATTTCATGCCTCCCGGCTTCAGGGGAGATTGGGAGGGGGGCGCCAGTCTCGTTCACCGCAAGCCGTCGCCCTTGCCCCCCACCCTACCCTCCTCCTGGAGGGAGAGGGAATACTCGGCTTTTCCTTGCTCCGTCCCGCCATGGGCGCTATGACCCCGCCATGACTGAAAACACACTGAAACCCGTTCATATCATCGGTGCCGGCCTGGCCGGTTCTGAAGCTGCCTGGCAATTGGTCTCGGCCGGTGTGCCGGTGGTCCTCCATGAGATGCGGCCCGAACGCGCCACCGACGCCCACCAGACCGACCGTTGCGCCGAACTGGTCTGCTCCAACTCGTTCCGCTCGGATGACGCCGAGAACAACGCGGTGGGTCTGCTGCACGAGGAAATGCGCCGCGCCGGCTCGCTGATCCTAAAATCCGCCGATGCCAGCAAGCTGCCAGCCGGCGGCGCCTTGGCGGTCGATCGCGACGGCTTTGCTGAACGCGTCACCGCGGCACTGACCACGCATCCGCTTGTGACCTTCACGCGCGGCGAGATTGGCGGCTTGCCGCCTATGGATTGGGATTCCGTCATCGTGGCAACCGGCCCGCTCACCTCGCCTGCCCTGGCCGAGGCGATCCTGTCGCTCACCGGCGAAGCGTCTTTGAGTTTCTTCGATGCTATCGCGCCCATCGTGCACAAGGACAGCATCGATCTCGACAAGGCCTGGTTCCAATCACGCTACGACAAGGTAGGACCGGAAGGCGATGGTGCCGACTACATCAACTGCCCGCTCGACAAGCCGCAATATCTGGCCTTCGTTGAAGCGCTGCTCGTTGGCGAGAAGACTGAATTCAAGGAATGGGAAGGCACGCCCTATTTCGAAGGCTGCCTGCCCATTGAGATCATGGCAGCACGCGGCGCCAACACCTTGCGTTTCGGCCCGATGAAACCAATCGGCCTGTTCGATCCCCGTGAGCAGCGTCGCCCCTACGCCGTGGTGCAACTGCGCCAGGACAATGCGCTGGGCACGCTCTACAACATGGTCGGTTTCCAGACGAAATTGAAATATGCCGAACAGGTACGCGTCTTCCGCACCATTCCCGGCCTGGAGAATGCTGAGTTCGCGCGGCTGGGCGGTCTCCACCGCAACACCTTCATCAACAGCCCCAAGCTGCTGGACCAGGCCTTGCGCCTGAAGGCGCAGCCGCGCCTGCGCTTTGCCGGCCAGATCACCGGCGTCGAGGGTTATGTGGAAAGTGCTGCGATCGGCCTGCTGGCCGGCCGCTTCGCCGCTGCCGAGCGATTGGGCCAGTCCTTGGCCGCACCGCCGCTCACGACCGCGCTGGGCGCCCTCATCGGCCATATCACCGGCCAGGCAGATGCCAAGACCTTCCAGCCGATGAACGTCAATTTCGGCCTGTTCCCGGAAATCGACGCACCCGAAGGCCTTACCAAGGCGCAATTACGCGAATGGAAATCCGGCCGCAAGCCGCGCTTGAGCCAGCGGGCGCTCGGCAATCTTGGCGAATGGTTGCAGATAACCGCTTCAGGGCTCACCAGATCATGAGCGACTTGTCGCGCAGATACTGAGCTACCCCTCTTGTCGCAAGGCACTCTAGCTCTTTCTGCCCTTTGCAAATCACCACATCATTGGCCGACACGCCCAGCGAGTTCACCAGGATGTCGAGTTGGCACGCCTCGAATTGCTGCGCCGTTTTTCCGGCACATTGAACAAGAGTTTGAGCGCCGACTTCGTTCACGGTGTTATCAACGGCTTTTTGGGGGTCCCGCCACTCGTCCGTCGATAGCGATTTCGGACTTCCCGCATTGTGTCGCAATGTGTTGAGCCAATCGCCGAAAGTAAGACACGTGACGTAGTCACCAAGATCCGCTTTACCGGCGCAATGCTTCGTGCCATCGGAATTCGCGAAGGCCGAGGTCAGTTTGTCGCGAAAACATGACCGGAGATCGGTTTCAATTGGATTCAACTGGCTCGAACCATTGAGCTTGGCTGGATCACGCACCGTGCACGCATCAACCAATCGGCGCCGTACGTCTTGTGCAGCAAGCCTCATGTCCGCCTGGGCTTGCTGAACTGCGGCGGTATTGTCAGGAGTAGTCGAAAGGTTCTTCGTTGGCGTGCTACAAGCCGCCAATCCCAGGGCAAAAAAGCAGCACTGGATCAGCCTCATGGTTCAGGCACCGATCCGGTCGGCCTTGGCGCGCACTGAACGGGCGAAGGCCGCCCAGTAAACGCAGGCGTCGCGTTGTTCCCTGGTCGGACAAAAATCGATCGCCGCGGCGTCGATCCCGAAATAGTGCAGCATCTCGGCCTCCGCACATTCCTTGCGCTGGGTGTCGCTCGGCGAGACACATGTCGCCTTGATCTTGTCGCTGAGAATCTTGTTGGCTTGCTGCCCGGCTTCGTCGGCATCCCCCCATTGAATTTCCGGTGCCAAGCGTGGTGAACCGCTGTTGTCGAGCACGCGGCCGATGAACTGGCCTTCCAGGATGCAGCTGACGAACTGCTTCAGGTTCCGATTTCGAGCACAATAGCTGCCACCTTCGGTCGCATCGAAAGCCGAGACAAGCTTCGTCCGCACACAGGTTGCGTCGGTTTGCGACAGCTTGAGCAAATCGTCAGGTACATTCAGCGTCACACGGCAGGCATCGGACAAGCCTTGATGCAGGCCGGCGATCGCATCCTTCGTGCCACTCATCCGCCACAGATCTTCCTTGCTGGCGAGCGCCACCTTGGGCGTGGACGTTTGGGGTGCGGGTGCGCAGGCGGCCAACGCCAGGGCGACGACAATGCCCAGTGCGCACCGCCGCAACGACGGCATCATGACCTGATCCGTCCGATCGCGGTTTTCCAACCCGCGTATAACCGCTCGCGATCGGCCTCAGCCATTTCCGGTCTGAACTCGCGCTCCTGCTGCCAATTGGCGGCGGCCGTCTTGAGATCCGGAATGATACCAACGCCGAGCCCAGCGGCAATCGCTGCCCCCAGCGCTGTCGTCTCGACCACGACCGGCCGGCCGATCGGCACATGCAGCAGATCGGCCAGGAACTGCATGACCCAATCGTTGCGCACCATGCCACCATCGACGCGGAGGGACTGCACGTCGGTGCCGGTATCGGCAATCATGGCACTCATCAGATCCCGCGTCTGATAGCAGACAGCCTCCAGCGCCGCGCGCACGATCTCTGCAATGCCGGTATCGCGCGTCAACCCCAGCAGCGCGCCGCGTGCCATCGGGTCCCAGTATGGAGCACCCAGGCCAGTAAAGGCTGGCACCAGATAGACACCGCCGGTGCCACGCACCGAGCGCGCCAGCGCTTCCGTTTCGCCAGCCTGATGGATGAGCTTCAACCCGTCGCGCAGCCATTGCACCGCGGCGCCGGCAATGAAGATGCTCCCCTCAGAGGCATAGGCTGTCTCGCCCTTCAGTTTGTAGCCCACGGTAGTCAACAGGCGATTCTTCGACAGCACCGCCTTCGTGCCTGTGTTCATCAAGGCAAAGCAGCCGGTGCCATAGGTGCTCTTGATCATGCCGGGCTTGAAGCAAGCCTGGCCGATGAGCGCTGCCTGCTGGTCGCCAGCCATGCCGGCCACCGGCAGCGCGACGCCCAGATCTCGCGGATCGGTCGTGCCGAAATTGGCGGCGTTCTCGCGAATCTCGGGCAGCATCGAACGTGGAATCTTGAACAGCGACAGCAATTCATCGTCCCAAGCCAGCTCGTGAATGTCGCAGAGCATCGTGCGCGAGGCATTGGTAACGTCGGTTGCATGTGCCTTGCCACCGGTGAGGCGCCATAGCAGGAAGGTGTCGATGGTACCGAAGGCCAGCTCGCCCTTCTCGGCCGCCGCGCGGGCGCCCGCGACATTTTCCAGAATCCAGGCAATCTTGGTGGCCGAAAAATAGCTATCGATGAGGAGGCCTGTCTTGGCCTGGATCTTTGCTTCCCACCCGTCGGCAATCAGCTGCTTGCATAGGGGGGCGCCGCGGCGGTCCTGCCAGACGATCGCATTGTGCACCGGCTTGCCGGTTTTGCGGTTCCACACCACCGTGGTTTCGCGCTGGTTGGTAATGCCGATCGCAGCAATGCGCTCGGCGCCAACCTTCTCAATGACGCCCTTGCTGACCGCGACCGTCGCACGCCAGATTTCCTCGGGGTCATGCTCGACCCAGCCATCGGCCGGATAGATCTGCGGCAATTCCTGCTGCGTCGTGGCCTGCGGTTCACCATTCAAGGTGAAGGCGATGGCACGCGTGCTGGTGGTGCCCTGGTCAATGGCAAGGATGAGATCTGGCTTGGCCATGTTGCGCGCCCTTATTTCGTGCCGAAGAGACGGTCGCCGGCGTCGCCGAGACCGGGAACGATATAGGCGAGCTCATTGAGATGGGAATCCAGCGCCGCCACGTAGATGGGCACCGTCGGGTGCGCCGCACTGACCACACGCACACCTTCTGGGGCCGCCACCAGCGACATCATGCGGATCTGATCATCCGCGATCCCTCTCTTGTTGAGCATGTCGATGGCGCCCGCGGCGGAATGACCGGTCGCCAGCATCGGATCGACCAGGATGAAGATGCGCCCCTCGGGCTCGGGCAGCTTCACGAAATATTCGACCGGCCGCTTGGTATCGTGGTCGCGGTAAAGGCCGATATGCCCCATGCGTGCAGCCGGCACGAGTTCCATCAGGCCATCGGCCATGCCGAGGCCAGCGCGCAGGATCGGCACCACAGCGATCTTCTTGCCCATGATCACTGGCGCATCCATCTTGGTGAGCGGTGTTTCAATCTCCTGCGTGGTCATCGGCAGGTTGCGGGTGATCTCGTAGCCCATCAGCAGCGCGATCTCCTTGAGCAGCTGCCGGAACAAGGTGGTGGGCGTCGACTTGTCACGCATCATCGAGAGCTTGTGCTGGATCAGGGGATGATCCAGCACATTGAGCGTCGGGAATTCCTTGAATGTCTTGACCATGGGCCGCTCCCTGTTCCCGTAACCGGGTTTGTTGTTTCTTGGTGACGCGTCAGATGACTTGAAAGCCGTGCTTGTAGGGGTCACGGTCATCGATGAAGATGGTGTTGTAGCCGGTGACCCGCGCCCAGCCTTCGATCGAAGGCACGATCGCGGGCTTGTTGCCGACAGCAGCGGCCGCCTCGACGCGCCCCTTGAACAGCGACCCGATGATGCTCTCATGGACGAAGCTATCGCCGACCTTGAGCTTGCCCTTGCCCGCCAGTTGCGCCATGCGCGCCGATGTTCCCGTCCCACAGGGTGAGCGGTCGATCGCCTTGTCGCCATAGAAGACCGCATTGCGGGCATCGGCGCCAGCGACCGTCGGCTTGCCGGTCCACAGAATATGCGACAGGCCCTGGATGGTCGGATTGTCGGGATGCTGGAACGTGTAGCGCTCGTTCATGCGGCGGCGCAGTTCGCGGCTCATCGCGATCAGCTGGCCGGCGGTAAAATCCGCCATGTCACGATAGCCCGGCTGTTCTTCGACGATGCAGTAGAAATTACCGCCATAGGCGACATCGACCTTGATCACGCCAATCTCCGGGCAGTCGATCTCGAGCCCTTCCGAATGCAAAAAGCCCGGGACATTGGTGAGCCGCACGGATTCGACATACTCGCCGACCTGTTCATAGGTCGCGACCACCAGCCCTGCCGGCGTGTCGAGGCGCAGCGCGCCCGGTTTCTTCGGTCGCACCAGGCCATTTTCCACGGCGATCGTCACGGTGCCAATGGTGCCGTGACCGCACATCGGCAGGCAGCCGGAAGTCTCGATGAACAGGATGGCAACATCACAATCCGGCCGGGTCGGCGGATAGAGGATGCTGCCAGACATCATGTCGTGGCCGCGCGGTTCGAACATCAGACCGGTGCGGATCCAGTCGAATTCCTTGAGGAAATGCTGGCGCCGCTCGCTCATGCTGCCACCGGTCAATTGCGGTCCGCCGCCGGACACAACCCTGACGGGATTGCCGCAGGTGTGCGCGTCGATGCAGGAAAACGTAAACCGGGCCATGGGGTTAACCTTCTGAGGAGCAAAGGGCGATACGCTGCGGCGCATGACAGCAGGCCCGCCAATTGATATAACCCGGCCCCGGCCTTGGCAATCTTGAACCGACCGATTCCCGCGAGTGATTATCTGGCACAGATGACCTAAGAAACCATGTCCCCAAACCGTGTCATCAGGTCATCCCGCCTATCCTTCCGGCATGCCCCGCGGGACCGCCGGCCCGTTCGTTGGCTCGCTCTCATCGCCGCCCTCCTGCTCTTCTTCGGCCTCCTCTGCGGTGCCAGCGCGATCCTTCTCTGGCGGAGCCAGGAATTGATGGCGCCGACCCTGGCTGCCAGCCTTCAGGAAACCCAGGGTGGACTCTATGGGCCGGCATCGGATGACGGTACCTTCGCATACAAACTGGAACGCTACCGCCTCGCTCGGCCCGACATCCTCGTCACTGGCTCGCGCCGGCTGTCCGCTCTGCCTGGTGAAGCCTTCGCAACCACGGTTTACAACGCCGCCGGTGCCGCAAGCTCACTCGACCAGCTCACCACCTTCATTCGAGCGGCCGTAGCCGTGCATCCACCAAAGTCGATCCTGATCGGCCTTGATTTCTGGTGGTTCAGTTCTGATGCGCCACCAGCGCCACCGCCGGTCGTTGACGCACAGGACTTCTCCGCACATCTCATCGATCCGCCGCTATGGCTCCTGACCGGCAAAGTCTCGCCCGGCGCTTGGTTTGACGGCCTTCTTCCGGCGAATGGCAGAGTGCGCGGCATTGGTGCTCTTGCAATGCTGAACGGCCAGGGGTGGGATGCCTATGGACGCTATGATGGCCCTGAGCCAGGCGGTGAACCAGCCGGCCTGCGCGACGTTCACGGGGCGCCTTCGCCGGCAGCGCTGCAGCGGCTCACCGATCTGATTGCCGAGCTCAACAGAAAGTCCATCGAAGTCGTCCTGATGGTGCCGCCGATGGCCGCATCCCTCCGTGCAGTGCTGGCCAAGGATGCCGAGAATCGCCTGGTGCCGCTCTGGCGCGACGCCATCGGTCCATTGGGACAGGGGGTTTTCGATTTCAACGATGCTGTCGTGCTCGGCGCTTCCGATTGCGAATTTGTCGACGACATCTCCGCCGGCGAAGTGATCTACATCCGCGCCTTGGACGCGATTGCGGAAATCGGCGGCACCATTCTCAGCCAGTCCATCGACCGCGATCTGGTGGCAAGCTTGATTGCCAGCAATGCCGGCCATACGCGCCTCGTCGAACTGTTGTCATCGGACGCGCCGCCCGAGGCGCCCTTCCGCAACAGTGACTGCAACAAGGAACACTGACATGCGCTCTGCAATTCATGCCGCGGCCCCGCACCGGATTGCCGCTGGAATGCACATCGGCACAGAAAATCTAAACCGGACCAGATAGTTAACCTTTTGAAGTGCGGGCGGCGAAGGGGCCGCAAGGCATGACAGCAGGCTCGCCAATTGATATAACCCGGCCCCGGCCCCAGTCTTGGCAATCTTGAACCGACCGATTCCCCACGAGTGATTCTTTGGCAGCTATGACCCAGGACAGCATGCTTTTGGACCCATCATCCAACCCTGTGCTTGAGCATCCGCGAGCTGCATCGGTGGGCACGCGCACCAGAGCTGGCCGCTATCTGGCCATCTTCTTCGCGCCGATCCTCGTTGCCGCCCTGGTCCTCGCCGCCCTCTACCTCTTTCTCGCGCGTGTACAGGAAACAATCGGGCCGGTCACAGCCGCGCAGCAGCAGGATCGGAGTGGCGATCTTTACGGCCCGGCCCTGGTCTATCGCCCCTTCGCCTACAAGCTGGAACGCTATCGCCTCAAGAATCCGGATATCCTGCTGCTCGGCTCATCCCGTGTCATGCCTTTCGCCGGCGAAGTCTTCACGACGTCGGTGGTCAATGCCGGCGGGGCCGCCAACAGCATGGATCAGGCCGCTGCCTTTGCCCGCGCTGCCGTGGCGATCCACAAGCCGAAATCTATCCTGCTCGGTCTCGATTTCTGGTGGTTCAATCCAAACCGGGACGACGAGATCGACGCTACCGGAGACATGAGCGATGACGTCGACATGTCGCTCACGCAATTGACCATGCCGCTGCAATGGGTGGCCGATGACCGGCTCAAGATCTCGTCCCTTT
The DNA here is from genome assembly GCF_056404715.1 of Dongia sp. P2_B8. Lineage (NCBI taxonomy): Bacteria > Pseudomonadati > Pseudomonadota > Alphaproteobacteria > Rhodospirillales > Dongiaceae > Dongia > Dongia sp. P2_B8. The sequence continues at coordinate 44,095 of NZ_JBFUDM010000009.1, read as the reverse complement.
TGCAAGGGGTCTGGCCGCTGGCCGACCTGCCAGCCGGCATCGGCGCCTTTGCAAAGTTCGGCGGCCGTGGTTGGGATGTCTACGGTCGCTACGATTACGGCTCGCTCATCGACGGCAGCATGGCGAGCGATGACAGACAATTCAAGCGGACCCTGAAGCGCCTGCAGAGCGCAAAAAAATCGAGCAAGCTCAACGTTCACATAGGCCCATCCGCGGAGGGATTGCAGGTACTGCGCGACCTCATCGCAGAACTGGAAGGCCAATCGATCGAGGTTATTCTCCTGGTCCCCCCTATGGCAGGCCCGGTTCGGCTGGCGATGGAGCAGGACCCGGAAAATCGTCTGGTGCCGCTGTGGCTCGACGAGCTTTCATCCCTTGGCGTCCGCATGTTCGATTTTACCGACGCATCGCTCCTGCGTTCCTCCGATTGTGAGTTCGTCGATGGTTTCCATGGGGGTGAAGTGACCTACCTTCGCATCCTCGATGCCATCGGCAATTTCGGCGGTACGGAACTGGCCCGCGCTATCGACCGCGATATGGTCACCGGTCTTATCGCCACCAATGCCGACCACGCGCGTCTTCGCGAATTGCGGCCCGGTGATGTCCCGCCAGAGGTCGATTTTCTCGATCTTGGCTGTGCCAAGGAGCGCTGAAGCTTCATGACGTCCCTGCCAGAAACCATACCTCATCAGCGTCCTTTCTGAGGCAACAGCATGCTCTTCAATTCTTTCCCGTTCATGTTCGCTTTCCTGCCGGTGACGCTGGCCCTGTTCTTCCTGTTAGGCCGCTTTGCCGCCCGCGATATGGCTATCGGGTTTCTCGCCCTGGCATCAGTGTTCTTCTATGCCTGGTGGAGCCCGATCTACATCCTGCTGATCCTGGCCGAAGTCGTGTTCAGCTTCCTCATCGGCCGGCAGCTGGAACGCACGGACCTCAGCAATGCGACGCGGCGCCTGGTGCTGACGGGCGCCATTGCGGTCATTCTCGTGGTCCTTGGCTATTTCAAATACGCCAACTTTTTCCTTGGCATCATCAACGATGCGACAGGGGCCAAGCTCAGCCTTGGCCTGATCATTCTGCCGCTCGGCATTTCGTTTCATACCTTTCAGCAGATCGCCTATCTGGTCGATGCCTATCGGCGCTCCGCCAAGCACTACCGCCTGATCGATTTTTGCCTGTTCGTGACCTTCTTCCCGCAATTGATCGCCGGGCCCATCGTCCATCACAATGAGGCTATCCCGCAGATCAAGCGTCCAGGTTTCTTGAAGCCGCGGGCCATCAACCTGCTGGTCGGCCTGTCGCTGTTCGGCCTGGGACTTTTCAAGAAGACCGTCATCGCCGACACGCTGGCGCAGATCGCCAACCCGGCCTTTGCCGCAGCTCACGGTGGCACCGACCTCACGCTGGTCGAAGCCTGGATGGGGGCACTTGCCTATAGCCTGCAGCTCTATTTCGACTTCTCGGGCTATTCCGACATGGCGATCGGCCTTGCGCGCATGTTCAACATCCGCTTCCCGGCCAATTTCCATTCACCCTACAAGGCCGTCAACATTGCTGATTTCTGGCGCCGCTGGCACATGACGCTCTCGCGCTTCCTGCGCGACTATCTCTACATCCCGCTCGGCGGCAACCGGCATGGCCCCACGCGCCAGATGGCGAACCTCTTTCTCACCATGCTGCTTGGCGGCCTGTGGCACGGTGCGGGCTGGACCTTCATCATCTGGGGCGCACTGCATGGCATCTTCCTCGCGGTGCAACGCCTGTGGTCAGGATTTTCCAAGAGTCGCGGTTTCGCGCTGCCACGCCCAGTCGGCTGGATCATCACCATGCTGGTCGTGATGATCGCCTGGGTCTATTTCAAGGCACCCGACGTCGCCACTGCACACAGCGTGCTGGGCTCGCTGTTCGGCGCCGAAGGTTTCGGCCTGAAAACGCCAAACCTGCCTGATCTGCCACTCGATGGCTGGCCGATCATTCTGCTGGCCGGACTGATTGCAACGCTTGCTCCCAACAGCACCGAGATCTTCCATCGCTACGCCCCCACACTGAAGCTGGTTACCTTGGCCAAACGCCGCCTTGGCCGCTGGGAGCAGCATCTAGCCTGGCGGCCGGTGTCGCTCTGGGCCCTGGTGGCCGGCCTGGTGACGACAGCAGGCGCCGTCGCCATCCTCGGCTGGCAAGCCGAATTCCTCTATTTCCAGTTCTGACCCGTGAAAAAATCTGCCCGCTATCGCCGCTATGCGCTGATCTTCGTGCTGCCAATGCTCGTTGCCAGCGCATTGCTCGGCCTTTCCTATCTGCTCCTCGCGCGCGCCGGCGAGACGATCGACCCGATCACTGCGGCCGAGATGCAGCAGAGCGCCGACATCCGTTACAGCTCGGGCCTGTTCTACCGGCCTCGCCCGTACAAGATCGAGCGCGCCAAGCTCGCGAAGGCGGATGTCGTTCTGCTTGGGTCGTCGCGCGCCATGCAGTTCCTGAAGGATCCTTGGAAGGTGACGGCGTACAATGCCGGCGGCACCATGCGCGATCTGGAATCCGGCGAGATTTTCGTCAATGCCATCCTCGAAATCTATCGCCCGAAACAGATCATCATCACCTTGGATTGGTGGTGGTTCAGTACCACCCGCCGGCCGGACAATCCCGCAGACGCCTCGCCCCTGACCCCACTAACGCTGCATGAGCTGACGCAGCCCGCCGTCTGGCTGTGGGAAGGCACGCTAAGCCCGTCCGCTTTTGGCAAGCTGCTGTTCGCGCCAAGCGACCTGTCGCACGATATCGGCGTGCCTGCCCTCTTCCGGGATGCCGGCTGGGATCCGTTCGGCCACTATGATTATGGCATCAGCCTCACGCAGCCGTCGGCCGGCAGCGATGTCGGCTTCAAGGAGACGCTCGACGACATCGCGCGCACATCAAAGCGCAACGACAGGGCGCCCTGGCATCCTATTTCAGAACCGAACTGGCAACGGATGGAAGCGCTGGTGAAACGGCTGCAGGAGCATGACGTCGAGACCATCCTGGTGTTGCCGCCGGTGGCCCCGGCAATCTATGACTGGTTGCAAGCACAACCGGAGCCGAACATCGTCAATGAGGTGCGTCGCCGCCTTGGCACCTTGCCGGCGCTGACCTTCGACCTTCATGATCCCCACAGTATCGGCACCGACGGATGCGAGTTTGTCGACGGCATCCATGGCGGTGAAGTGACTTACCTGCGCGTGCTCGACGCCATCGCGGCGGATCCCAGCAGCCACCTTACTGAGGCCGTGGACCGCCCCATGATCCAACGGCTCATTGCCGAGAACGTTGGTCGTGCCACCGTGCGGCGTGATGGCCGTGCCGCGGAAGCGGATTTCAACGGGCTCGGCTGCCAGAAGTAAGAGACTAGCGGCCGCTCTTCAGCAGGTCACGGATCTCGGCCAGCAGCTTTTCGCTTTCCGAGGGGCCTGGTGCTGGCGCCGCCTCTTCCGCTTTCTTGAAGCGATTGATCTGCTTGACCAGCAGGAAGATCGCAAACGCCACGATCAGGAAATTGATGCAGGCGTTGAAGAACAGGCCGTAATTGATGGTGACAACACCAGCATCCTGCGCCGCCTTCAACGTGTCGTAATGCGTCGCGCTCAGTGCGATGAAGAAATCGCTGAAATCGATCCCGCCCATGATGAAGCCGATGGGCGGCATGATAATGTCCTTGACCAGCGAATTGACGATGCCGGTGAAAGCCGCGCCGATGATGATACCGACTGCAAGATCCACCACATTGCCGCGCACGGCAAAATCACGGAATTCCTTGAGCATGGCTGTCCCCTTCTTCGTCATCTCGACATCCGCAGGTTAGGTCAGCCCAATACGGACCGCAAGGCGTCGACCACCCGTCCGACATCCCCGTCAGTCATGTCGGGGTAGAGCGGGATCGACAATTGCCGGGCATAATAGGAATCGGCGCCCGGCAGATCCTGCTTGCCATAGAGGTCGCGGTAATAAGGCTGCTGATGCACCGGCAAATAGTGCACCATGGTGCCGACACCCTTGGCCTTCAGCTCTGCCATGACCTGCGCCCGCGACTTCCCGATGGCGGCAAAGTCGATCAGAACGGCATAAAGATGGAGAGCTGGATTGTCGCCCTGCTGCGCCGGCACGACTTTGAGCTTGGGCGCCAATTCCGGCAGCAGCCGGTCGTAAAGCGCCACCAATTCGCGGCGCCGGTCGATAAAGCGCGGCAGTTTGGCAAGCTGGCTTTCGCCCAGCGCGCAGGCGAAATCGGTGATGCGGTAGTTCCAGCCCAGCGCCTGCATCTCGTAGTACCATGGGTTCGGCTGGCCATCGGGTGCCAGGCCCAGGTCGCGGTGCCGGAAATCCGCCGCATCGCGCACCATGCCATGGCTGCGATAGAGCTGCATGATCTTGTAGTGATGCGGATCGTTGGTGGTGGTGACGCCGCCCTCACCCGTCGTCATGGTCTTGACCGGATGCAGCGAGAAGCAGGCCAGCTCCGACAGCGCGCAGGCGCCGACCTTCGCCACACTGTTGTTGCCCGATTGATGCGTGCCGCCCAGTGCGTGGCAGGCATCCTCAATGACCTTCAGCCCACGCGCTTCCGTGATGGCGCGAATGGATGTGAGATCGGCGCAGTGCCCATTGAGATGCACCGGCAGAACCGCCTTTACCTTGGCCGAGCCCGCACGCGCCAGGGCCGCTTCCAGCGTCGCCGGCGTCAGCCGTCCGCTGTCGGCATCGACATCGGCGAAGATGACGTCGGCGCCGCAGAAGCGCGCGGCATTGGCAGTCGCGAGAAATGTCAGCGTCGGCACGATGACGGCATCGCCCTTCTGCAATCCCAGCGCAATGCAGGCGAGATGCAAGGCGGCCGTGCCGCTGTTGCTGGCGATGGCGTAACGAGCCCCCACCATCTCGGCAAATGCCTGCTCGAAGCGGCCGACGCCGGGACCCGTGGTCAGGTAATCGGCCTGCAGGGCCTTGGCGACGGTGGCGAGGTCGTCGGCATCGATGCTTTGACGGCCGTAGGGAAGGAAGGATTGGCTGCTCATGATCTCTTTAACGCGGCTGAAACGGATAGTGACCTATACCGGGCCAATCGCCCCCACGCCAGTAGCGAGGCGTATCGAGACATAAGGTGTTAACCATTCTTCCCTAGAGTCGCCGCGACCCAGGCTTGCTATAGTTATCCACAGATCTGAGTCGCCGCCATTTTGCGGAACCACACGACCAAGAAGAAGGCAGGGAGTATCCCCGCATTATGACAGAGTTGGACGCGAACGACGCCCCCGCCGATGGCGGCCCGGAAGGCGAAGCTCAACCCAAGGTGTTCGTCTATCGCATCCAGCAGCGCAAAGGCCTGCCCACTCTGCGCGGTGAGATTCTGGCCGATGACGAGGCCGATGCCGAGCGGCAGCTGCGCCTCAAGCTGCTCGCCCCCACTCTGCCGCCCCACGTCAATCTGGTCGAAAAGGCGGAAATCGATGCGGCCGAGCGTGCTGCCAAGTCGCGCAATCTGCGCATGCTGCTGGATATCCTGCGATCGCACCACGACTGGCTGCGCGGCGACGGTGGCGAACGGGCAAATTTCACCGGTCGGAACCTTTCCGGCCTGAAGCTGCCGCGCCTCGACCTCTCGATGGCCAACCTCGCCGGCTGCGATTTTTCCGGTGCCGACCTCTCCGAAAGCAAGCTGCAGGGCGCCAATCTGGCCGGCTGCAACCTCGCAGGCGCGCATCTCAAAGATGCCGATCTCAGCGGTGCTGATCTCTCCGACGCCAACCTCAAGGGCTCGAACCTGTCTGGTGCCAATCTCGACGGCGCCGACCTGTGGCGCGCCAATCTGATGGGTGTCGAAGTGGCCCCTGACGTGCTGCACCGCGCCCTTTCCTGCCGTCACCCCGGCAGCAATCAGCCGCCAGACCGATAATTATATAATCTAATCAAATAGATAAATATGGCCAACGCAGTTCTTGCGGTGATTGGCCCTGGGTGGGTATCACTGCCCTCAGCAGCACCCTCCTGGTGCGAACGAGTCGTGTACGGTTTGGAGTCCCATGAGCGATCTTTTTGAAGGCAGCAGCAAAAAAGGTGGCGATTACTCGGCCAAGGATATCGAAGTCCTGGAGGGGCTGGAGCCCGTCCGCCGGCGCCCTGGCATGTATATCGGCGGCACCGACGAACGCGCCCTCCATCATCTGGTCGCTGAAGTGCTCGATAATTCGATGGACGAAGCCGTCGCCGGCCATGCCAGCCGCATCGAGCTGGAATTGGGTGCAGACGGCTATGTCACCGTGCGCGACAATGGCCGCGGCATTCCGATCGACCCGCATCCCAAGTTCAAGGATAAGTCGGCGCTCGAAGTGATCCTCACCACCCTCCATTCGGGCGGCAAGTTCAGCGGCAAGGTCTACCAGACGTCCGGCGGTCTGCACGGTGTCGGCAGCTCGGTCGTGAACGCCCTTTCCGACGATCTGGTGGTCGAGGTCGCCAAGGACAAGCAGCTCTGGGTGCAGAGCTATAAGCGTGGCAAGCCGGTCACCAAGCTGAAGAACGAAGGCAACGTCAATCGCCGCGGTACTTCGATCCGGTTCCATCCGGACCCGGAGATCTTCGGTCTGCAGCTGCATTTCAAACCGAGCCGGCTCTACCGCATGTGCCGCTCCAAGGCCTATCTCTATCGCGGCGTCGAAATCCGCTGGTCGTGCGACCCGTCGCTCATCCACGAGGGTGACGAGACGCCAGCCCAGGCCGTCCTCCACTTCCCCGGTGGTCTCATGGACTATCTCGGCATGACGCTGGGAACCAGGAAGACCATCACCGCCGCCCCCTATGCCGGCCAAGCGGACTTCACCGACGAACAGGGCCGCCTGGAATGGGCGATCGCCTGGCCGGTTGATGAAGACGGCTTTGTAAACTCCTATTGCAACACCGTGCCGACGCCTGAAGGCGGCACCCATGAAAGCGGCCTGCGCACCGGCCTCACGCGCTCGTTGAAGGCCTATGGCGATCTGGTGGGCAACCGCAAGATCAGCCTGGTGACCTCCGACGATATCTGCGGCAACGCAGCGATGCTGCTCTCGGTCTTTATTCGCGATCCGCAGTTCCAGGGTCAGACCAAGGAACGGCTGGCCTCGCCGGAGGCCGCCCGCCTGGTCGACAACATGATCAAGGATCATTTCGATCACTGGCTGTCGAACGACCCCAACCGTGCGAAGGATCTGCTCGACCGGGTCATCGAGAAAGCCGAGGAGCGCCTGCGCAAAAAGCAGGACAAGGAACTCTCGCGCAAGACGGCAACGCGCAAGCTTCGCCTGCCTGGCAAGCTTACCGATTGCACCAAGGACGCGATGGCCGGCACCGAGATCTTCCTGGTCGAAGGTGACAGCGCCGGCGGTTCTGCAAAGCAGGCGCGCAATCGCGAGACCCAGGCCGTGCTGCCCTTGCGCGGCAAGATCCTCAACGTGGCGTCGGCCACCAGCGACAAGCTCGCCGCCAACCAGGAACTGGTCGACCTTATCCAGGCCCTCGGCTGTGGCAGCCGCGACAAATACAGCGAAGAGCGCCTGCGCTACGACAAGGTCGTGATCATGACCGACGCCGATGTCGACGGCGCGCACATCGCCTCGCTGCTGATGACCTTCTTCTATCGCGAAATGCCGCAGCTCATTGAGAACGGCCATCTGTTCCTGGCACAGCCGCCGCTTTATCGCCTGGCGCAGGGTGGCAAGGTCGCCTATGCCCGCGACGATGCGCACAAGGAAGCCCTGCTGAAGGGTGACTTCTCCGGCCGCGGCAAGGTCGAGATCAGCCGCTTCAAGGGACTTGGCGAAATGCCAGCGGCGCAGCTCAAAGAAACCACCATGGATCCGCGCCACCGTTCGCTGCTCAAGGTGCGCATTCCGCACCGCTATAACGAGGAAGAACGCGGCGAAGCCCGCGAGACGGCGGATCTGGTCGAACGCCTGATGGGCCGCAAGCCGGAAATGCGCTTCCAGTTCATCCAGGAGAACGCCCGCTTCGCCCAAAATCTGGATATCTAAGGCCAGACCGTAGCACGCACGTATTTGGGTGTGAGCAGGCGCTGAACCAGGTCCTCTAGCCAACCGACCGACCTCATGACGGCCGCAGATCATGCCTGCCTGTTGCAAACTTGCCCCTGTTGCAAACTTGCCTCAGGCGCACGTCTGGACGGCTCCCTATGGTCTGCTCTACGGTCAGGAAAGCTTAAGGCGGACAATGAAAACCATGTTCCTGCGCAAACTCGCTTGGGGCGTGCTGGCGCTGCTGATGTCGGCAAGCTGTGCTGCGGCAGATCCGGTTGCTCAGATCGTGAAACTCAGCGGCAATGCCTCGATCACGCGCGGCAATGCGACCGCACCGCTCGTGTTGGGGTCGGCGCTGGAAGCCGGCGACAAGCTTTCCACCGATGCCACCGGCCGGTTGCGGTTGCAGCTGATCGACGGGTCGACGATCAATCTGGGTTCGCAATCTGAATTGCTGATCGACGATGTCGTCTCGGCTGGCCCGGGCACCGAACGCCAGATTGGCCTCGACCTGTGGCTGGGTGCGCTTCTTGCCCATGCGGCACCGGCCACGCCACAATCGCGCTTCGAAATCCGCACGACCAAGGCCATCTCGGCCGTGCGCGGCACGCAATGGGGTATTTTGGCGAGTGCTGTGCAGAGCGAAATCCTGGTCCTTGAGGGTCGCGTTGGCGTCCGCAAGAACGAGATCTCCGGCAAGAGCGCCATCTCCCTCACCCGTACGCTGGGCGTCACTGTGACAGACCAGGGACTGGGACAGATCACGCGCTGGACCGAGGCACAGGTGGCGGCCTTGCTCACCGCCACAACGGTCCCTGGGCCCGAGATGGGCTTCGACCTCGGCAAGGCACCGGCACTTCCCCTGACGCCGATCATGGCACCGGCTCCTTCCCCCACAGAACCGGACCTGACACCCAAGGGCACCCGCAAATACGGCAAGCAGCCATGTATCGATCCCCATGACGACCGCTGCCGTGACCATGACCATGAGAGCAAAGGTCAGGATAGTTCGGACCATGAGAGTCCATCTCATGAACACGACACAGATAGTGACAATGACAGCTTCTGAGTTGCCTGCCCTCGATCAGGCATTGCATCCTAAATCGTCAAGGTATTCCGGTTAGGTCTGGACGCAGCCATATCGTGTGTCTTACCGTAAGAAACCTTGCTGGAGGGGGCGCAGATGTTCGTCCGGCGTATGGCATGGGGTCTTATGGCCCTCTCGTTCTCTGCGACGCTCGCCTGGGCTGACCCGGTCGCACAGGTTGTCAAGCTCAGCGGAAATGTCGAACTGATCCGGGGCAGCACATCGGTCAACGCTGTGCTCGGCAATGCTCTCGAGCCTGGCGACAAGCTCAAGACCGATGCCAGCAGCCGCATTCGCGTGCAATTGCTCGACGGCTCCACCATCAATATCGGCTCGCAATCGGAATTCTCCATCGACGATGTCGTCTCCAAGGGCCCTGGCACGGAGCGGAAAGTCGGCCTTGAATTATGGTTGGGCGTCTTGCTCGCCCATGCCGAAAAGGCGATACCGCAATCGCGCTTTGTCATCACCACGCCAAAGGCGACAACAGCCGTCCGCGGTACGCAATGGGGCATCTACAGCCTGCCCGCGCAGAGCGATGTCGTTGTGTTGGATGGCAGTGTCGGGGTCCGGCAGAACGTTGTGTCCGGTGCCAGTGCGCTGTCCTTGACGCGTTCGCTCGGCGTCACCGTTACGGATGCCGGGCTCGGCCCAGTCACGCGCTGGCCGAAGGAACGGGTCGATGCTTTGCTGGCTGCGACCGATGTCCCGGGACCGGAGGTGCCCTTCAATCTTGAGAAGGCCACCGGCATCGACAATACCCAGCCCATCATCCTGCCGGAGGAACAGCCGGCGCCACAGCCGTTGCCGCAACCGCAGCCACAAAAGAAAAAGAAGAAATGTGCGAGCCCGGGTGACGACGCCTGCACCATCGACCGTGACAAAGGCGGCCGCTACTGAGCACATCGACGGGGCAGACGGTTGGCGCGACGGCAGTCTCTTCCATCACCTGCCCTTAGGCCAGGAACCTAGCTGTTCGCATGCGCCGTCAAGCGCTGATTGCGCTTCAATGATACTGATAAATCGGGATTGGCCGCGATGGGTTCAGTCAGACGTCGATATGGTGGACGATCGCCAGATCCATCTCGCGCGGGGCATAAAGCGTGGTGCCGTTGCCGAACGAGAAATAGGCATGGCCGGACACGTCTTCACCAGTCGCCGTCACCAGCGATTCGATGACGCCGGCATCAACCACCGGCTCGTCCGTCATGATGCGGATGGAGAGATCCATGCCGTCGCCTTCGATGACGATGGCGCCGCCGCTATCGGGCAGCAAATCGGCAAGAGAAAGGCTGATGGCGTCGCCGTTGCCGGCATCGCCATCAGCATTAGGTACAAAAGGTTGCACGTGCTCAGGAGCGTCAATCATCTCATTCTCGCTTTAGCGAAGGCCAAGCCGCCCAGCCCCTAAAGGACTGCATTCGCCTCAACTGTCTGTGTCCGATCCCTTTATCGCATTTCTGCACCGGGAAATGAACCCGCTAATCTTGACCACAGATACACGAAAGTGTGCAGACTTCGCTTTTCCCGCGCTTTTGATCGAAATACCCGACTTTCGGCCACCAGATTCTGGGTCGTGAGACCATTTGCCCACGCGCATCTAGTATTCCGCGCGGTATTTGCTGTGGCAGGCCCCACAGGCCTCCTGCAGCTGATGGGCCGCCCCCGGAAAGGCCGCCGGATCGCTCACCGCCGCCAGTTGCAGCGCAGCATCATGGGCGCGGGTCCGGGCCGATTCGAATCCCGTCCGATCGGTCCAGATATTGGCATTGGCGGCACCGTCAGCCTTTTCCGATCCGTCCGGAAACAGGCCCTGGAAATGCTGCAACTGTGCGGCGATGAGCTGAGCCTTCTCGCTCACCTCGGCCTGGTCGAAGGTACCGGCTTTAGCCATCGCGGCGATCGGCTTGAACGCCCCACCGATGGTCTCCATCGCCTCTTCGCGCTCACCACCAATGCCGGTGGCGCAGCCTGCCAGCAAGGCCGCAAGGACGACAAACTTCAATGTTGGGAATCTGGCGGCAGCTCGATTCATCGGACATCTCCTGGGACAAGATTGGACGCAGGTCCGACAGCCTTGATGAATGGAATCGCCCCCGCGAATGGAAAAACTCGCATGCGGGAGGAAGAGCAGCAACATGCGCGATGCACGTTCACGGATCTGTGAACGATCCCATGCTGCCCGCAACAGGTACCCCCACCAGTGCGGGCGACAGATACCTGTCTCAGCTCGGATCGCGCTCCGCCCCGCGCAGCTTGGCCGGTGTCAGGTCCTCGACATGCGCGCCATTGCTGAAGAAATAGTCTTCGATAGCAATACACTTGTCTATTTTCGCAGAGTCCGTGCGGAGCGGGCACAGGAGATACTCGGTGGTCAGCAATGGCGTGTCGTCCATCGTGAACTTCGCAACGCCGATGCCACACTGACCGCTGTCGCGAATGGACCGGTAGGCGTGCAACAATTCACTCAGGCTGAAATCATCCATCTTGATGTCATCGAGATAGCGGCCGGTCAATTCCATCCCGGTGAAGCGCACCACCTCCGTGCCCACCAGCCGGTAGCGCACCCGCATCGGCTCGTCGCTCATCTCGGCAATGATAAGATAGGGCAGCAGGTTCTTCACGCGCGTGGGATCGATGTCCGACCGCCGTGGCACGCTCCCTTGTGCCAGTTCGTGCCAATAGGCATGCAGGGCCTTGATCCGCGTGGACCGCAGCGCGTCCCCGATCTCTCCCTCAATGAGCCGGAAGAAAGAATCCATGAGCTATCTTAGGCCGACGCGAGGCCGAGACAATGTCTATTCGCTTAGCGCACAGCTGTGATCACATGTGCGCGGATGCGGCCTTCGATGGCGCCGCTGCCGAACGCCTGCGTCAAGGCATCGGCACCTATTTGCGTGGCCCTTTCGAGGCCAGAGGCGTCGCGCGCCTCAATCTCGCCTCTAAGTGGCGAGCCCTGGCAATAGGCCATGGCGGCATCCCGCGCCGATGCGGCCCGCGCCATCTTGTCCACCGTCTCCACCGCGACCGACGCAAAACCTGCCGCGGCCAGGTCCCGGCCGATCACGTCCACATCGTGGAAGCCGTGCGGTGTGCGCGCCATGAAGGTGGGGGGATCTTTGGGAAACATCCTTGCCAGCGCATCCGACAATACATTGACGAAGAGGTTTTCCGAAATGCGGTCCCAGACATTGAACAGGAACGTGCCGCCCGGCTTCAACACGCGCAGCGCTTGGCCATATCCCTGCACCTTGTCGGGAAAAAACATGATGCCGAACTGGCAAGCAACGACATCGAAACGCTGATCCGGGAATGGCAATGCCAAGGCATCTGCCTGCTGCCAGACGATCTGTCGATCGCTTGGCATGCGCGCCTTGGCCCGGTCCAGCATGGGTTGATTTAGATCGGTTGCAACAATCCGCGTCTCGGCCGGCAACAGCGATACCATCGCTCGCGTGAGCGCGCCCGTACCAGCCGCCGTTTCCAGCACATCGCGCGGCGCCAGCTTCGCCACCCGCGCCGCCAGGTCCTGTGCGTAAGGATCGAAGATCATCGGCACCATCAGCCGGTCATAGAGGTCCGGGATCGATCCTGCGAAGACATGGTCACCACTGGTCATGACGTACCCTCCTCTATGCTGGCACAGCCTGACATGGCTGGCCTCTCCGCGCAGCAATTTTCGCCAGTGCAGAGCCCCTTGCGACACGCCGCCGGAACGGAGATAAGAAATCCGGTCCCCACGGAGCCATCATGCGCATCGCCCTCGAATCCCCCAGCCAGCCGGACGCCATCGCGCTCATTGCCGAACTGGATGCCTATCAGGACAAGCTCTATCCGCCGGAAAGCCGGCATTCCCTCGATCTGGTTTCACAAGAGCCGGCAAGCCTCCTCTTCGCCATCGCCCGCGACGCAACCGCCCGCGCCATCGGCTGCGGTGCCATCGTCCTACATCCGGCATATGGTGAGTTGAAGCGCATGTATGTGCGGCCCGGCAACCGCGGCCAAGGCATCGCCAGGCAATTGCTGGTCATGCTGGAAGATGAGGCGAAGAAAGCCGGCTGCCACCTCCTCAAACTCGAAACCGGTCCCTATCAGCCCGAGGCCCTCGCCTTTTATGAACTTGCCGGCTACCAACGCTGCGGTCCTTACGGCAGCTACCAGGACGATCCGATGAGCGTGTTCATGGAAAAGCCGCTCGACCAGCAATAAGCATCGATCTTGGCAGTGCGCTGCCAGCGTAGTTGACTCAAACGATAGATGTGGCAGCATGGCGTCATTACACATTTAGGTGTACCGACCTATGTATGCTCTGACGGCTTCCATGTTGACTGGCGTTGCCCGGCTGGACTCCGAGCATCGGGATCTTGTGGCCGTGATCAACCGGATACATGCCGCCGAACTGGGCGGGGACGTTTCCGAACTGCTGGCCCAACTGACCGCGTTCAAGGATGGCTTGGTCCGTCATTTCCGTAGTGAAGAAGACTATCTCGACATGGAAGCCTATCCGCGCCTGCATGCCCATACGATCCATCACGCCGATACGATCATGGCGCTGGAGGAGATGATGGACGGCGTGCAATCGGGTGCGAGCGCACTTGGGAAAATCGCTGCCAACTGTTTCGCCGAACTGCTGCGCAACGTCCTGCTGATGGACATGGAATTCCTCAACTGGCGCGCGGAGCAGGATCGGAGACAGCAGGAAAGATGAAACCGGTGGCGGGCACTTAAACCGAATTGGCCAGCGCATCACCGGTGCTCGAAAAAAATGATATATTGCCGATGAATCTTTGTGCTGCAGCGCATTTCGGCCATTGGTATATGCCGCTGCGCACCATCGAACGCACTTTTGGCTTACGAGTGGCTGCGGTCCGGTAAATTCCCCGCCACCCACACTCGATGAGCAATAATACTTTTAGAAGAGTTTCGGCGCCGTCGACAGCCCGCTGCGTTAAGTCAAAGTTTACGATCCCGTCGCAGCATTTAGCCAGTTTCATTCGACCAGAGTGAAATCCACGACTGGCCGGCCGATCGGTTCACCGCAACGCGAGAGAAAATCATGTCCGTCTGGAACAACCTGCGCATTGGAACTCGGCTGGCCCTGGGGATTGGCGTCATTCTCGCGATGCTGTTGTTGCTGGCGGGATTTGCCTATGTCGGCCTAAGCGGCGGCAATGAGAAATTCACCGCGTATCGGATGTTGGCGCGACAGACTGTGATCGCCTCGGCGATCAAATCCGATCTGCTGACGGCACGGCTGAACGTAAAAGACTTCCTGCTGAAGGGGGCGGACAAATCCGTCTCGGCGGCACAGCAGGCACTCAGCGAGATGAATGGCGAGATCGACAAATCAAAACAGCTGTTCAACGACTCCACAGAAGAACAGGCGAAGATCAACGATATCGTGGCATTGGCCGGGCAATATGACGGAGGTTTCAAGACCGTCATCAGCTCAAGCAAGGACATGGTGGACAACACCGCCAAGCTTAACAACATCGGACCGAAGATTGAGCAAACGTTGACCAAAGTGCTTGAAGCCGGCCATGCAGCTGGGGATACCGAACTGGTCTATGAGACCAGTGAGGGATTGCGGAGCCTGTTGCTGGCGCGCCTTTACGTTACGAAATACCTCGTGGACAATGATGCCGCGCATGTTGATCGTGTGCAAAAGGAATTGGTCAACTGGAAGGCAAAGCTGCAAATCATCCTTGATACGCAGAGCAACGCAGTCAACCGGCAGCTGGTTGAAGACGCAATAGCGCTTGGCAAGGACTATGCTTCGACGTTCGACGGTGTCGTGAAAGCGACGATGTCGCGCAATGATGCTGTCGACAACACATTGAATGTCGTTGGGCCGAAAGTGGCTGCCATTAGCCAGGAGATTGTGACCGAGAATAAGTCTCAACAGGACGAGTTGGGGCCCCGTGCCTCCGCTG
Source organism: Dongia sp. P2_B8 (assembly GCF_056404715.1). NCBI lineage: Bacteria > Pseudomonadati > Pseudomonadota > Alphaproteobacteria > Rhodospirillales > Dongiaceae > Dongia > Dongia sp. P2_B8. Next base: position 29,036 of record NZ_JBFUDM010000009.1, on the reverse strand, counting down.
AGATGTCGCAGAGCCTGACCAGTGGTCTCATCGTGGCCGCTGTCGCCATCGTTGTCGGCCTGCTGGCCGGCTGGATCGTCACCCGCAGCATCACCAGGCCGGTTGGCTCAATGACCCTGGCGATGGGCGTACTCGCGAACGGAGATATGACCATCGAGATTCCTGCCCGTGGCCAGAAGGATGAGATCGGCGCCATGGCCAATGCGGTGCAGATCTTCAAGGACAACATGATTGAAACAGCGCGGCTTCGGGCCGAGCAGGAAGCGGCCAAGAAACGCATCGAGGAAGAACGTCGGAAGTCGATGCTGACGCTGGCGGACCGTTTTGAGACGACGGTCGGTGGCGTGGTCACGGCCGTGAGTTCGGCGGCCGAGGAGCTCCAGGTGACCGCCCAAGGTCTGTCCACAACGGCCGAAGAGGCTTCGCGCCAATCAAGTGTCGTAGCTGCCGCGTCCGAACAGATGACACAAAATGTGCAGACAGTTGCAGCAGCAACGGAGGAGCTTTCGTCATCCATTCGTGAAATCAGCAATCAGGTAACTGAATCGACCCGGATCGTCGGCGGCGCTGTCACCGAGGCGCGGGCGACCAATGAAAAGGTCAAAGGCCTCTCCGAAGCCGCTCAAAAGATTGGTGCCGTCGTCACGCTCATCAACCAGATCGCCGGCCAGACCAACCTGCTGGCTCTCAACGCCACCATCGAAGCCGCGCGCGCTGGCGAAGCGGGCAAGGGCTTTGCCGTCGTGGCGTCGGAAGTAAAAAACCTCGCCACCCAAACCGCCAAAGCGACTGATGAAATCGCCGGCCAGGTGCGTTCCATCCAGGACGCGACAGAGAGCTCAGCGCAAGCCATCGAGGGCATTACCGGTACCATAAACCGGGTCAGCGAGATCTCCACGACGATCGCCTCAGCAGTCGAAGAGCAGGGAGCTGCCACGCAAGAGATATCGAGGAACGTGCAGGAAGCAGCGACCGGCGCCACCGAAGTATCGAGCAACATCGCTGGCGTGACACAGGCATCGCAGCAGACAAGCAGCGGCTCCACCCAAGTCCTGGCAGCCGCCAGCGAGCTCGCCAGGAACGGTGCAATTCTGAAACAGCAAGTCGACGAGTTTCTGACGGGTATTCGCGCCGGCTAGTGGCTGATCCCGGCACGGGGTTTTGCCTGCAAGCAACCCAGATCGCTTGCCGCTAGTCGGCAGGATAGCCTAGGTCCGCTAGTCTCAAGTTGCATATAGCTTGCTCGTTCGACGGACGACCACGATCCATTCTGTAGTAGGCGCTTATTATGCGGTCGATCGATATGGAACCACGGATCTTCTTATTTTAATGAAAGGCTTCTTCAAACTAGCGACGAAGCCCTCCAACTGCCCGACGAGAGAAGGCGGGGCATGTGGGCCGACAACAATCTCGCAAATATTGAATTGACCTGCCGGCGGCCATTGCAGCGGGTATTCGACAAAGTGAACGATCTCGCTGCCTCGAACCATATGTTTGTAATCGCCTGACGACGCGACAATGTCCCGATCGACCATGGTCATAAAGCGAATTTCTCGCTCAAACTTATAGGCACGATGCTTAAAGTAAAGGCTAGTGAATAATAGGCTTCCGACAACGTTTCTAGTTATTCTTTCGATCCGGCGCTCACGCTCGTCAGGCGTAACCATGCCCAAAATTGTGTTGTAGTGGGTTAAAATAAATTGAATGAGATATTTGTGGAGAAACATTAAGTCCCGAGGGTCATAGCGAACTCGGAACCGCGTATTGCCAACGTGAAGATCATTCATGTGAAGCGGGCGGGCAAATCCAAGTGCCACACCTCGTCCATCGTCACCGTATGAGCGCCACTGAGGCAAACTATCTCCGTCAAGACTAAAGCATGCTACGTGATACATTTGAGAAGAAAACAGTGTGTCTAGCTCGCTCTTGATACGGTCTGCCAAGGGCATGAAGAAGGAATGTTTCCGGCACGCCCTGTCCAGCAATTGTCGACCCAGATTTATTCCATATTGAACTTCCGTCGGATCATTCAAATGCGTTCGCTCGGTCAGGCGCAGCTTATTTGACTCAAGAATGAGCTTGGCAGTGGATAGCGAGGTGTAGTGGTAAACGGGCGTGCCCTCATCATCTGAATCGTCGGCAACCAAGAACTCAGTTCCGATACGATTCGAGAATTCATCCATCATCGCATCTGGATCACTGTGTGGAACCCAATCCGGAATTTTCCGCTTCATTTCCTGCCATGCCATTGCTAATTCTCCAGTGGCTTTTCAGCGCCGACAAACGGCGCCAACAGTGGCACTATGGTTGTCAGTGAATCGTCTCACTGGCCTCCGAAGGCTCGCATCGCAGTTCGACGATCGCGCGCAGGATCTGCGGGGCCAGGAGATGTCACGAAGATCCTAACGAAACCGCTCGATGTCCGCGAGCAATACGGCAAAACGACCATCAATCAGCCGTGCTCGCTCATACACATCTCTGGCAATCCTTCGGATCAGGTCACGATGCTTGTGAAGGATAGTCAATTGTTCGCTCTCATCTGCCGATTCGACGCGTGCCAAATCTTCGAGAGCCTCACGCGTGATGACAAACTCGACGTGGTTGCCGCTATCCTCGCGCCCATAAAACCTGATCATGCCGATGTGATGGTCATAATGTTCGTCGCCATCGTTGAACCTCATCTTCTCGCTCCTGTTCAAACTATCCGAAAAGGTCTTGTGAACTACCCAGAAATCTCCGCTGCGCGTCTATGTCGTACAGACCTCGGTTGGCTCTAACGTTAGAGGGAGACGGCGCTTCAACTTCAGGTCACTTCACGGAACGAATCGTCTTGGCCCGATCCGCAGTTCATCAAGTCTCGGCAAGATTTCGTCCCATTTCCGTTCGAGAACTCGCAGAGCTTCTTGGCCCACCTCTCCGAACGAATCTATTGTGTCCTGGACATCCAACGTTGCGCCGGCCTCGATCTGCGCTCTCAAGGTTAGGCTGTAGAAGCTCTTCATTTCGTGACGGTAGCGCTGTGATAACAACTGGGCGCGTTCTCTGAGCGGTGGCTCCAATCGTTCACCCCACTGTTCCAAATAGCGATCGATGACGGCTTGTACTGAGAAGCATCGAAGCGCCGGAGGCGGATACATACGCTCCCATCGAGGGCCGGGGGCTTCTTGATCAATTAGTTGCCAAACTACAGACGTCGAAAAATACGTAACAAGGATGCGGTCCCAATCCAGCAAATGCGAAACCGCGCGTAGGTTGTCCGACATCACTTTTCCAACACTCGCCTGATCTGCATCCCACTCTAAGCATCGACGCAATAGAATGTTCTTAGGCGGAACGTCTGTTGGCGCATTGAATTCAGCAAGAGCGGCGTCGCCCCCTTGACCAATAGACAACAATGACAGATGGCCACCCAAGATATGAGCGGTCTCATGATTTATTAAGAATGCGATGGCTGAATTGTAGCAGGACGATTGCATATACACCGCCCGCATGCTGGCGTTTAGAATACGTTCAATGTCGATCTCATCGACGGAAAGCGGCGCAACAGTTTTATCCGGATTACGCAGCTGAATATCGAACAGCTGACGGAACGACGGCGTTGTTGAAAGTTTCTCGCACAGCAACTTTATCGAGTCTAATAAGCCAGTCGAAATGCATATGCAGAATCCTCCTGTGACAAAGGCTACTTTTTCGGGACATTCGATGATTGCAAAGCTAACGTCGCTTGGGAGTCCACAGGATTCCGTTCTTCGCGCGAGCACCCCTTCAATGAGGTTCGCGTCATCTAGGAATAGGATTTTGGCACCCTCAAACTCTTCGAGAGGAATGATCGGGCCACCTCGGCCCTGTTTCCCTAGGATCGACTCTAAACCGCCAAAATTCTCGACTTGGATATAGTGATCCAACATGTGTTGTCACCCTGCCACAAAACTCGATTCAATTTCCCCCTATGCAACACCGATGCATGGTTCGGGACGTTCAAAGGCACCAGTGATGCCGCGACGTTTGATCAGAAACCGACCGCCATTCACTACGACGACGAGGCCGGCTTCATTCACATAACGACCGCAGTGCAGCTTGGCGCAACAGAGGATGTCGAGAGCGGAGTTCACTTTATTCGGTGCCGACCCAGAAGGGACTCGATTTTAGCGGCCTCGCAGGGCAAATCGGGGTCAGAGTGAGATTTCTCGACGCCCCTTCAAATCGAACTCGATCCCGATTTCCTGAGGTTTCCGCTCATACAACCCATGCGCACTACCCTCAAGCCGCATAGAGCTTGACCGGCGCCTCAAAGCCCTTGAGGTCGTAGTCTCGAGCGCCGCTCACCGCCAATGCTGGCGAGAACCGGTCATAGACGGCTTGCGTCAGCAGGATCTCGCCGGCTGCGGCGGCCGATTGTGCCCGCGCCGCCGTGTTGACGACCGTGCCGATGGCCGTGAGGTCGCGATGTGACCGGCCGAACTCGCCAAAGCTGAGCTCGCCGCAATGAATGCCGATACCGATGCTGAGCTCGCCAGCGGCAAGGCCGAATTCTTCAACAAGCTTTTCGCGCCGGACACGCCAGCGCTCCTGGATGGCGCGCGCGACCTGGACGGCCTGTGCCGTGTGATCCTCGCGCCTGATCGGAAAATTGAAGACAGCCATGACGGCATCGCCAATCGTCTTGTTGAGAAGCCCGTCATGCTCCCAGATGGCGCCGGCGCATTCGTCGTAGAATGCATCGAGGAGCTCCGACATGGCATCAGGCGATTGCGACTGCGACAGGCCGGTATAGTTCCTGAGATCGGCAAACAGGATCGTTGCGTCGATGCTGATCTTGCGTGTCCGCATCACCTTGGTGAACATCAGTTCGCAGATCGTGCAGGTATTGGGATTCATCCGGCTCGGACGAATGCCGAACAGGCGAAACGGTATCGAGAGCACGCCGTGCAACGGCACCGGCACATGCATCTGTTGCCAACATCCCTTGCAGATTTTCGCCTGGCCCGACATATGCCGTGCGCCCCCATGGTTGGTCCATGCAACCTCCGGCGCAGAATATGACACTCCTGCCCCGTATGCGAGTGGGTGCGGCCACCAAGTCACCAGGCGACCGGCAGACCGGGGCACAGCTTGTCATCGAAGACATGATCTGGAGGGGACTGGTCGGAAGAGAAAATGGTCGGAGCGACAGGATTTGAACCTGCGACCCCTAGACCCCCAGTCTAGTGCGCTACCAGGCTGCGCCACGCTCCGACACTCTTTCGGGGTACCCGTGAGACGGGGCCCGGACCGACCGGCGAAAGGGCTGGAAAACTCCAATCCTTAGGGGGTGCCGACGGCGCGCTTTATATAGCGGGGCCTTGGGGCCCGCGCAACGTAAAGAAGCCAGCCAGGGCTGGGAATTCCAACTTAGTTAACGTGGGGAGCGGCTTACCCCGGGACCTTGCTCAGCCCAGGACTTTCCTGAGGCGGTCGCGCAGTTCCTCGAGTTCGCTGGTGATGGCCTTCACTTCCCGGACCTGGCGCTCGTCGAGGGAGGCTGCCTTGAACAAAGGCAGGTCCAGCATGGCCTGGGCCTGGCCGATCTTGGCGGCCAGGGTCGGGTCGTCGGCACCATCGGCGAGTTCCGTCCCGCCGTGGCCGTTTCCGGCCGCCTCGGCGGCAAGGCCCAGGGCCTCGGCGTCCGAAAGCTCGGCACCCAGGCGCAGGGCCCCCTCGCGGATCAGCTTCTGGACACCCTTGATGGTATAGCCCTGGTCATAGAGCAGGCCACGGATGGCACGCAGCAGATCGACATCTTCCGGCCGGTAATAGCGGCGGCCACCGCCCCGCTTCATCGGCTTGATCTGGGGGAATTTGGTTTCCCAGAACCGGAGCACATGCTGCGGCACTTCGAGATCGTCGGCCACTTCGCTGATGGTGCGGAAAGCACCAGCAGCCTTTTCGACACGACGGGCGGCGGAGTGGCGCTTCGCAGCGGCCGATTCCGTTTTCGACCCCGCCTGCTCTCCACCCATGAGTCGGGCGGCGGCGGGAATGCGTTCTGCCGAGGAGCTCATGGTTGTTTTTCAGCGCCCTTGTTGACCCGGTCCTTCAGCACATGCGAGGCGCGGAACACCAGCACCCGGCGCGGCTTGATCGGCACCTCTTCGCCGGTCTTCGGATTGCGGCCGACACGTTCGCCCTTGAGGCGCACGAGGAAGCTGCCGAAGGATGAGATCTTGACGCTCTCGCCGCGGACCAACGCATGGGAAACTTCGTCGAGCACGGTATCCACCAGCTCGGCTGATTCATTGCGCGACAGACCCACCTCTTGATAGACGGCTTCGGCCAGATGCGCGCGCGTGATGGTATTGCCCTTCATCTCCCCCTGCCTTTCTTATCGGCCCTTTGATGAATGAGCGTATCGTTTACTCTGAAATCAGTCAATTAGAGAGCGACATTGATCTGTAGTCATATGTGTAGGGATTGGTTCAGCAATGTCACGGAAGATTCAGTAGCGAATCAGGGCCGAACCCCAGGTGAAGCCACCACCCATAGCTTCCATGAGCACCAATTGACCGCGCTGGATGCGCCCGTCATTGACCGCTTCCGCGAGTGCGAGCGGGATGGAGGCGGCCGATGTGTTGGCGTGGCGGTCGATCGTGACCACCACTTTTTCCGGGGCCAGCTTCAGCTTATTGCCCATGCTGTCGATGATGCGGCGATTCGCCTGGTGTGGCACCAGCCAGTCGACATCATCGGCCTTGATGCCGGCGGAGGCGATCGCGGCATCGACCGCGGCCGCGAGATTGACCACCGCATGACGGAAGACTTCCTTGCCTTCCATATGCACGACACCGGCCGTCTGAGTCGTCGACGGCCCGCCATCGACATAGAGCTTGTCGTAATAGGCACCGTCCGAGAATAGATGGGTGCAGAGGATGCCGCGGTCCTTCGACGTGCCCTCGCCCTCGCCCGCTTCCAGGACCACGGCGCCAGCACCGTCGCCGAACAGCACGCAGGTGTTGCGGTCGTTCCAGTCGAGAATACGCGAGAAGGTCTCCGCACCGATCACCAGCGCGCGGTGTGCCTGACCGGTGCGGATGAAATTGTCGGCGGTCGCGAGCGCAAACACGAAGCCCGAGCAGACGGCCTGGATATCCATGGCAAAGCCACCGCGCATGCCGAGGCGCTGCTGCACCTTGGTGGCGGTCGCCGGAAAGGTATGGTCCGGGGTGGTGGTCGCCACCAGCAGCATGTCGATATCGGCACCCCGGAGGCCGGCATGATGGAGCGCCTGCTCGGCTGCATGGACCGCGAGGTCCGAGGTCAGCTCCCCGGGGGCGGCAATGTGCCGTTGGCGGATGCCGGTGCGCTGCGAAATCCACTCATCGGTCGTATCGACGCGCTTGGCGAGATCCGCGTTGGTCAAAATCTCTTTGGGGAGATAGCTGCCGGCGGAGAGGAGGAGCGATCTGCGGGCCATCGGGGCTCAAATCTTTGAAAGGTCGTTCAGAAATTGAATGGACGTTCAGCTAGAGCGCCGCTGCGACAGCTTCCGCCCCTGGCACGGCCATCAGCTGGGCGAAGTCCTGCTTCATGCGCTCCATGGCGTCATTCTGTACCATATTTACCGCAACTCCGATGGCGTTGGCAAAACCATAGGAATCGGTGCCGCCGTGACTTTTGACACAAATGCCGTTGAGACCCATCAAAATGGCCCCGTTATAGCGGCGCGGGTCGACCTGGGCGCGGAGGCCATTGAGGGCAGGTCTGGCAAATATATAGGCGATTTTCGACCAGATGGAGGCTGAAAAGGTCTGTTTCAGCCAGTGACCATAAAGTTTCACAGTGCCTTCGATGGTCTTCAGGGCGATGTTGCCGGTGAAGCCGTCGGTCACCACCACGTCGACCGTGCCCTTGGCGATATCGTCGCCTTCGACGAAGCCCACGAATTTGCCGGGCAGCGGCACGTCGCGCAGAATGGCGGCAGCGACCTTGACCGCATCATGACCCTTCAATTCCTCGGCGCCGACATTGAGAATGCCCATGCTGGGCTCCTGAACGCCCAGTACCAGCCTGGCGAACACGTTCCCCATGACGGCGAACTGGACGAGGTTGTTGGCATCGCATTGCACATTGGCGCCGAGATCGAGCATCACGCTCTCGGACCGCATGGTCGGGAAGAACGAGGCGATTGCCGGCCGGTCGATGCCGGGCATGGTCTTCAAGACGAACTTCGCCATCGCCATCAGCGCGCCGGTATTGCCGGCCGACACCATGGCGCCGGCTTCGCCGTGCTGCACGGCATCGATAGCAAGGCGCATGGAGCTGTTGCGGCCGGCGCGCAGCGCCTGGCTCGGCTTGTCATCCATCGAGACGACGGAATCGGTATGTCGGATGGTGCAGACCTTGGCGAGTTCGGGGAGCGCGTCGAGCATCGGCTTCAGCCGCGCTTCATCGCCGAACATCAGGAAGTGCACATTGGGGAAACGCTGGCGCGCAATATCAGCGCCCCTGATCACCATATCAGGAGCGTTGTCGCCACCCATCGCATCTAGAGATATAGCCAGGCTGGTGCCCACCCCGTCACTCCTTCCCGGCCATCATAGCAGCGGGTTCGGAGTTACGCTGCGTCTGCCTCGGTACCCTGGGCGACGACCTCGCGGCCATCATAATGACCACAGGAACCGCACACATGATGCGGGCGCTTCAGCTCGCCGCAATTCGGGCATTCGGCCGAAGTCGTAACCGTCAGCGCATGGTGGCTGCGGCGCATGTCACGGCGCGACTTGCTGGTTTTCTTCTTGGGGACTGCCATGATCCACTCTCTTCACAAAAAAATAGCGGCGGCACGAAAGCCGCCAATGGGCGGGTAGATATCGAAAATCCTGGGGGATGGCAAGTCCATTACCAAATCAGCCAAAGCCGCCTTGGTTCTGCCGGTCAAGCCCTACTTCTTCAACTTATCAAGCCCGAGGAAGGGCTTACGGCGGCCGGCCAGTTCCAGATCGACCACCACATCACTTTCCTTGGGCTCAAATTCCTGCGGCAATGCGGCCCCTTCCTTGCGCGGATAGGGATCGAGGCCGAGGGAGAGCTGTTCGGCGATAATAACGCCTAAATCGATCTTGCCGTCGAGAATCGGCTCCGGCGGGTCGGAATCATCGAAATCGATGTCGATTTCCGTGAGATCCGGCTCCGGCTGAGCATCACCAAAGGTCAGGCGGAAGCTCTCTGCGACCTTGGCCGGGACCGGCTCCAGGGTCACGACACAGGTCTGCACGACCTCGCTCTCAAAACTTCCCTTCACCTCCACCAGACCGGAACTGAGACGCCGCAGGCCGACCTTGGCGACCAGCCGGTGAATGGCCTGGAGATCGAGAACCTCGGCCAGGGCAGCACGCTCGGCCTCATTTGCCTCAAGCTGGCGCTCGGTCTGGCGGGCGCTCACCGACGTTGCCTCGATTTCCCGTGAGAATACTGAAATATCAGAATCTTGACGTGACATGCTTACTCAACCCCATAACCGGATTGTGGGTCGGACTGACCACCCGAGGGCGAAGCGGGGAAGTCGAAAATGCCACGCATGATACGATCAACCGGCTGCGTGTCGGCCAATTCCTTAGCGCGGCGGAGATAATTGGCGACCACCCGGACCGCATCCTTATCGGGGTCGGTGGTGCCGTAAAGGTTCCGGCGCAACGCCCCCTCGATGTCGAGCTGGCTGCCGGCCAGGGCCGCTTCATAGGCGTTAATCCGGCCCTGCAGGGCCTCGGTCATGACCCGGATCCTCTTGCCGACACCGACATCGCCGGCACCCAGTTGCCGGAGCGACGCCTCCATATCCTTAATGAGCGTGTCATAGAGGGACTGGGCCAGGATCGCCGACCGGTCACCCTGCCCGCGCAATCGCTGGAAAATGAGGAATGTGTGTAGCGCCACCATGTCGAAACGCCCGTCGACCGTGTCGGGGACACCCAGCCGCTCATAAAAGACCCGGTCGCGGGCCTGGGCCACCAGCCGGTTGAACAGCTTGGCGGCAACCTGGTTGACCTCGCCAGGTCCCTGCAGCATGCGGGAAATGAGGCTGCCTAATGCCGATTGTGCCACCCTGAAACCTGCTTCCTGATCTGGGGCGCGGAGACGCGCGGCCAAGCCGCCCCTACCATCCGTGCCATTTCCTTGACGTCCGCTACGACCGGTGCGAATTTGCCACCGCGCGCCAGCTGATTTGGCAGGACCGTACTTTCGGGCCGAAGCGGGCGCAACATATTTGGCAGTTCCCGGAATGACGTCCATGGTCGCCCAGCTTTTCCGCCCCACCACCACCCTGCGCGCGGCCCTGATGGTGGGCGCCCTCGGTTTAGGCGTCCTGCTCGGCGGCTGCCAGAACAAGATCGTCCAGCATGGCAACGTCCCCGACGAAGACCAGGTGGTGCAGATCCAACCCGGCCAGGATGACAAGAACCGGGTTGAACAATTACTGGGTTCCCCCTCCACCACCGGCAATTTCGGCGAGGAGATCTGGTATTACGTCTCCAAACGCACCAGCCAGACGGCGTTCTTCGACCCCGACACGATCGACCAGGGGGTCCTTGCCATCACCTTCGACAATGGCGGCATCGTCCAGGACCTCAAGGTTTATGACCAGACTGATGGCCGCCTCGTGGCGATGGTCGACCGGACCACGCCGACCCATGGCAATGAGCTGACCATCATCCAGCAGCTGCTCGGCAACCTCGGCCGCTTCAATCCGGAAGGCGACAAAAAGGGCCCCACTGGAACGACCGGCGCACCTGGCGGCGTCTAAGCCACAAAACCGCTATCTCCGAAAATCGCAGGGGCCTCGAAACAAGTTCCTTATTTGTTCCAGCTTCGCTATTCTGCCGCAGGCAAGTCTTGAGTTCGGCGGAAGGATAGGGCGGATGGAAAATAAGGGCATGGCCTTTCGCCGGCTGCATGAGCAGCCGGACACATTCATCATCCCCAACCCCTGGGATATTGGGACGGCGCGGATCCTTGCCGCGATGGGCTTTCAGGCACTCGCCACAACCAGTGCCGGCATGGCCTTCTCGCTGGGCGTTGCCGAGGGACAGGTTGCACGTGAAGACACTTTGAAACATTGCCGGGATATTGTCGCGGCAACGCCCCTGCCTGTGTCAGCCGATCTCGAAAAGGGATTCGGTGACAGTCCGGAAAGTGCTGCTGAAACCATCCGCACTGCCGCAGGCATCGGTCTTGCCGGCTGCTCGCTGGAAGACCACACGGGGCGGCCGGATGACCCAATCTATGATTTTGCACTGGCGGTCGAACGGATCGAGGCAGCGGCACAAGCGCGCAACACCTTGTCGCACGATTTTGTCCTGACGGCGCGCTGCGAGAATTTCCTCTGGGGCCGGCCCGACCTCGATGACACGGTGCGGCGATTGCAGGCCTATGAAAAAGCAGGCGCCGATGTGCTCTATGCGCCAGGTCTCCATGACCTTGAGACGATCCGAACCGTGTGCAGGTCGTTGGCGAAGCCGGTCAATATCGTGATGGGCCTGCCCGGGACGACGTTCGGCGTGGCGGAACTGGCAGAGGCCGGCGTCAAACGCATCAGTGTGGGGTCGGCACTGGCGCGGCTTGCCTATGGTGCCTTTGTAGACGCCACCCGGGAAATGCGCGCGCTAGGTACCTTCCGCTTTTCCGAGAAGGCCATGGGCTTTGCCGAGTTGCAGGGCTTTTTCACGGGTACCACCAAAGCCTGAGGCTTTGAAGACTGGGCCGGTGAGCCGCGATTATTTTGAGCGTGGTGACGATATGGCCATGCCGTGCAGAAACAGCGCCACAGCTTTGCAGACATGCTCATCCTGCGCGCGCGCGCTCATCGACGGCGCCCCGAGCAGGGCATTCCTGAGCGGCCTGCCTATGATCGCCTGAACGAATTGCTGGTCGAGAAAGGCGACGTCCTCGCTCTGCACCATGCCGCGGTCCGCCAGGCGGCGAAAGAGGAGGCGGATTGAATCCTCATTCTCGGACGCGCCGTATTGGGAGACGCGTGCGCGGAGCTCAGACAACCGCGCCGCTTCAGCGAACAGAATGCGGTGAAAGGCGATCGACTGCGGCGACAGAACGATGCCCAGCAGCTGCCTTCCGGTGGCCGTGAGGACATCGGACAGACTCCCCTCACTCTCGCCGACCTTCGCCAGGGCCGCGCGGGCTTGGTCGGCCATGCGAATCACCACAGCCTGAAACAACGCGTCCTTGTCCGCAAAGCGGCGGTAGAGCGTCAGTTTTCCGATACCGGCATGGGTGGCGATGGCTTCGATGCTGGTCTCGCCATAACCGTTTTTTGTGAACAGTTCGGCGGCGGCATCGAGAATGCGGCCGTGCAGCTGTTCAGCCTCCTCCAGCGACGGTCGGCCGCCATAGGGACGCTTCGCGCGGCTGGATTCGCGACCGGATTCTTTAAGAGGCGGTGTCTTTCTCGGCGTCATGACTCGTGTTTAGCACAGGATTTCGGGGGCGGTGAAAATAAATAGAACGATACGGTTGCGTTCTAATATTTTGAAAGATAAGGTGGCGCCATCAAAGGCCAAGCCGAGAGGCGCCACCATTCAAGGAGAGAAAAGTGACATCAACTCCATCTGCACTGCGGGCTGGCGCGACATTGCTTGCAGGACTCGTCGCGTTTCTTGCGATTTCGCCAGCGCAGGCTGAGGACACAAAGGGCTTCAGCGGCTACCTCACCCTGGGCGGCGCTATGGTGCCGGATTATGAAGGCTCCGAAGACTACCAGGCTGCACCCTTCGCCGCCGGCAAGCTGGCCTACGACGAATATTATGTCGAGGCGCGTGGATCCAAGCTCCGCGCCAACGTGATGCCGGCAGGTGTGTTTCCCTTTGGCCTCGAGCTTGGTCCGTCTCTTGCCTATCGCTTCGGCCGCGACGATGTGAAGAATGATGACGTCGACGCCTTGCGAGACGTTGACGGCACCTTTGCTGTGGGCGGATTTGCCAAGATCTATACCAATGCGGTGCTGGATGAGAGCGACCAGCTAGGCTTCGATGTTGAAGTTCTGGGTGGCATTGGCAGCGATCGTGACGGAACGGTCATCACGTTCGGACCATCCTATAGTTTTTCGCCTTGGGACAGCCTGCGGCTCGGCTTCAATGCCTCCGCTACCTATGCCAGCGACAGGTACAACGAAACCTATTTTGGCATCGATGCCGACAACGCTCTGCGAAGCGGCTTGCCAACCTATGATGCCGACGGTGGCATCAAGGATCTCGGCCTCTCCGTCAATGCGACGTATATGATGACGGAGCATTGGGCCATCACAGGAAATGCGAAAATCACGCAACTGGTGGGCGATGCTGCCGATAGCCCGATCGTCGACGATGCAGGGAGTGCGACACAGGGCGTCGTTGCTGTCGGCATTGTCTTCAACTTCTGAGAGGTCACTTGGGCTCCCGCGCCGTTCATCGGATCAGGCGTTGCCGGCGACCGCACCCCGAGACCTCCTCTTCAGGCCAAACAAAAACCCCGGCCAATTCCTCGGCCGGGGTTTCCGTTTCAACGATGATCGCTCTGCTTAGCCGGCGAGTGCTGCCAGCAGGAGCAAGGCCACGATGTTGGTGATCTTGATCATCGGGTTGACGGCGGGACCGGCGGTGTCCTTGTAGGGATCGCCGACCGTGTCACCGGTCACTGCGGCCTTGTGGGCGTCGGAGCCCTTGCCGCCGTGATGGCCGTCTTCAATGTACTTCTTGGCATTGTCCCAGGCACCACCGCCAGAGGTCATCTGGATGGCGACGAAGAGGCCCGTGACGATCGTGCCCAGCAGCATGGCGCCGAGGGCGATGAAGCCTTCAGCCTGCGAGGAAACCAGCGTCACCACGAAGTAGAGCACGATCGGTGCCGCCACCGGCAGCAGCGAGGGGATGATCATCTCCTTGATCGCCGCGGTGGTCAGCATGGCGACCGCCTTGCCATATTCCGGCTTGGCTGTGCCTTCCATGATGCCCGGGATTTCCTTGAACTGACGGCGCACTTCGACGACGACCGAGGCCGCCGCACGACCCACCGCCATCATGCCCATGGAAGCGAACATGAACGGCAAGGCGCCGCCAATGAACAGGCCGATGACGACATAGGGGTTATTGAGCTCAAACTTGATCTGGTCGATGAGCTGCGGGAAGTAGTGCTTCAGATCCTCGGTATAGGCCGCGAACAGCACCAGGGCCGCAAGCGCTGCCGACCCGATGGCATAGCCCTTGGTGACAGCCTTGGTGGTGTTGCCGACCGCATCCAACGCGTCCGTCACCTTGCGCACTTCCGGCGGCAGCTCGGACATTTCCGCGATACCGCCAGCGTTGTCAGTGACCGGGCCGTAGGCATCGAGCGCTACGACGATGCCGGCCAGCGACAACATGGTGGTGGCGGAGATGGCGATGCCGTAGAGACCGCCGAAGCTGAAGGCCGCGACGATGGCCGCCGAGATCACCAGCACCGGAAGCGCACAGGCCTCCATGGAAACCGCAAGGCCCTGGATGATGTTGGTGGCATGGCCCGTGGTCGAGGCCTGCGCCACCGACCGCACCGGACGGTAGGCCGTCGAGGTGTAGTATTCGGTGATCCAGACCAGGAGACCCGTGACCGCAAGGCCGATGACAGCGCACCAGAAGATGTCGCCGCCGGTCAGCGTCGCCCCTTCGATGGCACCGAAGCCGAACAGATACGAGATCAGTCCGGCAATGATGACGATCGAAATGATGCTGGCGGTGATGAGGCCTTTATAGAGCGCGCCCATGATGTTCTGGCTGGCGCCCAGTTTGATGGCGAACATGCCGATGACCGAACCGATGACGCTGGCACCGCAGATGAGCAGCGGCAGCAGCACCAGGGTTTCCTTCATCGGGCCGGTGAAGAAGATCGAGGCCAGCAGCATGGTGGCAACCACGGTCACCGCGAAGGTCTCAAAAAGATCAGCGGCCATGCCGGCGCAATCGCCGACATTGTCGCCGACATTGTCGGCGATGACGGCGGGGTTGCGGGGATCATCTTCCGGAATACCGGCTTCGATCTTGCCGACGAGGTCTGCGCCGACATCGGCGCCCTTCGTGAAGATACCGCCGCCCAAGCGCGCGAAGATCGAAATCAGCGAGGCACCGAAGGAGAGGCCGACAAGAGCTTCGAGCAAGGGACGCTCTTCGATACCCATATTCTTGAGGATGCCGTAATAGCCGGCGACACCGAGCAAGCCGAGACCGACCACCAGCATGCCGGTGATGCCGCCCGACTTGGCTGCGACGGCAAGCGCCGGACCCATGCCACGGCGGGCTGCCTCAGCCGTGCGCACATTGGCGCGGACCGAGACGTTCATGCCGATATAGCCGGTGATGCCGGAAAGCACCGCGCCGATGACGAAGCCCACGGCCGACAAATAGCTCGACATGAAGATGGCAAGGACGACCGTCACGACGACGCCGACGATGGCGATCGCGGTATATTGCTTGTTCAGATAGGCGTTGGCACCCTCTTGAATCGCCGCCGCGATTTCCTGCATGCGCGCATTGCCGGCACTCTCCGCCAGGACGGATCTGGTCGCCCAGATGCCGTAGAGCAGCGCGAAGACGCCGCAGGCGATTACTCCCCAAAGCCACGAATCCATTCTTGTATCCCCTATTCAGAATTGAGTTGGCGTGTCGCCGCTTGGGGTCGATCGAACGCCTGGGGAGGCGCTCAAAGTCACCTGCGGCAATCATTAAAAGTGGCCGGAACATAAAGGAATCGGCATGCTGTTGCAACTAACCGACCCGGGTGGCGGTCGGCACGCTGTTCGCCAATCCGCTGATTGCATGGAATCATTCCGAGTCGGCGGCAAATGCTGCGCCGCACCAAAAACTCAAATGGCCGGCCTGGTCGCCCAGATTTGCGCCGGCCGCAATTCGCCCTTGTCCAGCACCACGGTGAGAGAGCGCCAATCCTCGACAAAATGCGCGTTATCCGCCGCGCCCATTTCGGCCAGCATCATCGGGGCCAATTCGCCCTGCATGCGGGCCAGTTCCTCATGGGCCTCGACGCGGTAGCGGTCGGTGATATCGGCGAGCCTGATGTCGATGAAGCCGGCACTGTGCAACAGTTCGCCATATTCCGCCAACGTCACGAGATGATAGGTGAGCCCTTCCATCTCGAAGAAATAATCCATGTCGCGGCTGTAGGCGCCGGGCGCTTTCATCCAGTCGCCCGCAGCGATGCGGCCACCCGGCTTCAGCACACGGCGAATTTCGGCAAAATGCGCCGCCTTGTCCGGGATGTGCAGCCAGGCATCCTTGCCGAACACCACATCGAAGCTTTCATCCTTGAAGGGAAGCGGGCCTGGTGCCACCAGTTGAATGTCGATCTTGTTACCCAGGCCGGAACGGCGGATACGCTCCTGGGCACGCTCAACAATCCCGGCAGAGACGTCAATGCCGGTGACGTGCTGCGCTCCTAGCGCGAGAAGCACCTGATCGAGACCGCCCAAACCACAGCCGATATCCAACACATGCTTTCGCCCAAGATCAAGGCCACCGGCGATCTCGCGCACCGCCTGCGGACCACCAGGTGACAGATAGCCCTCGCCCCAAATCATCTGCAGGAGGGTCAGCATGCGACCGTCATATTCTTCCGATGCGTCGGTCATTTCTTATCCCTCCCCTCTTCTTCGTCGTCTCCGGGCTTGACCCGGGCATCCACGCGATCGACGGCTACAGTGGATCCCCGGATCAAGCCCGGGGATGACGAAAATTAGGAAGCCAACAGACGTTCCCGCCGCCAACCGAACATGAGCGACATGGCGATGAGGGCAACGGGCACCATGGCACCGCGCAAGACCCAGTCCCAACCGAAGGCCTGCTCGACCGTGCCGGCGATATAGGAGCATAGCGCCACCCCGGAAAAGATCATGCAATCATTGAAGGCCTGGATCTTGGCACGTTCCGAGGGGTGGTAGCATTTGGTCAGCTGGCTGGTCCCGGCGACATAGAGGAAGTTCCAACCCAGGCCGAGCAGGAGCAACGCCAGCCAGAAATGATCGATGGCAACACCGTTCATGCCGATGGCGATGCTGGCTGCATAGCATAGAACGCCTGTGGCCATCACGCGGTACTCGCCAAAACGGCGGATGATATGGCCGGTCACGAAGCTCGGCGCGAACATCGCCAGCACATGCCATTGAATGACATCGCCGATGCCCGAGATAAAACGAAAATGCAGCGCGGCCGCACCAAAGCCGAGATCGAAATCGATGACGTTGTCCGGCCCTGATCCCAATACAAACCCACAGAATTTCATCGCCAGCGGTGTCGCTGTCATGATGAAAGACATGACCCCATATCCCAGTGTCGCTGCGACAATGGCGGACAAGGCACGCGGCTGCAGGACGATCTCGGCCAGCCGGCGCGCCGGCACCTGGACATCGCTGGGTTTCGTGCCGGCAACCTGCGGCAAATCCAACGGCAGCAGCATGAGGACGACGATGACCGAGAGAATGACGATGAACAGAAAGCCGCCGGCAAAAAGATGCGGCAAAAGGAGGTCCTGCCCAAATATAGCCAGCGGCTTGGCCAACAACGCGGCAATGATGCCACCGGCCATGACGAGCGAGATGGCCTTGGGCCGGAACGCATCGTCGGCCGCTTCAGCCGCGGCAAAGCGATAGAACAGGGTGAAGGCAGCTGAAATGCCGAAGATCGCGTTGCCAAAGGCGAACAGCCAGAAGCTGCCGACATAGGTGGCTGCTGCCATGATCAGGCCACCGACAATGCCGATGAGCGCGCCAATCATGAAGCCACGCTTGCGGCCGACCCGCTTCATCAGGAAGGAGGCTGGAAAGGTTGTCAGCATGGTGGCAATGAATTGGCAGGCAAGCGGTAATGTCGCCTGCCCAGTATCGGGCGCCAGCATCTGGCCGGTGAGCGCCGACGTCAGGATCATGATCGAGTTGCCGATCATCGCCGTCGCCTGCGCGATGGCGAGGACGAAGACAGCACGGTGGGCGCTCACCACGGGCAACGACATAACGGGCGCGGTCATTTATAGACCTGCATGTCCTTGATATAGATCTGGTGGATCATGCCGGGGCCAAACTTGGCTTCCGCCATCTTGGTCAGCCGTGCTTCAAGATAGGTCCGGTCGAAGCCGCCCTGCTCCACCATCTTGCGCGGCAGCAGGCCATGAAGCTCGGTCAGGATCCCGTCGGTCAGCAGCGGCATGCGGTCGGTCACTGTTTTCTGCTTTTCCGGATCGTCGAATACCACCGTGATCAGGAAGTCGACGCGCTGCGCGGATTTGTTGTTCTTGATAATCGAGATCGAGGTCAGCGGTAAATCGACCTGGCTGAGGACCGGTGGCGGCGCTTCCTCAACCACGGGGGCGCCGTCTTCCGGCGTGCGCAGGAAGAACCACCACGCCGCGGCGGCACCTCCACCCAGCAGGATAAGAACGACGAGAATAAGGAGGAGCTTCTTCATGCACCCTTTGGCGTCAGGCAGGATTGCTTTTGCAACAGTCGGCCGTCACTCTACACGAACCCCGTGATTCCCCAAAAGCAGAGGATTTTCATGACCATAGGCGCTGTCATCTTTGACTTCGGCAATGTTCTGGTGGGCTGGGACCCGGAAAACCTCTACCGCCAGCTCATTCCCGACGCCGCCGAACGCAAGGCTTTCCTGCGCGACGTCTGCAGCCCGGCCTGGAATCTGGAGCAGGATCGCGGGCGGAGCTGGGCGGAGGCGATCGCCATCCTGAGTGCTGAGCATCCGCAGCACGCGCCGCTCATCCGCGCCTTTCATGAACGCTGGGACGAGATGGTGTCAGGGCCGGTCGCCGAGGGTCATGACATTCTGGCAAGGGTCCTAGCCGCGGGCGTCCCGGCCTACGGCCTCACCAACTGGTCGGCCGAGACCTATGAAACCGGCAGCCGTCACCTGCCCTTCGTGAAGGAGATGAAATATGTGGCCGTCTCCGGCCATCTGCGCATGATCAAGCCGGAGCCGGAGATCTATCAGCATCTCCTGGGAAAGATCGCCCTGCCGCCAGACCGCTGCGCCTTCATCGACGACAACCACGCCAATATCGAAGCAGCGCGGGCACTCGGCATCAAGGCCGTGCATTTCCGCAATGACGGGACTGCGTTGGACGAACTGCGCGGGTTGGGGTTGGGGGTTTGAACGCAGACCATCTTCCGCCATCTGCTCTACCGTCATCCCCGGGCTTGACCCGGGGATCTCGTGCGACTGGGCAGGGCCCGTCACGTGCAGACTGATGCCCGGGTCAAGCCCGGGCATGACGGCAAAAGCGAAATCAGAAATGCTTGAACCCGCTGCTGCCGATCTCGAGCGCCGCACCATCGCGGTCGATGACGGAGACCCCCTTGCCCGCCACGATCTCGCCGATCGCGGTCAAGGGCAGGTCGAGTTCGGCAGCGAGGCCCAGCAGATCGGCAACAGATTCGGGTGCTGCCGTCAGCAGCAGCTCATAGTCATCGCCCCCGGTGAGGAGCAGCGGCAGCAGGTCGGTTTCGTCGGCGAGGATGGCGGCGGCTGGTTCCGAGATCGGCACGTCGGTCGCCCGCAGGATGGCACCCACCTGCGACGCCTCGGCGATATGCGCGAGGTCGGCCACCAGGCCATCGGAGACGTCCATCATAGCGTGGACATGACCGGTCTTCAGAAGAGCCTGGCCCAGCGCCACGCGTGGTTGCGGCAGATGATAGCGGCCGCTCAAATAGCGCCGGTCGGCTTCGGGCTGGCCCAGAAATTCGTGGCGCAGCACCTTGAGGCCCAGCGCCCCGTCGCCGATCGATCCGGAAACGAGGATGACATCGCCGGGCTTGGCGCCATTGCGCCGGATGGCGCGGCCGGTGGGGACCGTACCGATGGCGGTGAGAGACAGGCTCAGAGGCCCGGGCGTCGCCACGGTGTCGCCGCCCATCAGGCCGATCCCGAATTCCTGCTGGTCGGCGGCAAGGCCACGCGCGAAATCCGCCACCCATTTTTCATCGATCTCGGGGGAGAAAGCAGTCGCCATCAGGTAGCCGACAGGTGTGGCGCCCTTGGCGGCCAGATCCGAGAGATTGACCCGCAGCATCTTGCGCGCAACCAGGTCGGCCGGGTCGTCGGGGAGGAAATGGACGCCGGCCACGAGGGCATCGACCGTCAGGACCAGTTCATGGCCCGGAGGTGGGGCGTAGGTGCAGGCATCGTCCTGGAGCCCCAGCGCGCCTGGCATGCTGGCGGCAAGCGGAGCGAAATAGCGCGCGATGAGGTCGAACTCACCCGCCAGTTTTGCCACCGCGCCCCTCGCCCTTCCCGCCCAGTTCGCCCGGCCGCAGGGACTGCGCCAGCTTGTCGAGGACACCGTTGGTCATGCCGGTTTCCTTTTCGCCGAAGAACGCGTCGGCCACGGCAACATATTCGCTGATGACGACCTTGGGCGGCACGTCCTGGCGATGGGCGAGTTCAAAGGCACCGCAGCGCATGATGGCGCGCAGGATCGATTCCAGCCGTTCGACGCGCCACTCATCGGAGATGACGGCCGAGAGCATATCGTCGAGTTCCGAGACACTGGCCGCAACGCCGCGGACCAGCTCAGCGAACAGCTTGCGGTCGGCCGGCGGCAGCTCCGCGTCCTCGCCTTCCTGCTTGCGCCGGGCGATGCGGTGGACGCCGAATTCGGTGATGATCGTGTCCGGCTTGGTGCCGGTCTGCTCCCACTGATAGAGCGCCTGCACGGCCGCAAGGCGGGCGGCACGGCGTTCCAGCGCCAGTTGCTGGCTGCGTTCCTTGGCGGAAAGAGTTTTATCCTCAGCCATTTACGACACCAGCTGCTTGCGCGCGGCGATCAGGCTCAAGGCGGCGAGAGCCGCCCCGCCGCCCTTGTCGAGCTCGTTGGCCTTGGCTCGGACCCAGGCCTGCTCGTCATTCTCGCAGGTGAGGATCCCGTTGCCGATGCAAAGGCCGAAATCGGTCGCAAGTGTCATGAGGCCCCGGGCGCTCTCGTTGCAGACAGTCTCATAGTGGGTGGTCTCGCCGCGGATGACACAGCCCAGTGCCACGAAACCGTCGAAGGGCTTCTTCATCTGGCCGGCCTCGGCCGCGAGATGCGCCAAGCGGATGACAGCCGGAATTTCCAGGGCACCCGGAACGGTGAAGCGCTCATATGTGGCGCCAACCGTGGTTAGGGCGCGCTCCGCGCCCTCCCAGAGGGCGTCCGAGAGGTCCTCATAGAAGCGAGCCTCGACGACCATGATATGTGGCTTAGCGGTCATAATTCCTAAACTCTGAAGGGATTGTTGGCGCCTTCTTAGCGGCTTAGGCCGGTCAGGTCGAGGGTCGCTTTAGTTTCCGTCTTGCCCCAGGAGCCGTGCGACATAACGCGCGATGAGGTCGATCTCGAGATTGACCCGCTGGCCGACCACGGCCTTGCCCAGATTGGTGGCCTCGCGGGTGATTGGAATGAGGCAGACGCCGAAGCGCCGGCCAGCCACTTCGTTGACCGTCAGGGACACGCCGTCGATCGTAACCGAACCCTTGGACGCGATATATTTTGCCAAATTTTCAGGAGCTTCCACGGTCAACCTCAGGCTGCCCTGATCTTCCGCGGCGATCGCCACCGTGCCGATTCCGTCAACATGGCCAGCCACGATATGACCGCCGAGTTCATCGCCGACCTTGGTGGGGCGTTCGAGATTGATGCGGCTGCCGAGCTGCCAGTCCTTCAACGTGGTGACGTTCAATGTCTCCTGCGCAGCCTCGAAAGCCAGCCAACCGGCACCTTTTTCCACCACGCTGAGGCAGCAGCCATTGCAGGCGACCGACGCCCCCAGGGCGATGTTGTTGGTGTCATAAGCGGTGGCGATTTCGAGCCGCGTCACGGCACCCGGCCGCAATGCCCGGACGGTGCCGAGGTCCGTCACAATTCCTGTAAACATCTTTTATGATCCGTATCTTATCGCCCAAAACGAAAGTTCGCCCTCAAGCCGGTTTGCGGTAGAGGGCGAGCCCGTCGGAGCCTATGCGCTGGTCGGACAGAAGCGCAAAACGCTGGATCCGGTCAAGCTGCCCCCTCCCCAGCTCACCGATACCAGCCATGCCGTCATCGCCGATCACGAGAGGCGCCTGGAACCAGGCAAGGCGGTCGACGAGGTCGCTGGCCAACAGACTGGTCGCCAGATTGGCACCACCTTCGACCAGCAGTCGGGTGAGGCCTCGCTCCCCCAGCGCCCGCAGCACGGCGGCCAGATCCACCCGCCCGGACGTACCCGTCGGCAGCTGGATGAGGGTGACGCCGGCCTCCCGGTAAGGAGTCAGCCGAGCCGGCGCATGGTCGGCCCCAGTCACCAGCCAGGTCGGATGGCGGGCCTGGTTGGTGAGCAGCTTGGCGGTCAGCGGCAGCCGGAGGCGACTGTCGAGAACGATCCGGACGGGCGAACGCGCCTCCAGTCCAGGCAAGCGACAGGTCAGTTCCGGGTCGTCTGCGAGGGCCGTGCCCGACCCCACCAGGATGGCGTCATGGGTGGCACGCAACTGATGGCCGACGCTCCTCGCGGCATGCCCCGTGATCCATTTGCTCTCCCCCGACAGGGTGGCGATCTTGCCATCAAGCGAGGTTGCAAGCTTCAGCGTGACAAGCGGGCGGCCAAGAGCCAGGCGGGCGAAGAAGCCGGCATTGAGTTCGACGGCCTCCTCTTCCAGGACACCTTCCAGGATCTCGATGCCGGCGGCTTTCAGGATGGCGGTGCCGCCACCCGCGACCCGCGGGTCGGGATCGCCAGTCGCAATAACGCAGCGCTTGATGCCGGCCGCCACCAGGGCGTCGGCACAGGGCGGTGTCTTGCCATGATGAGCACAAGGTTCCAGCGTGACATAGGCGGTAGCACCGCGCGCACCGGCTCCGGCCTGCGCCAGCGCCTCGGCCTCGGCATGGGGCCTGCCACCCGGCTGGGTGAAGCCGCGCCCCACGACGCGGCCGTCGGCGCCGACGATGACGCAGCCGACGCTGGGGTTGGGCCAAGTGCGGCCGAGCCCGCGACGGGCCAGGCCCAGCGCCGCCCCCATATGGGCGCGGTCGCTATCGCTGAGAACGCTAGTCGTTCTCGCCACCGAGCTTGCCGATGAAGGTCTCGAAATCCTTGGCTTCGCGGAAATTGCGATAGACCGAGGCAAAGCGCACATAGGCCACCTTGTCGAGGCTGGCCAGCGCATCCATAACGGCTTCGCCGATCATCGAGGTCGGCACTTCGCTTTCGCCGGAGCTCTCAAGCCGGCGAACGATGCCATTGACGACCCGCTCCAAGCGCTCGGCGTCCACCGGGCGCTTCCTGAGCGAGGTCTGCATCGAGCGCATCAACTTGTCGCGCTCGAAGGGTTCGCGCTGCCCATTGCTTTTCACCACCACAAGCTCGCGCAGCTGCACGCGCTCGAAGGTCGTGAACCGGGCGCCACAATTGCCACACTGGCGCCGGCGGCGGATCGCGGCGTTATCGTCGGTCGGCCGCGAATCCTTCACCTGGGTGTCTTCATTGCCGCAGAACGGGCAGCGCATATTTCCCCTCTTCCCCTCTTAACCCCGACTATCGGTTCGGATAGATCGGGAACTTGCGGCACAAGGCTTGAACTTCCTTGCGCACGGCAGCTTCCGTCGCCGAATTGTCATCGGGATGCGCCGCGAGCCCATCCAGCACGCGGCAGATCAGTTTACCAATCAGGCGGAATTCCCCGGTGCCGAAACCGCGCGTCGTCCCCGCCGGCGTACCCAGGCGGATACCCGAGGTGATCATCGGCTTTTCGGTGTCGTAGGGAATGCCGTTCTTGTTGCAGGTGATGCCGGCATGGTCGAGCGTGATCTCGGCGGCCTTGCCGGTGAGCTTCTTGGGCCGCAGGTCGACCAGCATCAGATGATTGTCGGTGCCGCCGGTGGTGACGGCAAAGCCGCCTTCGATGACGGTTTCGGCCAGCACCTTGGCATTGTCGATGACCTGCTGGGCATAGACCTTGAACTCGGGCTTCAGCGCTTCGCCAAAGGCCACGGCCTTTGCGGCGATGACATGCATCAGCGGACCGCCCTGCAGGCCCGGGAAGATGGCCGAGTTGATCTTCTTACCCAATTCCTCGTCGTCGGCGAGGATCATGCCGCCGCGCGGACCGCGCAGTGTCTTGTGTGTCGTGGTGGTAACGACATGGGCATGCG
Organism: Dongia sp. P2_B8; assembly: GCF_056404715.1. Lineage (NCBI taxonomy): Bacteria > Pseudomonadati > Pseudomonadota > Alphaproteobacteria > Rhodospirillales > Dongiaceae > Dongia > Dongia sp. P2_B8. Next base: position 4,853 of record NZ_JBFUDM010000009.1, on the reverse strand, counting down.
GGAACGGGCTGGGATGCAGCCCTGCGGCCACGAGACCGGCGAAATGCGCCATATCGACCATGAACACCGCGCCGATTGCATCGGCGATCTTGCGGAAGCGCGCAAAATCCCAGAAGCGCGGATAGGCCGAACCGCCGGCGAGGATCAGCTTGGGCTTGGATTCCAGGGCCAGGCGTTCGACTTCATCCATGTCGATGCGCAGGGTCGCGGGATCGACCGTGTAAGACACGACCTTGAACCACTTGCCCGACTGGTTGGCGGGCGAACCGTGGGTCAAGTGACCGCCGGCCGCGAGATTGAGGCCCATGAAGGTGTCGCCCGGCTGCAGGAGCGCCATGAAGGCACCCTGGTTGGCCTGAGCGCCCGAATGCGGCTGGACGTTGGCGTATTTGCAGTTGAACAGCTTCTTGGCGCGGTCGATCGCGAGAGCTTCGGCGATATCGACATATTCGCAGCCGCCGTAATAGCGCTTCGCCGGATAACCTTCGGCGTACTTGTTGGTGAGGACCGACCCTTGCGCCTCAAGCACCGCGCGGGAGACGATGTTCTCCGAAGCGATCAGCTCGATCTGATCCTGCTGGCGATGAAATTCCTTGCCGATCGCGTCGAAAATGGCCGCGTCCTGGTCAGCCAGCGGCTTGTCGAAGAAGCCCGGCATCGGCTTATAATTGTTGGTGTCTTTGTTCATTCTCTTAACCTTTCCTGGCCATCGCCTGGCGCCTCAAAAAGCAACCGGCTTTCCCAAGCATTATCCCAGCTTGGCGACGCGATTTTGGTGACGGCCGCCTTCGAATTCTGTCCCAAGAAACACCTGCAAACAGTCCCGAGCGACATCCGGACCGGTGGTCCGGCCGCCCAGGCACAGCACGTTGGCATTGTTATGCAGCCGCGAGAGCTTGGCCGTCAGATGATCATGGCAAAGGGCCGCCCGGACGTGGGGATGGCGGTTGGCGGCGATCGAGATGCCGATGCCCGACCCGCACACCAGGACACCGCGTGTCGCATCGCCTGCTTTCAGGGCCTGCGCCATCTTCACGGCAAAATCCGGATAGTCGACCGAGGCCGGGCCATCGGCGCCAAGGTCCAAGGGCTCGAAGCCGAGCCGTTCAAGCTCCTGCTTCAATTGAGTTTTCAGCTCAAACCCAGCATGGTCACTGGCAATTGCGATCTTCTCAGCCATATCTTGGCGTCTCACCCGGCCCAATATGCAAGATGCCCAAACCCGCCGGGCACGGCGGGTTCAGGCGGGCCCACCATATAGCCGGGCCGGGGTCCGCGCCAACCACAAACTATGCTGAATTCTGCGATAGAGCCGGCTATTCCCGCCAGGGCTGGCCGTCGCGCCAGACATACCAGATATAGTCGGCGTGGGTGAGGTCGCCCTTCTCGTCCCAGCTGAGGTCACCCAGGATGGTTTTGACGCTGTTCTGGCGCAGGTAGGCGCCGATCGCCTGGGCATCCGTCCCCTTCGTCGCCTCGGCGGCGGCGGCAAAAACCTGAATTGCGGCGTAGGCGTTGAGCGTGTAGCCGACCGGGTCGACGCCCTGCGCACGCGACCGCGCCACCACGTCGGCAGCGTCCGGCCTGTCGACCGCAGGGAGCGCGTCGCTGAAACGGACCCCGGTCCCGCTCCCCCGGGAATAGGTCCAGAACTCCGGATTGTTGAGGTCATCCGGGCCGATCACTTCCGTATCCAGGCGCGCGGTCCGGATGGCCCAGGTCAGCCGGCCGATATCGTCGCGATAGGCAGCGACATAGATCGCCTTCGGGCGGACTTCCTTCATCTTGGCAATGAGATTGGCATAGCTGGACTGCCCCTGCGAGAAGGCGCCGGCGATGGCCGGCTTCACGCCCTTTTCCTCAAGGCGTGCCAGCAGGCGGGCGGCAATGCCCTTGCCATAAAGGCCGCTATCGCTAAGCACGGCGATGGGTTCACCGGCATAGGTCTTCAGCAAATAGTCGGCAGCGATATCAGCCTGCATGTCGTCGCGGCCGACAACACGCAGCATCGTCGTCACCTTGTTTCTGGCCGCGTTGTCGGTGAGCAGCGCGTTGGTGGAAGATGGCGTGATCTGTAACACATCGGCAGGCGCGTAGATTTTGGACCCGCGGATCGACGAGCCGGAACAGAAATGGCCGTCGACAAAGACCACGCCTTTTTCGACCAGATCGTGCGCAGCATCGTCAGCACGCTCCACGCCGCATTCGTCATTCGCCACCTCAAGCTGGAGGGTCCGGCCCATGACGCCGCCCTTGGCGTTGATGTCGGCAACCGCCATCTCGGCACCATGGTGCAACTGCTCGCCAAAGATCTGAAGCTCGCCCGTCATCGGTCCGGCAACGCCGATGATGATGCGATTATCCTCTTCCGCTGCCTTGCGTGCCGCAGCTGCGCTTGCCGCGGCGCGTTCCTGGGCAGCCTTGAGGATCGCGGGATCGACAGGGCTGCTGGAACAGCCGGCCAGCAACAGGGCCACCAGGAGATGGTGGGCAAAGCTCCAGCGCACCTTCAACACATTACCCCCAACGAGACTTCTTCTGGCGCAACGATTACGCAGCGCAGGCACCGGATGCAAGCACCTCGCACACGCACAAAACGGAATGCAAAGCCGTGGCATAAAAAAAGCCCGGGCCGAGGCCCGGGCTTCTTCCTTTGGTTCCGAAGAACCGAAAGGCTTAGTTCAGCGGCTCTTGGATGGCTTTGCCATCGTGCCAGACGTACCAGGCGTAGTTGACCTTGGTCAGGTCGCCCTTGGCGTCCCAGGTCAGATCGCCGATCGCCGTCGGGATCGAACCGGAGCGCAGCGCTTCGGCCACCTTGGCACCATCCGTCGAGTTCGCCTTGGTCGCAGCAGCGGCCCAAGCCTGGATCGCGGCATAGCTGTTCAAGGTGTAGCCTTCCGGCTCGTAATTGTCGGCGCGGAACGCCGCAACCACGTCCTTGGCGGAGTCGAGATTGACCGCCGAGGCGCCGTCGGAATAGCGCAGGCCTTCACCGGCCGGGCCGGAGATCGACCAGAATTCCGCGGTGTTGAGCGCGTCAGCCGAGATCACAGCGGCCTCAAGGCCCTGTTCACGCGCCTGGCGGACGATCAAGCCCACGTCATTGTGGTAACCACCGATGTAGACGGCGTCGATCTTGGCGTCCTTCAGCTTGCTGATGAGCGCCGAGAAGTCCTTTTCCTTGGCGGTGTAGGTGTCGCGCACAGCGACCTTGCCACCGGCAGCTTCAAAGTTCTTCGCCGTTTCATTGGCAAGGCCCTGACCGTAAGCCGACTTGTCGTCGAGAATGGCGACGTTCTTGCCGCTGTAGGTCTTGGCCAGCCACGGACCAGCGAAGACGCCCTGGGCGTCGTCGCGGCCGCAGGTGCGGAACACGGTGGTGATGCCCTTGGCAGCGGCGTCTTCAGTCAACGCCGGGTTGGTCGAAGCCGGGGTCATCTGCAGGATGCCTTCTTCGGCATAGACGGCCGATGCCGGGATCGACGAACCCGAGCAGAAGTGACCGGCGACGAAGACAACGCCCTTCTTCACCAGATCGTTGGCAACCTGGACGGCCTGCTTCGGATCGCACTGGTCGTCACCGATTTCCAGCTTCAGCTGATTGCCGAGGACACCGCCCTTGGCATTGATGTCGGCAACCGCCTTTTCCGCACCACGCTTCAGCTGTTCGCCGAAGGCGGCCAGTTCACCGGTCATCGGACCAGCGACAGCGATGGTGATGTCGTCCGCCTTGGCCACCGAAACGGTGCCAAACGCGCCGATAGCCAGAACAGCGGCAAGCGCCGTCGAGCCAATCAAGTTCTTAAGCATAGATCCCTCGCATAAAGCCTGAGTTTTCACTTACCCCTGCGGTCTTCCGCCGTCAGGTTAAGCTGCCGGCATCTTCCCGCCTTACTGCAGCCGGGTCAATCCTAACCGGTTGCAAAACTCCGTGATCCGTCTTCGAGCGGTGGTTTGTCTGACTTATTAGGTCTTAACCCTGGGTTGTGGCCTTTTCCCGCCAATTGAACAGCCCGTTACGCTCATAAATCCAAGGATATTGAGCAACCATCTTGCGCACCTGGGTCAGGCGGTAGGCCAGCAAGGCAAAGCCGATGATGACGACGGTGTTCAGCAGGATCGCCGGGATATTGATTGGCGGCGCCTTGAAAAGCGCCCAGGCAAAGAAGCGCTCGGCGGCGACCAGCAAGAGGCCATAAACGATGTTCTGCCACACAGGGCGCCATGTTTCGGCAATGGCCTGTCCCATCATGAATGACGCGCCACCGAATATGATGACGGTCACGAACAGAAAAACCAGGACGTCCTGCATGTCAGTGCCCCCCTTCGAGATAGGCGGCCCGGACTTCCGCATTGCTAAGGAGCTCGGCACCTGTCCCCGACAAGGTGATGGTGCCGTTGACCATGACATAGCCGCGATGGGCCAGCTTCAGTGCGTGGTTGGCGTTCTGCTCGACCAGAAACACCGTCATGCCCTGCTGCTCGTTGATCTCGCGGATGACGCTGAAGATCTGCTTGACGATAAGCGGTGCCAGGCCCAGCGACGGCTCATCCAGCAGCAGCAGACGCGGCCGGCTCATCAAGGCCCGCGCAATCGCCAGCATCTGCTGTTCGCCGCCCGACAAGGTGCCGCCACGCTGCCCTGCACGTTCCTTCAAGCGCGGGAAGATTGTGAACACACGCTCAAGATCGGTATCGAAGTACTGCACATCACTCGTGATGGCACCCATGCGCAGATTTTCTAACACCGTCATGCGCGGGAAGATGCGGCGCCCCTCCGGCGATTGGGCTATGCCAAGGCGCATGATCTCGTATGTCGGCATCTGCGCGATGTCGCGCCCCCCCCCCCC
>NZ_JBFUDM010000008.1:0-237930 GCF_056404715.1 Dongia sp. P2_B8 | reverse complement strand
CCCCAACCCCTCTCCCCATTTCATGGGGAGAGGGGCTTTCAAGCAAGCTCGTTGGAAACTCCCTCTCCCCGCTCTTGCGGGGAGAGGGTTGGGGTGAGGGGATCTTTGCCAGCAGGATGACGGGCTCTTGCTCTTCACACGCGCTAGTGGCATCAACGTCTGAGATTCTGCAACGCTCGGACTCGCGATGGATTCGCCCAGCTACCAACGCAACGACGCGCTCGATTCGCACATGTTCGTGCCGGAATCGCGCTTTGGTGTGTGGTTCCTCAAAACTGAGACCTGGGCGGTCCATGTGCTGAAGCGGGCACTCATCGATCTTGAGCGCCTGGTCCCGGATCGTCAGCCGCGCTATGCGACCATCGTCGATGTCGGCTGCGGCCGTGGCCGCTCCTTCAAGCTGCTAAAGGAACGCTTCCGACCCGGCCGCATGATCGGCATCGATGTCGATGGCGCGATGCTGCAGATTGCCGATGCCGAGGTGAAGCAGGAAGGGCTCGCCGTCGAATTCCAGCAGACGACATCCTCGCGCCTGATGCTGCCGGCCGCATCAGTCGACATGATCTTCTGCCACCAGACCTTCCATCATCTGATGGACCAGGAAGCGGCCTTGGCCGAATTCCACCGCGTGCTGAAGCCGGGCGGCCTGTTCCTGTTTGCGGAATCGACCCGGAAATACATTCATTCGCCGATGATCCGCCTGCTGTTCCGTCATCCGATGGATATGCAGCGCTCGGCACCCGAATATCTGGCGATGATCCGCCGGGCCGGCTTCGCCGTGGCCGAGCGGTCGATCTCGTACCCTTATCTCTGGTGGAGCCGCAACGATCTCGGCCTGCTCGAGCGCTGGTTCGGTATCACACCGCCTAGGGACCGCGAAGAAACGCTGATCAACTGCGTGGCCGTCAAGGCCTAGCGCTTGCGCAACTGCGGCGCCACCAGCACCAGGAACAAGGCAAAGACGACGAGGGCGAGGGACAGAATCTCATCCCAGCCGACCACATCGCCGGTGATCAGGGTGGAGGAGATGATGCCGACCACGGGAATGGCCAATGTGCCGATGGCGGCCACCACGGCGGGGTAGAGGCCGACCACGCGAAACCAGGCCCAGTGGCAAAAGATCATCGGGATGAGGGCCGCATAGGCGACGGCACTCCAGCCCAAATTGCTCACCGCGCTGGGGTCGAAATCGTGATCGAAGATGATGGCGCCGGCGAAGATCGGCATGCCACCCAGCAGCATCTGCCAGGCGACCAGCGATGTCGTCGGCATTGAATAGCGGTGTGTCTTCAGGGCCACCGTGCCGAATGCCCAGGCGATGGCGGCCAGGATCATGAACACCGGGCCCATGGGCGCTGCACTGATACCGGCCCAATCCGGCACGACGAGCACCAGAAGACCGATCATGCCGACGCCAAGGCCGATGAGGCGCAGCGTATCGATCTTTTCCTTGAGCCAGGCGGCGGCGATGGGCGCCGCCCACAGCGGCATGGTGAAAGCCAGGATCGAGGCGCGGCCCGGCTGCATCATGGTGACGCCAAGGGCCGAAAAGAGATGCCAGAAGGTGATGTTGCCGAGTGCTGCAATGAGCAGTGGCTTCAGATCCTGGCGCGGGATGCGCAAGGACAGGCCAGCCATCTTGGCGATCGCGAACAATCCGCTGGCACCCGCGGCCAAGCAGATGCTGCGGAACATCCAGACCGGCACTTCATTGACCGAAAGCTTGATGGCTGGCCAGTTGACGCCCCAGAACAGGGTGATGAGTGCCAGCAGAATGAGTCCGGTTGCGTCATTTTTTGCGCGCACGGGCACATCTATCGGCTTCACCTGGTCGGCCATTACGAGGTCGCCTTCGCGCGGCGCTCGGCGATGCGGGCAAGAATGGCGTTGCGCGTCTCGGGGGGCGAGATGATCCAGTCGCGGATTTCGTCGATGGTGCGGGTACAGCCCACGCAATAGCCGGTCATCGGGTCCATCTGGCAGACGCTGATGCAGGGCGAGGCCGGACCGGACGCCAGCATGCGCATGCGTTCCTCGCGCCGCTGCTGGCGCGCGAGCTTGTCCTGCATCAGGCGGCGGCCTTCCATCTGGCCCATGTCTTTAGGATCACTGCTCATGCCGCCATCACGTCTTCAGGTTTCTGTCCGACCAGTTCGGCGTAAAGCGCCGGATCGGTGGCGCCCTCGCTGCCGATGATCAGAATCTTGGAATTCTCATCGAGCAGCAAGGCCGAACGTGCTGCGGGATCGAGGGCAGCCGCGATGAGGCCGGCAAGGCCACCCACGCCGGCTTCGCCACCGACGATCTTGGGATCCGTGCCGTTGCCCTTTGCCAAGCTCTGCATGGCAAAGACAGCCGCGTCATCGGGCACGGTCATGAAAGCAAAGCTCGCTTTGTCGAGCAGGCGCCAGGCCAGTGGCGAAACTTCACCGCAGGCAAGTCCTGCCATCAGCGTATCCAGTTTGCCGGTGACAATGGTGGGCTTGCCGGCGCGGGCGCTCTGGTAATGACAATCGGCCTTCTCCGGTTCGACGACCACGATCTTGGGGCGCAGTGCATCCAGCTCCAGCCACAGATAGCCAGCGACTGAGGCCGGCAGGCCGCCGACGCCGGCCTGGATGAAGGCATGGCTGAGTTCCTGATGCGCTGGCAGCTGCTGCATCACTTCTTCCATCATCACACCGTAGCCATGCATCACATGGCGCGGGATGTCCTGATAGCCTTCCCAAGTGGTATCCGAGATCACCTGCCAGCCATTCTTGGCGGCGTCCGCCGTGCAGGCGCGCACCGAGGCATCGTAATTGTCGGGGATGCGCCGCATCTCCGCGCCATAGGCCGCGATTGCCTGTTCGCGCCCGGCGCTGACGCCCTCATGGATGTAAATGATGGCGCGGCAGCCGAACAATTTGGCGCCCCAGGCAACGGCCTTGCCATGATTGCCGTCGGTCGCCGCACACACGGTGATGTCGCGCGTCCGGTCGCGGTATTTGCCGGCCAGCAGGTCGGCCAAGGTGACGGTGCCACCCAATTTGTCCTGCAGGTGCCGGAGCACCGCATAGGCGCCACCCAAGGCCTTGAAGGCGCCGAGGCCGAAGCGCGTGCTCTCATCCTTGTAGAAAATGCCGCCCACCTTCAACTTTGCGGCCAGCCCGTCGAGGCTGTGGAGGGCGGTCGGTTCATAACCGGGCCAGGCCTTGATCTCAGCAGCGGCACGCGCAAAGCCATCGGCATCGACCACGCCGGGCGCCGCCTTTTCCAGGCTGTCTTCGGCGGGGCCAAGATGCGGATTGATGAAAATCTCAGCCGGCAGGTGAGGCGGTTTCCATTCGGTCATGGCTGCGACTATTATCAAACCGCCGGGTCTTTATCAAACGGACCCGACCCGCGTTACGCCAGCCACCTGTGTGGGAGCCGCATAACCTTGCCAGCCATCCGGCCATTTGCCGCAAACTGGAACAGATATCAGAGCCTCACCCGCCTCGTGACGGGGCTGGTGCTGTTCTTTTATGTGCTGACGCACAATCTCAATCACGCGCTCGGCATCGTATCGCTGCAATGGCTGGAGGCGGGGCGCCGCGTGTTCCTGGCCTTCTGGCGCTTTCCGGGCATGGAATTGCTGCTGTTCACGGCAGCCATCCTCCATATCCTGGTGGCGCTCATCGCCCTCTATCGCCGCCATTCCCTGAAGATGCCGTTCTGGGAAGCCGCGCAATTGATCCTGGGCCTCGCGACACCGCCTCTGCTGCTGCTGCATATCCTGAGCACCGCCTATGCCAGCGAGCAGTATCATTTCAAGGATTCCTACGCCTATGTGCTGCTGTCCCTGTGGGTGTTCTCACCCTGGAACGGCGCGCTGCAGGCCATTGCCATCGTCGTCACCTGGACCCATGGCTGCATCGGCATGGCCTATTGGCTGCGCCTCAAGCCCTGGTACGCGAAGGGACGGCCCTATCTCTTTGCGCTGGCTGTCATCCTGCCGGTCCTGGCGCTCATCGGCTTTGCCGATGCCGGGCGGGCGATCGCCGAAAAGCTGGAAGACGAAACCTGGCTGCCGGCGCTCATCGAACGCGACAATCTGCCGAACCGCGAGGCCGCCGCCGTGGTCTATGCGGCGCGCGACATCGGCATGTGGATCTTCGGTGCCTTGCTGGTCAGTGTCTTTGCCGCGCGGCTGGTGCGCGCACGCCTCAATCAGCGCCGCGCCATCTCCATCTCCTACGAAAGTGGCGCGATCGTGCATATCCAGGCCGGCACCACGGTTCTCGAAGCCAGCCGCAGCGCCAATATTCCCCATGCCTCCGTCTGTGGCGGCCGTGGCCGCTGCTCGACCTGCCGCATCAAGATCCTGAAAGGGGCTGCGCAACTACCGGCGGCGAGCGATGATGAAAAGCGCGTGCTGGCGCGGGTGGGTGCCGCACCAGACACGCGCCTTGCCTGCCAGCTGCGGCCGATTGGCCCCGTGACGGTGGCGCCTTTGTTGCCCTCCCAGGCTGGACCGCACCAGGCCCATGCGCGCGGCGATTATCATTCCGGCCGCGAGCTGGAAATCGCGGTTCTGTTTGCTGACCTGCGCGGTTTCACGCAACTCTCCGAACGTCGCCTGCCCTATGACGTGGTGTTCCTGCTTAACCGCTATTTCAAGGCGATGGGCGAGGCGGTGAGCGGTGCCGGCGGGCATCTCGACAAGTTCATCGGCGACGGCGTCATGGCACTCTTTGGCATCAAGAGCGGCATGGAAGGTGGTGACGGCAAGCTCGCCTGCACCCAGGCGCTGGACGCGGCGCGGCGCATGTCCGTCAATCTCGAAGAGCTCAATCGCCATCTCAAGGCCGACCTGCAGGCCCCCTTGCGGATCGGCATCGGCATTCATTTTGGGCCTGCCATCGTGGGCGACATGGGTTACGGCGCCAACCAGCATCTCACTGCCATCGGCGATACGGTCAACACGGCAAGCCGGCTGGAAACCGCGACCAAGGAACTTGATTGCCAGCTCGTGATTTCCGAACATGTGGCGCTGGCGGCGGGCATCGCGGTCGACCCCAGCCAGTTGCATCAGCTGCATGTGCGCGGCCGTGAACAGACCCAGGGCGTGCTGGCCCTCAAAAGCGCGCAGGATGCCGGTCCGGCGAAAACGGCAGAACAGATTGCGGCGAGCAAGACATGAGCGAGATCAGCGCAACACCCGTCGACAAGCCACATGACAAAGTTGCCATGACCGCTGCCATGCGGCCGCTGCTGGAGCGCAGTGATCGGCCTGGCCTGCTGTATCTGGGCGGCCATCTGGCCTTGCTGGCTTCAACCGGTTGGCTGATCGCGCGTGCTGACGGCAGCTGGTGGCTGTGGCCGGCGATGTTTCTTCATGGCACGGCACTTGTCTTCCTGTTCGCGCCGCTTCATGAAACCATCCACCGCACGGCGTTTGCGACGCGGGCGCTCAATGATGGCGTCGCCTTTGTCATCGGCATGATTCTGATTTTGCCGCGGGAATATTTCCGCGCCTTCCACTTTGCCCATCATCGCCATACCCAGGACCCGGCTCGCGATCCTGAGATTTCCGCGCCACGCCCGGCGACGCGTGGAGAATGGCTGCTATATGTAAGCGGCCTACCCTATTGGCGCTGGCAGATATCGGGCCTTGTCACGCGTGCCTGCGGCCAGGTGGGCGAGGATTTCTACGGCAACGATACGCAGCGGCAAAAGGTCGTCCGGGAATCGCGGCTGGTGATCGGCCTCTATGCAGTCATTCTGTTGCTGTCGCTGATGTTCCGGACGGACATTGCCCTGCGCTATTGGGTGATACCGGCGCTCCTTGGCCAGCCATTGCTGCGGCTCTATCTGCTCGCGGAACATTGGGGTTGCCCCCTCTCGCCGGCGGACGCACCCATCGACATGCTGGCCCGCTCGCGTACGACCTACACCAATGTGCTGGTCAATTTCCTTGCCTGGAACATGCCCTATCATGCCGAGCATCACGCCAACCCGGCCGTGCCGTTCCATGCGCTGCCGCAAGCCAATGCCTTGCTGAAAGACAGGATCGGCACGACCAGCCCCGGCTATATCGCTGCCACGGGCTGGATCTATGAGAGGCTTGCCCGATGAATGATCCGCGCCGCCCGAACCATGGCACGCTGACGCCTTTGTCGCGGGACAATGATTATGTCCGCATACATAAGGCGCCGAATTTCTGGGCCCTAATGCCGCACCAGATTCATCAGCACACGGATTCATCCTGCTCGCTGGCCAGCGCCACCATGGTCTTGAATGCCGCGCGCGGCCTCGCCGGACAGAACCGTATCGGCGGGTTGGTGAGCGAGAAGCGCCTTCTCGAACTTTTCAAGGAAACCGGCTGGCCGGCGGGCGTTGCCTTGGATGGTGGCGGGCGCAAATTGCTGGAACTCGCCGATCATCTCGACGACGCACTGAAACATTACGGCCTCGACGGTTGGCGCATCGACCGGCGGCCGGTGGCAGAATTCAATGCTGCAACCGCCGGCCAGTTCCGCGCCGACCTTGCCACAATGGAGAGTGCCGCCGGTTGCTTTGTCATCGCCAATTTCCATCTCGACGATTTCTATGGCGATGGCAGCGATATCGGCCATTTCTCGCCGCTCGCAGCCTATGACGCCGCCACGGACCGGGTCCTGGTGCTCGATGTCTACAAGGCCGATTACGAACCTGCCTGGGCGCCCACCGACCATCTCCTCAAGGCCATGGTACGCCCCTGCAACGACAGCCAGCTGCGCGGCTATCTGGTGGTGAGAAGGGGGTCTTGAAATACTAGCCTCCCCCCTTGAGGGGGAGGCCGCGCGAAGCGCGGGAGGGGGTATGGTGCGATCGGTCTCAGCGCCGGAGCGATGGCACGATACCCCTCTCCTAACCCTCCCCCTCAAGGGGGGAGGGCTTAGAATTACAGCCACTTAGTTGATGTTGTTATCGTCCTTGTAATCGTCGATCGCGTCTTCGAGCTCGTCGAACTCATCGCAATCGCCGCAGGCCGATTTCAGGACCGCAAGCTGCTTCTCGGCATTGGGCAGATCCTTCTGCTCGAGATAGAGCTCGCCCAGATATTCGTTGGCGCCAAGATGCTTGGGCTCCAGCGACAGCGCCTTCAGGTAATATTCCATGCCGGCCTTCCAATTGCCCATCTTGCGATTGGCATAGCCCAGCTGGTTGAGCGCGTCGGCATATTCGCCTTTTTCCTTGATCGATTTCTGCAGCAGCGGAATGGCAGCGGAATATTTCTCGTCATCGATCAGGGAGACGGCCTTTTTGTAATCGTCGGCCTTGGCAGCGGGTGCCGTCGAATCCGATCCCATCGAGAAGGCGTGGCTGGCAAAGCCGAGGCTGAGGGCGGTCAAGGCGGTGATAAGGGCGAGGCGTTGGTTCTTCATGGCGTTTCTCCTGTTCGATTGATGGTTGGCTTGCTGGTTCATGTCGCTGGCGCCCGATCAAATTCTGGCTCCTGGCCGCCGTCGCCCATAGACTTAACGCACCCCGCCTCTGGCCGCTGTGAACCGGGTCACAGTCCACTAACTGTACCGTTGTTCGTCCCAGGGATCGGCGAAATTGTGATAGCCGCGCGTTTCCCAGAAACCCGGCTTGTCGGTTTCAGCAAAGGCGATCCGGCGCAGCCATTTGGCGCTTTTCCAGAAATAATGCTGCGGTACCACCACCCGGACCGGCGCACCATGCGCTGCCGTGAGGGGCTGCCCGTCCCAATGGGTGGCGAGCAGCACATCGCCCTGTGCAAACGACTCCAGCGGCAGATTGGTCGTGTAGCCGTCATAGGCTTCGAACAGCACGAAGCGCGCCTTGGCATATGGTTTGACGTCGGCCAGCAGATCGGTTGCCAGCACGCCCCGCCAGTCATTGTCGAAGCGCGACCAGGAGGTGACACAGTGAATGTCACTGCGGGCATGGCTTTGCGGCAAGGCGTTGAAGGCGGCCAAATCGAAGCTTGCCGGCCGCTGTACCAGGCCGCCGATCTCCAGCCGCCAGCTCGCAGGATCGATGGTGGGCGTTATTCCAAGATCTAGCACCGGCCAGCTCGTGACCAGGCGCTGCCCGGGTGGCAGGCGGGTGGGTGGCAGGCGGGTGGGTGGCAGGCGGGTGGTGTCGTCGCGGGCGCGCGTTTCACCTGTCAGCAAACGGCCTTGCTTGGCCCATTGCTGCTTGGTTGCGATCAGTTTCTCTCTGTCGCCGCTATTGTCTGGGCCGTCCATGCCGTTTGCCCTGTCTGCGAAGTTCCAACTATTTGGAAACACCCGCGAAATGTCCAAGCACGAATTCGCGAGCGGGCAGCCAATTGTTACCCGGACCTGGACACTGGCGGGATTCCAGGAAAAGCCTTGCTTGTTTTTGTTTGTATACGAATAATATTCTCCCTGGGAGCCACCTAATGCCGCGCGTTTCGTGTGATATTGAGGAAGCCACCGAATGGAAGACCTCGTTCTGGCGCATGGGCTGCGGTTTGAGGATCTTTATGATCCGGCGGGTCTCGCCCGGCTTGATGCTCAGTTCCTGAGCGATCTTGGTGGGGGCGATCAGGGTCTTCTCGGGCGCCTGCTGGCCGCCCGCGCGGACCCAAAATCACTTGATGGGAAGTTGCAATCGCAACTCATTCTCGACCTTGCCGGCCCGCTGGAAGACTTCTTAGGGACCCTCTTCGGGATCCAACCCGATCTCGCTACCCTCCAGGCTAGGCACAATGACCTCGCCCCCCTTTACACCTGCAAGCGCCTCTTCGTGCAGCGCCGCGCCTTGAAGGCCTATGGGCCCGACAAGGTGGCAAGCCTCGATGCCGATGCGGTGCGGGCGCAGCTCACGAGCCATTTCGGCGGGAGCTTCGACGAACTGACTTTCGCCACCAAGGTCGAAGCTTGGGGCAAGGATGAGGCGGCGCATGGGCCGGCCATCGACCTTGCCTTGCAATACGCGGCCTGGGCGGCGCAGACCGAGGCTGGCAAGTCGCTGCATCGCGCTGGTGTTTTGTTCAAGGCGCCGCGCAAGATCGACCCTGCGCATCTCGTCCATATGGAAACCGAGACCAGGGACGGCGTCACCTCGTTCAAGCTCGCTTCCGACAAGCTGCGGCACCGCGAGGGCTTTGCGCTCACCGATCATGGCATGGATCTGGTGGGCGCCTTGGACCAGACCAATTACTGCATCTGGTGCCACAATCAGGGCAAGGACAGTTGCTCGAAAGGGCTTACCGAAAAGGACGGCACGTTCAAGAAGAGCGTGTTCGGCGTGACCTTGGCCGGCTGCCCGCTCGAAGAGAAGATCTCCGAGATGCATGCCGCGAAATCGAACGGCCAGCCCTTGGGGGCGCTGTCGATCATCGCCATCGACAATCCGATGGTGGCGGCCACCGGCCACCGCATCTGCAACGATTGCATGAAGGCCTGCATTTATCAGAAGCAGGAACCGGTCGACATCCCGCAGGCGGAAACGCGCACGCTCAAGGATATTCTGGCGCTGCCCTATGGGTTCGAGATCTACAGCCTGCTCACACGCTGGAACCCGCTCAACTTGCAGCACCCCGTGGCCAAGCCCGCTTCAGGCAAGAAGGTGCTGGTGGTGGGGCTGGGGCCGGCCGGCTATACGCTCTCCCATTATCTTCTGAATGACGGCCATACCGTGGTGGCGGTCGACGGATTGAAGATCGAGCCGCTGGCCGCCGAACTATCGGGCGTCACCCCGGATGGTGCGCGTGTGCCGTTCAAGCCGATCCGCGACGTCAAGGAGTTGACCGAGGATCTGGGCAACCGCGCCATGGCGGGCTTCGGCGGTGTTGCCGAATACGGCATCACCGTGCGGTGGGACAAGAATTTCCTCAAAATGATCCGCCTGCTCATCGAGCGGCGCAGCACCTTTGCGATGTTCGGTGGCGTGCGCTTCGGCGGCACCATCACCTTGGATCAGGCCTGGGCAATGGGCTTCGACCATGTGGCGCTGGCCATGGGTGCCGGCAAGCCGACCTTGCTCGACATGCCGGGCGGTCTCGCCAAGGGTGTGCGCATGGCATCGGATTTCCTGATGGCGCTGCAGCTGACCGGTGCGGCCAAGACCGAATCTATCGCCAACCTGCAATTGCGCCTGCCGGCGGTGGTGATCGGCGGTGGCTTGACCGCGATCGACACCGCGACCGAGGCGATGGCCTATTACCCCGTCCAGGTTGAGAAGTTCCTGAAGCGCTATGAAACGCTGACGGCGGAAGAGGGCGAGGCGACGTTGCGCGCTGGCTGGTCACCGCAGGAACTGGTCATCGTCGATGAATTCTTGAACCATGCGCGCCTCATCCGCGCCGAACGCGTCCGCGCCAAAGCGGCCGAGGCAGCACCGCGCATCTCCGAATTGCTGCAGAGTTGGGGCGGGGTGACGCTTGCCTATCGCCGCCGCCTCATCGATGCGCCGTCCTACACGCTCAATCACGAGGAAGTGGAAAAGGCGCTTGAAGAAAATATCCGCTTTGCCGAGAGCCTGACGCCGACCAGCATCGATGTCGATGCGCTGGGCTTTGCCGAGCGCATTCATCTGAAACATGCCGACGGTACCGATCATGTGCTGCCGGCCCGCGCCATCCTGGTGGCGGCCGGCACGCGCCCCAACACTGTGCTGGCGCGGGAGGATAAGGCGAATTTCAGCCTGGATGGCCAATATTTCCGCGCCATCGGCGATGACGGTGCGGTGGTGACGCCGGAGAAGCTCGCCAAGCCCAATGAGGTGCGCGTCATCACGCAGTCCCACGATGACGGCCGTGCCGTCAGTTTCTTCGGCGATCTGCATCCGAGCTTTGCCGGCAATGTGGTGAAGGCCATGGGCAGTGCCAAGCAAGGCTGGCCGGTGGTGTCGGCGGCACTCGAGCATCGTGCATCGCCGACCGACACGAATACCACAGCGTTCCTAGCAAAGATGAACCAGCGCCTGCGCGCGCGCATCCGTGCGGTCAACCGGTTGACGCCGACCATTGTCGAGGTGGTGGTGGAAGCCCCGCAGGCTGCCGGCAATTTTGCGCCGGGCGAATTCTATCGCCTGCAG
This sequence comes from Dongia sp. P2_B8, assembly GCF_056404715.1. Classification (NCBI taxonomy): domain Bacteria; kingdom Pseudomonadati; phylum Pseudomonadota; class Alphaproteobacteria; order Rhodospirillales; family Dongiaceae; genus Dongia; species Dongia sp. P2_B8. Next base: position 226,890 of record NZ_JBFUDM010000008.1, on the reverse strand, counting down.
AATTTCGAGGCGCTGGCGCCGCGCACCCAGGATACGGTGCTGGCCATGGAAGGGCTCGCCTTGACCGGTGCCTGGACCGATAAGGAACACGGTTTGGTCGGTCTCATCGTCCTCGAAATGGGTGGGTCGTCGGAGCTGTGCGCACGGCTGGAGGTGGGCGAGCCGGTGATCCTGATGGGACCCACGGGGACACCCACGGAAACGCCGGCCGGGGAAACCGTGCTGCTGGCCGGTGGCGGCCTTGGCAATGCGGTGCTGTTCTCGATCGGCCGCGCCCTGCGCGCCGCTGGATCGAAGGTGCTTTATTTCGCCGGCTATAAGAAGCTGCAGGACCGCTACAAGGTCGAGGAAATCGAGGCCGCGGCCGATATCGTGGTCTGGTCCTGCGACGAGGCGCCAGGGTTCACCCCCACGCGTCCGCAGGACAAGTCGCATGCAGGCAACATCATCGAGAGCATCGTCCATTATGCCGAAGGCAAGCTCGGTGCCGGCGGCATCCATTTGCAAGATGTCGACCGCATCATCGCCATCGGCTCCGACGGCATGATGGCCGCCGTGCAGCGCGCGCGGCACCAGGTGCTGAAACCCTATTTAAAGCCCAGCCATTGTGCTGTGGGCTCGATCAACTCGCCCATGCAATGCATGATGAAGGAAATCTGCGCCCAGTGCCTGCAGCCGCATAAGGATCCGGTCACGGGGAAGGAGACGGTGGTCTTCTCCTGCTTCAACCAGGACCAGGAGCTGGATCATGTCGATTTCGCGCAGCTGCGCCAGCGCCTCGGCCAGAATTCCGTCCAGGAAAAACTGACCCGCGCCTGGATCAGCCACAGCCTCGCCGCGCTCGACCGCGACAAGGCTGCGCAGTAGAGTAGCGCCCTCTTAAAAACAATAGCTGTGACGCGTGTCGCGGTAGAAAGTTGCGGCGTATGGGGCTCGTTAGTCAGGGTAAGTCGCTGGTCGAGGGCGAGGCCGAAGGCGATTTGCTTTACGCCGACATGGCGCTGAGCTTCTGGGGTGGCGTCGATCCACTGACAGGCATCATCATCGACCAGCACCATCCGCTGCGCGGCGAATGTCTCACGGGGCGTGTGCTGGCGATACCGGGTGGGCGTGGTTCCTGCACCGGGAGCGGCGTGCTGCTGGAACTCATCCTGAACGGGCACGCGCCGGCAGCGATCGTCGTCTGCGAGCAGGAGGAAATCCTCACCCTGGGGGCACTTGTCGCCCATTTGGTTTTTGAGCGGTCGATCCCGGTTCTGCAAGTGGCTCCGGCAGTGTTTGCGCGCCTCGGCGCGTTTCGGCATGCCAGTGTGGGAAAGCATAGTCTTCGCCTTTTCCACGAGCCGCCCCTCGATGACCAGCAGCCTTCTTCCGTGCAGCCGGTTTCGACGCAACCTGGGAACGATGAAAGTAAGGCGGTGCGGCTGGACGCGGTGGACCAGGCTCTGCTCGCAGGCCAGCATGGAAAGGCAGCACAGCTTGCCATGCGCTTGTTGCTGCGCATGGCGGAACTTCAGGGGGCGGAAAGCTTCGTCGATGTAACCCAGGTTCACATTGACGGCTGCATCTATACAGGTCCGGCATGCCTGCGGTTTGCGCAATTGCTGGTCGAGAGAGGTGCGCGCGTGCGCGTGCCGACCACGCTCAATGCCATTTCCGTTGATAAGCGCCGGTGGCGAACGCTAGGCGTCGCGGAAGATTTGGGCGTTCCTGCGAGCGCCCTTGCCGACGCATATCTCGCCATGGGGGCCGAGCCAACTTTTACCTGCGCCCCCTATCTGCTTGAGAGCGCCCCCGGCTTTGGCGAGCAGATCGGCTGGGCAGAGTCGAATGCCGTTGTCTACGCCAACAGTGTCATCGGCGCGCGGACGATGAAGTATCCGGACTATCTGGACATCTGCATCGCTCTTACGGGCCGGGCACCCCTGGCAGGCTGCCATCTCGATAGCGGGCGGCGCGCAACGCTCGTCCTGGAGGTCGAGAGGCCGTCGGGCGCCGACGATTCCTTTTGGCCGCTGCTTGGCTATTGCTGCGGTTCCGTCTGCGGCAGCGAGATCCCCTTGATCCGCGGGCTGGAGACGAGTGCGGCCGGGCCCGATGAAATGAAGGCCTTCGGCGCGGCCTTCGCCACAATGGCGGCGGCGCCGATGTTCCACATCAAAGGGGTAACACCCGAAGCGGATGCGCAAGGGCCAGCACGCGAACTGTGCATCAGCCTCTCTGATCTACAGCGCGCATGGATGGAGCTCAATACGGCGACGTCGCCGGAGGTCGGGCTCGTCGCTCTGGGCAATCCCCATTTCTCGCTCAATGAAAGCGCGCAATTGGCGGAACTGGTGCGAGGACGCATCAAGTCGCCGGATGTCGCGATGGTCGTGACCTGCGGCCGGGCCGTCCACCAAGCTGCCGCCCAAGCCGGTTATATCGAAGAGGTTGAAGCGTTCGGCATTCAGCTCGTCACTGATACATGCTGGTGCATGCTGGGCGAGCCGGTCATTCCAAGAGCCGCGCAAACGCTGATGACCAATTCCGGGAAGTACGCGCACTATGCGCCAGGCCTGGTTGGTCGCGGTGTCCGCTTCGGCAGCCTTGCTGCCTGCGTAGAGGCCGCCTGCAGCGGCATCTCACCGACGGAATTGCCGGCTTGGCTGCGCTAGGTCCAGGCTCTTCCTGCTCGGGCGCAGCGAGATTGCTTCAACCCACCAGTTTGTGAAGCAAGATCGGGATCAGGATGATGCTCACTATGGAAAGTGCAAAAAGGATCGGGGCAGCCGCAAGAAACCCAAGCCCCAAGAATATCGCAGTGGCCATTATTTGAACCCCTCTCTCAATGAACCTCATCGTCAACGCTAACAACGATGAGTCGATGCGCATAGGCCGAGAGCGAGAGACTCGTTCACATGCGAAGGTTCAGGAAAAGGGCGTAACGGCAAAGCGTCTTCACCTGCCCAAGCGCCTTGCCAGTCAGTACATCCGTGACCTGGCGAGGGGTTGGGGGTGGCCGATCCCGTCGCCATCTGCCGCTGCATCAGTCAGTACATCCGTGAGCTGACGCGAAGGCAGGTGGCGGGCCTTTGGTCGTTCGCCGTTAGATCAGGCGAACAGAAGCAAAGGCCTTGGGGTCGATACCGAGCTGGCGAAGATCTTCATCTGCCGGGCGTCGGTTAAACTCGACGGCTGCTGCGCAAGCGCGGGCTGCCGACAATGTCGCGAAAAACGACGCGACAGCTTTGTAGATAGGGACGAAGCGGCCGTTTTCAAGTGCTTGGATCGAAATATCCATCATAGCCCTAAACCTTCCGTCCCCTGACCAGATGGATATAGGGCTTATGCTGCAATGCAGCAAGAGTGACATTGCGCCGCAGCAACCGGGATGGCGGGAGGTGTTTCACGTGAAACATTTTACGTATAATGCCGCTAAGAGCATAATATACACCTCTTTCTCATCATCCCCGGATCAAGCCCGGGGATGATGATCGAGGATGCGATGGCGCGGAAGGCGCGACGACGAGAAAGGGCGATGAGCCTATGCTCGCTACAAACTCCGCACCTTTTGAAGGAAGCTGTCGACCTCCGACTTCAGCCGGACGCCGTTGCGGGCGAGTTCGGAGGCAGCCCCCAGGACCTGGGCGGAGCCGGCGCTGGTCTGCTGCGATGCTTCGGTGACGCCGGTGATGTTGGCGGCGACCTCGGCACTGCCGGCCGCTGCCTGCTGCACGTTCCGGGATATCTCCTGGGTCGCCGCCCCCTGTTCCTCGACAGCCGAGGCAATGGTGGTCGAGATTTCATTGACCCGTCCGATGGTCTGGGTGATGGCGCCAATGGCGGTTGCGGAACTGTCTGTCGCGTCCTGGATCGAGCGGATCTGGGTCCCGATCTCGTCGGTGGCGCGGGCTGTTTGCGTGGCCAGCGTCTTTACTTCCGACGCCACAACGGCAAAGCCTTTACCGGCTTCGCCGGCGCGGGCTGCTTCTATGGTGGCGTTAAGGGCCAGGAGGTTGGTCTGGCTGGCGATGCTGTTGATGAGCTCGACCACGGCGCCGATTTTCTGCGCCGCTTCGGAGAGGCTCTTCACCTTGGCGTTGGTGTCTGTTGCCTGGTCGACGGCCTCACCCACGATGCGGGTCGATTCCACCACTTGGTTCGAGATTTCACTGATCGAGGCGGAGAGTTCCTCGGTGGCGGAGGCAACGGTCTGTACGTTCTGTGTCATCTCTTCGGAAGCTGCTGCCACGACGCTCGATTGGCGCGAGGTCTCCTCGGCCGTGGCCGTGAGCACCTGGGCGGTCGCCTGCAACTGCGTGGCCGCGGAAGTTACCACAGCGACCACTTCGTTGATCACCTTGTCGAATTGACCGATCGCAATCTCCATCTGCTTGCCGCGTTCGATCTGCCGCTCCTGTTCGGCGCGTTGTGCCGCGGCGAGATCCCTGGCCTTCACCATGCCTTCCTGGAACACCAGGCTGGCCTTGGCGATGTCGCCCATCTCATCCTTGCGCTCGACACCCGGCACGGCCACCTCCAGATTGCCGGTCGACATGGTCTGCAGGCAACCGGCGATATCGCGGGCTGGCCCGCTGATGCCACGCACCAGGGCCCAACCCACTACGACGCCGAACGTCAGCATCACCGCGAAGACGCTGATGATGATCAGGCGCGATTGGGCATAGATGGCGTCACCCGTGGCACTGGCATCGTCCGCACCATTTTTGTTCAAGGCCGCGAGCTGCGCCAAAGTATTGGAAGCGTCATCGAAATGCTGGCTGGCTTCGCCTTTGAACAAGGCGGCGGCCTCAGCATTGGCGTTCTTGCGCGAAAGGTCGAGCACCTTGGCACTGACCGCCAAGTAATCATCCCATTGCTTGGCGAATGTCTGATAGAGCAGCCGTTCTTCATCAGAGGAAATGAGCGGCTCGTAGATTTTCCGGTTCTCAGCGATGATCTTGGCCTGCGCTTCGATCGCGGCCTCGGCTTTGGCCATCTCGGCATCATCCGTCGACATGATGTGCGTGCCCTGGGCGATGCGATAGTCCGAGGTATTCATGTTGAGCTTGTCGGTGATATCGACACTCGGCAGCCAATTCACGGCAATGATGGTCGATTGGTCGTTGACCACCGAAAGATTGTAGATCGACAAGCCACCCAGCACGATCAGGCCCAGCAGCAAAATACCGATGGCGATGGCCAGTTTGACGCCAATGCGCAGGTTCTTCACGATTTCTGCTCCGCTCTTTGAACAAGAAACCAATCAACGTGCGTCAGAAACATGAGGAAGAATCCTGAGTTCGCACGTCCCCAACGACGGGCAAGGTGCTTCATCATGTCATTGCCAGATAAAGATTCGCCTAATGGTTCGGCGTGATCCATTGGCCTTTCGCCTCAATCTCAATGCACTGAATCCTAGCGGCGGCCGAGGGCGTGCCAATCACTGAGAAAATAATCCGTTACTCGGCTGCTGATCGCTCAACCCTTCCTTGATAGGCTGGCCAGGAACCCTTCCACCTCCTGCTCCAGGGCGCCGGTCTGGGTCATCAGGTCCTGGATCTCATGGGCCACCGTGTCGGCGATGCGGTTGGCGACGGCGATCGAGGTGGCGACGGCAGCAATACGATCATTGACCGCGCTGGTACTCTGCGAGACGTTTTCGACGCTGCGGGCGATCTCGTTGGTGGCAGCCCCCTGCTGCTCGACGGCAGCGGCGATCGCCGTGGTGGTGTCGCTGATGCGGCCGATGGTGCTTGCAATGGCGTGGATCGAGTCCGCAGATTGCCCTGTCGCCGCTTGCATGGCCTTGATCTCGCCGGAAATCTGGCTGGTGGCGTCGGCCGTCTGGCGCGAGAGGCCCTTCACTTCGGCCGCCACGATCTGGAAGCCGCGGCCGGCATCGCCGGCCCGTGCTGCCTCGATCGTCGCATTGAGTGCCAGCAGATTGGTGTGGCCGGCAATGTCGTCGATCAGCTTCACCACATTGCCGATATGCCCCGCCGCCGTTTCCAGCGTGCTGAAGGAAGCATTGGATTTGTTGGCGTCATCGACGGCCTGATGGGCAATGGAACTGGCGTTCGATGTCTGGCGCTGAATCTCGGCGATGGCGGAAGTCAATTCCTCGGCGGCGGCGGCGACGCTTTCGACATTCTGTGCCGTGATCTGCGAGGCTTCCGACACGGCCTGGGCATCGGCAGCGGCGGAACTGGCGCTGGAGAGGAGTTCGGTTGAGCCGGATTGCAGATGGGTGGAGACGGTTTTCAGGGCGGTGATGACACCGCCGACCTTGCCGCGGAAGTCTTCGCCGATGCGCACGATCTCCTGGGCATGGCGGTTCTGCAATTCCTCGAAATAGGCCGAGACGGCGATGTCCATGTCGAGCATGGCAAGCTGGGTCATCGCCGAGACGAGATCACCCAGCTCAACGGTTGCCCGATGGGCATGGAGCCGCGAATAGCAGGCGACCACCGCCTTGCGGATGAGATGCGACAAGGTGCGGTGATAGGCAGCGATATACCAGCGCGGCTCCAGCCCGATGCGCGCATGGACGAGGCCGATCTTCAGGGCGGATTGGAAATAGTCGCCATCGAGATTGCCGGAGAAGAGGCGCTTCCAATGGGTAACCTGGGCGGATTTCGCAAATTCCATGCGCGCCGGGTCGGAGAACATGCTGGTCAGCTGCGGATATTTGGCGAGATGGCCGTAGAAATCGGCGATCGCAGCCGGCAGGACGGCCTCGATCTCGGCCCGGAAGCCACCGATACAGGCCAGGACTTTCTGGTCGATGCCCGAGAAGGAAAGCCGTTCGGCGATGTGCAGATCCTGTTTGAAGGCGTGCAAGGGTAGCCCCTTTTGCTGAATGCCTGTCCACCCGGCGGCAGGCAGGTACCCGTATTTGTCGTACTGGCCTTGTTTGGCTGACAGTGCCTACAGATGGTCTCCCGCAAATTGATTTGGATCAGAAGGGTCGAAAAATAACTGATATGTTTCAATTAGTTAAAAGGCATTAATCTTAGGAATAAAGACCTCTAAAATCGGCCTGCCGAGCTATTTTCTATCAGCCAGGGCACTCTTCATGATAGTAAGCCTAGGGGTAGATTTTTATCCCTAGATGTCGGCTCGGCCCTCGGCTTTCCTCAGCACGCCACGGACCCATAACACCGCCTCACCTCGGGTTGAGAAAAGTTCAGTTTGCGACATGACAGCTAGTCGTTAATCGACTATCAGCGGTCGCCCCAATTGCAGCCATAGTGGGGCCTTCAGCCTACCAATGAGGCGAAAGCGAGTGCCGGCATGGAGATCGACGCCAAAGCCAAGGAGACGCGGGCCAAGGACGCGGGTGATCAGGCCCCCGGCAAGATGGGGGAATGCCTGATCATCGCCTGCGGCGCGCTGGCGAAGGAGTTCGTCGCGGTGCGCGCGGCAAATGGTTGGACCGATGCGCAATTGGCGGTGACCTGCCTGCCAGGCATCTGGCATAACCGGCCGGAGAAAATTCCGGCGGGGGTCAGGGCCAAGATTCGCTGGGGCAAGAAGCGCTTCAAGCGCATTTTCGTGCTCTATGGCGATTGTGGCACCGGCGGCATGCTGGACGTGGTGTTGAAGGAGGAGGGGGTCGAACGGATCGACGGGCCGCATTGTTACGATTTTTTTGCGGGACACGCGGTGTTCGATCAGATGATGGAGGAGGAGCTGGGGACGCTCTTCCTCACGGACTACATGGCCCGGCATTTCGACCGGCTGATCTGGCAGGGCATGGGCCTGGATCGCCATCCGGAATTGCGCGATGCCTATTTCGGCCATTACCGGCGCGTCGTTTATCTGGCACAGATCGACGACCCGGCCTTGACGGAAAAGGCTGTGGCCGGGGCCAAGAGACTAGGTCTGGATTTCGAGCGGCGATTTACGGGTTACGGTGAGATGGCGACCTTCATGGCGAAGGCCGTGGCGGTTGGATCAGAACAATAGGATCATTCAGGATGGCTCAGCTCATCGTCGTCTACTGGCGCGACATTCCCGCCCAGGTCATCGTCAAGAAGGGCCGCGACAGCGCCAAGAAGCAGCTCGACGAGCGCTTTGAAAAGGCGATCGACCGGGCTGCCATGCGCGCGAAGCTCCGTGACACCGATTCCTATCTTGCCGAATGGCGCCGCGCGGCGCCGGTTGAGGTGAGCGACGATCTCGAAGCCGAAGCCCAGAAGGCGCAGGCCGAGATCGAGGCGGCCTTTCCGGAAGAGACGCTGAAAGAATTCGTTGAACGCGGTGGTCTTGCCACCGCCCCTGTCGAGGGCTGATCCCATGTACGCAGTGCGCCTCTGGTCGGTGCGCCACGCAAAGGGTCTCAACCGCTTTTACCAGGCCTTCGAGAAGGCCATGGTGGCGCTGCATCCGCTGTGGAACAAGATCGGCTACGAAAAGCTTGAGGCACCGTTCCAGGTGCTGGAAAAGACCACCAAGGGTTTCCTGTTCGACTGCCAGATGTGCGGGCAATGTGCCCTCTCTTCGACCGGCATGTCCTGCCCGATGAATTGCCCCAAAACCCTGCGCAACGGTCCCTGCGGCGGTGTTCGCCCCAATGGCCATTGCGAAGTGAAGCCCGAGATGAAATGCGTCTGGGTGCAGGGCTGGGCCGGTGCCGAGCGCATGGACGGCAACCTTGAGAAGATCAAGGACGTGCAGGTCCAGGTCAACAATGCGATCAAGGGTCGTTCCGCCTGGCTGCGCGTCGTGCGCATGACCAAGAAGGTGGGCGAGTTTGCCCCGAAGCCGCCCAAGGCACCGCCGGCGAAAAAGCCGGCTGCGGCTGGCGATGCGCCGAAGCCGGCCACTGCGCCGGCGCCTGGTGGTGAAGGGAAGGCTGCGTGATGGACCCGCAAATCGATCCCTCCGCCCCGCTGCCGAGCCTGCCTGGCCATTCGTCCGGCGGCCGTTTGGAACGCATCCTGCGCTCTGGCCGCTTTGCCGTGACGGCCGAGCTCAACCCACCGGATTCCGCCGACCCGCGCGATGTCTATGACCGCGCTTTGGTGCTCTCCGAAGTGTGCGATGCCATCAACGCGACCGACGCCTCCGGTGCCAATTGCCACATGTCATCGGTTGGCATCTGCTCGCTCCTCACGCGTGCCGGCTATTCGGTGATCATGCAGATCTCCTGTCGCGACCGGAACCGCATCGCGATCCAGGGCGATGTGCTGGGGGCGGCTGCCATGGGTGTGCAGAATATCCTCTGCCTCACCGGCGACGGTGTGCAGGCCGGTGACCAGCCCGAGGCGAAGCCGGTCTTCGATTTCGATTCCACCTCGCTGTTGAGCTGCATCCGCGGCATGCGCGACGACGGCAAGTTCCTGTCGGGCCGCAAGATCACGGTGCCGCCGCGCGTGTTCCTCGGTGGTGCTGCCAATCCCTTCGTGCCCCCTTATGAACATCGTGCCACGCATATCGGCAAGAAGATCGCTGCCGGCGCGCAGTTCATCCAGACGCAATATTGCTATGACGTGCCGATGCTGCGGACATTCATGGACAAGGTGCGCGCGCAGGGTCTGCATGAGAAGGCGTTTTTCCTCATCGGCGTCGGTCCCTTGCCCTCCTCGAAGACAGCGCGCTGGATGCGCAGCAATGTGCCTGGGGTGCACATTCCCGATGCGGTGATCGAGCGGATGGAGAAATCCAAGAATGAGAAGGCGGAAGGCAAGCAGCTGGCCATCGACCTCATCCAGGAGATAAGGGAGATCGAGGGCGTGCATGGCCTGCATGTCATGGCCTATCGCCAGGAAGAATTCGTCAACGACATCATCCACGCATCCGGCGTGATGAAGAATCGCCAGCCCAAGCGCGCACCGCGACCGGCGGAACCCGTCAGCGTCTTGGTGTGAGCTAAAGCACAAGTAATTGCGTTTCAGAAAGGACTATCAGTTATGACCGATACCGTTATCAGCTCGGCCACCAAGGAAATCGTGATCGGCTTCGATCGCCCCTTCTGTGTCATCGGCGAGCGCATCAATCCCACGGGCCGCAAGCTGCTGGCAGCTGAAATGGCGGCCGGCGATTACAGCCGCGTGAAGTCCGATGCCCTGGCCCAGGTCGAAGCTGGTGCGCATATGCTCGATGTCAACGCCGGCATCCCGATGGCCGACGAGCCGCGCATCCTCGCTGAAGCCATCCAGCTGGTGCAGTCGCTGACCGACACGCCGCTTTCGATCGACAGCTCGATCGTGGCGGCGCTGGAAGCGGGCCTTGCCGTCTACAAGGGCAAGCCGCTGGTGAATTCGGTGACCGGCGAAGAAGAACGCCTCGAAGTCGTGCTGCCGCTGGTCAAAAAGTACGGCGCTGCCGTCGTCGCCATTTCGAACGACGAAACCGGTATCTCGGAAGATCCCGACGTGCGCTTTGAAGTGGCGAAGAAGATCGTCCAGCGCGCCGCCGATTACGGCATCCACTATAGCGACATCATCGTCGATCCGCTGGTGATGCCGATCGGTGCGCTGGGCCAGGCCGGCCGCGCCGCGTTCAGCCTCATCCGCCGCCTCCGGGAAGAGCTCAAGGTCAACACGACCTGCGGCGCCTCCAACATCAGCTTTGGCCTGCCGAACCGCCACAGCCTCAACCAGGCGTTCCTCTCGATGGCGATCGGTGCCGGCATGACCTCGGCCATCATGAACCCGCTGCACATGGAAGAAATGACCGGCATCTGGGGCGCCGACGTGCTGATGGGCACGGATGCGCATTGTGCGCATTGGATCAAGCGCTTCCGCGAACCGGCAGCCGAAGGCGATCGCGGCCGCCGCGAGCGGTCGGGCCGTCGTGGCGGCGGTGCCGCCGGCGGTGCGACGCCGGAGACGGCGGGGGCGTAACGGACGGCAGAGAAAAGAAAGCCCCCCTCTCCCCGACCCTCCCCCACGTTGGGGGGAGGGAGAAGAAAGAACTCGATCGAGTTCCCTCCCCCCAACGTGGGGGAGGGTTAGGGAGAGGGGGAGCGACTGAAGACTCTTCCCCATCCTTGCTCCCAAGGATGGGGTTTGGCATTTTCAGGGCCCGAAAGGCCCTACGATCATTGCAGGAACAACGTCATGGCGGATGTCAGCACGGCGACACTGGAAAACGGCAGCAACAATGGCGCTGAAACGGCATCGCTGGTGTTCATGCCGTCCGGCAAGCGTGGCCATTTCGTCAAGGGCACGCCGATCCTGACCGCCGCGCGCCAGCTCGGTGTCGATATCGATTCGGTTTGCGGCGGCCGCGGCATCTGCGGGCGCTGCCAGGTGGTGGTGTCGGAAGGCGAATTCGCCAAGCTCGGCGTCACGTCGGACGCTCATCACCTCTCCGACTTCTCCAGCGTCGAGCAGCGCTATGCCGACAAGCGTGGCATGAAGCCGGGCCGGCGCCTCTCCTGCTCGGCGCAATTGCTGGGCGATCTCGTCATCGACGTACCGGCCGATAGCCAGGTGCACAAGCAGGTCGTGCGCAAGCGTGCCGAAATGCGCGACATCACCTTGGACCCGGTCATCCGCCTGCACTATGTCGAGGTACAGGAGCCCGACATGCATGACCCGACCGGCGATCTGCAGCGTTTGGAAAAGGCGTTGAAGGCGCAATGGGACCTTGAGGGCCTTGATTGCGACGTGCGCGCGATCCAGGGTTTGCAGCAGGCCCTGCGCAAAGGCGAGTGGAAGGTGACCGTCGCCGTCCATATGGGCAAGCAGATCACCGCCGTCTGGCCGGGCTTCCACGACAAGATCTATGGCCTGGCCGTCGACGTGGGCTCGACCACCATCGCCGCACATCTCTGTGACCTCGGGACCGGCGAGGTCGTGGCGTCTTCCGGTCTCATGAATCCGCAGATCCGCTTTGGCGAAGATCTGATGAGCCGCGTCTCCTATGTCATGATGAATCCGGGCGGCGAGGTCGACATGACCAAGGCTGTCCGCGAAGCGCTGAACGATCTGGTGCAGGCGGTGGTCAAGGAAGCCGGCTGCACGCAGGAGGATGTGCTGGAATGCACCTTCGTCGGCAACCCGATCATGCATCATCTGCTGCTTGGCATTAATCCCATCGAACTCGGCTGGGCGCCATTCGCGCTGGCGACCGACGGGCCGGTGCAGATCTGGGCCACGGAGATCGACCTCAAGGTCCATCCCAATGCGCGCATCTATGTGCTGCCCTGTATTGCAGGCCATGTGGGAGCGGACACTGCTGGCGTCATCCTCTCGGAAACGCCCTATGACGTCGATGAGATGACGCTTATCGTCGATGTCGGCACCAATGCGGAAATCGTGCTGGGTAACCGTCATCGGCTGCTCGCGGCCTCCTCGCCGACCGGCCCGGCCTTTGAAGGTGCGCAGATTTCCTGTGGCCAGCGCGCTGCCCCCGGTGCCGTCGAGCGCGTGCGCATCAACCGCGAGACACTGGAGCCACGCTTCAAGGTGATCGGGTCCGACCTCTGGTCGGATCACCCGGACTTCGCCAAGGAAACGGAAGCTTTCGGTGTGACCGGTGTGTGTGGGTCGGGTGTCATCGAGGCACTGGCGGAGATGTTCCTGGCGGGCATCCTCACGCAAGACGGCGTCATCGATGGCGGCATGGCGGCAAAAAGCCCGCGCATCCAGGCCGATGGCCGCACCTTCTTCTATCTGCTGCATGATGGTCAGCCGCAGTTGAAGATCATGCAGAACGATATCCGCGCCATCCAGCTGGCGAAGGCCGCCCTCTATGCCGGCGCGCGCCTGCTCATGGACAAGCTCGGTGTCGACAAGGTCGATCGCATTACACTGGCGGGTGCCTTCGGCAGCCATATCGATGTCAAATATGCGATGGTCCTGGGCATGATCCCGGATTGTGATCTGGCCAAGGTAACCTCAGCCGGCAATGCCGCCGGCACCGGCGCCCGCATCGCCCTCCTCAACCGTGCCGCTCGCGACGAGATCGCCAAGGTGGTGAAGCAGGTCGAAAAGATCGAGACCGCGGTCGAGGCGAAGTTCCAGGAGCATTTCATCGAAGCGATGGCGCTTCCTCACAAGACGGCACCCTATCCGCATTTGGCGAAGGCGGTGAACTTGCCGCTGCCGAAGGTGGCCACTCAACCCGAAGGCAGCGACGACGGTCGCCGCCGCAACCGCCGGCGGGGGTAGCGCTTTCTTCGGGCGCCCCCCTCACCCCAACCCCTCTCCCGCGAGGGGAGAGGGGCTTTTGCCGCACATTTCGATTACCATCTGCTTGCTGGGCCCGGTTCTGCCGGCAGATCTCATTCCCTCTCCCCTTGCGGGAGAGGGTCAGGGTGAGGGGGTGTTGCCGTGGCAAAGACGGCAGAGGCAAAAGTTCTGCGGCGCAATGCGACGGACGCAGAGAAGAAATTATGGTCGCTGCTACGCGATCGTCAGCTAATGGGATGGAAATTCCGTCGGCAGGTTCCGCTTGGTCCCTATATCGTTGATTTCTACTGCGCAGACGCAAAGCTCGTGGTCGAAGCGGACGGCGGTCAACATGCAGAGTCTGCTGGCGATGAAACTAGAACAGCTTGGCTCAATCAGAATGGCTATCGCGTGAAGCGCTATTGGAACAATGAAGTGTTGAAAAATCCGGAAGGTGTCATTGCCGATTTGCTGGCGAATTTGCCATGACCTCTCACCACGATCCGCGCGGCTTTGGCATTTATATCCATTGGCCCTTTTGCAAGGCCAAATGCCCCTATTGCGATTTCAATTCCCATGTCCGTGAGCGGATCGAGGAGAGGGATTGGCGGGAGTCATATCTCAAGGAACTGGCGCATTACGCAGCGCTGACGCCGGACCGGACCGTCACCAGCATCTTCTTTGGTGGTGGCACACCGTCGCTGATGGACCCCGCCACGGCGGAGACGGTGATCGATGCGGTGGCGCGGCATTGGCGGGTGGCCAACGACATCGAGATCACGCTGGAAGCCAATCCGACCTCGGTCGAAGCCGACAAGCTCAAAGGCTTCCGTGCAGCCGGCATCAACCGCGTGTCATTGGGTATCCAGGCGCTCAACGATGGCGACCTCAAATCCCTCGGCCGCCAGCACAATCAAAGCGAGGCCCTGGCGGCGCTGGATCTTGCCGCCAGCACCTTCGACCGATTCACCTTCGATCTCATCTATGCGCGGCCTGGCCAGACGCCGGCACTTTGGGATCAGGAGCTCGAGCGTGCCTTGACCTTCGCCGCCGATCACATCTCGCTCTACCAGCTGACCATCGAGACCGGGACGATGTTCGAGCAGGCCTATGCGCGCGGCGATTTCGTGCTGCCGGACGAAGATACCCAGGCCGAGCTGTTTGAGCTGACGCAGGCCCGGTTGGGCGATGCCGGATTGGCGGCCTATGAGATTTCCAACCATGCGCGACCGGGTTCGGAATCGCGACACAATCTCACTTACTGGCGCTACGGCGATTATGTCGGTATCGGGCCGGGTGCCCACGGGCGGTTGACGCTGGATGGCCGAAAATTCGCGACACGCCAGCACCGGTCGCCGGAACGTTGGCTGGAGATGGTGGCAGAACAGGGCCATGCGACACGGCAATATGACGAGGTAAACACCGAGGCGCGCATCAGCGAGCTCACCATGATGGGACTGCGTCTTGCCGAGGGAATTCCGCTCGCGCGTTTCGAGGCCGAGGCCGGCCGGCCGTTTGCCGACTGCCTCGACCCCCCTCGTTTACAGCGCCTGTGCCAAGGGGGTTTCCTCGATATCCGGGCCGAGCGGCTCCACGCCACCGCTGCCGGCCGGCAGCGTCTCGACGCTGTGCTCGGCGAATTGCTGAGCTGAGCTTTGACGGAGCGCCAGCATCTCCGGCGTGCTCAGGCTGGGTTCCAGCGGTAGCTTGGCCGTGCCGACGGCGCGCAGCTTACGGGCCATTTCGATGGCAATCTCTTCATCCGAATAACTGCAGGATCCGGCGGCTGGCGTGAAGGTAAATTCGCCAAAATAGACGCCTTCGTCGGTATCGTAGAGGTCGACGCGGACAAAATCGAATCCGCGCGAAAGCTGGGAAGCAATCTCGATCATGTCGGCAAAATGCGGCGGCTTGACGATGGTCTCAAGGCGCTCGACGCCACCGCAACATACCGGGATGATATTGAAGTCGGGCACGGTGAAGAGGGCGCGACGATGCGATGGCATGCAGCGATCAACATCCATCCGGCCATGCAGGATATGCCCATCGGCGCAGGAAAATTTATAGTCGGTCAGCCCCGTGGTGGAGGCGACGTTTTGCTCGATGATGAGCTTCTTCTCCAGGCCGTTATACTGCGCCTCACGCGTGAGTGGAAAGAAGCTCTTTTTTGAGAAGCGCACGAACCTTCTCAGCTGTGCCTCGTCGATGGGCTCATCGAGGTAGAGGATAGCGCCGAAACTGTGTGTCGGCTTGACCACGAGCTTTCGACCGAGAAAGGGTTTCAACCAGGCGGCCACATCCGCGGGTGTTGTCGTCTTGTGCAATCGCAAGACAGCTTCGACCTTGGCGATTTTCACGCAAGGCGCCTTGGCTTGGGCCAATATTTTCGCATATTCCTTGTCGACGCATGATTGGTGCAGGACCGACCAGCTGTTTCGAATCATGCGATGGAAGATGATGTCGTTTAGCGTTGCGCGGGGATCGCTGAAAGAGCGCGGAACTCTTTTATTGCCACGCCAGAAATGTGGCAGGGCCAAAGCGTAATTGATGAACCATAAATTGGGCAGTGTCCGGCTTACCTGCCTGAAAGTCTGCCCCACAGAACGCCGTAAGAGCATCTTCGTGTTGCTGGACATCTGAACTGCCTGAGAGGCCTATGCCAAAAATATCGGCGTAGCCTAGGGTCAGTCCTGACGGCACAGCAATCGAGAAGATGCAAAACTGCTGCCGCTGGTGTGTTTTCGGATAGACTTCTTAGATGTTCATAAATGCCATGCGAATAAAGTCCGTCACCGCTCCTGACATTCTAGGAGAATAGTCGCCAGCCTGAAAAACGGCCGCTGTCTGGGCAATTGTCCTCAAACCGTCGCGATCCGATTGATGAAATCGCCGGAGAGGGTGCGCAGCTGATCGACATCGCTGGCCAGCGCCACGGCTTCTTCGCGGAGCTTGGCGGCGGCGGAACCGGATTCACCGGCGCCGGCAGCCGCGGTCGAGATGCGCTTGCTGACGGTCTCGGATTCCGTGGAGGCCTGCTGCACATTGCGGGCGATCTCGTTGGTGGCTTCCATCTGCTGGCCGACGGCGTCGCTGACCGCATTGGCCTTGGCGCTGATATCGTTGATCGAGGTGGCGATCCCGTCGATGGCGCCCACGGCCTTCTTGGTTTCCGTCTGGATGTCCTGGATCTGCGCCTGGATGTCCTCGGTGGCCTTGGCAGTTTGCGTTGCGAGGTTCTTCACTTCCGAAGCGACCACGGCAAAGCCCTTGCCGGCATCACCGGCGCGGGCGGCTTCGATGGTGGCGTTGAGCGCCAGCAGATTGGTCTGGCTGGCGATTTCGTTGATGAGACGCACGACCTCGCCGATGCGATTGGCGGCTGCGGCCAGATTCTGCATGGTGCTGCTGGTCTCGTTGGCCTCGGAGACCGCGCGATCCGCGGCTGCCGAGGTTTCTGCGACCTGACGTGAAATGTCGCCGATCGAGGCGGTGAGTTCTTCGGTGGCAGCAGCCACCGCTTCGACATTGCGCGCGACGCGGCCGGCTGCTTCGTTGGCAGAACCGACATCGCCGGTGGTGTTGCCGGCTTG
Organism: Dongia sp. P2_B8; assembly: GCF_056404715.1. Lineage (NCBI taxonomy): Bacteria > Pseudomonadati > Pseudomonadota > Alphaproteobacteria > Rhodospirillales > Dongiaceae > Dongia > Dongia sp. P2_B8. The sequence continues at coordinate 210,191 of NZ_JBFUDM010000008.1, read as the reverse complement.
AAGGGCCACGGAATCGGCGCCGCCGCGTAGATTGTTGGTGGCGTCCGCCACACGGTCGACGACACCGAGGACAGATTGGCGGAACTGTTCGGCGACACCCTGGAGGGCGCGCGCGCGGTCAGCCTGAGCCGCGGCGCGTTCGGTTTCCTGTGCCGCCTGCAGCCGGTTGCGTTCGGCCGCATTGTCCTTGAACATGTTGACGGTGCGGGCCATGACGCCGATTTCGTCGCTGCGCTCGATATGCTTGATCTCGACATTGAGATTGCCCGCCCCTAGCGCCGACAATGCCTCGCGCACTTCGGTCAGTGGTTTCAAAAGGCGCCGTGTCACGACAAAGCCAAGGCCCGCCAGCACGATCACGATGGCCAGCGTCACCATGCCGAAGCTCAACAGCAGACTGTCGACGATGGCGAAATAGTCGCTCTTCTTCACGCCGACATAAAGGATGCCAATGGTCTCCCCGGCGGCGTTCTTGATCGGGTCATAGCCGGTGAAGAAGGTCTGGCCAAGGATGTCGACCGTGCCGTTATAGGGCTTTCCCTGGCCGAGCACGGAATCGTGGGCGGCGTTCTTGGCGAGCTGCGTGCCCACGGCGCGGCCCGAACCGTCAGGCTTCATCACATTGGTGGCGACGCGTGTGTCGCCCTGGAAGATGGTGGCTGTGCCGCCGACCAACTCCTTGATCTTGTCGACGATCGCAAGGTTGTCGTTGAGCATCACGTCGCCGGCATAAAGCTTGCCGTCTTTGACGCTGAACTCGGTACCGCTCTGCTTCAGGACATCCCAGGCCACGCGCATATTGGTCTGCTGCGCGCTGGTCGCCTGAACTTCCATCTTATCCGAGACCAGGAGGTAGGCGGTGTAGATCAGGGCGCCGGAAAGCAACACCAGAAAAGCGGCGATGGCGATCGTGACACGGCCGGCGATGGAAATTTTCTTGAACATAAACGGGCGTCTCCGGAAAAGAGTTGGCGCGGGGCAAAATCGTTCGCCCACGTCGTCACTGCGCCGTGGCGGGCTGCCCCCTGCCGTTGTCCGGTTATGTCAGATAAATGCTAATGAAAGATTATTGCGCGACTGTACAATATGCGAAATTTAGGAGCGATTTCCTTAACTTACCCCGATTTAGCGCTCGGCCATGCACTGGGGTGCGATTTCCGGAGAGAGGTCAATTGATCAGTTGATCACAGCGGCAAAGGTCCCCGGCGCCGGGTCTTTGACCAGGAAGGTGCCGGGCGCCACTTCGAGGACGGCCAGACCACGTTCCGCCTTGCCGTCGGCGCCCAGACGGAACACGCCGGTGACGCCAGCAAAGCCGGACGGATCGGTCATGCGCTGGGCTGAGAAGTCGCCACCTTCCTTGGACCCTGCAAGGGCCACCGCCAGGGTGACCGCGTCATAGACGATCGCGGCACGCGAGTCCGGCGGCGTGCCATAGAGGCTGGCATAGCGCTGGTTGAAGGCCTGCAGGCGGTCGGGGGCCGAGGCTGCGAACCAGCCGCCGACCAGGGCACCTTCGCTGGCGATGGCCGGATCCTGCCATTGCGCAGTGCCGAGCAGCCGGACGAGGCCGGTGGGGATTTCGAAGGCCGGCAGCATGGCGGCAAAGGCCCGCAACTTCTGGCCGCCTTCCGGGATCATCAGTGCATCGAAGCCGCTGCGCTTATAGGCATCCGCCATCTCACGCACCGGCTGGGTGAGGTCGGGGGATTTCGGATCGTAGAACACGACCTGCGAAATCGTACCACCAGCTTTCACCACGGATTCCTGATAGGCGCTCAGCACCAATCGGCCGAAGGGTGAATTGGGTGCCATGATGGCAAAGCGCTTCACCTGTTGCGAGGCGGCATAGGTTACGACCCGGTTGATCTGGCTCTCCGGCGTCACCCCCAGCACATAGACGCCCGGCTGCGCCTGGGAATTATCGTTGCTGAAGCTGACCATCGGAACATGCGCGGCGAGCACAGGCGCCGCCGCCTGCTTCAGCTCGGCGCCGAAGAGGGGGCCAAGAACAATGTCAGCCTTGTCAGCCAGCGCATCACGGGCTGCTGCTGCCGGCCCGCCTGACGTGGCGCTGTCGCGCACCACCAGCTTGAAATTGTCGCCGCCGACATCGAACAGGCCCATTTCGGCCGCCTGCAGCATGGCGCGGCCGAGGCTGGCCTGCTGGCCGGAGAGGGGCAATAGCAGCCCGACCTTGATGTCGGTATCGACCGGTTCCACGCTGGTGCTGGGCGCCTGGGCGGTGGGTGCGGGGGCTGGTGCCGGGGCCGGCTGGCTAACCGGGGGCGGGGGCGCTACGTTGGGCGCGCAGCCCGTGAGGAGAATGGCTGACAGGCTGAGCAGCATGAAGCTCGACAAAGCGAGGCCCGCCAAGGCAGTTAGGGGGCGCTGCGATTTCGACGCGTCAAACATGATAACTCCGGCAAATCATAAAATGAGCAATGATGGCGAAGCCTAACGACAGAGCCCTGTTAAGTAAACCGGCCCAGTCTTCAGCCCCTGGGGCTTCGGCCTCTGGGACGCCCGCATCGTCCCGCGATGCCGGGATCGGAGAATTGGGCCTGGTGGCAACGCCGATCGGCAATCTGGGTGATCTCTCGGTCCGCGCCGCCGACTATCTGCGCGCGGCGGATGCGATCGCCTGCGAGGATTCGCGCATCACCATCCGACTGTTGCAGCATCTGGGGATCAAAAAATCCTTGCTCAGCTATCACGACCACAATGCCGACGAGATGCGGCCACGGCTCATCGAACGCCTGCAGCGTGGCGAAAAAATGGCGCTGGTGTCGGATGCCGGGACACCGCTGATTTCCGATCCCGGCTTCAAGCTGGTGCGGGAGGTGGCGGCACTCGGCATTCCGGTGACGGCCCTGCCCGGCCCTTCGGCGCCGATCATGGCGCTCATCCTCTCCGGTCTGCCCACCGACCGCTTCCTGTTCTTAGGCTTTCTCGCCGCCAAATCGGCGGCGCGGCGGACGGAGCTGGAGGAGGTGGCAGGATTGCGCGCCTCGCTCATCCTGTTCGAGACCGCGCCACGCCTGGTGACGGCGCTTGGCGACCTCAGGGCGGTGCTGGGCGACCGGCCGGCCGCAGTGGCCCGCGAGCTCACCAAGATGTTCGAGGAGGTGCGCCGCGGCAGCTTGCAGGAGCTGCTCGATCACTACACCGAGGCGGGACCCCCCAAAGGCGAGATCGTGATCGTCATCGGCCCGCCGCTGGCCGAGGCCGCAGGTGCCGCGATCGACCTCGATGCTGCCTTGTTGAAGGCGCTCCAGGTGATGCGGGTGAAGGAGGCGGCGGAGGCGGTGGCGGCGGCGGCCAGCCTGCCGAAACGGCAGGTCTATCAGCGGGCATTGGAGCTGAAGCAGCAGACGGATGGCAATGACGACGGCGCATAAAAAGCTGCGTGGTGCCAATTCCCGGCGCCGCGGCCGTCTGGCAGAAGCGCTGGCGGTCGCCTGTTTGCGCCTCAAAGGCTACCGCATCCTCGAACGCAATTGGCGCTCCAAGCTGGGCGAGATCGATATTCTGGTGCGCAAAGGCGGCATCCTGGTGCTGGTCGAGGTGAAGACCCGCGCCGATACGGGGCTCGCCAGCGGCGCCGTCCTGCCGCAGCAGCGCCAGCGTCTGCTCCGGGCACTGTCGCATTATCTGAAGACCCGGCCGGAGCTTGGCAGCCTCGATCTTCGGTGCGATATCATGGCCCTGGGTCGGTTTGGCTGGCCGATCCACCTCAAGGATGCCTGGCGGCCAGAAGCCTGAGGCCAGCCTGAGACCAGCCTGAGACCAGCCTGACATGAGGCTGACATCAAGCCTCGCTTGAGGTCGAATCGGTCTTAGGGCATGATTCGCTTCATGAATCCGGCGCCGCCGCCCTCTTGTTCCAGCAATCAGAGACGATCCCGGCATTTCCTTGCCAGTGTCGCAGGGCGGTATCGTTTGCCCGCCCCGGCTTTGCCTACCCTGGCATTAGTTGTCCTGGCCGCCGGTACCTTGGCTGCCTGCTCCCCGATCGGGACAGCCGTCGGCGTTGCGGCCACCACCATCAATCTGGCGACCCAGGAACGCGGCCTGGTGACGGGCGTCGATGACAACGTCACCTGGGTCGGCATCAATCGACGGCTGCTGGAACATGACCAGAAGCTGTTCCAGAAGGTGAGCCTCCAGGTCCATGAAGGCCGCGTACTGCTGACCGGCTTCGTGCAGAAGCCCGAAGACCGGGTCGAGGCGACTGCCATCGCCTGGCAGTCGAGCGGTGTCCGCGAGGTGATGAACGAGATCAAGATCGGCCGCGGCCTGGATGCCGGCGATTACAGCGAGGATGCCTGGCTGATCGCGCGCCTGCGCGTCAAGCTGATGGCAGACAGCCAGGTCCGTGCCAACAATTTCAGCATCGATTGCATCCGCTCGACCATCTATCTCATGGGTGTGGCGCAGGATGACACAGAGCGCCAGCGGGTGGTCGATCATGCCCGCGATATCGCTTATGTGCGCTCAGTGGTGGACCGCGTGCGGGTAGTGAGCGATCCATTGCCACCGGTCCCGGACGTGAAGCCGCCGGAAGCGAATGTGGTTTTGACGGCGAGCAAAAACCCACCCCCCAAGCCGCCGCCATCGCGCGCCGACCGCTAGGTTGCTGTCTTGATTTCTGATTTCTCTCCGGCCCAATTTTCCCGTGGCTTGAAGCCCACCGCGCAAAGCGACAAGATCACGGCAGCATGAGCAGCACCATGGATATCGAGGGCGACCTCGCCCGCATCGGCGGCCAGAGCGATTCAGAGATCGACCTGGCCGAGGCTGCCCTGGCGCTGGCAGCGCTCGACCGGCCGGAACTTGGCCGCCATGTCTACCGGGCGCATCTTGCGGCCATTGCCGATGCGATGAAGCAGGCGGCGGCCCTGCCGGAGATGACGCTGCCATCCCAGGCCGGGCTCGATGCGCGCTGTCGGCTGCTTGCTGACATCATGGCCGGCGAATTCGCCTATCGTGGCGACCGCGTCAATTATGACGATCTGCAGAATGCCGATCTGATGCGAGTCATTGATCGGCGCCAGGGACTGCCGGTAGCGCTGGCGATCCTTTACATGCATGCCGCGCGCAGCCAGGGCTGGGCCATCGAGGGCGTCAATTTTCCCGGCCATTTCGTCATCCGCCTGTTCCACGACGGCAAGGCCGCAATCCTCGATCCCTTCGACGGTGGCCGCGTGCTGGAGACAGGCGACCTGCGGCAGCGCCTGAAGACCGCGATCGGTGACAAGGCGGAATTGCAACCCAGCCACTACGCCGCCGTCGGCAACCGCGACATCCTGCTGCGCTTGCAGAACAACATCAAAGTACGGCTGATCCAGGATGGCGACCTGCCGCGTGCCGCCGCTGTGGCCGAGCGCATGCTGCTGGTCGCCCCCGGGGCCGCCGCCATCTGGCGCGAAGCCGGGCTCATCCATTCGCGTCTTGGCAATCTGCTGGCGGCCAAGCTTGCCTTGTCGCGTTTCCTCGAAACCTCGGACAATGAAGCTCAGCGCCACCAGGTCGCGCGTTTGCTGCAGGACATCACGCAGAGATTGCAATAGTTGGGGCATTGCTTCCGCCTCGCGCGTCGCTAAACTGCCCCGACCTCATTCCCGGCCATCTCCTTCATCGAAGAGCAAATACCATGTCGCTTGTCGTCGCCATCCAGATGGATCCCGTTGAAAGCATCGATATCGACGGGGATTCGAGCTTCGTCCTCGGCCTTGCGGCGCAGAGGCGCGGCTACAAGCTCTATCATTATCATCCGCGCCAACTCTCCTGGCGCGATGGCAAGGTGACGGCGCGGGCACGGCCGGTTGAATTCCGGCGCGAGCGCGGCAATCACGCGACCCTGGGTTCGGAAGAGGTGATCGACCTTGCCAATCTGGATGTGATCCTGATGCGCCAGGATCCGCCCTTCGACATGGCCTATATCACCGCGACGCATATCCTGGAGCGCATCCATCCGGATACGCTGGTGGTCAACGACCCCGCCCATGTGCGCAATGCGCCGGAGAAGCTGTCGGTCACCGAATTCAAGAATGTCATGCCACCGACGCTGATCACCAGCGACCGGCAGGAGATCATGGCCTTCCGGGCCGAGCATAAGGACATCATCGTGAAGCCCCTGTTCGGCAATGGCGGTGCCGGGGTCTTTCATGTGAAGCCCGACGACGAGAATCTTGCCTCGTTGCTGGAGATGTTCACCCAGTTCTACCGCGAACCGATCCAGATCCAGCGCTATGAACCGAAGGTGCGATTGGGCGACAAGCGCATCATCCTCATCGACGGCAAGGCGGCGGGCGCCATCAACCGTGTGCCGGCGGCCGGCGAGGCGCGCAGCAACATGCATGTCGGCGGCGTCGCGGTGAAATCGACGCTGACCAAGCGCGAAGAAGAAATCTGCGAGATCATTGGCCCGGAGCTGAAGAAGCGTGGCCTCATCTTCGTCGGCATCGACGTCATCGGTGACTATCTCACCGAGATCAACGTGACCTCGCCCACCGGCCTGCAACAGATCAACCGCTTCGACGGCGTAATGCTGGAAGACCAGATCTGGGACGCTATCGAAGAACGGCTATAACGCTGCGACTCAGGAATCGTCCGCCACATCAAGCCTTGCTAGCATGTCGGCCAGGCGTGCCACATGGCGGAGCGATTCATCCGGGCTTTTCATCAGCGCATCTTCAAAGGCCAGCCAGGGATCCCGTGCCAGCAGCGCTGTGCCGGCCGCGGTCAGCCTTATGGTGATGCTGCGGCCGTCCTTGGCATCGGTGATCTTGTCGATGAGACCCTTGCGGGCGAGAGCGATCAATGTTTGTGAAACCGTGCCCTTGGTGGCGCGGTGGGTGCGGGCAAAGGCGCTGGGGGTTGAGTCTTTGCTGCCGGCTTCGGCGAAGTAGCGCAGGGCGCTCCACTGCGCCGGGTTCAATCCATGACAGTAGCAGCTGGCCGTCAGCAAGCGCGACATGAGGTCGAGCGATTGCAAGATAGATCGCGCACGCGCGCGATGTTGTGGCGAATATGACTCCACCATCGCAGCCATGCTCTCCCCAGAGAGATCTCAGGCTAAAGATCCAGGGCTTCGCGCCTGATTGATCAGTCTAGACGAGGGATTTCACGGACCGCAAGCAAAGCTGGCGGTCCGTGAGTCCTGGTGATCCATGGAGCTGTTGCGATGGGAAAATGTTCAGGCCTAAGGCCCTCAGACCAGTTGGAAATCCGCGTTGGTGAGGTCGGTCGCAGGGGTGGTAAAGCGCGTCAGTGCCACAGCCGCATCCGACCCGCTGCCATCCGAATCCCACCAGATCGCGCTATTTGAGACCAGGAAATAGCCGTGACCGGCATCGGGCGATGTCGGCAAGGTCTTGGTAGCCGAGATCAGCAGATAATCGTCAATCGACGCGGATTCATCGATCCCGAAGCTCGCCCGGTCGAAGGCGATGGTGTCGTCGGCAGCCAGAAAATCCTTGATGGAATCGATGCCGGGCTCCAGCGACAGCTGGAATGTGTCAGCACCGGCACCGCCGGTCAGTGTGTCGTTGCCGGCACCGCCAATGAGGTAGTCGTCGCCGGCATCGCCGAACAGCCGGTCCTCGCCCTCCGACCCCCACAGCGTGTCGCCGTCATTGCCGCCGTAGAGCGAGTCATTGCCGGCCTCACCGACCAGGCCGTCGACACCGTCGCCGCCGGTCAGGCTGTCATTGCCGGTACCGCCGAGGAGCGTGTCCGCGCCGGTGCCGCCATCAAGGGAATCGTGACCGTCATTGCCTTCGAGCCAGTCATCGCCAGCATCGCCGGACATCTTGTCGGTCCCATCGGCGCCCCACAGATGATCGTTGCCGGCACCGCCAGAAAGCGTGTCATTGCCCGCGTCGCCGATGAGACTGTCATCGCCATTGCCGCCGGCGAGCGTGTCGATGCCGTCGCCGCCCCAGAGCCCATCATTGCCGTCGCCGCCATCCAGCGTGTCATTGCCGATGCCGCCGGTCAGTTCGTCATTGCCGGCCTCGCCATACATCTTGTCATCGCCGGCTTCGCCCCAGATATGATCGTCGCCATTGTTGCCGTAGAGCTTGTCATTGCCATTCTCGCCGACGATGGCGTCATTGCCTTCGCCACCCGACACCTGGTCGTTGCCCTCGCCACCCCACAGACTGTCCTGGCCATTGCCGCCATTGACGAAATCGTCACCGGCATCGGCCGCGATGAAATCGTCGCCATCTTCGCCCTTCAGCGTGTCGATGCCCGCGCCGCCCCACATATTGTCGTTGCCGGCACCGCCGGAAACGTAGTCATTGCCGGCATCGCCATAAAGCTGGTCGTTGCCGGCGTCACCGCGCAGTGAATCATTGTCATCACCGCCCCACAGTCCGTCATTGCCGTTGCCGCCGCTAAGCGTGTCGATCCCGACATCGCCGACCAGCGCGTCGTCGCCATTGCCGCCGTTCAACACATCGTTGCCGGCAAAGCCGAAGATCGAATCGTTATCGTCATTGGGCCCGAGATCGCCGGGTGCGTTGGCAATAGCCCAGCCATTGATGGTGTCGGCAAGTTCGGTGCCGAGAATTTCCTCAGAGACGTTGGTGCCATAGATGGTTGCCATGGTCGCGTACTCCCCCGATTTGCGTCATGAGACGACGTTGCTGAGGAGCTTAGTGTATTGAAAAGGCTAGGTTTTATGGCATGAAATAAGTCATCATTGAATCCCAACGGGAATTCAAAAAAACCTGCCGATCATGGTGGGAGGTCGGAAAATTGTCGGCGATTTTCCTATCCGATGACGCTACTCGATCACTGGCAAGGAGGGCAGGGTCGCCGCCCGCCGGCGCTGGCGGGCGAGCAGTGTTTCGCGGTGGATGATGTAGATGCCACTGCCCACGACGACCGCGCCGCCGATGATCAGATACTCATCCGGCAATTCGTCAAACAGCAGGAAGCCCAGCAGGAAACCGTAGACCAATGCCATGTATTCGAACGGCGCCACGACCGAGACCGAGGTGCGGCGAAAGGCCGTGGTCATGGCAATCTGTGCGGCGCCACCCATTGTGCCGATCAGCACCAATAAGCCGATCTCGTTGAAGCCGCGCGGCTGCCGCCAGGCAAGGTCCGGATCAATGAGGCCCAAAGGCAAGGTGAACAGAGAGGCGATCATGGCGAACACCGTGAAGTAGAAGACGATGGTGGTGGGCGGTTCGGTCGCCGACATCTTGCGGATCGAAATCATCGCGAGCGCATAAAAGATGGCGGCAAGCAGCGGGATGAGAGCGTAAGGATCGAACACGCCGGTACCCGGCCGCGTCATGATCATGACTCCGACAAAACCGGCCGTGACAGCGCTCCAGCGGCGCCAGCCGACTTTCTCGCCCAGCAGCGGCACGGACAGAATGGTGAGGAAGATCGGCCCGGAAAGGCCCAAGGCAATGGCATCGGAGAGCGGCAGCAACTTGTAGGACAGGAAATAGCAGTACATGGCCGAAACGCCGACCACGCCGCGCCAGAAATGTCCCCAAGGCTGTGTCGTCTTCAACTGCAGCCGCTTCTCCACAACCCGCATGTAGCCCAGCAGCGGCAGAAAGGCGAAGAGGTTGCGCACGAAAATCAGCTCGCCGGTTGGATAGTGATATGTCTCCGACACGTACTTGATCAGCCCATCCATCGAGGTGAAGATCAAAACCGCCAGATTCATCAACAGGATGGCGAACACGGGACGATCGGCAGCGAGAGCGGGGGCGGACATGGTGGACAATCTGCACTGGATGTAGGGGGAGGGATATAGTCCGCCAGCATAGCGAGCCGCTGCCGGGAGAACCACCTGGTAGTTTGTGGCGTCGTCTGCATCGTCACAGGAATTGGGTCACGGGAGGGGCGTGGTCAAAATCCGTGGATCAGGTTATTGATAAGTCGATTGGGGTAGCTGTATCGACATGAGAGCCATACGCACCATCGCGCATTGTGCTGCTGCCGTGCTGGGCCTGGGCTTTGCACTGCTGGTCGGATTGCCCGGTGCGTTGGCCGAGCCGCGCGTGGCACTGGTGATCGGCAATGCCGATTACGGCAATGAGATCGGGCGGTTGGCCAATCCGGCCAACGATGCCGCGCTGATGAAAAAATCCCTGACCCAAGCCGGCTTCGACGTGATCGAGATTACGGACGCCGACCAGAAGGCGATGAAGCGCGCGATCAGCGAGTTCGGCAAACGCCTGACCGCTGCCGGGCCTGAGGTCACGGCGCTCTTTTATTACTCCGGCCACGGCCTGCAGGTTGGTGGTGACAATTATCTCATCCCGGTGAATGCGCAGATTGCGCGGGAAGCCGATGTCGATCTGGAAGCTGTTTCTGCCGACACCGTATTGAAGCAGATGCAGTTCGCCGATGCACGCGTCAACATCATCATCCTTGATGCCTGCCGCAACAATCCGCTGCCGCGCACGTTCAAATCCGCGCAAATGGGCCTTGCGCGTATTGAAGCACCGCGCGGGTCCTTCGTCGCCTACTCGACGGCACCTGGCGATGTGGCAAGCGACGGCACGGGCAAGAACAGTCCCTATACCGCAGCGCTCGCCACCGCCATCATCACGCCTGGCCTCTCGATCGAAGAAGCTTTCCGCACCGTGCGCGGCAGCGTGCTCTCGGAAACCGGAAATGCCCAGACGCCCTGGGAATCCTCGTCCCTCACTGCGCCCTTTTTCTTCATGCCTGCGCAGGCTTCGGTACCGCCTGTAACCCCGGCAGGAAATCGGACGGCACCTGCAGCAGCCGACGCCGCGGAAGACCAGCGTGCGGTCGAGCTGATTTTCTGGAATTCGGTTAAAGACAGCAAGGACCCGGCGGATTTCGCCGCCTATCTAGAACAGTTTCCCAAGGGCAATTTCGCCAAGCTGGCGCAGAACCGCCTGACGTTGCTGAGCGAAAAGCCTGTGACGCCGGACAAGTTAGCTAAACCCGCTGGTACGCAAGCCTCGGACGACCAACGCGCGCTGGAGTTCGCCTTCTGGGACGAGGTGAAAGACAGTAGGAATCCGGCAGATTTCAACGCCTATCTGGAGAAATTTCCGGAAGGAAATTTTGTCGAGCTGGCGCAGGTTCGCCTGGCTAAATTGAGCGGGACGCCAGCGACAAAATCAGCAAATCAGGTGCCAACACAGCCCACCGTGAGCGAAGCGCCGGCTGCTGCGGACACTGCCGAAGCGCCGGCAGCCGAGCCGGAACAAAATGCTGGTGCCGCCGTCGATGTGCCGATCGATCCGGATGCGGCTGAGAAAATGTGCCGTGACGAAAACGCTGATGCCGCGCATCGGCTGGGCGCTTGCCAGAATGCGCTCCATAAGAATGGCCTCGACGACGCCCAGCGCGGAGACCTCACCAACGAAGTGGGGCGCGCATATTATGATCTGCAGAAATATCCCGAGGCGCAGGAAAAATACCGCGCGGCCATCGCACTTGACCCGGCGGAGCCGGTCTATCCAGCCAATCTCGGCCTCGCTTTGTCGGATGCCGGCGACTATGCCGGGGCTGTGACTGCCTATGACCTGGCGATCAAGCTCGATCCCAAGAACAGCTGGCACTTCTACAATCGCGGCTTTGCCAAGCTCTATAGCAACGATCCGCCCGGGGCCGGCGCCGATCTCGACGCCGCATTGGCACTCGAGGAGAGTTTCGACCTCCTCTCCGCGCGCGGCTTCATAGCCCTTGCAGAGGGCAACGCAAAAGCAGCGGTCGATTTCACCATGCGCGCCATCGGTGTGGACGGTAGCAGCTACGGCCTGCAAAGCATTGCCGTCCTCTACCTCGCCGAACGCGACAAGGATGCGCTGGCGATGACGGATCGCCTGATTGCCAATGACCAGGGCTATGGCTATGGCCAGATATGGAAGGCGCTGCTGCTGACGCGCCAGGGCAAGTCCGGGGCTGCGCGCACCTTGCTGAGCGAGACATTGAAGGCCCATGGCAGCGATTGGCCCGGCATGCTGCTGCGCTGGATGCTCGGCAAGTTCGACGACGAGATGTTGCTGCGCAAGGCCCATGAGGGCACCGGGCAGGATATCCAGAACCAGCTGTGCGAGGCGAATTTCTATCTCGGCGAGCGCTATCTCAGCAAAGGCGACAAGATGAAGGCCGCAGCCTATTTCGCGGCAACGCTCGAGACCAAGGTCTATCACTACATTGAATACTATACCGCCGCCGCGTTTCTCGAGCGCCTGAAGGCAGGCAACTGACCCGTCCCTAGTGCGGGACCGCCGTGCCGAAATGAACCAGGACGATTGCTTCCGATTCCGCTGCCCAGCGATGGTGCAGTCCGGGCGGAATGCGGCAGCATTGGCCCTGGTGGACGGGATAGGATTTGCCGTCGGCGATAATCGCAAATCGGCCGGAGAGCGCCGTGATGGTTTCGGTGGCGCCGGCGTGGACTTCCTCCGGATAGTCATATCCGGGGCCAAGGCGGATGATCAGCACCTCGCCCACCGGATTGCTGGTGATCGGATGATCGGTATCGACCGGGACACTTTGCGCCAGCTCGACAAGGTCCAGCACTTCAATGGACATGGACTGAATGGACACGGGCAGGCCTCCAGGCGGCGCCGAAGCGCCGGTTTCTGCGGAATTTCGAGTTCTATCAATAGCGGGTGGCCAATGCCTGTCTATTGGTACTTATCCACGGAATTTCCCGTCCGATCACGAATTTGAGCAATTATAGATTCCGGCTTTTCATGCTGATCGGGTTGGATTAGGGTTTTACACATGGAAATCAAACGCCCCTTCACCTCGATCCTCGCCAAGCTGAAGGATGCCGGCCTCCGGCCGACCCGCCAGCGCCTGTCTCTCGCCAAGCTGCTGTTCGAAGGCGGTGACCGGCATGTCTCCGCGGAAGAATTGCACGCCGAGGCGGTGAACAGCCGGATCTCCGTGTCATTGGCCACGATCTACAACACGCTGCATCAGTTCACGAGCGCTGGCCTGCTCCGGGAAGTGGTGGTGGAACCCGGCCGGTCCTATTTCGACAACAACATCACGCCGCATCATCATTTCTTCATCGAAGGCGAGGGGAAGCTCATTGATATCCCCGCCTCGGAGGTGGCGCTAAGCCAGCTGCCGGCGGCTCCCGCTGGCATGAAAGTGTCGCGCGTCGATGTCATTGTCCGACTTGCGAATGATAATTAATTCGCCAATCAGATCAGTCACTAAACGATCTCATTAAAACGATTCCAATCTGTTGACAGCGTTTGGGCTGAGGCATAGATTCTGGCCCACCACCAAGCTTGTCGCGGCGCGTCCCGCCCCACTTACAAGATGGGATCCCGCACCAAGACCCGCGCAACCCATTTAGCTAGGGAGACAAAAATGGCCGCTCTGAAGGGCTCCAAGACTGAGGGCAATCTGAAGGACGCATTCGCCGGCGAAAGCCAGGCTAACCGACGCTACCTCTATTTCGCACAGAAGGCGGATGTCGAAGGTTATAACGACGTCGCCGCCGTGTTCCGCTCGACGGCGGAAGGCGAGACGGGCCATGCCCATGGCCATCTCGAATTCCTCGAGGAAGTCGGCGATCCGGCGACGGGCTTGCCCATTGGCGCCACCGCGCCGAACCTCAAAGCCTCGATCGCGGGTGAAACCCACGAATACACCGACATGTATCCGGGCATGGCGCGCACCGCGCGCGAAGAAGGTTTCGACGAGATCGCCGACTGGTTCGAGACGCTCGCCAAAGCCGAAAAGTCCCATGCCGGGCGCTTCCAGAAGGCGCTCGATACGCTGGGTTAAAACCGCCTATCTTCCAGATAGGTGTTGTCCGATCGCTGACACTGCCGGTTCCAACAGAGCCGGCGGTGCAGCCGTTGGAGTCTGAGTTTTCGCTCCTGCAACCGAACGTGCGAGGGATGGGTCCATGCGCGAAGGCAGCCTGGAGGCACCGTTCCGCCATAAGATCGATTGGCAGAACCCCGATTTCTACGACATGGACAAGATCAATGCGGAGATGCATCGCGTCTTCGACATCTGCCATGGGTGCCGTCGTTGTTTCAATCTCTGTGACTCCTTTCCGAGGCTGTTCGATCTCGTGGATGCCAGTCCCGATGAAGTAGCAGGCGTCGCGACCGACGATTACAAGCAGGTGGTCGATGCCTGCACGCTCTGCGATCTTTGCTTCATGGTCAAATGCCCCTATGTGCCGCCGCATGAATGGGCGGTCGACTTCCCGCATCTCATGCTGCGTTACCGTGCTGCCGAATTGCACCAAGGCAAGAACGACAAGGTCTATGGTCAGTTGACCGAGACCGACCGCAACGGCAAGGCCGCCGGCATGCTGGCACCGATCGCCAATGCCTTCACCGACAACGGCCCCGCGCGCCAGGTGATGGAAAAGGTGGTCGGTATCGACCATCGCGCCCATCTGCCGAAATTTCACGGCCGCACCCTGGTCATGCGCGCCATGGAAAACAAGCCGGAACTCAATACCGCAGCGCCCGCTTATGGCCGCAAGGCTGTGATCTATGCGACCTGCTTTGCCAACTACAACAATCCCGATATCGGCGTGGCCGCCATAGAGGTGCTGGCGAAGAACGGCGTCGAGACGGAAGTGGTCTATCCGCGCTGCTGTGGCATGCCGCAGCTGGAACAGGGCAACATCGCCCGTGTCGCCGAACACGCCCATTCCGTGGCGGACGCGCTGCTGCCCTATGTCGAGCAGGGCTACGACGTGGTGGCGCTGGTGCCGTCCTGTGCGCTCATGCTGAAATTCGAATGGCCGCTCATCCTGCCCGATGAAGAGAAGATCAAGCGGCTCTCGCAAGCCACCTTCGACATCTCGGAATATGTCGTCGACATCGCCAAGCGCAATGGCCTGGCGCCGGGTCTGCAGCCGATGGAGGGCGGCGTCGCCCTTCATATTGCCTGCCATGCCCGCGCGCAGAATATGGGCCAGAAGGCCGCCGAGATGCTGAAGCTCATTCCAGATGCGGACCTGGCCGTCATCGAGCGCTGCTCGGGCCATGGCGGCGCCTGGGGTGTGCTGAAGGAGAATTTCGATGTGGCCCTCAAGGTCGGTAAACCGGTGGCACGCCAGGCGATGAATTCGGGCAAGCGCCAGATCTCGTCGGAATGCCCGCTGGCAGGCGCCCATATCCTGCAAGGGATCGGCGTCCTCCAGCCCGGCGAACAGCCGGCGGAGGAAGCGCCACACCCGATCGAACTGTTTGCCAGGGCTTATGGGTTGATGTAGGACGCCGCACGAACGATCTGCCTCGCTGAAGAGCTTCCCCCTCCCCCCTACGTGGGGGAGGGTCGGGGAGAGGGGGTGGACAGAGCGAATGGGCTGATAGACCCCCTCACCCAACCCTCTCCCACGTAGGGGAGAGAGCTTTAGACCGAACGGACGCTGACATGACCGCCACCCGCAAAAAAGAAATCACCAAAGCCGACATCCTGCCGATCGCGGATTACATCAAGATCCGGTCGGAGAAGCGCAAGGCGGTGGTGGCGCTCAAAAAGACGCGGCGCATGGAAGTGGGGCCGGTCGCGACCTTCTATTTCGAGAGCTACGACACCATGCTGCAGCAGGTGCAGGAGATGCTCTATATCGAGAAGGGTGGTGATGCGCAGCTGGCCGACGAATTGCGCGCCTATAACCCGCTCATCCCCAAGGGCCGCGAACTGGTGGCGACCGTGATGTTCGAGATCGACGATCCGGTGCGGCGCACGAATTTCCTCAACCGCCTCGGTGGCGTCGAGCACACGGCCTTTCTGAAATTCAACGGGGAGATCGTGAAAGGCGTGCCGGAGGAAGACCAGGACCGCACCAACGAACAGGGCAAGGCCTCATCCGTGCAGTTCGTCCACTTCCCGCTGAGCGACGGCCAAGCTGCCGCGTTCAAACAACCGGGCCAGCAGATCATCCTCGGCTTCGACCATCCGGCCTATGCCCATATGGCCGTGGTCGGCGAAGAAACGCGCGCGGCCCTCGCGGGGGATTTGGACTAGTCTTCCAGCGCCTCAGCCGGATAGACGCCCCAGAACTCCGTCTTCATCATCCAGCCTTTATAGCCCTGGACTTCCAGCCGGCACCAATCGCCGCTGCATTCCAGCACCTTGAGGATGACACCGGGGTCGATGAGCGCGACCGGCAGGGCGCCGGCTTCGGCGGATTTGCGCAACGGGCGCTGCTCGTCGCGGACCAGGACATGGCGCTTGCCGACCAGCAGGGTCGATTTCACCCAGCCCACCACGCCGTCATGGTCGCGGATGCGGCGCCAGATGTCGAACTCCTCGATGATTTCGACCGGCAGCCCGGCCCGCTGATAGGTCCAGATGATCGGATAGGTCTCGCCGGGCCCCGCCCGCATATTGACCTCGTTCGACTGCAGGCTGGCAAAGCGCGGCAAGGGCAGCTTGTCCTCGGCGCGGAGGCCGGCACCCGGCTGCAGGCACAGGAGGAGCAGCGCAAGCAAGGCCAGCCGCGCCAGCCGGCTTGGCCGGTTGCCACGGGGAGCCAGGGGGGTAAGTGTCCGATTCGCGCCCATATCCACGCGATAAAGGGGCGCACGGCCCGGGTCAAGCCATTGAAACCATAAGAGAGGCACCGGACGGCGCCTTTGCGTCAGTTGCAGCCGCATTTAAGCCAGGAAAGCGCCGATTCGGGCCGTGCCGCGCCTGCCCCTCGACAAGGAAGCCAACCGCTTGCTACCACTCTCCTCTATAAACGGGCGACCTGATCCGTGCCGGGAGATGTTTGGACCATGAGCAACAAGCCTTTGGTGGTGGTGACGCGGAAACTGCCCGATGTCATCGAGACGCGGATGATGGAACTGTTCAACGTCAGGCTGAACCTTGACGACCATCCGCTCACCCAGGCCGAGCTTATCGAGGCGGTGAAGATCGCCGACGTCCTGGTGCCCACCGTGACCGACCGGATCGACGCCGGGGTTCTGGCCCAGGCCGGTGACAAGCTCCGCCTCATCGCGTCCTTCGGGACGGGTGTCGATCACATCGACCTCGCCACCGCCCGCCAGCGCGGCATCACCGTCACCAACACGCCCGGCGTCCTCACCGAGGATACGGCCGACATGACCATGGCGCTGATCCTCGCGGTGTCGCGGCGCGTGTCGGAAGGCGAGCGCCTGATCCGTTCCAACAAATGGCAGGGCTGGGGGCCGATGAGCATGCTCGGCCACCGCATCTACGGCAAACGCCTCGGCATCATCGGCATGGGCCGCATCGGCCAGGCAGTGGCCAGGCGTGCCAAGGGCTTCGGCCTCTCGGTCCATTATCACAACCGCCGCCGTGTCAGCACCGCGGTCGAGCAGGCGCTGGAGGCCACCTACTGGGAGAGCCTCGATCAGATGCTCTCGCGCATGGATATCATCTCAGTCAATTGCCCGCACACGCCGGCCACCTATCATCTCCTCTCCGCGCGGCGGCTCAAGCTGCTGCAGAAGCATGTCTATATCGTCAACACCGCGCGCGGTGAAATCGTCGACGAGAATGCGTTGACCCGCATGCTCGACAAGAACGAGATCGCTGGCGCCGGCCTCGACGTGTTCGAACATGAGCCGGCCTTGAACCCGAAACTCCTCAAGCTCGACAATGTCGTGCTGCTGCCGCATATGGGTTCGGCCACGATCGAGGGCCGCGTCGACATGGGCGAGAAGGTCATCATCAACATCAAGACCTTCGCCGATGGCCACAAGCCGCCGGACCGGGTGCTGGAAGCCTTGCTCTGACAGCGACGGCCCGCCGCGATCATCGCAGCGGGCCGTTTCCTTGTTGGGGTCAGCTGAGGACGACGGTGACGTCCTGATCGACCGAGAGATAGACCTGCTGGCCGTTCACAGACGCCCCGTACGAGTCAAACAGCTGGCCATTTTCCGTGTAATTGCCGGTATCCTGCAGCACAAAGCCGATGGCCTTTACGGTATCGTCGCTGTCACCGGTAAATAACAGCCAACCCGAATCCGTCATTTCAAGGATATCATTCGGCACCAGGCTCACCGAGACCGAGGCATAGTTCCCGTCGATACGGTCGATGCCGTCGATATAGGCGGTATTGTCATAGAGATTGAACGTGCTGTTGGATGCCAAGAACAGTGTGTCGATGCCGCTGCCACCATGGATGAAGTCGTCCCCGATATCCGTGTTCAAGCACCAGAGCTCGTCGTCGCCATCCAGGCCACTGAGCTTGTCATGACCATATGATCCGGCCAGCTGGTCGTTGCCAGGTCCGCCATCGAGATCATCATCGCCATAGCTGCCCCAAATGATGTCATTGCCAAAACCACCCAGCAATGTGTCATCGCCAGCATTGCCAAAGAGGTAGTCGTTGCCATTGTCGCCGTAAACCCAATCGCCGCCATTGCCGCCGTCGACATAGTCGCCGTCGACACTGCCAAAGACCGTATCGTCGCCGTCATTGCCATAGACCTTGTCGGCGCCCTCATCGCCAGCCAAAACATGATCGTCACCGGCGCCGGCATAGATACTGTCGTAGCCGCCACCGCCATAGAGCCAGTCGTCGCCGCTCTCGCCGAATATCTGGTCGTCTCCAGTACCCCCGAAGACATTGTCGATGCCGGCGCCACCATTCAGCTCGTCGTCGCCAGCGCCACCTTCGATCCAGTCCCGACCATCCTCACCCCAGAGAGAATCGTTGCCGTCATAGCCATAAATATTGTCGTTGCCGCTGCCGCCATCGAACTGGTCGGTACCGCTATTGCCGAACATCCAGTCATTGCCACCATAGCCCATGGCGTAATTGTAGGTGACACTGGCGCCCCGGATGATATCGGCATCATTGGTACCCCAGTAATAACGTGGCGACGTGATGGGCAACGGCGCCGAGTAATACATGCTGTACATCTGAGCCTCCATGCTGACCTGCAAACGGGCGGGTTGCCCCTTGCTCTATGTCTCTGTCGCGCCGAGGCATGCAAAAGTTGGTGATGGGAGGCAGGATCGTGATCGTGCGCGTCGTTTTGGTGGAAGCCGCACATCTGGGTGCTTCTCGGGCGAGATAGCTCTTAGTGCGACCGCACATCCTGGGGTCCGGCACGCAGATTATGCGCAAGATTTGTCAAAGAAGCTGACGCTATTCTTGCCGTCTTCGAAGGAGGAGCGCGATGGCCAAGAGCTGGATCGACAAGCTGGCAAACCCGGCGCCGCACCAAGTGAAGCGCATGCCGGTGACCCGCGCCGGCGTCAAGAAGGGTGGCCTCATGCTGCTGCCGTCTGCCCGCATGATCGACGATTTCATCCGCGCCATCCCGCGGCGGACATCCGTCAGCAATGCCGGGATGCGCGCCGAACTGGCCAAGCGCCACGGTGCCGATGGCGCCTGCCCCGTCTATACCGGCTATCATTTGCGCACTTGTGCCGAGGCGGCGTTCGAAGCGCATCAACAGGGCATGCCGCTCTCCAGGATCACGCCGGTCTGGCGCGTGCTGGACGAGAATGCGCTGACGCTGAAGAAGCTTAGTGCCGCCAACCGCGAGATGATCCTGGCGCAGCGCCGGCGCGAAGGACTGTGACCCACGACACATTCCAGCGCCTCTGTCTGACGATCGCGTGAACGGGTCGAACGCCTGGGCGACACCTGACGACTGCTCTTGGAACCCATCCGACATGAAAGCCGGGATTCCCCCCGGCACGGCGGGTCCATAGGAGGCAGGTCATGATGACGTATCGACACCTCACGCGTACCGCCACCGCAGCTCTCTTTTCCCTGACGGCCAGCGCCACCGCGTCGGCAGATATCTACACGCCGACGTCGGAAGCATTGTCGAATCCTGAAATCGGCCCTGCCCAGAATGAACAGGCGGCAGGATTTGGCACCCATAACCTGATTGTTGTGGTGCCCGACAAGGATGATTATGCCACCGCCAAGCCAACCAACCTCGCGCTGCCGTTCCATCTCAAGACGGAAGTCAGCAAGAGCAAATGGCGGATCAAGGAATCCTACATCGTCATCGGCATAGCGCCGATCGATTCCGGAAGCCAGATCGGCTCCTGCTGCGGTTCGCTGAACGGATTCGACCCAGCCAATTTCGCCGCCCTAATCGACCATGGTCCGACGAAGAAGGTCGATATGGATGGCTGGTGGAGGGTTGCAGTAGGCAATAACAGCCTCGGCACACGGGCGCGCAATGCCTGCCGGAATCTGCGCAAGGATCTGGCGCAGCAGGGTCTCAGCCATGACGAGATATTTGGCCAGGATCGCCAGACCACTTTACCGACGCCGTTCCGCTATGTGGCGCGCGTGGGCCACAAGAACGACAATCACGACGTGGTCGAGGCCGGCGCGTCGTCGCGTGAATGGAAGCAATCACAGGAGACCTGGTACAATATCGGCGTCACTTGCCAGCATGATGCGAGCCGCGAGGTCGTCGGCGACCCGACCCCGAAGCCCACCGGCAGCGACGACATCGCCATGGGATTCCAGGTCAACCAGGCGGCACTGGCCATCACGCCCAACAAGTATGAAGGGGTCTGTCCCGCGAAGCTCCATCTCAACCCAACCATCGAAGCCACCGGCAAGGGTCTCGTGCGCTATCGCTTTATTGACCAGCTCGGCCATCATTCCCAGGAATTCCAGGTCAACTTCACCAAGTCCGAGGTGAAGTTCCTGGATCACGTCATCACCATCGATGACAAGGGCAAACCGGCCGATCTCGGCTTCAAGGCACCGGCAGCGCAGGGTGGTGCGTTCGGCCTGGTGGCGCCCAATGATCCGGATCTCAAACAAGGCTATTTCCAGCTTGAGGTCCTGTCGCCGCACAAGAAACTCTCCAACATCGCCGA
This sequence comes from Dongia sp. P2_B8, assembly GCF_056404715.1. NCBI lineage: Bacteria > Pseudomonadati > Pseudomonadota > Alphaproteobacteria > Rhodospirillales > Dongiaceae > Dongia > Dongia sp. P2_B8. The sequence continues at coordinate 189,395 of NZ_JBFUDM010000008.1, read as the reverse complement.
CTATTCGGTGAAATGCATGGCGGAAACCGTGGGCGGCCTCAACGCCAAGCCCGACCTTGCCGATCTCGTTGTCGAAGATGTACAGCCGGCCGCGAATTTGCTGAGCAAGGTCTTCGTCAAGATCACCAATGTCGGCACCGGCCCGTCGACGCCCACCAATCTGCAGGCCATCAGCCAGAAGAATGGTGAGACGGTCATCCGCGGCACGTCGGTACCGGTGGTCGATCCGGGCACGTCTCAAGTCGTGCTGGTACAGCTGGGTGTGACGGCAAGCTCCGCCCAGCAGATCGAAATCAAAGTCGACAGCCCGAACCGGATCAAGGAATCCGACGAAGGCAATAACGGGTTTCAGTACAAATAGGCTGGCGATCCTGCGTGACGCCGTCCGGTCCCAAAGGCCGGGCGGCGTTTCGCATGATTCTTAGTTGCCACAAGTCTGGCACTGGGGATCGCGCTTGAAGCGCACTTCGCGGAAGGCGGGACCCAGGGCATCGTACATAAGGAGGCGGCCGGAGAGGCTGTCGCCAAGACCCAAGATCTCCTTGAGTACCTCGGTTGCCTGCAGCGAGCCCATGACACCGGCGACAGGTCCCAGGATGCCGGCTTGTTCGCAGCGGGGGATCAGATCTTCCGGCGGCTGTTCCGGGAACAGGCAACGATAGCAGGGGTGAGGGCTGCCAAGATGCGCCTTGAAGGTCGAGAGCTGCGCTTCGAAGCGCAGCAGGGCGGCGGACACCAGCGGCTTTTTCAGCCGGTAACACAGATCGTTCAGGAGATAGCGCGTGTTGAAATTATCGCTGCCATCGGCCACCAGGTCGAAGCGCCCGATAATGTCCGCGGCATTCTCGGCCTTGAGGCGTGCTGCGATGGGCTCGATGACGATGTCGGGGTTGAGCGCGCGCAAGCGGGCGGCAGCACTCTCCACCTTGGGGCGGTCGACCGAGGCTGAATCGTGGATCACCTGGCGCTGCAGATTGGTGAGATCGACGGTGTCGTCGTCGATGACGCCGATCGTGCCGATGCCGGCGGCAGCGAGATAGAGCAGCAACGGCGCGCCCAACCCACCGGCACCCACCACCAGCACTTTGGCGGCCAGCAACTTCAGCTGACCCTCTTCGCCCACCTCATCCAGGATGACGTTGCGGGCATAGCGTTCCAGCTGACGGTCGGTAAGGTCGGTCATGGAAGCCTCGATGTTGCAAGTTCCCCTCACCCCCGCCCTCTCCCCGCTATCGCGGGGCGAGGGAGCTATCCAACCAAGTCAATCTGAATAGCCCCTCGCCCCTCCGGGGAGAGGGGTTGGGGTGAGGGGGCTCTTTACTCCAGCCCTTCGAACAAGGGCGTCGACAGATAGCGCTCCGCCGATGAGGGCAGAACGACCAGGATGCGCTTTCCCTCATGGCCGGGACGCTGGCCGATTTCGATGCCGGCGGTCAAGGCGGCCCCCGATGAGATGCCGACCGGCATGCCTTCGATCTTGGCGATCTTGCGCGCCATGGCAAAGGCATTGGCGTTGGAGATGCGCAGCACCTCGTCGATGATGCCGCGGTTGAGGATGTCGGGAATGAAGCCGGCGCCGATACCCTGGATCTTGTGCGGGCCGGGCTGGCCACCTGAGAGGACCGGGCTGTCTTCGGGTTCGACAGCGACGATCTTCACCCCGGGGATTTCCTTTTTCAGAATCTCGCCGACGCCGGTGATGGTGCCGCCCGTGCCGACACCGGAGACAAAATAATCGAGCTTGCCGCCGCAATCGGCGATGATTTCCTGCGCCGTGGTGCGGCGGTGCACTTCGGGGTTGGCGGCATGTTTGAATTGCTGCGGGATGACGGCGCCCGGTGTCGCGGCCGCCAGCTCCTCGGCGCGTTGGATGGCGCCAGACATGCCACGCGCCGCTGGCGTCAGTTCCAGTTCCGCCCCCAGCAGGCGCAGCATCTTGCGGCGCTCCAGCGACATGCTTTCCGGCATGGTGAGGATGAGGCGATATCCCTTGGCCGCGGCCACAAAGGCAAGTGCGATACCTGTATTGCCCGAGGTGGGCTCAATGAGCGTGCCACCCGGCTGCAGCTTGCCGGAGGCTTCCAGCGCCTCGATCATGGCAAGGCCGATGCGGTCCTTCACGGATGAAAGCGGGTTGAAGAATTCAAGCTTCGCCAGCAGATCGCCCTTCACTCCCTCGGCGCGCGCCAGCTTGCCCAGCCGCACGATCGGTGTTGCGCCGATGGTGGCGAGGAAATTGTCATAGATCTTGCCGCGGAAGGTGCTCATCTTGATGTTCCTTGAGTCAAATATTCTGTCTGCTTCAGATGCTGAAATCGAGGCGCTGCAGCGCGTCTGTCTGGATGCCGGCGGCCTGGGCCTTCTGGCAGAGATCCTCAAGCGTCATGTCGTCGAGCTTGGTCAGCATCTCCTGCTGCAATTCGCGCCAGACCGGCCGCACGATCTCCAGCGCCACCCGTGATCCTGCCGCCGTCTGCACCGGGTCGGGCGAACCCTCGAACTGGCGTACCGCGCGGACGATTTCACCCAGCGTGATCCGGCGCTTTTCGCGCGCCAGCACATAGCCGCCTTTCGGGCCACGGTGGCCGGCCAGGATGTTGGTGCGCACAAGATGCTGCAGCACCTGTTCCAGATAGCGTCTGGGAATTCCCTGGCGCGCGGAAATGTCACCCGATTGCACCGGCTGCGATCCGCCGTAATAGGCGATGTCGAGCACGGCTTCGATGGCGAACAGCAGTCGTTTGGATGGATGTAGCACGGAGCTTCCCCGCTCTGGTTTCTATCGCTTCTGGATCATGATGTGGCCGTCTTGAGACCGGTCGAGCCGAAGCCGCCGCTGCCGCGTTCGGTGGTCGGCAAGGTCGCGACCTCGTCCCAGGCAAGGCGCTCGACTTTGGCCAGCAGCAATTGCGCGATACGCTCGCCGCGCTTCAAGGTCACCGGTGCATCGGAAAGATTGATGAGGATGACGCCAACCTCGCCGCGGTAATCCGCATCGATCGTGCCGGGCGCATTGAGGACGGTGACGCCCTGTTTCAACGCAAGACCCGATCGCGGCCGCACCTGGCCCTCATAGCCCAGCGGCAAGGCGATGCTGATGCCGGTTGGCACCAGGGCGCGGCCAAGCGGCGGCAAGGTCACCTCGGATGCCACCGCAGCCAGCAGATCGAGCCCGGCGGCACCCGCCGTTGCATAAGCCGGCAGCGGCAGATCGGCGCCATGGGGCAGGCGGCTGATGGCAACTTTGATCTCGCTCATGAAACAGCTTTCTTGAATTCGGCGGCGATGCGGGCGACCAGGCGCTGGGCAAGCTCGGTCTTGCTCAAGCGCGGCCATTCCTCAGGTCCGGCGCCGTTGATGAAATAGACCTTATTGTCGGCGCCGCCGAAGGTGCCCGTGTCTACTGAAACATCGTTGGCAAGAATCCAGTCGCATTGCTTCTTCTGGCGCTTGGCCACGGCGTGCTCGACGACCTTTTCGGTTTCGGCGGCAAAACCCACCACCAGCTTGGGCCGGTTCGGGCCGGGGGCAGCGATGGTGGCCAGAATGTCGGGATTGGCGGTGAGCTCGAGCCGGGGCGGCGCTGCGTTCTCGCGCTTCTTCATCTTCTGGTCAGCCTGCGCTGTCGGCCGCCAATCGCTGACGGCTGCTGCCGCCACGGCGATATCGACGGGCAGGTGATGGAGGGTCTGCGCCAGCATTTCGGCAGCACTCTCGATATGATGGACTTGGCAGCCGGCGGGGTCGGGCAGGGCGGTGGGGCCGGTGATCAGCGTGGTATGGGCACCGGCTGCAGCCAAGGCAGCGGCAATCGCATGGCCCTGACGGCCGGACGACCGGTTGCCGATGAACCGCACCGGGTCGATCGCCTCATAAGTGGGACCGGATGTCACCAAAGCCTTCAAGCCGGTGAGCGGTCCGGGCGCCAGGCGCGCAAGAACGGCGGCGACGATATCCAGGGGTTCGGCGAGACGTCCGTCGCCCACTTCACCACAGGCCAGATCCCCAGCGCCGGGGCCGATGGTGGCGATACCGCGTTTGCGCAGCGTGGCGACATTCTCCTGGACTGCGGGGTTGGTCCACATGACGACGTTCATCGAGGGGGCGATCAGCACCGGCCGGTCATTGGCGAGCAGTGCGGTGCTGGCCAGATCGTCGGCGCGGCCATGGGCCATCTTGGCGATGATGTCGGCGGTGGCGGGCGCCACCAGCACCAGATCGGCTTCCCGCACCAGGCGGATATGCCCCATCTCGGCTTCATCGGTGAGGGAGAAGAGCTCGGTATAGACCTTGCTGCCGGCGAGCGAGGCAACCGACAGGGGGGTGACGAACTGCTCGCCGCCCTTGGTCAGGATGACCCGGAACGCCAACCCACGCTCGCGCCCGCGCCGGATGATGTCCAACGCCTTATAGGCGGCGATGCCGCCGGCGATGATGAGAAGGACCCGCTTGCCAGAATTGGTATCGGCTGAGCTCATGATCATTCATTCCACAGTGAACTTTAGTATTTACTGTTTGCTGTGGAGAAATTCAAGATACCCCATGGGTTTGCTGGGAAATAACCCGGCAATCAGGAGGGTCAGGATTCCAGCCAGCCGGTGTAGTGAACGACCAGCGGTCCCCCCAGCACTCCCCGGGGCAGGGCGATGCGGACATCGAAGGTGAAGCGCCCATAGGCGACCCGTTCATGGGCGCTGATCTGCGGGGCGAGGCGCCGTGGCAGTGGCAGGCCGAGCATGCGCCAGGCACGGATTTCCATCTCCAACCCGGCTTCATGGGCGTGCAGATCGAAATCGAAGGTGAAGGGCCAGAAAGTCTCGGTGAGGATCGTATGGCCGTCCTTGTCGCGCGAGGAGAGGCGGCTGCGAAAGCGCCGGCCCGCAAAATCCCGCCACCAGGTCTCGCCTACCTCATCCAGTGTAAAGGTCACCGCGACGGGGACATCCTCCTCTGCGGGTGGGAAGCGGAACGCCCATCCCACCAAGCGGGCCAGTAGATTGCCACCCCGCCGCACGCTGCCGCGCCCGGCAACATGGGCATCTGCCGTGAAGGCATGCATCGCCTGCACGGGCGCTGGCAGTCGCGCGAAAGCGGGCCCGAGCACGCGGGCATATAGCGGTCTCGGCAAGGGCGCGCTGGTGCCGGCTGGGTTCATTGTCGTTAATTCCACAGTGAACGTTAGCATCTCCGGTTCACAATGGGGAAACCTCAACCTGCCGGCACGGACCGGAAATTTATCCTCTAAAGGATGATGAAATCCTTGGTGCTGAGATCGTCCGGGGCGTTGGTGAGCGTCGCGAACTGCTGGGCATCGCCATGGGCGCCGCCGGTCGGGTCGTAATAGAGTTTCCCGCTGTTCTGGTCGTAGACGATTCTGTCGTCAGCCTGGCCGGGATGCTGCCAATGGGCGAAAGCACCGGCCGCCAATTGGCCGGTCGCGTGGATATCGTCAAACACCACATCATCGAGCCGGATCGTGTCGGCAGCGGCGCTGAAATCGTGGATCACGTCGACATTGCCGGCGCGGGGTGCCGTATCGAACACGAAGGTATCGTCACCAGCACCGCCGAAGAGCCTGTCCAACCCGTTGCCGCCGCCGAGCGTGTCGTTGCCGTTTTCGCCATATAGGCGGTCGCTGCCATTGCCGCCGGCAAGCCGGTCGTCATCGCCGCCGCCATGGAGCTTGTCATAGCCGGCATTGCCAAAGAGCACATCGCTGCGGCTGTCGCCGAAAAGCAGGTCCGAGCCGACGCCGCCGATGAGCGTGTCCTGGCCCTTTCCGCCATGGAATTCGTCGGCGCCGTTTCCGCCGAGCATCTTGTTGTTGAGTTGATTGCCGATGCCGGCGAAATCGCCGGTCCCAAGATGGGTCAGGTTTTCGACATTGGCGGTGAGATTATACCGTGCCAAAGACGTGGTAACGATATCGACGCCGGCATTGACGCCTTCCGTCACGACATCACCGCCATTGTTGACAAGGTAGGAATCGTTGCCGGCATAGCCGCGCAATAAGTCGGCACCCGCTGTGCCATTGATGATGTCATTGTGGGGCGTGCTATCGGCATCACTCGCTGCTGTCACGATGTGGGAGCCCTTCAACAGCCAGACGAGTTCGGTGTAGGCGGCAGGTATGGCGGTGTCGAGCAGGGTCAGCACGGCACCGCCCTGCGACAGGTCAAACAGTGTGTGCGGCGTGGTGTCGTCGGTGAAATGGAAATTGTCGATGGTGGCGGCAGCGCCTGCGCCGAACCATACATGTGCGGTGCCGGCGATGCCGCCGCTATGCGTGGGCGTGATGCTGGTCCCGTTTTCCAGCGTCACCGAATCGCTCCAGAAGCGGAAGCTGCGATTGTTATCCTCCGCCACGGCGCCGACGAGAACCGTGTCGCTCGATTTGATGTCATAGCCGGCATCGGTATTGCCGCGCGCCACCGTGTTCTCGAAGTGCACATCGTAAACGCCCCGCTCGGTGGTGAAGCCGTCGCCGTTCCAGTAGCTGTCGGCAGTTCCCGTCGCCCGGTTGTTCGATATCTCCACATTGCGCAGAAGAACATCGTGGGCAGTGCCATCGAGAACCACGCCGCCGATATAGGATTCACTCGTCTTGGTCGGTCCGGTCGCCGTCAAATCTTCGATCAGGATTCCGTGGCTGTCATATTTGAGAAGGATGGCGCCCCTGGCATAGCCGGTGATGTCAACATCGCGCACGGTGAGGCCGCTGACGGTGGCGGTTGTCTCCGCCCCCGATACATTGTCGCCAATGAAACGATAGACGTTGTGGGCATCGACATGTTCGATCGTCAGATTCTCGATATCGGCGCCGATACGGAACGCACCATCGCCGACATTGCGGACCGACAAATGTTCAAAGCGAAGATTGTCGGCGCCGTCCAGCAGGCGGAACAGCTCGGTTCCCTCGCTTTGCCCGGTGGTCCAATGCTCCAGCCGGGTGCCGCTGATGTTCGCTGCCATGTCATGGCCAGCACTATCGACGCCGCGGATCGTGACCGGTGCTGCATCGGTGCCGCCGGCGCTCACGGAAATCTGGCCGCTGGGATGATAGGTGCCCTGGTCGGCCAGCAACCGCACCTCGCCACCCGGCCCGGCCGCGGCGATCAGTTTCGACAGGCTGGCCAAGGTGCCGGCATTTGCGGCCGACGATCCATCCATGAGACCGGCGCCGGTAGGGGATATGTAACGGACGGGCATGACATCTCTCTGCAAAGGGCATGCAAGCGGCCGAGGCGACAGCTTGGTGCACTGCAGAAATAGCCCTGAAAGGCTTAAAGAAAGAATATCAGAATTTAAATTTTCTGTTTTAAATCAGATATTTAAGTGACATATCGAGGACAATCCAGGGCGAATTCCGTACCCTCTCTGTCACAGCCTTCTACGACAGAAACCTGTCGGCCTGCCCGGCGTCTGGCACGAGGCAGAGATCGTGGCGGCCGAACCAGCGATAGCGGTTGCCGGCGATGCGGTCATACAGCCAATCCCGCACGGGCCGCGGGATCAGACGCAGGAGCTTGAAGGCGCGCCAGAGACCGCTGAATCCGCGCACGATCTCGATTGCTGCGTCGCTGCGGACGAACAGGCGTCCCTCCTGGATCAGGAGGTTGGTTTCCCAATGATCGGTGGGCAGGCCGTAGTGACGATAGAGTGCTGCCGCCAGATCCGATTGCGCGGCGAGAAAGCGATAACGGCCCACTTTGTCATGGCGCAGCACGAAGCGCACAAAGCCGGAGCATAGTGCACAGACCCCATCGAACACGATCAGCGGGTGTTCATCCGGAAAGGCCGGCACTGCCGGATCGCTGCGATAGCTGTAAGCCTCAGTCATGCGCATGCTTATCATTAGCACGAAATCCGTCACGGCGTGCCGAGCTGGAGGCCGCCCAGAATGACCCAGGCGATGAAGGCATAGCGCGCTGCCTTGCCGATGAGGACCAGAATGAAGAAGGGCAGGAACCGTGCCCGCAGCATGCCGGCCGCAAGCGTGATCGGATCGCCGATGATGGGAACCCAGGACAAGAGCAGCAGGGGATAGCCATAGCGCTGGAAGAGCCGGCTCGCCTGGTCCAGACGCTGCCGGCTCACCGGAAACCATCTCCGATCCTGCCAGTGGAGGAGATAGCGGCCGAGCAGCCAATTGGCGACACCGCCCAGCGTGTTGCCGGCCGTGGCGACCAGCAGGACCGGGAGCCACGCTTGCGGCTGCTCCAGCAGCAAGGTGGTGAGGACAGCCTCGGAAAAGCCCGGCAGGATGGTGGCGGCGCCGAAGGCTGACAGGAAGAGCGTGAGATAGGCAAGCAGGCTCATGCAAGACGACGGATGCTGGCCATGAGCTCTGCCGGCGTGGCGCAGAGCGCATCGGCGCCGGCCCTGGCCAGTTCCGCTTCACTGCCATAGCCATAGAGGACGCCGAGGCTTCGCAGGCCATTCTTCTTTGCGCCGATAATGTCATGTTCCCGGTCGCCGACCATTAGCGCACGCGCCGCATCGATCTTGTGCGTCGAGATGACATGCGCAATGAGCGCGCCCTTATCGGCCCGGGTCCCGTCGAGCTCGGCCCCTTCGACGGCGATGAAGAAACGCGTGAGATCGAAATGATCGACAATCGGCCGTGCGTAGAAATGCGGTTTCGAGGTTGCCACGAACAATCTTGTGCCAGCGGCGACGAGGTCGGCAAGCGTTGCGGTGATGCCGGCAAAGAGCGTGTTCTCGAACATGCCGGTCACGCCGAAACGGTCGCGATAATGCTGCAGCGCCGTGCTCGCCAAGGCAGGGTCACCCAGCAAACGTTCGAAGCTGCCCAGAAGCGGTGGGCCAATGCACCAGGTGAGATCGTCCGCGGGATCGATGACGGCCGCCATCTTCTCCAACGCATAGCGGATCGACCCGATGATGCCGATCTTGGGATCCGTCAGCGTGCCGTCGAGGTCGAAGAGGATCGACTCGAACGCAGGCATCAGCGGAACAGCAGTGCCGCGGTCAGCACGGCGATGAGCAGCCACAGCCACCAGTTTGAGCCCTGGCGGTTGATGACGCGCAGGGCCTCGGGATCGAGCTTCAGGCCGCCATCTGCCAGATGGCTGACCAATCGCTCGACGGTCCGCAACACGGTGGGGCCACGCTCGACCACGTCGAGGAAATCGGCAATGCCCTGCTCGATGCGTGCCTTGGGACCGCGATTTTCGATCATCCATTGTTCGATAAGCGGGCGCGCCAGCGTCCAGATGTTGAGCGTCGGGTTCAATTGGCGCGAAACACCCTCGGCCATCAGCATGTTCTTCTGGAGGAGCAGCAATTGCGGCTGCACTTCCATGTCGAAGGTCTCGGCGATGGCGAACAGCTGGCCCAGCATGCGGGCAAAGCTGATCTCGTGGAGCGGCCGGCCCTGGATCGGCTCGCCGATCGAGCGCAAGGCCAGTGCAAACTCGTCGATCGACTGGCTCTGCGGCAGATAGCCTGCCTCGATATGCATCTTGGCGACGCGGATATAGTCGCGCTCCAGGAAGCCCAGAAGCATGTCGGCGAGATAGAAGCGCGTCTTCTTCTCAAGGCGCCCCATGATGCCGAAATCGACCACCTGGATGGCGCCATCATAGCCGACCGTCATGTTGCCGGGATGCTGGTCGCCGTGGAAATAGCCGTCGCGGAAAGCCTGGTTGAAAAAGATGTTGGCGGCCTTGGTCAGCACATCGTCAACGTCGAGGCCGGCCGCGCGCATGGCGGGGCCGTCATCCATCGGAATGCCGGTCATGCGTTCCTGGGTCATGACACGCCTGGCGGTGCGCGCCCAATCGATCGCCGGCACACGGTAGCTGGGATCGCCTTCGAAATTGTCGCGGAGTTCCGAGGCGGAGGCGGCTTCAAGCCGCAGGTCCATTTCGATATGCACGGTGGCGGCGAAGGTCTTCACCACCTCGACCGGCTTCAGGCGCCGGAGCTTCGGCTGCGTGCGCTCGATGATTTCAGCGATCCACATGAGGAGGTCGATATCCGACTGGAACGCTTCTTCGATCCCCGGCCGCAGCACTTTCACCGCCACAGGGCGGCCGTCGAGTGCATCCAGTTCCGGCGTGGTGACAGCGAAATGCACCTGGCTGATCGAGGCCGCGGAGACCGGCTCGTCGTCGAAGCTGGCAAAAAGGGTGGCGAGCGGTGCCCCCAATTCCAATTCGATGCGCGATTTCGCAGCAAAGGAGCTGAAGGCCGGCAGCTGGTCCTGCAATTTGGCAAGGTCGGCCGCCACCTGCTCGCCCAGAAGATCGGAGCGGGTCGAGAGCACCTGGCCCAGTTTGATGAAAGCGGGACCGAGCTCGGCCAAGGCTGCCGCCAGACGCTCGCCGGGTCGCTGGCCAGCCACTTCACCCCCGAACAGGATGCGGGCGAAGAACAGCAGGACGGGGGCAAGGCCCGCATTGGACAAGGCGGCCTCGAATGGGGCGAGGGCGCCGTGCCGGGCAAAGACGCGGGCGATGACGAACAGGCGATAGAGCGAGCGGAGCGTGCGGAGCATCAGACGCGCCAGCCGGAATGAAGGGCCGCGATGCCGCCTGTGAGATTGCGATAGGTCACGTTGCGGAAGCCTGCTTTGCTCATCATGCCTGCAAGATTGTCCTGGGTCGGAAATTTGCGAATCGATTCCACCAGATATTGATAGGAATCGCGATCGCCGGCGACCTGCTGGCCCAGCCAGGGCAGGACCTTGAAGGAATAGACGTCGTAGAGCTTGGAGAGTGCTGGCAGGGCGACATGGCTGAATTCCAGGCACAGGAACCGCCCGCCCGGCCGCAGCACGCGATAGGCTTCCTCAAGGGCGCGTTGCTGGCGCCCGACATTCCGCAGGCCGAAGGCGATCGTATAGCTGTCGAAATGCATGTCCTCGAAGGGCAGGTCCTCGGCGTTGCCGCTGACCCAGTCGAGGCCGCTAAGGATACCCTTGTCGATGGCGCGGTCGCGGCCGACCTCCAGCATGGCAGGGGTGAGATCGCAGATGGTCACATGGGCGCTGGRCTGGCGCTCATGGATGCGAAAGGCGATGTCGCCCGTGCCGCCTGCCACATCCAGGCTGTTCCAGCCCGGACGGGGGCTGAGCCAGTCCAGCATGGCTGATTTCCACAGGCGATGGATGCCGCCCGACATCAGATCGTTCATGAGGTCGTATTTGCCGGCAACCGACGAGAACACACCCTGCACCAAGGCGGCCTTCTGCCCAGCCTCGATGCGGCGAAAGCCGAACCAGGTGCTGTCGTTACCGTTAGTTTCGTGATCAGAGGGTGTTTCGACCGGCATGTTTCTTTCCCGTTTGGCCGGGACTTTAGCTGTTGCTGCCGCCTGATACCAGTCTTTGAGATCAATAACTTGACGACGCCCTTTTGCCCCATTACCGCTAGCAAATCATGCCTGAATTACCTGAAGTTGAGACGGTTTGTCGCGGGCTGGCGCTGAAGCTGCTGGGCCGGCGTCTCGCGGCCGTGGAGCAGCGCCGTCCCAATTTGCGCTTTCCCTTCCCCGAAGGCTTCGTGGCGCGCCTCACGGGCCGGCGCATCGATGCCATCCGTAGGCGCGCCAAATACATCATCATCGAGCTCGATGACGGGATGGTCCTTCTGGTTCATCTCGGCATGTCCGGCTCGATGGTCGTCAACGAAAAGCGGCCGGCGCTCCTCGACCGCCATGACCATGTCGTGTTCGACATCGACAATGGCACCTGCGTCCGCTTCAACGATGCGCGCCGCTTCGGCCTCATGGATCTGGTGAGTGCGGCGGAACTTGGCGACCACAAGCTCATTCGCAGTCTGGGTCTTGAACCGCTGTCGCCGGACTTCAACGGTGCGTCGCTCGCGGCGATGCTGAAAGGGCGCAAGACCTCGGTCAAGCTTGCCATCATGGATCAGCGGCTGGTTGTTGGCGTCGGCAATATCTAWGCCTCGGAATCGCTCTTCCGTGCCGGCATCAGCCCCAAGCGCCGCGCCAGCACCATCCAGGGCGAACGCGCCGAGAAATTGGCCGCCGCGATCAAGACCGTGCTCAAGGAAGCGATCAAGGCCGGCGGCTCGTCCCTGCGTGATTATGTCCAGGCCAATGGCGAGCTCGGCTATTTCCAGCACCGCTGGAAAGTCTATGACCGCGAGGGCGACAAATGCCGCGTCTGCGGCGGCCCGATCAAGAAGATCACCCAGGGTGCGCGGTCGACGTTTTACTGCCCGGTGGATCAGCGATAGCGACAGAGCATCGCGACGGAAAATGGTGTCTCAACTGGCTAGCTGGATGTCCGTCTTGACGGAATTGGCAATGAAGCACTGTTCATGCGCCGAGTGATGCAGTTCCGCCTGGGTTTCGGCGGTTGGCGCCGTCCCGGCGTAGACGATGATCGGATTGAGTTCAACGCGGCTGACGACCAATTTCCCGTCGACCATTTCCATCACGCCGGTCGCGTTGTCGGTATAGCTCTCGACGACGATCTGCTTGGGCGCCGCGAGCGAGAGAAAAGTCAACATGTGGCAGCTGGAGATCGCCGCGATATAGGCCTCCTCTGGATCGACGTTGGCTTCCACAGAATAAGGAAGTGGCACGATATGCGGCGAAGCTGACGCCGGCACGACTTGGCCACCGTCAAAGCGCCAAATGTGCGCGCGGCTGTAACGCTTGTCGGTAAATACTGCGCCTTCTCGCTCCCAATGCACTTCGACGGTCATTTTCATGGTAGATCCTCTGTCGGAATGGAAAGAAGTTTCGCAGCCGTTTGAGTGAGGTGGTGGCGAAGATGCCGCGCGGCAGCGTCGACATCTCCCTTCGCGCAAGCAGCAATGATTGCGGCGTGCTCCTCGTAAAAATCAGTGCGCTCTTTGGCGCCACGTTTTTGATGAAAACACGTTCGCCGGGCTTCTCGGCGAAGTCCCGCCAGGGTTGTAAGCAGTCGCGCATTTTTGCACGCGCTGTACAGGGTGCGATGAAACTGCTGGTCCAGCTCTTCAATCCGCAGCGGATCGTATTCTGCGAATAGTTCTTCGTTGAGCCTTTTGGCCGCCCGCAAGGTGGAAGGCGAGAGCAACGGCGCCGACTGTTCCAAGGCAGCAATTTCCAGGATAGCCCGAAGTTCGGAAAGTTCAGTCGCCTCCCGTTCTGAGAGGATCGCTACCACCAGGCTCCGGTCGCGACGCCGCACGACCAAGCCACACCCCAGCAACCGGTCCAAGGCCTGCCTGATGGGCTGGCGGCTGACCCCGAAACGCTCGGCGATCAACTCCTGCTTGAGAACGGAGCCTGGCGCCAATTCGCCCGACTCGATCTGGTCTTGCAGTTCGCTGAAAATTGACTTTGGATCCATGGATCCAAACTAATATGCACTCGCGGAGCTGGTCAAGCGTTAAACAGCTGAAAAATGTTTCCCCTCGGTCGCGGCGTTCTGCTCCCTCCCCGCAGCCGGCGAAGGCCGACATTCGTCGGGGGTTTGAGAGGGTCGGGGAGTGAGGCGCTATGCCTCATGACATATCCGCGTCTTTCCCATGACGCCCCCATGAAATCATTTGCAAATTCGCCTGCGCGCCCGCCGCGTCATCATCCTGCAACGCAATAGACGCTAAGTGCGGGCCACGGATTGAGAGCCCAGTGACTTAAGAGCAGTGACTTAAGAGCTTTGCGAATCGGAACGGGCGATATGAACGCGATGTCCCAGATGGCGAGCGATACGACGCGCTACCGCGCGATCTTCATCTCCGACGTGCATCTGGGCACGCGCGGCTGCAAGGCCGAGTATCTGCTCGACTTCCTGAAGCATAACGAAGCCGATTACGTCTATCTGGTGGGCGACATCATCGATTGCTGGCGCCTGTCCAAGGGCTGGTTCTGGCCGCAAAGCCATAATGACGTGGTGCAGAAGCTGCTGCGGAAGGCGCGCAAAGGCACGCAAGTCATCTATGTGCCGGGCAATCATGACGAGCCGTTACGCGACTATGACGACCATGCTTTCGGTGATGTGCTGGTGATGAACGAGGCGGTGCATGTCACTGCCGATGGCAAGCGTCTGCTGATCATCCATGGCGATGCCTTCGACGGCATCATGCGCTATGCGCCCTGGCTCGCAAGATTGGGCGATTCAGCCTACACGGCAGCACTTGCCCTCAATCAATGGTTCAACCGCGCCCGCCATGTGCTGGGCTATCCTTATTGGTCGCTCTCGGCCTATCTCAAATCGCGGGTCAAGGATGCGGTCAAGTTCATCGGCGATTTCGAACATACGGTCGCGGCCGAGGCCAAGCGCCGCGGCTTCGACGGCGTGGTGTGCGGTCATATCCATCAGGCAGCACTCAAGGATATCGATGGCATTCTCTATGCCAATGACGGTGACTGGGTGGAAAGCTGCACCGCACTGGTAGAGCATCGTGACGGCAGGTTGGAGATCGTCGAATGGGCTGCCAACCGGCAATTGTCGATGCTGACACCGGCCCTGCTGCCGGCAAAGCTGGCACTCGATCAATGAAATCCCTCAACATCGCCATCGTCACCGATGCCTGGGCGCCACAGACCAACGGTGTCGTGCGCACCATCGGCCGCACCATGGACGAATTGGTACAGGCTGGGCACCGGCCGACGATCCTTTCCCCGCAATCCTTCCGCTCAATCGCCTGTCCGACCTATCCGGAAATCCGCCTGGCGATCTTTCCCTATTGGCGGCTGGCGGCAAGGCTCGATGCGCTGGCGCCCAATGCCATTCATATCGCGACCGAAGGCCCGTTGGGGCTGGCGGCTCGGCGTTATTGCCTGCGCCGTGGCCTGCCCTTCACCACGGCCTATCACACGCGCTTTCCGGAATATGTGGCGGCCCGCTTCGGCCTGCCCTTGTGGCTGAGCTATGCCTGGCTGCGGCGCTTTCACGGGGCGGCGCAGGCAACGATGGTGGCCACAGCCTCGATCGAGGCCGATCTGCGCAGCCGGGGTTTCATGAAGATCCGCCGCTGGTCGCGGGGCGTCGATACCAGACAGTTCCGGCCACGGCCCCAAGCCAACGAAGCGCCGCCGCTCCCGGATCTCCCGCGCCCGGTCCATCTTTATGTGGGTCGCCTCGCTGTCGAGAAGAATATCGAAGCCTTCCTGAAGCTCGATTTGCCAGGCAGCCAGGTGGTGATCGGCGACGGACCGCAGCATGCCGACCTCAAGGCGCGTTTTCCCAAGGCGGTCTTCCTCGGCCAGAAGGTCGGCGACGATCTGGCACAGCTTTATGCCGCAGCCGATGTCTTCGTCTTCCCCAGCCTCACTGACACATTCGGCTTGGTGATCCTGGAAGCCCTGGCAAGCGGTGTCCCGGTCGCAGCCTTTCCCGTGGCCGGACCGAAGGATATTTTGCGTGAAGGCGTTTCCGGCGCTCTCGATCTTGATCTCGGCAAGGCGATCAAGCGGGCGCTCAACATCCCGCGGGCACAATGCCGGGCAGAAGCCGAGCGCTTCTCCTGGCGGGCAGCAACCCAGCAATTTCTCAACAATCTCGCCTTGGTGCCGGCGCGGCTGTTCGGCTGAAATTGAAGGCTCGGGCCGGCTGCAGCAAACGCTGCGTATGGCGCGCGATCATCAGTTCCTCATCGGTGGGGATGATGAGCACGCGCGGATGCATTTTATCGGAATCGAGCGACAGGCCGAGCCAAGCCGAACCGGCGACGATCCGCCGGCGGAGATCGGCGCCGTTCTCACCGATGCCGGCAGTGAAGATGAGGGCGTCGATACCACCAAGGACAGCCGCCAGGGCACCCACTTCCTTGGTGATGCGATAGACGAAATGATCCAAGGCAAGGCGCGCCTTCGGGTCGTCACTTGCTTCCAGGATGCGCACATCGTTGCTGATGCCCGAGAGGCCCTTGAGGCCGCATTCATGATAGAGGAAGCGCTCGATCGCGGCGGCGTCCATGCCCTTCTCGCGCATCAGGTAAAGCACGATGCCGGGATCGATGGCGCCCGGCCGTGTCCCCATGGGAATGCCATCAAGGGCGGTGAAGCTCATGGTGCTGTCGACGCTGCGCCCGTCTTTGAGCGCACACAGCGAACAGCCATTGCCCAGATGCGCCACGATGATGCGGCCGTCGGCGATGTCGGGCGCCACCTCTAGCAGCCGTTGTGCGACATATTCATAGGACAGGCCGTGAAAGCCATAGCGTCGAACGCCCTCGCGATAGAGCTCGTCCGGAATGGCGAACCGGTCGGCAAGCTCGCTGTGGCCACGATGAAAGGCCGTGTCGAAGCAGGCGATCTGCAGCAGTTGCGGTTGCCGCCTGCGCCAGCTGAGGATCGGCGCCAGATTCTTGGGCTGGTGCAAGGGCGCCAAGGGCGTCAACGCATGGATGCGGGCCAGGACCTCATCGTCGATGCGCACGGCTCCCGCGAAATCCGCCCCGCCATGGACCACGCGGTGCCCGATGGCGGTGAGCGGCCCGCCGATGGCAGTGGTTCCAGCAGGCCCTTCGAGCCAGTCGGCGACGATCTCCTGCGCTGCTTCCACGCTGGCGACCGCATCGGTGGCGAAGGAATGCTCGACAAGTGTGTCGCCGCTGCCGTTGCGGATGAGGAGGCGCGGCTGGCTGCCAATGCCGTCCAGCAGACCAATCACGCGTCGCGTGAGCTTGTCGCCGGCCGTGGCGAAGACCTGGAACTTGATGCTGGACGAACCGGCGTTGATGGCAAGGAGGATCTGCTGCATGGCAGCGATCCTAGGCCAGGAAGCTGACCTGCTGGCAAGAGCCAATGGCGAAGCGAGGGGCAGGCCAGATAATCCCGGGCCAGATGATCCGCCGGGCCAGATGATCAACGGGCCAGATGATCTATCAGAGCTGTCACCTCTCAGTTAGGATGCCGGCATGCGAATCACGGCGACCCTCGATCCTCATTCCTGGCCGCATGCCGCGGCGGCGCAAAAGGTGCTGCACGCTTTGGCCGCTGCTGGCGGCGAAGGGCGCTTTGTCGGTGGCTGCGTGCGCGATGGGCTGCTCGGCCGGCCCGTGCGCGATCTCGACATCGCGACCAATCTGGCCCCTGAGGCGGTCATCGCAGCCCTGGCAGCGGCCGGCCTCAAATCGGTGCCGACCGGCATCAAGCACGGCACCATCACCGCCATCGCCGATCATGTCGGCTTTGAAGTGACCACGCTCCGCCATGATGTCGAAACCGACGGGCGCCATGCGGTGGTCGCCTTCACCGACGATTGGCAGCAGGACGCAGCCCGCCGCGACCTCACCATGAATGCGCTGTTCTGCGACGCAGCGGGTCAAGTCTATGACTATTTCGATGGCTTGGCTGATCTCAAGGCCGGCCGTGTCCGCTTCGTCGGTGATCCGGCACAGCGCATGGACGAGGATTATCTGCGCATTTTGCGCTTCTTCCGTTTCCACGCGGATTATGCGGCGGGCGATTTCGATGCGGCGGCGATTGTGGCTGCCACCGCCCGCCGGGATGAATTGAAGCGCCTGTCGGGTGAGCGCCTGCGCCAGGAAACATTGAAGCTGCTCGTCGCCCGGCGCGGTGTCGACATCTGGGGCGAGATGCTGCTGCGCGATTTCGGGCCGAGCTATCTGCCCTGGGCCACCAGCCAGGATCGTTTGATCAAGGTGGCGGGGCTCGAGGCGACATTGGCGGTGACGCCCGATCCGTTGCGGCGCCTGGCGGCCCTCACCGTGACGGGAAGCGGCCCCGCCATCGCCGAAACGCTAAAACTCTCCAACGCCGATCGCGGCCGGCTGGAAATGGCCAGCGGCGTGCGCCCCGATTTCAATGTGTCGCACGCGCATCTGGTGCGCCGGCAGATCTACGATCTTGGCAATGCGCGGGCGCTCGATCTGCTGCTGCTCGATTGGGCCAGCGCGGGTCTGGAGAGCGATTGGCACCGCGCGCTCGACATCATCCGCAATTGGCCAAAGCCGGTATTTCCCCTGGCCGGCCGCGATCTCCTGGCCCTCGGCCACACCGCAGGTCCCGACCTCGGCGCCAAACTCGCCGAGATCGAAGCCTGGTGGATCGCCGGCGATTTCACCGCCGACCGCGCAGCGTGCCTCGAGAAAGCGCGGTCGCTGCTGGCTTAAGGCCAGATCACTTCCGGCGGCAGGGACATCAGAATCGCTTCGGTGTTGCCGCCGGTCTTCAGGCCGAAGGTTGTGCCGCGGTCATAGAGCAGGTTGAACTCGACATAGCGACCGCGACGGATCAGTTGCTGGCGGCGCTCGTCTGCCGACCAGGGACGCTCCATGTTCCTGCGCACGATCTCTGGATAGATATCCCGGAAGGCCTTCCCCACCGATTGCGTGAAGGCGAAGTCGCGCTCCCAGCTGCCGGAATTCAGCTGATCATAAAAGATGCCACCCACGCCACGCGGCTCATGGCGATGGGGCAGGTAGAAGTATTCGTCGCACCATTTCTTGAAGCGCGGGTAATAGCTGGCGTCCTGGGCGTCGCAGGCACCTTGCAGTGCCTGGTGAAACAGCGCCGCATCCGCCGCATGGGCGTCTGGAAACGTCGGCGTGAGGTCGGCGCCGCCACCAAACCACGCTTTGCTGGTGACGATGAGGCGCGTGTTCATATGTACCGCCGGCACATGGGGCGAGCGCATATGCGCCACCAGGCTGATGCCGCTGGCCCAGAAGGTGCCGTCTTCCGCGGTCCCTGGAATCTGCTGGCGGAACTCCGGCGAGAAGGTGCCGAAGACGGTCGAGATGTTGACGCCGACCTTTTCGAACAGGCGCCCCTTCATCACCGACATGGTGCCACCCCCACCGGATTCCTGGGCGCCACCATCGCGCTCCCAGCTCGTGCGTTCGAATCGGCCGGGGGTCGATTCGGCGGGCAGATTTGGGTGCGACTCGTACGCATTCTCAAGCTGTTCGAAGCTCGTGCAGATCTCGTCGCGGAGGGTCGTGAACCAGCTTTGCGCCTGTGCCTGGTAGTCCGTGGGACAGGGCGCCTGGTCGGTATAGAGAATCATGAAATGCTCGAAAATCCGGTTTGCCGCAGGGCCTCGCCCGTGACGATGGCGGCGGCCATGGCAACATTGAGCGATCTCATGCCCGCGCGCAACGGAATGACCAGCCGGTGATCTGCGGCCAAATGCACCGCCTCCGGCACACCGCTCGATTCGCGCCCGACCATCAGACTGTCATCGGCACGATAGGCAAAGTCCTGATAGGGGGATGCAGCCTTGGTCGAGAGCAGCAGGAGCCGTCCGGCAAGGCCCGGATTTTCGCTGCGCCAAGCCTGGTAGGTGGCCCAGGAACTGTGGCGCTTGATGTCGACCTCGGCCACATAATCCATGCCCGCCCGCTTCACGCGCTTGTCGTCGAAGATGAAGCCGCAGGGGAAAATCACGTCGACGCTGAGATTCCAGCAGGCGGCTAGGCGCAACAGCGCCCCGGTATTCTGCGGAATGTCCGGCTCAAACAAGACCAAGCGCATGATTCGGTTATGCTTTCAGTAATCCTTGCAGAGCGGAGGGGAAGTGGCCCTGCCTTGCAAATCAAGTGGAAATGTTTATACCCTTGGCGCGGTTAAGGGGGAATGCCGGGGCCTGTCGGGTCGCGGCCAGGGATCGGGATGCTGTGAGGGGACGTAATGCTGTCCTAATGCGGCGTTCTGTCGCGTCTCGGGCCTGCGGCCGGTTTCTGGCGCCGTGGTATAAACCCCAGATAATTTTGGGTATTCAAAGCTTGTCTGCGTTCCCAGAGCCACGGCAAATGTGGTGATAGGCGCGGGCAGGTTTCTCTTGCCGGAGGGACAAGACATATGGCGGATCACGCGCAAGCGCCCAGTGGGCAATCTTCGGGCGTAGAAGGCACGCGCCGCGACTTTCTTTATCTGACCGCAGCATCGGTGGCCGCCTTTGGCGGAGCCTCCGCGGTGTGGCCGTTCGTCAGCAGCATGAACCCGTCGAAGGACGTGCTGGCGCTGTCATCGATCGAGGTCGATATCAGCCAAGTGGCCGAAGGCCAGGCGATCACGGTCAAATGGCGCGGCAAGCCGGTCTTCATCCGCCATCGCACGGCGGCCGAGATCGAGCAGGCGGTGAAAGACGACACTGTCGAGATGCGCGATCCGCAGAAAGACGAAGTCCGCGCCCAGAAGCCGGCCTTCCTGGTTCTGGTCGGTGTCTGCACCCATCTTGGCTGCGTGCCGCTGGGACAGAAGGACGCCGAGCCCAAGGGCGAATTTGGCGGCTGGTACTGCCCCTGCCACGGCTCGCAATACGACACGTCGGGCCGTATCCGTAAGGGCCCCGCGCCGCTCAACCTGGAGGTTCCGGCCTACCAGTATGTGAGCGACACCGTCGTGAAGATCGGCTGAGGGAGCGCGTAAAGATGAGCGCCAATTTCAAGAACCCGGTCATCCGCTGGATCGACCATCGTCTGCCGGTCTTTACCTTCCTGCATCACGAAGCGAACGAATATCCGACCCCGAAGAACCTCAGCTACTGGTGGAACTTCGGCAGCCTCGCCGGCTTCATGCTGATGGTGATGATGGCGTCGGGCATTTTCCTTGCCATGCAATACACGCCCCATGTCGATTACGCCTTCAATTCGGTCGAGCGCATCATGCGCGACGTGAATTACGGCTGGCTGCTGCGCTATATCCACATGAACGGCGCGTCGATGTTCTTCATCGTCGTCTACGTCCATATGTTCCGCGGCCTGTTCTACGGATCCTACAAGGCACCCCGCGAACTGCTGTGGCAGATCGGCGTCGTCATCCTGCTCCTCATGATGGCCACCGCGTTCATGGGCTATGTGCTGCCCTGGGGCCAGATGAGCTTCTGGGGTGCGACCGTCATCACCAACCTGTTCTCGGCCCTGCCGGTCGTGGGCAAGTCGATCGTGACGTTGCTATGGGGCGGTTTCTCGGTCGATAACCCGACCCTCAACCGCTTCTTCTCGCTCCATTACCTGCTGCCCTTCGTGCTGCTGGGTGTCGTCGTGCTGCATGTCGTTGCCTTGCACCGCTTCGGCTCCAACAACCCGATCGGCATCGACACCAAGGGTCCGCAGGACAGCATCCCCTTCCACCCGTATTACACGGTGAAGGATCTGTTCGGCCTCGGCGTGTTCATGATCTTCTTCGCTTACTGGGTGTTCTATGCACCGGTGACGTTGGGCGATCCGGACAATTTCATCCCGGCCAATCCGCTCTCGACCCCGCAGCACATCGTGCCGGAATGGTACTTCCTGCCGTTCTACGCGATCCTGCGGTCGATCCCGGACAAGCTGTTCGGCGTCATCGCCATGTTCGCCTCGATCCTGGTCCTGTTCGTGCTGCCCTGGCTCGACCGTTCGCCGGTCCGCTCGGGCACCTATCGTCCGGCCTTCAAATGGTTCTTCTGGATGCTGGTGTTCGATTGCGCCATCCTGGTCATCTGCGGCAAGAACGCCCCGGATTGGATTTGGGATCCGGCGACATTCTCGATCGGACCTGACGACGGGCGCGGACAGATACTCTTCTTCGCGTTCGGGACCGATGGGATAAATTTCGGTCTGCGCCTAAGCATCATCACTATAGGGCAGCTAGCGACGCTTTATTACTTTGGCTACTTCCTGGTGATCCTGCCGCTGCTCTCGATCTTCGAACGTGCACTGCCGGTTCCCCTCTCGATCTCACGCCCGGTCCTTGGTGCGGGTGGCAGCCATGCCGCCATTGCCCAAACCATGCCCAAGCCGATGGAGAAGCTCTGATGAGCGCCAAATCTCTGCTCCTGAAGGGCATCACTGCACTGGTCGGCATCACGGCCGTGCTGTTCGTGGCCGCCGAGCCGCGCCACGAAGTTCATGTCGAGAAGGAGCAATGGTCGTTCCAGGGCTTCTTCGGCAAGTTCGACCGGCCGCAGCTGCATCGTGGTTTCCAGGTCTATAAGGACGTGTGTTCGGCCTGCCATTCGCTGAACCTGCTCTCCTACCGCAATCTGCAGGAGATCGGCTTCTCGGAAGACCAGGTGAAAGAGATCGCGGCCTCGGTCACCGTCACCGACGGTCCGAACGACGAAGGCGAGATGTTCGATCGTCCCGGCAAGCCGTCCGATCACTTCAAGGCGCCGTTTGCCAACGAACAGGCAGCGCGTGCTGCCAACAACGGTGCCTTGCCGCCGGACTTCTCGCTCATCGCCCGCAGCCGTGCCGGCAAGGGTTTCGGTGCCTATGAAGGTGCCGATTACATCCACGGTGTGCTCAATGGTTACAAGGAGCCGCCAGCCGGTTTCCACCTGACCGAAGGCATGAACTACAATGAAGGCTTCGCCGGTCACCAGATCGCGATGCCGAACCCGCTCTCCGAAGGGGCCGTCACCTATGAAGACGGGACCCAGGCCACGGTCGAACAGATGTCACGCGACGTGGCGGTGTTTCTGACCTGGGCGGGCGAGCCGAACTATGAAAGCCGCTTGCATACGGGTCTGCGCGCGATGCTGTTCCTGATCGTGTTCACGCTCATCGCTTATGCCGCCAAGCGGAAGATCTGGGCCAAGATCCACTGACCTTGGCCACGGACGCTCGGTCGTTCTAAAGCGCTGAAAACCGCCGTCCCGGTCACCGGGGCGGCGGTTTTTCTTTGAGCAGGCGGATGAGCCCGGATCGATCTCACCCAGTTCGAGTTACGCCTGTATCTGGGTTGTGCAGATATCCGAGTTACGTTTGTGTCACGGCGGGGCGGCATATTGTCCTGACGTCCACCGCACCAGGTTGGTCCTGAGAGTTCGCCCACCAAGGTTGCCGCCAAGTTTGCACCGAAAGTTTGCCGAAAGTTTACCGGGGCCGCGATCTGCGTTAAACAAGATGAACAGAATGGGATGGGGAAGTTGATGCTGCCGGCCATGGCGTTGCAGATACCGGTTCCAGCCATCACCGGCATCGATCATGTGCTGGTCGGTGTCCGCGATCTCGAAGCCTCGGCAGTGCGCTGGGCGCGGCTGGGGTTCCACCTGACGCCGCGCGGCCGCCATATCGGCTGGGGCACCGGCAATTACTGCATCATGTTCGAGGATAGCTATATCGAGCTCCTCGGCATCATCGATCCGGCGCAATTCACCAACAATCTCGAATCGTTCTTGAAGACCCGCGAAGGGTTGATGGGGCTGGCCTTCGCCAGTCCTGACGAGGTTGCCTGCGCGGCGCAGCTGCGTGCCATCGGCATTGCCGCCGAGGGACCCAAGGTCCTGAAGCGGGAACTCGAACTGCCGGAAGGCACCGTGCTGCCGGAATTCGGCCTGGTCATGCTGCCGCAAACGGCAACACCGGGCCTTTCGGCCTTCGTCTGCGCGCATAAGACGCCCGACCTCATCCGCCGGCCGGAATGGCTGCGCCACGCCAACAGGGCGACCGGCATCGTCTCGATGACGGTGGTGGTCGACGATCCGGTCGCGGCAGCCTTTGGCTGGTTGGACGTGTTCGGCCCCGATTGCATCAAGACCACGAACTACATGACCGTGATCGATACCGGCAACGGCCATATCCGCTTCACCAACCGGGCCGGCCTTGCCCAGCTTTATCCGGCCCTGGTGCCGCTGCCGGAATATCCGGCACCTTGGATTGCGGCACTCAAGATCGCGGTCGCCGACAAAGCGCGCTGCCGCGATCATCTGCGGTTCCAGAATGTGCTGGCGCTCAAGACCGGCAAGGGTTGCATCGTGCCGCCCGAAGAAGCCGACGGCGTCATCATCGAATTCGTCCAGGAGTAATTCTCATCCCATGACCGATGTGACACGCAGCGATGCGCTCTATCGCGACCCGCGTCTGGCTGACTTCTACGATCTCGACAATGGCTGGGCCGACGATACCCGCTATTGCGAACGCCTCGCGCGTGACGCGCGCGCTGTGCTCGACCTTGGCTGCGGCACCGGCTTGTTGACGGCTGCTTGCGGCGCTTTTTGCCAAACTGTCGTCGGTGTCGACCCTGCCGTCGCGATGCTGGACATCGCGCGCCGCCGCCCTGGCGGCGACAAGGTGCGCTGGGTGGAAGGCGACGGCAGGACCGTGCGGCTAGATCAGCGCTTCGATCTTATCTTCCTCACCGGCCATGCCTTCCAGGTATTCCTGACGGACGCCGACCAACTCGCTCTGTTGCGAACCATCGCAACTCACCTCGCGCCCAAGGGCCGCTTCATCTTCGATAGCCGCAATCCGCGCGGACAGGAATGGCTGGAATGGTCGCCCAAGGATTCGCGCCGCATGGTCGATCATCCGCGCCATGGCGCCGTCGAATCGTGGAATGACTATGCCCATGATCTAGCCACCGGCATCGTCACCTACGACACCTGCTACCGCCTGCCGAATGGCGAGCTGCTGGCCGCGAAATCGCAGATCAGGTTCACCTCGCAGGAACATATCGCGGCACTGATCGATGAAGCCGGCCTCACCGTCGACCGCTGGCTGGGCGATTGGCAAGGCAGCGATTATGCGCCGGCGAGCAAAGAAATCATTCCAGTCGGCTCTTTGGTTTAAGCATTCGAAAGCGTTTTCGCAGGTCAGGCTTTAGTGTTTATGGAGCCCGAGTTTGTCAAATAGAACGCGATTCCGACGCTTCGCATCCCGCATAAGCTTGTCGTAAGAAATTATTTCGACGTATCCATTGCCTTCCGGCAGCGTATAAAAGAATCCCTCGTTGTCTGCGGTTCGGTGATACCGCATTTGCACTTGGCGACGAAGAGACGGCGTTAGATCTGCTATCAGATAGCCAGTATACCGCAATTGATTGGGGTTTATTGGGCGTCCCTCAATATCCGTTATCCCGCCCTGGTCGATCTCCACAAAACGCTGAATAATTTGGTCTGCCGGGTCTCTGGTATAGTCGTTTCTGCCCGGCCGTTTAAACTCAATGATTACGATGCCGCCGCCTGGTAGGTTGTCAGGCTCAGCAACACCTATTGGCGTATCATAGAAGAAAGCAAAGATATCCGGCTCCTTGCCCGATGTCTTCGCGAGACCTTTCACTTTATTCAACTTCTGATCAGATGTTAGCAACGTATGAAAACAAAGGCGCTCATCGATCATCCAAAGGTTTTGTTGATCTAGAAATATATCTTTTGAATCCCTACCCATCGGGAAGATCATATTGTGTAGAACTTTTTCGAAAGGGTATTTGTCGTCAGCCTGTACTCGTTTCAAATTTTGATCGACAAGATCAAGAATGGTACGGCGATGAGCAACATAGTCAGCGAGTTTGGCTTTGCCGACGTCGTTCATATCCTCCATTAGTTTTTTGATGCGCTCTTGGTAGTGATCGAACGATTCTTTTTCTATAAGCGCTGCAACATGGCGCTCTTCTTTCCGAATAGAATCTTCAACTTCACGTCTTATATGCAAAAGCGCTTCGTCTAGCTGGTCCTCTTTGAGGCCAGGCTGAATTCTCTCTTCAATCAACCCTTTGTATTTTTCGTGAGTCAACACGCGGTACTCAGGCGCAATCTGAACGAACTGCTCAATCTGCGCACGTTTCTCTTCGTTAGTGGACTTGAGGTCACCTACCAACAGAGGTCGTAGAGCATCAGCTATTGCATTGTTAAGGGTTGATCGAGCTATGAGTGCGCTATCTAAGTCTAGCTCCTCGTCCGACTGAAACGAAATTCTCGTGCGCTCTTTATTGGCGTGGTCGTCCAGGTACTCCCCGGTCACGAGAACTATCAGAGTATAAGCGTTTTGATTCTCGTCAACGAACCGCTCAGGGAGCTGAGGAAGAATGTCTTTTAGCTTAAGAGTAACAACCTCTCTTCCATTTGCGCAAAGGTAGAGGTCGTGTTTCGCGCGACCATCATTGTGGCGAAATGCTTGCAAAGCAAATGTGTGCTCATTGATATTGAATGAGGACTCCTCAATGTGAGGGAGCACAGTAGTATCGAAAAGATCATGCAAATTTATACTAGCTTGCCCGTCGGAATTTAGAATCATCACAGGACAAGAGCGCGCTGCAAATCGAATTAGAAAATGTGCCACAATTCGCACAGCGATGAGAGATGGATCGCTTGGCCAGCCAACCAAATATCTTGGTACGATTCCTCTGACCGAAACAACCGTTCCAATCGGTTCTTGCGTCTCAGTGACGATATCGGCGCCCTGCAATTCTTTATCTACAGAAAAATCAAACTCCCGCAGATACCGATCCCCATTTTTTTCAAAGACGCTACGCACATGAACAGAAGTAAATACTTTGAGAAAAGAAAAGCGGCCCACACCTTTGCCGCCAAGCTTAACTTTGGAGAGCGTATACGCCTCCTTAAATGACGCCATATTTTCTTCTGTGAAGCCAATCCCCTCATCGGCTACGTCGAAACCATCTACTCGAAACGTCTTCTCGCCAGATGCAGTCAGTAGGTCTGTCGCCGCGATCAGATCAATTTTTATCGACTTCCCTATAAATCCTTGGCCACGTTCCTCAATGGCGTCGATGGCATTCGATACCGCTTCGAATAGCGGCATAATGCCTCGCGTATGCGGTAAGTCGAGTCGGTCGACTAACCCTTTGATATTAGCGAGCATCGGGAACCCAACTGAAATGCATGTTTGCGTACGATTTATATCGTGCGCGAACAGAATACTGATTGCAATCAATATTCGAATATATATGCCTCAGTTCTAAGTAACGTAAGCTTAGCTCTTGCCCTTGATGGCGTGGCGCAGGCGGCGGACGCCGAGCCAGACGGCACCCAGGACGATGGGGACGGCGACGGCGGAGAGCAGCAGATGGGCATGCCCCATATTGTCCGGCAGCAGACCTTCCGCCACCACCTTCAGCAAGCCAATCAAATAGTAGCTGATCGCGAACACCGACAGGCCCTCGACCGCTTCCTGGATGCGCAGCTGCACGCGGCTGCGGCTTTCCATATCGCGGAGCAGCGCCCCGTTCTGTGCCTGCAAATTGACATCGACCCTGGTGCGCAGCATGTCGCTGGCGCGGTCGATGCCGGTTTCCAATTGCTCCAGCCGCCGCGCAAAGGCTTCGCAGGTGCGCATCGCCGGCGTGAAGCGGCGATCGAGAAAACTGGAGAGGCGGGAGAGACCGTCGACGCGCCCTTCGCGGATATCGTCGAGGCGCCGCACCACCAGTTCGGCATAGGCATTGCCGGCGCTCAGGCGGTAGCGCGTGGCGGTGCTGAGGCTGGCTGATTCCGCCGCCAGCCTGGTCAGTTCATTGAGCAGCAGCCGGTCGCCGCCATCATCGCCCTCTCCGTCGCCGCCCAAGGCCGCGGTGCGTTCGATGAGCGCCTTGAGGCGCGCCTCCAATCCAGCCAGCGCGCTACCCGTGCGGCGCGTCAGCGCCAAGCCCAGGAGCGCCATCAGGCGATAGGTCTCGATCTCCAGAAGCCGCTGCACCATGCGCCCGGCACGTCCGGCGGTGAGGTTCCGGTTGATCATCAGCATGCGGCCATAGCCAGCCGCGTCCAGCCGGAAATCAGTCCAGATCTCGGCCGCGTCGTCGCCGACGCTGGAAGCCACCACATCGCCGGAGGGAAAGAGGGCGCCCACCAGATCGAGATTGAGATCGGCCTTGTCAGCACCGCGGAATTCCAGCACCAGCGCCGCCACGCATTGGCCGGGGCATTGCGCGGCCAGTTGCAGGGCGTCTTGCGGCAGCTCGGCCCAGCTCAAGGCCCCCGGCTGCAAGTCGGGGCGCGGCATGACCAGGGTATAGCTGGTGAATTCGGTATGGAGTTCCCATTTCAGCTGGGTCGGACCACGCGGCAGAATGCCATAGCGGCTGGCGGGATCGGGCGCCGGGGCGCCGTGATGCTGGGCGAGATCGGCAATGAAGCGCAGATCCAGCGCCCCGGCGGGATCACCGGCAGCACGCAGGCAGGCCAGATGCAGCACAACGGCCGGCCCGTCGATCCGCAAGGGCGGGCGTGCATGGACCTCGTCGTTCAATTCCCGGCGCAAGGGATGTTCGGCGAACATCGATCGTCTCCGCGTCTTCTGGAACCCC
Source organism: Dongia sp. P2_B8 (assembly GCF_056404715.1). Lineage (NCBI taxonomy): Bacteria > Pseudomonadati > Pseudomonadota > Alphaproteobacteria > Rhodospirillales > Dongiaceae > Dongia > Dongia sp. P2_B8. Next base: position 161,468 of record NZ_JBFUDM010000008.1, on the reverse strand, counting down.
TGATAGCCCCCTGATAGCTCCCTGATATCTGGGCCTAGCATAGCAGGTTCTAGCGCGATCGGGTTTCCTTGATCTCCTGCGTCACGGCGACGCGCCGGACATTGCCGCTGACATTGGCGCCGGCATCCTTCTTTAGGCCAAGAAAGAACAGCGACGACACCATGGCGATACCGCCGATGAAGAGATAGGCCGGTTGGAAATCCGCCGCCTGCAACGTGTCGCCGTGGCGCTGGGTCAGCGTCATGTGGAGAGCGAGGGCTGCCGTGCCGGCGCCGATGCTCAAGGAGAGCTGCTGCATCATGGCCGAGAAGGTCGAGGCATTGCTCATCAATGCCTCGTCGACATCCGCGTAGGAGAGCGCATTGAGGCCGGTGAATTGCAGCGAGCGGATGAAGCCGCCGGCCAGCAGGGCCACAAAGATAATGATATGCGACATGGCCGGGTTGAACAGCGCATAGCCCATCATGATCACGCCGCACAGAATGGCATTGAAGATGAGGACGCGGCGGAAGCCGAAGGTGCGGAGCATGAACTGCGTGGCCCCCTTCATCATCAGCGAGCCCGCGGCACTGGCAAAGGTGAGGAGGCCCGAGGCGAAGGCGGTGAGGCCGAAGCCCAGCTGCAGCATCAGCGGCAGCAGGACAGGGAGCGCGCCGATGCCGATGCGGAACACGCTGCCGCCCAGCACGGCCCGGCGGAAGGTGCTGATCTTCATCAGCTTCAGATTGACGACCGGCTCCGCCATGTGGCGCGCGCGGTACCAATAGGTGACCAGGCACAGCAGGCCGAAGCCGGCAATGCCGCCCAGCGCCCAGTTGGGCAAGGGGAAGCGGCCCATCGCCTCGAAGGAAAAGACCAGGCTGGCGAGACCAAAGCCGGTGAGCAGGAAGCCGATCCAATCCAGCTTCGGCACGATGGCCGCCTTGATCGGGGGAATGTAGAGGATGCTGAGGATGATCCCCACGATGCCGACCGGAATGTTGAGGAGAAAGATCCAGCGCCAGGAGGAATAGGTGACGATGAAACCGCCGATGGGCGGCCCCAGCACCGGGCCGAGCAAAGCCGGGATGGTGAGATAGGTCAGCGCCTTGATGAGCTCGCCCTTGGGGACGGCGCGCAGGATGACGAGGCGCCCGACCGGCACCATCATGGCACCGCCGAAGCCCTGCAGGATGCGGGCCGCCACCAAGCCGAAGAGCGAATCGGCGATGGCGCAGGCGATCGATCCCCCCATGAAGACGGCGATGGCCAGGCTGAAGACCCGTCTCGCGCCAAAGCGATCCGCCATCCAGCCGCTCAGGGGAATGAAGATGGAGAGGCTGAGGAGATAGGAGGTGATCGCCAGATTCACCTTGAGCGGCGCTGCGCCAATCTCACGGGCGATGTCGGGAAGGGCGGTCGCAATGATCGTGGTGTCCAGATTCTCCATGAAGAGAGCGGCGGCCACGATCAGGGCCAAGGTGCGGTAGCTGGCTTGCATAACGGACTTTTTGCAGCGGCAATGCTTGAAGCAGTCGGGTCCCCAAGATAGGGAAAGCTGCCACCGCCCACTACGCCCGATCCGGGAACGCAGCTATGCGTCAACAGGCAGCCGTTTTCGGAACTTTCGAGCGCAGGGTTTTGGGGGATCGAGCGTGAGGCCCACCCCCCTCTCTAACTCTCCCCCTCAAGGGGCGAGAGGACTGGAACGAGGCTGCTGCCGCCACTCGGTCAATACTCCCTCCCCCCTTGAGGGGAGGGCAGGGGAGGGGGGTGAGCGACTGCTCAGTCCTTAGACATTGAACCTGAAATTGAAGATGTCGCCGTCCTGGACGGCATATTCCTTGCCTTCCTGGCGGAACTTGCCGGCTTCCTTGACGCCGGGCTCGCCACCCAATGCGATGAAGTCGTCGCATGACATGGTCTCGGCGCGGATGAAGCCGCGTTCGAAATCGGTGTGGATGACGCCGGCGGCTTCCGGCGCCTTGGCGCCGTGGCGCACGGTCCAGGCGCGGGCTTCCTTGGGGCCGATGGTGAAGAAGGTGATGAGGTCGAGGAGCTTGTAGCCGGCGCGGATGACACGCGTGAGGCCGGTTTCCTCAAGACCCAGGGTCTCCAGAAACTCCTTCTTTTCCGTCTCGTCGGTGAGCTGGGCCACCTCGGCCTCGATGGCGGCGGAAATGACCACGGTCGCAGCCCCCTGCGCCTTGGCCATGACAGCCACTTTCTCCGACCAATCATTGCCGGTCGCGGCACTACCCTCATCGACATTGCAGACATAGAGCACGGGCTTGCCGGTCATCAGCTGCAACTGGCGGAACTGCAYGCGCTGTTCGGGCGACAATGTGGGGAGGACCGTGCGGGCGGATTTGCCGGCACGCAGCGCCTCGACGGCGGGGGTCAGGATGTCGGAGAGTGCCTTGGCTTCCTTGTCCCCGCTCTTTGCTTTTTTGTTGGCGGCGTCCAAACGCTTCTCGACGCTTTCCATGTCGGCCAGCATCAGTTCGGTCTCGACCGTTTCCGCATCGCGCACCGGATCAACCGATCCTTCCACATGGGTGACTTCGCCGTCGAAGCAGCGCAGCACATGGATGATGGCGTCGACCTCGCGGATGTTGGCGAGGAACTTGTTGCCCAGACCTTCGCCCTTGCTGGCGCCACGCACCAGGCCGGCGATGTCGACGAATTCCAGCTGCGTCGGGATGAGCTTTGCGGATTTCGCGATGATCGCGCATTTCTCGAGCCGGTCATCGGGCACCGAGACGCGCCCGACATTGGGCTCGATCGTGCAGAACGGGTAATTGGCCGCCTGGGCCGCGGCGGTCGCGGTCAGCGCATTGAACAGGGTCGACTTGCCGACATTGGGCAGGCCGACGATACCGCAATTGAAACCCATAAGATGACCCTCTATTTCGTCTCGTCTTCGCCGTTCTTCGCCCGACGATCCGTTTTCAACGTCTCGTCTTTCGGCGCCGGCGGGAACAGGGTCACATTGACCTTGTTCATGAACTTGTTCTCGTCTTGCGCAAACAGGATCGGCAGATGGTCGGCGCAAGCGTCGTTGATCTCTTCGACGAACTTGCGCTCTTCCTTGCCGAAATCCATCAGCACGAAATTCTTCACCAGTGCCTTGACACCGGGATGGCCGACGCCCAACCGGATGCGCCAGTAATCGGGCCCGATATGGGCGTCGATCGAACGGATGCCGTTATGGCCGCCGGCACCACCGCCACGCTTCACCTTCACCTTGCCGAGCGGCAGGTCGATCTCGTCATGGATGACCACGATGTCGCCGGGCTCGATCTTGTAGAACTGCATGGCCGCCTGCACGGCGCGGCCGGATTCGTTCATGAAGGTGGTGGGGCAGAGGCAGATCGCTCTTTCAGGCCCGATGGTCCCTTCGGCAATGGCGCCGTGGAACTTTGCCTTGATGGGTCCAAAAGAATAGCGGCGGACGATCGTGTCCACCGCCATGAAACCGATATTGTGCCGGTTGTCGGCGTAGCGGGGCCCGGGATTGCCCAATCCAACGATAAGGCGCATCACGGGCCCCGCCCAACCTATTGATAAGTCTTCGCCGACAATGATCGGCGTCTTACTTCTTCTTCGGCGCCGGAGCAGCCGCCTTGGCCGGAGCCGCAGCCGCACCACCCTTGGCAGGTGCAGCCGCCGCCGCACCCTTGGCCGGAGCTGCAGCAGCAGCGCCAGCAGCCGGGGCCGCAGCAGCAGCGGCCGGAGCCGCGTCCGCATCGGCCTTCATGCCCGACGGCGCACCGATGGTGACCAGGGTGAAGTCGCGTTCACGGCTGGTCGGTGTGGCACCTTCCGGCAGCTTCACGGCGCTGATGTGGATGCTGCCACCGATGTCGAGACCGGTGAGGTCGACTTCGACCGACTGCGGAATGTTGTCCGGCGAGCAGATGAATTCGATTTCGTGACGCACCAGGTTCAACACGCCACCGCGCTTGATACCCGGGGCGGCAGCTTCGTTGCGGACCACGACCGGCACGTTGACGTGGATCTTGGTGTCCTTGCCGACGCGCTGGAAATCGACATGCAGCGTGCGGTCAGTGACCACGTCGAACTGCACGTCGCGCGGCAGAACGCGATGCTTCTTACCGGCGAGCTCGATATCGAGCAGGGTCGCAAAGAAGGCCTTCTTGTGGATCAAGCGGTCGATCGACTTCGGATCCAACGAAATGAGGGTAGCTTCCTTCTTGTCGCCATAAATAACGGCGGGTACACGACCGGCACGACGGGTTGCACGGGCGGCCCCCTTCCCGGCGCGGTCACGACCTTCCGCGGCTACGGATTCAACTGCGGACATTGCTGTCTCCTATATATCGCAGTTTACAAAACCTGGACCATCCAGGTTCCGACCGACCGGCCTCCAGGGGTGCCGATCGGATTTCAGTCGCGTACCCATTCGCTTGAACTTTGGGTTCAGTCGAACAGGGACGAGACCGATTTCTCCTCACTGATCCGCGCCATGGCTTCGGCAAGAAGCGGCGCGATCGAGAGCTGGCGCACCGTCTGCGACACGCGCACAGCTTCGGTGGCCTGAATTGAATCGGTGATGACAAGGCTTTCCAGGGGCGAGGCCGAGACGCGGGCAACGGCACCGCCCGACAGCACGCCATGGGTCACATAAGCGGCGACCGACAAGGCGCCAGCTTCCTTGAGCGCCACGGCGGCGTTGCAGAGCGTGCCGGCTGAATCGACAATATCGTCGACCAGGATGCAGCGCTTGCCATCGACTTCGCCGATGATGTTCATGACTTCGGACACGCCGGCCCGTTCGCGCCTTTTGTCGACGATGGCCAGTTCCGCCTCGACCCGCTTGGCAATCGCCCGGGCACGCACCACGCCGCCGACATCGGGGCTGACGATGCAGAGATTATCACCCGATCCGAAGCGCTCCTTGATGTCCTTGGTGAGGACGGGGGCAGCAAACAGATTGTCGGTCGGAATGTCGAAGAAGCCCTGGATCTGCCCGGCATGGAGATCGACGGTGAGAACACGGTCGGTGCCGGCGGTGGTGATGAGGTTGGCAACCAGCTTGGCCGAGATCGGCGTGCGGGGGCCGGACTTCCGGTCCTGCCTGGCATAGCCGTAATAGGGGATGACCGCCGTGATGCGGCGCGCGGACCCGCGCTTCAACGCATCGACCGTGACCAGCAGTTCCATCAGATTGTCATTGGTCGGGAAGGAGGTCGGCTGGACGATGAACACGTCCTCGCCGCGGACGTTCTCATTGATCTCGACGAACACTTCCATGTCGGAAAAGCGCCGCACGCTGGCATTGACCAGCGGCAGGTTGAGATAGGCTGAAATCGCTTCCGCCAGGGGCCGGTTGCTGTTGCCGGTAAGAATCTTCATCTTGTGCCGTCTCTCGTCCCGCTTTGGGCCGGGTCTCTTGCGAAATCCGGCCGGCTCACCCATGTCAGACTCTCGCGGGGTCTTCCGTCCAGCAGGCCCAAGCGGCCCAAAGACAAAAAACCCCCTCCCCTAAGCCGCAGGATCTGGTTTTGCGGGGGGTCGAAATGCGCGCGGAATGTATCAGCGGGTCAAAAACCAGTAAAGCGCCGCGTGGGGACCGCGACAGAATTGTTATCTATTTGATAAATAATGATTAAATGAACTTCTGGGGGTGTTTCGGGACGACTGCGGGCCAGGGTGGCTGCCGGCCCCCCTCAAAGCACCACAAAAATCATGGCCAGAACCACCAGCAGGCCGGCCATCACGACCATGACATAGGGCATCCAAATCTTCCGTCGGCAAGATTGTCCCAACGAGAACGAGATTGTCTTGGGTACACCCGTGACCTAGGCCGAAATGGCGGGGCTGGCAACCCCGCTGCGCTTCAGCAATATGCGCGCGCGCGTTCCTGGATCAGGGCTTCGGCCGGTCGGCTGATGCCGCCGACAATGCTGCAGAACATCGGGTGCGTCATCCCGCTGCCCAGGAAAGTCCAGTTCATCGCCGCCAACTGGGACGACCTGATCATGTCGCGCTGCCCCTCGTCATATTGGCGCCCCGCCGCGGTCTCGAAACTGGCGAGATCAAACTCGACCTGCTGGCGCAGGCCCGCAGCAATGAAGCCGATGATGGCAAGATAACCGTCGATGGCGACCTCGACTTCCGCTGGCGAGGCCTGGCGGGCCATATCTTCCACCATCAACGTATCCAGTTTGGCGTGCTGGGCTTCTTCCATCCAATGAAACTTCAGCAAGTCGCTGAAGCAGGGGTCGAGACTCTTGTCGCCGTGCACGCTGTCGAGATAATGGCGCTGTGTCATCCATTCGATATGCAGAATGACCAGGGCCACAGCGAGGGGATGATGGCGCAGGACTTCCCTGGCCACGGCTTCCGCCGGCCCGATGACGGCGCATGAAGTGCCAAAGCCTTCCAGAAAGTGGCGGCGAAAGCTGGCGAACAGCTCGATATGCTTGGTTTCCTCGGCGGCAAAGCCAAGCAAGGCTTGTGTTTCCACTTCCTTGCCCGGCGCGCGGTGCCGCGCATGATCCAGCACGAAGAGCAAGATGAATGCCTCGACCAGGCCGAAAAGATAGAGATAGCTGTGGCCGCGGATCTGGTTGAGCAGGCGCTTCTTGCGTGTACCCAGGAAATCCAGTTCCGCAACGCCGGCCAGCGTTTCCGGCAGAAATGGCCGGTTGAAGTCCAGGCTGCGGTTACCGCCGATCAGGTCTTCGATCCGCCAATGGGCCTTGTGCGAGGCGGCCAGGGTCGAGGCATAGGTAAATCCGTGTTGCATAATCCTGTTCCCGGACAGATGTCGTTCGGCAACCAGCCGTCTTGCAAGACATCTAGGGGAAGCAGGCCGGAATCTCTGTGAAGGACTTCACAGGGGCTGAGCCGACACTCCTGTCGCGCGACGAGATCCGTCGAGCGCTGCGACAGCACAAGGCGGCCGGTCCCGGTAGCGACTGCCGGCTTGTGCGGTGAGGGGAAGGCCGTTCCGTCAGATCTGCCAGAACGGCTTTGCCGTCTCATCCGCCACATCACGGCGTGTGAGGCCGATATCGCGGAGGTCAAAGTCGTTCAACCGGGAAAGTGCACGACGTTGCCGGGCGCGGTCGGCGCCGTCCCGTAACCATGCCGCCAGCGCGGCCATGAGCGCCATGAACGACCGTACCTGCTTTGCCGGAAGGGCCTGCCGTTCTGTCGCTGTGATCAATTTCAATGTCATGGCGCACCTCATCATTTGCATCCGCCGCATCCCGAAAATGGGCGCAAGCGGGTGTTTTGTCGAAGCCGAACGCTTCGTTCGCGGCCGAAGCGTTCGAGCTTGTTGTGGGCATAGCGGGTTTTTATGATGGGCTCATGACGATTGGCGCAAATCTCGCAGAAGTTACCGCCATGATCGGCGATCCGGCGCGGGCCAACATGCTGGCAGCCCTCATGGATGGTCGCGCGCTCACTGCCACGGAACTTGCCTATGTGGCTGGTGTCGGTGCGTCGACGGCGAGTGCGCATCTCGCCAAGCTCCATGACGCCAATCTGCTCTCGGTGGTGAAGCAGGGGCGCCACCGCTATTTCCGTCTCGCTTCGCCTTTGGTCAGCCGGATGCTGGAAGGCATCATGACCTTTGCTGCGATCGGTTCGCCGGCGCGCTATCAGCCACGCACCACCAACGATACGGCCATGCGCCTGGCGCGTACTTGCTACGACCATCTCGCCGGCCGGTTGGGTGTCGCCTTGACGGATGCCCTGGTCGAACGCGGTCATATCGTGCTGGGCGACGATGCCGGGGAGCTGACCGAGGCGGGTGTCAAGGCGCTCCATAAACTCGGCATTGCGCCAGATACCTTGCAGCACAATCATAAGCGGGTCTTTTGCCGCCCCTGCCTCGACTGGAGCGAGCGGCGTCCGCATCTGGCAGGCGCCATTGGTGCGGCACTCGCGGCCCATTGTTTCGACCAGCATTGGATCGAACATATCCGTGACAGCCGTGCCGTGAAGATCACCGTTGCCGGCCGGACAGGCTTGCGATCCGCCTTCGGCATCGATCTCAGCTGAAACGCCCATCTGCCTTGTAGCCTGTGGCCCATCCGGGCTAGAAAGAAGCCCCTTTTGAGGAGGCTGTCGCATGAGCCGATTCCTGGCCGCGCTTCTATTCGTTCTGCTTGCCGTTTCCGGTGTTGCCGCCGGCGTCACGCCCGCAAAGGCCACCGATTACCTGTCCGGCATCAGCGATCTGCCGCTGCCCGACGGCCTGGTGGAGGCCAAGGACAAATCGACTGTGTTCGATTCGGCGGTCGGCAAGGTGGTCACGGCCTATGCCAGCGGACCCGGCACTGCCGGCAGCGTCCATGACTTCTACGACGCGACCTTGCCGCAGCTTGGCTGGAAAGAAACCGATGAAGGCAATTGGCGGCGCGAAAATGAAACCCTCAAGATCGACGTACTGGGGCCGGAAGCCGGTCCAGTGACGGCGACCTTTACGCTCTCTTCTGAAAACTGATCGGGATTTTCAAGATCATGGCATTCGCCACCATCGAACTGGAACGCAAGGGCCGTGTCGGCCTCATCCGCCTCAATCGCCCGCAGGCCCTGAACGCCCTGTGCGATGAATTGGTGCGGGAACTGGGCATCGCCTTTGACGATCTGGAAGCGGATGCCGGCATCGGCGCCATCGTGCTCACCGGCTCGGAAAAAGCTTTCGCCGCCGGCGCGGACATCAAGGAGATGAAGGATCGCGGTTTCGTCGATGTGCTGGTCAGCGACTTCATCACGAAAGGCTGGGAACGCGTTGCCGATTGCCGCAAGCCGGTGATTGCGGCGGTTGCTGGCTTTGCCTTGGGTGGCGGGTGCGAGATGGCGATGATGTGCGATTTCATCATCGCGGCCGAGAACGCCAAGTTCGGCCAGCCCGAAATCACGCTGGGTGTCATTCCGGGTGCCGGCGGGACACAGCGCCTGACGCGCGCCATCGGCAAGGCGAAGGCCATGGACCTCGTCCTCACCGGCCGCATGATGGATGCCGCCGAGGCCGAACGTAGCGGGCTTGTCTCGCGTATTGTGCCGCTCGAAAAACTGCTTGAGGAAGCCTTGGCAGCGGCTGAGAAGATCGCCAATTTCTCGGCACCCATCGCGCTGATGGCCAAGGAGAGCGTCAACCGCGCTTTCGAGACCAGCCTTGCCGAAGGCATCAAGTTCGAACGCCGCCTGTTCCACGCCGCCTTCGCGACCGAGGATCAGAAGGAAGGCATGAGCGCCTTTGCCGAAAAGCGGAAGCCCAGTTTCAAGCATCGCTGAGCAAAGATCTTGGCGGAGCCGCTGAAAGAAATCTTCAATGCGGTATCGGTCGCCTGGCTGTCGGATCGTCTCGGGGCGGCCTGGCCTGATTTTCCGGCGGCGCGTTTTAAGAAGGCGATCCTCGCCGATCTCCCTGCTCTGGAGCTCAAGTCGCGCATCGAGCGCATTGCCGTTGAGATGCAGCGACAGCTGCCGCCGGATTTCCGGAAATCGGTGAAGATCGTCACCAAGGCGCTGGGTGCTGCGCCACCCGCCGGCGACGGCACCGATTTCGGTGATTTCCGAATTCTCGCCTGCCACCGCTTCGTGTCGCTGGCGGGCCTCGACCATGCGGATCTCGCGCTCGATTACTTTGCGCGCACGACGCGGCATTTCTCGGCCGAGTTCGACATCCGTCCCTTCATCCAGCGTGACCAGGAGCGGGTCCTGGCTGTGATGCGGCAATGGGCGGAGGATGCAGATTGGCGCGTGCGGCGCTTGGCCAGCGAAGGGGCCAGGCCACGTCTCCCCTGGGGCCTGCGCCTGACCGCGCTGGTCAAGGATCCGAAACCGCTCTTCCCGATCCTGGAGGCACTCCGCGACGATTCCATTGAAGCTGTCCGCCGCTCGGTCGCCAACAACCTCAACGACATCGCCAAGGACCATCCGGATCTGCTGGTGCGGTATGTGAAGCCGTGGATGAAAAGCCGCGGACCGCTCGTCAAACATGCACTACGCCATCTGGTGAAGCAGGGTCACGAAGGTGCGCTTGGCCTTATGGGTGTCGATCACGGCGCCGATCTGCGCATCAGCTCGCTAAAGCTTGATGCAAAGAGCATCGCCATCGGCGGCTCGATCGGTATCGCCGTGCAACTCACCAATGCCGGGTCCAAGCCCGCCTACGCCATTGTCGATTATGCCGTGCATCATCTGGGGGCACGCGGCGAGGGGCGGCCGAAGGTCTTCAAATGGACCACGCTGACCCTGGCGCCGGGCGAAACGGTGACCCTCGAAAAGCGTCATTCCCTGAAGCCGGTGACCACCCGTCGCTACTATCCCGGCGGGCATTTCATCGGCCTTCTGGTCAACGGACGGGAGCGCGCAAAACAGGGATTTCTCCTCTTGGAGGGGGTGGAATCCTCTAAAAAGCCGGTTCCAGGGACATTTTCGGGTCGCTACCGCTGATAAAAAAATAAGTAATAACAGGTAGTTAACTAAATCGACGCGACCGTATGTCGCCTTTCTTCTTGCGTCTTTGGTGAGAATTTCTATCTTAGGCCGGTCATTCTGCTTCGTGCTGCCGACCTGCTACGCCCTCCGGGTGCCCAGATCGCGTCATATCGAGACACAGTCTGATGCGTTGCTCATGGGGAGCGGCGCCACCCAACTAGTTTACGTGGAGGACAGCAATGCCCACCGGCACTGTCAAATGGTTCAACAGCACCAAGGGTTATGGTTTCATTCAGCCGGAAAACGGCGGCCCGGACGTTTTCGTCCACATTTCGGCCGTCGAGCGCGCTGGTCTCGGTACTCTTAACGACGGCCAGAAGGTCTCGTACGAAGAGCAGCGCGACCCGAAGCGCGGCAAGACCTCGGCCGAGAATCTCAAGGCCGTCTAAGGTTTCGTTAGGCACTGCTTCGGCAGTGCTGGCGACGATGGGGCACCAGGAAACTGGTGCCCCATTGCTTTTGCGATATTTGGTGTCGGATTTTTTGAGCTCGACCATGCCGCGTACCGCGGCCATATGCGCCTCAGCTCAGCCTAAAATCATCTCAGGCTAAAAATTGGAGTTTCCCCGTGGCGCGCAAGAAACCGGTTGTCGATACCAGCTCCGTGCTGTTCGACGTGATTTACGAAGATGGCCGCTTGACCTCGAACCGCAAGGTGCCGGGCGCGGAACTGGGCGGCCTTGATGGCGACGATCCGGCGAAGACCTTCATCGAAGAACAGGACCGCAAGATCGCCGAAATGTCCGGCCAGTCCCGTGGCAAGATCAAGTCGATCAAGCGCTCGCCGAACCAGTAAGTAGCTGATAGGTAGCTGACGAAGACTCTTCGCCAATCGTCATGCCCGGGCTTGACCCGGGCATCAGCCCGCAACTGACGTGTACAGTCCAGTCACACCCGATCCCCGGGTCAGGCCCGGGGATGACGATTCCAACATGTCTTAGACCACCACCTGCTCGATCGCGCCGAAGATCGACGCGCCTGCTGCATCCAGCATCTCGATCCGCACCTTGTCGCCCTTTCCCAGGAAGGGCGTGACCGCGGCACCGGCCTGGATGGTCTCCACCATGCGCCGCTCGGCGATGCAGGAATAGCCGCGCCCGCCCTCGGCAACCGCCCTGCCCGGCCCGCCATCCGCACCGCGGTTGGACACGGTGCCGGAGCCGATGATGCTGCCGGCGCACAAGGCGCGCGTCTTGGCGGCGTGGGCAATCAGGGTCGGGAAATCGAAGGTCATATCCGTCCCGGCATCCGGGCAGCCGAACAAGGCGCCGTTGAGCGTCGAGCGGAGCGGCAGGTTCAGGCGCTTGCCATCCCAGGCAGCTCCCAGCTCATCCGGCGTCACGGCGACCGGCGAGAAGCTGGAGGCCGGCTTCGACTGGAAGAAGCCGAACCCTTTGGCAAGCTCGCCGGGGATGAGGCCGCGCAGCGAGACATCGTTCACCAGCATGAGAAGGCGGATCTGTCCCGCCGCCATCTCCGGGCCGGCACCCAGCTTCACGTCGCCGGTCACCACGGCCACCTCGGCCTCGAAATCGCCGCCCCAGGACGGATCCTTCAACGGGATGGGGTCATGGGGTGCGAGGAACGTGTCGGATCCGCCCTGATACATCAGCGGATCGGTCCAGAAACTCTCCGGCAGTTCTGCCCCGCGTGCTTTCCTGACCAGCGCCACATGATTGACATAGGCCGAGCCATCCGCCCATTGGAAGGCGCGCGGCAAGGGTGACAGACAGGTCTGCGGATCGAAGGCGATGGTCCCGTCGAGCTGCCCGTCATTGAGGCGCGTCGACAGCGCTTGCAGGATCGGTTCGGCATGGGCCCAATCGTCGAGCGCCATCTGCAGGGTCGCGATCTCGGTCACGGGAACAGCGCGTTTGAGCGCGCGATCAACCACATGCAGCGCGCCATCACGGCGCCCGTTTTTCAGGGAGGCGAGTTTCATATCTTCAGCTTCGCTTCTTCAGGCTGCCGTCGTGCAGCCAGTTGGCATGTTTGGGCGCTCGCCGGGTGCGTGACCATTCTTCCAGCATCGGCCATTTGACTTCGTCGAGCTTGCGCTTCATCTCAGCGGTCTGCGTCTCGCACGCAAGCTCGATCCGGTGGCCGTTGGGGTCGAAGAAATAGATCGACAGGAACAAGGTGTGATCAATGGGGCCAATCACCTTAATGCCGGCACCCTCCAGCCGCGCCTTGGCAGCGAGGAGGTCGGCCTCGCTCTCGACCTTCAGCGCCAGATGCTGCACCCAGAGCGGTGTGTTGCGGTCGCGGTCCATCTCGGTCTTGGTCGGCAGCTCGAAGAAGGCAAGGACATTGCCGCCACCGGCATCCAGAAACACATGCATGTAGGGATCGGGTTCCTTGGTCGAGGGTACCTCGTCCTCGGCGATCGCCAGCACGAAGTCCATGCCAAGATGCTTGCCGTACCATTCGACCGTTTCCTTGGCGTCGCGGCAGCGATAGGCGACATGATGGACACCGCCTAGTTTGAAGCTGGGTGCGTTCATGCGACTCTCCTTCAGCTCTGGCCGATGACGCGGCGTTCGACCTGCTCGCGCTCGATCGAACGGAACAGCGCCGCGAAATTGCCCTCGCCGAAACCTTCCTCGCGTTTACGCTGGATGATTTCGAAGAAGACCGGGCCCAGCAGCGTGGTGGTGAAGATCTGGATGAGGATGCGCGGATCGTTGTTCTCCGTGCTGCCGTCAATCAGCAGGCCGCGGGATTTAAGTCCCCCCAGATCCTCGCCATGGCCGGGCAGGCGTTCCGCCAGCATGTCGTAATAGGCCTGTGGCGGCGCCTTCATGAACGGGACGCCGTTCTGGCGCAGGCGGTCGACGGTCGCATAGATATCGTCGGTCGAGAGTGCAATATGCTGGATGCCTTCGCCATTGAAGCGCATCAGGAACTCCTCGATCTGGCCGGTTTCTTTTGAGGCTTCCTCGTTCAAGGGAATGCGGATGCGGCCATCGGGCGCCGACATGGCCTTGGAATGGAGGCCGGTATATTCGCCCTTGATGTCGAAGTAGCGAACCTGCCGGAAATTGAACAGGCGCTCGTAATAGCCGGCCCAGAACGCCATGCGGCCCTTATAGACATTGTGGGTGAGGTGATCGATCTCGGTGAGGCCGAGGCCCACCGGCTGGCGTTCTTCGGTCAGATAGCGGAAGTCGATGTCATAGATGCTGGCGCCCGGTGCATAGCGGTCGATGAGATAGATGGGCGCCCCGCCGATGCCCTTGATGGCCGGCAGCTTCAGTTCCATCGGCCCCGGCAGGATGTCGATCGGCTGAGCGCCCCGGCGGAGCAGTTCGGCATAGGCCTGGTGAGCGTCCGCGACACGAAACGCCATGCCGCAGGCAGACGGGCCATGCTCCTCGGCAAAATAATGGGCGAGGCTCGATTTCTCCTGGTTGAGGATGAAATTGATGCCGCCTTGTCTATACAACTGCACGTTCTTCGACCGGTGCTGCGCCACCAGCGAAAAGCCGAGATGGCGGAAGATCTGATCTAGCTGGGCAGGGTCGGGGGCGGCGAATTCGACGAATTCGAAACCGTCCAGGCCGATTGGGTTGCTGCTGTCGATGTTCATCGTAATGCCTCCGCTGGATCACCAACCATTGGACCCAGGCTAAGATCCATGGGGGTGGGGGCCTAGACAGGTGTGTCACCTGGTGAAACACTATCCGGCATGATCAAGTCCAATCGCAGCCTGGAGCGAGGCCTGGCACTCCTCGACATCCTCAGTCGGCGTGGGCCCAACACGCTGGCAGCACTCGCCAGGCATGCTGACCTGCCCAAGGCCACCGCCTACCGGCTGCTGCGCACCCTGGTGGCGCAGGGGTGGATCTATCGCCGCCACAATGATGCGCGCTATGTGCCGACCATGCCAGATCCCACCATGCGCCCGGCGGCGGGCCTCGGTGCTTCCGTGGCGCGCCTTGCCATGCCGCATCTCCTGGCGCTGACCGAGCGAACGGGTCTTGCCGCCGACCTCACCTGGCTGATCGAGGATGGCGTCCTCGAGGTGATCGACTCCACGCGTATTTCAGGAGAGAGCCATGTCGATCCCAAGGTCGCGGGCTTTCGCCCCTCGCTCGCCTTCTCGGCGCCGGGTCGCGCCGTGCTGGCCGCCAGCGATGAGGTTGTAAGCACGCGGCACCTTCAGCATCTGATGCGCACCGACTCACCGGCCGAACGCCACGCGCTCACCAGTGGGCAATTGGCCGCCGAGATTGCCGCCACGCAAAAGCGCGGCTATGGCATCCGGGCCCGGGGCTATTGGCCAGATTCCTCCGACTATGGCCGCGAGCCGATGGATATCGCCATCGCGTTCGTGCAGCAGCAAGGAATGCCGCTGGGTTGCATCAGTCTGGTCTGGCCGGTGGAGATGCGCGAGGTCGCCGATGTGGCGCGTCTTTATCTGGGTGACATGCAAGCGACGGCCATGAAGATCGGCCAGGCGATCGCAAAGACCAAGGGCCCTTAGGTCCCACTATCTTTCGCCAAGCGCACCAGCCAGCGGCGCACGATACGCTCTTCCTCGCCGCCAAGGCCTGCTGCCAGCCATTGTTCATCGCGCTGCACGGGCTTGCGGCAGCGTGCCAGCAGTTCACGCCCGGGCGTCGTCACGTCGATATGCTGGATGCGGCCATGGACCGCATGCTTGCGTCGCTCGACCCAGCCGGCACGAATGAGATTGGCGACGATGACGCTGACCGTCTGTGGCGTGAGGAGCGAGAGGCGTGCAAGATCGGCATTGGAGAGGCCGGGATAATTCGCCAGCATGGTCAGCACCACGAATTGCGGATTGGTGATGCCCACCTCCAGGAGGTCCTGCTCAAAGCGCTGCCGATGGGCGACGCTGGCCTGGCGCAGCAGATAGCCGAGATAGCCGGCCTCGCCGCGCTTGCCCTCACCTGGTTTGGGGATAAGGGCGGTCGGAATCGCTGCCTTGGCCGATTTGCGCTTGCTCATATTATCAGAGCTCTTATATGTTATTCGTATGCTGATAATAGAGAAGTTGCTGCAAGAGGAATAGCCATGTCGATCATGCCGCGAATCAAACAGGAAGAATTCTACCGGGTCGCTCCCGCGGCACGGGATGCGCTGGTGGCGCTCAGCAAGGCGGTCGATGATTCTGGCCTGGAGAAGACGCTGACCGAGCTGCTGAAGTTGCGCGTATCGCAGATCAACGGCTGTGCTTTCTGCGTCCAGTTCCATTTGACCATCGCGCGCCGCCTGGGGGTGCCCGCGGCGAAGCTCGATCTGGCGGCGGCCTGGTTCGACACCGACATCTACACGCCGCGCGAACGGGCAGCCCTCGCCTGGGCCGAAGCGTTGACGGAGTTCGCCCATGGCCCAGCCATGGAAACCGCCTACGCCACCTTGCAGGTCGAGTTCAGCGAGAGCGAGATCTGCTTTCTCACCTCGGCCATCGCCAACATCAATGCCTGGAATAGGATTTCAATCGGATTGCGCTTTGCGCCGATCCTGGCGGCGTAAGGAAACCGCCGTTTTTCAGCCCAATATGGGCTAAATGCCATAAACCATTTCCTAACCATCTTGCTGCAGTCTGAGCCTAACCGAGGCCCCGGATCCGTTCATCCGGACATATTCACCCCGGACAAGATTCATGGGGGCCCAGGAAAGGTTTCAGAATGCAGGCTCAGAATTCCCAGCCACTGCCACGGCTGACACTCAAGAACATGCATGTGATGATCGATCGCAAAGCGCATCCGATCATCAACATGAACATCCAGGACGTGCTGATCGGTGGCATGCCGGACTGGATGGCGGTTGGTCAACGCGTGGAATTTTCGTTCGTCATTACGCTCAAGGAATGGGAGCGCAGCCTGCCGACCTATGGCGTGGTGATTAAGAACGATTCGGGTGGACTCGATGTCCGCTATACGCCGCCGACACCCAGCTGGCGCAACATCATGATGAAGCTGGTTTCAGAAGAAGCTCGCGGCGCTGCCAAGAAATAATTCAGCCCGATAGATTTTTCTGCCAGGCAGGTTTTTCAGCCAGGGCAGATTTATTGATTGCAGATTTATTGATTCTTGAGCGGTGCCGCCCATTTTGCTGCCGCTGCATCGTCGCTGTCTTTGGCATCGACCCAGCGTTGTGTGCTGCCATCGTCTTCGAGTTTCCAGAACGGCGCCTTCGTCTTCAGCCAGTCGATGAGGAAGGCGCAGGCGGCCAATGCCGCCTCGCGATGTGCTGACGCGGTCGCCACCAGCACAATCCGGTCGCCCGGTGCCAACTTGCCATGCCGATGAATGATGAGGCATGCGTCCAAGGGCCAACGCTGTGTCGCCTCGACCGCGATGGCCTTGAGCTGCTTCTCGGTCATGCCGGGATAATGTTCCAGCGTCATGCTGGATGACGCGGCATCGGCGATATCGCGCACCAGGCCGGTAAAACTGGCGACACCACCGATCTGGGTATTGCCGGCGGAAAGTGCCATCAACTCGGCACCGATATCGAAATCTTCGTGCTGGACCTTGATGGTAATCATCAGGGCTGCGGCTCAGCCGCCGGTAACAGGTGGGAACAGGGCCACTTCATCGCCTGCCTGCAGGAGATGCTCAGGCCCGACATATTCCTGATTGACCGCCACCTTGACCACGCTGCGCTCCCTGAGGGCGGCGGCGAAATTGCCACCGCGCGCCTCCAGCCAATCGAGAAGCTCGCCAACCTTCCGTACCTCCGGCGGTGGCGAGATCTGTTCTTCGGCCATGCCGATCTTGGCGCGGATCCAGGCGAAATAGAGCATTTTCATGGATCATCATTTAGGACGGCGGGCGGCATTCGTCCAGTTCCTTCCACATCCAGCCATAATTCGTGAAAATGATCCTGCTGGCCGGAGGTGAATTCATAGAAGGCCAGCAGCAGCAGATGCGAGACGCGCTGCTGGTCGGCCGACAAGGGTATCCCTAGACGCCGCACCCGGCGCGAGAGCCGTGGCTGGATCTGGGCCGAAGCGTCGAGGAAATGACTGTCGCCAAAATCGGCCATGCGCCCCAGCGAGTTGAAGATGCGGGTCGAATGAAAACCCCAATCAAGCGATTCGAGATAGGCGCCAGCGAGGCTGCGGCCATAGATCCGCTCGATCTGCGTACCGGCCAGGCGGACCCGGAGCCGTGGCTGCAGGCTGCCGTCTGGACGGGGTTCGACTTCGATGATCCAGATATTGGCGAGAAGTGTCGGGATTTCGCTGGCGTCGATGTCCGTGCGGGACGCCCAGCGCCGCGTCCCGCGTTTCTCCGCGACGTAGCGCAGCAGGCGGCCGAAACGCGGGTCGGCACGCAGACTGGGTTCATCAATGATTTCCGGCAGTGTCGCTGGCAAGAAGCCTCCCGCACCGCTAAATTGCCTGCGCTAAGTTGGTTGGCACAAATCACGCAATCTAAGGTCGCAGCAAAATGGCCATGACAATCTATCATAATCCCAATTGCAGCACCTCGCGCAAGGTGCTGGGTTGGCTGCGGGATAAGGGTCATGACCCCAAGGTGGTCGAATATCTGAAAACGCCACCCGATGCCGCGACCTTGACAAAAATCCTGGCAGGCATGGATGGCGCGGCCCCGGTCGCCATATTGCGCCGCAAAGGCGAGGCCTATGAAGCGCTGGGCGATGTCGCGAAATTGAAGCCAGACCAACTCATCGCCAAGATGGTGGCAGAGCCCGTGCTGATCGAACGTCCCATCGTCGTCAACGGCAGCCGCGCCGTGCTATGCCGCCCGGCGGAGCGGGTGTGGGACGTGGTGGGGTGAAGGGCCTTACGCCGCCTCTTCATTCACCGGTGCGCGATCTGGCAGCAGAAATATCTGCCGCGCCAGCGGGTGCTGGAGTCGTTCGCGCGAATAGTGCTGCGCGAGTGCCGTGCCATCGAAGAGATCCCGGTGGCGTGCGGTGAAGCCTTCCCAAGCGACACCTGCAGGTTCGACCGCAAGTCGCGCATTGATCAACGTCATGAACGCCGTCGTGATCGTCTCGTGATAGAGGCCGTCCTTGCCGATCGACGCTGCAAATGCCCTGATCGCGCGGCGCATGGCGCCGAGGGCTTCCGGGAAATCCTGGCGCTGCAGATAAAGAAAGCCGGCTCGTATATGCGCCGCGTGATTGAAGGCGGCGGGTACCAGTGTGCATGCCTCCAGCGCGCTCAGGAAATCGTCGTCGTTCATCGCGTCTTCTCCGTCAGGCGGTGGGCGGCGGAGGCGGTGAGGGTCAGGCCATAGACCTTCTTGAGTTCGCCGATCTGCTGCACTGTCGCTGGCTCGAACGCGCATTGTCCCTCGAAAGCATGAAGCGCCATTCCCTCGATGAGATCGCCCAGGGACATGTCCTTGAGCTCTGCGACGGCCTTCAGCACTTTCAGCAGCCGTTTCTCCAGCCGCACCCCGGTCTGCACACGTTCGATGGTTTCCATCTCTCGATCCTCGTTCTTTATTTGGTACTTATGTACCAATATACCAACTATGGCAACAACATTCTTAATAGTTGCGTAGAATAAATATATATGTACCGTTAGGGAGCATGGAACAAATAGGGAATTGAACCATGAAGCGTGTGCTGAGCTACCTGCTATTCGCCGTTGCGATACTCGCCGCATCTATCAGAGGCGGGGCAACGGCCCATGCCGATCTTCTCGACAAGCATTACGAAGGCGTCTGGCTGATTGAGGCCTTTACGTTCGACGACGACACGGCGTTCAGCCATTGCACGATGAGCGCCAGCTATGACGACGGCGTATCGCTGATCTTCTATCTCGACAACCAGTTCTATTGGGCCATCCGGCTTGTCGGCAAAAGCTGGCGGCTCAAATCGGGCGACAAATATGATGTCCAGTTGACCGTCGATGACGCGAAGCCAACGCGCCTTGTGGCGGAAGTATCCGATACGCGGTGGGTTCATATCGCCGTTGACGGCAACGGCCGCTTGTTCGACCAGCTGCGTGCCGGCCGCATGCTCTATATCGATACAGCCGCCGAGCTTCTGTCATTCAATCTCCAGGGGACATCGCGTGGCCTGCTTGCCTTGTTCGATTGCGTCGACCGGCGTGTCAGGGCGGCCTCTCGCACCAATCCCTTCGAGCCCTCATCGGCCGGCCAAGATTCGGCCGGCTTGAGCGCGAATCCCTTCGATCCGGCAAGTGGCCCTGCGGGTTCGGGGCGGGATGATGCGGGAAAGCCCGACTCTCAGGTCGAGGCCAACAACACAACGACCAAGCTGCTGCAAGGCGCTGGTGTCGCCGATTACCAGATCAAGGAGGGGTTGGACAATGTCGTGGGATCCTCGACGGTGTGGCGGAATGGCAAGGGCGTGGTCGGGGCCTTGCTTGTGGTGACCGAGGGTGGCCGCGAAGACGCCGAAGCATCGCTCTCGGCGATGATGGAGGGCACCCGCGAGGATTGTCGGGGCAAGTTCGTCAGCAATCTGGACGCTTCGGTCCGGCTGCACGGCGCCTATATGCCGCGCGCCTATGCCGGCTGCAGCGATGGCGGCAAGTCGGTCATGATGTATCTGTCGGCCTTTCAAAGACGACAGGGTGGCTATTATGTTTTCTTCACGGCGACCGTGCCTGGCGGACCGTCGAGCATGGCAGCCGAAATCGACGAGCGGATTCGCGAGGTAGCCTATCAAATGGAATAGCGCAGACGCAGGAGAGCGCCATCACCGGATGACCAGGCCGCCGTCGACATGGATGGTCTGGCCGGTGATGTAGCGGGCGGCGGGCGAACACAGGAACGCCACGGTGGCTGCGATGTCGGCGGGGAGCCCAAGATCGCCCATGGGGATGCGCGCCTTGAGGCGTTGCCATTCTTCTGGTGAGAGGGTCTGCTCGCCGCTGCTTTTGTCCTTGGCGATGAGGCCGGGGGCAATGGCGTTGACCGTGACACCGTCCGGCGCCAATTGCAGCGCCAGCGACTTCACCAGGGTTTCGAGGGCCGACTTGGCGGCGGCGGAGGCCGGGAAGTTGAGATAGCCCGGCAGGAACAGATGCGCATTGTGGGTCGAGATGGCGACCACGCGGCCCTGCGCACCAGCGGCCTTGAGATGCGGCAGGGCGGCGCTGGTGAGGGCGTAGAAGCCGCCGGCGATGACCGCATGGGCATGATCGAATTCGTCGCGCGTCAAGGCACCGATGAGGGGACGCAGGGGAAATCCGGCATTGCTGACCAGCGTGTCGAGCGCGCCGAAAGCCTCGACCGCTGCCGCGACCAGCTTGGCGCCTGTCTCATGCAAGGCGAGATCGCCGAGCACCAGCAGGGTGCGGGCACCCTTGGCCTCAAGCGCCTCGGCCACCTTCTCGAGGCCAGCACGGTTGCTTTTGGTGTGCAGCAAGATTTGCGTGTCTGGCCCGGCCAGCGCCAGCGCGGTGGCAGCGCCAATGCCGGACGCGGCACCCGTGATCAGGATCGACCGCATGAAACTCTCCCCTGGGCGGCCAGACGTGCATCCAGCGCTTTCAGGAGCGCCGTCTGTTCGGCTTTGGAATTTACCGGAAAGCGCTGAAATTCATCACCGATCCGCAGATCGGCAAACAAGCCCTTCGGGTCCTCGTGGAAATGCAGCAGGCTTTGTGATTTGCAATAGAAGGCGCCGCGCGATTTCTCCTTGAGGCCCGCGCGCGCGCGAATGGCCACAAGGAGCGGTTCCAATTGATCGAGGGCGGGGCCGGTCGCATGCTTCATGCAGCAGAATTTAAGGCTGCATCGGAAGCCGTCAACTTGGTTTCGGCCGGTTACCTTACTTTAGGCAGCGTAAGAGTGATTGTGGTGCCGACATTGGGGGTCGACTGAATGTCGAGCCGCCCACCGTGCAGTTCGACCAGCGAAGCCACGATGGGCAGGCCGAGGCCGGTACCGACCTGGGCATAGGGGCTGTCGGTCGCCACCTGGCCAAAGGGCTGCAGGGCGATCGTGATCTGGTCCGGGGTCATGCCGATGCCGGAATCGGCGATGTCGATGACGATGTCGCCTTGGGCCTGATGCGCCGTGATCATCACGGTACCGCCGGCCAGGGTGAACTTGATGGCATTGCTCACCACGTTCATGATCATCTGCCGCAGGCGCCGGCGATCGGCCACCAGCGACAAGGGGGACCGGCTAAGATCCGCCACCAATTGCACGCCGCGCTTTTCAGCCATCGGTGCCATCAACTGCACCGAACCGTTGATCAGTTCCTTGAGTTCAATAGGTTCCAGGGTCAGCTGCAGCTCGCCCGCTTCGACCTTGGAAAGATCGAGGATGTCGTTGATGAGGGCGAGAAGATGCGCGCCGGCATCATGGATGTTCTGGGCATAATTCTGATACCGCACGACACCGGCTGCGCCAAAGAGATCGTCGGCGATGATCTCGGAAAAGCCTAGAATTGCGTTCAAGGGCGAGCGCAGTTCATGGCTCATGCGTGCCAGGAAATCGCTTTTGGCGCGGCTGGCCGTGATCGCCACCTGGCGCTGATTCTTGAGTTCGCGGGTGAGCAGCGTGCTCGCCGCAGCCTGGGCGCGCAGTTGCTCTGTCGCCTGTGCCAGCTGCACCTCGCGCGCCTTTTGTGCCGAGATGTCGACGATCGAAGCGATGATGGCGTCATAATTGTCGAATGCGGCGACATGGCCGGAGAGCAGGCCCCAGAAACGCCGCCCGCCATGGGTCACGAACTCGATTTCGTGGTTGATGACCTGGCCCTCGTCGCGCAACAGGCGCACGAGCTCGGTCCGCGCCGCCGGATCGGCATAGAAAGAGTCGCTCGAATGGTTGGCTGGCTGGTCCTCCGGCCGGTCGAACAGGTCGCGGGCGGCACTGTTGGCATAAAGGACTTTGCCGCTGGCAAGGCAGGTGATCACGGTTGGCGTTGCCACGACGTCGAGCACCGTCACGTCGGCAGCCGACAGTGCGGTGCCCTGTCGGGGGAAGGCCAAACGGCGGCGCAGATTCCTGTCACTCGAATGCGGCAACGCTTCTCCACCCGGCAGCCACCTCATCGCGGCCGCCCGATATACCCGTCCCCGATATGCTAGTCGCGAACCCCTCTCGGGCAAGCGCAACCATACAGTCCACAGATTGGCAGGCGATAGATAAGAAGGGGTAAATTTCGCACAGAAATACTTACACTATAATATGTGTTTGGAGACGTTCTAATTCCTAAGGGAAGCGTCATTCTACTGGTCAGCGATTGCCCAAAAGCTTTCTGGCCAATTGCTGCTGCTTTGGATAGGTTGGCGCCCGATCGCAGTGAGGGAAGCCGGTCAGTCCTGGTGACAGGGTGATTCCGGCGCTGCCCCCGCAACTGTAGGACTGTTGCCCCAAGTTTTCTCGGGGTACCGCGGGTTCAAGGCCACTGGCCGGTTTGGCTGGGAAGGCGACCCCGCGGACATCGGTCGAGCCAGGAAACCTCGGCGATCATTCGATTTCGGCAACGACCTCGGAGGGAGGTGCGCGTCATCTTGTCTACGCAACCCTTGGGCTTAGGCACCGGCCTATCCGGTTTGATCACCCCGCTCCCCGCCATCACTTTGGTGCTGGGTGGCGCACGCTCGGGCAAAAGCCGCTATGCGGAACAGCTGCTCGACCGCCATACGGGCAGCCGCACCTACATCGCCACCGCTGAGATTCGCGACGCCGAGATGGCTGAGCGGGTGAAGCTGCATGCCGAGCGGCGCGATCCCGACTGGCGCCTGGTGGAGGAACCCCTGGCCCTCGCCCAGGCCCTCGTGTCGGAAACAGAGAAGGGCGCGGCGGTCCTGGTCGATTGCCTGACGCTCTGGCTCACCAATGTGATGTTGGCGGAGCGTGATGTCGCGGTGGAATCCGCAGCCCTTGAGGAAGCGCTCGGCCAATGCGGCGGGCCGATCATTTTCGTCGCCAACGAGGTGGGTCTTGGCATCGTGCCGGACAACAAACTGGCGCGTGATTTTCGCGACCATGCCGGGCGGCTCAACCAGCGCCTGGCCGCGCGCGCCGATCATGTGCTGTTCATCGCGGCCGGCCTGCCTTTGATACTGAAGTAGGGCCGCTGGTCCTGAAATAACGACGCGAACATCGCGTCTGCCGACTAAGGAATGATCATGTCAGTCACGAATTCAAAGACCGGCGGGAAAATCCCCGCCACCATCGTCACCGGATTTCTGGGGGCCGGCAAGACCAGCCTCATCCAGCATCTGTTGAAGAATGCCGGCGGCAAGCGCCTGGCGCTCATCATCAATGAATTCGGCGAGCTTGGCGTCGATGGCGAAATCGTCAAGGGCTGCAAGATCGAGGGCTGCCCGGAAGAGAATATCGTCGAGCTAGCCAATGGCTGCATCTGCTGCACGGTGGCCGACGATTTCCTCCCCACCATCAAGGCACTGCTTGACCGCGCCAATCCGCCCGATCATATCGTCATCGAAACCTCCGGCCTTGCGCTCCCGAAGCCCCTGGTGAAGGCGTTCAACTGGCCGGAAATCCGCACCCGTGTCACGGTCGATGGCGTCATCGCGGTGGTCGATGGCCCGGCGGTGGCGGCAGGGCGGTTTGCCGACAACCCGGCAGCGGTCGACAGCCAGCGCAAAATGGATGACGGGCTCGACCATGACAGTCCCTTGGCAGAACTGTTCGAAGACCAGATCAATTGCGCCGATCTCATCATCGTCAACAAGGCCGACCAGATGTCGGGCGCTGAGCATGAATCCGCCCAGGCCCATATCATCAAGGAATTGCAGCGCCCGGCCAAGATGATCACGGCACGCTTCGGCGAGGTGGATCCCCGCGTGCTCCTGGGGTTGGATGCCGCGGCCGAAGACGATCTCGCCCAGCGCCATTCGCATCACGAATTGGAAGGCGAGGATCATAACCACGACGATTTCGAAAGCTTCCATATCGACGTTGCCGAACTGGGCCAGCCGCAGGACCTGCTGGCAAAGCTGGTCCCTGTCATCGAACAGCACGACATCCTCCGCGTGAAGGGTTTCCTGGCTGTGGCTGACAAGGACATGCGCCTGGTGCTGCAAGGTGTCGGCAATCGCCTGCAGCATTATTACGACCGTCCGTGGGAAGCGGCCGAAGGCCGTCGAGGCCAGATCGTGATCATCGGCCTCCAGGGCCTTGATCGCGCCGCCATCACGGCGGCGCTGACGGCACCGCTCGGCGTCGCCGCCTGACCCATGCATCTTCTCGCCGCCAAACCCGGAACCATCAGCGACGGCGGCGAGGCCGTCGATCTCGGCCAGTCACCGGCCGAAATCGTGGTGCTGAGTGCCGCCGATACCGAGCTTGCGGCGCTGGCAGCCGCGCATGCGGCACTGCCTGAACCCCGGCCAAGTTTGCGTCTCGTCAATCTGCTGCAGTTGCAGCACAACATGTCGGTCGATCTCTATCTCGACCAAGTGATTGCCGATCCCAAGGCGTCAGCGAAGCTGGTGATCCTCAGGCTCATCGGGGGCGAGCGCTATTGGCCCTATGGCGTCGAACAATTGGCGGCAGTCACCTCAGCGCGCGGCATCAGGTTTGCCTGTCTCTCCGGCGATGACCAGCCGGACAGCGAATTGTCGCGCCGCTCGACCATCGACGATGAGGCAGCACACCGCCTGTGGCAGTTCCAGGTCCATGGCGGCAAGAGCAATGCCGAAGAATTCCTGAACTATGCCGCAAGCCTCATCGGCTATGACACAGCCTGGCAGGAACCGCGGCCCCTGCTGCGTGCTGGGCTCTATTGGCCTGGCACGCCGGTGCTCAGTCTTTCTGATCTTGCGCCGCTGTGGCGCGAAGGCGCGCCGGTTGCCGGCATCGTCTTCTACCGCGCGCTGCTGCAATCAGGCACCTTGGCGCCAATCGATGCGCTGATCGGCGCCTTGACTGCGCGCGGCCTCAATCCACTTCCCATCTTCGTCAATTCGTTGAAGGAAGCGGTGGCGGCGGATCTCATTCGATCGCTTTACGCCGAGACGGCGCCCGACATCACGCTCAATTGCACCGGCTTTGCCATCTCGCAGCCGGGCGCCACGGCTTTCTCGACGCCGTTCGACGGCGCGGATCATCCGGTGCTGCAGGTCATGCTGTCCAGCGAGAGCGAAGCGCAGTGGCAAACCGGCCTGCGCGGCCTTAGCCCCCGCGATCTGGCCATGCAGGTGGCGCTGCCGGAACTGGATGGCCGCATCATCACCCGCGCCATTTCATGGAAGTCCGCAGCGCGCTATGACGAAGCCACGCAATGCACGATCGTGGCACCGCAGCCGGTCGCCGATCGCGTGGCCTTCACCGCGGATCTCGCGGTCAATTGGGTGAAGCTGCGCCGCACGTCCGCGCCCGATCGCCACGTGGCGTTGATCCTTGCCAATTATCCCAACCGCGATGGCCGCATCGGCAATGGTGTCGGGCTGGATACGCCGGCCGGCACGATCGAGGTGCTGCACGCCATGCGGGATGCTGGCTACGGTGTCACTGACGTGCCGCAGGACGGCGAAGCCTTGATGGCGCGGTTGCTGGCACGGCCTGCCGGCATCTTCCGACTGAGTGGTACCGATTATGCCACCTTCTTCAGTACACTGCCGGCAGCGATGCAGGACGCGGTCACCGCGCGCTGGGGTGCCCCGACGGCGGACCCGCTCTACAGTGCCGGCGCCTTCGATCTGCCGCTGATGTCGCTGGGCCAGGTGGTGATCGGCATTCAGCCGGCCCGCGGCTACAATGTCGATCCGACCAGCAGCTATCACGACCCGGATCTCGTGCCCCCGCACGGCTATTTCGCTTTCTATGCCTATCTGCGGCGGCAGTTCGGCGCCCATGTGATCGTGCATATGGGCAAGCATGGCAATCTCGAATGGCTGCCAGGGAAATCCCTGGCGCTCTCAGCAAATTGTTATCCCGAGGCCATCTTCGGGCCGCTGCCGCATCTCTATCCCTTCATCGTCAACGACCCCGGCGAAGGTGCGCAAGCCAAGCGCCGTGCCCAGGCCGTCATCATCGATCACATGACGCCGCCGCTCACCCGTGCGGAAAGCTATGGCCCCCTGCGGGATCTCGAACGGCTGGTCGATGAATATTTCGAGGCGAGCCAGGTCGATCCCAGGCGCTGTGTGGATTTGAAGCGCCAGATCCTTGATCTTGCGATATCGAGTGGCCTCGCCGCCGATTGCGGCGTGCTGCCGACCGACGATACCGATGCGGCGCTGGCAAAACTCGACAATCATCTCTGTGAGCTGAAAGAGGCTCAGATCCGCGATGGCTTGCACATCTTTGGGAAGGCACCCGAAGGCGCCATGTTGGATGAGTTGCTGGTGGCTCTCACGCGCCTCCCGCGTGGCAAGGGCGAAGGTCGCAGCCAATCGCTCATTCGCGCACTCGCTGCAGATCTCGAGCTCGGCCTCGATTTCGATCCGTTGAACACCAGGCTTGGTGATCCCTGGACCGGCCCCAAGCCCGGTGCCCTGCAGAAAATCAGTGACGATGCCTGGCGCTTGGGCGGTGACACGGTCGAGCGGTTGGAAATTCTGGCACTGGCGCTGGTGTCCGGCACGCAAATATCCGACACGGCATGGACGCGCACGCGCGATGTGCTGAGCTTCATCGACGAAGATTTGCGGCCCCGCGTCGCGGGCTGCGGTCCGGCCGAGATCAGCGCCATCCTGCGCGGTCTTGACGGTCGCTTCATCGCACCCGGCCCTTCCGGCGCGCCAACGCGCGGTCGTCTCGATGTGCTGCCCACCGGCCGCAATTTCTATTCCGTGGATACGCGCTCCGTGCCGACGCCTACCGCCTGGGCTTTGGGTTGGCAATCAGCCTTGCTGGTCCTCGACCGGCACCGGCAGGAACATGGTGCCTGGCCCAAGGCCATCGTGCTCTCCGCCTGGGGCACCGCCAACATGCGCACCGGTGGCGACGATATCGCCCAGGCCCTGGCGCTGATGGGCGTGAAGCCCACTTGGGATCCAGGTGGATCGGGCCGTGTCGCGGGCTTCGAAATCCTGCC
Source organism: Dongia sp. P2_B8 (assembly GCF_056404715.1). NCBI lineage: Bacteria > Pseudomonadati > Pseudomonadota > Alphaproteobacteria > Rhodospirillales > Dongiaceae > Dongia > Dongia sp. P2_B8. The sequence goes on along the minus strand of NZ_JBFUDM010000008.1, from coordinate 134,051 downwards.
GCTCTCCGTCCTGGGCCGGCCGCGCGTCGACGTCACGTTGCGGGTCTCCGGCTTCTTCCGTGACGCCTTCCCGGCACAGATCGACCTTTTCGATTCCGCAGCGCGCGATGTGGCCGCACTGGATGAGCCCGACAACCTCAATCCACTGGCCGCTCGCGTGCGCAGCGAACGGCAGACGCTTGTCGCCGATGGCATGTCGGAAGCCGATGCCACGCGCCGTGCCGGCTACCGCGTGTTCGGTTCCAAGCCCGGCGCCTATGGTGCCGGACTGCAATCGCTCATCGATGAAAAAGGCTGGACCGAGACCGGTGATCTTGCCCGTGCCTATCTCGCCTGGGGCGGCTATGCCTATGGCCAGGGGTCGAGCGGCGAAGCGCAGCAACAGCTTTTTGCGCAGCGTCTCACAGGTGTCGAAGCGGTCTTGCACAATCAGGATAATGCCGAACACGATCTCCTCGACAGCGACAATTACTACCAGTTCGAAGGTGGCCTGGCCGCCACCATCAAGCATCTCACGGGCAAGCGCGCCATCGTCTGGCACAATGACCATTCCCGGCCCGAAGCGCCCAAGGTGCGCGCCCTCGATGAAGAAATCGCCCGCATCGTTCGTGCCCGCGTCGTCAATCCGAAATGGATCAGCGGCATCATGCGCCACGGCTATAAGGGCGGTTTCGAGCTCGCCGCCACGGTCGATTACCTGTTCGCCTTCGCCGCCACTGCGGATTGCGTGGCGGATCATCATTTCGACGCGGTCTTCGACGCCTATCTGGTCGATGACGAGGTCCGCGCCTTTCTCGAACGGCATAATCCGGCGGCCCTCAAGGACATCGCCGACCGGCTGCTGGAAGCGCAGACGCGCGGCCTCTGGCAGGCAAAATCAAATTCGGCAGGCGTGCAGCTGCAAGCCTGGGCGACAGGGAGTGAAGCAGCATGAGCGAACATATCGATACCGACGAATCAAACCAGCGCGCCAATGAGAAGGCGGCGCGGCGTAAGGAAGCGCGCGACCGCATGATGGCGGAAAAGACCCGCGAAAAGGGCCTCATCATCGTCAATACCGGCAAGGGCAAGGGGAAGTCGACCGCGGCCTTCGGCATGGTCATGCGCTGCATCGGTCATGGCATGAAGGTGGGCGTCATCCAGTTCATCAAGGGGAAATGGGATACCGGCGAGCGCACGGTCCTCGAACGCTTCCCCGACCAGATCGAGATCAAGGCCTTGGGCGAAGGCTTCACCTGGGAAACCCAGGACCGCGCCCGCGACATCGCCTTTGCGCGGGCCGCCTGGGATGAAGGCAAGCGCATGATGTCTGATCCCAGCTTCCAGTTCGTGCTGATGGACGAGATCAACATAGCCCTTCGCTATGACTATCTGCCGGTCGAGGAAGTGGTCGAGTTCCTGAAAGCCAAGCGCCCCGATCTTCATGTCTGCGTCACCGGCCGCAATGCGAAAGATGAAATCATCGCCATCGCCGACCTGGTGACCGAGATGGAAATGATCAAGCATCCCTTCCGCGACGGCGTGAAGGCGCAGGCAGGGATTGAGTTTTAGTCGGTGAGAGCTGCCCCCACCCAAACCCTCCCCCTGAAGGGAGAGGGCTTTTATAGCGAGATGGTCGCCACCACTCGGTCCAAACCCTCTCCCTTCAGGGGGAGGGTAGGGTGGGGGCGCAGCAAGCTCGTTCCCACCGAGCTCGCGCCATGACCACCCCCACCCTCATGTTCCAGGGTACCGGGTCGGACGTCGGCAAGTCGCTGATCGTCGCCGGCCTTGCGCGCGCGTTCACGAATCGCGGTCTCAAGGTGCGGCCGTTCAAGCCGCAGAACATGTCGAACAATGCCGCCGTCACCGCCGATGGTGGTGAGATCGGGCGGGCGCAGGCGTTGCAGGCGCGGGCGGCGCGGGTGGCGGCTTCCGTGCACATGAACCCGGTGCTCCTGAAGCCGCAAAGCGATGTCGGTTCCCAGGTGATCGTGCAGGGCAAGATCTTCGGCAATGCCAAGGCCGCTGACTATCACCGGCTGAAGCCGCAATTGCTGCAGGCTGTCCTCGACAGCTATCAGCGTCTCGCCGCCGAGGCCGATCTGGTTCTGGTCGAAGGGGCCGGGTCGCCAGCTGAAATCAATCTGCGCCCCGGCGACATTGCCAATATGGGCTTTGCCGAGGCTGCCGACATTCCCGTGGTGCTGGTGGGCGATATCGACCGTGGCGGTGTCATCGCCAGCATCTTCGGGACCGTGCAATTGCTGGCGCCGGCGGAAGCTGCACGCATCAAAGGCTTCCTCATCAACAAATTTCGCGGTGATCCCGTGCTCTTTGCCGACGGCATGAAACTGATCAGCGAGAAGACGGGTCTTGATGCGCTCGGCCTCGTGCCCTGGTTTGCCGGTGCCGACCGATTGCCGCCGGAAGATGCGGTGGCTCTCGACAGCTACAAAGCCAACACCAAAGCCGGGATCAAGATTGTGGTGCCGCAACTGCCACGTATCTCGAATTTCGACGACCTCGACCCCTTGCGCGCCGAACCCGATGTCAGCGTCGAGCTGGTGCGCCCCGGCCGCGCCTTGGCCGGCGATGCCGATCTCATCCTGTTGCCGGGTTCGAAAGCCACCATTGCCGATCTTCGCGCACTTTATGACACCGGCTGGGACATAGACATCCGCGCCCATCGCCGGCGCGGCGGTGCCATTCTGGGCCTCTGCGGCGGCTATCAGATGCTGGGCCGGCGCGTGGAAGATCCGGGCGGTATCGAAGGACCCAGGGGCGGCATTGATGGGCTGGGCCTTCTTGATATCGTCACCACCCTTACCGACGACAAGGCGCTGGTCGAGGTGACGGCCCGGGCATCAGGCCACGATGTCCATGGCTACGAAATGCATGTGGGCGTGAGCGAAGGCCCTGACTGCGCCCGTCCCTATCTCGCCATCGGTAATCGGCCGGATGGCGCGGTCTCTGCCGACGAACGGATCATGGGTTGCTACGTCCACGGCCTCTTCGCCGCCGACGGTTTCCGCCACGCGTTCCTCTCCAGCTTGCGGCCCCGCGCTGAAACCGGCGTTGCCTATGAACAGGGTGTCGAACAGGCACTGGATGATCTCGCGGTACATCTTGAGCGGCATGCCGATCTGGACCGGATGCTGGAGATTGCGCGTTCAGACTGCTAGCGCCACCACCAACACGCCAACCGCCAAAATTACACAGGCTCGCCAATAGAGCCCGAGCGACTGCCGGATGTCGGCGGCACCCAGCTGCCAGCGACCGCCATCATTCATCCAGGGATCGGAGACAAGGTGGCCGTGATAGCTGCGCGGCCCGGCGATGGCAAAGCCCAGGGCACCGGCCATGGCGGCTTCCGGCCAGCCGGCGTTGGGCGATTTGTGGCGCTTGGCGTCACGGTGGACGGCGCGGATGGCGGCGCCAGGCTTGGCATCCCGCTGTATGATGGCGGCCAGGACCAGCAGCAATGCCGAAAGGCGGGAGGCCGGTAGGTTGACGAGATCATCGAGCCGCGCCGGCGCCCAGCCGAAGGCGAGGTGACGCGGCGTCTTATGGCCGATCATGCTGTCCATGGTGTTGATGACCTTGTAGGTCAGCATGCCGGGGAGTCCCAGGATGAGGCCCCAGAAGATCGGTGCCACGATCCCGTCGGAGAAGTTTTCGGCCAGGCTCTCGATGGCGGCGCGCGCGACGCCACCAATATCGAGCGCGTCCGGGTCGCGGCCGACAATGCGGGCGACGGCGATGCGCCCACCTTCCAGGCCGGAAAGTGTTATCGCCTTGGCGACATCGGCCACATGGGCATAAAGGCTCTGCTGCGCGATCAAGGCCGACATCACCAGCCCCAGCCAGAGCGGCCCCAGGGGCAGCTGCAGCAGCAGGGCCTGAATGATCCAGCCAAGCGCCAATGCGGCCGATGTCAGGACGAGGGTGAGCAGGATACCCCCCCGGCGCCGTTTGTCGGCGCTGTCGCTCACATGGTTGAACCTGCGGTCGGCCCATGCGATGACAGCACCGATGAGCGTGATCGGATGGGCCACGCGCCGGTACAGCCAATGCGGCTCGCCGAGAGCGGCATCGGCCAGGATGGCGATGAAGAGGGCGGCTGGATGCAGAAGGTCGGTCGACATAAGACCGCGATCCTGCCGATTAGCAGGCGAACGTCAAGCGTGGCAGCGTCGTCGACCGCCGATTTTGCGCCAGACCTTCTGCGTCAGGCCGGAGACTCGAAGGAGAGGCGATATGGTTGAACATCCCGTGATCGAACATCAAGGTGGGTGCTTGTGCGGTGCGATACGGTTTGTGGCACGGGGTACGCCGAGATCGGTCTTCCACTGCCATTGCTTCTCCTGCCGGCGGCAGACGGGGGCGGCGGTGGCGAGCTTTGCAGCCTTCCAGGTCAGCGACACGTTCCGCTGGACCAAAAGCGAGCCATCCGCCTATGCCTCTTCGCCCGGCGTCACGCGAAAGTTCTGCGCCCGTTGCGGGACACCACTCAGCTATCAGGCCGAGAAATATCCGGATGAGATCCATCTCAATATCAGCTGCTTCGACCAGGCCGACGATCTCGTGCCTGTAGCACACTGGCATGTCGAGGAAAAGCTGCCCTGGTTCGAGACGGCCGATGATCTGCCGCGTCATCGTGGCGAATAGGCCAGTGGCGTGAAGAGGGTGGCGTGAAGAGGGCGCATTACATTGGCGTCGGCCATGAGACCGGCGCCGATCTCGCAGCAGCCCTGGCGCTGGTGCAGCAATGCTGCCGGCAGGCCGGGCTGACGCCAGGTGAGATCGCGGCGATTGCCTCGCTCGAGTCAAAAGCGGCAGATGGCATCGTTGATGGTCTCGGCCGGCAATTCGGCTGCGCGGTGCAGTATTTCACCGCGGCGGCGCTGGAAGCGGAGACGCCACGGCTCCTCAATCCTTCCGACCAGGTCTTTGAGGCGGTCGGCTGTCATGGTGTTGCGGAAGCCGCCGCCCTGGCCGCGGCCGGACCGGTCGCCAGCCTGATTGTGCCCAAGACCAAGGGTGGGCGTGTCACCTGCGCCATTGCCCGGCGCGGCATTCCCGGGCAATAAAGACACTATGAGCATCGTTCATTTCATCGGCGCCGGTCCAGGCGATCCCGACCTCATCACGGTCAAGGGCCGCCGTCTCATCGAACAGGCGCCGGTGGTGCTTTATGCCGGATCGCTGGTGCCGCAGGGCATCGTGGGTCTCGCGCGGCCGGACGCCCGTGTCATCGACACGGCGCCGTTGCATCTCGATGAGATCGTTGCCGAGATGGAGCGCGCCCACCAAGCCGGCCAGGATGTGGCGCGCGTTCATTCCGGCGACCCCTCCATCTACGGCGCCATCGGCGAACAGATGCGCAGGCTGGATGCGCTGGGCATTCCCTACGACGTCATCCCTGGTGTCCCCGCTTTTGCCGCAGCAGCTGCCTTGCTGAAGACCGAACTCACTTTGCCCGGCGTCAGCCAGAGCATCGTCATCACGCGCGTGCAGGGTTCTTCGTCGCCGATGCCGCCCCGCGAGGATCTCGCCACCTTGGGCGCTGCCGGCGCCACGCTGGCACTCCATCTCTCGGTCAAGAGCATGGCCAAGGTGGTGCGCGACCTCACTCCACACTATGGCGCCGATTGCCCGGTGGTGGTGGTCTACCGCGCTTCCTGGCCCGATGAGGCCGTGGTGCGCGGAACACTCGCCGATATTGAAGGCAAGCTCGCCGGCAGCGACATTGCCCGCACCGCGCTCATTCTTGTGGGTCGTGTCTTCGGCAGTGCCGATTTCAACGACAGCCAGCTCTATAAGGCGACACACCAGCATCTCTACCGCACGGAATGACGGCATGACGCCATCCATCTGGCGCCATGCTGATTTCCGCCGCCTGATGTCGGCTCTCATCGTCTCGCAACTGGGGGCAAAGCTCGCCCGCGAAGCATTGCCATTGACCGCCGTCCTGGTGCTGGGCGTCGGGCCGATCGCCATGTCGTCGCTCAGTATTGCAGCGAGCCTCCCCACCTTGCTGATGGCGCTCCATGCCGGGGCTTTTCTCGACCGCATCCGCCGCCGGCCCAGCATGATCGTCGCTGACTTTGCACGCTTCCTGCTGCTCCTCACCGTGCCGGTTGCGGCCTATCTGGGCTGGCTTGGCATCGGCCAGCTGTGCCTGGTGGCGTTTGTCGTCTCCAGTCTCACGCTGGCCTTCGACGTTGCCGATCAGGCCTATCTGCCGGGCCTGGTCGGGCGCGGCCAGATTCTGGGTGCCAATGCGGCGAAGGAAGCCAGTGATGCTGCAACCGAGATTGTCGGTCCACCTTTGGGCGGCCTGCTGGTGCAGGCGATCGGCGGGCCGCTCACGATTCTCCTCGATGCAGTGAGCTATCTTTTCTCGGCCCTGTTCCTGCTGCGCATCAAGGCGCCGGAAGACTCACCCGCCCTGACAGTGAAGCCTGACCTCCGCGCCGAGATCCGGGATGGTCTCAGGATCATCTGGCATGATTCCGTGCTGCGGCCGCTGTTGTTTGCACGCTTCATACGTGCCTTCTTCGGCAGCATGATCGGGCCTTTCTACGTGCTCTATCTGGTGGGCGACTTGAGGCTCTCCCCCTTCGCCCTCGGCCTCATCATCGCCACGGGCGGTGCTGCCAGCCTCATCGGTGCCGCCTGGGCGCCAACGCTGGCCAGGTGTTTCCCGATCGGGCCCGGCCTCGTCATCGCGTTTGCGGTGAAGGCATTGGGCCTTGCCTGCATTCCGTTCGCTGGCTTGCTGCTGGGCGTGTCGCCGACGCTGATGATCGTGTTCCTGATCCTGCAGCAATTGCTGGGCGATGGCAGCACCGGCTATTTCGTCGTGGTCGAGCGTAGCCTCAGGCAGCGCCGCGTGCCGGCTTCCTATCTCGCGCGCACCGGTGCCACGATCCGCCTTGTCAATGACGGGCCGTTGCCGTTCGCAGCGATGCTCGCCGGCTTCATGGCCGACGTCCATGGCCTCAACGCCATGATGTGGGTGGCCATCGCAGGTTATGTGTTTTCGCCCGTGGTGGCGTTCTTCTCCGACGTGCGGAAGTTGCGCGGTCTCTAGCGCTGCGCAAACCCCGCCTTGCCCACCAGCTTGCCCTTGCGGTCGAAGACCAGCAATTCGATGTCGATCTGGTTGTCCGATTCACGCAGCGCCACATCGCGGGCCGATTGCGCGATGTCGGCGCCGATAGGCACGCCGGCTTCCGTGCAAAGCTCCAGCGCTTCCATCGCCGTGTTGCCGGCGCGGATCCGCGCACCCAGCACCGCATCGCCGCCCAGGGCCAGCGCACGTTCCGCAAGACGACCAAGATCGATCTGGCTGCGGCCGGAATGAAGATCGAGATGACCCTCGGCGAGTTTTGCCATCTTGGCAAAACCACCGGCCAAGGTGAGGTGCCGGATCGGATGATGGCGCAGATATTTCAGCACGCCGCCGGCAAAATCGCCCATGTCGATGAAGGCGAACTCCGGCAGGCCGTGAATCTTTCCGACCGCCGCTTCCGTGGTCGACCCGGTGCAGGCCGCAGCATGGATGAGACCGGCGGCGCGGATGACATCGATGCCGCGATGAATGGAGGCGATCCAGGCGGCACAGGAAAAGGGATGCACGATGCCGGTCGTCCCCAGGATCGAAATGCCGCCGACGATGCCAAGGCGGGGATTCCAGGTCTGCTTGGCGATCTCTGCCCCGCCGATGACCGAAATGGTGATTTCCGCATCCGGGTGCGTGCCATGTTCGGCGGCGACCTCGGCGAGGACCCCCACCATCATCGCGCGCGGGGCGGGGTTGATGGCAGGCTCGCCTGGGGGAATCGGCAGGCCGGCCTTGGTCACGGTACCCACCCCCTCACCGGCCTTGAAAACCGTTCCGGACCCGGGTGGCAATCGCCGCACTGTGGCCCGAATATGGGCGCCATGGGTCACATCCGGGTCGTCGCCAGCGTCCTTTATGATGCCAACCGACGCAAATTCGCCTGTCAAGGCCGGTTCCAGCAGAGGAAAGGTGGGTTTTTCGCCCTTCGGCAGGGAAATTGTGACGTTTTGGGCGAATGTTCCTGTCAAAATGGCCGAAAAAGCAGCTTTTGTGGCTGCTGTGGCACAGCAGCCCGTGGTCCAGCCACGCCGCAATTCACCCAAAGGTTTCCGGGAATTATCGGTCTCTGTCGTGTTTTTACCGGTCATGACGCTATTTTATGGGCCGATGTCTTTTGCTGGCTAGTCCCGGCGCGATCTTCGGCTAATTTGTGGGTCATGGATAAGCTATTCGCGACATTGCCGGATTTGGAATCGGGCTGGGTCTGGTTGACCGGCGCCGGTCCGGGCGATCCGGGCCTCCTCACGCTGCTCGCCGTCAAGGCGTTGGCCCAGGCGGATGTCATCGTTTATGACGCGCTGGTCGATAAATCGATTCTGGACCTCTCCCGCGATGGTGCCGTCCTGGAATATGCGGGCAAACGCGGTGGCAAGCCTTCGTCCAAGCAGCCGGATATTTCGCTGCGTTTGGTGCAGCTGGCGCGCGAGGGCAAGCGGGTCCTCCGCCTCAAAGGCGGCGACCCCTTCGTGTTCGGGCGCGGCGGTGAAGAAGCCCTGACCCTGGTTGAACACGGCATTCCCTTCCGCATCGTGCCGGGCATTTCGGCGGGCATCGGTGGCCTTGCTTATGCCGGTATCCCGGTCACGCATCGCGATTGCAATGCCGCGGTCGCTTTCGTCACGGGCCATGATGCGACCGGCGAGATTCCGGACTCCGTCGACTGGGCCTCGCTCGCCAAGGGCGCCCCCGTGATCGTGCTCTACATGGCGCTGAAACATCTCGACCGCATTGCCGAGCGGTTGATGGCGGCCGGCCGCGCGGCCAATGAACCCGTGGCCGTCATCGCCAAGGCCACCACCGCCGAACAGCGGGTGCTGGAAACGACCTTGTCGCGTGCCGCCAGTGACGCGGCCGACGCCGGCATCGAACCGCCGGCCATGGTGGTGGTGGGCGAAGTCGTGCGCCTGCGCGCAGCCATGGATTGGCTGGGCGCCATCGGCGGCAAGCGCCTGACCCCTGATCCGCTCGGCCGGCGTCACCGCGACCAGACGGGTTAAGCGCATCTTGTCGCGCGGCCTCATCATCGCCGCACCCGCCTCGGGCAGCGGCAAGACCCTCACGACCCTTTCCCTTCTCAGCCTCTTCAAGGCACGCGGTGTCCGCGTTGCCGGTTGCAAGGCAGGGCCTGATTATATCGACCCCGCCTTCCATGCCGCGGCGACAGGTGTCCCCTGTTTTAACCTCGACATCTGGGCGATGCGCAAACCGGCGCTGGATGGCCTCATGGCGCATCAGGCAGCCCGCGCCGATCTCATCATCGTCGAAGGTGTCATGGGCCTGTTCGACGGCGTCCCCGGCAAGGGCGGCCGCGAGAACGGGTCGACCGCAGAGCTTGCGCGCCATCTCGGCCTCCCCATCCTGCTGGTGGTGAATGCCAAGGGGCAGGGCGCGACCGCCGGGGCGGTGCTCGAAGGGCTGATGCGCCACGATCCGGCACAGAAATTTGCCGGAATCATCTTCAACAATATCGGCGGCGGCGTGCATCGCGAGATTTTGGCCGATGCGGCAGCGGCGGCGGGCATCAAGGTGCTGGGCTATCTGCCGCGTGTTGCCGCACTCAAAGTGCCCGAGCGGCATCTGGGACTGGTCCAGGCCCGCGAGCATGAGGGCCTTGAAGCCTTCTTCGCCGCCGCCCGCGATGCTTTCATCGATTGCGTCGATCTCGATGGCATCGAAGCGGTGGCAGGGTCGATCACGGCGCAAAGCACAAAGCTTGCACCCCTGCTGCCGCCCTTGGGGCAGCGCATCGCGGTCGCCGACGATGCGGCCTTTGCCTTTGCCTATCCTTTTCATCTCGAAGCCTGGGCGGCGGCGGGGGCCGAGATTCTGCCGTTCTCACCCTTGGCCGATGAAGCGCCGCGACCTGATGCCGATGCGATCTTCCTGCCTGGCGGCTATCCGGAACTCCATGCGGGCCGGCTCGCGGCCAATACCAACTTCTTGAACGGGTTGAGGTCTGCAGCGTCGAACAGCACGCTGATCTACGGCGAATGTGGTGGCTATATGACCCTGGGCACCGGCCTCATCGATGCCGATGGGCAACGCCACGCCATGGCGGGGCTGCTGCCGGTCGAAACCAGCTTCGCCCAGCGCAAGCTGCATCTTGGCTATCGCCAGGCAAGCTTGCTGGCGGCGGCGCCTTTTGCGCAGGCCAAGAGTCGGTTCCGAGGCCATGAGTTCCACTATGCCAGCATCCTCAGCGAAGGTGACGGGCCGGCCTTGTTCCAGGCCGCGGAGTCGCGCGGTCGCGACCTCGGCGCTGTCGGCCGGCGGCGGGGCAGTGTCATGGGGTCCTTCATGCACCTCATCGACCGCGCAACCGATTGAAGCGCCCAGGGATTGAAGCGCCCAGGGATTGAAGCGCTTGCCAAGGTGCGGCGGTTTCGGGCACCTTAAATGCCTCAGTTGATTGAGACGTGCTGCGACCAGAAAAGTCGCTGTCAGGGATAAAGGCGCACGCGGATCTGTCACGAGGCAATCTTCATCCTATTGCCGAGGACGATCATGACCCTGACCCGCCTCGCGGCTGCGGCCGCCCCGACTTTCTCTGCGTTGATTACGTTCCCTGTGTTGACTTTCGTTGCCACCCCCGCCTTCGCGCATACCGGTCTCCATGGTCTCGGTTTCGCAGCCGGCCTCTCGCATCCTTTCAACGGCCTCGATCATCTGCTGGTAATGGCTGGTATCGGTGTCTGGGCGGCGCAATTGGGTGGGCGCAATCTGTGGCTGGTGCCGCTCGCCTTCGTTGCCACCATGATCCTCGGCGCGATGCTGGCGCTCGCTGGTTTTCCGCTGCCCGATGTCGAGCTCGGCGTCGCCGGATCGGTCATCGTCATCGGCCTGCTGGTCAGCCTTGGCACGCGCATGCCGAGTGCCGCTGCCGGTGCCTTGGTGGCGCTGATGGCCCTCTTCCACGGCCATGCCCATGGGACGGAGCTGCCGTCGATGGCCTCGGCCTGGAGCTACGGCGCCGGCTTCGTGCTGACGACCGGCGCGCTCCATCTCGTCGGGCTGGGTCTCGGGTGGGCGGTATTCAACTACGCCAAGCCGGCGGTCCTGAAGATTGCCGGTGCGGTGACCGTCATTGCCGGCGGCGCCATGGTGGCTGGGTTTTAGGCGCCAACTTATTATCCATCATACCCGGGCTTGACCCGGGCATCCACACTCTCAATGGCACCAGTGGGTCCCCGGGTCTTCACCCGGGGATGACGGCTGAGGGAGTGATGCGACGCGAGGGAGCGGTGATTCCTGTCTCATCCTCCCACGGATACCCGCTATGCAAAGGCGGGCGTCGTCTTGGGGCGTATAATCGCTATGATGAACCGGTCAGGTCCCTAGAACCGCGATAAAGCGATCGTCCGATCTCCATGAGTACCGAAGCCCTTGCCGACCGACCCCCTCTGGGTCGACCCCCCTGGCATGCGCCCGTGACGCGTCCGGGCCCCGTGCTCTTTGCGACGCTCTTCACACTCGATTCCATCGCTCGCGCTATCATCGCGCCGGTCATTCCGCTGGCAGCGCTTGAGCTTTTAGGCTCGGCGCGCAATGTCAGTGTGGCGGTGACCGTGGTGGGCATCGCCGGTGTCTGCATGGCGCTGGTGCTGCCGACCATCATCCATCTGTGGCGGCCGCGTGCCACCTATCTGATGGCGATCGGCATGCTGGGTGTTGCGTCCCTGCTGATGGCGTCGCAAACGCTGACCGGCTTTGGTGGCGGCTGGATGCTGCGCGCCATGGCGGCAGCGGGCCTCCTCGGCCTCCTCAACATCTATATCGCCGGCTTCATCGAGAAGCGCGACCTCGCGAAATCGGAACCGCTGCGCACCTTCTTCTCGGCCACGGCCTGGGTCGGTGGGCCGTTCCTCGGTATCCGGCTCTACGAGATCTGGCCGGTCCTCCCCTTCCTGGTCTCGATCGCCGCAGCCGTCATCCTGTTCTTCTATTTCCAGGCGCTGCATCTGCAGGCGCCATCGCCGGCCCTGATGCGCGTGGGCTTCACGCCCAGTGGGTTCAAGCCGGGGAGGAATATCCGGCGCTACTTCTCACAAAAGCGCCTGACTCTGGCCTGGGTCTTGAATTTCGGCCGCGAGATGTGGTGGGTGACGCTCTTCACCTATGCGCCCATCTATCTGGTGCAGGCGGGTAAGCCTGCGGTCGAAGCGGGCAATCTCATTTCCTCCTGCACCGCCTTGCTGTTTGTCAGCCTGTTCTTGGGCTGGCTCGGGCGCCGCATCGGCCTGCGCCGCTTCATCTGTGGTGGATTCCTCTGGGTTTCCTGTGCCACCTTCGCCGTGGTGTGGTTCCGCGACCAGCCCGATATTGCAAGCTGGATGCTGATCGTCTCCGCCGTGGGTGCGGTATCCTTGGATTCCGTGGCGGTGGTGACGTTCCTGCGTGCGGTGCGGGGCTGGGAACGGCCGCAGATGACCATGGTGTTCAGCATCTACCGTGATGCCGCGGCCCTCATCCCGCCGGCCGTGTTCGCGATTCTGCTCAGCTTCTTCCCGCTGCCGGTGGTATTCCTGGTCAATGCCTGCTTTGCGCTGTTCTGCGCGCTGCTGGCGTTGAAACTCCCCCGCAGCCTTTAGGTTGCAACTTGATCGGGGCTCTCTTTAGGGCAGCGGATAGAGCAGCTCGAACCGCTCGCATACGACCGGCAGATCCGGGCGCCAGGCAATGCCGATGCGCTGGCAGCTGCGCCTGAAATAACGTTCATGGGCGTTCTGCCAATAGCCAAGGCTGCCATCGCCTTCACCTTCGGCTGCGGCAAAATCGGCATCGACCTGGTTGAAGGGCAGGATCTCGACGCGGGTAGAGCGCAAGATCATTAGCGGCGTGCCCTGGAAATCGGTGACCAGGCTGAGCCCGCCCTGCCGCGGCAGCGCCACCCCCTCTGCTTCCATTTCCGCGACGAGGCCGGTGGTCGCACGTTTCGGCCCATGGAGAACCAGCCCGGCCAGCGACATCGCCAGTTCCTGACTGTCGCCGAAGAACCAGATGTCGGCGTCGACCTCTGCCGGCAAAGAGGACACGGATTGCCGGGCTGCGGCCCAGAAGGCCTTGATCGCGGGGGATATCTGCGGGTCGGAACTCATGAAGGGCTCTCTCATGGAAACTTGTCGCACATCGCCATGATGCCGGGCCAAGGTCAAGCGGGTGATTGCAAAGCCGGGCTTGGTTGCTGCGGAACGTGCTAATCTCAAGATCCAAAATAGCTGGAGCCCAAGGATATATGAGCGACAACGGGGGGGAACATAAGGCCGGCCAATCCTTTCCGGATTTCGCGCCGACCCCTGAAATCATCACGTCGAACCGGATCCGCCGCCTGGTGGCCTATTGGCAATCATGTTGCGGTGGCCGGCAGATGCCGGGACGCGCCGATATCGATCCTGCCGATATTCTCGATCTGCTGCCCAATGTGGTCATGGTCGATATCGAGCAGCCGTTCCGTATTCGCTATCGCCTGGTCGGAACCCAGGTAGTGGATTTCAACCGGCTCGATTTCACCGGCCGCTATCTCGATGAATTGCGCTGGGACACGCATGGCCGCTACACGCGCGCCTATCAGCTTGTCCTTGAGCTCAAGGCGCCGATATTTGGCCTGGATGCCTGGCCGTTGGCAGGTGAGATGACCGGACGCAGCGAAATCGCGATCCTGCCTTTGTCATCGGACGGGGCCGTGGTCGATCGCTGCCTGTCGATGGAGGATTTTCTGTTCTCGCAACACCAGATCACGCGCGCACCGCCCATCGTCCGCATCTGACGACGAATTAGGCCAGCAGCTTGTCGATATCCTGGGCAAGCTTCACATCGCGGGCGCTCAAGCCCTTGCAGTCATGGGTCGTCAGCGTGATCTCGACCTTGTTATAGACGTTGAACCATTCGGGATGATGATCCTGCGCCTGCGCCAGCAAGGCGACCCGGTTCATGAAACCCCAGGCCTCGATGAAATCCTTGAACTTGAAAGCACGATGGATGGCGTCCTTGCCGTCCACCATCTGCCACGAGGCAAGCGTCGCCAGCGCAGCTTTCCGTTCGGCATCGGTCAGTTTGGCGATCATGTCTGTGTTCTCCTCGGCGCGTCAGCGGACAAGCGGCGCCAGATATTGCGGAATGCTCTGTTCCAGCCGGGTATTCAAATCCTTCATCGCGGAATCGAGGAGGTTGAACAGCACGACTTCGCGCTGATTGAGCGTCAGATCCTCGGCCACGGTCTGTGAGCGGGTCACCGTTTCCGTGAGACTGCCGGCTTTGCCCAGCAGTGGATTGCCGGCCTCGATCTTCACGGTGAGGGTCAGCTCATAGCGGTCAGACTGTTCGTTCTTCAAGGCGGCGTCGAGACCGGATGAACGAGGCAGCGGGATGCGAACGGCGCGCGCATTGACGATGGTGAAATTGGCCTGGCCGCGCTCGCCCACCGCCCGCAGTCGGTCGCGCGCCCAATCGGCCACCAGTTTCTCCGGCAGTTCCGGATACTCGGCCCCATTGTCATCGGCATGGTCGGCGCTGCGATAGGCCGATTCGATCTCGATCTGCGCCACGTCCAGCTTGAAGGGTGCCAGGTGCTGGAAGGTGATGTCGGGAAAGCGTTGCCGCTCGGGCGGCGTGTCGCAACCGGCGGCAAGGCCCGTGGCGAGGAGGCCAAGCAGCAGCAAACCGAGGCGGGTAAGGGGGCGATGGGGCTGGGTCATGTCCTGGAATGGCTCGTCTGGAATACGGTGCCGGGATCAACGGCAGGTGGGTCGATCTGTTCCCGGTATGGGTCTCGAAACTGCCAGTGGCGCCGTGGGTGGGCAAGTGGGATCCGATTTCTCATTTGCAATTGCAAATCATTTGCAATTAGAATTCCGGCTGGCTAGGATGCCGGCAGATCGAAACCCGCCCTTCCGAGGATCCCCGCCGAGGACCCCTGCCAAGGACCCCCGCCAAGGACCAGGAGGGCAGCTTACTGAAGGTTAGCGCATGGCAGCCAACGACAATGCCTGTTCACACCATCCGGACACTTTGCTTGGCGAGGACGGCAGCGAGACGTCTATCGAGTCGCTGCCATTTGCCAGTCAGTTCGCCATCTGGGCGGTGCGCGCCTGGGTGACGGCGTTGAAACTCGAACAGCCATTCGAGGCAATCGACGGCGGCACCTTCCGCAGACTCGACCTGCTGCCGGCGCAGCAGGCCCTGGATGAGCTGTTCATGACCATCGCCAGCGCCGCCACGCGCCAGATCGACATCCGCTGCTTGAAATGCCGCCATGTCAGCCCCGATGAGATGATCTTCCACCAAGCCCTGTCGGCAGCGCAGCATGGCGAAGCTTTCGCTGCCTATCACGAACTGCGTGCGTGGGTCCCGCCGGCCGCAGCGCGCATCGGCTTCAGCTCACTCGTCACCTTCGCTACCTTGCTGGCGCAGGCGGATTTGCGGTTGGCACCACGGGCGCACCGTCTCGATGAGGGATCGGTGACGGCAGCGCGAGCCGGCAGCAGCACGGCGCAGTACGCGATGCCGCAGCCAACGCTGCACTGATCTGGCGCGATCATCGATATGTCAATGTTCCTAGGACGTTAGCAATCAATTAACCTTGCGGGTAAAGTGCTTGCGAGACATCATCATACGATGAGACCTCGCGTTGCCAGCATCGCGCGCGGGCCATATCCGTCGCCGATGGTGTGGTGATGACATTGGCCGCCAGCGCACGCCCGCATCGGATGCCCGTTGCCATGTCAGGGAGCGCTGCATCCGCTACCGAGGTGGCGCCGGCGTTTCTGGAATCAACGCATCTTGCAGACTATGTCGGTACACACCGTACGCAGCGCCATATCTCCTGGCTGCTTATCGCCATTCCCCTCATCATCCTGCTGGTGGGCTTCCTTGCCACCTATGTCATCTATGCGGAACTGACGCGCCGCGCCGACGATACGTGGCGCGAGATCGCACAGAATCAGACTGAGCGCCTGGACGATGCGTTGCTCGATGTGCTGCGTGCGACGCAAGTGCCTGTGCGTGCCGTGACGGGCCTCTTCCTCGGGTCCGAGAATGTCACCGAATCAGAATTCAACCGCGCCATCGCAGCGCTCACCACCAATGATCTGGCACCCAGCACGATCTCGATTGCCTATCTGACGGCCGGCCCACGGGGCGATTATCAAATGCCGTTCGGAACTGGTCTGGAGCGCTATGGCAAATTCGGCCATGACCCGGCGAAGTGGGCGGGGCTGGTGGCCGCGGCGGACCTCGCCGCCCAGCAGCCGCAGCATCTGCTGCTCTCGCCCGTCCCGATGTTCCATGACACGATCGGTCCGCGCTTTGCCCTGGTGGTGGCCTTGCAAGGCGGCCCGCATCCGCCCTTGCTGGTGGCGCCGCTCAATCTTGAGGAAATACTCGCAACCTTCGTTGCCGAGAAAGTGCCATCGGGACTGCATCTCGGCCTCGCCCACCGCACCATGATCGAGGGCGAAACATTCGCCGTCACCTTCCATCCGCTGCCCGGCGATCCCAGCATGACGACGCTGGGCCAATTTGCTCTTGCGACACAGGAGACACTGACGTCGCGCTTGGCCTTTGCCGGTGCCGAATGGCAGCTCACCTGGTCACTGGCGCCGACCTTCCAGGGCGGGCCGAACCGCAATCTCGCCAATGCCGTGCTTATTGGCGGCCTGTGTTTTTCAGTGCTCTGCGCGCTGCTGTTCCTGCTGGCGCGCCACGAGATCAAGCGCGAGCGGGCCTTGTCGGCGACCGCCAAGCAGGCTGCCGAGATGTTCCGCCGCCATGTGGTCGAGCTGTCGCTGGCACGCGACGCCGCCGAACAGGCCAACCGTGCAAAGTCCCAGTTCCTGGCCAATATGAGTCACGAATTACGCACACCCTTGAATGCCATCATCGGTTTCTCCGACATGATGCGCCTTGGCATCTGCGGGCAGATGGAAGATGAGCGGCAGCGCGACTGCGTCAAACATATCAGCGACAGCGGATCGCACCTGCTGCACCTCATCAGCGACATCCTGGATACAGCGAGAATCGAAAACGGCCAGGTCGAATTGCAGGAAGAAGAGCACGATGCCGTCATCCTCGCGCGCGAAGCCATCACGTTTCTGCAGCCTGCCGCCAATACCAAGAATGTCATCTTGAAGCTGGACGCCGGGTCGGACCTGCCGCCTTGGCTGGTCGATCATCGTGCCGCGCTGCAGATTCTCGGCAATCTGCTGACCAATGCCGTCAAATTCTCCGGGCGCGGCAGCACGGTGCTCGTTCGCCTGCAGAAGACCATGGACGAGGGATTGATGATCGATGTCGCCGACCAAGGGCCTGGCATCGCCCCCGCCGTCCTGCCGCGCATCTTCGAGCGCTTCTCGCGCGGCGACCCGATGACCGCGGGCAAGGAGGAAGGTCTGGGCCTGGGCCTGTGGATCGTGCGCAGCCTGGTTGAAATGCATGGCGGCGAGATCAAGGTCGACAGCATTCTTGGCCGCGGCACGACCGTGCGACTCTATTTTCCGCCGCGGCAGAACGCGGCGATGACGATCGAGCCGGCCATCGATCCGGTGACGATTCCGGCCGACTGATCGATCTCAGGTGTCGGCGCCAGTGTCGGCCCCAGTGTCGACCCCGGGCGTCACATCACTCAGGGCAAAGCGATATTCGCTGTTGCAGAATTCGCAGGTCACCACCAGCGAGCCGTCGATGGCGAGGTCATGGAGCTCGTCTGATGCCAGGGATTTCAGCACGTTCTCGACCCGGCCGCGCGAGCAGCGGCATTGCGCCTGCAGGGGATGGCCGGTGAAGACGCGGACACCGTCCTCGTGGAACAGGCGATAAAGCAGATCGTGGATGCCGGTTTCCGGGCCCAGCAGCTCGCGGTCCTGGGTGCTGGCCATCAGGGCCACAGCACGGCGCCAGGCGTCCTCGGCTTCTTCGGTGCCGGCGTCGAACGCATCGTCGTTGCGGCCGTGCCAATCATGGGGCGTCGATCCGTCGGGCGTCCAGCCACCCTGCGAGCTGCCTTGTGCCGGCAGGCGCTGCAGCATGATGGCACCTGCCCGCCAGCCATCCGCATGATGCTCGATCGCCAGCTTGAAGGCGGCCTGCAATTGCTCCGACTGGCGGAAATAATGGTGGATGCATTCGACCAGGCTGGTCCCCTCCAGCTCGACGATGCCTTGATAGCGTTCAGCGTGCTCACCCTGGTCGACCGTGAACGCAAGATAGCCGCCGCCCGTAAGACGCATAAGATTGACGGAGGCAGCCGGAATGGCTGCCACCGCCTTCTCATCGAACTGCGCATAGCCGCGGACATTGCCGGCTGAGGTGACGTCGGCCACCAGCACGCGGACGGCGCCATTGCCCTTGGCCTGCAGGGTGAAGACGCCCTCATATTTCAGGGTCGCCGCCAGGATGGCGGCCAGGGCCATCATTTCGGTGAGCAGATGTGCCACCGGCTCCGGATAGGCATGCTTGGCGATGATCTCGCTCGCCACCTGGTCGATGCGGATCAGGCGGCCACGTACGCCATGGCCTTCGATCTGGAACGGCTGGACGAAATCGCTGGCGGGTGGGACCAGGGTGGCTGCTTCCATGGACGTCATATTAAAGCAGACCGAGGCACCAATAAAGAATCCCCTGCTGGGCATGGAGACGGTTTTCCGCCTCGTCCCACACCACCGATTGCGGCCCGTCGATCACGGCGGCAGTCATTTCATCGCCGCGATGGGCCGGCAGACAGTGCATGAAGATGGCATCGGGTTTGGCGATTTTCATCAGTTTTTCGTCGACCTGGAAGCGCCGCAATTGCTCGGTCCGGTCGAAGGAATCGGCATCCCCCATCGAAACCCAGGTGTCGGTCACGATGCAGTCGGCACCCTTGACCGCTTCCTGTGGATTGTCGGAGATCTTGACCTTGCCGCCCTGGGCGTGTGCCCAATTGATGACGTCGCGCGGTGGCGCGAGATTGGCCGGGCAGGCGATGTTGAGTTCGAAGTCGAAGCGCACGGCGGCATGGATCCAGCTCGTTGCCATGTTGTTGCCATCGCCCGACCAGGTGATACGCTTGCCCTGGATGGGGCCGCGATGTTCCTCAAAGGTCATGACGTCCGCCATCAGCTGGCAGGGATGGGTGCGGTCGGTGAGGCCGTTGATGACCGGCACCGTGGCGTTCTCCGCCAGTTCCATCAGCTTTTGTTCGCGGGTCGTCCTCACCATGATGCAATCGACATAACGTGAGAGCACGCGGGCCGTGTCGGCCACGGTCTCGCCACGGCCGAGCTGCGAGCTCTCGCGCTCAAGCACCACGACCTCGCCGCCCAAGCTCTTCATGCCGATCTCGAAGGAGACGCGGGTGCGGGTCGAGGGCTTTTCAAAGATCATGGCCAGCGCTTTGCCGGCGAAGGGCTTGGCGTTGCCGTTCGGGAAGTCCTTCGCCTTCACGGCCTTCGAGGTATCGACGATGCGCCGCAGGTCGGCCGCCGACATGATGTCGAGGTCGAGGAAATGTTTCGGCGTTGTCAGTTTGGCAGATGTCATTTTCAGGCAGCTTTCGCTTGGGCCGCAACCGTGGCCAGCATATCGATGGCGGAATCAATTTCCGCATTGGTGACGATGAGCGGCGGCAACAGGCGGATGGTGTTGTCGGCAGCGCCCACGGTCAGCAGACCGACACCGCGCAAGCGTTCCACCATCTCCGTGTTGACGACGCCGCTCGCGCATTTGAGACCGCGCATCAGACCCTTGCCGCGCTTGCTCTCGAATGCGCCGGGGAATCGTCGCAGCAGCTCGTCGATGCGTGCATCCAGATGCGCACTCACCTTGTTGACATTGGCAAGGAAGCCATCCGCCAGAATGATGTCGAGCACGGCATTGCCGACCGCCATGGCGAGCGGGTTGCCGCCGAAGGTCGTGCCATGGGCGCCGGGACCGAAGGCCGCCGCCACCTTGTTGGTGGCCAGGCAGACGCCCAACGGGAAGCCGCCGCCGATGCCCTTGGCGGTTGCCACGATATCCGGTGTCACGCCAGCCCATTCATGGGCAAAGAACTTGCCGGTACGTCCCACGCCGGATTGCACTTCGTCGAACATCAGCAGCAGGCCGAATTCGTCGCACACTTTGCGCAGGTTTTGCAGGAACTCGATGTCGGCGGCACGCATGCCGCCTTCGCCCTGCACGGGCTCGATCATGATGGCGGCCGTTTCCGGACCCACCTTGGCGCGCACTTCGTTGAGGTTGCCGAAGGCGCAATGATCGAAGCCGTCGACATTCGGCGCATAGCCCTTAAGGTACTTCTCATTGCCGGCGGCAGCGAGGGTCGAGAGGGTTCGGCCGTGGAACGAGCCTTCGAAGGCGATGACGCGGTAGCGCGCGGGATCGCCGAAATCGTCCTGATATTTGCGGATGAGCTTCAGCCCGCATTCGATCGCCTCGGCGCCGGAATTGGCGAAGAAGGCCTGGTCGGCAAAGGTGGCTTCGGTCAGCCGGTCGCCAAGACGGGTCTGCCCCGGCACCTGATAGAGGTTCGAGGTGTGCCATAGCTTCTGCGCCTGGTCGGTCAGCGCCTTCACCAGATGCGGGTGGCTGTGACCCAACGCCGTCACCGCGATGCCGCTGGCAAAATCGAGGAAACGTCGCCCATCGGCCGTGAAGAGATAGGCTCCTTCACCGCGCTCGAAGGCGAGCTCGGAACGGGCATAGGTCTGCATCAGGCTGGATGGCTTCTGGACGGTCATTTCTGCCTCTGGCGGGTCAAAAAAGGGCTCATTTGGGGTCGGTTGGGGCCGGAAAGCGGCGACTATCGGGAGATGGCCCCCTGCTGTCAACCGGTGGGTGATGCGTGGGGCTCTCGCGCAAGCTTCTTGCTCATATAGACGGTCGTGCCGTTCATAAAATCCTCTTCCCGGTCCACCGCATAGCCCAGCCGCCGGTAAAGCGACACATTGGCCTGGAATGCGCCATTTGTGAGCAGGCGGGCCTCGAAGCATCCCCGTTCGGCAGCCCTATGCTCGGCATGCGCCAACAGGCGCTGCCCGATCCCCCGGCCCTGGGCCTCCGGCACGACGGCGACATTCTCGATCCAAAGATGATCGCCATGCTGGATGGTTTCGATCAATCCCAGGATCTGGCCGTTTTCGACGACGACATCAAATTGGTGATCCTGCAGGGCCGTTTGATAGTCGACCTGCATGGGGCGCGGTTCACGACCGATCACGGGAATCCACTTTGCGTAGGCGGCGCGCACAATATTGCCGATGACCGCTGCCTCATCTGGCCCGGCCGGTCTGATGTCGATGGGTCTGATGTCGATGGTTGGGTCGATGGTCATTTACTGGCTCCGAAATGCAGATGCAAAAAACCCCGCCGACCGGGGGGTGGGCAGGGGACGCTTTGGTTGGACGACGGAAGCTTGGGAGCTATCTCCCGGCAGTTCTTCCTGTTCGCGCCATAAGCTGACCGCTCCGCACCAGGGTGCAGAATCGGCGTCGCTGGGAACATGCGGAAAGACGTGCAAGCATGCGGCCACTCTAAAAAAGAAACAGAAGGCGGTCAAGCAGCCTAGGGCTTCAGGCGATACCCGCGTCGGAACCAGCTATAGGCCAGGGCAAAGAGGCCGGCATTGACCGCGAGCAACACTGCGGCTCCGACCCAGGGGTTGGCCGATGCCGATCCGGTCATGCCGAAGCGGAAGCCGTCGATGATGTAGAAAACAGGGTTGAGGCGCACCAGATCCTGCGCCAGCGCCGGCAGGTTCTCGACCCGGTAGAAGAGGCCGGAGAGGAAGGAGAGCGGCAGCAGCATGAAGGTGTGGACGAGGGCGTAATTGTCCCACTTCTCCGCCCAGATACCGACCAGGATACCGATGAGCCCGTGCATCATGGCGCCCATGAGGCCGAAGAAGATCAGCGCCAGCGGCTCCATCAAGGTGAGCTCGGCAAAGAACAGCGAGACCAGGGCCACGGCGCCGCCGATCGTAAAGCCAGCGAGGCAGGCGCCGGCGAGATAGCCACAGACACGCTCAAGCGAGGTGAGCGGCGCCATCAGGAGATCGGCCATGACCCGCTCATGCTTGTCGAAGATGAACGAGAAGCAGGCATTCTCGAATGCTTTCTCGCAGGCGACGAAGATGATGAGGCCGGGCGCTATAAAGTTGAGGAGGTCGGCATTGCTGGCGCTGGTGCCGGATGTGCGGATCGCCAGATGAAAGACAGCGAGATAGAGCAGGCTGGAAATGACCGGCCCCAGGATCTGATAGTGATAGTCCTTGAGCCCGCGGCTGGCTTCACGCCGGGTGAGTGTGCCGAGGCCCAGCCAGTTGACCAGGCCGAAGCGCCGCAGCTTGCCGATCTGCCCGGATGCCGGCGCGCTCATGCCTTCAACCGGCTGCCGCGCTGGAAGCTCAAGAAATTTGCCAGTAGCAAAGCGGCATTGACGCCGATGAGCGCCAGGGCGCCGATGATCAGCGATCCGTCCGCATGGCCGATCATGCCGTAACGGAAGCCGTCGATCATGTAGAAGAAGGGGTTGAGGTGGGCGAGAAAGCGTCCCAGATCCGGCAGACGCTCGGTCGAATAGAAGGTGCCGGAGAGGAACGCCAAAGGCGTGATGATGAAGTTGGTGACCGCCGCCATATGGTCGAACTTCTCGGCATAAATGCCGGCAACGACACCGAGCTGCGCCAGCATGAGGCTGGCCATCACGCCGTAGAACAGCAGCGCGCTGACATGGGCCGCATGCAGCGGGACGAACACCCAGATGCCGGCGGCGGTGGCAAGGCCCACGACGATGCCGCGGGTGAGGCCGCCCAAGGCCAGGCCCAGCGTGATCTCCAGCGCCGACAAGGGCGGCATGAGCAGATCGACGATGTTGCCCTGGATCTTGGCGATCATCAGCGAGGAGGAGGCGTTGGCAAAGGCGTTCTGCGTCATGGCCATCATGATGAGGCCGGGCGCCAGGAATTCCATATAAGGAACACCGCCCACCAATTCGACCGAATGCCCCAGCGCCAGCACGAAGACGGCCAGGAACAGCAAGGTCGTCACCATCGGCGCCAGCACGGTCTGCGTGCCCACGGCCAGGAACCGGCGCACTTCCTTACGGTAGAGCGTCCACAGGCCGATCCAATTGACGGGGCCATAACGGCGGGGAGCAAGGGCAGGTGTCATGATGACGGGAAGGTAGTGGCGGCGCGGCGGTCAGGCAATTGCTTAGATCGTGGCCCGGCCCGTCGTTGAATGCATATGGGGGCGTGCCGGACCATGACGAACTCAGGGAAGCGCCGCTACTGCGCCTTCACGACGTTGCCGTTGCCGGTGAATTCTGCCGTGGCGAGCTCGACGAACTTTTCCATGATCTCGTCCGGCGTCTTCAGGGTGGCCGGGTCTTCGCCGGGATAGGCTTTGGCGCGCATCTTGGTGCGGGTGCGGCCGGGGTCGATCATGTTGGCGCGCACATTGGTCTGCAGGATTTCCTGAGAGTAGATCCCCACCATCATTTCCAGCGCTGCCTTGGAAATGGCATAGGTGCCCCAATAGGCGCGGGGCCCTTGCGCTGCGGCGGAGGTCACAAAAATGGCCCGGCCGGCTGTGGACTGGCGCAGCAGGGGATCCATCTGGCGAATGAGGCGCCAATTGGCGGTGAGGTTGAGGTCGATGACCTCCTGGAATTCCTTGGGCGAGATATGGCCGAGCGGCGAGAGCGTGCCCAAGGCGCCAGCATTGCCGACCAGCACATCAAGGCGCCCGAAGCGCTCGTAGAGAGCGGCCCCCAGCCGGTCGATGGCGTCGAAATCCTTGAGGTCGAAGGGCACCAGCAGGCTGGTCTTGCCGTTGATGGCGCGAATCTCGTCGTCCAGCTCCTCGAGGCCGCCGGTGGTGCGGGCTGTCAGGATCAGCTCGGCGCCTTCACGCGCATAGGCCCGGGCGATGGCGGCCCCGATGCCGCGCGAGGCGCCGGTTACAAGCGCAATCCTGCCCGCAAGTTTTCCACCGGCAAGCATGCCGGGTGCAACAACCGACGTAGCCATGTTCATGCGCTCTTTTCAGCGAGCAGCGAGAGCTGGGTCACCGTATCGGTGTTCTGGTCGGTGAGTTCGGTCGGATAATCGCCGGTGAAGCAGGCATCGCAATATTGCGGCGATTTGCTGTCGCGACCTTCGGCATGGCCCATGGCACGGTAGAGGCCGTCCAACGAAATGAAGGCCAGCGAATCGGCGCCGATGAAATCGGCCATCTCCTGGACATCCATGCGGGCAGCCAGCAGCTTGCTGCGCTCCGGTGTATCGATGCCGTAGAAGCAGGAATAGGAAGTGGGTGGTGACGAGATGCGCATATGCACCTCGGTCGCCCCGGCCTGGCGCATCATCTCGACGATCTTCTTCGAGGTGGTGCCGCGCACGATGGAATCGTCGACCAGGATGATCCGCTTGCCATTGACCTTGGCGCGGTTGGCATTGTGCTTCAACTTGACGCCGAGATGGCGGATCTGGTCGGTGGGCTCGATGAAGGTGCGGCCGACATAGTGATTGCGGATGATGCCGTATTCGAACGGGATACCGGACCCTTCGGCATAGCCGAGGGCTGCCGGCACGCCTGAATCCGGCACCGGGATGACGACATCGGCATCGACACCGGCTTCCTTGGCGAGTTCCGCGCCGATGCGCTTGCGCGCGTCATAGACGCTGACACCTTCCATGACCGAATCGGGGCGCGCGAAATAGATATATTCGAATACGCAGAAGCGGTGCTTCGCCGGCGAAAAGGGCCGCAGCGAGGTGACGCCGTTCTTGTCGAGGATCACCATCTCGCCAGCTTCGACATCGCGGATGTAATCGGCGCTCATGATGTCGAGGGCGCAGGTCTCAGACGCTAGGATGAACCCGTCGCCGAGCTTGCCCAGCACCATCGGCCGGACACCCAGCGGGTCACGGACGCCGATCACCATGTCCTTGGCGATGGCGACGATCGAATAGGCGCCTTCGACCTGATGGAGGGCGTTGATCAGCCGGTCGACGACATTGCCGCGCAGATGTGTGGCCATCAGATGCGGGATGACTTCGGTGTCGCTGGAGGCCTGGAAGATCGAGCCGCGCTTCACCATCTCGCGCCGGATGGCGGCGGCGTTGGTGAGGTTGCCGTTATGGGCGATGGCAATGCCGCCAAAGGCCAGTTCGGCAAAGAAAGGCTGCACGTTGCGGAGCGCCGTCTCGCCGGTCGTGGAATAGCGCACATGCCCGATGGCGGCGCGGCCCTTCAGCGGACCCACCACGCTCTCATGGGAGAAATTGTCGGCGACATGGCCCATGGCGCGGTGGGCATGGAAGTCGTTGCCATCGTGGGACACGATGCCGGCAGCTTCCTGGCCGCGGTGCTGGAGGGCATGGAGGCCCAGAACTGTGCGGGTAGCGGCTTCTTCGACACCAAAGATGCCGATAATGCCGCACTCCTCCTTCAATTTGTCGTCATCGAAGGGGTTCGTTGTGAGCATCGGCATTTACCTTTTTCCGGCCGGGTTATTCGGAACCCTGGATTAGTCGGTTTAGGTCGTTGCGTTCGGCGTCCTTATACCCCGATCCGTCGCCTTGTCCACCTTGATCTTGCGGTGCAGCACCCGCCTTTGTGGGGGCGGGGTCTGTGCCCACTGCATTGGTGGCATTTGGGTCTGGCAAAATCGACTGATAGGCATTGCCGATCGCTTGGCCCTGTTCGACCGCTTTCAGGCTTTGGTTGATGGCGTCTTCGCCGGTTTTCAGGATGTCGTCCGGCAGCAAAGTGAGGATAAAGGTCGCCCCCCGCTCCACCGCCGGCAGCATCCGGGCCTCGTTCACCATATCTGGGCGCTCGGCCGGGTTCGGCAAGGCCCAGGCCATCAGGATATAGGCGGCACACACCACCACCGAGCCGCGCACCAGGCCGAACACCAGGCCCAGCGACCGGTCGAGGGCGCCGAGGCCGTTGCTCCGCACCTGGGCGGAAATCCAATGATTGAGCATGCCGCAAAGGACCAGGGTCACAACGAAGATGCCGATGCCGGCTGCGATGTCGGCCAGCAGGGGCTCCGCGATGTATTGCCGCACGATGGTCCGGGCCGGGCCAAACAAAGCGAGGGTGGCGATGACAGCACCGATCCAGCCCAGAATCGACAGCATTTCCTTGATGAAGCCGCGCGAGAAAGCCAGCAGCGTGGAAAGGCCGATGACACCCAGAATGATGAGATCGAGGAAATTCAACGCGGCTTACCTTCCACAGCATGCTGCTGGCGGCTGGCGGTCACCGTCGCCTGCAGCGCGTTCGAACGAACCTCATTATAGAGCCAATCGATCATTTCTTGGAGATGCCCGATTTCAATCAGTTCCAGTCCTTCGACCTTCAATTTCTTGCCGCTGGGCTGGCTGAGGCGCTTGGGGAGAATGGCGCGTTTGAAGCCGAGCTTGGCTGCTTCCTTGACCCGCGTCTCCGCTTGCGTGACCATGCGGACCTCGCCCGAGAGGCCGATTTCGCCAAAGGCGATGAGGTCAGATGGCACCGGCCGGTCCGAGAGCGAGGAGATGAGCGCCAGCGCCACGGACAGATCGGCTGCCGGTTCCGTGATGCGGAGGCCGCCTGCAATGTTGAGATAGACTTCGCTGCCGGCAAGGCCCAGGCCACAGCGGGTTTCAAGGACGGCCAGCGTCATGGCAAGACGCGCACTGTCCCAGCCGACCACGGCGCGGCGCGGCGTGGCGAGCGGCGAGGGCGAGACCAGCGCCTGCACCTCGACCAGTACCGGCCGGGTGCCCTCGATGCCGGCAAAGACCGAGACGCCGGAGATATTGCCGTGGCGTTCAGCGAGGAACAAAGCCGAGGGGTTGGGCACTTCGGCCAGCCCTCGGTCGGTCATCTCGAAGACGCCGATCTCATTGGCGGGGCCAAAGCGATTCTTGACCGAGCGCAGGATGCGGAAATGATGGCCGCGCTCGCCTTCGAAATAGAGCACGGTGTCGACCATGTGTTCGAGCACGCGGGGACCGGCAATCTGCCCTTCCTTGGTGACATGCCCCACCAGCAGCAAGGTGAAGCCGCGGGATTTTGCAAGACGGATGAGCTCGGCCGAACAGGTGCGCACCTGCGCCACCGTGCCGGGGGCGGAATCGAGGCTGTCGAGATAGAGCGTCTGGATGGAATCGATGATCACGACCTGCGGCGCATCGACCTGGTCGAGGCTTGCCATGATGTCGCGCAAGGATGTGGCGGCAGCCAGTTCGGTCTGCATCTCGCCGGCCGGGTTTTTGGCGGACGGTGTGCTGCCGTCGGGGCCGAGGCCGAGACGCTTTGCGCGCAGTTGTACCTGTTCGACCGCTTCTTCGCCGGAGATATAAGCGACGCGGATGCCACGTAGCATCGTCGCCACCTGCAGCATCAGCGTCGATTTGCCGATGCCGGGATCGCCGCCGATGAGGACCGCCGAGCCGCGCACCAGGCCACCACCGGTGACACGGTCGAATTCCGCCATGCCGGTCGGCCGGCGGATCGTCTGCGGCACGTCGCCGTCGAGGGGCACGAAGGTGACGCCCTTGCCGCGCTTGCCGCTGAGACCCTTGGGGACATCGCCGCTGCTGACCGGCTCCTCGACGATCGAGTTCCAGGCGCCGCACGCCTCGCATTTCCCCGCCCATTTCGGAAAGGCGGAGCCGCAGGACTGACAGACATAGTTGCGGATAGGTTTAGTCATCGCGGCGACACCCCCTCACCCCAACCCCTCTCCCGCGAGGGGAGAGGGGCCTGGTGCGAACACGGCAATAATCTTCATGCCGCAAGGAGGTGAGCTCTGCGCACAAGCTCGCTGGAATCTCCCTCTCCCCTTGCGGGAGAGGGACGGGGTGAGGGGGAGATTTCAGTCTAGCTGTCACCGCCCGCCTCACAGCGGCCGGACGGGCATGCGGATCGGGCCTTCGGCGCGGCCTTGCACGAACTGCTCGACATAGTCATTGCCGGCATGGTCGATGCCCTTGGCATCGCCGGACCAGATGATGCGGCCCTCATAGATCATGGCGGCACCGTCGGCGATGGCGCGCAGCGAATGCATGTCGTGGGTGATGGAAAGGGCCGTGGCGCCCAGCGACTTCACGCATTTGACGATGAGCTCGTTGATGACCTGCGCCATGATGGGATCAAGGCCGGTCGTGGGCTCGTCGAAGAAAATGATCTCCGGCTCGACGGCGATGGCGCGGGCGAGCGCCACGCGCTTCTGCATGCCGCCAGAGAGTTCTGAGGGCACAAGCTCACCCACCTCCGGCCCAAGGCCGACGGCGGCGAGCTTGCGCAAGGCGACCTCTTTCGCCGACTTGCGGTCCATGCCGCGGCCGGCGATGAGGCCGAAGGCGACGTTCTCCCAGACCGGCAGACTGTCGAACAGGGCCGAACCCTGGAACAGCATGCCGAATTTGCGCATGATGTCTTCGCGCTTGGCTGCGGCCAAGCCGACCACTTC
This sequence comes from Dongia sp. P2_B8, assembly GCF_056404715.1. NCBI lineage: Bacteria > Pseudomonadati > Pseudomonadota > Alphaproteobacteria > Rhodospirillales > Dongiaceae > Dongia > Dongia sp. P2_B8. Next base: position 105,502 of record NZ_JBFUDM010000008.1, on the reverse strand, counting down.
CTGGCCGTCGATCTCGATCGAGCCCGAATCCGGTTCGAGGAGGCCCAGGATGCATTTGATCAGCACCGACTTGCCGGTGCCCGACCCACCGATCACCACCAGCGATTGCCCACGGGGCACGTCAAGATCGACGCCGTTCAGCACCTGCTTGGGGCCGAACGCCTTTTTCAATCCCCGTACTTTGATCTTCAAATCGCTCATCGGCTGAAGAAAATCCCGGTGATGATGAAATTGGCCGCGAGAATGAGAATGGAGGCGCTGACCACGGCATCGGTCGTGGCCTTGCCGACACCCTGTGCGCCACCCTTGGACTGGAAGCCGTTATAGGTGCCCATGAGCGCCACGATGAAGCCGAAGGCCGCAGCCTTCACCAGGCCGGAAACGATATCGATCGTCTCGACGAAATCGACCGTGTTCTTCAGATAGATATGCGGGCTGAAATCCAGCTTGAACACGCTCACCAGATAGCCGCCGAACACGCCGATGATGTCGGCAATACCCACCAGCACGGGCAGCATCAGGATGGCGGCGATAAGGCGCGGTGCGATCAGATATTTGAACGGGTTGGTGGAGAGGGTGCGCAGCGCATCGATCTGTTCGGTAACGCGCATGGTGCCGATTTCGGCGGCCATGGCGGCACCCACGCGGCCCGCCAGCATCAAGCCCGCCAGCACCGGACCCAGTTCGCGGGTGAGCGAGATCACCACGACATAGGGGATGGTGGATTCGGCATTGAGGCGCGACACGGCGACATAGGTTTGCAGCACCAGCACCATGCCGGTGAAAACCGCCGTCATGCCGACCACGGGCAGGGAATAGAAGCCAAGCTCGATCATCTGCTTGAGGATCAGGCGCGGATAAAAGGGCGGCGTCACGCAATGCAGCAGCGCCTTCAACGTGAACAGCGCAAGGCGGCCGATTGATTCCAGGCTGGCGAGGAAGGTGCGGCCGATCGGCTGCAGAACCGGCACGGCCATCGCTCAGGCGCCGGTATAGCGGCGCTGGAAGCGCGCACCGAGATTGGTCAGGATTTCATAGCCGATGGTGCCGGCGTCACGTGCCAGATCGTCGATCGATTGTTCCGGACCGATGAGGTCGACGGACATGCCGGGCTGCAAGACAGCCCGCGGCAGATGACCGACATCGATCGTGACTAAATCCATCGAGATGCGCCCCACGATCGGGGCCCGCTGGCCGGCCACGAAGACCGCACCACGATTACCCAGCGACCTGAAAATTCCGTCCGCATAGCCAACCCCAATAGTGGCCAGCACGGACGGCCCCCGAACTTGATGCGAGGCACCATAACCAACGGTCATATTCAAGTCAACCTCGCGTAATTGCAGGATTTTTGCCTGCAAACGGATGACGGGGCGGAGTGGATTCCTGGCTCCCAGAACGGGGTTGATGCCATAGAGCGCCGCCCCCGGCCGACTGAGGTCGAAATGATAATCGGTCCCAAGGAAAATGCTCGAGGAGGCAGCCAGCGACAGCAGGGGTTTTTGGGCGCCGCCACGCGTCCCGGCGCGCCCATCGGCCCGCGATGGTATCTTCAGATTGTCGGCGATCTCCCGGAAGCGGGCGAGCTGTGCGCGGTTCTGCGGATGTTCGGGATCGTCGGCACAGGCGAGATGGCTCATGACCAGCCCGATCTCCAGCCCATCCAGCAGATGCGGATCGCCGATGAGGCGCAGCGCATCTTCCGGCCCCAGCCCCAATCGGTTGAGGCCGGTGTCGAACTGCAGTCCGGCCGGCCGCGGGGCGGTGGCGCGGGTAAAGGCCTGCCAACGTTCGATTTCGGGCAGGGAATTGAGGATGGGAATGAGCTCGCCTTGCGCGATGTCCCTTTCCGCCCCTGGCGGCAGGCCATTGAGAAGGTAGATCCGGCCGGTGCGGAGCATCTGGCGGAGCGAAAGCCCCTCATCCACCGTCGCCACGAAGAAATGCTCGCAGCCGGCCCGCTTCAGATGCGGGGCTACCATCGCAGCGCCGACACCATAGGCGTCTGCTTTGAGGGCTGCGCCACAGTGGCCTGGCGCTACCGTGGCGCTGAGCAGGCGATAGTTGGCAAGGAGCGCACCGATATCGACCGTCAGCACCGGCGCAAAGGAGTCGGGCATGCGTTTCGCCCGTCCCTATTCGGTCTGCGCCGGGACGTAATCGCTGCGCAGCAGATCGCTGAACTTGGTCAGCATGCCCTCGAACTGCAGCGGCACCGTGCCGATCGGGCCATGGCGCTGCTTGGCAATGATCACTTCGGCGACATTGTGGACGCGCTCCATCTCGCGCTGCCATTCCTGCATCTTGTCGGTCTCGTGGTCCCCGGGCTTCCGGCGCTCGTGATAATATTCTTCGCGGTAGACGAACATGACCACGTCGGCATCCTGCTCGATCGAGCCCGATTCACGCAGATCCGACAGCATCGGGCGCTTGTCGTCGCGCTGCTCGACAGCACGGCTGAGCTGCGAGAGTGCGATCACCGGCACATTGAGTTCCTTGGCGATGGCCTTCAGGCCGCGGGTGATTTCGGAAATTTCCTGCACGCGATTCTCTGAGCCACGGTTATTGGCCGAGCGCATCAACTGCAGGTAATCGATGATGATGAGATCGAGACCATGCTGGCGCTTCAGGCGCCGCGCGCGCGTCCGCAAGGCCGGGATCGTGAGCGCCGGCGTGTCGTCGATGAAGAAACCTGCCGAGCTCATCTCATTGGCGGATTCGACGACACGGATGAATTCCTCATCGCCCTTAATGTCACCGCGACGGATGCGGTCGGAAGAAATGCCCGACTTCTCTGCCATGATACGCAAGGCCAGCTGTTCCGATGACATTTCCATCGAGAAGAAGGCAACCTTGTAACGCGTCCCGGTATCGCCTTCCTTGAAGGCCGAGGCGGCGTTGAAGCCCATATTGGTGGCGAGCGCCGTCTTGCCCATGGAGGGGCGGCCGGCGAGGATGATGAGATCCGAGGGCTGCAAACCGCCTAGCTTGCGGTCGATATCGGTCAAGCCCGTGGTGACACCGGTCAAATGGCTGTCGCGCTTGAAGGCTGCTTCGGCCATCTGCAGGGCCGAGACCACGATGGTACGGAAATCCTTCGGGCCGCCTTCGACCTGGCCGGTTTCGGCAAGTGCGAAAAGTTTCCCTTCCGCCTGCTCGATCTGCTGCAGGGCAGTGACATCGGTATCGTGGATATAGGCCTCGTTGACCGTCACTTCGCCGAGATCGATCAACTGCCGGCGCAAATAAAGATCATGGATGGTGCGGCCGTAATCCTCGGCATTGATCACCGTCACGACAGCCTGGGCGAGCTGTACCAGATAGGTAGCACCGCCGATTTCGGAGAGCGCACCGTCCTGGTCGAACAGGTTTTTGAGCGTCACCGGATTGGCGATCTGCCCGCGTTCGATGAGCTTGCCGATAGCTGCGAAGATGCGGCCATGGAGCGGATCGGCAAAATGTTCCGGCCGCAGAAACTCGTTGACCCGGTCATAGACCAGATTGTTGGCAAGGACGGCGCCCAGGAGCGCCTGCTCGGCTTCGTAATTGACAGGTGGCGTGCGCGTCGGCGTCGAACCGTCGGTGCCGCGCAGCCGGGTGACATTGGTCTGTTGTGTAGCTTCCATGGCGGCGACCCTAACAGAGCGGTTCAGCAATAGCGCCTGTGGATAACGGGGATAGCAATCATAAACCCATTATTCGAGTCGGCCCGAAATTTTGCTTGCGTGCTGTGAAGAGCGTCATTGCGCTGCACGCGCCACTACGCTGGCGGACGTTCGCTGACCAACGACGAACCAATGTGGCAATCCGGTCATCGGTCAGCTTTGTCTCAATCCCCAAATGATTTCAATCCATCGAGTCCATCGCATCCACTTTGTCGACCACGACCTGCAATGTGACGGTCCCCGCCTTGGCGAAGGTGAGTGTTACCGGGAAAGTGTCACCCTCAGAGAACCTTTTCTTCAACCCCATCAGCATGATGTGGAGGCCATGGGGTTTCAATTCGACTTTGGCATGGGGTGGAATATCGAGCGGACCCGCGGGCTTCATGGTCATGATGTCGTTGGCCATCGACATCTGATGGACATCCGCCATGGCAGCGATATCGGTGGTGACGCTGAGCAATTGGTCTGCCGCATCGCCGGTATTTTCGATGACGAGGAATACGGCACCGGACTTGGCACCGGCCGGATTGGCGCGCGACCAGGCGTGATGCAGGATGAGATCACCCACCTTTTGCTCGTGCGCGGTGGCGAGAGAGCCGAAAGTCATGATGGAAAGCGACATGGCAAGAAGGAAGGCAGCGATGCGCTTCATGGTTCAGGCTCCTTGCGCGATGATGTCTTTGAGGCGAGCAACCATCTCGTCTGGCTGCATGTTGCCGGCCATGACGCCGGCATAGTCGTAATCCGGATTCATGACGATGATCGCCGTGCTGTGATCCATCAGATAGAACTCGCCATCGCCCTGCTTGGCGTAATAGACACGGAAGGATTTGGCAGTCTCGGCGATCGCCTCGGGTGTTCCCGTGAGGCCCATGATGCGCGGATCGAAGGAGCTTAGATATTCCTTCAGCACAGCCGGCGTGTCGCGGGCAGGGTCGATTGAGACGAAGACCGGCTGCACCTTGTCGGCATCCGCCCCCAGTTTTCCCAGCACCAGCGAAAAAGTGTTGAGCGCCGTCGGACAGGCGTCGGGGCAGAAGGTAAAACCGAAGAAGAACAGGGAATATTTCCCCTTCAAAGCTGCTTCGGTCACTTCCTGGCCGTCGGTGCCGATGAGCTTGAACGGCCCGCCCACCGACAGGGTCTCGCTCATTTTCTTGTTGTTGAGAACGTAGCTTGCGCCGATACCCGCGGCGGCCACAACGGCCACGGCGGAAACCAGCAAGGCGCGCCGGTTCATGGGATGTCTCCTCAGAGATAAGCAAATGGGTCGCGAGCCAGCCCGCGCCGATTATTCGCGGCCGGCGGCTTAAATCAACTGAGGGAGACCGGCGGTGCGCGCGAGGCGAAAGCCGCCGTGGCTGGCGACCAGGCGGGCGAGGTGGCCGGTTTCCGAGCCAAGGCGAGCGTCGCCCAAGCGACCGTCGCCGGTAGATCGATGGGCGCAGGGGCGAGGCCCTGCGTCTGTGCCAGCGCGAAACAAACCGGACAGCTCGCATGATTGCCGGGTTTGGCCGGTTGCCCATCGCTGCGCGGGCCGAAGCCGAGGCAAGTACCTGCGAAACTCTGCGCTTCCTCGCTGGTGAGCGCGGCCACGCGCATGGCGTTCTGCATGGCGTCTGGCGGCAGGACCTGTGCCGTCAACTGCAACCACAACGCCATCAGCCCCGCCGCCAGGACAATCCAGCGGCGGGTGGCAGTGGCCGGCACACGGCCGGCAGGAATGGTGACGCAATCTGTCATCTGTCGCCTCGCCGTCATCCTACTGCCCCAATGCCGATGCCTACAAGCAAGGTGAGATGCGGCCCTTTGCCGTGGTGTCCAAGGTTGGCGCGCAAAGAAAAACGGCCGTCCCGAAGGACGGCCGTTTCTGGTAGCGGCAACCAGATCCTGAAGATCTGATTTTAGGCTTCGGCTTCTTCCGACGTGCTTTCGCCCGTGGCTTCGGCAGCCTCGGCCAGCAGCTTGTCGAGATCGGGGGTATCGTCGTCCTCGTTCTTGGCGACGTAACCGCCGGCCTTTTCCTGCCCAATGGCTTCGTCTTCCGACTTCGCGACGTTCGCGGTGACGGTGACGACGACTTCAGGGTGCAGGGCAACACGCACCGGGTGCAGACCCAAGGTCTTGATCGGCTTGTCGAGGACCACCTGACGGCGGTCGACGGTGAAGCCGGCCTTGGTGACGCCTTCGGCGATGTCGCGGCCAGAGACCGACCCGAACAGGATGCCGGTTTCCGAGGCCTGGCGGATGAGGACCACCTTCAGCCCGTCGACCTTGCCGGCAATCTTCTGCGCTTCTTCTTTGAGCTTCAGATTGTTGGCTTCGATCTGCGCGCGCTGCGTCTCGAAACGCTTCTTGTTCTCTTCGGTGGCGCGGAGCGCCTTCTTCTGCGGCAGCAGGAAGTTGCGGGCGAAACCCGGCTTCACATTGACGATGTCGCCGATGTGACCCAGCTTTTCGACGCGTTGGAGCAGGATGATTTCCATGATCCTAATCTCCTTACTTCAGCACGTAGGGCAGCAGGCCAAGGAAGCGGGCGCGCTTGATCGCCTGGGCGAGCAGACGCTGCTTCTTGTTGCTGACCGCGGTGATGCGGCTCGGCACGATCTTGCCGCGTTCGGACACGAAGCGGCCAAGCAGCTTCACATCCTTGTAATCGATCTTCGGTGCCTGGGGGCCCGAGAACGGGCACGATTTGCGGCGACGGAAGAAGGGACGACGGCCGCCAGCGGCGCCGCCACGACCACCTTCGCGGCCACCCTCACGACCGCCATCGCGGCCGCCTTCGCGACCACCGTCACGGGCTCCGCCTTCGCGGCCGCCACGATCAAACTCGCTCATGAACGGTCTCCTTCACCTTCGGCAGCGGCAGCCGGGCGTTCGCCACGGTCACGGCCACCAAAACCACCCTCGCGGCCACCTTCGCGACCGGGACGCAGACGATCGTCGCGGTCACGACCGCCACCAAAGCCACGGCCACCCTCACGACCGCCTTCGCGACCACCTTCACGGCCTTCGCGATCACGACCCTTGGACTGCAGCATGGCGCTGGGACCGGCTTCGAGCTCATCGACGCGCACGGTCAGGTAGCGCAGCACGTCTTCATTGAGGCGCATGTTGCGCTCAACTTCGGCGATGGCACTGGCCGGGGCTTCGATGTTCAAGAGCACGTAATGGCCCTTGCGGTTCTTGTTGATGCGGTAGGTGAGACCCTTCAGGCCCCAATATTCCTTCTTCAACACCTGGCCGCCCTGGGCGGTCACGATGCCGGTGAAGGTTTCGGCCAACACGTCAACCTGCTGGGCAGTGACGTCCTGGCGCGCAATAAAGACGTTCTCGTAGAACGGCATTTAAGGAACACTCCCTCTGGCTCTTAGCGGCCCGCTGCTGGTTTGCCGACCATCGGCAACGCATCAGCTGATCTGACTGGAAAATCCAATCATTTCACGGACCTAGCCGATCCCCTCACACCGTCAGCGGGTGGCACTCAGAAGAGTGACGGAGGGTCGGCAGGGCTATGGACGGGCGGGTTATACACAGGGGCGCAGGAAATGCAAGGGTTTGGGCGGAATCCGGGGCCTATGCGCTCCGTCCGTCATAGGGAATCCGCTTCAACGCTGTGAGATCGATCCCCTCCAGGCAGCGGACATTGACGGCAGCCGTGGCCGACCCGTCCGGCGCCACCCCAAAGCCGAAGGGCGCGCAGCCGCAGGTCGGGCAAAAATGGTGGTCGATCACATGCTTATTGAACTTATAGGTGCCCAATTGCACTTCCGGTGAGCCAAGGCGCAGCTTATCCCTGGGCACGAACCACAACAGATAGCCCTTGCGGCTGCAATGCGAACAATTGCACTCAATGACGTCGCCATAGGTCCCCTCGACCTCGAATTTCACCTGGCCGCAATGGCAGCTGCCCTTTTGCATGGATTCCCTCCTGAAGATCTAACGTGCCCGACATAGGCATGAGCCCGTCATAAGCATTAACTTGCCGGTCGACTATAACGTTCCCGGTATGGCGTTCCTGGCCGGGTCGATCCGTTCCGGGTTGACGGCAGGGTGCCGTTTGGGGTCTAAGCCCGGCACTCTTCATGGGAGGGACTTTCATGCGCGCTTTCGTGTTTCCGGGCCAGGGGTCGCAGGCCGTCGGTATGGGCAAGGCTCTGGCCGAGGCATTCGGATCGGCCCGCCTGGTGTTCGAGGAAGTCGACGAGGCGCTGGGGCAGAAACTCTCCAAGCTGATGTTCGAAGGACCGGAATCGGACCTCACCCTCACGGAAAATGCCCAGCCGGCCCTGATGGCGGTCTCGCTCGCGGTCCTGCGTGTGCTGGAGACTGAGGGCGGCTTCCGTCTCGCCGACAAGGCCGCTTACGTCGCTGGCCATAGTCTGGGCGAATATTCGGCGCTGGCTGCTGCCGGTGCTTTCACGCTGGCCGACACGGCGCGTCTTTTGAAGCTGCGCGGCCAGGCAATGCAGAAGGCCGTTCCGGTGGGCGAGGGCGCCATGGCGGCCCTTCTCAATTTCGATCTCGAGCGTGCCCAGAAGGTGGCGGCGGAAGCGGCCAAGGAGACGGGCCTCGTCTGCGCCGTTGCCAATGACAATGATCCAAGCCAGGTCGTCGTCTCCGGCGCCCTAGCTGCTGTGGAGCGTGCCGGTGCCTTGGCGCTGGAAGCCGGTGCCAAGCGGTCGGTCATGCTGCCGGTGTCGGCACCCTTCCATTGCCCGTTGATGCAGCCGGCCGCCGATGCCATGGCGGAAGCTCTGGCAAAGACCAATATCGTCATGCCGGCCGTGCCGGTGATCGCCAACGTAACGGCGCAGCCTGTTTCCGATCCCGCCACCATTCGCCAATTGCTGGTGAGCCAGGTGACCGGCACCGTGCGCTGGCGCGAATGCGTGCAGACCATGAAATCCTTGGGCGTTTCGCATGTCTTTGAGCTTGGGGCGGGCAAGGTGCTGAGTGGATTGGTGAAGCGCATCGACAAGGAAATCGAAAGCCAGTCGGTCGGCCAGCCAGCCGATATCGAAACTGCCCTCAAGAGCCTGACCTAAGGGAGCCAAACTCATGATGTTCGATCTCTCCGGCAAGACCGCGCTGGTGACCGGCGCTTCCGGTGGCATCGGCGGTGCCATCGCCAAGGCGCTGCACGCGCAGGGTGCGACGGTGGCCTTGTCCGGCACGCGCCGCGAGGCGCTGGAAGCGGTCGCTGCCGAGCTCAAGGAACGTATCCATGTGCTGGTGGCCGATCTTTCTGATGTGGCGTCCACCGAAGCGCTGGTGAAGGATGCCGAAGCTGCCATGGGCAAGCTCGACATCCTGGTCAACAATGCCGGCCTCACGCGCGACAATCTCGCCATGCGCATGAAGGATGAGGAATGGCAGAAGGTGCTGGACGTCAACCTCACCGCCGGTTTCCGCCTCGCGCGCGCTGCCATGCGCGGCATGATGAAGCGCCGCTTCGGCCGCATCATCGGCATCACCTCGATCGTCGGCGTCACCGGCAATCCCGGCCAGGCCAATTACGCGGCGGCCAAGGCCGGCATGATCGGCATGTCGAAGGCGCTGGCGCAGGAGCTGGCCTCGCGCAGCATTACGGTCAATTGTGTCGCCCCGGGTTTCATCGAAACGGCCATGACCGGCGCCCTCAATGACGAGCAGCACAGCCAATTGCTGCCCAAGATCCCGATGGGGCGCATGGGGCAAAGCACCGATATCGCCGCTGCGGTGGTCTATCTGGCCAGCAACGAAGGTGGCTATGTGACTGGCCAGACGCTCCATGTGAATGGCGGTATGGCCATGATCTGATTACATTTTTATGTGATCGGGTTCTCTCGTGCGGGCGCTACTGGTCAAGTCCCGCAGAGTTGTGTTAAGTGACCGCTGACTGAAGCCATTTGATTCACCTGACTCCATTGGTTCCTGGGCGTGACGGAACCAATATTCGGGTGCGGAATTCGGGTAATAACTGCAAGGACCGTCGGCCAGGATCAATGGCCGGCTCAAACAAGGGAAGACAGAGATGAGCGATGTTGCTGAGCGCGTGAAGAAGATCGTGATCGAGCACCTCGGCGTGGAAGAAGCCAAGGTCACCGAAGGTGCGAATTTCATCGACGATCTGGGCGCGGACAGCCTCGATACGGTCGAGCTGGTCATGGCCTTCGAAGAGGAATTCGGTTGCGAAATCCCCGACGACGCGGCTGAAAAGATCCTGACCGTGAAAGACGCCATCGACTACATCAAGTCGAAGTCTGCCTAAGGTTATCTCCAGCCGATGCGGTTGACCCGGCAATTGGTCTGGCGTGTCGATTGGGGCGTTTAGGAATTCCCGTGCGGGCCCCGGATTCGGGGCCCAAACGATTTCTAGCCGGTACGATGAGTTGCTTGGTCGCCGGCTAGGGTTATGTGCAGTCAACGGCAAAGAGTGAGCGAGGACATCATGCGTCGCGTGGTCGTCACCGGAATGGGCATCGTATCGCCCCTGGGTGTTGGTGTGGAACATGTGTGGAAGCGGCTGCTGAAAGCTGAATCCGGCATCAGCGGAATCCAGAGCTTCGACGTCTCCGACCTGCCCTGCAAAGTGGCCGGCCAGGTCCCGCTCGGCGACAAGGCGTTCGGTAATTACAACCCGGACGAATATGTCTCCACCAAAGACCAGAAGAAGATGGAGCCGTTCATCATCATGGGTGTGGCTGCCGCCACCGAAGCGGTGGCCGATAGCGGCTGGGCACCTACTGAACAGGAAGATCTCGATCGCACCGGCGTGCTCATCGGTTCCGGCATCGGCGGCCTCAATGGTATCTACGACACAGCGATCATCCTCAAGGAAAGGGGCCCGCGCCGCGTCAGCCCGTTCTTCGTGCCATCCTGTCTCATCAATCTTGTTTCCGGTCACGTCTCGATCAAATACGGCTTCCGCGGTCCCAATCATTCCGTGGTGACAGCCTGTGCCACCGGCAGCCATGCCATTGGCGATGCCGCGCGCATGATCATGCTGGATGATGCCGACGTCATGGTCGCTGGCGGCGCCGAAGCCACCATCGGCCGCATCGGCTTTGCCGGCTTCTGTGCCGCGCGTGCCATGTCGACCTCGTTCAATGACGATCCCACGGCGGCATCGCGCCCCTGGGACAAGGACCGCGATGGCTTCGTCATGGGCGAAGGTGCTGGCATGGTGGTGCTCGAGGAATATGAACACGCCAAAAAGCGCGGCGCCAAGATCTATGCCGAGGTGATCGGCTATGGCATGTCAGGCGATGCCCATCACATCACGGCCCCGGCCGAGGACGGCAATGGCGGCTTCCGCGCCATGAAGGCGGCGCTGAAGCGGGCCCAGCTCAATCCCGAAGACATCGACTACATCAATGCTCATGGCACCTCGACGCCGATTGGCGACGAGATCGAACTGGGTGCGGTGAAGCGGATGTTCGGCGATCATGCCTATAAGCTCACCATGTCCTCGACCAAATCGGCGACCGGGCATCTGCTGGGTGCCGCTGGTGCCGTCGAGGCGATCTTCTCGATCCTCGCCATCCGTGACCAGGTGGCGCCGCCGACCCTCAACCTCACCAATCCTTCCGAGGGCTGCGACCTTGACCTTGCCGCCAAGCAGGCAAAGCCGCGTAAGATCCGGGCCGCTCTGTCGAATTCGTTCGGCTTTGGTGGCACCAACGCCAGCGTCATCTTCACGGGCGTGAACTGAGTTAGGTCCGGCAGCGCCGCGCCGCCCATGTTCGTCCAGCAGATCATCGCCCAGATGTCGATCGGGGCACCGATCGTGGCGATGGCTGTGCTGGTCATGATCATCCTGGCGGGCCGCTCGTGAGCACGGCACCGTGAAGCTCTCTGGCAAGACCCTGGCCGAGATCATCGGCGGCTTCCTGTTCATCATCCTGCTGATCGGTGGCGGTGGGGCAGCCTGGTTCTGGAACGCCTTCAATGCCGGCGGCCCCTTGCGCGACGAGACCGTGCTGGTGATCCCGAAGGGCAGTGGGGTGGGGGCGATTGCCGATCTCCTCGCCAAAGAAGGCGTCATCGACAATCCGCTGGTGTTCAAGCTCGGCGTCAAATTCTTCTCCAAGGACCAGCCGCTCCATGCCGGCGAGTTCCGCTTTCCGACCGCAGCCAGTCCGCGCGGCGCCATGCAGGTGCTGATCGAAGGCAAGTCCGTGCTCCATCGCATCACCTTGGCTGAAGGCTGGACGGTGCGCGAAGTGTTCGACGTGCTGGCTGCCTCACCCTTGCTCGAAGGTCCGTTGCCGCCACCACCTGGCGAAGGCACGTTGCTGCCGGAAACCTATTTCTTCGTGCGTGGCGACAGCCGCGGCGCGCTGGTCGAGCGCATGAAGGCCAACATGGCCGAGACAGTGGCGCAGCTCTGGGCCAAGCGCGACCCGGCAGTGGAGCTGGAGTCGCCGCAGGAGGCTGTGATTCTGGCGTCGATTGTCGAGAAAGAAACCGGCCTCAAGGACGAACGTGCGCGTGTCGCCGCAGTGTTTCACAATCGCCTGAAAAAAGGCATGTCCCTGCAATCCGATCCGACCGTGATCTATGCCGTGACGCTCGGCAAGGCGCCCTTGGGCCGCGACCTTACCTATGCCGACCTGAAGCTCGACAGCCCTTACAATACTTATGTCGTCACCGGTCTGCCGCCATCGCCCATTGCCAATCCGGGCGTCGCGGCACTCACCGCGGTGCTGCATCCGAAGAATACCAAGGAACTCTATTTCGTCGCCGACGGCACGGGTGGTCACGCCTTTGCCGAAACTATGGACGGCCATATCAAGAATGTCGCCAAATGGCGCAAACTCCAGAAACAGAACAAGCAGGCCAACTGATGTCGACCATTCCAGACAACAGCGTTACAGATAGTAGCTCAACAACGTCGAACGCGGCCACAACGCCCGCCATGATGCATCGCATGGAGCCGGTGTTGAATGTCGGCAAGCAATGCGCCGTCTACCTCGCCGTCGTGGCGGCACTCGCTGGTGGTGTCGCCTTCTTCGGGCCGTTCGACCGCACACCTGCCGTGGCGCAGGAACAGACCATCATACCGCTGCAGGGCGAGTTCGACATGATGGTGCCGCTGGGGTCGGAAGACGATGCGGCGCCCAAGAGTGTTGCCGTCTTCTACGTCACCGGTGCCCCGGCGCAGAAGATGTGGGAAGCCTTCCCGATGCAGCCGGTCGAAGATGAGTGCGTGGGTCGCCTCTCCAAATTCGGCAACGGCATCGTCTGCTACGGCGCCAATGGCGACGGTTCGACCCCGGACGAGCCCTATGAATGCACCTTCGGTGTCGACATGAAGAATCAATCGCTGACCCTGGCGCAGGATTGCTGACGGGCCCGCTCCCTCTTAGCGTTTCTTTTAGTTCGTCAGGCCCGGGCATGACGATTGGAGCGTGGGGCCGCCGTTAAGCCAGCCGGCATCTGCTTCTTCCAACTGCTTGATTTCGCGTCAAATATATTGAATGACAGTTCAGATATTGACTGTTAAAAAACTGAAATAATTGACTTTATTGAAATAGTAATCGAGACTTCCCGGCATCAATCCAGAAACGGGGGAGGTCACGATGTGGGGTTGGCTGCGGCGTCTGGTTCTTCTTTGCGCGCTCAGTGCGCTGCCCGGCTATGCCGCGGCGACCGATGCGCCGATCCCCTTGAAGGTGATGACCTTCAACATTTTCCTCGGCGGCGATCAGGTCAATTTCGCGAAGGTGATAGAGGCCATCAAGGCATCCGGTGCCGACATCGTGTGCCTGCAGGAAGCCGAAGGCCGCACGGCGGAAATTGCCGCGGCTTTGGGGTGGCCCTATGCCGCAAGCAATCGCAACATCCTCGCCCGCGTGCCGCTGTTTGCACCGCCCACAGCCATCGGTCCTGACGGCAACGATCTCAATTACGTCTTTGCCGAAGTGATGCCCGGCAAGTTCGTGGCCGTGGCTGACGTGCATCTCCCATCCGACCCTTATGGTCCCTATGCCTTCCGCGACGGGAAGAGCGTTGAGGAGATTCTGGCGCTGGAGAAGGAAACACGCCTGCCGGCGATGGAAGCCTATATCGTACCCATGAGGGCGCTGGCCGATGCCGGCACGCCTGTCGTAATCGTCGGCGATTTCAATGCGCCCTCGCATCTCGATTGGACCGCTGCGATGGTGGGCAAGCGCCCGCAGATCACGGCGGCTATTGAATGGCCGGTAACAAAGGCGCTGGCCGATGCCGGCTTCACCGATGCCTATCGCGCGGTTTATCCGGACCCGGTGGCCAAGCCCGGCATCACCTGGAGCTATGGCTATCCGTTCCCGCATCTCGATGCCAACGAGGCGCTTGATCGCATCGACCTCATCCAAGTCACCGGGCCGGTGACAGCCAAGGCTGCTGAGATCCTGGGTGATCCAGCGATGCCGGACACTGATATCCCGGTCTCGCCCTGGCCATCGGATCACCGGGCGGTGGTGGCGACGCTTGACGTCACACCCGGTCCGGCGCCAGCGATGGTATCGTTGATGAAACGCAGCGTGGCACCCGGCGAGGCCATCGATGTCCGCTTCCATGGAACGACCGAGGATGGCCGCCTTGAGGATGGCCGCGTTGCGATCCTCAAGGCCGGCGGGGAGGTCGCCGCACCGCTTATGACGCTCTACACCAACAACGGCACCGACCGGGCGAATCTCATGAGCTTCGGGTCGGCGACACTGGTACCTGGTGCCTATGACGCAGCGCTGGTCGACAAGGATGGTAAGGAATTGGCACGGGCACCCTTCTGGGTGCATGAGCCTGGCAAGCTGCCCAGCATTGCCACCGACAAAGTCGCTTACGCCAGCGGCGACCCCATCACGGTCAGCTGGGCCAATGCGCCCGGCAATCGTTTCGATTGGCTCGGCATCTATGCCAAGGACGATCCGGCCGAGGACAATTACCAATATTTCTTCTATGTGAACTCGGGCGTCAGCGGCTCGCTGGTGCTCGACAAGGACATGCTGGGCGATGTCCTGCCGGCCGGCGCGTATGACATCCGTCTGATGCGCGACGACGCCTATATGCGGCTTGCAGGTGCGAGCTTTACGGTGAAGTAGAGCGCGGACGGAAAGCAGCTTACCTCCCCCCTTGAGGGGGAGGTCGCGCGATAGCGCGGGCGGGGGGTATGGTGCGATTGGGCTCGAGAGAGCCAAGCGGTGGAGAGAACCCCCCTCCCTAGCCCTCTAGGGGGAGGGGACAAGTGGGAGCTTAACCCGCGCTGAGTTCCAGCCAGGTTTCCTCGGCCTCGGCAAGTCTCTTCTTCACCTCGGCATGCTTGGTCTGCCAGGTGGCAAGTTCGGGCGAGGGGCCGTTATAGAGGGCGGGGCTGGAGAGTTTGGCCTCGATGATGTCGAGGGCCTGGGTCAGCTTGGCAATCGCCGTCTCGGCACCGGAGAGCGCTTTCTTGCGCTCCGGCGAGAGTGCCACCTTCTTGCCATTGGGCTGCTGAGCCTGTGCCTTGGGCGCCGGTTTCACGGGCGCTGCCGCATGGGCTGCGGCCGCCTTCGGCGCCGAGGCCTTCTCCGGCAGCGCACCGCGCTTCTCGCTGCGCTGCTTTTCGCGGCGCTCGTTGATGATCTGGCGGCGGTAATCATCCATGTCGCCGTCGAAGGTCTTCACCGCCCCATCCTTCACCAGCCACAGCCGGTCGGCGGTGAGCTCGATAAGGTTGGGGTCGTGGCTGATGATGATGACGGCGCCTTCGAACTCGTTGATCGCCTCGACCAATGCCTGTCGGCTGTCGATGTCGAGATGGTTCGAGGGTTCGTCGAGCAGCAGGATGTTGGGCGCCTGGCGGCTCATGAGCGCCAGCAACAGACGCGCCTTCTCGCCGCCGGAGAGACGGGCGACCTTGGTGTTGGCCTGGTCCTGCCCCAGGCCGAAACGCCCGATATGTGCGCGGCGCTTGTCCGGGAGGAGATCGGGAGCCGCCCGCGCCATTACCTCGATGGGGGTTGCTTCCAGGTCCAGCTCATCGGTCTGGTGCTGGGCGAAATAGCCGACACGCAGCTTCGATGATTTGCGCATATCGCCGGTCATCGGCGCCAACCTGCCGGCCAGCAGCTTGATGAAGGTCGATTTGCCGTTGCCGTTCGACCCCAGAAGCGCGATGCGGTCATCGGGATCGAGGCGCAAATCGAGATTCTTGAGGATCGGCTTGCCCGGCTCGTAACCCACCGAGACATGGTCGATTGTGATGAGCGGTGGGGCGAGAGCCTCAGGCTGCGGGAAGGAGATGTTGATGCCCTTCTCGTCCGCGACCAAGGCGATCGGCTGCAATTTGGCGATCATCTTCAAGCGCGACTGGGCCTGGCGCGCTTTCGAGGCCTTGTAGCGGAAGCGATCGACGAAGGCCATCATGTGCTTGCGCTGGGCGTCGACCTTGGCCGCCATGGCCATGTCCTGCTCCATGCGCAAACGCCGCATGTTCTCGAAATCGTCATAGCCGCCGGCATATGAAATCATGCCGCCGCGCGACAGATGGATGGTGCGATTGACGACCTTGTTGAGGAGGTCGCGATCATGGCTCACCAGCAGGATCGTGCCGGGATAGTTCTTGAGATAGCTCTCCAGCCACAAGGTTGCTTCGAGATCGAGATGGTTGGTGGGCTCGTCGAGCAGCATGAGGTCGGGGGCGGAGAACAGCTGTGCCGCCAAGGCCACGCGCATCTGCCAGCCGCCGGAAAAATCGCTCAAGGGTCGGTTCTGTGCCGCGGAATCGAAACCGAGACCGGCGAGGATTTCAGCAGCACGCGATTCAGCGCTGTGGGCCTGGATATCGACCAGACGCCCGTGGATGTCGGCGATCCGGCCGGCATCCGTTGCGGTCTCGGCCTCCGCCAGCAGTGCCGTGCGCTCCGTGTCGGCCGCCAGCACGCATTCGACCAGGCTGCGGCCCTGGTCCTTCATTTCCTGCTCCAGGCGGCCGATGCGCCACATCTTCGGCACGTCGATGGTGCCGGAATCCATATGGAGGTCGCCCGAGATCAATTTCAGCAAAGTCGACTTGCCGGCACCGTTGCGCCCGACCAATCCGGCATGATGGCCGGCCGAGACGGAGACACTGGCATTGCTCAGGATCTCGCGGCCGGCGATGCGATAGGTCAGGTTCGAAATAGTTAACATATTGATCTGGCTACTTTTTTAAACGACGCAGGGCAGTGAGGCCGGGGCTTTCCCGGGTTCAGTTGTGCAGTGCGGCTGAGTTGTATATAAGCCAGCCCGAATTCCGCCAAGGGGCACTGCACACTTCCCAGGACATATCTGGGACGCCCAAAACACTGAAATGAGGAAAATCATGGCCATCGAACGTACTTTCTCGATCATTAAGCCGGACGCCACCCGCCGCAACCTGACCGGCAAGATCAACGCCAAGTTCGAGGAAGCGGGCCTCAAGATCGTCGCCCAGCGCCGCATCCAGATGTCCGAGGCCCAGGCCAAGAAGTTCTATGAAGTCCACGCCGCTCGCCCGTTCTATGGCGATCTGGTGAAGTTCATGACCTCCGGCCCGGTCGTCGTCCAAGTGCTGGAAGGCGAAGGCGCTGTCCTGAAGAACCGCGACATCATGGGCGCCACCAACCCGGCCAACGCCGCCGCCGGCACGATCCGCAAGGAGTTTGCGGAATCGATCGAGGCGAATTCGGTCCATGGTTCGGACAGCCCCGAGAACGCCGCTATCGAAATCGCCTACTTCTTCGCTGGCACCGACATCGTCGGCTAAAGCGGGGTATCCCAAAAGAAAACGGCGCCGCGAGCGATTGCGGCGCCGTTTTTCTTTGCCGGAAGCTTGGATGCCGGAAGCTTGGATGTCAGCCGCGCATAGCGGCCGCGACAACCACCCCGAAGCCGACCACGATCGCGATGCCGGACGGGAAGCTGAGGCCCCAGGACGGGCCGAATACCGCATGGAGCGCTGTGATCAGCGCCAAGAGGACGGCATAGATCGTGCCCCAGAACAGCAGGCGGCCGAGACCGTTCCAGGTCTTCTGACGGTTGGCGAGAATCTGGTCGTTGAGCGACCCGGTCGGATTGGCCATGGATATCTCCAGCAAGGCGGTTGGTATTTGGCCCTGTTTTACCGAATTGCCGGGATGAGGGCAATCAGGCGCTGTACCCCGGATTGTAGGGATTTGCTAGATGATCTCCTCCCCCTGAGGGGAGCGGGTGCAGATTTCACTGAACCGGCGGAATAATCTGCATGGGCTCAGTGTCCATCGGCTGCGGCTTGGTCGGGTCGGGTGCCGCTGGCTTCGCAACGGTTGGTTCAGTGACGGTCGGGGCGGCAATTGTGGGGGCCGTCACCGTCGGCGCCGCGATGGTTGGTGCCGCGGGCTCGGGAATCTTGGGCATTTGCGGGATATCGACCGTGCCCGGCGGGGCCGGCTTCTTGATCGGGTCAGGCACCGGCTGGCCAGCTTCCGCGATGAGAATGTCGTCCGGGCAGCGCTGCCGTGGGCTGTTGCCGGTTTCGCGCCACAGCCCCTCCTTGGTCAAGGTCTGCATGGTGCCTTGCTGACGCAGGCTGAGGCGGATCTCGGTCAGCACCGGCACATGGCGCTCCTTCGACCGGCCGCAGACCAGCTGCAGCGAGCCGGCGCTGTCTTCACCGAACTGCTGGGTGAAAGCTTCGACCAGGGCATCGCGCTTGATACGTCCGCCGATGGCGCCGGCGATGGCGATGTTGAGCAGCGAGTGCTGCATCTCCTCCGCCCGGTCGACCGCGCGCTGGAAATAACGTTCCTGCGACAGCATGGAGCAGCTGCCATAGCTCGCCCAGAAGCGCCGCTCATCGCATTGCGCGGTGGTCGGCATGAGCGTCTTCAAGGAGGCGGCGAGGGTGTCGCTGAGCTTGACCTCCGGCAGGCGGCAAGCCTCCATGCCGATGGCATCGGCTTCGCCGCTGAAGAGCGGCGTGCTGAAGGCATCTGTCATCGGGTCGCAATCGCGCATCGGGACAGACCCCGGATGCGGATCCGGGCGCAGGCCAACCAGGGTGAGGTTGCGGCCGGCCGGGTCCTTGAGCGTGAGCTTCTCGCACAACGGCCGCTCCGGGGCGACCAGGCATTGCCCGGGCAGCCAAGCCATGATCAGCGTGTAATGATCGAGTGCCTGCGCCTGCGCTCTATGTGGAATGACGGCAGCGAAGATCCAAAGAATGGCGCTGAAAAGAACAGGACCCTTGCCGCTGAAGGGCTGGCCCATGATGCTCATGCACCAAGCGGATTATAGAGGGTGCCGCCAGCAAAGGCCGTATCGTCGACGATCGCGCGTTCATCCTCGACCCGCACCTTGCCCTCGGCGATGAGGCGCAATGCTTGCGGATACAGGCGATGTTCGGCCGCCAGCACACGCAGACCGAGGCTGTTTTCCGTATCGTCCGGGCGCACCGGCACTACGGCCTGGGCGATGATCGGGCCTGTATCCATGTCCGGCCGCACGAAATGCACGGTGCAGCCATGAAAGCGGGCGCCGCGCTTCAGTACGCGGCGATGGGTGTCGAGGCCCTTGAACGAGGGCAGCAGCGCCGGGTGGATGTTGACCAGTTTGTCGTGCCAGCCGGCAATGAAGCCATCGGTCAGCAGGCGCAGGAAGCCCGCAAGAACCACCAATTCGGCACCTGCGGTGCGAATGGCCTTGTCCATCGCCCCATCGAAGCCGGCACGGTCGGCATAGGCTTTATGATCGACCACGAGCGTCGGAATACCGGCATTGCTGGCGCGCGTCAGGCCGAAGGCATCCGGACGATTGGAGAGTACCAGGGCAATCTCGATCGGACTGTCTGCAACCTGTGGCCCGAATCGGTCGATGAGCGCCTGCAGATTACTGCCCCGGCCCGAAATCAGAATCGCTACTTTCAGCTTCGGCCGGGACATCGCGGGTGCTTACCAGTGACCGGTGTTGCGGACCTCGCAGCCGGCGGCCCCCGCGGCGCGGGTGCTGATGCGGCCGATCTCGCTCACCGTTTCACCGGCATCGCGCAGGGTCTTGGCGATGTGGGCGGCATCGTCGCGCGCCACCACCAGGATCATGCCGATGCCGCAATTGAAGGTGCGCGCCATTTCCTGTGGGTCGGTGCCGGCAATCTTGCGCATCCAGGCAAAGACCGGGGGCAGGCTCCAATTCGCCGCATCAATGTTGCAGGCCAATTCCTTGGGCAGGACGCGCGGGATGTTTTCCAGCAGGCCGCCACCGGTGATATGGGCCAAGGCCTTCACGCCGCCCAGCTTCGAGCTTTCGGCGCGGATGGCGGCAAGGCAGGAACGGACATAGATCTTGGTGGGCGTCAGCAAGGCTTCGCCCAGACTCTGGCCCTTCGCGAAGGGCGCTTCAGCCTCATAGCCAAGCCCGCTCACCTCGACGATCTTGCGTACCAGGGAATAGCCGTTGGAATGCACGCCGGACGATGCGAGACCGAGAACGATATCGCCTTCCGCCACATTGCTGCCGGTGATGGCGGCCTCGCGTTCGACGGCGCCGACGGCAAAGCCTGCGAGGTCGTAATCGCCCTTGGCATACATGCCGGGCATCTCCGCCGTCTCGCCGCCGATGAGGGCGCAGCCGGCCTGCTTGCAGCCGTCGGCGATGCCGGCGATGATCTGCCGCCCCGTCTCGACGTCCAGCTTTCCAGTGGCGAAATAGTCCAGGAAGAACAGCGGTTCGGCACCCTGGACGACGAGATCGTTGACGCACATGGCGACAAGGTCGACGCCGATGGTGCCGTGTTGGCCAGCCTCGATGGCGATCTTCAGCTTGGTGCCGACGCCGTCGGTGGTGGCAACCAAGATGGGGTCGCGGAATCCGGCCCGCTTGGGATCGAAGAAGGCGCCGAATCCGCCCAGACCCGCATCGGCGCCGGCCCGTGCCGTGGCCTTTGCCAATGGTTTGATCGCCTCGACCAGGGCATTGCCGGCATCGATATCGACCCCGGCATCGCGATAGGTGATGCCATTGCCCATGGTGATCACTTAAGTCCTTATTCTTGTTGATGCCCTGGCCGCCCGGGCGCCGCACTTTGGCGCCGCTTCTGGCTTCCTTGGGCACAGATTTGCTATAAGCTCGGTCCGGACAATACGCATTTCAGGGTGGTTTGCAATGGCCCCAACGGGCGGCTTCCGCGGCATTTTCGGCCGCGGCAAAATTAACAATATTCTGGCACTGCTGCTGCTCTTGGGTGGCTTTTTGCTGCCGATTCCGGCGCTGGCGCAGAACGTCTATGTCGCGAGCGGCGTCCCGGTCGATGTCAGCGGCGATGCCGCCACACTGCGCGACCAGGCCGTGCTGATGGCCCAGCGCGAGGCCTTGAAGAAAATCCTGGCGGAAATCGCCCCGGCCGATCAGGTGGCCGGCTTGCAGCTGCCTTCCGATGACGAAATCGGCGGCTGGGTCGCCGATGTCGAAATCGAAGAGGAGAAAATGGCGGCGACGCACTATGTCGGCCGCTATACGATCCGGTTCGCCGCCGCACCGATCCAGGAATTCCTCGGCGCCCAGGGCGTGGCCTTTGCCGAGACGCGCTCGAAGCAGATGCTGGTGATCCCGGTCTTCACCGACGAAACCGGCAATACCGGCCTGTGGGGTCCGACCAATCAATGGCTCTCTGCCTGGACCACGCGGCCGCCCAGCAACGCGCTGGTGCCGATCGCCGTGCCGCGTGGTGACCTTGACGACCAGAACACGCTGTCCGCGACCGAAGCCTTGGGCGGGAACGAGCCCAAGCTCGAATTCATGGGCGAGCGTTACCAGGCCGGCGACGTGATCGTCGCCGAAGCGCAGATGAGCCCGGCCAGTGCCGATGGCAAGCGCACGCTGGCGCTCAACGTCACGCGCCACGGCGTCGACGGCGCGGAAAACTTCAAGGACACGCTGACCGGTGACGCTGCCGATCCCGATGGACTGTTGGTGCA
Source organism: Dongia sp. P2_B8 (assembly GCF_056404715.1). Classification (NCBI taxonomy): domain Bacteria; kingdom Pseudomonadati; phylum Pseudomonadota; class Alphaproteobacteria; order Rhodospirillales; family Dongiaceae; genus Dongia; species Dongia sp. P2_B8. The sequence goes on along the minus strand of NZ_JBFUDM010000008.1, from coordinate 83,919 downwards.
GGGTGTTGCGGCCGTCCAGGCCATGCTGGAAGGTGCCTGGAAGGATGCCAATCTGGTCGATCCCAATCAGCGGGCAACTGTTTCCGTCCATGTGCCGCTGGCCGGAATCGAGCAATGGGTGGCGATCAAGCGGCGCCTCGGTCAGGTCAGCTTGATCAAGGGCGTCAACCTCAAGGAACTTGCCAAAAGCGGGGCGGAGCTGGAGATCTCCTATGCCGGTGACGAAGCGCAATTCATTCGTGCGCTGTCCCAGGCGGATCTCATGCTGGTGCCCAGCGGCGAAGGCATGGCGACGTTGACACTCGGCGCCAGCAGCACCGCGACACCGACACCGTAGGTTTAGAGCCCCACACCCCAGCCCCTGCCCCGGAGGGGCGAGGGGCTGGGGTGTGGGGCAAACAGAACGAGCAACATGACCGATATCCGCGACATCAATATCGAGATCGACGAGGCGCCGCCGCAACGCGTGCGGCGCTGGCCGAGCTATCTTGCGGCCCTCATCGTTTTTCTCATCCTGGTCTATCTGCTGCGTACCGTGCTGTTGCCCTTTGTGGCAGGCATGGGTGTTGCCTATTTCCTCGATCCGGTGTGCGACAAGCTTGAACAATGGGGCTGCTCGCGCACGCTGGCCACGGCTTTGGTGACGATCGTCTTTGTACTCATCATCGTCTTGGCCTTCCTGCTGATCGTGCCGTTGCTTGTCGACCAGCTGAGCAATTTCATTGCCAGCCTGCCGGATCTGGTGGAGCGGGCGCATCAGCGTCTGCTGCCGCTTTACGAAAATCTGCGGCTGCGGTTCGATCTGCCAGCCATCGACGATCTGGGCGGCATGTTGCGTGCGCGCCTGGGGTCGGCCTTCGGCTTTGTCACCCAGACCTTGCAGGGTGTGGTGTCGGGTGGGGCGGCGCTTGCCAATCTGCTGTCGCTTATTTTCATCACGCCGGTGGTAACCTTCTATCTGCTGCGCGACTGGGATCTGGTCATCGCGCGCATGGATCATCTGCTGCCGCGCGATCATGCTGAGGCGATCCGCAGCCAGGCACGCGCCATCGATACCACGCTGGCCGGCTTTATCCGCGGCCAGGCCACGGTGTGCCTGGTCCTGGGCGTCTATTACGCCAGCGGGCTGATGATCGTCGGCCTGCCCTTCGGCCTGGTCATCGGTATGATGGCGGGGATTCTGACCTTCATCCCCTATGTCGGTGCCATGTCGGGCTTTGTCATCGCCATGGCGATTGCGCTCGCGACGTTCGAGAGCTGGCACAGCACCGCTATCGTCGCCGGCATTTTCTTTGTCGGCCAGATGCTCGAAGGCAATTTCCTGACACCCAAACTGGTCGGCGACCGTGTGGGATTGCATCCGGTCTGGATCATCTTCGCTCTGTTGTCGGGCGGTGCCCTGTTCGGCTTTGTCGGTTTATTGCTGGCGGTTCCGGTCGCCGCTGCGATCGGTGTGCTGGTGCGCTTCGGCATCGGCCGGTACCTCTCAAGCCCGCTTTATCAAGGGCATCACGAGATTGTCGTGCCGGTTGCTGCAGGGCCGGCCGATGAGACGCCGCATCTGGTCGACCCAGCCACCGGCGATGGATCTACAGATCAAAGCGGGCCTGTGGGTCAAAGATGAGCGGTCGGCAACTGCCCTTCGATCTCCCGGGGCGCAATGCCATGGGGGCAGCGGACTTCGTCACCTCGGCCAGCAATGAAGCGGCGCTTGCCATGATCGAGGCCTGGCCGAACTGGCCCGGGCCGACGCTCGCCGTTCATGGGCCAACCGGCTGCGGCAAGACGCATCTCGGCCATGTCTGGCAGGAAAAGGTTGGCGACGGGGCGTTGTTCCTCACAGCGCCGACATCGCTGCCCGACTTGCCGGCAAAGCCGCTGCTCATCCTCGATGAACCGTCGTTGGGCGAAACAGATTTCTTTCACCTGCTCAACCGCGTGAAGAACGATGGCGGTTCTCTGCTCATCCTCAGCCGCGAGGCGCCCGCGCGCTGGGATGTGCAATTGCCGGACCTTGCCTCACGCCTCAAGGCATTGCCGGCGGTCGAGGTGGCAGCACCAGATGACGCGCTGCTGGGCGCCGTGCTGGTGAAGCATTTTGCCGACCGCCAGATCAATGTGGCACCCGAAGTGGTGGACTATCTTCTGCGCCACATCGAACGCAGCTTCGCCGCAGCGGCCGAAACCGCCGACCGCCTCGATCGTGCCGCATTGGCGGAGGGGAGGGCAATTACGGTGCCGTTGGCAAAGCGGATTCTTGCGTGACAATGTTCCTTGTTTGTTCTTGATAGATTTAGGACTAAAATGCTAGCATCGTCTCTTTTGCTACTTTGGAGGCGAAGATGATGAAAAAGCGGATTGGCGCACAAGGAAAAGAGTTTGAGTTGGCTCAGTTGTCTTCGGAGAAGGACGCCAATCCAGCTCCTGGCACGACCTCCAAGCTGACTCATGGAAAGTGGGTAAGTTCAGAGAACTTTCAGTATCACTCCCCGGCAAACGAACGAGCCTGGATTGTAGATGCCTATCGACAGGGCGTGCATCATGCCAATTGGCTTTACGGCAATCCAGCCGACGAAAGGACAGAGGCAGTCGTTCATGCCGGTTTGGCAGGCGGCGTTTCAGGATTTCGCGGCCCGGACGGCCAATTTCGGCTGGGCAATTTCAAGACGACCGAAGATCCAGATGTTCTGAAGATCAAAGCGGCAAGTCTGCGAGGAAAAACAGCAAGCGAGATTCAAGGGGCAAGTTTGCCTGGTGAGCAAGAGGCGTTGCAATACGTTCTCGGCAAAAAAGAAGGGAACAATAGAAGCGCATCGCTGCCTAGCAATAGACAGGGATCGAAGTACCTGGTCGAAGGGTCGCGCGCGAAAGAAGAGCAAACATCTATTGGGCAAATAGCAGCTACCATACTGCCGCCAATTGATAATTTGTTGCCACCAGCCAATGATAACTACTGCCCAATGGACCCGGAGCAGGATGAGGCCTGCAAAGAGATGTATGAAGGGCTGAGGCAAGTGCGGGCCGATATCTTGTCAGGTAGAGCTGACGACACAAGTGATGCAGTAAAGGCGGACTACAATAGAGCCGCGAACCTCTATAACGAGTCTTGTGTTCCATTTGGCCATCCCGAACTGCCACTATTTTAGTCGTCGGAGGGCAGCTTGAGCGAAAAGTTCAGTTCCAAAGATCTTGCATTGCGATTGTTGCACGTCGAGGAACTCGGTGAATCACCTTATCTGAGCGAGTTGGATCGAGAGGCGACGCGACAAACCCTGTTGAGTCGTTCTGGCTTGGATCAATCGACGAGCGACGATGATCTGGTGTCATGGTTCTTGACCGAATGTTCTGAAGCGACCGAAGCGGATCGGAAGCGCGTCGCCATGGCGCGACGCATCGCCCTGATCTCGGGCAAAATGGTGAAGAGGTTAAAGCGATTCCGAGAGGACTAATGCGATTTGGCATCGGCCGCTATCTCATGAGGCCGCTTTGCCAGGACCATCACCAAGCGATGGCGCAGGGAGAGAGTATTGTCTGCGGAACTCAAATCATTGGATCTCGTCTTGCGGTTATTGCATGTCGACGGACTCGGTCATTCACCCAACCTAGTTGACGTTGATCGTGAATCAGCGCGCCGTCTTCTAGCCAACCGATTTGAGTTGCCCGAAAATGCTCCGATCGACGATGTCATCGCCTGGTTCCTGATGAAGCATCCGAAACAACTGACGCTGAGCGTGGGCGCGTTCGTTTTGTGAGGCGCCTTACGTCGATCGAACACAAGATGGTCACGCGCCTAAAACCATTCCGTCAGGAGCAATGCGCCGAGTTAAAGCTCTTGTCAGCGTTTTGTCAGCTTCGACCTGCGACATCTGCCGCAGGTCGAAGCCCTTGCATCCGACTATCCGCGAAACCATTTGATGCGGGCGCGACGACAAAATATGAGGGAGATGTGTTGATGAAATGTCCGGCCTGCAATCAAGATCTCGTCATGAGTGACCGCCAGGGAATCGAAATCGACTATTGCAGCAAATGCCGTGGCGTGTGGCTCGACCGCGGCGAGTTGGACAAGATCATCGAGCGCAGCCAGAAGGATGTGCCGCAAGAGGCACCGAGGCGCGAACCGGCGCGCGATCCCTATCAGCATCGAGACCGCGACGATCATTACAAGCACAAGCATCACAGCCGCAAATCCTGGCTGAGCGAATTGTTTGATTGAGATGATGGGTTAGGGAGAGGGGGCACTACCCCGCAAACGCCGGATCGCCTGCGATCTCCGCCACCAGCCAGTCGCGGAAATGCTGCATCCTTGGTTCCTTGACGCGTTCTTCGAGGCAGGCGAGATACCAGCGCGCACCGTGGCGCACCTCGATCTGTGCGAAGGGTTTCACCAGGCGGCCGCTTTTCAGGTCCGGCGCCACCATGAATTCCGGCACCACGGCGACGCCCTGGCCTTCGACCGCGGCTTCGATGGCGAGCAGGTATGAGTCGAACTTCGGTGCTGCGCGGCCTTTGAGCGTGGAGAGGCCCGCCGCTTCCAGCCAGTCATGCCAATCCTCGGCGGCGGTATAGACCTGCAGCATGGCGTGGTTGACGAGGTCGGCCGGTTGCCGCAGGCCGATTCCAGCTTGCATGACAGACGGCGCGCAGACCGCGACCAGCTTGGCGTCGAAGAGATGCGTGTAATGGATGCCGGGGCCGTTGGCCGTCCGGCTGCACATAAGGCCGAGATCGCCGGTCGTGGGGTCGAACTCCCAATCCAATTGGCTGGTCGAGAGGCGCACCAGGATATCGGGGTGCCCCGCCTGGAACTGGTGGAGCCTGGGCAACAGCCAGCGCACCGCCACGGTGACGTAGACCTGGACCACGAGATCGCCGGAGATGCGCACCCGGTCCACAAGGCCCACCCCTTGCGCCAGGCGGTCGAACCCATCGCGCAGATATGGATAGAGCTGGGCGCCGGCCTCGGTCAGTTCGACGCGTCTTGCTGCCCGCCGGAACAGCGACACACCCAGCCGCTCCTCCAGCCCTGCCACCTGATGGCTGATGGCCGATTGCGTCAGGCTGAGTTCCTCGGCTGCCACGCGGAACGATAAATGCCGTGCCGCCGCCTCGAAGGCCTGCAGGGATTTCAACGATGGAAGATTTCGTTTCGCCATAAGTCCAGATTTATCGCATTTTTGCAGTGAAATACATGAAATTAATTCACCGAAAGCTGAAGAAGGGTCGCTTGCCGGAAGTTGGGGGCGGGGCGAATATCCGCTTCAAACGGCCCTGCTGCCGGATAAGCAATTAGAATCGGGAGAGAAAACCATGTCAGCGACGGTGCTCGATACCACAGTGCGGCGCGGCGGCCGCGAGGCCCGGCGCGCGGCGCGCGCGGCCCCCTTGCCGGAGAACGATCGTCCGGTGCGCCCGGGTCTCGAAGGCGGGCGCTACAAGCCGCTCTCCGACGCCGATGTGCTGAAGATCCACAACGCGGCCCTCGATGTGCTGGAACAGATCGGCATGGCCGATGCGATCCCCAGCGGCATTGAGGTCATGACCAAGGCCGGCGCGATCCTCAACGACAATGGCCGCCTCACTTTCCCCCGCGCCCTGGTCGAGGAAACGCTGGCCAAGGCGGCGCGGCATTTCCCGCTTTACGCCCAGGACCCGCGCTACGATCTCGAGCCCTGGGGCAAGAAGGTCTATTTCGGCACGGCGGGTGCCGCGGTGCATATGATCGACCCGGTCACCGGCGATTACCGCGATACCACCACGCGCGATTGCTACGATATCTCGCGCATCGTCGACACGCTGGATCACATCCATTTCTATCAGCGTTCGGTCGTGTGCCGCGAACTGCCCGATCCGTTCGAGATGGATTTCAACACCTGCTATGCCTCGGTCTCCGGCACCACCAAGCATGTGGGGTCGAGCTGGGTCGATCCCAAGCATCTCGAAGCCAGCCTCGGCATGCTGCACATGATTGCCGGCGGCGAGGATAAGTGGCGCGAACGGCCCTTCGTCAGCCAGTCGAACTGCTTCGTCGTCCCGCCCCTCAAATTCGCGCAGGATGCGTGTCGTTGTCTGGAACTTGCGGTGCGCGGTGGCATGCCGGTACTGCTTCTCTCGGCCGGCCAGGCAGGTGCCACGGCGCCGGCGGCCCTGGCCAGCGCCATCGTGCAGGAAGTGGCCGAATGCCTCGCCGGCCTCGTTTATGTGAACGCGATCAAGCCGGGGGCGCCCGCCATCTTCGGCACCTGGTGCTTCGTGTCCGATCTGCGCACCGGCGCCATGTCGGGCGGCTCGCCGGAACAGGCGTTGCTCTCGGCAGCCTCGGCGCAGATGGCGCAATTCTATGACCTCACCGGCGGGACAGCGTCCGGCATGACCGATTCCAAACTGCCCGATGCGCAGGCGGGTTATGAGAAGGCCTATAACCATGCTTTGGTCGGCAATGCCGGCGCCAACATGATCTACGAATCAGCCGGCATGCATGCGAGCCTCTTGGGCTTCTGCCTGGAGAGTCTTCTCATCGACAATGACATCATCGGGGCGACACAGCGCACCATCAAGGGCATCGATGTCTCGGATGAAAGCCTGTCGCTGGAAACCATCCGCAAGGTCTGTCTGGAAGGTCCCGGTCATTATCTGGGTTCGGAACAGACCCTGCAGCTGATGCAGACAGAATATGTCTATCCGATGATCGGCGACCGCTCGAACCCCAAGGAATGGGTCGAGCAGGGCAGGCCGGATGCGGTGCAGCGCGCCACCAAGAAACTGAAAACAATCATGACCAACCATTTCCCGGCGCATATCCCGGAACATGTCGACGATGCCATCCGCGCCAAGTATCCGGTGCGGCTGGACCGGGCGCATATGCGCAAGGGGTGATGGAGTATCTCGATTGTCATCCTCCGCGAAGGCGGAGGATCCACGAGTTGCTTTCATATACTGATGGAAACTCGTGGATGGTCCGCCTGCGCGGACCATGACAAGTTTAGTTGACTGAAAAGAGACCGTTTTCTAGGGGAACCAAATGACTGAACATGCCCGTGTCGTCATCATCGGCGGCGGTGTCGTGGGGACGAGCGCGCTTTATCATCTGGCAAAACTCGGTTGGACCGATTGCTTGCTCCTCGAGCGCGATGAACTGTCCTCCGGGTCGACCTGGCATGCGGCGGGCAATGTACCGACCTTCTCGGGCTCCTGGAACATCATGAAGATGCAGGCCTATTCCGCGAAGCTCTATCGGACCCTGGGCCAAGAAGTCGATTACCCGATGAACTACCACGTCACCGGCTCGATCCGCTTGGCACACACAAAATCGCGCATGGAGGAATTCGCCCATGCCTGCGCCATGGCGAAGGCGCAAGGGCTGGATTACGCGATGCTCAGTCCGTCCGAGATCAAAGACAAATATCCGATCATGGAACTCGATGATCTGGTGGGCGGGCTGTGGGATGCCCATGACGGCGATATCGATCCCTCGCAGTTGACGCAGGCCTTGGCCAAGGGCGCCAAGGATATGGGCGCCAAGGTGCAGCGCTTCAACGCGGTGACGGCGATCAAACAATTGCCATCCGGTGAATGGGAAATCACCACCAAGAACGGCACCAGAATCACGGCCGAAAAGGTGATCAACGCAGCGGGCTATCGCGCTGGCGAGGTGGCGGCCATGGTCGGTCAGTATCTCCCCATCATCGCCATGCAGCATCAATATCTCATCACCGAGATGATTCCCGAACTCGCCGCCAGACCGGAGAAGCTGCCGCTGGTGCGCGATCCGGACGTCTCCTATTACCTGCGCCAGGAACGCGATGGTCTCATCCTCGGCCCCTATGAATGGAACTGCAAAGCTGATTGGCATGACGGCATTCCAGCAGAATTCGCCTTCCAGCTCTGGCCCGACGATCTCGACCGGTTGGAGAGCTATATCGAACAGGCGGTGGCGCGGGTTCCTGTCTTGGGCCAGGTCGGCGTACAAAAGGTCATCAACGGCCCCATCCCCTATTCGCCCGACGGCAATCCCTATATCGGGCCGCAGCATGGCCTGACCAATTTCTACAATTGCAACACGTTCAGCTTCGGCATCTGCCAGGGCGGCGGCGCTGGCAAGACGATTGCCGAATATATCGTACATGGCGAACCCGAATGGGACCTCTGGGGCCTCGATCACCGCCGCTACACCGTCTTTGCCGACCAGAAATATGTGACCGACAAGGCGATCGAGCTCTATCAGAACGAATATGCGATCGGCTTCCCCAATGAAGAACGGCCGGCAGGTCGCCCGCGTCTGAAGACGCCTTTGTTCGAGAAGCTGACGGCCAAGGGTGCCATCATGGGTGCGCGCGGCGGCTGGGAACGCGCGGCGTACTTCCCGCGCAATCCGGATGAGGCGAAGACCAAGCTCTCCTTCCACCGTGCGGAGCAGGCCTGGTTCGAACCGGTGCGCGCGGAATGCGATGCCGTTTCTAACCGCGTCGGCATCATGGATCTTGGCGGCTTCTCGAAATTCATCGTCGAGGGGCCGGGTGCTGAGAAATGGCTGGATTACCTGGTCTGCGGCGCTCTGCCGAAATCCAATCGCGTGACCCTAGCCTATACGTTGACGCCCAAGGGTTCGATCCTCTCCGAATTCACCATGACGCGCCTCGCGGCGGACAGATTCTACCTGATGTCGGCGGGTTCCGGCCTGTGGCACGATCTGGATTGGCTGGTGCAGCATCTACCCGGCGACGGCTCGGTGAAGCTTACGGAAGTGAGCCGGACGGCCTCCTCCCTGGTGCTGGCCGGGCCGCGCTCGCGCGATCTTCTGAAAAAGATCACGGATGCCGATCTCTCCAACAATGCTTTCCCCTGGCCGAGCAGCCAGGTGATCACCGTGGCTGGCCGCAAGGTGACCGCGCTCCGCGTCAATTATGTGGGCGAGCTTGGTTGGGAACTCCATGTTCCGATGGGTGACCTCGTCCATGTGTATGATGCGATCTTTGCGGCTGGCCAAGAATTCGGCATTGCCGATTTCGGCATGTATGCGATGGATTGCCTGCGGCTGGAGAAGGGTTACCGCTCCTGGAAGCAGGACATCACCCACGAATACACACCCTTCGATGCCGGGTTGGAACGCTTCGTGAAGCTGGAGAAGGGCGATTTCATCGGCCGCGACGCTTTGAAGAAACGCCATGCTGCCGGTGAGAAGGAACGCTTCGTGCCGCTCATCGTCGAGGGCAATACGGCCGATGCACCTTCCTGCTCGATCGTCTTCAAGGACGGCAAGAAGGTTGGCATCGTCGGCTCCGGCGGCTGGGGCTTCCGCATCGGGAAAAGTGTCGCCCTCTCCTACGTGCGGCTGGATCTTGCCGAGGTCGGGACAAAGCTCGAAGTCGAGATTCTCGGCACGCGCTTCCCGGCCGTGGTTGCCGAGGAACCGATTTTCGACCCGAAGAACGAGCGGTTGAAGGCGTGAAGATGGGCGGGAGTCTTCAGTCGCACCCCCTCATCCTGACCCTCTCCCGCGAGGGGAGAGGGAATGAGTCTCGTGCTGCAAAGATCGTTGCGACTGACGGTTATTGCCACCTTCGCATCAAGCCCCTCTCCCCTCGCGGGAGAGGGGTTGGGGTGAGGGGGCCTCAGCTCAATACCCCCCATCGAAACCACCTATTTGCCCGCTAACTCATCCACCCGCATAATCCGCCCGCAACCCAACCAGACGAAGAACCCAACCCATGTCACTCCCTACGGAAGCCCGCGTCGTCATCATTGGTGGCGGCATTCTTGGTTGTTCGATTGCCTATCATCTGGGCAAGCTCGGCTGGGGCAAGGATACCGTGCTGCTGGAACGCAAGAAGCTCACCTCCGGCACTACCTGGCATGCGGCGGGACTGGTGCGCGCCTCGCTTTATAGCGAGAGCCTGACCAAGCTCGCGAAATACACGACCGAGCTCTACCAGACGCTGGAGAAGGAAACCGAACAGGCGACCGGCTTCGTGCAGCCGGGCTCGCTGTCGGTCGCAACCTCGGAGGCGCGCTGGGAGGAATTCCGTCGTGGCGCCGACATGCTGCAAAGCTTCGAGGTCGAATGCATCGAACTCGACCGCGCCGGCGTGCAGCAGAAATGGCCGTTGCTGAACACGGACGACGTGATCGGCGGCATCTTTTACCCGAAGGATGGCAAGTGCAATCCGGCCGACACCACCATGGCGCTGGCGCGGGGCGCCCGCATGCAGGGCGCCAAGATCTTCGAGGACACCAAGGTCGAGGAAGTGCTGGTCGAGAAAGGCCGTGTCACGGGCGTGCGCACGTCCGAGGGTATTATCAAGGCGCAATATGTCGTCTGTGCTGCCGGCATGTGGTCACGCGAGATCGGGCAGAAGCTCGGCGTCAACATTCCGCTCCATGCCTGTGAGCATTTCTACATTGTGACCGAACCGATGGAGGGCATGACGCCGGACCTCCCCGTCATGCGCGACATGGATGCCTGCGCCTATTACAAGGAAGATGCTGGCAAGCTGCTGCTCGGCGCCTTCGAACCCAAGGCCAAGCCATGGGGCATGGACGGTATCCGCGAAGATTTCGCCTTCGACGAATTGCCCGAAGATTTCGATCATTTTGCGCCGATCCTGGAAGGTGCCATGCACCGTGTGCCGTCTCTGCAGAAGGTTGGCATCCGCAAATTCTTCAACGGGCCAGAAAGTTTCACGGCGGACCAGCGCTATATCCTGGGGCCTGCGCCGGAGTTGCAGAATTTCTTCGTGGCCGCCGGCTTCAATTCGATCGGCATCCAATCGGGTGGCGGTGCCGGCATGGCGCTCGCCCATTGGATTGTCGAGGGCGAGCCGCCGCTCGATCTCTGGGACGTCGATATCCGTCGCCTGCAGCCGCATATGAGCCGCAAGAGCTTCCTCGTGCCGCGCGTCTCGGAAGCCTTGGGCCTGCTCTATGCCATGCATTGGCCGTACCGCCAGTTCGAAAGCTCGCGCAACGTCCGCCAGACGGCCTTCTACGAGGATTGGAAGGCATTGGGCGCCTGCTTCGGCGAAGTGGCTGGCTGGGAGCGGCCGAACTGGTATGCCCCCAAGGGTGTGAAGGCGGAATATGAATATTCATACAGCCGCCAAAACTGGTTCCCCTATGCGGCGGCCGATGTGAAGGCGACGCGGGAAGGTGTGGCACTTTACGATCTCTCGACCTTCGCCAAATTCCTGGTCGTGGGGAAACATGCCGAGACGTTGCTGCAGCGGGTCTCCTGCGCCGATATCGCGCAGCCGGGCAAGGCCGTCTATACGCAATGGCTCAACGAGAAGGGCGGCATCGAGGCCGACCTCACCATCTTCCGCATCAACGACACCAAGTTCATGGTGGTGACGGCGGCTGCCACCTCGACGCGCGACTGGCACTATCTCAAGGACCGGATCCAGTCCGGCGAGGATGTCGAACTGGTCGACATGACCACATCCTATGCGACCTTGGGTGTCATGGGACCGAAGAGCCGCGAATTGCTGCAGCGCCTGACTGATGCTGATCTCACCAATGCTGGGTTCCCGTTCGGGGCCACCAAGCATATCGAGCTTGGCAATGCGAAGGTGCGGGCGACACGAATCTCCTATGTGGGCGAGCTGGGCTGGGAACTTTATATCCCCAGCGAATTCGCCCGCGGTGTCTTGCATGCCGTGCTGGAAGCTGGTGCCGATCTCGGCGTGCGACCGGCCGGCATGCATGCCATGGATGCCTGCCGCATCGAGAAGGCCTATCGCCATTGGGGCCACGATATCGGCATCAAGGACACCGTCCTGGAAGCTGGTCTCGGCTTTACCTGTGCCTTCGACAAGAAGGGCGGCTTCATCGGCCGCGACGCCGTGCTTCGCCAAAAGGAATCGGGCAAGCTCGGCCGCCGCATGGTGCAGTTCAAGATGCAGGACCCGGCCTTGCTGCTCTATCACAACGAACCCATCTATCGGAATGGCACGCTGGTGGGTCTGGTGACGTCCGCCAATTACGGCCATCATCTGGGTGGCGCCATCGGCATGGGCTATGTGCACAACAAGGACGGTGTCGATGCGAGCTTCATCGCGGACGGCACGTTCGAGATCGGCGTTGCACTGAAGCGCTATCCGGCTACCGCGTCTCTGACCCCGATGTACGATCCGAAATCGGCCCGGATGCGGGTGTAAATCCAGCCCGGTCGCTCAACACCCCCCTCCCGCGCTTCGCGCGACCTCCCCCTCAAGGGGGGAGGTAAATAAGTTGCGGGGCAATACATCAATCAAGATCCTCACCCACCACCCTCCCCCCTTGAGGGGGAGGGTCGGGGAGGGGGGTATGGATCGATCGAGTTCGTCCGGTCGACTCAGCCAAAAATTTCCCACTCACACCCGCATTCTCCGGTGATAATGGCTGATGGCGCAGATCGGCGCCTGCGAGGGGTGGGATAGATCATGGCTCAATCTGATAACAAGCTGACCGATGCCGCACGCGACGTGGCTGCAGGTGCCCGCACCGTGGCGGCGCTGTTCGATGAGATCACGGCGCTGTCGCAGGAAGACCAGGCATTGCTGCGCGATCTCCGCAAGGCGCGGGCAGACCGGGCGCCGCGGGATGTGGCGCCGGCGACATTGGGCCAGCGCACCGCGGACAATATCGCGGGCGTGGTGGGTTCATGGCGCTTCATCATCATTCAATCGGTGCTGCTGGTGGGCTGGCTTATCCTCAACATCTTTGCCTGGACCAGCGCCTGGGACCCTTATCCGTTCATCCTGCTCAACCTCATGCTCTCGTTCCAGGCCGCCTATACGGCGCCCATCCTGCTGATGAGCCAGAACCGGCAATCGGAGATCGACCGGCAGACCCAGCGCAACGATTACGAGGTCAACCTCAAGGCCGAGTTGGAGATCGAATTGCTGCACCAAAAGATCGACATGCTGAGGGCCCGCGAGATGGAGCGGCTGATGAGCGTTATCCAGGAACTGCAAAAAGATCTGGCCGTCCAACGCCAAAGTTAAGGCATGGCAAGGCTGGGGTACGGCAGGGCCAACCTGCCTGCCTAGGGCGTTGCTGTCGGCACGTCCTGCACAATGACGCCGTACCATCCGAGGCCTCGATAGGTCTCGTACCCTGGTGTCAGCGCATAGCCGATCATCTTGCCGGTATCAGCAAAATAGCCGGCCTTCTGGCTGAGCTCCTTGAGCGCAAAACTGTCGGTGAGTACGCCATTGCCATCCGAGGCAGCGATGATGCGATGCTGGGCATCCAAAAGCAGGCAACGGGTAAATGCTCGCTCCTCGGCACTGATCTGGCTGCCTTGCACCACGGCCTGGGCCTGTGGCTGCCAATCGAAGAAGATACCCAGGGCACCCAGAGGCTTGCCGTCCGCAGCACCGCCGGCGCGGATGGCGGTGGTGTAGGTCGCAACCTGGGCATTGTCGAGGTTGGGGACGCGTTCCACGTCGAAGGCCGCGTAATCATCGCCCGAGCTGGTGGCCATTGCGGCCTTGAACCAGCTCGTCCCGGCCACATTGCTGCCGATCACCTTGGGATATTTCTGCGGGCGGCCATTGGCGATGACGCGGCCGCCAGCATCCGCGATCCACAGGTCGAGATAGACCGTGTAGCTGTTGAGGATGACCCCCAGGCGCGAGCTGGCATGGGCGGCACTCTCCGGCCCCGGCGCTGCCAGCGCATCCACCGCCGCAGCATCGGTTGCCCACCAGCGCACGTCGCAGGAGCGTTCATAGAGATTGCGGTCGATGATCTCGATCATGTTGAAGGCAAGGTCGGCTAAGCGCTGGCCCCGCACCTGATGCACCAGCCCTTCACCCAGACTCACCAGTTCGGCGATGGCGCCGGCCAGCTCCGAGGAAAGCTGGTGCGAGATCTGGGTGATGCGTTCGGAGATCGTCTTCACCTCGTTGGCAACGACACCGAAGCCGCGCCCGCTATCGCCGGCACGCGCCGATTCAATCAGCGCATTGAGGGCCAGGATGCGGGTTTCCCGCGTGATGGTGTTGATAAGGGCGATCTTGCCCTCGGCCACGTCGCTGACATGGCGGGACAATTCAATGATGCGTTCTGGTTGGGTCATGGAATCCGTTGGCGGCCATAGGGTTGGGTAGAAACAAATAGACACACCTGCGCGCACACGATGCGCAGGTTAACCCTAGCCAGCAGAACGGTGTTTTTTAGTCGTCTTTGAGACGTTCCTATCTGATTAGCATTATTGTGCGCTGCGGAAAAGGTCGATTTGAGCTCCATGATGCCGGAATGAGCATGGCCAGGGCCGAAGCTGCTGCCTTAAGCTCGCGCCAGGCCTCATGTGGCAGGTGGGAGGGGATTTGGTTGGCGTTTGATCGGGACATGGGGGTCGCACCGGCGAAAAGCCGGCGCCTGGCGTCGCTCCAGCTGGCCGTCGGCTGGGTCTGGCGCGGCTTCCAGACGCCGGTCGGGACGGTCAAGTGCGGCCTGCCGCCTTCGCCAGCCACCCCGCTCACCGCGCTCACCGCCCTGGTGATGGACACGGAAACCACCGGTCTCAATGTGCGCAGCGACCGCATCATTTCGGCGGCTGGGTTTCGTCTCGACCAAGGTGCTCTGGCCGCAGCACCCAGCTTCGACCGGCTGATCGACCCTAGGCGGCCGATCCCGGCGGCCTCGACTGTCTTTCACGGCATCGTCGACCAGATGGTAGTGGGTGCGGGCGATTTTCCGGCCCATTGGCCGGAACTGCATCAGCATCTGCAGGATGGGCTCATCATCGGCCATCAGGTCTATTTCGACCTTGCCATGCTTGGGCGCGAGGTGCGGCGCATGGGCCTGCGTCTGCAGCCGCCGGTGGCGCTCGATACAGCACTTCTCTATGCCGCCCTCCATCCCGGCGAACGCCACCGCGATCTCACCCCTTGCTGTGCCGCCTTCGGCATTGAGGTCACGGACCGCCACACTGCGCGGGGCGATGCGGAAGCGACCGGCCGTCTGTTCCTGTCCCTGGTGCCGTTGCTGATGGAGCACGGTATCCGCACGCTGGGCGAGGCGCTGGCCTTCGAGCGCGCTGCCATCCTGCAACATCCTCGCCGCTGGCATTGGTAAAGAGGGCGCATGCAGCACACTCAGCCTTTTCTTAGCCGTCATCCCCGGGCCCATCTGGAATCAGGGGGGACCCGGGGATCCACTGCGGCAGTTGAGAGTGTGGATGCCCGGATCAAGTCCGGGCTTGACGATGGAGAGGCGGTGGCACCGGCGATGATAAGGGCCGGCACGTCATGAACCCGGAAATCGTGCAGCGGATCGATGCCTTCGCCTATCGCCACCGGCTGGTCGATGTCATGCGCAGCCCGGTCATCGCCATCGATGCCGCAGCACCGCTTACGGAAGCTGCTGCGATGATGGCGGAAAAGCGTGTCGGCGCGCTTGCAGTGCTGGATGGCGATGGACGGGCGATCGGCCTTATCTCCGACCGTGATCTCGCGCACCATGCGGCAAGGCCCGAGACGCTGTCGCAGCCGGTGGGTGCTGCGATGTCGCGCGAGATGGCCTTCCTGCCGCCGGATGCGTTCGTGTTCGAAGCGCTCACCGATCTGCGCCGCCATAACACGCGGCATTTGATCGTCGTGGACCGGTCGAGCCAGGCGGCGCTGGGTGTCGTCAGCATGAGCGCGCTTTTGAAGCTGCGTGCCGACGATGCGTTGTTGTTGGCGGCGGATGCGGAAGAGGCGCCGGATGCGCAGAGCCTCAAGGATGTGGTGGCGGCCCTGCCGCGTCTGGCCACGGCCCTGCTGGCGGAAGGCGTCCCACCGCGCCAGATCGCCGGCGCCCTCGCCGCCGTGCTGCGCGATGTCTATGCCAGGGTCGCGGCCTTGGCGGAAAATCTGCTGCTGGCCAGCCATGGTGCAGCACCCGCCGCCTG
This sequence comes from Dongia sp. P2_B8, assembly GCF_056404715.1. Taxonomy (NCBI): domain Bacteria; kingdom Pseudomonadati; phylum Pseudomonadota; class Alphaproteobacteria; order Rhodospirillales; family Dongiaceae; genus Dongia; species Dongia sp. P2_B8. Next base: position 68,045 of record NZ_JBFUDM010000008.1, on the reverse strand, counting down.
GTGCTTCCTGGTCCTTGGATCGGCCGGTCGTGGCGAAAGCCTGCTGGCCGCGGATCAGGATCATGCCCTGGTGCATGACGGGACTGCGGATGACGATCCCTGGTTCGAGAAATTCGGCCTGCATTGTTCCGCCATCCTCGATCAGATCGGCATTCCCTTCTGCCGCGGCGACGTCATGGCCAGCAACCGCGAATGCCGGCACAATCTCGCCGGCTGGCGCAAGCGCATCGGCCTCTGGGTTGGGAGCGACGACGATGTGGCGTTGCTCAATGCCGATATCTTCTTCGATTTCCGCCCGGCCTATGGCGACATTGCACTGGCGGTGAAGCTGCGGGCGCTTGCCTCCGAGCTTGGCCAGGAGCCGATGTTCCTGAAGCGCCTTGCTGCTTCGATCGGCAAGTTCGAGCCGCAGCTCGGTCTCTTCGGCGGCATGAAGACCAAGGGCGGCCGGCTCAATCTCAAGCGTGGTGCCCTGCTGCCGATCGTCTCCGGCGCGCGCGTGCTGGGCTTGAGCCTGGGCAGCACGGCGCTGGAAACAGAAATGCGCTGGGAGGCGGCGCGGAAAGCGCAGCGGGTGAGTGCCGACGACCTGCTGCGCATCACCGATGCGCATGACATGGCGCTCCGCCTGATGCTGGCCCAGCAATTGGCCGATATCGCCAAGGGCCGCGCCCCGGGCTCGGATGTCGAGGTGAAGCGCCTGCTTGATTTCGACCAGGAACGCCTGAAAGACGGGCTCAAGATCGCGTCGGTCATCGATCTCATCGTCCGCCACGCTCTCGTCTAGAGCGGTGACCGGCATCACAGCCCGGTCTTGATTGCGCCAGCGTCCGCCGCTGTCAGACCCCGAGAAACCCCTGATTTTGCCACATTTCCGGCCTTTGGCCGCCATGCGCGCCGGTCATTGATCGGTGGTCGCAGCCCAACACGATTGGTGACCCGGATCACTGCGTAACTGAATGCTTTAGCTCACATTATGGGGCAAGTCGTCTCGCTCATCTTCACCAGACCTTTACCGTTTCGCCGTTTAATAGACCCATACCGCTTCCAGGAACCGCCGCCATGTTCGACAGCTTGATCACCATCAGTGCCCGCCTCACCTTGTTTTCGCTTTTTGCGATGGTGCTGGTTTTGGCCGGCGCCGGTGCTTGAAGAGATGACCAAGGCGCGCATCGTCAAGCTGACGCTGGCGCTTGAATTCCTGCTGGCGCTGAGCCTCCTCTGGCTTGCGGCCGCCTCCGACCTTCTGGGTTAATCTTGCTTCTGGGCTGATCTTGCGCGGGCCTGCCCGGTTGGGGTCTAATCCAGCCGGACCCCCAGGAGCCCCCCATGCCCGACAATCGCGACGCTGACGATTCTCTGCGCCATTTCGGGCCGCCGCCCAGCGCTGGCGAAATCGAGGAAATGGGCCGCCGGATTCTGGCGTCCTTGCCGGCGGAATTTCTCATCCGCTGCAGCAATGTGGCGCTCCGGGTGGAAGAATTCGCCGACGAGGAAACGCTTCTGGAAATGGGGATCGAAGACCCTTTCGAGCTGGCCGGTCTCTATCGCGGTGTTCCGCTGACCGAACGCGGCCACGCCGACCCCACCGACCTCGACATCGTCTTCTTGTATCGCCGCGCCATTCTCGACTGGTGGGCGGAAGAGGATGTCAGCCTGGAGATCCTCATCCGCCATCTCGTGGTCCACGAGATCGGCCACCATTTCGGCTATTCCGACGCCGAGATGGAGGCCGTGGAGAATATGGCGGAGGGCTAGGACCTACCCCAGAATCCGCGCGTGATGATGGAGATGGTCGGCTATGAAGCTCTGGATGAAATAGTAGCCGTGATCGTAACCCGCATGGCGGCGCACGGTCAGCTTCTGGCCGGAGATGGCTGCCGATTCCTCCAGCGCATGGGGATGCAGCTGCACCTCCAGGAACTGGTCCGCCTCGCCCTGATCGACCAGGATCGGCGCGGGGTGCGTGTGCAGCTTCATGAGGTCGCTGGCGTCGTACGCTTTCCAATCGAGCCGATGCGTGCCGAGATAGCCGGTGAAGGCCTTCTCGCCCCAGGGGCAGTGCATCGGATTGGCAATGGGGGCAAAGGCCGAGACCGAGCGGTAGAGGTCCGGATTGCGCAGGCCGCAGACCAGTGCCCCATGGCCCCCCATGGAATGGCCGAAAATACCGCGCCGGTCCGGATCGACCGGATAGTTGGCGGCGATGAGAGCCGGCAGTTCCTTGGTCACGTATGAATACATGCGCCAGTTCTGGCGCCACGGTGTTTCGGTCGCATCGACATAGAAACCGGCACCGACGCCAAAATCCCAGCTGTCGGCCTGGCCCGGAAAATCCGTGCCGCGGGGGCTGGTATCTGGGGCGATCAGCATCAGGCCCAGTTCCGACGCCACGCGCTGGGCGCCGGCCTTGATCATGAACGTGTCTTCGGTGCAGGTGAGGCCGGCAAGATAGGTGAGGGCCGGCACCGGCCGCTTTTCGGCGGCCGGCGGCAGATAGACCGAAAACTTCATCGGCAGGCCGATCTCGCTGCTGTCATGGCGCAGGAATAGCTGCCAGCCGCCAAAGCAACGATGGCGGGCGAGTTCGGTGACGACGCTCATCAGTACAGCACCACGCCGCGGATCGAGGTCCCGGCCTTCATCAGATCGAACCCCTTGTTGATGTCTTGAAGCGGCATCGTGTGGGTGATGAGATCATCGATATTGATCTTGCCGTCCATGTACCAGTCGACGATCTTGGGCACGTCGGTGCGGCCCCGTGCCCCGCCGAAGGCGGTGCCCTTCCAGACGCGACCCGTCACCAGCTGGAACGGCCGCGTGGAGATTTCCTGGCCCGCGCCGGCAACGCCGATGATGACCGAGACGCCCCAGCCCTTGTGGCAGCATTCCAGCGCCTGGCGCATCAAGGTCGTGTTGCCGATGCATTCGAAACTGTAATCAGCACCACCCTTGGTGAGGTTGACGAGATAGGGAACGAGATCACCCTCGACCTCTTTCGGATTGACGAAATGGGTCATGCCGAATTTCTCGGCGATGGCTTTGCGGGCGGGATTGATATCGACGCCGATGATCATGTTGGCACCCGCCATGCGGGCACCCTGGATGACGTTGAGGCCGATGCCCCCCAGGCCGAACACCACGACATTGGCGCCGATCTCGACCCGCGCCGTGTTGATGACGGCACCGATGCCGGTGGTCACACCGCAGCCGATATAACAGATCTTGTCGAAGGGTGCATCTTCACGGACCTTGGCCAGCGCAATCTCCGGCACCACGGTGAAATTGGCGAAGGTCGAGGTGCCCATGTAATGGTGCATCTTCTTGCCGCCCATCGAGAACCGGCTGGTGCCGTCCGGCATCAGGCCCTGGCCCTGCGTCGTGCGGATCGCCTGGCAGAGATTGGTCTTGCGGCTGAGGCAATATTCACACTGGCGGCATTCGGGCGTGTAGAGCGGAATGACGTGATCGCCCTTCTTGAGGCTGGTCACGTTGGGCCCGACATCGACCACGATGCCAGCCCCCTCATGCCCCAGGATGGCCGGGAACAGGCCTTCAGGATCGGCGCCCGACAGAGTGAAATAATCGGTGTGGCAGAGGCCGGTCGCTTTGACCTCGACCAGCACCTCACCGGATTTCGGTCCTTCCAGCTGCACGGTCTCGATGACCAGGGGTTTGCCGGCCTCGATGGCCACGGCGGCGCGCACGTCCATGGGAGTCTCCACTCGGTTGAAAGCCCACAAGAAACCATGGGCCGATCAGTCGCAATGCCTTGTAATATCGTAACAGCAAGGTCGCACGCCAGGGTCATTTCCGTGCGCCAGATTGCGGCGATGGGGCCAAGGTGACGGACCTTCATGCCTGGCCCGTGAGGTGAATGACCCGAAAAACGTCATCCCCGGGCCCGATCCTGAATCCCCCGATCTTGACCCCCTGGCCTAGAATCCCCCTGCCTCGAATCGAGAGAGGCCGGGGATCCGGTTCGACTGGGTTCTGATTGTCAGTTGCTGGCTGATGCCCGGATCAAGTCCGGGCGCGACGACATGGAAGGCGCACACGGACCTACGCAATAATATCCGGCAGCAGCTTACTCTCGAGCCGGATGATCTGGTCTTTCAGGGACAGTTTGCGCTTTTTCAGCCGCTGGATCTGCAGCTGGTTGAAGGGCGAGGCTTCGGCCATGGCACGGATGGCCTCGTCCAAATCGCGGTGTTCGGAGCGCAATTCTTCCAGCTGCACCCGCAGCTCATTTAGGCCGATCATCACGGTCTGACCATCTCCCCGCCCATATTGCGATACGGCAGTTTTGCATAACCTTGTCCCAACGCCCGAATAGTACCCCAAAGCCGGCGCGGCGTCACGATTTAGCGGGCCTTGGGGGACAGTTTGCCGCGCTGCCAACTCTCCGCCCTTGCACCCTTTCCTCTCAAGGGGATAGAGATCAGGGAGCGGTATTCGACAGCAGAAAGGGTGTCCGGCATGGATGCGCCATTTGACCTCATCATCCGGAACGGGACGGTTGCCACGCCAAATGGGCTGGAGTCGCTCGATATCGGCGTGCGCGAACGGCGAATCGCGGCCCTGGGAAAGAAACTGAGCGGGGCTGTGACCGCGCAGGAGCTTGACGCGCAAGGATTGACCATCCTGCCGGGCGTCATCGACACCCAGGTGCATTTCCGAGAACCAGGCCTCGAGCATAAAGAGGATCTGGCAACCGGCACGGCCGGGGCGGCCCTGGGGGGTGTTACCGCCATTTTCGAAATGCCCAACACCAACCCCAATACGCTGGATGCCAAGGACCTCAACGACAAGCTGACCCGCGCCAAGGGCCGGGCCTGGGTCGACCATGCCTTCTTCATCGGCGCCTCGGACGAGAATGCCGACAAGCTCGGCGAGCTTGAGATGCTGCCGGGCTGCGCGGGTGTCAAAATCTTCATGGGCTCCTCGACCGGTTCGTTGCTGGTCGCGGATGACGAGACGCTGGAAAGCGTGCTGCGTCACGGCAAGCGCCGGGTCGCCATCCATTCCGAAGACGAGATGCGGCTGCGCGAACGCCTGGCCCTGGTGAAGGACAGCGGCGATCCCGCCTTGCACCCGCATTGGCGCGACGTGGAAACCGCTGTGCGGTCGACCAACCGGCTCCTCAAGATCGCGCGGCTGGCTGGCCGGCGGGTCCATGTGCTCCACATCTCCACCGCTGACGAGATGGAGATCTTCAAGGACCATAAGGATATCGCGACCGTCGAGGTGCTGACCCATCACCTTACCCTGGCCGCCCCTGATTGCTATCAGCGCTTAGGCACTCTGGCGCAGATGAACCCGCCGGTGCGCGACAAGCATCATCAGGATGGTATCTGGCAGGCGCTGCGCGACGGCGTCGTCGATTGCATCGGCTCGGACCATGCACCCCATACGCTGGAAGAAAAGGCCCGGCCTTATCCGCAAAGTCCCTCCGGCATGCCGGGTGTCCAGACCTTGCTGCCGGTGATGCTCAATCATATGCATGAAGGGCGCCTCACATTGCAGCGTCTCATCGACCTCACCAGTGCCGGCCCGGCGCGGATCTACAATATCCGCGGCAAGGGGCGCATCGCCGTGGGCTATGACGCCGATTTTTCAGTGGTCGACCTCAAGGCCAAGCGCACCATCACCAACGATTGGATGGCGACCAAGGCCGGCTGGACGCCCTATCACGGCATGGAAGTCACCGGCTGGCCGATCGCCACCATCATCCGCGGCGCCATCGTCATGCGCGACGGCGAACTGCTGGGCCGCCCCGACGGTGCCCCGGTGCGCTTCCAGGAAACCATGCAGCCGCAGGATTGATAATGCCGAGCACGTTCTTCACCGTCATCCCCGGGCTTGACCCGGGGATCTGGTGGCAACAGCTCGGCGGCGGAAGCTGATCCCCGGGTCAAGCCCGGGGATGACGAGTAGTAAATGTGATAAATGCGATATTCGCTTACCGTTTCAGGAGTCCATAATGTTCAAGGCGCTGCTGTTGCAGGAAAAGGATGGCAAGGTCACCTCAGCGATCGAGGATCTGCCCGACGACCGGCTGCCGGCGGGGGATGTGCTCATCCGCGTCCATCACAGCACCTTGAACTACAAGGATGGCCTCGTGCTCGGTGGGCTGGGGCGGTTGGTGAAGACCTATCCTCATGTCGGTGGCGTCGATCTTGCCGGCACGGTGCTGGAGAGCCAGCATGCCGATTATAAGGCCGGTGACCAGGTGATCCTGACCGGCTGGCGTGTCGGCGAAGTGCATTGGGGCGGCTATGCCGAGAAGGCGCGAGTGAAGGGTGAATGGCTGGTGCCGTTGCCCCGCGGCCTCTCCACCGAACGCGCGATGGCGATCGGAACGGCGGGCTTTACCGCGATGCTCTGCGTGATGGCCCTCGAAGAACATGGGTTGCGCCCGGATCATGGCGATGTGCTGGTGACCGGTGCTGCTGGCGGTGTCGGCAGTGTCGCGACCGCGATCCTCGCGCGCCTCGGCTACCGGGTCGTGTGTTCCAGTGGCCGGCCCGAGCAGGCGGATTATTTGAAGAGCCTGGGGGCGGCCGAGATCATCGAGCGTGCCAGCATCGCTGCACCCTCGGGCAAGCCGCTCGACAGCGAACGTTGGGCGGGCGCCGTCGACAGTGTCGGTGGATCGACGCTGGCCGCCATCCTGCCGCAGATGAAATATCGCGGTGCCGTCGCCGTCTGCGGTTTGGCAGGTGGCACCAAGCTGGAAACGACCGTCATCCCCTTCATCATCCGTGGCGTGTCACTGCTCGGCATCGATTCCGTGATGGCACCGCTCATGCGCCGCAAGGTCGCGTGGGCGCGGCTCACCAAGGATCTGCCGATGGAAAAACTCGACGGCATGATCCAGCGCGCCAGACTGGAAGAACTGCCGGCACTGGGCAAAGCCATCCTGGAGGGCAAAGTCCGCGGCCGCGTGGTCGTGGATTTGGGAGTTTGAGCGTAACGCCCCGCACTCTCTAAATATCGTCATCCCCGGGCTTGACCCGGGGTCTGGTTCAAACTGATGGACATCGTGTCCAGTCGCTCCCGATCCCTGGATCGAGCCCGGGGATGACGGGACCGCGTAGACCTTCTCTAAAGTCATTGCACTCGGCGCGTCGCCTGAATCGTTATGGTCCGTGAAGGCGGACCACCCACGAGTTTGGAAAGCAACCTCGAGATGGCGATGTTGCCCCTGGAGAGTGCTTCGTGGCTTTCGGATGCAAGGATTCCGGCAATCAAAGCATAATTGCCCCGGGCCGCAAAACGTAGGGCTGCGAAAGCTGCATTCAGCTGATATACATGATCCAATATATTCAGCTAAAAATAGGGACAGACCATGTCGCTCAAGAAAGATGCGCGCGCGGTTGAAGACAATTCGCAACACCTTCTCTCGCTGCAGCTTCACACCATCGGCGGTGTCGTCGAGCCCGCCAAACCGATCATGATCATCGTGCCGGAGGACGCCGGCTTCGTCGAAGAAGGCCAGGAAGCGGCCGTGAATCCTGATGCGTTTCCGTTCACACGCTACGGCACGCTCATTGGCCAAGCGTTGACGATCTCGAACGACGCTGTCGAACAGCAGAGCGACAGCTACCAGCCGCCGCGCCTCATCTACACGACACGCATTCGCCTCGAAAAAAGACACCATGAATGTGGATGGTAAGAATGTGCATCTCTCCCCTGGCATGGTCGCCGCGGTCGAGATCAAGACGGGGACAAGAAAGCTGATCGAGTTCGTGCTGTCGCCACTGATGAAGATGGGTGATGAGGCGGGGAGAGAGCGGTGACAACAAACTTTTCGATGCCGAGGAGTGCGTCTAATGGGGCTGCTACAGGGTGGTAACTGAGATGTCAAACGTCAGAGTTCGTGGCGCAATTATTATAAAAGGTATCTGCGCAATTATTCTGTTCGCATGCCTACTAAATGCTGGGACGGTCTGGATCATTGACGCGCGCAGTGCGGGATGCCTGTTCAATCATCAGCCATGTGATCAGATTGATTATCTAGTTCTCTTTTCAAGAGCGTTTCTAGCAATTGTCGGGGGAGTTTCTCTTACTGTTCTTCTGGATGTTCCATCGACAAGCTACGGTACATTAGGAACACTTGCGATCGTCGCAGCGTCCTCTAGTTATCTGCCCCTTCAGCAGTGCACTGGTCAGATCGTGCAGTACAGCGCAATGCTCGCTCGTTGTGCTCTTTGGCATACAGAATATCATCCCATCATATCCTTTCTTTCAAGCTTTTCGGCAGTTGCGCTGCTGCTGAAATCATATTTGGGTTTAACCGCACGATCGAAAAAGATCCTTTGATTGCGGCACACGGTCAAGAGATCCTGGCCTAAACTGCAGAAACTCCGGGGGTAATCTATCAATTAGAAATTACGAAAATCGGAGTTACAAAATCGGGGTCAGAGTGAGATTACTTTTCGCCTAATGGCGCGAACGTGAGCCCCATCCCCGCGCCACCAACATCCGTTTCCGAGCTCGGCGTTTCTTCCACCAGATGATCACACCCGTCACCGACAGCATCGCGACGACGATGCCAGAGGCTGACACCATGATGCGGCCGGGCAAACCGGCGATGCGGCCGGAATGCAGGGGGAACTGTATCTGCAGGAAGATGTCGCCGGCAGTGCCGGCCCAGGGTGTCACGTCGCCGATCTGGCGGCCGTCGAGGCCGTCATAAAAGAGCACCGCCGGACCGACACCGCCCGTGGTGCCGTGGTCATCGCCGGGATGATAGAAATAGACCCCATAGACGCCGTAATCGGGTGCGTAATAGAGAGCACCTGGCGGCGCATCCCAACCGCGCGCCGGCCCGTCCACCTTCGCCTTGGCGATGATCTCTGCGTAGCTGATCTTGGGATGGATCGGTTTGTTGAAGGCGACCTGCTCGCGCGTGTCGAAAGGCGAGGGCGTGAAGGATGAGAACAGGCTGACGATCGGCTTTGCGACCTCGGTATCGAGATTGAGCGAGGCGGAACTGACCGCCAGGATGAACAGGAACCCCCACAGCCACAGGCCGAACGCGCGGTGGAGATCGAAAATGACGCGGTAAGGGCTGCCCTGCCATTTGACGGTCCAGGCCGGCTTCCAGCGCGCCCACCAGCCGCGGGCCAGCGCCCTTCCCACCGACAGGCTACGCCGCGGATCGGGCCGTTTGCGTAAGGGCAAGGTCAGGTAGAAGCCGACGAAACAGTCGATGATCCAGATACAGGCGATACCGCCCATCAACCACAGGCCCCAGGGGTCGGGGAGGTGCAGGCTGTAATGCAGCCGATAGAGGAACGGCATGAAATTGGCGCGGGTCAGCGCCGGCTCACCCCAGAGGCGCTTTCCCAGAATCTCGCCGCTGACCGGGTCCATGAAGATCTGATTGTAGGCAAGTAGGTAAGATTGCCCGGTCGCCGGATCGACCCTGGGAAAGACGTAGATCTCGAAGGCGTGACCTTCCTCGATCTGCAGCGAGAAATAGGTGGCCCAGATCTGCGGGTCTTGCGCCTCGGCGATGGCGACGAGTTCCAGCGGTGTCTTCGGTGTACCCTCTGCCGTCGCGGTAACAAGCTCCGGGTTGAGCCAGCTATCGATCTCGTGATCCCACGAGATGATGGCGCCGGTCAGCCCGGACATGAACAGGAAGCCGGCAAGGCCAAGGCCGCACCAGCGGTGGAGATGGAGAAAGACGGTGCGTGGCGAAATCAAGCTGCGGCCGTTGGGTTAGAAGCTGAACGCGGTCGAGACCAGGAAGGTGCGCGGACTGCTGGTCGAGAGATAGCCGCCACCGGCGGAGGTCCAATAATCGCTGTCCAGTACATTCTCAATGTCGGCGCGGACGGTGATCGGTGTACCGCGGGCATCCAGCGTATAGCGGGCGCCGAGATCCCAGCGCACCCAATCGGGCAGCTTCTGCGTGTTGCCGGCATCGTAATACTGCTCGCCGGTATAGATGACACGCGTGGTCACGGTGAGGCCTTCCACCTGCGGGATATCGAGCTCGCCGCCGAGATTGACCTGGACCTTGGGGACGCCGACGCCGCGATTGCCGTCATTGTCACCGTTCAATGTGCCGTCGAGATCGCTGTCGAGCAGGGTGATGCCGCCCAGCGGCCGGAAGCCCTTGATGGGTTCACCGGAAACGCTGAACTCGATGCCGCGATTACGCTGTTCGCCGTCAACGACGAATGTATTCGATCCATCGACATAGGAGCTTGGTTGGGTGATGTCGAAGAAAGCAAGAGTCGCCGTGAACACGTCAAGATCAAGCTTGATGCCAACTTCGATCTGATCCGTCTTATAGGGTGCAAAGGCCTGCCCGGCATTGCTGGCTGTGCTGGGTGCGATGTCACCGGGCACCAGGCCTTCGATGTAGTTGGCATAGAGCGACACTTCCTCGACCGGGCGAACCACGAGACCGATCGAGGGGGTGAGCTTATGTTCGTCATAGGAACTGGTGTGATCGCCAGTCTGGTAGTTATAGGCGTCGAGCTTGACCTGCTGCAGGCGACCGCCCAGGGTCAGCTGGATGCGGTCATCCCAGACGCCGATCGTATCGGCGATAGCGATACTGTTGAGCTGCTTCTCGTTCGACTTGCCGATGGCATTGTCGGAGAAGTCCGGATCGTCGACAAAATTGGGATCGTAGAGGTTGGTGCCGGGAATGCTGGCGAAGCCGAATCCGAAACCTTCTTCCGATCGCAGCGTCGTTGCCTGCAGGGTCGCTTCGTGCTTCATGCCGAAGAACTCAGCCGATCCCTTCATGCCGACCTGTGCTGATATCGTATCCTTATAGAAGGGAATGTCTGCGGCGTAGCTCGCGACATCGCCATCATCGTTGATGATGCTGACGCCACGGCCGATCGACTTCTGATCGGAACTGCTGCCGCCGAACGCAGCAAAGAGTGTCACATTGTCGAGGAGATCATATTCGCCGCGGATGGCGCCGAACAGATCCTTGGTCTCGTTATAGGTCCATTTGTCCTGGATGTTGGTGTCGGCATCGGGCGCGTGCGGCAGGTCGATTCCGGCGCCGAGATAGACGAAGCCCGCCGACCGGTCGAATTCCTGATGCTGATAGCCGGCATCGAGCGACAGGCGCAGATCGCCACCATCGTAATCGGCACCGACGACGGCAAGGCCCAGCAGCTGGCTCTTTTCATCAGCCGCCAGCTCGCCATCGCGGAAGGCGCCGTTGAAGCGGATGCCGAACTCCTGGTCGGGGCCAAAGCGCCGGCCGACATCGACAGCCGTCCCGAATTGCGTGTTTGAGGAATAGGTGGCGGTGACCTCGGTCAGCGGATCGGCGCCGGCGCGCTTGGGTGAAACGTTGAGGCCGCCACCCACCGTGCCACCCGGCGAGACGCCGTTGAGGAGGGCGGAGGGGCCCTTGAAGACCTCGACGCGCTCGGCAAATTCGGGCGCGATCACCTGGCGCGGCAGCACGCCGTAAAGGCCGTTCAAGGCGAAATCGTCGTTATAAACCGGGAAGCCACGGATCATATATTGGTCGGTATAGCTGCCGCGCGCGGAGATGACGCGCACGGAAGGGTCACTGTCGACCACGTCCGACATGCTGCGCGCCTGCTTGTTCTTGATCATCTCCGCCGTATAGGCGGTGACGCTGAACGGCGTCTCCATCATGTCCTTGTTGCCCAGCATGCCTACTTGCGCGCCGCGCGCGGTCTGGCCGCCGGCATAGACCTCCGGCAGATTGCCGAGCAGGCCGAGTTCGTTGGTGGCACGGTCCTCCACGTTGAGAGGGGCCAGGGTATCGGCCGTGGCAGCCGCGACGGTCGCATGGCCCGACGCCGTCACCGTGGCGGCGAGCCCGGTGCCGGAGAGGAGTTTTGCCAGCGCCTGATCCGCTGCCATCGTGCCGGTGACACCCGCACTAACGCGGCCGGTGAGCTGGGCCGGGTCGATCTCCAGCGTCCAGCCGGACTGGTCCTGGAACGCGCTGATGGCATCGGCCAATGGCTGCGCCGGAATCGCGAACGGAACGCTGTCAGCCTGGGCGATCTGGAGAATCGCCCCCTCAGCCACCCCGCTGTCGGCCTGGGCGCCAGCCGGCAAGGCGATCGTCAAGGACACCAGCGCCGTACCGGCCATCAACCCACGCAACCCCCAGCCCGCCCGGCCTGGTTGGTCAGGTTCCAAAAAAGCACACCACATCCCACATCCCCATGTGTAAGCGATTGTTTAAGAACGGTAATATTGACTGTTCTTAAATGCGACTGACTCGCAATTGCGGAAATCATAGAGCATAGTTGCGAATGAGTTGCAACAACTAGCCGCCCTGGGTGGGATTTTTGTCCGTGCTGGGACTCAGGAAGCTGGGGCTCAGGCGGCGAGGGCGGCCGGCGGATCGGCAGCCAGGCTGGCGGCGACGAGGCCAAGTTCCGGCGTCAGCGGCGTTGGGAGTGCCAGCACCACCAAAGTGGCGAGGTGGATCCGCAGCGGGTCGCGCTGGGATCCCAGGAGATTGACGGTGATCTGATCGCCCGGGCGCAGCATCTCAGCCGCGGCGGCGAAATAGCCGGGCTCATCGGTCAGGCGCCAGAGCGAATCCGTGGTCCGGTAGTGCCAATGCGTGAAGCCGTTGGCGTAGGCGAGCACGCTAAGATCCTGGGCGCAGAAGCTCATATTCCCCTCCCGACAGAGTTTGGGTCAAGCTAAGATGGAACTTATAGCGAACATACGCAGAAATGTCAACGCATAATACGTTAACTTCCGTCAACAAAAAACCTGACCAGCCAACGCTTGCGGTCGGGACAGCCCTGGTTCGCGTTATTCGGGGCCCGGCGGGGGCCGGTCTTCAGCCAGCTTCGCCGGCCCCGGTGATGCGGTAGATGCGCTTTACGTCGCCGGCCTTGAGGGCGATGTCGCGGGCCGGGTTGAACTGGTGGAGCACCACTTCATCATCGCTCCGGCGCAGGAACTGCTTGATCAACCCCTGTCCGTCGGCGAGTTCGACCGCCACGAAACAGTTCTTGGTGATCGGGCGGTTGGGGTTGACGTAAAGCAACTCGCCCGCGAAGTAGCGCGGTTCCATGGAATCGCCGTCGACATAGAGGGCGAAGGCGTTGAAGGCGCCTTTGAGATTGGCGGGGCGCTCGACAAATTCCTTGGCCTCGCCCTCATTGAAGTAGAAACCCTCGCTGCCGCCTTTAACCGCGCCAATCACTGGTAAGTCGCGCTGGCCGTGGCCGCTGCCGACGCTGGCTGGCCGCGGTGCCACCGGTTCGCGGCGATGGGTGACCTGCTGGCCCTGCTCGATGCCGGCGAGTTGGAGGACGGCACCTGGTTCGGTACCGTGCTGGTTGAACAAGGCATCGAGTTCGCGGGCAAGCTCGAAGGGCAGGAAGCGGCGCTTGTAGCGATCCTCGTAATGCTGATAGCGGGTGAGGCTCCAGCCCAGCGCTTCGGAGACCGAGCGCATGGTGAGGCCGGCTTGTTCGCGCAACTCCTTCAACCGTCGCGCGGCTTCTGAAATTTCTGTCATGGCGCATACTCCTTATCGGCCATCGCAGCGCCAAGAGTCGCCGCTGCCGATCCATCGCAGCAATATATGTCCGCAGAATACGTTTTTAAAGCTTGACGGCGTAACCAAAATATGCGTATTATCGCCTAATCCCATAACGCGCAATGCCTGTTAGCGGCCGGGTCCGGCCAAAAGGGAGGAAAATAATGGAACAAAATAGCAACATACAAATAGAAAGGCGAGACACCGGGCCAAAAATGCGGCCCTGCCTGGGCTGTGGCGCCGCCTTTGTCGCCGAGGGGCCGTTCATCCGGATCTGCCCCACCTGCAAGGAGAGCGAGGAATGGCAGAGCGGCGAGGCCGATTTCGCCCTCCATGGACGGGAGGCCGCTAATGACAACTGACCTTGAAACGACGGGGCTGGAACGGGAGGTGCTGCACATGGCCGAGATCGTCGATTTTCCACCAAGCCCGACCTTGCGGCCGGAGCAGGCGGTGGGGACCTGCATGAAGACGCGGTGGACCCAGTTCCTAGGGATCGGCATCACCGAGGCGGGAGATTTCGAGGTGGTCAACAGCGACATGACGGCTGAGCGCGCGCTGTGGCTGGTGAAATGGGCCGAGCGCTGGGCCATGGGGCTGGATGAAGTGGAGATGGAATGATGAGAGCGATCGTGGGCAGCAAACGCGGCCGGCCGAAAAAGGTGAAGGCGGCCAATGACAATGGCCCTCAGGATTTCGGCACACAGGAATTGCAGCTGAAGCGCGCCACCCTGGCGCAAGGTGCCGATCCGGCAATGACGGCGCATCCCCTCGACCTGCTGCTGGCTCGAGGTTTGATTTCGGCCCAGGCACATCGCGCCGGTTGGCGCTATGCCGGGCTCTATCGCCGTGTCATCGGCCGCACGGATGTGAGCTATGGCAGGCTTTATGCTGGCCTATGCGGTGAAAACGGGTGCACCGCGAAGGCCGATGGCGATGACGACGGCTTGCATCTGGCACAGCAGAGTTTCCGCCACGCGCAGGCCATGCTGCGCGCCGAAGGGCCGGTGGTGGCCGGCATCACCGAGCGATTGGTGGTCTATGGCGCCTGGCCGAACTGGCCGATGGGGCGCACGACGCGCGCGCACCGCGAGCTCGACCTGTTGTGCCGCGGGTTGGCACGATTGGTGACGGCCGCGCATGCCAATGACAATGTCCTGTTGCAGGTGATGCCATGATGATGCGCGACAAGATGAAGGAGGTCCTGCGGCCCAAGCCTGCCGAGACGGGCCCCCGTGCCATTGAGAGTCTGGCACGGCGTCATGCGGCGGCGGCCGTCTCGGCACTGGCTTCGGTGCTGGTCGATGAGACCGCAACGCCGGCGGTGCGGATTTCGGCCGCGACCGCGCTGCTGCAATGGGGCTATGGCCGCCCCGGGACGCAAGGGAAAAGCAAGCCCAGCGAGGGCGGCGAACAGCTGGTTCGCCTGACATGGGGTGCTTGAGTCTGGGGCTACTCCACCTCACGTCATGCTCGGGCCCAATCTAGAAACATGGGGCCTGGGGATGAGTTAGCAACTGATGAACATCGCGCCCAGTCGCACCTGATGCCCGGGTCAAGCCCGGGCATGACGATTGAGAGGGATTGTTCATGACGATTGAAAGGCCATCTCGTGTGGGCGTCCGTGCCGATTGTGTGATCAAGCTTTGGCGCCAGCCGCACTCACCGGACGATGCATTGACGATGTGCAAATCTCTGTCTAGCATTTGATCATCATGAAGATCGCAATGGTTCTTGTCGTTGTAAGTGGGCGCATGGGCAGGATGGTGTAACCATCCGGCGAAAGCACCCATGCGCGGTAAGCAGGCTCCTGACGGGGTCTTTTTTTATGCCCGGAGTTTGAGTGGCACCCCCGTCAGTCTTTTACCAAATCCCGCAGACAAGATGGACAAGGCCATGACAAGCGACAATTCGATTGGGGCCGCGCGTACGGAACCGGCAAGGGCAGGGGTCATGACCCCGACACCTGCCCCACCCCGACTGATAACGCTGATGTTGCTGACGGCGCTCTCCGTGTTGCCGGTGAACATGATTTTGCCGTCGCTGCCGAATATTGCCGCGGCGTTCCAAGCTGATTTTGCCCTCGTCAACCTGTCGGTTGCTGGCTATGCGATTGCCACAGCCCTCACAGAAATTGTCGCGGGGGCCATCTCGGATCGGTACGGCCGCAGACCGGTCGTCTTGATTTCTGTCTCTATCTTCATTGTCGCGTCTCTCGGCTGCGCGCTGGCTGGCAATATTGGCGTTTTCCTTTTGTGTCGCGCGATGCAAGCGTCCATTGCTGCCTGCTTTTCCGTCGCGCTGGTCATGATCAAGGAAACATCGGGTGCGCGTAAAGCCGCAAGCAAATTTGGCTACCTCGCCATGGGGTGGGCGGTTGCGCCGATGCTCGGTCCGATGTTTGGCGGGTTGCTGGACGAGCTGTTCGGATGGCAAGCGAGCTTCGTTGTTCTTGCCATCCTTGGCGTGGCTGCCCTTGCATTATCGGTGCGCGGGCTCCGAGAAACCGCCGCGCGCACGTCGAGATCGACGGGCAATTACCTTGCTGCATATGGACAGCTCCTGAAGTCGGCACGGTTCTGGGCCTACACCCTGTGCATGGCCTGCTCCATGGGGACGCTTTACATCTTCCTGGGCGGCGCGCCGTTGGCCGCCGGTGAATCGCTCGGCGGTGAATCGCTCGGCGGATCAAGTGCGAAGCTGGGCTTCTATATGGGTATGATCCCGGCAGGCTTCATCTTGGGCAGCTATCTGGCCGGCCGCTACGCGTCCCGGCGCCCGCTGAACACGATCCTTGTTTTCGGGCGTCTCCTGACATGCCTGGGGTTGTCGGTTGGCCTGGCCCTGTCGATGTCGGGCATCACCGAGGTTCTTGCCTTCTTTGGGTCTTGCATGTTCATCGGCATCGGCAATGGATTGACCATGCCCGCCGCCAACACAGGTGTCCTCCCCGTGCGCGCCGATCTCGCCGGCACCGCGGCGGGGCTGGCCGCTGCCATGACAATCGCCGGCGGCGCGCTCATCGCCTCTGGCGCCGGCCTGTTTCTGGCGGGGTCAGGTGCAATCCAGGCGCTGCTCGGCATGATGCTCGTATCGGCGTCGCTTGCCTTGTTGGCAGCCCTTTGCGCGGCTTTGGTCGATTGGCGTTGGCCCAGGCAGGTTTCATGACGCTCAAGAAAAACCAAGAATTCGCGCATGAATGCTTGACAGGATAGGAATTATTTGCTAATATCTAAATATAGACTGCGATATCGCGCCCCACGGACGATCACGTCCGGTGGGGCGTTTTCGTTTCGGGCTGGTTAGGACCGGGTCTCTTGATTCACCGGCATCCCCGGGCTTGACCCGGGGATCAGCCGGCAACCAATGAACAGCGCGTCCGGTCGTACCTGATGCCCGGGTCAAGCCCGGGCATGACGGGTCAATTGGCAACACCACCACCATTTCAGGATCAGCATGACCAAACCGCGCAAGCAGGCTGTGGAGGTGCATCTTTATGCGCCGCGGCCGCATCAGGCTGAACTGCACCGGCAGTTGCAGCGGTTCAATGTGCTGGTGGCGCATCGGCGCTTTGGCAAGACGGTCTTCTGCATCAACGAATTGATTGCCAAGGCGGCGGCAAATCCGCGCCCCGAACCGCGCTATGGCTATGTGGCGCCGTTGCTGACGCAGGCCAAGGATGTGGCCTGGCATTATCTCAAGAGTTTCACGGCACCGATCCCTGGGATCAAATTCAGCGAAACCGAATTGTGGGTCGATCTGCCCAACGGGGCGCGCATCCGGCTCTACGGCGCCGACAATGCCGACCGTCTGCGCGGGCTCTATTTCGACGGCATCGTGCTCGATGAATATGCGCAGATGAGCCCGCGTGTCTGGCCGGAAATCATCCGGCCGATGCTGGCCGACCGCCAGGGCTGGGCGCTCTTCATCGGCACGCCGATGGGACGAAATCATTTCTGCGCGCTTTACGAACAGGCCGCGCGTGAGGCGGATTGGCATGCGCAGCGTTTTCCGGCGAGCGAGACCGGCATCCTGCCTGCGGACGAACTGGCGGCAGCGCGGCGCGACATGTCGAGCCAGCAGTTCGCGCAGGAATTTGAATGCAGTTTCGCAGCCGGCGTGCCTGGCGCCTATTACGCCACACTGCTGGAACAGGCGGAACAGGCAGGGCGCATCGGCCGCGTGCCATGGGAGCCGCGCTTGCCCGTCTTCACTGCCTGGGATCTTGGCATCGGCGATGCGACCGCGATCTGGTTTGCGCAAGAAGTTGGGCGCGAGATCCGGATCATCGACTATTACGAAGCGAGCGGTGCGGGCCTTGGCCATTATGTGAAGCGGCTTGGCGAGTTGCCTTATGTCTATGCCGATCACCTGCTGCCCCATGATGTCGAGGTCCGTGAGTTGGGCAGCGGCACGACACGGCTGGAAACCTTGCGGCGCCTTGGCGTCAAGGTGCGCGTGCTGCGACAGAATGCAATCGAAGACGGGATCGAGGCGGTGCGCAACGTCATTCCGCGTTGCTGGTTCGACGCCGAGAAATGCGCGCGTGGCCTCGATGCACTGCGGCTCTACCGGCCGGAATTCGATGCCAAGCGCCATGTGTTCAGCGTGCGACCCTTGCATGACTGGACCAGCCATGCCGCGGACGCGTTTCGCTATCTCGCCACCGGACTGAAGGCGCCGTCGCGGCCGTTTGCCGAGATGACGGCGCCGCGCCGCTACGATCCGTTCATCTGGTAGGGCCGCCACATGGCTGTGCGCGCGCTCAATCACGCCGACCTTCTGGCGATCGGCGAAGGCATGCGCGATGCCGACCGGCGCGAGATTTTCGCCACGCGCTTTGATGAGGATGTCGGATTGCTGGTGGCGGATCTCATGGAGAGCGATCCCATCGGTGCCGTGATCGCGGCAGATGATGGGACACCGGTGGCAGCACTGGGTGGCATCGAAATGTGGCCGGGAAATTGGTCGGTCTGGATGTTTGCGACCGACCGTTGGCCGGATGTTGCCACCGAGACGACGCGCTTTGCACGCCGCATCCTGTGGCCCGTGCTGCAGCGCCTGGGACTGCGCCGTGGTGAATGCCGCTCGGCGCTCGCACATGAGGTGGCGCATCGTTGGCTCATCTTCCTCGGCGCCGAGATCGAGGCGATTTATCCCGCCTTTGGTAAAGGCGGCGAGAGCTTTGTTGGTTTTGTCATTTATGGAGAAGACAATATGTGTGCCACCCCGAAGAAACGCCGCCGTACGACGACCGATGCCAGCACCGACACGCGTGCCACGCCAGCGGCCAGCGATATGGTGGCCGATGAAGCGGCGGAAAAGGAATTGCGGCGCCTGCGGACGCTCTATGGCCGGCGCGCCACCATCCTGACGCCGGAGCGTGAAGCGCTGGGCACCGCGCCGACAGCGCCGAAGAACCTGCTCGGCTCCTGACTATTGGCGGGATCAGACTCGCTTGCAGTCGCTTCTTAGTTCGTCATCCCCGGGCTTGACGAATCTGGAAATGCAATAGCCTCGCCATGGCCCCACCACCAAAGGATTCGTCTTTATGGACAATATCGCCCAGGACCTCATCCGCCGGCAGGAAAGTTTGGCGTCGGAACGCGCGCCGCTCGATCAATTGTGGCAGGAGATTGCCGAATTGATGAAGCCGATGCGGGCGGATTTCACCTTTCACCGCGTGCCGGGCGATAAACGGTCGCAGAAAGTATTCGATGCGACGGCGGGTCTTGCCGCCGACAATCTGGCCGCGGGCCTCTGGGGCATGGTCACCAATGCCGCCAATGACTGGTTCACCCTGCGCTCGGATTTGGCGGAAGCCGACGAGGACCAGGCGACCAAGGAATGGCTCGACGATGTGACGCGGCGCATGCAGGCGAGCTTTGCCGGCAACGGGCAGCGTTTCTATTCGCGGGTGATGGAGCTTTATGCTGATCTGGTGACGTTCGGCACCGGCATCTTCTATTCCGAGGAAGATGCGGCCACGGGGCGCGTTCATTATTCCTGCCGGCATCTGGCGGAATGTTTTGTGGCGGAGAATGAGCGCGACGAGGTGGATACGGTCTTTCGCCGGTTCACCTTCACCGCCCGCCAGGCGCAGAAGCGCTGGGGCGACAAGTGCCATGCCAGCATCCCGCGCGCACTCGACAAGGAACCGGACCGGTCCTTCACCTTCCTGCATGCGGTCATGCCGCGCGAGGAGGTGAAGGGCGGCCGGTTCGATGCCGCCGGCATGGGGTTTGCCAGTTTCTATGTCGATGTCGAGAACCGGACCCTGCTGTCGGAAGGCGGCTATCACGATTTCCCCTATCAGGTGCCGCGCTGGTCGACAGCCTCGCGTGGACTCTATGGCGATTCACCGGCGATGTTGGCCCTGCCGGACGTCAAAATGCTGAACGCGATGTCAAAGACCACGATCATAGCTGCGCAAAAGGCGGTCGATCCGCCCTTGCTCGCGGTGGATGAGGTGGCGGTGCGGGGCCTGCGCACCCATCCCGGCGGCATCATCTATGGCGGCCTTGATGAGAATGGCCGGCGCCGATATGAGCCGCTCCATAGCGGCGGCAATGTCGGGCTGGGCCTGGAACTGGAGGAGCAGCGCCGCGAAGCCGTGCGCCAGGCCTTCTATTACTCGCTGCTGATGATGGTGCAGCAGCCCAACCAAACGGCGACCGAGGTGCTGGCGCGGCAGGAAGAAAAGCTGCGCCTGATGGGCCCGCATCTTGGGCGCATCCAATCGGAATTCCTGGACCCGCTCATCCGCCGGCAGTTCGGCATCATGCGGCGGGCGAATTTGCTGCCGCCACCTCCGAAACAATTGATGCGCGCGGGCATCCGCATCGAATATGTCTCGCCCTTGGCCAGGGCGCAGCGGGCGGGCGAAGGCGCTGCCATCGTGCGTGCCCTGGAATCGCTGGCGCCGCTCGGCGCCATCAAGCCGGAGATCTACGACAATATCGATGCGGACGCGGCAGCAAGGCTGCTCGCGCAATCTCTCGGCGTGCCCAACAATCTGCTGCGCACACCGGCCGCGGTCACCAAGCTGCGCAAGAAAGCGGAGACGGGGGCGCCAGCAGGCGCTGAGGGCGGCATAGCAGGATTGGGTGATCTTGGCGCCATGCTCTCAGGCGGTGCGGCATGAAGGCGGGCATCACATGGCTGTTGCGGCTTCATGGCGCGCGCCGGGCGAGGCGGGTGGCCGAAGCCTATCGCCAGCGCCTGGATGGCAATGATGTGCTGGCGCGGCTCATTCTCGCCGACCTTGCCCATTATTGCCGTGCCGGACAGAGCAGTTTCGTGGCCGGCGATCCGCACCAGACCGCCTTCAATGAAGGAGCACGGGATGTGTTCCTGCATGTCGCGGAAATGTGCGGCCTGGTACCGGCGGATTTCGCCGCACTCATTCAAGAGGTGATCGATGACCGTTGAGCGTCCCATCAAAGAGCTGGAACAAGGCGGCGTGCCGGACCATGGCCCGGATTGGAAGCAAGGCCTTGAAGGTGATCTCGGGCAGCTGGTGGCGCAGAAAGGTTGGCGCTCGGCGCAGGATGTGCTGGCCAGCTACCAGAATTTGGAACGGCTGGTCGGCGCCGATCGCCTGGCCTTGCCGGCACGCGATGCCGGGCCGGATGCCTGGGCGCCGGTCTGGGAAAAGCTGGGCCGCCCCAAGGATGCGGCGGGCTATGCGCTCACGCCGCCCGTGCAAGGCGCCTATGACACGGCCGCGGCGGATTGGTTTCGCGAAACGGCGTTTGAGCTTGGCCTCAGCAACGAGCAGGCGCAGAAGCTCCATGATGCGTTCCTGGTGCGGTATCCGGCAGCGCCGGCAGGGGCAGACGCGCCCGACGTGACGATGCCGTCGCCGCAGGAGGCCGAAGCCGATCTGCGCGACCATTGGGGCCGGCAGTATGATCGCAAGATGGCATCGGCGCGGCGGGCCTTTGCAGCGTTCATGGGCGATGCGGCACCCTTTCACGATATCGCCGACGGGCTCGGTGAGACCGCGCTCATGGAGCTTCTCGCCAAGGTCGGCAACGCGATCGGCGAGGACAGCATCACCGCGCGTGCCGATGCCAGTGGCGCGGGGCCACGCTCGCCGGCCGAAGCGCTCTCGGAGATTGCAAAATTGCAGCGGGCCGCCAAGGCCGATGCCAAGCACCCCTACGTCAACAAGATGCACCCCGATCATGCCGCTTCGGTGAAACGGATGGAGGATCTGTTCGCGGTTGCGTATGGCGGGTGACGAAATCGGCAATCAAAGCCCGGACAACCTCGTCGTTTGAGGCCCGGCTGACGGCTCGGAAAGACGGCCGCTGACGATGCGCGTGTGCATCGAGGCTTGAGGTCCATCCGTGGGCAACCTCGCCGATCAACGCTGAACATCCTGATATCCGAGAAGAAAGGAAGTGTGGACCCATGTCCTCGCAGATCCAGATTGCGTTCAACAATCTCTACAGTGCCAACATCATGCTGCTGGTGCAGCAGAAGGGCAGCCGCCTCAAGGATGCGGTGCGCCAGGAAGTGGTCGAGGGCGAGATTGCCTATTTCGACCAGATCGGTGCCGGCAGTGCCATCAAGCGCCAGTCGCGCCATGCCGATACGCCCCTGACCGAAACGCCGCATGCGCGTCGCCAGGTCATGCTGGAAGATTACGAATATTCCGACCTCATCGACCGATTGGACCAGGTCAAGACACTGACCGATCCGACCAGCGCCTATTCCCAGGCGGCGGCCCATGCGCTGGGCCGCGCGATGGATGACGTCATCATCGCCAATGCGAACGGGACGGCGCGCAGCGGCAAGACCGGCCAGACCAGCGTGCCGCTGCCCTCGGGTCAGAAGATCGCCGTGGGCGGCACCGGTTTCACGCTGGCCAAGCTGCTGCAGGCCAAGGAGATCCTGGACGCGGCGGAGAATGATCCGGATGAACCGCGCTACATCGCCTGTCCGGCGAAGGACATCACCGTGCTGCTGTCCAACACCCAGGTGACGTCGAGCGATTACAACAGCGTGAAGGCGCTGGCCGCGGGCCAGATCGACACCTTCCTCGGGTTCAAATTCATCCGCACGCAGCGCCTGGGTCTTACCCCGGGCGGCGACCGTGCATGTCTTGCCTGGCGCCAGTCGGCGCTGGTGCTGGCCATTGGCCAGACGCCGAAGGTGAAGGTGACCGAACGACCCGACAAATCCTACGCGACGCAGGTCTATTGCGCGATGTCGGTCGGCGCCACCCGCATGGAAGAAGAAGGCGTCGTCGAGATCGCGACGCTGGCGTGATGATCATCGGCATCGTGGCCGCCCCACCAACCCCACGATGCCGATGATTTCTTAAACAAGAAGGAGAGATCATGGCTACTCAATATGGAACGCAGATGGGCCGGTTGCGCAACAGTGCGCCGGTCGACCTGCCGCTGGCGGGAGATGTGCACGGCCGTGTGCGCGTCTTTAACGAGAAGGTCGTGCTGGCTGCCCAGCCGACCACGGATATCGTCGAAGTGGCGCGCCTGCCCAAGGGTGCGCGCGTGCTCTATGGCATCCTCAACAGCACCGTCTCGCTGGGATCGTCGACGCTTGCGGTCGGCATTGCCGGCAATACCGGCAAATACCGTGCAGCCGCGGTCTTCGCCGCGGTCGACACGCCGACCGTCTTCGTTCCCGCCGCGGTGGCTGGCGAAGCGCTGGCGGCCGAGGAGATCGTCATCCTGACCATCGCTGCCGCGGCCCTGCCGGCCAGCGGCAGCCTGCGGGTGATGATTTTCTACTCGCTCGATTGAGATGCAAGCGGGTTGCTGGGGAAACCCCGCAACCCGCAGCCCTCCCACCGTCATTCAGCAGGATTGAAACCGCATGGCCATCTCGATCGTCTCGATCTGCAACCGGGCGCTGGATCTTCTTGGCGCCGACCCGATCACCTCGCTGGAGGATGGATCGAAATCGGCCAATCTGTGCCTGCGCAATTTCGATCCGTCGGCAGATTCGGTGCTGCGCCTCTATCCCTGGAACGCAGCCCTGCGGCGTGCGCGCCTGCCAGCGCTGCAGGAAGCGCCGGCCTGGGGCTATCTCTATCAATACCAGATGCCGGAAGGACCGGAGCCAGCCTTCTGCCTGCGGCTTCTTGAGATCGACAATGGCGCCGACTACCGGGTCGAGGGTCGCCGGATTCTGGCCGACTATGGGCCGCCACTCGACATTCTCTATATCGGCCGCATCACCGATGCAGCGGCCTATGATCCGCTGCTCGCCGAAGCGGTGGCGGCAAAGTTGGCCGTGCATCTTGCCGGCAACCTCACCGAAAGCGGATCGCGCATCGAGGCGGCGCGCACCTATCTCAGGGATATCCTGACGCAGGCCAAGGCTGTCGACGCACAGGAAGGTGGCGAGACCAGCCTGGTCGTCGACGCCTGGCTGCAGGCACGGAGATAGACGATGCCGCGCGCCTCATCATTGCTGTCAACCTTCAATGCCGGCGAATGGTCGGCCGACCTCTACGGCAGGATCGATCTCGACAAATATCGCAATGCCTGCCGGACGATCGAGAATTTCGTACTGCTGGCCCAAGGACCGGCCACACGGCGACCCGGCACGCAGTTCATCGCGCCGACCAAGAGCGACGGCACGGTGCGCCTGATCCCGTTCGAGTTTTCGACCGAGCAGGCCTATGTCATCGAAGCCGGTGCGGGATATTTCCGCTTCTATATGAATGGCGGGCGGATCGAGACCGGACC
Organism: Dongia sp. P2_B8; assembly: GCF_056404715.1. NCBI lineage: Bacteria > Pseudomonadati > Pseudomonadota > Alphaproteobacteria > Rhodospirillales > Dongiaceae > Dongia > Dongia sp. P2_B8. The sequence goes on along the minus strand of NZ_JBFUDM010000008.1, from coordinate 43,784 downwards.
GGGCGTGGCCTATGAGATCGCGACGCCTTATGCAGTCGCGGACCTTGCCGGCCTCAAATGGGCGCAATCGGCCGACGTGCTCTATCTATGTCATCCGAAATTTCCATCCTACAAGCTGGCACGCAGCGGGCATACGAACTGGTCACTTGCCGTGATCGACTTTCTGGACGGGCCCTATCTCGACGAAAATGTCGGGACCGTCACGCTGGCGCCGGCGGCCGCGACCGGTTCCAACATCACGCTGACGGCCTCGGCCGCCTTGTTCGCGGCAACGGATGTCGGGCGCCTGGTGCGCATCAAGCACAGCAGCACCTGGGGCTGGGCGAAGATCATCACCTTCACCAGCGCCACCCAGGTCAAGGTCGACATCAAGAGCAATTTCGGTGGCACCGGTGCCGTCGCGACCTGGCGGCTGGGTGCCTGGTCAGATACGTCTGGCTGGCCGAGCACGGTGACCTTCCATGAAGAGCGCCTGTTCCTGGCCAATTCGAAACTGCAGCCGCAGACATTATGGGCCTCGGTCTCCGGCGCCTATGAGAGCTTCGCGCCCACCGGTACGGATGGCATCACCAAGGACGATCACGGCCTCAATTTCACCATCGCCGATGACCGGGTGAATGCCATTCGCTGGATGAGTGCCGGCAAATCCCTGGCACTTGGCACGACGGGTGGCGAGTTCAATCTCACGGCCAGTTCGCTCAATGAAGCGCTGACGCCGAGCAACGTTACGGTGCGGCGCGAGACTACCAATGGCAGTGCAGATATCAGGCCGGAGCGCGTCGGTGCCGCGGTGCTTTATGTGCAGCGTGCCGGCCGCAAGATCTATGAGATGGCCTACAGTTTCGAGAACGACGCGTTCAATTCGCCGGAGCTCTCGCTGCTGGCGCGGCATGTGACACAGGCCGGCATCAAGGAAATCGCCTTTCAGGCGGAACCTTGGTCGATCCTGTGGGTGGTGCGCACGGATGGCATGCTGTTGGGTCTCACCTATATGCGTGGCCAGGATGTGGTCGGGTGGCACCGGCATCGCATCGCCGGCACCAATGCCAAGGTGATGTCCGTGGCCGTCATTCCCGGCAGCGGCCAGGATGAATGCTGGCTGGCGGTGGAGCGGCGTGTCAACGGTGCGACCAAACGGTCGATTGAACGCATGGCGATGGCGTTCGAACCGACGGAGCCGTTTGACAAGCGGGGTGCCTTCTTTGTCGATAGCGGGCTGACCTATGATGGGGCGGGGGCCGTTGCGCTGACACCTGGCACCGATGCTACCGTCATCGGCAGTACGGGAATCGTCTTCACTGCCGGGGCGGCCGCCTTCGCCATCGGTGATGTCGGCCGCGAAATTCATCATCGTTATCCGGCGGCAACGGGCGACGGCTATAGCTTGGCCCGCGCCCTCATCACCGGGTTCACCGATAGTACCCATGTGACGGTCAAGATTCTGGCAGGCTTCCCGTCCCTGGCGACTATCGCGGCTGGCAAATGGTCACTGAGCGCGGTCGTCGTGAGCGGCCTTGCCCATCTTGTTGGGGAAGAAGTGACAATCCTGGCGGATGGTGCCACGCATCCACCCCGCACGGTGGCGCCCGACGGCAGCATCACCCTGGAACGGCCCAGCGCATGGGTGCATGTCGGTCTTGGCTATACCAGCCGCCTTAGCACCATGGATATCGAGGCTGGCGCGCTGGATGGTTCTGCACAAGGCAAACGGCGACGGATCCACCGCGTCATCGTGCGGCTCAATAACAGCCTGGGGATGCGCGTGGGTGATGAATCCAGCGGCACCGACGATGTCGTGTTCCGGGCTGCCCGAACCGCCATGGACCAGAGTCCGCCTTTGTTTACCGGCGACAAATTCGTGCCGTTCCCCAAGGGCTGGGACGCGCGCGCGATCGTCACGGTCCTGCAGGAGCAACCCTTGCCCTGCACCATCGTGGCCCTGATTCCGCAACTGACAACGATGGATGGATAGAGATGTGCAATCCGACCGCGGCTGCCATGGCTGCAACGATGGTCATATCGACAGGCGCCAAAATGGCTGCTGATGCACAGCAGGCGAAACAAGAAAGCAAGGGACTTGAGCGCGAGGCCAAAGTAGCCAAAGCACAGGGCCTAGAACAAGAGCGGCGCCTGCGATCACAGGCCGACCGCGATCAGGCAAAACGACGAGTTGCCATCCTTAAAGGAGGGGTGACCACGGAAGGTTCACCCACAGACATGCTGGTGGATGCAGCACGCGAAGACGATGTCGAGGCGCGGTGGGCGAGATTCGGCCAGACTGAATCGGCCCGGGCCAAGGAGCGGGAGGCACGCTATCGCCGACGCCGCTCGATGCTCGATCAACTCTCCAACACAAGTTCGTTGGGGTCCAACTTGATTAGCTTAGATTGGAAAGAATGATGATTGCAAAAATGACCAAGCCAGAATCACTCGATGATGTCATGCGTCAGGTTCTGATGTCGCACGGGATGCCGACGCCGCAGGATGCACCAGCTGATCCGCGAGCACTTCCCGCCGACTCCTTTGCCGACGCTTTTGCAGCTCCTGCAGCTGCCGATCGGTACCACATCGCGGTGCCATCGGACATGGACCATGACACGGCGCTTGAGGCCAAAGCGCGGCAATGGTTTCACCGTGCCGGCCTGCCGCAGAGTGCGGTGAGTGGTATTGTCCAGGAATATTGTCGACATCTTTGCGCCGATGGGCAACCAGCAGACCAGCCGCAGAATATCCAGGCGACGCTTGCCCAGGAATGGGGTCCGGACTACCAGCGGAAGGTGGCGGCCGCGCAAGCGCTGATCGCCAAGAGCGGCGGTGCCGCGGAACTTGCCGAGATCCTCGGAAGCACCGGCCTAGGGAACAATCCATGGCTCATTCGCACCCTGGCAGCCTTGGCGGAGCTCGACCCCCAGATCGGTGGTGGCAAATGAACGATGCCCTGACCGTGAGCACCAAGCCGCCGGCCACACTGGATGGATGGCGACAATGTGCGGCCGATCTCCAGCAGCGCCAGCATGCCAACCATGGTGAGCGCCAGCAGCTTGCACAGAAGCGACAGGCATGGGCGCTGGCGGCGGCGCGTGGCGATACGACCGCGCAAAGACAGATCGCCAGGCTGGCGGACCGGGAAGTCAGTCTGCAGCTGGTTGCAACGAGCCTGGATCAAGGCCTGGCGGTTGCCGCCCAGGAGATCGGGTCGCGAGAAGCGCTGGTCGCGCAGGAGAACCGCGAAGCCGCTATCGTCGCATTTCGGGGCAAACTTTCTGCGAGGCTGGCGCTGGTAGCCACGATCGAACAGCAGATCCGCGACATAGCGCCCCTGCTGGGGGAGCTTGCAACGGTCACTGCCGAGATTGAAGAGACGCATGCGTCGCTTGGCGGCGAACGATCCGTCTTGCCACCACTTGCCCAGGAATCGGTTGGCGGCCGTCTTGCCGAGTTCATGGCGGGGCGCGGCTTTGCCGATTGGCTGCCGGTAGCACGTCCGGAGATCAGGCCGGCGATCGGCTCCTGGATTGAGGCTGAGCAGGCCGCCCAGAAATCCTATCAGCTTCCGGCCTAAGGGGCCGAACGCCCGTAAAGGGGATCTTCATGACAATTTCGACGACGACGTCCCGCATCACTTATGCGGGCGATGGGATGACTGTGTCCTTTGCCGTGCCCTTCATCTTCTTTGGCGCGGACGAGATCGACGTGATCGAACGCAGCCTGGAGAGCGGCAGCGAGGCACTGAAAGTACTGACGACGCATTACAACGTGGCAGGCGGCGCCGGTGCCACGGGCACGGTTACCGCACTTCTGGCACCGGATGCGACCAAGAGCTGGACCATCGCGCGCAGGACCAAGCGCACCCAGATGGTTGACTACACCCCGAACGATCCGTTTCCGGCGGAAACCCATGAGCGCGCGCTCGATCGATTGACCGCGCTGATCCAGGAAGTGGATGACAGGGTCGGACGCTCCGCGGCACTCAGCCCCACCAGCGCGGTGACCGGATTGACCCTGCCGAATCCGGAAGCCGACACATTGCTGGGCTGGCGGTCCGATCTTTCCGGTCTGGAAAACAAGAGTCTCGCGGCCGATACGGCCATCTACGCCGGCATTGCGGCAACACGCACGGGTGTGACCGCCATGGAATCCGTGACGCCTCGTGGCCTAGCGGCGCTATGGCGCAAAGGCGCCGACATTGCCAGCGCTGCTGCATTGGCAAAGCCCGGCGATAGCAGCCTGGGTGGCTATTACACGGTGACCGGAAATACCGGCATCGCTGCGCTGTGGGCCGGCGAACCGGCGGGAACCGAAATCGAGCTGCGCTTTGCAGCGGCGCTCACCCTGACGCATAACGCGACATCGTTCGTTTTGCCGGGCGGTGTCAACATCTCGGCCGCAGCCGGCGACATCGCACGGTTCCGCTGCGAAGGGGGCGACAATTGGCGGTGCGTGTCAGGACCGCCCGGCTGGTTCGGCGGCGGCACCGGCCTCAGCATACCCGTCAGCGTCAAGACGGGCAGCTATGCCATGCAGGTAGCGGACAAAGGTGGTGAACTTATTTTCACCACGGCAGGTGCGACGCTGAGCCTGCTCGCCGCCGCGAGTGCAGGCAACGGTGCCACATTGGTCATCCGCAATGCTGCGACAAGCGGCGATGTCACGATAGATCCGAACGGCAGTGAAACTTTGGACGGCCTGGCCACGCGTGCGTTGCGGCCGGGAGACCGGGTGGTCATTCGGTGCGATGGGGCGGTGTGGGCCACCGTTGCCGGTGAATACAGCTACACGACGGCGGAGCTTTCGATCGCCGCTGCCACCGGTTCGACGGATGCCCATGGACTGGGCGGCGTGCCGGATCGCATCAAGACCATCATCCGCTGCAAGACGGCGGATCTTGGCCATGCGGTCGGTGATGAAATCGAAGTCGCCTACACGTTCTACAATGGATACGAAAGCAACAACGTCCAGGTTTTTGCCAACGCGACCAATTTGAGATCGGTCCAAGGGGCAACGAAGTGGTGGATCGCGCATGCGACGACCGGCGTTGTCACGGCAATGCCTGCCGCCAATTGGAAGTTGGTCATCAAGGCGTGGAGGAAGTGATGCAGACCTTCTATTTTGACGCCCTATCCGGGCGCTGCCTGGGTTCGTTCGGACCTAGCACCGCGCTGCCCGCCAATGCTCTGCCCGCCGCATCGGCACCAGATGACGGCCGGCAGATCTGGAGCGGCACCGGCTGGGAATGGCCGGTGGAGATCATCCGGCAGAGTGTCATCGATGCCGTCGCATTGCGCTATGAAGCCGCGTTGGCGGCCGGCATGAGCTATGGCGGCAAGATTCTGCAGATCCGCGAGCAGGATCAGGCCAACCTCACCACCATGGGCAATGAGGCGCGCTGGGCGAAGGCCGTGGGCCGGGCATGGCCGACCGATTTCGCCTGGCGCATGGCGGACGACAGCTTCCTCGCCGTGCCGACGCCGGATGACATGGTCGCGCTGGGTGAGGCCGCCAAGGCTGAGGTCTATCGATTGCGGTGCGTGAAATGGCTGCATGTTGATGCGCTGCGTGCCCTGGGTACCGGTGCCGACATCGCCGGCTACAATTTCGAGACAGGATGGTGACGCCATGACAGGTGATTTGCACGAGACATCCCAGGCCATCGGGCGCCTGCAGGTCAGTGTCGAAAAACTGGAGAACGCCGTCGCGCGTCTGAGCGACCGGATCGAAGATTTGCAGCGGCTGCGCTGGCTCATGGTCGGTGCCTTGGTCGTGCTGTGCGGCATATCCGGCGCCGGTGGCGGATGGCTCACCAAGCTCCTCGATCTGGGTGCCTAGGTCATGATTTTGACAGGAGAAAGATGATGATTGCAAAGAGCGTCGCCGCCATCGGCACGATCAACAAGGCCTGGGCAGCTGCTATTGCGGCACCCCTGGCCGATTGGCTGGTCGGCATTGCTGCCGACGCGCTGTGGAACGGGCCGCGCATCGCCATGCCAGACAGTGCGCAAATGGCGCTGGTGTCGTTGCTGGTGGGGCTGGTGGTCTATCGCGTACCTAATTTGGAGCCCCAGCAGGCCAGCGACGCATCAACCCAAATGGGTGCCTGAGCCATGCGGATCATTCATATTGGCCGGAAGATCGGTCTTAGCCTGATCATCGTACTGCCCATTCTGCTGATAGCCGGTTGTTCCGCCAGTCCGGACGGACTGAAAGCGGGACTGACGGCGCGGCTCACGGCTGCCAATCTCCTGGCAGCCAGCGCAGCGCGAGGACTTGTCACGGCGACACAGAGCCGGGCAATCGAACCCGGCAGCGAGACGGCCGCAGCCATCGGCCAGACGATCGACGCGGTGGAACTGTCCCTCGACGGCGCGGGGTCGGCGCTTCGTGCCGGTCTGCCGGAAATGGCATCGCGCAATCTGGACGCAGCCGAGCAGCAACTGGGCGGGCTGCAGCCGATGCTGCCGGCCATCAGCGGAGGCCAATGACATGAATGCCGCAACAGTCGCCATGATCGTCCAGGCCGTCGCGACCCTGGCCCCCTACTTGGCGCAACTAGGCAATCTGGCCGTCAAGGCACAGGCTGGCCAAAGCATTACGGAATCCGACCTGCGGCTGGCGGAAGACGCGCGCCGCCTGGCTTTCGCCGCCTTGCGGCACGCTCTGTCGCCAGAGCATGGCGAGACGAGGGTTGGTGAGACGGGCTCAGCGGGCATCCAGGGCGGCTAGGAGTCGCATTTGCGCATATTTCACTGGAGAATATTGCCCCCTGCCCAGACATCCTATAATGACGGGGCAACGTCTTCATCTGACTATTGCCGGTTTGGGGCCGAAAATCGCCGCCATGGATCATCTCGACCAACTTGAGGCGCAGAGCGTCTATATTCTGCGGGAAGCGTTCAATCGTATCGATAAGCTCGGCATGCTGTGGTCGCTGGGCAAAGACAGCAATGTCATGGTGTGGCTGGCGCGCAAGGCCTTCTTCGGTCATGTGCCGTTTCCGGTCATGCACATCGATACCGAACGCAAGTTCCCGGAGATGTATGCCTTTCGCGAGACCTATTCGAAAGAATGGGGCCTCAATCTGATCGTCGAACTGTGCCCGCCCGTGGAAGCAACAGATCCTACCCTGCCAAAGAATGCGCGCTCGGCGGCGCGCAAGACGCTGGGGCTGCGGGACACGCTCGCCAAATACGGCTTTACCGGCATCATCGCCGGCATTCGGCGCGACGAAGAAAGTGTCCGGGCCAAGGAGCGCGTGTTCAGTCCGCGCGGCGAGAGTGGAGCCTGGGACTTCCGTGACCAGCCACCGGAATTCTGGGACTATTTCAATACTGACCTGCCGGCAGGCACGCATCTGCGGGTCCACCCCCTGCTGTCCTGGACGGAGCTCGATATCTGGAAATATATCGAGCGCGAGGGTATCCCGATGGTCGATCTCTATTTTGCCAGGAATGGGGAACGCTATCGCTCCTTGGGCGACCAGGACATTACCTTCCCGGTCAAAAGCGACGCGGCGACAATCGCCGAGATCATCACCGAACTGGAAACGACGCGGACATCGGAACGCTCCGGGCGCGCCATGGACCGGGAAACCGAAGATGCGTTCGAGCGCCTGCGCGCAGCCGGGTACATGTGATGGGCACCGCAATGCCAGCGCCGCGCGACCTGATGCGGATCGTCATTGTCGGCCATGTCGACCACGGTAAGTCGACCCTGGTCGGCCGCCTGTTCCATGACACCGGTTCCTTGCCCGACGGGAAGTTCGAGGCGATCAAGGCCATGTGTGAACGGCGCGGCATGCCGTTCGAATGGGCCTTCCTGATGGATGCGTTCCAATCGGAACGCGACCAGGGCATCACCATCGACACGGCACAGATCTGGTTCAAGACCAAGGCACGCGACTACACCATCATCGATGCGCCGGGACACCGGGAATTCATCAAGAACATGATCACCGGTGCCTCGAGTGCCGAAGCGGCCCTGATGCTGATCGATGCCGGCCAGGGCATCCAGCAGCAATCGCGCCTCCATGCTTTTTTGCTGAACCTGCTCGGCGTCAAGCAGATCGCCGTCCTGGTCAACAAGATGGATCTCGTCGATTTTTCGGAAACACGCTTTGCCGAGATCGCGCGGGAATACAGCACGTATTTGGGTTCGCTTGGCATCAAGGCCAATTACATCATCCCGCTTGCCGCGCGCGACGGCGATAACATCGTTGGGAGATCCCAACGGACCCCCTGGTATCAAGGACCGACCCTGGTCGATGCTTTGGACAGCTTCACGCCGGCCGCGCCGTTGGCGGCTCTGCCGCTGCGCCTTCCCATCCAGGACATCTACAAATTCGACGAGCGGCGCATTCTTGCCGGCCGGATCGCCAGCGGTCGCCTGCGGGTCGGTGACACTTTGCTGTTTTCGCCCAGCAACAAGATGGCGAAGGTCGCCTCGATCGAAGGCTGGTCGGCGCCCGCGCGCGAGGATGCCGAGGCCGGGCAATCGGTTGGCATCACGCTGGATGAGCAATTGTTCATCGAGCGCGGTGAGATCGCAAGCCATGCCGACGCAGCGCCTATCGAGACCAATGTCTTCAAGGCGAAGCTGTTCTGGCTGGCCAAGACACAATTGAAACTTGGTGAGACTTATCGCCTGCGCCTGCAGACCCGGGACGTCAATGTCGTGGTCGAGAGCATCGTATGCATCTATGACGCCGAGAGTTTCAGTGCCCGGCCCAGCGACATTGTCGAGCGCAATGACATTGCCGAAGTCATTCTGCGGTCGACAGCCCTGCTGGCATTGGACGGCGTGGAGGCCAATCCGAAGACCGGTCGTTTCGTGCTCTCTGACGGCCGCAACATCCTGGCCGGCGGCACGATCGCGCTCGACGACTATCCCGACCAGCGCCGCATGGTGACCGTGCGGTCGAGCAATCTGACGGAAGTTGCTCACGGTGTGACGCCCGAGCAGCGCAAGCTGCGCAATGGCCATATGGGCGGTGTCCTATGGCTGACGGGCCTCTCTGGCGCCGGCAAATCAACCATCGCCATGGCGGTCGAGCAGGAATTGTTCCGCCGCGGCTTTCATGTCTTCGTGCTGGACGGCGACAATGTGCGCCGTGGCCTCAGCGCCAATCTGGGCTTTGCGCCGGACGACCGGGCCGAGAACATCCGCCGCGTTGGCGAAGTGGCCGCATTGTTCGCAGAATCCGGCCAGATCGTCATCACTGCCTTCATCTCGCCCTACCGCACGGACCGGCAGCGCGCGCGCGATGCAGCACAAATTGCCTCTGCCGTTCAAGGCGGCGCCAGCTTCCATGAAATCTATATCAAGGCCGATCTGGCGACCTGTGAAAGGCGCGATCCCAAGGGTCTCTACCAAAAGGCCCGGGCCGGCGAAATTCCGGAGTTCACCGGGATCAGTGCGCCCTACGAGCCGCCGCTGCATCCCGAACTTGTTGTAGATACGGAAAAGCTGAGTATTCGCGACGCGGTGGCCGAGGTCGTGAGCTATGTCGAAGGCCGCTTCCGCCGAGTCCTTTAGGCTCGTCACAGCCTGCCGATAACATATTGAAAAACAATAATCTCCTGTGACAGATCGGGCGGAGACAGTGTCACGGGGTTGATTCGGCTTGCGTCCCCTGGAGGGTCCGCCTAAGTTACTTCTGCTAATAATAAATTAACGATTGCCCAACGCCGAACAGGTGCTTGGAAGCGATCGTCAGGGGGGCCAAGTTACTTGGTCCGGTATGTGTCACGCGCCCTATGGCGCCGGCAATCCGAGGGGTTAGCGGGTCGGCCGGTAAGCGTTAGGGCGGCTATGGGTCAATTGAGCGTCCTACCGTGGGGATGGGATCGTGGTAACCGGGAAAAATCCTGTGAAATTCTCGCCGCATCAATTTGGGACGCGTCTTGCCGCGTCCTTGTCGAAGCATTTCTCGCCGCGCGAACTGATCGTACGCAGCGATGGCAAAATCAAATATGTCCGTTTGTCGACACGCAGCCAGATGGTGGGCGCGACGCTGTTTGGCGGCATCGCCATCCTGTCGCTGGCGACCTCGATCGGCCTTGCCATGCAGCAGGTGACGTTGCATGGCCGTGATATTGCCGTGCGCGAAGCGGAAGGCGCCTACACCGGCCTGCTGGCTGAGGTGGCCGATTATTTCGACCAGTTCAAGGGCAGCACCGGCAAGCTTGGCGATGACGAGGCTTATCTGCTGGGTCTCTCGGCCGAAGATGCCGGCATGCGTGATGGTCTGCGCTCGATCGCGACCCAGATCGAAGGACCGGCGCCAATTGACGGCAAGGCTGTCAACAAGGCGATGGTCCAGGGCGAGGACCCGCTCCGTGCAAAACTGCGTGAAGCCCTGAAAAACCGGCTCCTGGCGTTCGACAGCGACCTGAAGCGCATTGCCGCGCGCAACCAGTCGCTGACCAACCAGATCGCCGATCTCAAATCCGAAATCCGTGGCATCGAGGGTGATCGGCGCCGGATGGCGACCGAGCGCGATGAACTCACCGCTTTGCTGGAACAAAGCCGCCAGAGCAATGGCAGCCTGGCCACGCAAGTGGCTGACCTGACCGGCCGCCTGACCATTTTGCGGCGCGACCATCAGGCCGCCACGGCACAGGTTGCGAGCCTCACGGCGAAGGTCGACTCCCTGCAGAGCGAGTTGCAGGTCGCCCAGGCGAACAATGCGGATTTGACCCGTCAGGTGGCACAGACGAAGCTGGCGCTTACCACGGTCATCAATCAGCGCAACACGCTGCAGCTCGGCCGGTCGGACCTTGGCCGCACGATCGACGAATTGCGCGACAAGGTGGCGTCGGTCCAGGAAAGCCAGGCCAATTTCGTGGCCAGCGTTACCGAGCGGACGCGCAACAGCCTTGAGGAAATGGAAAAGACGCTGGTCATGACCGGCCTCGACGTGGAGAGCATGATCTCCGCCGCCGAGAAAGACGGGATCGGCAAGGGCGGTCCGTTCCTGCCGGATCCGGCGACGGGGGCCGACGAGACCGAGCAGAAGCTGCTGACCAATGTGGCGACGCTGGATGACGAAGTCGCCCGCTGGGAAAAGATGCAGGTCGTCCTGCGCTCGGTCCCGCTGGCCGCGCCGGTGGACCATTATTACATCTCCAGCGGGTTTGGTGCCCGGGTCGACCCGTTCAACGGCGCCCGCGCGCGCCATGAGGGCCTTGATATGGTGGGGACGCTGCGTTCCGACGTGCTGGCGACGGCACCGGGCACGGTGGTCCATGCCGGCTGGAAGGGAAATTACGGCCGGGTGGTCGAAATTGACCATGGCCTTGGCATACATACGCTTTATGCCCATCTGGATTCAGTTGCCGTGAAGGTCGGGGATGTGGTGGACTACCGGCAAGTGGTTGGGAAGCTCGGTTCTTCGGGGCGCTCTTCCGGGCCGCATTGTCACTATGAAGTTCGCTACAACGATAAACCGCTCGATCCCATGGGCTTTCTCAAGGCAGGTCGCTATGTTTTCAAAGGTTAACAAGTCTGGGCAGCCGGCCGGCATTCAAGATTCGCCGCGCCCAAGCGTTAAGGCTGGTATTCCCTCCATCATCAGCGCAGACCTCCGTATCACCGGTGATCTGGTGTGCAGCGGCGACGTCCAGATCGATGGCTGGGTCGAAGGCGATATTCAGAGCCGCAACATCACGATCGGCGAAGGCGCCACTGTCCAGGGCGGCCTGCAGGCTGAGTCCGTTCGTATCTGCGGCCTCGTCAACGGCGAGGTCCGGGCCGACATGGTGGTGCTGGAGAAGACCGCGCGGGTGACCGGCGACATCCTCCACAAGTCGCTCGCGATCGAGCAGGGCGCCTATCTTGAAGGCATGTGCCGCCGCACCGACACGCATCCGGTGACTGCGGTTGCCGCGAATATCGTCGAGCCGGTCAAGGAAGTGGTCGAGAAGAAAGCCGTTTCCGGCTGATCTTCGCGTCCGATTGCAGTTTATGAGATAAGCGGGTCGTCCCTATCGGCGGCCCGTTTTATCATATCCGGATCGGCATTGCCGCCGGAGCAGATGACGACGACATTTTTGCCGGCCAGATCGCTGCGCATCGCCCAAGCTGCCGCCAACGCGGCGGCACCCCCCGGTTCCACCACCAGTTTCAAATGCCGAAGCGCAAAGTTCATGGCGTCCAGAACCTGGTCGTCAGTCACGACTTTTGACCCGGCCAGCAGGCGCTGGTGAATGGGGAAGGTGAGGGCACCTGGCCGTTCCGCCATCAGGGCATCGCAGATCGAGGGCTTGCCGGGCGCGTTGCCAAGGCGCTCGCCGGCGACCAGCGAACGATTGAGATCGTCGAAGCCAGCCGGCTCCGCGGCATAGATCGCAGCCTGCGGATGCCCGTCCTTGACCGCGAGCGCGATGCCGGCCACGAGGCCGCCACCACTGCATGGTGCCAGCACGACGTCAGGTGTTACGCCGAGGGAGGCGGCCTGAGCGCAGAGCTCGAGGCCCGCTGTGCCTTGCCCGGCGATGATGAAGGGATCGTCGTAAGGCGGCACGATGAGCCCACCTTCCTTGGCAGCAATGCTGCGGGCGATCGCCTCGCGATCTTCCTTGTGCCGTTCGTAAAGCACGACAGTGGCGCCGAGGCCCTTGGTATTGGCGACCTTGATCGCCGGCGCATCGGAGGGCATCACGATGGTCGCCTTGAAGCCGAGCAGCTTGGCAGCCGCCGCGACCCCCTGGGCGTGATTGCCCGACGAGAAGGCGACGACGGCACGCAAGCCTGGATCTGACGCTTTGGCTGCCAGCAGCCGATTGCAGGCGCCGCGGAATTTGAATGAGCCGGTGATCTGCAGCGTTTCCGCCTTGACCAGCAGGCGAAAGCCGAGCCGTTCGCTGATCAAGGGGAAGTCGAGCAGGGGTGTAAGGACGGCGCGGCCGCGCAGGCGCTCGGCGGCAGTTCGGATATCAGCCGCTGTCGCAGCGAATGGTGCGGCGGCCTGCATTGCCTGGCTCAATTTGGGAAACCCTCAGTTGGTGGTCTTGGTTGGAGCTTAGTCGATCGCCCCAGTTGATCGCACGAGTTAATGCCCTAATTAATCGCTGGGCGGTTGAGATCGTCTTCCAGCGCGATGCGGGCGCCACCGTCGGAGAGGCGGCTGCGATAGATCTGCAGATTTTCCATCACGCGCTGGACGTAGTTCCGCGTTTCGTTGAAGGGGATGTTCTCGATCCAATCGATGGCATCGGTCTCCGGCAGGCGCGGGTCGCCATAAAGAATGACCCAGTCACGCACCCGGCTGGGGCCGGCATTATAGGCGGCCACTGCCATGATGTAGGAGCCGTTGAACCGGTCGATCAGCTTCTCAAGATAGAGCCGCCCCAGGCGCACGTTGAAGGCGGGATCGCTGGTCAGCTTCTTTTCCTGCAGCTTCTTGACGCCGAGCTCCTTGGCGAGCGGGCGAGCGGTCGAGGGCATCAGCTGCATCAAGCCCTGGGCGCCGGCCGGGCTGCTGATCTTGGCGTCGAAGGCGCTTTCCTGCTTGATGATGGCGAGCACCAAGGCCGGCTCGGGCAGTTTGCCGGCAGGCAGCTTGATGGTCGGGAACAGATATTCAGAAAGCTCGAAACCTTTCTGCCGGGCTTCCTTGGCGACAGCGATGGCAAGGTCATCGCGCTTCACGGATTTGGCGAGGCTCGCCAGCAAGGCATAGTCGGTCACCTTGGTGGCGCGGGCGGTCAGCGTCATGACGAAGGGACGGAGACGATCCTCTTCGCCGATCTTGCCGAGCAAGCGCACCACCTTGACCAGTTCCTGCTTGGCGAAGGTCGCTTTCTCGTTGGCGGTCGGGCGGATGCCGCTGTCGAGCACCAGGTGCTTGGGATCAGTGAGGCGTGCTGCGGCAAGCTGGCCATAATAGATGCTGAGATTCTTGGCGGCCTTCCGATACCAGTCGGTAGCCGTCGCCATGTCGCCCTTGGCTTCGGCGGCGCGGCCGATCCAATAAGCAGCACGGGTCTTGCTGATGACGGATTTCGCCCCGCCATGGAGGTTGGCGAAATGCTTCATGGCGACGTCGGGCTCGTCGAGATAGCGGAGTGCCACCCAGCCAGCAAACCACTCCCCTTCGACAAAGGCATCGCCTGTATCGGCATTATGCGCGGCGGCGAGACGATAGGCAGCGCTGACATCGCCATTGGCCAGCAGTTCTCGCGCGGCCCGGTAGAGTTCGTCCCACATGAGGTCGGGGCGTGAAACATTGGTCGGTGGCGGGTCGAGCAGCTGCAGCGCGCGCTCGATCTGGCCCTTCTTGCGCCAGGCGCGGGCCATCTCGTAGATGAGGCCGGCATCGTCGCGCAGTTCCAGCGGCACCAGGCCGCCGGCCGCATCGGGCGTGACCTTCTGGTCACGGAGGCGCATACGGGCGCTGGCAAGGGCAGCATGGCCGGAGTCCACGCGCTTCAGCATGCGCAGGGCCTGGTCCCGCTCATCCTCCCACAGCAGGCGATCCAGGCGCACGACATGATCGGCCATGGTGAGGAGGTCGCCAAAGCGCGCCAAGAAAGTGTTCTCCTGGTCGAGCGCGAAATCTTCGGTGGTCCAGGCAAGGATCGTGACCTTGCGGGCGCGCTCGACCTGTTTGTCGGCTCGCAGCGCGCCGATGAGCTTGATGGCGCCTTGTGCCGTCAGCGGGTCGCGGGTGCCAAACCAAGCAAGGACCGAGGCGGTCGGATAGATCTCCGGCATGGTCCGTTCGGCCTGGGCGGTCAGCGTGTCGCGCAGCGGCCAGTCCGGATTCTGCTTGAGGAACCGGGTCATTTCATCGAAGGAACGGCCGGGACCGGGACGGGTAAGGTCCAGCCACTGGATCACCTTGCCGGGCAAGGGATCCTTGGCAAGGTCTGCAAGGCGCCTTGCTTCCTTCCAACGATCATTATCAATCGCCTGGAAGGCCTGCTGATAGAGCCGTTTGTCCTTGGCACTGAGGGCGATGTCCTCCGCCCGGCTGGCCTGCGACCAGCCCGCCGTGAGGACAACAGCGACAAGGCAGGCCCCGATCAGGCGTGGCAACAAGGAAGAGATCCCGAAGAGACGGGCCAGGGCCTTGGCTCTGGTGAAAGATACCGGGCCGAAATTCAGAGATATGTGGGTCATTTCCTCGCTCGGCTGCGCGCGAATCGGCGAACACAGCCCCCGCATTGTAGGAGCGGATTCATTGACGCTCAATGGATTCAATGTGTTGCCCATCACACAGTAATGCAGAACATTCATTTCTAAGCGGTAAATGGAGATCAATAGTCACAGGTGGCGATTCGTCGGTTTTTACGGCAGAACGCTTGCAGACCCCAGAGACAGAAGCTATTTTCCGGGCCCGATTGAAAGTTGCCCGGGCAGTGAAATGCTGGTCCCGGGCCGAAATTGATGGAGTGCGCCATGTTCAAGGGTTCGATGACCGCTTTGGTCACACCGTTCCGCAACAATGCGGTGGACGAGGCTGCGTTCCAGAAATTCGTCGATTGGCAGATCACGGAAGGCATCGACGGCGTGGTCCCGGTCGGTACCACTGGCGAATGCCCGACGGTCAGCCATGAAGAACATCATCGTATCGTCGAACTGGCGGTCGAGGTGGCCAAGGGCCGTGTCCCGGTGATCGCCGGGACGGGGTCGAATTCGACCGCCGAGGCCATCGACCTCACGCGCCATGCCGAAAAGGCCGGCGCCAGCGCCGCCCTGGTGGTACTGCCCTATTACAACCGGCCGACGCCGGAAGGCCAATATCAGCATTTCAAGGCGATTCACGACGCCACCAACCTGCCGATCATCATCTACAACGTGCCGCCGCGCAGTGCCGTTGATATGTCGGTGGATACCATGGCGCGCTGTGCTCAGCTGCCGCGCGTGATCGGCGTCAAGGATGCGACGGCGGACCTCGCGCGGCCGGCGCGCACCAAGCTCGCGATCGGGGCCGATTTTTGCCAGCTCTCCGGCGAAGATGCGACAGCCCTGCCGTTCCTGATCCAGGGTGGTGTCGGCTGCATCTCGGTTACCTCGAACGTGGCGCCCAAGCTCACCTCGCAGATGCATGCCGCCTGGCGTGCCGGCGACATCAAGAAGGCCATGGAGATCAACGAGCGGCTGATGCCGGTCAACGATGCCATGTTCTGCGAAAGCAGCCCCGGCCCGGTGAAATATGCGCTCTCCTTGATGGGGCATATCCAGTCGGATCTGCGCCTGCCGCTGGCGCCGATTTCCGAAGCGTCGAAGCAGAAGGTCGAGGCTGCGCTGAAGAAGGCTGGCCTGATCGGCCAATAGCCGAATTCAGCTGGCAGTGAAGCGGAACAATCATGGCGCGAGATATTTCGACCAACAAATTCGCCGCGCAAAATCGCAAGGCGCGCCACGATTATTCGATCAGTGACGAGATCGAGGCCGGCATTGCGTTGATGGGGTCCGAGGTGAAGTCGCTGCGCCTTGGCCGTTGTAGTATCGCCGAGGCCTTTGCCGCCGAGCGCGATGGCGAGTTCTGGCTGCTCAATGCGCATTTCCCGGAATATGAGGCGGCCAACCGTTTCAATCACGAGCCTGGCCGGCCGCGGAAATTGCTGCTGAAAAAGCGCGAGGTCGTGAAACTGGTGAACGCTACGCAGCGCGACGGCGTGACTGTGGTGCCACTCTCGATCTATTTCAATGAACGCGGCCGCGCCAAATGCAATCTCGGCATCGCCAAAGGCCGTCGGCAAGTCGACAAGCGCGCCGCGATCAAAGACCGCGACTGGAAGCGCGACCAGAGCCGCATGCTCAGGAACCGCGGCGGGGATTGAGCGCAGCCTTCGCACGCGCACGAATTTGCTCTGACACCCCCCTCACCCTAACCCTCTCCCGCAAGGGGAGAGGGAATGAGATCTGGCGGCAACGCCCAGCGACGTAAACCTATCTGGATGTGGGAGCGTGGCAAAAGCCCCTCTCCCCTTGCGGGAGAGGGGTTGGGGTGAGGGGGCTATAGTCCCGCCGCTTCTTTCACATGCGCCATCGCTTCCTTGAACATCTTCGGCGTGAGCACGCCGGTATTCGTGTTGTAGCGCGAGCAGTGATAGCTATCGATCAGGATGCGGCCGTCGCTTAAGTTATGGCGGCGGTTATGGCCGAATTTGAAGGCGCTGCGTTTTTCACCGAGCGCCATCAGTGCGGCGTCATGGGCAATGGCGCCCAAAGCGAGATAGACGCGCGCTGGCGAAGCCGCGATCTCCGCTTTCAGGAAAATATTGCAGGTGCGGATTTCGATCGGTGTCGGCTTGTTCTGGGGCGGGACGCAGCGCACGCCATTGACGATGCGGCAGCCCTTCAATATCAGGCCGTCATCCGGCCGCTCGTCATAAACGCCCGTCGCCAGCTTCAACTCCAATAAGGTGGCGAACAACAGATCGCCCGCCCAATCGCCGGTGAAGGGGCGGCCGGTGCGGTTAGCGCCGTGCAGGCCGGGGGCGAGGCCGACGATGAGGAACTTTGGCTTGGCATCGCCAAAGGCCGGGACCGGCGCGTTGAAATAGTCGGGTAACTTGCGCCGGTTGTCGGCGCGGAATTCCGCCAGGCGCGGACAGAGTTGGCAGTCTGGCGCTGGCCCGACAATCGCGTTGGCGGCTGGCATGATGTTGGCGGCTGATCTTAAGCGTTTTGCGGTTCGTCGTCAGCCGACGCTTCGCGGCCGGGCTGCTCTTTCGGTGCTTCACGGACCGGCGTGGTGCGCGGGTTGTGGGCGCGGGCGACGATCGAGGCCAGGTCTTCCAGTTCAACGAACATGTCGGCCTGCCGGCGCAATTCGTCGGCCACCATCGGCGGGTTCGAGCGCACGGTCGAGACCACGGAGACGCGGACACCGCGGCGCTGGACGGCTTCCACCAGGCGGCGGAAATCGCCATCGCCGGAGAACAGCACCACATGGTCGAGATGGGCCGACATTTCCAGGACATCGATGGCAAGCTCGATATCCATATTGCCTTTGATCTTGCGCCGCCCCATGGCGTCGGTGAATTCCTTGGTCGGCTTGGTCACCATGGTGAAGCCGTTATAGTCGAGCCAATCCACCAGCGGGCGCAGCGGCGAATATTCCTGGTCCTCAACCAAGGCGGTATAATAAAAGGCGCGGATTAGGCGGCACTGCTCCTGGAAATGCTTCAGCAGGCGCTTGTAATCGATGTCAAAGCCAAGGGCGCGGGCTGCGGCATGCAGATTAGCGCCGTCGATGAAAAGGCCAACCCGTTCCTGGGCGTAAAAGCGAAGGGCCATAATGTTGTCCTCGTCGGAAATATGACTGAAAGATATGCTGTGTGGAAATTTTGGCGTCTTTATAAGACGTACTGGGCGGACCTTAGTGCCGATAGGCGGCGCCAAGCAAGATTTAATGAAACCGTGTCGCCGCGCGCCGGAAGAGTCGGATGATTCGCACGTCAAATCACAGCGACAGGTTGCCTGGAATCGATGGTGGGGGAATCGATGGCGGCGGGATCTATATCGGGCTTGGTGCCAACCTGCCCAGCGCGGCCGGCAGCCCGGTCGAGACGCTGGAGGCGGCGCTCGTCGATATTGCGGCGGCCGGGGTCAAGCTGCTGCGCCGCTCGCCCTGGTATGAATCGGCCCCGGTCCCACGCGTAGATGACCAGCCTTGGTATGTGAACGGCGTGGTCGAGGTGGCAACCTCGCTGGAGCCGGCAGCACTCCTTGCTATCCTGCAGCGTTTCGAGGCTGAGAGTGGGCGCGTGCGGTCGGTTGCCAATGCGCCGCGCCCCCTCGATCTCGACATCATCGCCTATGGTGAGCGGGTCAATGGCGGGCCAAATCCCCCGCTTTTGCCGCACCCGCGGATGGCGGAGCGGGCCTTTGTCCTGCTGCCGCTGCAGGCCATCGCCCCGGATTGGCGGCACCCGGTCCTGGGTCGCACGGTGGCAGAACTCATCCGTGACATGCCGCCGGGGCAGGAAATCCGTTTGGTTTGAGGCCCTTGGACGGGTCACCGGCATGGATCGCGCCATGCGCCTGCGGCATAATGGCTGCCCTGCCGCGGCACGGCCCCGCTGCTTGAACCCTGAAAATCAATAGAGTAAGTTCAGGCAATTAGGCGAATTCCTGGAGACTATCGAAAATGGCGCGCGTAACAGTCGAAGATTGCGTTCAACGAATCCCCAACCGCTTTGAGCTGGTCATGCTGGCTGCTCAGCGGGCGCGGGAGGTTTCGGCCGGCGCGCAGATCACGGTCGACCGTGACAATGACAAGAACCCGGTCGTGGCGCTGCGCGAAATCGCGGACGAGACCGTGGTGCTGGCCAATCTCACCGACAGCCTCATCACCGGCCTGCAGAAGCATGTCGAGAATGACGAGCCGGAAGAAGAAGGTACCGGTTTTGGCACTGGCGCCGGCGATCTGCTGGCCGAAATGCAACAGGCACAGATTTCGGACGACGAAGCCGAAGAAGCCGATATGACCATCGACGGCGAGTTCGAGGATGCCGCGGAGGCCGATGACGGCAACTGAGCGGAAATCGCTTCCGTCGGTTGCCAGCTTCCTGAAATACGGAAAGGATTGGTTTCACCCAATTACAGCTGAGAGCGCCGAGCGTGCGGCGAGATCCAAGTTGAGGACCGCATGATCCGGCAATTCGAACTGGTCGAGCGGGTGAAATCTTACGATCCAGGCGCGGATGAGGACCTCCTCAACCGCGCCTATGTTTTTTCGATGAAGGCCCATGGCAGCCAGGCGCGCGCCTCGGGCGATCCCTATTTCTCGCATCCCCTGGGTGTTGCCGAAATCCTGACGCGGTTGAAGCTCGATTCCGCTTCGATCGCCACCGGCCTCCTCCACGACACGGTCGAAGACACCGAAGCGACGCTGGAACAGGTCCAGTCGATGTTCGGTGCGGAAGTGGCGCAGCTGGTCGATGGCGTCACCAAGCTCTCGCGCCTCGAGCTGCAATCCGACAATACCAAGCATGCGGAAAATTTCCGCAAGCTGGTGCTCGCCATGTCGAACGACATTCGCGTGCTGCTGGTGAAGCTCGCCGACCGTCTGCACAACATGCAGACGCTGCATTTCATCAAGAATGCGGATAAACGCCGGCGCATTGCGGCTGAGACGATGGAAATTTATGCGCCGCTCGCCGAGCGCATGGGCATGCATCAGCTCAAGGACGAGCTGGAAAATCTGGCCTTCGCAGAGCTCAATGCCGATGCCTATCAGTCGATTATCCAGCGCCTTTCTTATTTGCGCGAGCAGGGCACCGACATCTGCACCAAGATCATCGCCGAGCTGCAGAAGACGATGAAGGAGGCGGATCTCGACGCCGACGTGTCAGGCCGCGAGAAGACGCCTTATTCGATCTGGCGCAAGATGCAGAAGAAGCGCATGGAGTTCGAGCAGCTCTCGGACATCATGGCGTTCCGCGTGATGGTCAAGGATATCGGCCAGTGCTATCAGGCGCTGGGTGCGCTCCATGGCAAATATTCGATGATCCCGGGCCGCTTCAAGGATTACATCTCGACGCCCAAGCCCAATAATTACCAATCGCTCCATACCGGCATCATCGGCCCGCAGCGCATGCGCATCGAAGTGCAGATCCGCACCGACAATATGCATGAAATCGCTGAAATGGGCGTTGCTGCACATTGGGGCTATAAGCAGGGCGCTACCAAGATCGACGGCAGGCAATATCGCTGGCTGCGGGAACTTCTCGACATTCTGGAGCATGCCTCGGGACCGGAAGAGTTCCTCGAACATACCAAGCTCGAGATGTTCCAGGACCAGGTGTTCTGCTTCACACCGAAAGGCGATCTCATCGCCTTGCCGCGCGGCGCGACGCCGGTCGATTTCGCCTATGCGGTCCATTCCGAGGTCGGCGATACCTGTGTCGGCGCCAAGATCAATGGGCGCATCATGCCGTTGCGCACCGAATTGCAGAATGGCGACCAGGTCGCGATCGTCAATTCCAAGGCGCAGACACCGTCGCCGGCCTGGGAGCGTTTCGTCGTCACCGGCAAGGCCAGGGCCTGCATCCGCCGATTCATCCGCACCCAGCAGCGCGCGCAATATCTGGAACTTGGGCGCGCCATGCTGCACAAGGAATTCGCCCATGCCGGCTATGAATATGCCGAGAAGGCGATCGATGGCGTCCTGAAGAAGTTCAAGGCTGAGGAGATCGAGGATCTCATCACCCAGGTCGGCGAAGGCATCATTGGCGCCCGCGAAGTCGTGAATTCCGTCTTCCCCGGCAACAAGACGCAGATCCCCAACGACAAGATCGTACCGCTGAAGCGCGATCCCAAAAAGGCCAAGGGTGGTCATGCGATTCCGATCCGCGGTCTCATTCCCGGCATGGCAATGCATTTTGCGGGCTGCTGCCATCCGCTGCCCGGTGACCGTATCGTTGGCATCGTCACCACCGGCAAGGGCGTCACCATCCACACCATCGATTGCGAGACGCTGGAGAGTTTTGCCGACACGCCGGAACGCTGGCTTGATGTCGCCTGGGACCAAGACAAGAACGCACAGGAGCAGCACACCGGGCGCCTTGATGTCGTCATCGCCAATCAACCGGGGAGCCTGGGATCGCTCACTACCGTCATCGGCAAGAACAGCGGCAATATTTCGAATCTGAAGATCGTCAATCGATCGATCGATTTCTTTGAGATTATTGTCGATGTCGAGGTCACGGATCTCAAGCACCTGACCAACATCATCGCTGCCCTGCGCGCAACCCCTTCGGTCAATTCGGTCGAGCGGGCGCGGGGATAGAGCCTTCCATGATCCTCGGCATCGGCAACGACCTCATCGACATCCGGCGCATTGAGAAATCGATCGAGCGCTTTGGCGACCGGTTCATCCAGCGTGTCTTCACCGAGGTGGAGCGGCAGAAATCGGACCGGCGGGCGCAGCGGGCAGCGTCCTATGCCAAGCGCTTTGCCGCCAAGGAGGCCTGCTCGAAGGCGCTCGGTACCGGCTTTCGCGACCAGGTCTTCATGAAGGATATGGGGGTGGTCAACCTGCCCAGCGGCAAGCCGACCCTGAAGTTGACCAATGGCGCGCTCCGGCGCCTGCAGGAGATCACGCCGCCTGGCATGGTGGTGCAGATCGACCTTACCATCACCGATGATTTCCCGCTCGCCCAGGCCATCGTCATCATTTCGGCCAATCCGGCACCCTGAAAATCGACCGTACGGCCTAAACCAGCGAAAAAGCTTGGAAAAACCGCCGTGCCGCGACAAAAAGCCGGGCTGAAAGCCTTGACTTTAAGGGGTCTGGCTGGCTTGATCCGGCCCTAAAGGCGCGCCGCAAGGGCGTGTTATCCCATGTCCAAAGGCCGCTATACCCACCATGGCGCGTAAGACAGATTCCGAGCCCAGCCAGATCGCTGAGACCGTGAAAACCATCGTGTGGGCCGCGGTCATCGCCGTGGTCATCCGCACCTTCGCCTACGAACCCTTCAGCATCCCGTCGGGATCGATGATCCCCACCTTGCTGATCGGCGACTATCTGTTCGTCTCGAAGACAGCCTATGGCTACAGCCGCTATTCCTTTCCGTGGGGCATCGTGCCGGTCAAGGGCCGCATCTGGGAAGACAAGCCGGAACGTGGCGATGTCATCGTGTTTCGCCCGCCCGGCGAGCCGCAGACCGATTTCATCAAGCGCCTCATTGGCCTCCCCGGCGATACTGTCCAGGTCAAGGAAGGCCTGCTCTATATCAATGGCCAGCCGGTGAAGCGCCAGCGCATCGAGGATTTCGTCGATGCTGACAGCATCGTCGCTGCCCCCGTGCCGCAATATATCGAAACCCTGCCGGGCGGCGTCAGCCACCGCATCATCGAGGCGCGCGGCGATCAGGGTGATCTCGACAACACCCCCATCTATGTCGTGCCGGAAGGGCATTACTTCATGATGGGCGATAACCGCGACCGTTCGAGCGACAGCCGCGTCATGAACGGCCTTGTGCAATTCGATGCCAACACACGGATCACCGACCCGGCGCAGATGGGCAATGTCGGTTTCGTGCCGGCGGAAAATTTGATCGGTCCGGCCGAGGTGCTGTTCTGGTCCTACGACAATACGCTGAAGCTGACCAATCCCATTACCTGGGTGACAGCCCTCCGCTGGCGGCGCCTCGCCGATCTTGTGGAGTGATTGGTGGCCAAGGGCGCCATCGCCGAACTGGCGCAGATTGTCGGCCACGCTTTTGCGCAGCCGGACCTGCTGGAAACGGCTATCACGCATCCCAGCGCCACCGGGCGCGGCCGTGTGAAGCGCACGCGCCGCACGGCCAAGAGTGCGGCTGCTGACGCGAAACTTGCCGACAACCAACGTTTGGAATTCCTTGGCGACCGCGTGCTGGGTCTGATTGTCGCTGAAATGCTGTTTGCGACCTTCCCGCTGGAAGATGAAGGGGCGCTGGCCAAGCGCTTGGCCGCTCTGGTGCGCCAGGATGGGTTGGCGCAGGTGGCGCTCAATCTCGGCTTTGGCCGCTTCCTCACCCTCTCCAAGGGTGAAGAGGAAAGCGGTGGCCGGGAAAATCCGGCGACGCTCGCCGATGCCTGCGAGGCGATCATCGGTGCCCTCTATCTTGATGGTGGCATCGAATGCGCGCGGACTTTTGTCGAACGGCACTGGCGGCCGATGATGTCCGCCGAACTCAATCCGCCGCAGGATGCGAAGACAGCGCTGCAGGAATGGGCCCAGGCTGCGGGCCTCAGCTTGCCGCGCTACACGGTCATCCGCAGCGAAGGCCCGCCCCATGACCCGGTGTTCGAGGTCGAGGCCCATGTCGATGGCCATCCGCCAACCCGTGGCGCCGGTCGCTCGAAACGGGCCGCCGAACAGGCTGCCGCCACGCAATTGCTGGCCCTGGTGCGACCGCTGGGTCTGGTCCAAGATATGAGCGTAGAGGTTGGTCCGAATTGAGGACCGGCCTGATGGCGCGTCTATAGAAAGCAGGCTCGCTATGAGTTCCGATTCCGTTACCAGCTGCGGCTTCATCGCAGTCCTGGGCGCCCCCAACGCCGGCAAATCGACGCTGGTCAACCGCGTCGTCGGCCAGAAAGTATCGATCGTCAGTCCCAAGGTGCAGACCACGCGCGCCAAGGTGCTGGGCATCGTCATGAAGGAAGGCACCGCCGGCACCGCACAGATGATTTTCGTCGATACGCCAGGCATCTTTGCGCCCAAGCGCCGGCTCGACCGCGCCATGGTGGCAGCGGCGTGGAGTGGGGCGGGGGATGCCGATCAGGTCCTCCTCCTGGTGGATGCCAGCCGCAAGGGCATCGATGACGATACCAGGCGCATCATCGATGGCTTGAAGCAGCATAAGCGCAAGGCTGTCCTGGTCCTGAACAAGATCGACCAGGTGAAGGAACGCGAACGGCTGCTGGCCAAGACCGCCGAGATCAACGCGCTCGGCAATGAGGAAGGCGATCTCTTCACCGATACCTTCATGATCTCTGCCGAGAATGGTGATGGGGTCGAGGATCTGGTGGCCGAACTCTGCCGCCGCATGCCGCAGGGTCCGCACCATTACCCGGAAGACCATATCACCGACGCGCCGCAGCGCTTCCTCGCTGCCGAAGTGACGCGTGAGCATCTCTTCCGCCAGTTGCATGATGAAATCCCCTACGCCCTTACCGTCGAGACGGAAGGCTGGGAGGAATTCAAGGATGGCTCGGTCAAGATCACGCAGATCGTCTTCGTGGCCAAGGAAGGCCAGAAGGCTATCGTCATTGGCAAGGGTGGCGCCCGCATCAAGGCGGTGCGCGAAGCCACACAGCGTGAACTGGAGCAGATGCTGGAGCGCAAGGTGCATCTGTTCCTGTTCATCAAGGTGCGCGGCAGCTGGGCCGAAGATCCCGAGCGCTACCGCGAAATGGGCCTCGATTTCGAGAGCTGACGAAACACCGAGGTACGGGTGGACTTCACCGACACCGCCTTCGTCCTTTCCGCCCGTCGCCATGGTGAAGGCGACATCATTCTCTCATGCCTTACCCGCGAGCATGGCCGGCATATGGGCCTGGTGCGCGGTGGCGCGGCGCGCAAGCAACGCGCCTCCTTTGAGACCGGCAACGCGCTCTCTGTCACCTGGCGGGCGCGGCTCTCCGAACAGCTTGGCAATTTCCAGGCGGAACTCACCGAGGCACATATCGCCCATTTGATGGACGATGCGGATCGGCTGACCGCCCTGAGTGCCGCGGCAGGCGTCATCGATGCCACCTTGCCCGAGCGCGAGCCGCACCAGGATGTCTATGAGGATTTTGCCGTGCTCATTGCCGGCTTGGTGGCGGCCGTGCCGGATTGGGGCGGGCTCTATCTGCGCTGGGAGCTGAAGCTTCTCGCAGATCTCGGCTTCGGGCTCGATCTTGGCCGCTGTGCCGTCACGGGGGCAACCGACGGGTTGGTCTTCGTCTCACCCAAAACCGGCCGCGCTGTCAGCAAGGAAGGGGCAGGGCGCTATGCCGAACGTCTGCTGCCTTTGCCGGCTTTTCTGCTGGCCGACGATATCATTGCCGATGCCACCTCTCTGGCGCAGGGCCTGCGCCTCACCGGACATTTCCTGCATGCGCATCTGTTACCAACCGCCGGAGCTGAAAAACGCCTGAGTGCGCGTGATCGCCTGGTTGAAAGGCTAAATCGCTAGCGTTGCTAGCTTACAGTTCCCATTTTGTTCTTGACACGCTTACGCTTTATGTGTTATACGTAAATTTGTCCAGGCAATTGGGGTGAATCGCATGCCTCCCTTGAACAGTCCGAAACGTTCGCCGACGTCGGCCGACAGCCAGCTAGGCACGTGGCAGAACGGCACCTTCAAATTCAATTCGCCGGACGCAGAACAGCGCTGGGCGGTCGAAGCCTACCGCAACGGCGTCCATGCCACGGACTGGCATCGCGGCAGCCCAGTCGATGACAAGACACGGGATCTCGTGCTGAACGATCTGGGCGGCCCGACAGCCCCGATCTTTCGCGGTCCCGACGGGCAATACCGGTTTGCCAACATGCAGACGATCGAACCGCAGGAGGTACGCGACCACCGCCGGCGCGCATTCCAAGGTGTGAAGGCCGCCGAGCTGACCGGACCGCAAATGCCTGGCGAGGATGTGATCGCCGCGCGGCACGAGAAGGCCGCGCAGCCGGCACGGCTGCCAGCAACCAATGACAATGCGCAGCCTCCACAGCAGAAGGCACCGGTCATCGCCGATGTCGAAAGGCCGGCAACACAGGCGACACCCGCAACCGCTGATCAGACGAAACCCGGCATCGGCCGCTTTGCTCATATGGCAGCTGCACAGAAAGAAGCCGGTTATCTGTCGCCACAGGAAGTGCTGCAGCATATCGACGACGGCGTTCGTCTGCTCGCCAATGGCGCGACGCTTGGATATGCCGATAACATCGCTGCGGCCGGCAACGCGCTCTTTAGTGCCGGCGATTTCGGTGCGACCTACGACAGGAATCTGATCGAGGAAAAGGCGCGAACTGAAGCGGCCACCGAGAGATCCGGTGTCGTTGGCGCTCTCATTGAATCTGCCCCGCAGTTTGTTCCTGGCGCCGGCGATCTTCTCGGTCTCGCCGGCGATGCAAAGATGTACATCGATGATCCGCGCACACGCACATTGACCAATGCAGGCAAGACTTTGATGGGACTTCTGCCCTTCGTGCCAAGCCTCGCGAGCACCCTCAAGAACGTCGACAATGCCGTTGAAGGCATGGCGAAAGTCGAAGCGAAGGCTGCCGGCCAGGCCGAGGATATGGCGGACGCCTCGCGCACTGACGCAGGCGCGATGCCGGAACAGACACAGCCGGGATCGGTATCATCGGATTTGGCGCTGCCCGATTTCAGGCCAGCCGACTTCGATCCGGCTGACCCGGCTTCGCTCGAGGCGTATTTCAAGCGACCCATCAAGGGGAATGAAGGCGCCGACGGCCATGTCATCTCAAAGCATGTCGGCAAGACGCAAGAAGAGCTGCGGGCCAGATTCCAGGAAGAGCCGCGTGTTCGCTATTCGTCAACCTTCACCGATATGGAGACAGCTGAACGGGTGATCCATACCTCGATCACTGAAAACAGCAAAGTGATATTGGACTGGCTGAAAGCGCCGCGTGGCGACCAGCTGACATTGTCGTACAGTGGGAATGCCGCCATCGGCATATCTGTCGACAAGGCAGGAAATGTGATGCAGAGAAATTCGGCAAAAATCCTTTTGCGCAAAGACGGGCGCGGAGGTTTCTATTATTTTACGGCTTACCCGGACAATTGAGAGAGGGCCGCGATGCGTTTCGCCCCCAGCTAAAAGGAAACGAGTCCATGTCTAAGCAATTCGAGCAATCGCTTGAGCGGCATTCTCCGGAGCTTTACCAGCTCCTGACCTATGTGGCGGCCAATCAATATTACGCCGACTGGCTCGACCGGGCCGTCCGAGAATATAATGAGGTGGCTGGCGAAGCCGCACGTGCTGTGGCGGCCAATCAGATCGATGCCACGGGCAATCAATTGGCCGCCAATCACGACGATCTCAGCGATCTTACCAATTACGATCTCACCACGCCAGACGCGGCCCGCGACTTCCTGGCGACGCTGCACAAAGGGCTTGTTGCCGGATTGGCAAAGCATCCGGCCAAGTAAGCGTTTTGGCGCGGGCTGCAACGGCACGCCACCGGCGGCCGGTTGCAGCAACCTTGATTTGCGCTGCTGCCTTCGCCATGCTCCGGCCCGAACAGGTATTTCGGGGCCGTCATGGGCAATCGTCATTTCATCGTTATCGGCGCCGGCATCGTTGGCGTTTCCACCGCCCTTTATCTGCAGAAGGACGGAAACCGCGTGACCGTGATCGACCGGGGCGATCCGGGCGAAGGAACCTCCAAGGGCAATGCTGCCGTCATCGCCACCGAATCCTGCATTCCCGTGGCGACGCCCGGCGTGTTGTGGGATGTGCCGAAGATGCTGATGGACCCGCTGGGGCCGCTGGCCATCCGCTGGGCCTATCTGCCAAAGATCGCGCCCTGGCTTTTGCGCTTCATCGCGGCGAGCGGTGAAAAGCGGGTCGAGCAGATCTCGATCACCCTACGGTCCGCCCTGGTGCAGGCACTGGCGGCGCATAAGGAACTGGCGGCCCTCGCCGGTCAATCGCTCATGATCAAGGAGACCGGCTGGCTCGGCGTCTTCGAGGGTGAAGAGAAATTCAAAAACTATCAGTGGGATCTGGATTTGCAGACGCGGCGCGGCGTCAAATACCAGGTGCTGCGCCAAGAGGAGATCCGCCAGTTCGAACCCAGCCTGCAGCCGATCTATCGCCATGCGGTCTACTATCCGGAAAACAGCTATGTGACCGACAATTTTGCGCTGGTGCAGCGCCTTGCTAACCAGTTCGTGGCACAGGGTGGAACGTTGGTGAAGGCGCCGGTCGAAGGTTTTGAGATTGGGCCGGATGGCCCCACTGCCGTCCGGGCGGGTGGCAAGACTTACCCCTGCGATGCAGTTGCGGTAACGGCTGGTGCCTGGTCGAAGAAGCTCAGTGCCGAGCTTGGCCACAAGGTGCCGCTGGATACCGAGCGTGGTTATCACGTGACCTTGCCACATGCGCAGAAGCGGCCGCGGATGCCACTTTATTCCGGCGATCATTCCTTTGCCATCACCCCGCTCGACGTCGGTTTGCGTTTTGCCGGCACGGTGGAGCTGGGCGGGCTGGAGGCAGCACCCAATTATGCGCGGGCCGAAAAGCTGATGATCCACGGCCGCCGCATGTTCGGCGAGATGGACGAAACCGGGCGGAGCGATTGGATGGGCTTCCGTCCCTCGATGCCGGATTCGGTGCCCGTGATCAGCCAGGGCGGGCGTTTCAAGAATACCTATTTCGGTTTCGGTCACGGCCATATCGGCCTCACGCTGGGACCGGTCACCGGGCGGATCATTGCCGACCTGGCGGCGGGCCGCGACCCGGGGCTCGACATGCAGCCCTTCCGTATCGACCGGTTCTGAGAGATGCGCGCGCCAGACAAGCCATCGAATGGTGGGTTCTCGCTCCGGCTGCTGCTGCCCTCCGACGCGACGCAGTACCGCGCCTTCCGGCTCAACAATCTGCGGCTCTATCCGACCCTGTTCCGTGCCGATGCCGGCGAAGAATCGCTGAAGCCGCTGGCGACCTCCGAACGGCGGCTCAGTCCGACACCGCTCAACCGCTGGCAGGGTGCCTTCGACATGCAGGGCGTACTCATTGGTGCCGTCGGTTTCCGCCGCGAGGCAGGGGTCAAGCGCCAGCATATCGGGCAAGTGATCGGCCTGTCGGTGGCGCCTGACTGGCAGGGCCAGGGTGTTGCCACCGCCTTGATGGTCGATGTCATCGACTACGCGCGCAACTTGGCGGGCATGCGGCAGATCCAACTGACCCTGACCATTCCCAATCCGGCCGCGGAACAGCTCTACGATCGGCTAGGTTTTGAGGTGTTCGGGATGGAGCAGGATGCGCTCCGTATCGGGCACGAGTCGCATCCCAAACAGCATCGGCAACTGATGCTGGATCGGCTGTAATTCCCAGTCCTGAGCTGGGCCTTTCCTCTAACATCTTGATCGCATGATAAAAGAAAGCGTTGGCGCAGGCTTGACGCGGGGACGATGCTGCCTAGGATGGCGCCCGAATCGCGACCTAGCCGAAAAGTAGATCACCCGCATGGCCAAAAAAGCCGCCACCACCCCGCCGCCTGTTGGCGAGATCAAGCTGACCAACCTCGCCGAGGCCCTGGGCGAGCGCTATCTGTCATATGCCTTGTCCACGATCATGTCCCGCTCGCTGCCCGATGTGCGCGATGGGCTTAAGCCGGTGCACCGGCGGATCCTCTATTCAATGCGGCAATTGCGTCTTGATCCGGGATCCGGCTTCAAGAAATCCGCCCGCGTGGTCGGTGACGTCATGGGTAAGTTCCATCCCCATGGCGATGCCTCGATCTATGATGCAATGGTGCGTTTGGCACAGGATTTCGCGGTCCGCTATCCGATGGTCGAGGGCCAGGGCAATTTCGGGTCAATCGACGGCGATAATCCGGCCGCCATGCGCTACACCGAAGCGCGGTTGACCGAAGCCGCGGCCCTGATGCTGCAGAACATGGATGAGGATACGGTCGATTTCCGCCCATCTTACGACGGTGAGAATCAGGAACCGACCTTGCTGCCGGCGGCCTTCCCCAATCTGCTGGCCAACGGATCGCAAGGCATCGCGGTCGGCATGGCGACCAGCATCCCGCCGCACAATGTGGCCGAGATCTGCGATTGCCTGGCGCATCTCCTCAAGACGCCCAATGCTCGCATCGAGACGCTGGTGAATTTGATGCCGGGGCCGGACTTCCCGACCGGCGGTTTGCTTTGTGAAACGCGCGAGACCATCGTCGAGGCCTACCGCACCGGCCGCGGCTCGTTCCGCCTGCGCGCCAAGTGGCAGACGGAGGATCTGAAGGGCGGCGGCTATCAGATCGTCGTTACCGAGATCCCTTATCAGGTGGCGAAGTCGCGCCTCATTGAAAAGATCGCCGAGCTGCTGCAGGACAAGAAGCTGCCGTTCCTCGATGACATCAACGACGAGTCGACGACCGATATCCGGCTGGTGTTGACGCCCAAATCCAGGAATATCGAGGCTGTGCATCTGATGGAGCAGCTCTTCCGCCAGACGGACCTCGAGACCCGCTTCAGCCTCAACATGAACGCGCTCGACGCCAACCAGACACCGCGCGTCATGGGCCTTGGCGAGGTCCTTCAGGCCTATCTTGATCACCGCCGCGTGGTCTTGCAGCGGCGCTCGAAATTCCGCCTTTCTGAAATCGAGCGGCGCCTGGAAATTCTCGACGGCTATCT
The DNA here is from genome assembly GCF_056404715.1 of Dongia sp. P2_B8. NCBI lineage: Bacteria > Pseudomonadati > Pseudomonadota > Alphaproteobacteria > Rhodospirillales > Dongiaceae > Dongia > Dongia sp. P2_B8. Next base: position 12,966 of record NZ_JBFUDM010000008.1, on the reverse strand, counting down.
GGTCGCCTATCTCAATATCGATGAGGTGATCCGCATCATCCGCTTCGAAGACGAGCCCAAGGCCGTCATGATGAAGAAGTGGAAGCTTTCCGACATCCAGACCGATGCCATCCTCAACATGCGCTTGAAGGCCTTGCGCAAGCTGGAGGAGATGGAGATCAAGGGCGAGCACAAGGAATTGTCGGCCGAGCGCAAGACGCTTCAGAGCCTGCTCGCCTCCGATGACAAGCAATGGGAAGCGATCGGCACGGAAGTCCAGGAGCTGAAAAAGCTCTATGGACCGAAGACCGCTCTGGGCAAGCGCCGCACGGAATTGGGCGAGGCGCCGTCGGCCATGGTCATTCCGCTGGAAGCCATGATCGAGCGCGAACCCATTACCGTGGTCTGTTCCTCCAAGGGCTGGATCCGCGCCCTGAAGGGCCATGTCGACGAAGGCGCCGAGATCAAGTTCAAGGAAGGCGATTGGGCGAAGTTCCAGCTGCAGGCCGAAACCACGGACAAGCTGGTGATCTTTGCCACCAATGGCAAGTTCTACACGATTCCGTGCGACAAGCTGCCGGGCGGCCGCGGTCATGGCGAGCCTGTGCGCCTCTATGTCGATCTCGGCAACGAACATGACATCGTCGCCATGATGATCCACAAGCCCGGCGCCAAACTACTGGTGGCCGCACATGACGGGCGCGGCTTCGTGGTCTCGACCGACGAAATCATCGCCCAGACCAAGAACGGCAAGCAGGTGCTGAGCGTGCCGGAGGGGATCGAAGCCAATGTCTGCGTACCGGCGGATGGCGACATGCTGGCGGTCATCGGCGAAAACCGGAAACTGCTGATCTTCAAGCTCAATGAAGTGCCGGAAATGACCCGCGGTCGCGGCGTCATGCTGCAGAAGTACAAGGATGGCGGTCTCTCGGATGCCAAGGTCTATACCAAGGCCGAAGGGTTGACCTGGCGCCTCGGCGACAAGATCCGCACCGAAACACACAGCAACCTCAAGGATTGGATCGGTGAACGTGCCCAGGCCGGCCGCTTGCCGCCCAATGGCTTTCCGAAGGCCAACAAGTTCGGATAGGGCCATTTGAGTGCTTTGATAAGCGCCGCTGATCACGACGTTGCGGCCGCTTATCAAGTACTTGTTCCAAGAGCATATTTTGACGCGATCGTGTGCGCATGTGTCGCGATTTGACTTGGAACGCCGCGCTGGCGGGCTATATTCATCGGCAAGAACAAGAAGCCAAGCTCATTGCGTGCGTATCCTGAAGTCGGTCGCCAGACCGCGCTGTCTCGCCGCATTTCACGAAGCTCCAGCCATCATGGGACGGAAACGTCGACCACACGCGTGCCCTGCACGCGCGGGCGGCCGTGCTTGTTTCCGATCGGGGGCTGGCAAGGAGCTGTGCGTCACATGGGTCGGCAATTTATCGGCAAGAAGTCCAAGGCCGCAGGTGGCTGGGGCGCGCTGAAGAGCTGCGGCAAGCATCTGCTGGCGGGCGGTGCGCCGTTGACCGGCGCCAAGACGATGCTGAAGGCGAACCAGCCGGACGGCTTCGATTGCCCGGGCTGCGCCTGGGGCGATCCGGAACATGGCTCTTCCTTTGAATTCTGTGAGAACGGCGTCAAGGCAGTCAGCTGGGAAGCCACCGACAAGCGCACCACGCCAGATTTTTTCGCCGCGCATAAAGTGAGCGAGCTAAGGCAATGGTCGGATTACGACCTTGAGCATCAGGGGCGCCTCACGCATCCGCTGCGCTATGACGCAGCCAGCGATCGCTATCTGCGCGTCAGCTGGGACGATGCCTTTGCCGAGATCGGCCGTGTCCTCAACAGCCTGGATCACCCCAATCGCGCCGAGTTCTATACCTCGGGCCGTGCCAGCAATGAGGCGGCTTTCCTCTATCAGTTGTTCGTCCGCCTCTACGGCACGAATAATTTTCCCGATTGCTCGAACATGTGCCATGAGGCGAGTGGTGTTGCCATGCGCCAGGCGATCGGCGTCGGTAAGGGGACGGTGACGCTGGCGGATTTCGAACAGGCGGATGCCATCTTTGTCGTCGGGCAGAATCCTGGCACCAACCATCCGCGCATGCTGGGCGACCTGCGTAAGGCGGCGATGCGGGGCGCCCGGATCGTGGTCTTCAACCCAATCCGCGAACGGGGACTGGAGCGCTTCTCCGACCCGCAGGACAAATTGCAGATGCTGCGCGGCGGCAGCACGGCCATCGCCAGCGACTATCTGCAGCCGCGCCTGGGTGGCGACATGGCGGCATTCCGCGGCATGAGCAAAGCGGCCCTCGCCGCCGATGTGGTGGCACTGGCTGCAGGTCAGCCGAGCCTGCTTGACCATGATTTCCTCAGAGAACACACAGCCGATTTCGACGCCTACCGCGCTGCCGTCGAAGCAACATCCTGGGCCGAGATCGAGGACCAGTCCGGCCTCAGCCGTGCCGAGATCGAGTGGGCGGCGGACATCTATCTCAACGCCAAGAACGTCATCTGCACCTGGGCGATGGGTGTGACCCAGCATCGGCATTCGGTGATCACAATCCGAGAGATCACCAATTTCATGCTGCTGCGGGGCAATCTCGGCCGTCCCGGCGCAGGCCTCTGCCCTGTCCGTGGCCATAGCAATGTGCAGGGCGATCGCACCGTCGGCATTAATGAGAAGCCGCCAGCAGCCTTCCTGGATGCATTGGCGCACGAGTTCGATTTTGAGCCGCCGCGCGAGAACGGTCACAATGTGCTGGGCGCGATCGGTGCCATGCTGGATGGCAGCGCGCAGGCGTTCATCGGGCTCGGCGGAAATTTCGCCCGTGCGACGCCGGACAGTGCCCTGGTGGCGCAGATCCTGGGACGCCAGAAACTTACCGTCCATATCGGTACCAAGCTCAATCATTCGCATCTGCTGCCAGGCGAGGTGAGCTTCATTTTGCCTTGTCTCGGCCGCACGGAGATCGATCTTAACTCCAAAGGCGTTTCGCAGATCGTGACGGTCGAGGATTCGATGAGCATGGTGCATGGCTCCGGCGGCATCAACGAGCCTGCCTCGCCGGAGTTGCGCTCGGAAATCGCCATCGTCGCTGGGATGGCGGCAGCGACAGTGGGATCAGCCAAAGTCGATTGGGCGGCGCTTGCCGATGATTACGACGTCATCCGCGATCACATCGCCCGTGTCCTTCCAGGTTTTGAGGATTACAACGTCCGCGTCCGCAAGCCGCGTGGCTTCTACTTGCCCAATATGGCAGCTGCGCGTGCATGGCATACGCCGACCGGCCGCGCCACCTTCTGGGCCGGCGCCTTGCCGGAATCGGTCGAACACCAGACGGCGCGGACGGGCGAGGGTATCTTCGTGCTGCAGACCTTCCGCTCCCATGATCAGTACAACACGACCGTCTATGGCATGAATGATCGCTATCGCGGCATCTATGGTGAACGCAATGTCGTCTTCATGAACAAGGCGGATATCGAGGCCATCGGTGCCAAGATTGCCGACCGCGTCGACGTCATCGGCGTGCACGAAGACGGAAGGCCGCGCGTGGCAGCGGATTTCCGTCTGGTACCTTATGATATCCCGCGCGGTTGCGTCGCTGGCTACTATCCGGAACTCAACGTGCTGGTGCCGCTCGGTACTGCCGGCGATATGTCGGATACGCCAGCCTCCAAATCCGTCCTGGTGCGCTTTGCGGCGCGGGCGAAAGCAGCGTGACAGAGGGTCCGAACACGGATGTGACCGAGGCGGATTACCTGTCGCTGGTAGCGGCGATTCGGCAGGCGGCGTCGTCCCCTCTTTCACCGCTCGCAGCCGGTATCCTGGCGGCAAGGCATCTGGGCATTGCCAGTGACAGTCGCAGCTTCGCTCGCATCTTTGACATCGCGCATGCGCTGGTGCTTCGTGCACTCACCGAATTGTCGGTCCAACACGGACTTGTCGATATCACTGCCCGCGACCGGCGTACGCAGCGTGTGACGTTTGACCCCAGCGAAAAGAGCGCCACGTGTTTCGCGCACTTGCTGCGCTCGAGCCATCTTATTGATCAGGTGCCTTCGGCAGGTCTTTGAACAGGACTACGCGGTTGCGGCCGGCCTTCTTGCCGGCATACATGGCCTGATCGGCACGGATGAACAGATTGTCCATGTCGTCGGCATCTGCCGGGTAAAGACCGATGCCGATCGTGCCGCAGACATCGATGGTACCGGTGGGTGCCGGCATCGGGATCTGCAGCTTCTGCCGGATGCGCTCGGCGAGGCCCGTGATCTTGGCAAGATCACCGGACGCAGGAATGCGGGTTGCAATGGCAAATTCGTCGCCGCCAAAGCGCGCGAGCAGATCCGTGTCGCGCAGAGCTTCGGTTAACACGGTGGCCACTTTTTTCAACAACTGATCGCCGGCATCGTGACCCAGCGTATCGTTGACTGCCTTGAATTTGTCGAGGTCGATGAACAGCACTGCGACCTGGGCTCTGGTGCCGCGAGCAATGTCCATCATCTGCTGCAAGTGATGGCGAAAGGCGCGGCGGTTGAAGAGGCCAGTCAGCGGATCGTGATTGGCGAGGTAGTCGCTCTGGCGCTTTGAATCTTCCAGTTCCTGCTTTTGCTGCGCCAACTCCTCGGCCAGCTCAACGGCATGATGGGCCTGCTGTTCGATCGAGGAGCGGCTCATTTCCAGATCTTCGGCGTACCGCTGCAGTTCCGCCTCGCGCTCTCGCAAAGCGGTCTCGACCTGGGCGCGCTTCTCGATCTCGGCAGCCAGCCGCGTGTTGTTCCTTTGCAGCTCGTTGTTGATCGACTGCATGCGTTCGGCTGCGTCCCACAATTGGGTCACATCCGTGAACATCCAGAAGCGGCCGGGATTCTGCAAATCACCGACCGCATGGCTTTCCAGGCGGACAACTTTGGCACCATCTTCCTTCTTGGCTGGAAACAGCCAGTATTCAGTCGGACCTTGCGCATTGGTGCCGGACGCCGCGGCCATGCCGCCGCCCTCGACGTCGTGGCTAGGCCGCACGATGCAATGGGTGCGTTTCTCATGCATGGCAGCAGCCAAAGTCGCCGCATCGCCGGAGCCGCTGGGAATGTCAAGCAGGTTGGCCGCGACCGGATTGACGGTGCTGTGGCCGGTGGCATCGGTAAAGGCAATGCCGAGCCCGACATTGCTCATGATCGCATTGAACTGGTCGGCGAGGCGGCGCTGCTCAAGCGTCGCCAGATGCCGCTCAAGCAAGGGCGGCAACAGGCTGTTGGCACCGGCCATGATGCGCGCAAGGGGCAGGTCGCTACGTAGATCCTCCTGCCAGCAGAATAGCAGGTAGCCGGTGAACGCGGGAAATTGCAAGGTCTGCAGCGCAACATGGCGAGGCCGTTGTCCCAGCCAGCGGGTGAAAGTGGTCGGCATGATGATTTCTTCGCTGCCGATGACACCGCGATCAGCGATCTGGATGAAGCGGTCACTGACCGTAATGCGCCGGCCGGCCAGGCTTTGCGGTTCGCAGCCGAGGACCAATACGGATTCGCCACTCGTCTCGAAGCCGAGCAAGGCAACACCACTAGCCCCGCTCTCGCGGCCTAAAAGGCCTAAGAGCGAGTGAATGTTATCGATTTGAGCGCGGTCAGCAGCCGACACAACCATCAGATTCTAGGTCTCCTGCAGATGTCGGCGCACGGCGTCGATGACGACGGCAGGTCCGGAAATATGCGGAAAATGACCCTCCGCTGCAATGACCTCCAGAGTCGATCCGGCAATATGGGCATGCAGGTATTGACCAACATCCAGAGGTACGGCGATATCGCTTTGCATTTGCAGGATCGTGGTCGGCACCTTGATGAGGGGCATGCGATCCCTGAGGTCGGACTGGAAAATGGACTTGGCCATGCACAGCGCCATGTCCGGCCGCAGCGCCATCAGGCTTTCAGCAAACTCCCGGACCCCATCGTTGCCACCGCGCACGACCAGAGGCGCAAAGCCCGACACCCATTCATGATAGTTGCTGCTCATGGCCCGATAGAGACCGTCGATCGAGGGTTGATCGAAACCACCGACATATCCGTCGTCATTGAGATAGCGGGGTGAACCACCCAACATGACCAACCGTCGGAACAGATTCGGTTGCTCGATCGCCGCCAAGGCGCCGATCATGGCCCCCAGCGATGCCCCGACATAGTAGCAGCGCTCGATTCCAAGTTCGTCCAGGATGAGCAGCAGATCGTCGGCATGGGCTTCGATATCGGCATAACGCAGCGGGTCGAACGTCATGCCAGCATTGGGTCCGGCACCCGCAAGATCGTAGGTGATGATGCGAAAGCGATCGATGAGGCCGGGCAGGACGCGGCGCCAGATATCCTGGTCCGTGCCGAAACCATGCATCAGGACCAGCAGCGGTCCCGTCTGGCCGCGTGCCGTCACCCGGTGCATCCGGCATTTGCGGCTGAGCTCCATAGGTAGTTGGAAGTTCGTCGCCATGCGCATCCGTCTCTCTACTGATGTACGCTAGATTTTGGAGCCGCGGCACCTTTCGGCCGGTCGCCTCTCCAGAATGAAACAGTTCCGGTTAACGATATCTAAAAATGAAGATTGCCAGACGAACTGGATGATTATCCGGCCGGACCGTCGATTGGCGCACGCGCTGGGGTTGGCGCCGATCGCAGATTGTCGGGCGGCCACTCCACGGGATTTAGAGATCACGCGCCAAGCGGAAGCCCAGGATATTTTCGCGACCCCAGCCATCGACATTGTAGCGACGGGCAAAGCGAAAATCCCATTGCCCGTCAATCCAGCTGCCGCCGCGTGCCGCATGTTCTGCACAGGAATCGCTGATGACAGCGCTGCCGTCCGAAGGTGCATTCTTGTAGTTGGGCCGGTAGCAATCCTCGACCCATTCCCAGACATTTCCCGCCATGTCGAACAGCTTGAAGCGGTTGGGCTGATAACTGCCGACGGGCGCCGTGAAAATCACGCCATCATCGCAGGGTGAAGGTTCCTGAGCAGGGAAATGCGTCAGGCCTTGTTTGTCGAAGCTGTTGCCGATGCGACAGGCATCGTCATCGCTGTCCTCGTCCCAGGGGAAGAAACCGCGCCGGCCGGCGCGGGCGGCATATTCCCATTCCGCCTCCGTGGGCAGACGATAATTCTGCCCGGTGCGATCGCTTAGCCATGCGGCATAAGCCTCGGCGTCGCGCCAGCTCACGCAGACGGCGGGTTCGCTGCCGGTCTGGGCGAAGCCGGGTGCCAGCCAGTTCGCTTTGTCATCGCTGTGACCGCCTTTGTCATCGGCCAGATAGCAATCACCGTCATCCATATCGTGGCCGGTATCTTCAGCGAAGGCGGCAAACTGGTCGCGCGTCACTTCCGTGGTGGCGAGGGCGAAGGGTGTGCCGATCGCGACCTTATGGATTGGTGCTTCATCCTGATGCCGGTCTTCATCTTCTTTGGGTGCGCCCATGACAAAGCGGCCGGCAGGGATCACCACCATGTCAGGGCAATCCGGGCAGTCGCGAAAGACAGTGCCGGCAGGCGGGAGCCCTTGACCCATCTGGCTGCGTGTCGCGCTGTCGGTTGTTTCGGCGACGATTGCCGGCGCAGGAGCCGCGGTCGCCGCGCCGGGTTCTGCCGGCACAATAGCTTCGCGAAAATAGAAGGCCCCAGTAAGCGACGAAGAATCCCACGGAATCTGGTTTTCGCCCGTTGCTGCCATCACATCGACCCGCACATTCCGGAACATTTCTTCGATCGGCGTCGCTTTGCCGGCGATGGCCTTTGCCAAAGCGGTCGCATAGGGGCTATTGCCGTCGCTGCCGTCGAGCGCCACCTCGCCAGGCGCCGTCGAATAGGCGATGAAGCTCCCCTTCGGTGCATCCATGCGCGCTAGGCCGTTGGTTGCAGAGCGAAAACCGCGTGACAGCGGATTGTTGCGGCAGGCATCCAGGATCACGACATTCACACGATTGCCGGCAAACTCCATCTGCCTGAGGACCCAGCCGGCATCGACCGCTTCCATGTCCGCATCGGCTTCACTGTCGATCTTGGCATCGAGGGGAATGAGATAATTGGTACCGCTGATCTGCACGCCATGTCCGGCATAATAAAAAAGGCCGGTGGCCTCGGGCCCGGCAGCGACCAGCCGCTTCCCGAATTCGGAAATGGCGCGCTTCATGCCCTTTTGATCAGCGTCGAGCACGGTCGTGACATCGAAGCCTACCTCGGCCAGGGCCTGGGCGACCAGTTCAGCATCGTGGGTCGGGTTTGCAAGCTTGCCGATTGCCTCGCCATAGCCGCCATTGCCGATGATCAGGGCGACACGGGGCGCCGCTTCGGCCGGGCAAGGTGCCCAGCCGGCCAGCCAAGCGCCGAACACCAGGCAGAAGAAGACCCGGTAACATGGGATCTGGATCGCTTTGCGCATCCGGGCTCCCCGGCTATCTCCCAACTATCTCTGGGACTATCTTTGAGCGGGCATGAGGAGGCTAGGCCCCCAGCCTTCTCGGTGACAAGCTGCTTCGACTCCGGTTGCCTCGAGATCGATAGTATTTTAGGTAATTAAAGTACCCATTTGTGGGGTCGGCCGGATTGGAAACACCGGGTCGGTCTATGCATAGGGGTGGAAGACCCCTACGCCCCCATCGTATGGTAGCCATGCGTGCGGTGCTGCATCCAGGTTAAGCCCTTGAAAAATGTCGATTTCACCCCGGATTCTTCTGCTTGACCCCGGGATATCGAATCAATATATTCCGCCCGCCTTTAAGGGGGCTGGTGGTAGATGACCCGGCGCGGAAGCGCCCTTCAGTCTAGACGCTGTCCCGACTTAAGCATCTGAAGCGACATAGGGCTCCTCTGCCTCTGAGCATGAGCAATCTGGCGTTTTTTCGACCGCATCGAGACGCGAAAGCGTCGGCCTTCGATGAGGTCGCTTTTGCATATGGCAACATTTGCATGTCGCAAATCTGCGCCAATGGGCTCGGCCCGGACGCGCAACGAGGTGAGGAAGAACTAATGCCGACCATTAACCAGCTGATCCGCCAGGGCCGCGAGCCGTTGAAGGCCCGCAACAAGGTGCCGGCGCTTGAAGCGAGCCCGCAGAAGCGTGGCGTGTGCACCCGCGTCTACACCACGACGCCGAAGAAGCCGAACTCAGCGCTGCGTAAGGTCGCGCGCGTGCGGCTGACCAACGGCTTCGAAGTCACCTCATATATCCCGGGCGAAGGCCATAACCTGCAGGAGCACTCGGTCGTCATGATCCGTGGTGGCCGCGTAAAGGATTTGCCCGGCGTTCGCTATCACATCATCCGCGGCACGCTCGATACCCAGGGCGTGAAGGACCGCAAGCAGCGTCGTTCGAAATACGGCGCCAAGCGGCCGAAGTAAGGAGATCACGAGATGTCGCGTCGTCACGCAGCTGAAAAGCGCGAAGTTCTGCCGGATGCCAAATTCGGTGACATCGTGCTCACCAAGTTCATGAACAGCCTTATGTATGCCGGCAAGAAGTCGACGGCAGAAACGATCGTCTATGGTGCTCTCTCAAGCGTCGAGAAGAAGTCCAAGGGCGATCCCATCAAGTTGTTCCACGAAGCCCTCACCAACGTGAAGCCGCACCTGGAAGTGCGTTCGCGTCGCGTCGGTGGTGCCACCTATCAGGTGCCGGTCGAGGTTCGCCCGGACCGCGCCCAGGCGCTGGCCATTCGCTGGATCATCACGGTTGCCCGTGGTCGCTCTGAGCAGACCATGACCGACCGCCTCGCTGCCGAAATCCTCGACGCCGCCAACAATCGCGGCGCCTCGGTGAAGAAGCGCGAAGACACCCACCGCATGGCGGAGGCCAACAAGGCCTTCTCGCATTATCGCTGGTAAGGGCGGAAGGACCTAAGATCATGGCGCGCACCACTCCGCTCGAGCGATACCGCAATATCGGCATCATGGCCCACATCGATGCCGGCAAGACCACCACGACCGAGCGCATCCTTTATTACACCGGCAAGTCCTACAAGATCGGCGAAGTGCATGAAGGCACGGCGACGATGGACTGGATGGAGCAAGAGCAAGAGCGCGGCATCACGATTACGTCGGCTGCCACGACCTGCTTCTGGAACGACCATCGCATCAACATCATCGATACCCCGGGCCACGTCGACTTCACCATCGAAGTCGAACGTTCCTTGCGCGTGCTCGACGGTGCCGTGACGGTGTTCGATTCGGTTGCTGGCGTTGAGCCGCAGTCGGAGACGGTGTGGCGCCAGGCCGACAAGTACGGTGTGCCGCGCATCTGCTTCGTCAACAAGATGGACCGCATCGGTGCCGACTTCTACCGCTGCGTCGACATGATCGTCGACCGCCTGGGTGCGAAGCCGCTGGTCATTCATCTGCCGATCGGATCGGAAAGCGAATTTGCCGGCCTGGTCGATCTCGTCGCCATGAAGGGCCTCATCTGGAAGGATGAAAGCCTCGGTGCCGAATTCACGGTTGGCGATATTCCTGCCGACATGAAGGAAAAGGCCGAAGAATATCACGCCCGTCTCGTCGAGATGTGCGTCGAGCTCGACGACCAGGTCATGCAGGCCTATCTCGACGGCAAGCAGCCGGATGTTGATACGCTGAAGAAGCTCATCCGCAAGGGCACCAACAACGGCAATTTCGTGCCGGTACTGTGCGGTTCCGCCTTCAAGAACAAGGGCGTGCAGCCGATGCTGGACGCCGTCGTCGACTTCCTGCCGTCACCGCTGGACGTGCCGGACATGAAGGGCGTTGCCGTCGACAGCGATGCCGAGCTGACCCGCAAGAGCTCGGATGAAGAAGCCTTCTCCGGCCTCGCCTTCAAGATCATGACCGACCCGTTCGTGGGTTCGATCACCTTCGTGCGCATCTATTCCGGTATCCTCAACTCGGCCACCACCGTCTTGAACACGGTGAAGGAAGAGAAAGAGCGTGTCGGCCGCATGCTCCTGATGCATGCCAACAGCCGCGAAGACATCAAGGAAGCCCGCGCCGGCGACATTGTCGCCCTCTGCGGTCTGAAGAACACCACCACCGGCGATACGCTCTGCGATCCCGCGCACCCGATCATTCTCGAGCGCATGGAATTCCCGGAGCCGGTCATCGAAGTCGCGGTGGAGCCGAAATCAAAGGCCGATCAGGAAAAGATGGGCGTGGCATTGAACCGCCTCGCGCAGGAAGATCCGAGCTTCCGTGTCAATTCCGACCCGGAAAGCGGCCAGACGATCATCAAAGGGATGGGCGAACTCCATCTCGAAATCCTCGTCGATCGTATGCGTCGTGAATTCAAGGTTGAAGCCAACGTCGGTGCGCCGCAGGTGGCGTATCGCGAGAGCATCACCAAGAAGGTCGAGCAGGACTACACACACAAGAAGCAGACCGGTGGTTCGGGCCAGTTCGCCCGTGTGAAGATCCGCTTCGAGCCGCTGGAAGCTGGCGCCGGTTTCGTGTTCGAGAACTCGGTGGTCGGTGGTTCGGTGCCGCGCGAATATGTGCCGGGTGTCGAAAAAGGCCTGAAGCTCGCCAAGGAAACCGGCGTCATCGCTGGCTTCCCGCTGATCGACTTCAAGGCGACCTTGATCGACGGCGCCTATCATGACGTTGACTCGAACGTGCTGACCTTCGACATCGCGGCGCGCGCTTGCTTCCGCGAAGGTATTCCGAAGGCTGGTCCGAAGCTGCTCGAGCCGATGATGAAGGTCGAAGTGGTGACGCCCGAGGATTACATGGGCGACGTCATCGGCGATCTGAATTCTCGTCGTGGCCAGGTCCAGGGCATGGACAGCCGCGGCAACGCCCGTGTATGGCGAAGGCTAAATTTGAGCGTAACAAGCCGCACTGCAACGTTGGCACGATTGGCCACGTTGACCACGGCAAGACGTCGCTGACGGCGGCGATCACGAAGGTTCTGGCGGAGACGGGCGGTGCGACGTTCACGGCCTATGACCAGATCGACAAGGCGCCGGAAGAGCGGGCTCGTGGCATCACGATTTCGACGGCGCACGTTGAGTATGAGACGAAGAACCGCCACTACGCGCACGTTGATTGCCCGGGCCATGCCGATTACGTGAAGAACATGATCACGGGTGCGGCGCAGATGGACGGCGGCATCCTGGTGGTGTCGGCGGCCGACGGCCCGATGCCGCAGACCCGCGAGCACATCCTGCTGGCGCGTCAGGTCGGCGTGCCGGCACTGGTCGTGTTCATGAACAAGTGCGACATGGTGGACGACCCTGAGCTCCTCGACCTGGTTGAGCTGGAAGTCCGCGAGTTGCTGACGAAGTACGARTTCCCGGGTGAGACGATTCCGATCATCCGCGGTTCGGCGCTGATGGCGCTTGAGAACAAGAGCCCGGAGCTGGGCCATGAYGCGATCCTGAAGCTGATGGAGGCGGTCGAYGCCTCGATCCCGCAGCCGGAACGCGCCAAGGACCGTCCGTTCCTGATGCCGGTCGAAGACGTGTTCTCGATCTCRGGTCGTGGCACGGTGGTGACGGGTCGCGTCGAGCGCGGCATCGTGAAGGTCGGTGAGGAAGTCGAGATCGTCGGCCTGAAGCCGACGGTGAAGACGACGGTGACCGGCGTTGAAATGTTCCGCAAGCTGCTGGACAGCGGTGAAGCCGGTGACAATATCGGTGCGCTGCTGCGCGGCACCAAGCGCGAGGACGTCGAGCGCGGCCAGGTTCTGGCGAAGCCCGGTTCGATCACCCCGCACACCAAGTTCAAGGCGGAAGCCTACATTCTGACCAAGGAAGAGGGTGGCCGTCACACGCCGTTCTTCTCCAACTATCGCCCGCAGTTTTACTTCCGCACGACGGACGTGACGGGCACGGTGGAATTGCCGGAAGGCACCGAAATGGTGATGCCCGGCGACAACATCGCGATGGTGGTCAACCTGATCGCCCCGATCGCCATGGATGAAGGTCTGCGCTTCGCCATCCGCGAAGGCGGTCGCACCGTCGGCGCCGGCGTCGTCGCCAAGATCGTCGAGTAAG
>NZ_JBFUDM010000007.1:0-270225 GCF_056404715.1 Dongia sp. P2_B8 | reverse complement strand
GGAGAGGGTCGGGGTGAGGGGGTGGGACGACGAGACTGAACGCCAGCACCCCCTCACCCTAGCCCTCTCCCGCGAGGGGAGAGGGGACGAGATCGCCCGGCAGTACCAAACCCCACCTCCATTTGACCTCCGCCCGTTTCAGTTTTAAAGAAGCCTCATGACCAGATTCTCCGCCCAGCGCGACATGAACAACCGCCCCATCCCGCTCCACGATGCCGAGGGGTTCGAGGGCATGCGCCGTGCCGGCAAGCTTGCCGCCCAGACGCTCGACTTCATTGCCGATCATGTGCGGCCCGGCATCAGCACCGGAGCGCTCGACAAGCTCTGCGAAACCTTCATGCGCGACCATGGCAGCGTGCCGGCCACCATCGGCTATAAGGGCTACCAGCACGCCAGCTGCATCTCGGTCAATCACGTCGTGACCCACGGCATCCCCTCGGACAAGAAGATCCTCATGGATGGCGACATCCTCAACATCGACGTGACACCCCTGGTCGATGGCTGGCATGGCGATTCATCCCGCATGTTCATTGCAGGCCAAGCCAGCGTGAAGGCGCGGCGTCTCTGTGACATCACCTATCAATCGCTGATGGCAGGCATTGCCCAGGTGAAGCCCGGCCACACGCTGGGCGATGTCGGCAACGCCATCGAGACCCTGGCCCACAAGAACCGCCTCTCGGTGGTCGAGGATTTCTGCGGCCATGGCGTGGGGCGTATCTTCCACGACGCCCCGCAGGTCCTGCATTACGGCAAGCCCGGCACCGGCGTGGTGCTGGAACCCGGCATGATCTTCACCATCGAACCGATGCTCAACGCCGGCAAGGCCGACGTCAAAATCCTCGGCGATGGCTGGACCACCGTGACGCGAGATCAGTCCCTCTCCGCGCAGTTCGAACACTCCGTGGGCGTCACCGACACAGGCGTCGAAATCTTCACGCCCTCGCCGAAGGGTATTGAGTGGAAGGCCGCTGCGTAACGACCCCGTCTTCGCGTCTCGTCAGCACCTGCCGTACGGCTTCAAGAACGCGATGATCTTTGCAGCTTCCCTATCTGCAGGCCGCAATCGCCAAAAGCCCAGTTTCTTTTTTATGCGCGCCAAGTTGGCCTCGGCGCGCGGCATCTCATTTTCCGGAAGATGTTCCATCGCGACGCGCGTCCACACATGGGCGTCGTACTTGTTCTTCGGATCGCCATAGCCGAGGTCGGCAAGTTCGGCATAGCGCAGTTGGGCTTCGGCCACGCCCTTGTCAGCCGCCAAAAAGTAGAAGCCGGCAGCCTCGGCTAAATCCTGGCGCCCGTATTTCGGGTCGTCATGCAATCGGGCATAGCCAAAATAGCCCAGCGGATATTGCTGCTCACCGCCGGCATACATATAAAGCTCGCACGCCTCGTCGATATCCTGTGCGACGCCTTTGCCATCGGCGAGAAGGCCGGCCAGCCGATAGCGTGCCGTAGAATGTTTCTGCTCGACGGCCAGCCGGAACCATTTCACGGCCTCGGCGGAGTTTCCCTCCAACTCGTTCCATAGTCCGTAATTGAACAAGCCGGAATAGTTACCGGCCTCCGCTGCCTGACGAAAGTAATCGGCGCCCTTCGCCTTGTCGTAAGTCATCGGGCAGTTTTCCTCCAGATAGAACGAGCCGAGCATATTCAGCGCCTCCACGTTCCCGGCCTCCAGGGAGCGCCGGAGAAGCTCCAATCCACGCGGCGGATCGGCGGGGCAATGATGGCCGTAAAGATACAAGCTTCCTAAATGCGCGAGGGCTTTGGCATGGTTCTGTGCCGCGGCCTTCTCCAGCCAGTAGCATCCTCTGGCCACATCCGGCTCACCGACATAGCCGTAGAGCAGATTCCGCCCTAAATTGAATTGCTTATCGGCATCTGTCGGCCCGTCGCTTTCCATAGTGCATTGCTCGCTGCGTTCGGCCAATTAAACACGCAATGCCGGACGGATCGGCAAGACTCCGCTGAAGCGCATTTTAATCGCTTCTGCGTCGGCCAGTGCTCGAACTTCCGGTGTCATGGTGGACGCGATGCGCGCAAGGGTGGCCTCGGCACGGGCTTTGATCTCCACCGGCAGATGTTCGAGAGCGGCATGTGTCCAGACATAGGCATCGAACGGTGCATCTGGATCACCGCAACCAGCCTCTGCGCTTTCGCCATAGCGCATCTGCGCTAGAACGTGACCCAGCTCGGCGGCGATGAAGAATTCACCGCCGGCCCGCTCCCGGTCCTGTTCGACGAGCTTGCCTTCATCGTATAGGACGCCGAGCAAATAGCTTGCTTCGGCGCTATCGTATTCGCTGCTGGCGAGTTCGAGTATCTCAAGTGCCTGCGCGATATCCTGTGACACGCCATTTCCTTCGAGCATCAGTCTCGCCAGGCCGCAGGCGCCTTCATCATGTTTGCCGTCGAGCGCCATTTGATATTGCCGTGCAGCCTCGGCAAAATCGCCGTCTTCTTCGGCAAGCATGCCGAGTTCAAATTGGCCGTCGCCATCATCGGCCTCGGCCGCTCTTTGAAACCATGCTTTGGCCCGGCTGCGGCTTGGTGCACCGAGGGCATCCGACAGGTACCACTGGCCCAAATGCACCATGGCCTCGGTTGAACCGAGTTCTGCCGCGCGCTCCATCAATTCCACGGCCTTGCTGGGAGAATGCTCCCTGCTACGCCAGCCGTTGAAATGCGCGAGCCCCTCGCCGAAGGCCTCGCGTGCCTCTTCCTTTTTCGCTGCTTGCTCGCTTTCTCCCACTGGATGCTCCCGCATAGAGTATTACGCCTATGAAGAGCATGGTACAAAAAGAGAACAGCGACAAGTGCTTTTTTTTCGTGATGATTAAACCCGCTTGAACCTGAAGTAATGCGGCACGCGGCCTTGGCGGATGGCCTTTTGCTCATAGCGCGAGGGTGGCCAATCGTCGGGGCGCACCAGCCAGTCGCTGCTCTTGCTCGCCAGCCATTTGAACGCAGGGTGCCGCGTGGTGTGGGCCAAGGCCCAGCCGATATAGGTGGGATCGTCGCTGCCGATGCGGAATTCGCCGCCGGGTTTCAGCAAATTGGCGACGATGTCGAGATTGGCCTGGTTGACGAAACGCCGGTTCGCGTGGCGCACCTTGTGCCAGGGGTCCGGGAACAGCAGGAAGATCTTGTCAAACGTCCCACCCTTCAAGACCGGCAGCAGATCCCGCACATCTTCGGGATAGATGCGTACATTCTCCAGCGCCTCTGCTTCGATATGCGAGAGGGCTGAGGCAATGCCGTTGAGGAAAATCTCGCAGCCGATAAGCCCCACATCTCTATGCGCGGCAGCTTGTGCGGCAAGATGCTCGCCGCCACCGAATCCGATCTCCAGCCAATGCTGCTGCAGCGCCGGCACGAACAAAGAAGCGGGATCGATCTCCTGCCCGGGAATCCTCCCGGCGCCGGGGCGGGCTTTTCAGACATCAAGCTTCTCTGATCAGAAGGCGGCTTGCAGGCCGGCGACGAGATCCAGCTTCTCCCATGAGAAGCCACCATCGGCTTCCGGCTCGCGGCCGAAATGACCGTAGGAGGAGGTGCGCGCATAGATCGGCTTGTTGAGGCCAAGATGCTTGCGGATGCCGCGGGGGCTGAGGTCCATCAATTCGCCCAGCACCGTTACCAGCTTCTCTTCATTGACCGTGCCGGTGCCGTAGGTGTTGACATAGACCGAGAGCGGCTTCGAAACGCCGATCGCATAGGCGACCTGGATGGCGCATTTTTCGGCAAAGCCCGCGGCCACCACGTTCTTGGCGAGATAGCGCGCGGCGTAGGCTGCCGAACGGTCGACCTTGGTCGGGTCCTTGCCGCTGAAGGCGCCGCCGCCATGGGGGGCCGCACCGCCGTAGGTGTCGACGATGATCTTGCGGCCGGTGAGGCCGGCATCGCCATCGGGGCCGCCGATCACGAACTTGCCGGTCGGGTTGACGTAGAATTCATCTTCCTTCGGGAACCAGCCCTTGGGCAGGACCTGCTCGACATAGGGGCGCACCAGGTCACGGACCTGGGCCTGGTCGAGGTCGGCGCTGTGCTGGGTCGAGACGACGACAGAGGTCGCCTTGACCGGCTTGCCGTTTTCATAATGCAGGGTCACCTGGCTCTTGGCGTCCGGGCCAAAGCCCTTGACCTTGCCGCTGTGGCGGTCGTCCGCCATCAGCTTCAAAATCTGGTGGGCATATTGCAGCGGTGCCGGCATCAGGACCGGCGTCTCCTTGCAGGCATAACCGAACATGATGCCCTGGTCGCCCGCACCTTCATCCTTGTTGCCGGCGGAATCGACGCCCTGGGCAATGTCGGCCGACTGCGAATGCACATAGCAATCGATGCTGGCGGTCTTCCAATGGAAGCCTTCCTGCTCGTAGCCGATCTCCTTGATGGCGCGGCGGGCGGTTTCGATCAGCTTTTCATGGGTGATCGAAGCGGGGCCGCGGACTTCGCCGGCCAGGACCACTTTGTTGGTGGTGGCCAGCGTTTCGCAGGCGACGCGCGCCTCGGGCTCGGCGCCGAGGTAAAGATCGACGATGCTGTCGGAAATACGGTCGCAGACCTTGTCGGGATGGCCTTCGGACACGCTTTCGCTGGTGAACAGATAGTTGGATTTCGACACTGGCAGGATTCCCGCTCAAAAAAGGTTCGACAAGTTCACGGTGCTGAGGCGGGAGGGAGGTGTTCGAGGAGGGGCGTTTATCCCCTGGATTCGGACAGCAAAAATCCCGGCCGCGGCGCGGCCGGGATCATGGTTGACCGGGATTCCTGGGTCAAGCGGGTTTTAGTTGCGGCAAACCCCAGGCTGGCGGCTGGAAAGGGCCGGAAAATGGCCTATTCGGGCCCGTTCCTGGGGCTGGCCTCAGCCCTAGTCTTCGTCGACCAGGGAACTCTTGGCCAGGGACTTGGTCAGCTCGAAGATGCGCTTGCGGACCGAGGCATGGGGAATCTTGTAATAGGCGCGGACCAGTTCCAGGGTCTCGCGCTTGGCCATCGGGTCGGGTTCGTAATCGACCGGTGCCGGTGTTGCCACTCCCATCAGTTTTGACGGGCTCTTTTCCTGCACGGAATTGGGCATGTCCTCGAAGAAATATGAAATGGGCACATCGAGCACGCGGCCCAGGTCAAAGAGCCGGCTGGAACCGACGCGGTTGGCACCGCGCTCATATTTCTGAACCTGCTGGAACGTCAGGCCGATCGCTTCGCCGAGCTTTTCCTGGCTCATGCCGAGCAAGGTGCGGCGCAGGCGGATGCGCTGGCCGACATGCACGTCGATCGGATTCGGGAATCCTTTGCTGGCCATGCGGCCAGATGATTTACGTCCCTTAGGGGAACTTGCTTGTTTGGTAGCTTTTGCCATCTCTCTCTCACTCCTCGCGATCCAGCTTTCGGGCGATCAGCAATTGGCTATTTATCGCATGAATCTCATGGCGATTTTATCGCCGTTGCCAAGGTCGAACTCCGGTCGGCTTGTCCCATGATCCCGTGTATTCGCCCCTACATTCGAGGGTAGAAAACACCGGATCACCAGCAATTCGTCTTATTGGCCGTCATACTGACGAGATTGTCTTGTCATACGCCACAAGGTCGGTCAATCGCTTCGTCCAGCCTTATGGATAGGGATTAGAATCACTCTCAACTACTGGATGAATTTCTAACACATCTTACGCAGATCGTCGCCGCAAGGCCATAGGAATGAGTGTAACAAGCACGAGCATGCCGGGTACCCAGGGACCGAAACGCGCAAAGGCTGTAACAGGCAATGCAACCGGAAGTTCCGCGTCGATGACGGCAATTTCGCCGAGGGTCGATTGTGTCTCGATGCGTCCATAGGCGTCGATGACACCGGAAATGCCGGTGTTGGCCGCACGTATCAGAGGAATGCCTTCCTCGACGGCGCGGAACCTGGCGGACGTGAAGTGCTGATAAGGCCCCGGCGACTTGCCGAACCAACCATCGTTGGTGATGTTGACCAGCCACGCAGGACGATGATTTTCATCAACAACGGCGTGGGGAAAGATCACTTCGTAGCAGATCGACGGTCCGACATCCGGGGCGCCGGGGACGGAAATCGTTGCCGGACCAGGGGCTGCCGAGAAATCCATGGCACCCGGCGTCAGCTTGCTGATGAATGGGAATAGTTTACGCATCGGGACATATTCGCCGAGCGGCACCAGATGGGCCTTGTCGGCCTGGGCGCGGATCTCGCCGGTCGCATCCATGACCACCAGCGAATTCCAGATCTGCTCAAGATCGCCGGTCTGGGGCCAACCACGGATTGTACCGGTCAAAAGCGCGCCATTTTGCGGAATAATGCCTGCGATCTTCTGTCGCAGTGCGGGATCCCGGTCGAGCAGGAAGCTCACGGCCGATTCGGGCCAGATCACATGGGTGATCTGCTCGAGTCCCGGCGTGTCACGGGTGAGCGCCAGGTGCTTTTCGAAATGCTGGGCGGCGAACCCGCCCTTGAGCTTTTCAGCCTGGCTGACATTGGCCTGAACGATGCGCAGTTTGACACCGGGCACATGGCCGCCGGCGTCGCCGGACAGGCGCCAGATGCCGCCGGCCCAAAGAGCTGCCAGCAAGGCCACGGCCAACAAGGTTGCCGACCGCGCGTGGCGCATGAGACGGAGATCGGCACTGCCCAAACTGGCGGGCAGGGTGAAGATCACGACGGTAAAGACGCCCAAGCCCCAGCTGCCCCAGAGCGAGGCCGATTGCATCATCGCCGGGCTGACGTCCCAAACATAGGCGACAAGGTTCCAGGCATAGCCCGTGAACACATGGCCCCGCAGCCATTCGCCGATCACCCACAAGCCTGCAAAGGCGATGATGCGTGCCGGGCCAAGATCGCCCTTCCGCCAGATCACCATGCCGGCCAAGGCGGGATAGAGTGCCAGGAAGGCGGCGAGGCCGCCGATCACCGGCGGCACCATCCAGCCGAACCGCACCATGTCGAGGAAGAAGGAATTGGCGATCCAGAAATTGCCGGCGGCGAAATGGCCGAAGGCCCAGAACCAGGCGACATTGAACGCCCGGCGCCGCGTGGGTGCTGCCTGCACCAGCCAGTAAAGGCCGACGAGCGCGACCGCCATGGCCGGGACGAAATGCACCGGCGCAAAGGCCAGGGCCGAAATGGCGCCAAGCAGGATCGCAAAGCCGCGCCGGCGCCAGCCGGAAAGCGCGCCAACCCACGCGTTGAGCCGCACCATAAAGGGCATGATGGTCAGTCCTTCGTTGCCGGCTTTTCTTGGGTTTTGCTGGCGTCCGGAATGTTGCGCACGCGCAGGCGCTTGATGCGCCTGGGATCGGCATCCAGCACTTCAAAAGCGATGCCGGAGGCATGCGTCACCAATTCGCCGCGCAAGGGCACGCGGTCGGTCAGGGACATGACCAACCCGCCCAGCGTGTCGATATCGGCTTCGCGTTCTTCGTCGGTCAGCACCGGGCCGACCTTGTCTTCGAAGGTTTCGATGGTGGTCCTGGCATCGGCAAGCAGCGTGCCGTCCGGGCGCTGCACCAAATGCGGGCCCTTCACCACGTCATGCTCGTCCTCGATCTCGCCGATGATCTCTTCGACCAGATCCTCGATCGTGACCAGCCCGTCGATGCCGCCATACTCATCCACCACCAGCGCCATATGGGCGCGGCCATGGCGCATCTGCAGCAACAGGTCGAGCACCGGGATCGAGGGCGAAATGAACATCGGTTCGCGCAGGATCTTCTTCAGCTGGAATTTGTCGGGATCCGGGAAGAAGGTCAGCACGTCCTTTGCATGGACGATGCCGACGATATCGTCGAGATCTTCGCGGTAGATGGGCAGGCGCGAATGACCAAACTCGCGCACCATCTGGATGAGGCCCTTAAGGTCGATATTCTCCGACGCCGCCTTGATGTCGGCGCGCGGCACCATCACGTCATAGGCGGTGAGATCGCCCAGCTTCAGCACATTGAGCAGCAGCGAGGATTCGTTGGAATCGAGCGGCGTCTCGCCATCGTCGCCGGCTTCGGATTCCTCGATCAGCTCCTCGATCGCGTCGCGCAGCGCATTCTCGCTGCTGGCCTTCTTGCGAAACAGGCGCATCAGGCCCTTGAACCCCAGGCGCGGTTTTCCCGATTCCTCGGCCGCGCCGCGGGTAGAAGGTATGTCGCTCATAGCTCTTCCAAACTCACTTCATCTATAGGGACCAGTTATTTGTACGGATCCGGCCAGCCGAAACCGGCCAATATGTCCCGTTCCAAATTTTCCATGACCAGGGCATCGCCATCGTTTTCGTGGTCGAAGCCCAGCAAATGTAGCACACCATGTATCACGAGATGGCAATAGTGCTGTGACAGCGTCTTGCCCTGCGCTGCGGCTTCCTGGCGCACCACCCCCAGGGCCAGGACCACGTCGCCCAGCTCCCAGGGATAATTGAGCGGGACACCCTTGGGCGGCAAGCCGGCATCGAGGGCGGCGAAGGAGAGGACGTTGGTGGGCTTGTCCTTGCCGCGATAGCCCTGGTTCAGCTGGCGAAGCCCGGCATCGCTTTCAAGTGTGATCCCCAGCACCACATGTTTTGCCTCGCGCAGCCGCTTCCAGGGCAAGGCCTCGGCCTCGAGTGCCGCCTTGATCGTCCGCCGCGCCGCCAGGCGTGCAACCTTGGCCGCTTCCGGCAGCGCCTCGTCCCAGCCTTTGTCCGCGACGCTGAAACCGATCTTGATGGCGGCTGCGTCCGTCATCACCCTTTCAGTTTCTTGTCGCGGGCGTCATAGGCGCCGACGATCTTGGCCACCAGCGGATGCCGCACGACGTCGACCTCGGTGAAATGCGCGGCGCCGATGCCGGGAATCCCTTCGACGGCGTCGAGCGCATCGCGCAGCCCCGATTTCTGGCCGGATGGCAGATCGATCTGGGAAAGATCGCCGGTCACCGCCATGCGCGAGCCCTGGCCGAGGCGGGTCAGGAACATCTTCATCTGCATCGGGGTGGTGTTCTGCGCCTCGTCGAGAATGACGAAGGAATGTGCCAGCGTCCGGCCGCGCATGAACGCCAAGGGCGCCACTTCGATCTCGCCCGAAGTCATGCGCTTCACCACCTGGTCGCCCGGCAGCATGTCGTTCAATGCATCGTAGAGCGGCCGCAGATAGGGATCGACCTTCTCGCGCATGTCACCCGGCAGGAAGCCCAGCCGCTCGCCCGCTTCGACCGCAGGACGCGACAGGATGATCCGGTCGACGGCACCCTTGGTCAGCATGGCGACCGCCACGGCGACGGCAAGATAAGTCTTGCCGGTACCGGCTGGCCCCAGGCCGAACACCAATTCATGCTCATGCAGCATGCGCATGTACTTGGCCTGCATCGCGGTCCGGGGCGTGATGTGCCGCCGCGCGGTGCGGATGGCTGTCCCGTCCTTGCCGTTGCCGTCGAAGAGATTGGGCTCCAACCCTTCATCAAGGCGGTTGAGGCGCAGCGCTGCGTCAATCTCGCCGGCATCGACCTCGAGCCCGCGTTTCAGGCGCTGGTAGAGCGATGTCACGACTTGCTTTGCAATGGTGACGGCATCCGCCGGGCCGGAGATGGCCAGCTGGTTGCCACGCGGCACCATGGAAACACCGAGCTCCTGCTCGATGCGGGCCAGATGCTTGTCATGTTGGCCGAAGAGCTGCGGCAGCAGCCTGTTGTCTTCGAATTGCAGGTGAAGGGGTGCGGCGATCGGGGCGAGGGGGGTGGCACTCACGCGATAGCTCTCTCCGGTTCAAACATCGCGGCGGGGCTCGCCGCAAGCACGCCGCCCAGGGTGTAATGACCCAGGGCGGTGATCTCGACATCGGCGACCTGGCCGATCTCGTCCGTCGGTGCATCGACATGCACCGCCTGCAGATAGGGTGACTTGCCGACCAGCTGGCCGGCATCGCGGCCGATACGCTCGAACAGGACCGGCACGGTCTTGCCCAAGGTGGCGCGGTTGAAATCAATGAGCTGCTTCTCGAGCAGCGCCTGCAATTCCTGGAGCCGCGCATCCATCACGGGCAGCTCGACCTGGGTTTCGATATTGGCAGCCGGTGTCCCTGGCCGCGGGCTGTATTTGAACGAGAAGCTCTGTGCGAAGGTGACATCTTCGATCAGCTTCATCGTCGCGGCAAAATCGGCATCCGTCTCGCCCGGGAAACCGACGATGAAATCGGAGGAGAGCGCCAGATCCGGCCGCACGTCCCGCAACCGCGCGATGATGCGCCGGTAATGATCGGCCGTGTGCTGCCGGTTCATCTCGGAGAGAATCCGGTCCGACCCCGATTGCACGGGGAGATGCAAAAACGGCATCAGCTGCGGCACATCGCCATGGGCCTGGATCAGATCATCATCCATGTCGCGGGGATGCGAGGTGGTGTAGCGGATGCGCGCAACCTCCGGCACCTTGTCGGCGATCTCCCGCACCAGCCGCGCCAAACCCCAGCTCGACCCATCGGCTGCCTCGCCGTGATAGGCGTTGACGTTCTGGCCGAGGAGCGTGATCTCCCGCGCACCCTGGGCGGAGAGCTTCTTCGCCTCGGCAACGATCTTGGCGACGGGCCGCGAGAATTCGGCACCCCGCGTATAGGGCACCACGCAGAAGGTGCAGAACTTGTCGCAGCCTTCCTGGATGGCGAGGAACGCCGAGACGCCCTGGGGCGCCATCGCTTCCGGCAGATGGTCGAATTTCGATTCCGCCGGGAAATCCGTGTCCAGCACGCCGGCACCGATGCGCTTTTCATGAAACGCCCGCGGCTGTCCACGCCGCGCATCCCGCGCCCGCGTGGCGCGCGCCACCATTTCGGGGAGGCGGTGATAGGTCTGCGGCCCCAGCACGATGTCGATCTCCGGCACCCGGCGCATGATCTCAGGCCCCTCGGCCTGTGCCACACAGCCGGCGACCGCGATGATCATGTCCTGGCCTTCCGCCTGACGGCGCGCCTGGTCCTGCTTCAGCCGGCCCAATTCGCTGAAGGTCTTTTCCGAGGCCTTCTCGCGGATATGGCAGGTGTTGAGGATGACCATGTCGGCATCGGCCTGAGAATCCGTCATGCCATAGCCGAGCGGTGCCAGGACATCCGCCATGCGGGCGGAATCATAGACGTTCATCTGGCAGCCATAGGTCTTGATGAAGAGCTTCTTAGCCAAGGCGGATTCCGGTCCTCATATTCCTTGGGCTGCAGCTCGTGATCGTGAAAGATCGATTCATGCGGTCAGGATACCACGCCCCGAAGCCTCTGGTGTACCCAATTCAGGCCCGACTCGCAAATGTATCCATCTAATTGAAATAAAAGTGAAATATTGCAAGATTGCAGGCCTATCGCAGCATCGTTAATGTGCCGGCCATCATGACCGATCAAATCCCCTACCTCACCCCGGAAACCATTGCCCGCCACCTGGATTACAAGAGCCTGGTGGCGAGCCTCCGCGATGCCTTTGCAGGCAGCTGGACCGTGCCGGTCCGCCACCATCACGGCATCCCCGTGCCGGGCGAACAGGACCAGACGCTGCTCCTCATGCCCGCCTGGGATGCCGGCAAGTCGGTCGGCATCAAAATCGTCACCATCACGCCGGGCAACGGGGCTCGCAATCTCCCGGCCGTGCAGGGCATCTACCTGCTCCTCGACGGCCTCACCGGCGCCCCGCGCGCGCTGATGGACGGCAAGTCCTTGACCGTGCGCCGCACCGCCGCTGCCTCGGCGCTGGCTGCGTCTTACGCCGCACGGTCTGACGCCAGCACGCATCTGATGATCGGCGCCGGCGCCCTCTCGCAGCCGCTCATCGAAGCTCACCGCGCCACCCGCCCGATCACCAAGAACCTGCTCTGGGCCCGCGACTTCGCCAAGGCCGAGGTGCAGGTGAAAAAGCTCGCCACCGCCGGCATCGAGGTGGAAGCGGTGCGCGATCTCGAAGCCGCCGTGAAGCGCGCCGACATCATCAGCACCGGGACCCTCTCCTACGACCCGCTGGTCAAGGGTGCATGGCTGCGCCCCGGCCAGCATCTCGACCTCGTCGGCGCCTTCCTGCCTGAGATGCGCGAAAGTGACGACGAAGCCGTCCGCCGGTCGACCGTGTTCGTCGACACACGCGATGGCGCCTTGAAGGAAGCCGGCGATATCGTCCAGGCCATCAAAGCCGGCGCCCTGACGCCAGAGCGCATCAGCGCCGACCTCTTCGACCTCGCCCGCGGTGTCCATAAAGGCCGCAAATCGCCAGACGAGATCACGTTGTTCAAATCAGTCGGCACCGCGATCGAAGACCTCGCCGCAGCCAGGTTGCTGATGGAGCGGGTCTAAAGCCCCCTCACCCCAACCCCCTCCCGCCCCGCCGACGAATGTCGGCATTCGCCGACAAGGGGAGAGGGGCTTGGTGCCACGCTTCCTCAGTCGGACCTCATTGTCAGGTTGAAGTCTTGCCGACAGATCTCATTCCCTCTCCCCTCGCGGGAGAGGGTCAGGGTGAGGGGGTGCTGCAACCGACCCACTGACAGATATCAAAGCTCCAGCTTCATCCCCTCATGGCTCGCCTTGAAGCCGAGCGATTCATAGAAGCGCAGCGTATCCAAGCGCGTCTTGTCCATGGCGAGCTGCACCATCTCGCAGCCCTTGGCGCGGCATTCGGCGATCGCCCAATCGAACATCTTGTGGCCGAGCCCGCCACCGCGCCGTGTCGATTTGATCCGCACGCCTTCGATCTGCCCGCGCCACATGCCGCGCCGCGCGATGCCCGGAATGAAGCTGAGCTGCAGGCACCCCACGATCTCGCCGGCCTCCTCCACCACCGCTAAAAACTGATTGGCATCACGCTCAATCGCCTCGAACGCTGCGACATATTTGGCATGCAACGGCCGCGACCCATCCTCACGCCTGGCCCCGATCACATCGTCGACCAGCAGATCGACGATGGCCTCGAGATCGGCGCGCACAGCGCGGCGGAAGATGAGGTTGCTCATGGTCGGATAGCCCCCATTCTCTCAGATCGTCATCCCCGGGCTTGACCCGGGGATCAGCCTGCGACTGATGAACAGAGCCCAGCCGAAAGAGATGCCCGGGTCAAGCCCGGGCATGACGAAAGAAATGTGGACAGAGGGCTATGCCTTTTCAAATCGCCTTCGCCAGCAGCGAATTCAGCCGCTTCACGAAGAGGGCCGGATCCGCCGGCGGCTCGCCATCCTGGATCTTCGCCTGATCGAGGAGCAGCCAGGCCGCCTCGGCCAGCTCGGTCCAATTGCCGTCCTTGCTCGCTTGTTTGGTCATGGCGGTCACCAGAGGATGCCGGCCATTGATCTCCAGCACCCGCGGCAGGCTCGCTTCCAGCCGCTTATGCTGGCGCAGCAGGCGTTCGAGATGCATGTCCATGTCGCCGGAATCGGCCACCAGGCAGCAGGCGCTATCGGTCAAGCGTTCCGAGAGGCGCACATCCTTCACACTGTCCTTCAGCGTCACTTTGAGGAACGAGATCAAACTGTCGACGCCCTCGGCGACCGGTTCCTTTTTCTCGTCCTTTTTGTCTTCCGGGGTCGCCACCCCCTCGAGATCGGCGCCAGAGCGTGTCACCGAGCGGAATTCCGCCTCGCCGAATTTCGCCACCGCCGGAATCCAGAACTCGTCGATGGGATCGGTGAGCAACAGGACCTCGATGCCCTTGGCCTTGAAGCCTTCCAGCTGCGCCGAACGCGAGACGGTGTCCAGGCTCTCGCCGGCGATGTAATAGATCGCCTTCTGACCCTCTTTCATGCGGCTGACATAGTCGGTGAGACTCACCCAGCCATCGCTTCCCGTGCTGCGGAAGCGCACCAGCTTCAAGATCTCGTCGCGCGCGGTCACATCCTCATAGAGCCCTTCCTTGATCACCGGACCGAAATTGTCCCAGAAGGTTTCATAAGGCGCCTTGTCGTCGTCATTGGCGCGCTTGTTGAGGTCGGCGAGGATCCGCTTCACCAATGCCGCGCGGATCTTCGCCAGAAGCGGGCTCGCCTGCAGCATCTCGCGGCTGATGTTGAGCTGCAGATCCTCGGAATCCACGAGCCCCTTCACGAAACGCAGCCAGCCGGGCAGAATCTCATCCGACTGGTCGGTGATGAAGATGCGCTTGGCGTAGAGCTTGAGCGACTGCTTACGCTCCGGATTGAACAGATCGAACGGCCGTTGCCCCGGAATGAAGAGAAGGGCGGTGTAATCGATCTTACCCTCGGCCTTGAAATGAATGGTGGCCCAGGGCTCGTCGAAGGCATGGGCGATGTGGCGGTAGAAATCGCGATATTGCTCCGCGCTGATGTCCGACTTCGACTTGGTCCAGAGCGCTGCCTGCTGGTTGACATGTTTCTCCTGGCCACCATCCACCAGATGGATGGGCAGTGCCACATGCTCCGAATGCTGCGTAATCACATGCTCGATGCGTGCTGCCTCCAGCCACTCGGATTCTTCCTTTTTGAGGTGCAGCGTGATCTCGGTCCCACGGCCGGCCTTCTCGGCGCTCTCCACCGTAAACTCGCCGGTTCCATCCGACACCCAGCGCCAGCCCTGGGTCTCACCGGCCTTGCGCGAGACCACTTCGACCTTGTCCGCCACCATGAAGGCGGAATAGAAACCGACGCCGAACTGGCCGATGAGCGAAACCTTCTGCTCCTGGGTCTTGGCCGACGCCAGCTCTTCCGAAAACTTGGCCGATCCCGACCGGGCAATGGTGCCCAGATGGCTGATGAGGTCATCCTTGTTCATGCCGATGCCATTGTCGGCGATGGTCAGGATCTTCTTCTCCTTGTCGGTGGCAAGGGTGACGGCCAGATCCCCGCCGCCTTCCAGCAATTCCGGCTGTGTGAGGGCCAGATAGCGCAGCTTGTCGCAGGCATCGGACGCGTTCGAGATCAACTCGCGCAAAAAGACCGATTTATCGCTGTAGAGCGAATGGGCGACGATGTGCAGCAACCGCGACACCTCGGCCTGAAAACCATGGCGTTCCTGCGTCATGACCGGGGAATTCTCCTAACTTTGAACAGACGATTTAACCGCTCATATGCGGCCCTACGGCGGGAGAATCAAGGGGCGAAACTGGGTCCAATCCCCTCTCCCTTTAGGGGGAGGGTTAAGGTGGGGGCATGGGCGATGATTCTGGCAGAACGAAACTGAACGCCCACCCCCCTCTCTACCTCTCCCCCTCCCGTCGGCGTGGGGGAGAGGACTGCACCGAGCGCCTCATTGCGCCAAACTTAAATCCCCCTCCCCCCTTGAGGGGGAGGGT
Organism: Dongia sp. P2_B8; assembly: GCF_056404715.1. NCBI lineage: Bacteria > Pseudomonadati > Pseudomonadota > Alphaproteobacteria > Rhodospirillales > Dongiaceae > Dongia > Dongia sp. P2_B8. The sequence goes on along the minus strand of NZ_JBFUDM010000007.1, from coordinate 254,990 downwards.
GGGGAGGGGGGTATGGGCGATGATTGTCGAAGAGTAGGTGACTGAACCTAACCCCAACACGCTTCCCTCCCCCCGCAGTCGGCGAAGGCCGACATTTGTCGGCGGTGGGGGAGGGTCAGGGAGAGAGGGATGGAACGACCGGACTCGTTGAGAGACCCCTCACCCGCTCGGCCTCGCCTCGCACCCTCTCCCACGTTGAGGAGAGGGTTTACAATGCGGCAGTTCGCTCAATGAGCAATGGCGCCCCAAAGATCGGGATGCAATGCCCAATAGGACCGCGCATCGCCAGTGCATGCATCGACGTCGACTCCAGCCGATTCGGCTCGCGCATAATTGTCATAGCAAGGTCTAGCAAGTTCGAAGCTTCCAAATGTCCACATCAAGCATAGCGCCCAGACGATCCAGATGTTGCTGCCGCCCAGCCAGATTAGTCCCTCCGTCACGCGCCGCAAACCTGTGCTCACGCGCATGGCTCGCCACGAAAGGTAGTCCGCAATCGTCATGACGACGAGCATCGTTAACCCGGCATAGATTTCACCGGCCAGCAACTGCCCTGCCAGGAAGGGCAAGAAGTTTCCGGTACTGGAAAAGGCGAAGTAAACCATAATTGCCAGCAGGCCTGATGCCAGCCCGGCCGTCAGAGAACGTCCAACAAGCGTCCGCCTTGATCGCGGTGCGGCCTGCATGATGAAAAGCGATGAGACGAGCTTCAGGATGACCGCGGGTAGGCCAACCAGGATCATTGCCATCAGGAAGAACAAGAAAACCGTGTCGAAGAACTGCGAAATGTTGTCGACTATTCCCATGGTCGGTCCTGCGGCCTGAAGATGAACTCGTTGGACCATATATTGGGCGCGCAATTTTGGCGAAAGAATGTCGAAGTTCGTGGCGGCTCGTGAATGCCCAGGAATGACGGGCCAACTCGTTCTGCCCAGCGGCACCACATCCCCTCTCTCCCTACCTGGGGGATCAGGGTGGGGGCATGGGCGATGATTCTGGCAGAACGAAACTGAACGCCCACCCCCCTCTCTAACTCTCCCCCTCAAGGGGGGAGAGGACTGCACCGAGCGCCTCATTGCGCCAAACTTAAATTTCCCTCCCCCCTTGAGGGGGAGGGTAGGGAGGGGGGTATGGGCGATGATTGCTAGAGTAGGTGACTGAACCTAACCCCAACACGCTTCCCTCCCCCCAACGTGGGGGAGGGTCAGGGTGAGGGGGCTTACTTCCTCAGTTCCCCACCCGTCGCCTTATTGACCGCGGCAACGATCTTCGCCGACACGGCTTCGATCTCGGCATCGGTCAGCGTCTTCTCGCGGGGCTGCAGCACGACGGACAAGGCTACTGACTTCTTGCCTTCGGGCAATGAACCCCCGGCGAAGATGTCGAACAGCTTCACCTCGGTCACCAGGATCTTGTCGGCACCCTTGGCGGCTTTCACCAGCTTCTCGGCAGCAACACCCGCATCGACGATGAAGGCGAAATCGCGCTCGAGGGGCTGGAAAGCGGACGCATTCAACAGCGGCCGCGCGGTGCCCTTTGAGCGTGGCATCGGCAGGCGTTCGAGGAACAGCTCGAACCCGACTGCCGGGCCCTTCACATCCAAAGTCTGCAGTACCTTGGGATGAATAGCACCGAATTGCGCCAAGATCGTCGGACCCAAACGCAACACAGCCGACTGGCCCGGGTGATAATGCGCGGGCGCCAATGCCTCGATCTGCAGATTCTCGACCGGCACACCGAACGCCGAGAGCAGTGCTACCGCATCGGCCTTGGCATCGAATGCATCCAAGGGCCGTGCCTTCACCTGCCAATGCCGGGGTGTGGTCCCGACACGGATACCGGTCGCGGCCAACACCTGGTCCTTCGCGGTCTCACCCAGATAAGTCGGCCCGATCTCGAAGAGGCCGAGATCACTGAACCCGCGCGCCGCATTCCTGGCCGCCGCCATCAGCAGATTGCCGAGAATGCTGGGACGCATGACATCAAGATCGGCGCTGATCGGGTTGGCGAGCGGCACCAGCGCATTGTTGCCGGCGAACATCGCCGCCACATTGCCCGGCATGAAGCTGAAGGTCACGGTCTCATTGAGGCCACGCACCGCCAACAGGCGCTTTGCCTGCTGCACGCGCTTCTGGCCCAAGGTGACGGCCACGACCGGCAGCGCTGTGGCACGCGGCAAAGACGTCGCCGGGATATGATCAAACCCATGCACGCGCATCACTTCCTCGACGATATCGGCCTCGCCCTCGACGTCGGCGCGGAAGGTCGGCGTGGTGACCGACCAATTGTCGGCGCTCTTCTCCGCGACCTTGAAGCCGAGGTCGATGAGGATCTGCTTCTGCTTTGCCACAGCAACCTCGACACCGCCCAGGGCCAGCACACGGGACGGGCGGAAAGCGATCTCGCGCGTGCCGGCGGGGATCGTGCCGGCTGAGGTCACTTCCGAAACCTCGCCGCCGCACAGCTCAAGGATGAGCTGTGTCGCCACATCGATGCCCCAGATTTCCGATTGCGGATCGAGTCCGCGCTCGTTGCGATAGCGCGCATCCGACTGAATGCCGAGCTTGCGGCCGGTCTTCGCCGTGGTGATGGTGTCGAAGAGTGCTGCTTCCAGGAAGACATTCACCGTCGCGTCGGTGCAGCCCGAGGCGAGCCCGCCCATGATGCCGCCGATGGCTTCCGGCCCCTGATCGTCACTGATCACGATCATGCCGGGTTCCAGCGCATAGGTCTTGCCGTCGAGCGCCTCAATGGTTTCGCCGGGTTTCGCCGAACGCATCGTGACATTGCCCTTCACCTTGTCGGCGTCGAACACATGAAGCGGCCGGCACAGATCGAACGTCACGAAATTGGTAATGTCGACCAGCTTTGAAATGGGGCGCAGGCCGATCGAGGTCAGCCGGTCCTGCAGCCATTGGGGCGAGGGACCGTTCTTCACACCCTTGAAATAGCGGCCGGCGGTATAGAAAACGCCGCTCTTGGCGCTCTCATCGATCTGCCACTGGATCGGGCTCTTGAAGGTGCCGGGCACATGCTTTGCCGCGAGCGGCTTCAACTTGCCCAGACCCGCGGACGCCAGATCGCGCGCGATACCAAATACGCCGAGGCAATCGGCGCGGTCCGGCGTGATCTTGATCTCGATGATCGGGTCACCCAGTCCGCGATATTCGACGAAGCTTTTCCCCACCGGCGCATCCTCGGGGAGTTCGATGATGCCGTCATGATCGGTGCCCAAGCCCAATTCACGCGCCGAGCACAGCATGCCGTTGGAATCCTGCCCGCGGATGTTGCCGGCCTTCAAATCGAGGCCGGTGCCTGGCACATGCGTGCCCACGGGGGCGAACACGCCCTTCATGCCGGTGCGCGCGTTGGGGGCACCGCACACCACCTGCACGATGCCATTGCCGGCATCGACCTTGCACACACGCAACCGGTCGGCATTGGGATGCTGCACAGCTTCGACCACGTACCCCACGACGAAGGGCTTCAGCGCCAGCGCCTTGTCCTCGACGCCTTCGACCTCGAGGCCGAGATCGGTGAGCTTCTTGGTAATGGTGGCAAGGTCCGCATCGGTCTCGAGATGCGTCTTCAGCCAGGAGAGTGTGAATTTCATCGCGTCAATCCTCCCACCATCGTGGGGATATCAAGGGGCACAAATCCGTAATGGCGCAGCCAGCGTAGGTCGGATTCGTAGAAGGTACGGAGATCCGGAATGCCGTATTTCAGCATGGCGATGCGCTCGATCCCCATGCCGAAGGCAAAGCCCTGGTACTTGGTGGAATCGATGCCGCAATTTTCCAGCACCTTGGGGTGCACCATGCCGGAGCCCAGAATTTCCAGCCAATCTTTCCCGGCACCGAGCTTCAACTCGCCGCCTGAGCGGTCGCAGCCGATATCGACTTCGGCCGAGGGTTCGGTGAAGGGGAAATAAGACGGGCGGAAACGGACCGGCAGATTGTCGATGCCGAAGAAGGCGCGCACGAAATCCTGCAGGCAGCCTTTGAGGTGCCCCATGTTGGTCGTAGTGTCGATGACCAGACCTTCGACCTGATGGAACATCGGCGAATGGGTCATGTCGGAATCGACGCGGTAGGTGCGGCCCGGGCAGATGATTCGGATCGGCAACTCGCCCTTCAGCATCGTGCGGATCTGCACCGGCGAGGTGTGTGTGCGCAAGACCATCTGGCTGCCATCGGGCTTCGCCGGCAGATAGAAGGTATCCTGCATCTGGCGCGCCGGATGATCGGCCGGGATGTTGAGCGCGGTGAAATTATGGAAATCGTCCTCGATATCCGGCCCTTCGGCCACAGAGAAGCCCATCTCGCCGAAAATGGCGACGATCTCATCGACCGTCTGCGTGATCGGGTGAATGCGGCCTTCCATCTCGGGACGCGCCGGCAAAGTGAGATCCAGGGTTTCGCGCGCAAGTTTGGCGTTGAGCGCTGAATCGGCAAGGCCGGTCTTCTTCGTGTCGATGGCGCTGGCCACCTCGTCGCGCAGCACATTGAGCCTGGCGCCGAAGGCCTTGCGCTCATCCGGGCCCATCGTGCCCAGCACTTTCATCAGGCCGGAAATCTCGCCCTTCTTGCCCAGCGCATCGACGCGCACCTGTTCCAGCGCGTCGACGCTGCCGGTGGCAGCCACGGCGTCCAGCCACTTCTTCTGCAGACCGTTTAGGTCCTGCCCCGCTTCAGTCGACATGTTTGACAAGTCCCTGTTGATCGTAGCTCACAAACAAAAAAGGAGGCTCGGATGATCCGGCCTCCATGCTCTCGTTCCATATCTGGCGCGATCGCGGCCGGTCAGTCCAATTGCAGCAGAAACAACGTCAAAGCACCACCCAGCAGGCTCTGCGGCTTGCCGTCGATATAGGCCTGCTCGAAAGCGACTTTGCGGGTCTCGCGATTGTTGATGAATTCGAGGGCGATCTTATGGTCAGCCCCGGACTGGCCGACGCGGTCGATATTGGCGGTCACCAGGACGATCGCATCGTTGTTATAGCGTTCGGCCTTGGCGCCGTTCCACTTGATCGACCCGCGCGCACCGGCGATTTCACGCGCCAGCGCATCGTTGCTCTTGCCGGGAACGATGCTCTCAGCCTGCTGCACCGTCGCCACATCCTCCTTATAGGAATCGCAAGCCGTCACCGCTGGCAAAGCCAGGGCGACGGTTGCAATCACATAAAGATGCTTCAGGCGTATTGTCGGCATGGCCGAAATTTACTTCGCCAACGCCTCTTGCGCCTGCTTCACCAGCGCCGCAAAAGCGGCCGGCTCGTGGATCGCGAGATCGGAGAGGACCTTGCGGTCGACTTCGATGCCAGCGCGCTTCACGCCGTTGATGAACTGCGAATAGGTGAGGCCATGCTCGCGGACACCGGCGTTGATGCGCTGGATCCACAGGCCGCGGAAGTCGCGCTTCTTGGCGCGGCGGTCGCGGTAGGCGTATTGCAGGCCCTTTTCGACCTTCTCGATCGCAATACGGAAATTCGTCGATGAGCGCCCGACATAGCCCTTGGCCATCTCGAGAACTTTTTTGTGCCTGGCGTGCGAGGTGACGCCGCGTTTGGTACGAGCCATTTTTCAGTTCTCCGTCAGCGACTTACGTCAGAGCCCATTGGGCAGGAAGAATTTAATGACCTTCTTGGCATCAGCCTCGAACATCACTTCATTGCGGCGGGTCTGCCGCTTCATCTTCGTCGGCCGGTTGGAGAGGCCGTGACGTTTGTTGGCCGGCTTGAATTTCACCTGGCCGCTGGCGGTGAGCTTGAAGCGCTTTTTGGCGCCGCTCTTCGTCTTCATCTTGGGCATTTCATATCCTATTGATTAGATTGCTGCATTCGGCTGCGGTTGGGCATGCCCTCTGGTTCGCCCTGGACGCATTAATGCCGTGCGGGGCGGGTTATAACCGCCAAAGCCCGCCAAAACAAGCCGATTCAGCCCCCTTGAAAAACAACGATTTTTTCTGACCCATCGGGCCGAAATTAACCACTTGTCTATACAAGCCCCCTCAGCGGGCCCAGTGGTCGGCCAGCACCCTTGCCACCGTCCGAGTGACGCGCTGGCCGGTCGGCACATGGAGAAACTCGTTCGGCCCATGGGCATTGGAATGGGGGCCGAGCACCCCGGTCACGACGAACTGCGCCTTGGGGAACTGTTCGCCCAGCATGGCCATGAAGGGGATGCTGCCGCCCTCTCCCATATAAGCGGGCTCCCGGCCGAAGGCTGATCTCGAGGCCGTGTCGAGGGAGGCTTCGAGCCAGGGGGCGAGCTTGGGGGCGTTCCAGCCCTTGCTGGCCTCGAGATGCTCCAAAACGATCTCGGCACCGTAGGGTGGGTTCTCGGTGAGGAGCTTCTCGACGGTGGCAAGCGCTGCGTCAGCATCGAGGGTGGGCGGCAGGCGCAAAGAGAGGCGGACACCGGTATAGGGCCGCAGCACGTTGCCCGCGTTGGCAAAGGCCGGCATGCCCTCCGCCCCAGTGACGGCCAGCTGCGGCCGCCAGGTGCGGTTCAAGACAAGTTCGGTGAGATCGTCGCTGACCGGCTTCATGCCTTGTGTGAAGGGGAACTTGCCATGGATGCTTTCGCCCAAGGCGCTAGCTGCAATGCGCGCCTGGGCGATGCGCTCGGCCGGAACCTGCACATGCAGGCTCTCCGGCTTGATGGCACCGGTCACCTCATCCTCGAGGCGCGAGATGATCTGGCGCGCAAGACGGAAGCTCGACGGCACGACCCCCGAGGCGTCGCCGGAATGCACACCCTCGGTCAGCACGCGCACGACCATGTTGGTGCCGAGCATGCCGCGAAGCGAGGTGGTGAGCCAGAGCTGGTCGTAATTGCCGCAGCCGGAATCGAGGCAGACCACCAGTGACGGATCGCCGATGCGGGCAGAGAGATGTTCGACATAGTAGGGCAGGTCATAACTGCCGGATTCCTCGCAGGCCTCGATGAGGATGAGGCAGCGCGCATGTGGTTTGCCCGCGCGCGCCAAAGCCAGTATCGCGGTCAAGGCGCCGAACATCGCATAGCCGTCATCGGCACCACCCCGGCCATAAAGCCTGTCGCCCTCAAGGCGCGGAATCCAGGGGCCGTAGCCGTCGAGCCAGCCAACCATTTCCGGCTGCTTGTCGAGATGGCCATAAAGCAACACGCGATCCTGCGACGATGAATCGCTGCCCGGAATCTCGATGAAGATGACCGGTGTGCGTTCGGCCAACCGCACCACCTCCAGTGTCGCACCCGGCAATGCGCCGAGCTTGCCGCGCGCCCAGCCGGCAAAGAGGTCGACGGCGCGGTCCATATGACCATGCGCCACCCAATCAGGATCGAAGGCCGGCGATTTGTTGGGAATGCGGATGTAATCGATGAGGGTCGGGACGATTTCGTCCCGCCACATGCCATCGATGAAGGCTGCTTGATCCTGTTGGTTCATGATGCGGCTGGCTTTTCCGGTGATGGGTCAATCTTGCGCGCAGGCTAGCGCGTGCGCCCAAAAATGGGAAGCTGATGGGAAGCTGGCTTCAGCCCGAATAGCCGCAGGCCTTCAAGGCGGTGAGCATGTGGGCGGGCGGTGGGGCCTCGGCCTTCACGGGATCCTTCTTCGGATAAAGCGGCAGGATCAGCGACCGGGAATGAAGATGAAGCGGCTGATTGGGCTTCGGGGAGTTCGGCGGCAGATATTGCGGCTCCCCCAGGATCGGGCAGCCGAGATGGGCCAGATGCACGCGGATCTGGTGGGTGCGGCCGGTGCGCGGGTGGAGCTCCAGCCAATGCACATTCGGGCCGGAGCCCAGCAGCTTGTAATCGGTCACCGATTTCTGCCCGTCCTTGTCGTCATCATCCACCACGATCATGCGCCAGCCGCCGGCGCGTGTGGTGAGCTTCTTCAAACTGGCATTGATGGTGCCGGACTTTTCCGGCGGCGCCTGGGTGGTGATCGCCCAATAGGTCTTCTCGACCTTGCCTTCCTGGAACAGCTTGCCCAGACGCGAGAGGCCCTTGTGCTGGCGGCCTAATGCCAGGCACCCCGACGTGTCGCGGTCGAGGCGATGCGCCAAGGCGGGCGCCTTCGGCAGGCCGAAGCGGAGATGATCGAAATAGCGTTCCAGATTGTCGCCGCCGCCGGGGCCGGTATGGACGGGGAGGCCCGCCGGCTTGTCGATGATCAGCATCAGCCCGTCACGATAGAGCAGGCGGGATTGGATTTCCTGGGGAGTCATTGAGGCGTAGGCCCCTCACCCCAACCCCTCTCCCCGCAAGCGGGGCGAGGGGCTTTAGGTCGAGCTCGCTCAACACTCCCTCGCCCCGCGCCGCCGACGAAGGTCGGCATTCGCCTCCGGGCGGGGAGAGGGTCGGGGTGAGGGGTGTTACGATTCATCTTCGTCAAGCGGTTCCGCGGCCATCTCCGACGGCGCTTCCACCAGAGCGGAGAGGGCCCAGGCGCGGAAGGCGGCGATGCGGGCGAGGTCGGTTTCGTCGGCGCGGCACACCAAAGTATAGACGCGGCCCGTGGGCATGCTGATTTCGAACGGCGCCACCAGCTTGCCGCTCGCCACCTCATCGGCGCACAGCACGGGATCGACCACCACGACGCCGCCGCCGGAAAGGGCTGCCTGCACCGCCTGGTCGGCGGTCTCGACGACCAGGCCGCGTTCGACGGGGAGGCCGGCAAAGCCAACCTGGCGGGCGAGCTGCCGCCAATCGTGCCAGGAATCATTGCCCTGGCGGATGTGAAGGAGCGGTGCCTTGGCAATCATCGCCTTGAGGTCGGGCCAGCCAGCTTTCTTGATGAGCTCGGGCGAGGCAAGCGGGCTCCACCTTTCGCGCATCAGCACATCGGCGATGAGGCCCTCGGCCTCCATCTCGCCGAACATGATGGCAAGGTCATGGCCGGAATTGCGGAAATCCGGATTGACCGGCGGCGTTTCGATACGGATTTCAAGATCCGGGTTGGCGCGCTGGAAATCCGGGAGGCGCGGCAGCATCACGCGGCGCGCATAGGTCGGCGGGACAGCAAGGCTCAAGGGCGGCTTCTTCGACTGGCGGCGGAAGCTGCCGATGACCACGTCCATGCGGTCGAAACTGTCGGTGAGGACGGGGAGCAGGCGCTTTCCTTCCTCGGTCAGTTCCAGCTGCGCCTTCCGCAGGATGAGGGCGACACCCAATATGTCTTCGAGATTCTTCACCTGGCGGCTCACCGCACTCTGCGTCACCAGCAGTTCTTCGGCGGCCTTGGTGAAGCTCAGAAACCTTGCCACCGCTTCGAAGGCGCGCAGCGCGTTCAAGGGCGGCAATTGCCGTCTGTTCTTGTTTCGGTTCGTGCTCATCGCTCAATGCTCATGGACGTCGCTTGGGGAACGCTCTCGATCGGCCGTCTGGGTAGCCCGCGAGGCGGGGGCCGGGCGGCCGGAACGGGGGCAATCTAGCAGCCCCGCCCGGAAAGCGCGCTAGGGATTACTCGGGGATTGGGGGAGATTTTGCGACGCGGCGGAGGATCTTATGGAATGCAGTACTGCTCCAGGTCGCGCGCCACGAACCTCGCCGCGCGCTGCCAGGAATCGTCGGTGTCGCCGCGATAGGTCAGCCGCCGGTTGCAGAGCAGTTTGTCGCCGGTGATGTCCAGCACGGCGAATTCCACCCAGCCCACCAGCGTGCTCATCTTGTGAACGCCGCCCACCAGCAGGTACCGGATGTCGGCAGCCTTTGCCTCAGCCGCCAGGGTCTCGACGCCGGGGTCAGTCGCCGTGCAGGGACCTGCCGCACAGTTGAGGCTTGCCAGCTTGATCTTCTCGCTGCCGGCAAGATCGTCGCGCAAGGTGGTATCGAATGCCTTGAGGCGCGCATCATGTTCCGCGGTCCGGTCGACCGTCTCGCCGGACGTGTCGGTGAAATCGAACCCTGTCACCGCAAGCGCCGGGCGGGCCGAATTGTCGGCGAAGGCAAATGACATGACGGCTGCCGACGACACGATGGCACTGGCAATTGCGGCGATCAGCAAAAGCCGCTGCCAGATCCCAATATCGCCGTCCCTATCCTGCGCATGGTGCATGTGGCTCCTTCCCGGGCAGGCATGACAGCCGGCCCCCGCGGGCACACCCCCCATCAGTCCGGGGATCAATCTGGGGGAAAGGCCCGGGATAGGCGAAGAAGTGTAGGGATTTTGGGAGATGCCAGCAACGCAAAGGGGCGTGCTGGGGGCCATCCGTTGGGAGGATATTGGGGGGTGGGGTGGCTACGACTTTACCGTTGTATCTGGTGCTGACCCACTTGGTTCCTTTTGTCGCTCCTCCCAGGTTGCGACGAGGAAGGTTGCCATCGCACCGGCCAAGTTGACAGCCAGTTCTGCGTGCCGCGCCTTCGGGCGCGCCCTCTTTGGGCCCGTGCTGTGAGCGTCGCCAAGCTTGTTACGTAGGGTGCCGAGCGATTCCACTATGCTTTGGCAGCCGCCGAGGATTTTCTTAAAGACCTCCTCAGTGTGATCGTCGGGAGCCAGTTTTAGTGTCTTTGAAAGTTTGCGATATAGGATCGGAAGATCATCCTTTTCTTGCCAAGTCCGACCCGCCTCGTCGAGAAGCCATTTACTCACGTCTTCGAGCAGAGTCCGTGCAAGCGTTATAGCTCCCTCTGGTTCACTCGCGCGCCGGTCAAGGGCGGCTAGCCACCGGGTATGCACACGTATTGGGTCAAATGCCTCTAAGGCTGCTGAAATGGCAGTGTCGGCAGGCGAGCCTGCGGGCAATACTTTCACAACGTAAGTCGGGCTGCCGGCCTGGAGCTTCCCCGGACTCAGCATTAGCCCATCTTTTCGCAGGACCTGGTCGATTTCTTCGACGAGTTTGCCCTGAAAATCCTCCGATTGTGCTTCTGGACCAGTCACGGCCTCAATGAACCGAAACAACTGTGTTCGGGAGCAAGTGAGTAGGCCGACTTTTTCTAGCAGCTCTGCCGCCGTCGGCGCTGGCTGCTGCGTGTGCTTTCCACCAAGATAGGTGGTGATGCTGTCCATCACTTCGGCTTGCGGATCAACGACCTTATTTTTCGGCCACAGAGTACAGAGGAATGCAATGTTCGTCATCTCGGTCGCCAGGCGGCGCCTGGAGAAGACATCAATCAGGCGGCGGCGGGTGAGAATGGCAACTGCAGGCGCCTCTTTCTCTTCAATCCGGGCAAGGCACTCTTGAAGATCAAAATGCTCTGTCTCTTTGAGCAGTCTATGGCCGCAGTTCACAAGCTCGTCCTCGGAAAGATCGGTCAGTCGCCTTTCAGCGTATTTGTACTTCCCGCTCCAGGGATCGTCGCCGTCGCTTTCCCGCAGTCCCAGGCGCACGCATAGAGCCGCAACCTTCGGTGCCGAGGTCTCGGCAATTGCGCGCGCAAGCTCATTGCGAAGGTCCCTGAGCGTTGCGGCTGATATCGAGGTGTTCACGGACCTAACTTTCTTGATTTTTGGGCAGCGACAATATTGATTATCGATAGCAAGAACCCCACACGCCAGCATTATCGATTGGCCTTTTCAATCAATACTATAGAGACAGCGCTGTTGACGACGCTTCGTCAAATATCGAGGTGTGCCATATGTCGACTCCGCGAGTCTGTCGGACGTTGAAGAAAGCAACTCGTGGGTGGTCCGCCTTCGCGGACCATGACGATGGGGGCGGTGGCGATGGTGGAGATTGGGCGGCGGGGATGGTGACGGGATTGGTTCGTGTTCGGTTCGTTTGCGGTTCGGGTTCGGTGCGAAGGGGTTTTGACCGATTGGTTGGGTTGGGTGCGTGGTGGGAGAGAGTCTTCGCTCATGCCCCCACCCCGGCCCTCCCCCTAAAGGGAGAGGGAGTTTGGAGCGCATCTGATCGTTCAAGCTCACCAGCAAAGCCCTCTCCCTTTAGGGGGAGGGCCGCCGACGAAGGTCGGCATTCGCCTCCGGGGTGGGGGCGGTTCGGTTTCGATCTATGTCGCCGATGCTATTGCGGGTAATGCCAACGTGCGCCTGCGTCATGTCAGGCGCCATCGACTTGGCATCTGGCACCATCGGTAAAATGAAAATCAGGCAACTTATTTAACTTTTGTGCAACGCCGTGATTGACCTTGTGCGCCGAATGCCTAATCTGGGCTTCGCGCAAAATCCTGGTCCATATGAAGACCGAGCCCAGACAAAGGGTAGGGGGTGAGGCGGATGGCGCATATAACGACGGGGACGTTCAATCGTGTCAGCGGCTGTAGCTGTCGAAGCTAAAAACGTAAGCAAAATTTTCGGGGCGGGGGTCGGCGAGGTTCGCGCCCTGGATAATGTCTCGGTCACCATTCAACAGAATGAGTTCTTTACCCTTTTGGGGCCATCGGGCTGCGGCAAGACCACCTTGCTGCGCCTCATTGCCGGCTTCGAAATGCCGACCGATGGCAGCATCCTGCTGGAAGGCGAGGAAGTGGCGCATCTGCCGCCCTTCAAGCGCCATGTGAACACGGTTTTCCAGTCCTACGCTTTGTTCCCGCACATGACGGTCGCCCAAAACATCGCCTTTGGCCTCCAGATGCTGGGCAAGCCCAAGGCCGAGGTGCAGGCGACGGTCACCGCCATGCTGAAGCTGGTGCGCATGGAGGAATTGCGGGACCGCCGCACCAGCCAGATTTCCGGCGGCCAGCAGCAGCGCGTGGCATTGGCCCGCGCCCTTGCCCCCCGGCCCAAGGTGCTGCTCCTCGACGAGCCGCTCTCGGCCCTCGATTTGAAGCTCCGCAAGGAGATGCAGATCGAATTGAAGCGCATGCAGCTGGAGACCGGCATCACCTTCATCTTCGTGACACACGACCAGGAAGAAGCGCTGACCATGTCGGACCGGATCGCGGTCATGTCGAAAGGCAAGATCCTGCAGATCGGGTCGCCAACCGAGATCTACGAGCACCCCACCGTCCGGTTCGTTGCCGATTTCATCGGCGAGACCAATTTCATCGAAGCCGAAGTCATGCAGCGGATCGCCGCCGACGGCCAGATCAAGCTGCCGTCGGGTGTCGTCATCAGCCATCCTTTGAGCGAAAGTGTCGGTGTCGGCGCCAAGGTGACGCTGGCAGTCCGGCCGGAGCGCATCGATCTGGTGCGGCCGGGCGGCGAGGCGCATCTCTCAGGCGTGGTCGAAAACATCGTCTATTTCGGGACCGACACGACCTTTCATGTGCGGCTCGATGGCGCGGAAACGGCCGAGGTGACGGTGCGCGTGCAGAACCGCCGTGGCCATCAGGAGGTCCTCAAAGAAGGCGATGCGGTGGGCCTGCGCATCGCGCCCGAAGCCATGCAGATCCTGAAGGATTGATCTGACATGGCAGAAGTAAAATCTTTTGCAGCCAAGGCGTCCGCCGCCGCCGACCGGCGCGAGACGCGCGGCCGTTGGCTGCTCTCAGCGCCAGCGCTCATCATCCTGCTGTTCGCGGCCATCGGGCCGCTCGCCATCGTGGTGGTCTATTCCTTCCTGCAGAAGGGCGATTATGGCGGTGTCGAATGGCATTTCTCGACCGATGCCTGGTTCGGCGTGGTGTTCACGAAAGACATTTTCACCGATGCCGTGACCTTGGCCGATGCGCATATGTCGATCCTGTGGCGCTCGGTCAAACTCTCCTTCTTCACCACCATTCTCGCCCTGGTGTTCGGTTTTCCGACCGCCTATTTCATCGCCACGCGCAATGAGCGCTCGCGCGATCTGTGGCTGTTCCTGATCACCATCCCGTTCTGGACCAACCTTCTCATCCGCACCTTCGCGGTGATGGAAGTGATCCGCAACGAGGGCATCGTGAATTCACTGCTGTTGGGGCTGGGGATCATCGATGCGCCGATCCAGATCATGTTCACTGATTTTGCGGTCATGATGGGCCTGCTTTATGTCTATCTGCCGCTGATGGTGCTGCCGCTTTATGCCAGCATGGAACGCATCGATTTCCGCCTGGTCGAGGCCGGTTACGATCTTTATGCGACGCGCTTTCGCGTGCTGCGCCATGTCATCTTCCCGTTGGTGAAGCCCGGTGTCATCGCCGGCTCGATCCTGGTCTTCATCCCCTCGCTCGGCGCCTATGTGACACCGCGCGTGCTGGGCGGCGGGCGCAACCTCATGCTGGGCAACCTCATCGAGATGCAGTTCGGGCAGGGGCGCAACTGGCCGCTGGGGGCGGCGCTCTCGATCACACTCATGGCCATCGTGATGATCGCCCTGCTGTTCTATGTGAAGAACGCCTCGAAGACGGAGGCGCGTCATGGCTGAGGCAGCACCCGTGAAACGGAGACGCCGGGGACCGGTGTTCGACGTCCGCAAGCAGACCGGCTTCACCACCATGGCGATGATCTGCTTCGTCATGCTCTATGCGCCGATCCTGACGCTGGTGGTCTATTCCTTCAACGCCGGGACATCGGTTGCGATCTGGGCCGGCTTCTCCTGGCGCTGGTACGAATCGGCCTGGGCCAATGTGCAGGTCTATGACGCGTCGGTGCGCTCGCTCACCATCGCCTCGTTTGCCGCCGTGGTCTCGACCATCGTCGCCACCATGGCGGCCCTGGCCACGACGCGCACCAAGCCGTTTCCTGGCCTCACCTTCATCTATGCCTTCATCAACCAGCCGCTGATGGTGCCGGAAATCGTGACCGGCGTGTCGCTGCTGATCTTCTTCGCGGCGATCAAGGTGGCGACCGGCTATACCGGGCTTGGCTACCTGCTGATCGCCCACACGGCGTTCTGCATTCCCTTTGCCTATCTGCCGATCCGGGCGCGTCTCGAGAACATGGACCTGTCGCTGGAGCGGGCGGCCGCCGACCTCTATGCGACGCCGTTCCGGACGTTCCGCTATGTCACCCTGCCGCTGCTGTGGCCGGGGATCCTGGCCGGCGGCATGCTGGCCTTCGTCATCTCGCTTGACGATGTCGTGATCACCGAATTGGTGAAATCGGGCGGACAGGATACGTTGCCGACCTATATGCTGGGTCAGTTGCGGCGCATCGTGACCCCGGAAATGAATGCCATCTCGTCGGTCTTCCTGGCGATATCGATCGTGATGGTGACGATCTTCTTCCTGCTCAACAGGAAGAAAGCATGACCGAGGCGTCCTGTTCCGGGAACGGAATGGGGCCTAAGGCACTTGGTGGGACAGGTTACAAGATCAAGAAGATGGCCCGGTCAAAGGGCGGTTCAGCAGATAGGTGGAGGTTCAATTGACATATCTACAGGCTTTTAAGAGTACGGCCATGGCGCTTACCGTGATGTTGGCGCTGAGCGCCTGCGGTGAGAAGAAGGAAGATGCGGCGGCATCGTCGAATACCACGACGACGGCGCCTGCCACCAATACGACGGAGACCACGGAAGCGGCTCCGGCTGCGACGAACACCACGGAAACCGCGGCCGCGGCACCTGCCGCAGCAGCGCCCGCCGGTGGCACGCTCAACATCTACAATTGGGGCAATTACACCAACCCCAAGCTCATTGAGAAGTTCGAGAAGGAATTCAACGTCAAGGTGACGGTGACCGACTATGACTCGAACGACGTCGCGCTGGCGAAGATCAAGGCCGGCGGTCATGGCTTCGACATCGTGGTGCCGAGCAACAACTTCGTGAAGATCTTCATCGACGAAGGCCTGCTCGAGGAAACCAAGCCCAGTGGCATGGCGAACTTCAAGAACATGGACCCGCGCTGGGTCGATGTCGATTTCGACAAGGGCCGCAACTACACGGTTCCCTGGCAGTGGGGCACGACCGGCCTCACGGTCAACACCGGCGCCTATAAGGGCGACCCGAACACCTGGGCGATCCTGTTCGACACGCCGGCCGAGCTCAAGGGCAAGACCAACGTCGTCCCGGAAATGAACGATGTCATCGGTGCCGCTCTTGCCTATAAGGGCTTCAACCCGGTGTGCAACGGCGACAAGACCCAGCTGAAGGAAATTCGCGACCTGCTGATGGCCTCGAAGCCGAACTGGATCTCGATGGATTACGGCAATGTCGAGAAGTACGCCAAGGAAGACATCATGGCGGGCTTGAACTGGAACGGCGCCTCGATGCGCGCGCGTCTCCAGAACCCGAAGATCGTCTATGGCTATCCGAAGGAAGGCCTCGCCGTCTGGATGGATAACGTCGCGGTCATCAAGGGTGCCGCCAACATCGAGAACGCGAAGAAGTTCCAGAACTTCATCATGGACCCGGAAAACGCCGCGCTGATTTCGGACTTTGCGAAATACGCCAACGGCATCACCGGCTCCGAGAAGTTCCTC
Organism: Dongia sp. P2_B8; assembly: GCF_056404715.1. Taxonomy (NCBI): domain Bacteria; kingdom Pseudomonadati; phylum Pseudomonadota; class Alphaproteobacteria; order Rhodospirillales; family Dongiaceae; genus Dongia; species Dongia sp. P2_B8. The sequence goes on along the minus strand of NZ_JBFUDM010000007.1, from coordinate 238,757 downwards.
GACAAGGAGTTCGCGGCGGCCCCGGAAATCAACCTGCCGGAAGGCCAGAAGACCTTCATCCAGGCGGCTTGCCCGCCGGAGGTGACGGAGCTTTACACCGCCATCTGGACCGAACTGACGAAGTAAGCGCATGTGAGATCCCGGCAGCTGCCAAGCTGCCGGGATTTTTCGTCATCATGCCGGACTTGAATAATGCCTGGCCCGACAAAAGATTCAGGCGCGGCCTTGCCGATCATGCAGGGATCGCCCCCCAAACGCACCGTTCCGCGCGCCGACTGGGACCGGGCGCCCTGGAATCGCTGGTCGTTCCAGCATGTGCGCGAAATCGTGCCGACCGCCGAGGTCTGGCGCGGCCCCAACCCGCCGCACGCCTTCAAGCGCGACCTCAGGCATCTGGACACCCTCAAATTCCAAAGTGCCCGCGGCACCATCACGGTCGCCGATTTCCTCAATGACAGCTATACCGACGGCTTCCTGGTGCTGCACCGGGGGGCGATCGTGTCCGAGACCTATCTCAACAACATGAATCCGCGCACCTTGCACCTCTCGCAATCGGTGGCGAAATCCTTCACAGGCGTGCTCGCTGGCATCCTGGCCGGGCGCGGGCTCCTCGACCCACAGGCGCCGATCACCGACTATCTGCCGGAGCTCAAAGCCACCGCCTATAACGGTGCCAAGGTGCAGCATGTGCTCGACATGGGGTCGGGCGTTGCCTATTCCGAGGAATATACCGATCCCTTTTCCGATGTCGGGCAGACCGATGTCGCCTCCGGCTGGAAAGCGAAACCCGAGGGCGACACGCGCATCTGGCCGGCCACGATGTGGGACCAGATCCTCGGCCTTACCAAACAGGAAGCCGAGCATGGTTCGCGCTTCCTCTACCGCTCGATCGAGACCGATGTCGTCACTTTTGCGCTGGAGCGGGTGAGCGGCCTGCGCTTGCCTGAACTGATGAGCCGCGAGATCTGGCAGAAGCTCGGCGCCGAAGAGAGCGCCTGCTACACCGTCGATCCGGCGGGCTACGCTCTTGCCTGCGGCGGTCTCAACGCGACGCTGCGCGACTATGCGCGCTTTGGCCAGATGATCGCCCAGGACGGGTTCTTCCATGGCAGCCAGATCGTGCCGGCGGCCTGGATTCATGAGACACGGCGCGGCAACCCGGCTTTGTTCGGCCCGGACTACCGCGCCTCCATGCCCAAGGGCGCCTATCGCAACCAGTTCTGGATCGAGGATTATGAGACGCCGGTGCTGGAATGCCTGGGCGTCTTCGGGCAGTGGATCCATATCGACCCGGTGCTGGATATCGTGGCCGTCAAATTATCGAGCTGGCCGGTGTTCCTCGACGATGCCCTCTATCTGGAATCGAAGGCCGCCATCCATGCCATCAAGCGCGCGCTCACTGAAGGATGATCAGCAATGACGACCAGTGTTGCCTGGACGCGCGAAAACTGGGATAGGGCGCCGCAGAATCGATGGACCTTCCAGCATGTGCGCGAGATCGTGGCGACGGCGGAAGTGTGGCGCGGGCGGGAACCGGCCTCATTGCTGCCGCGGGCACCGCAGCCGATCGACGACATCGCCTATCGCGGCGCGCATGGCGACAGCACAGTCGGCCGGTTCCTGGACAATAGCTACACCGACGGCTTCATCGTGCTGCACCGTGGCCAAGTGGTGGCGGAGCGCTATTTCAACGGCATGAATGAGCGCACGCTGCATCTGTCGCAATCGGTGGGGAAGTCGCTGATCGGCATCCTGGTCGGCATCTTTGCCAGCCGCGGCCAGCTCGATATCGCGGCACCGATCACGGACTATCTGCCGGACCTCAAAGACACGGCCTATCTGGGCGCCACCGTCCAGCAGGTGCTCAACATGACCAGCGGTGTGGCCTTCGACGAGACCTACACCGATCCCTATTCGGATATCGGGCGCATCGATGTGGCCTGCGGCTGGAAGGCCAAGCCCGAGAATGATACGCGGCATTGGCCGACTTCCGTCTGGGAGGTGGTCCTCGGCCTCAAGGCCAAGGAGGCCGAGCATGGCGCGCGTTTCTCTTATCGCTCGATCGAGACCGATGTGCTGGCCTTCGTGCTGGAACGCGTGGCTGGCCAGCGTTTGCCGGACATCGTGAGTCGCGATTTGTGGCAGCCCCTGGGGGCGGAGGAGAGTGGCAATTACACGGTCGATGCGGCCGGCTACGCGCTGGCCGATGGTGGCTTCAACGCGACCTTGCGCGACTATGCCCGCTTTGGCGAGATGCTGACGCAGGACGGATTCTTCAACAACCGGCAGATCGTGCCGGCGGAGTGGGTGCGTCAATGCCGCTTTGGCGATCATGACAAGTTCACCGGCGACTACCGGGTGGCGACACCCAATGGCGCCTATCAGAACCAGTTCTGGCACGAGGATCACCGGACGCCGGTGCTGCTCGCGCGCGGTGTCTTTGGCCAGCTGATCTATTCAGATCCGCAGGCAGGCTTCACCGCGGTGAAGCTTTCCAGCTGGCCGGATTTTCGCGACGCCCAACTGCTGCGCGAGACGCTGGCGGCGATCAATGCCGTGAAGCAGGCGTTGGGGATTTGATTTTCGGTCGTCATGCCCGGGCTTGACCCGGGCATCAGCTGGCAACAGCTCGGCGGCTGAAGCTGATCCCCGGGTCAAGCCCGGGGATGACGAATAGAGAGAGTTCTGAAGAACCATTGTCAGGGGAACATCATGAAGAACGACGATCTCATCTATATGACTGCGACCGAGGCGGCGGCGCTGTTTCGCAAGCGGAAGCTGTCGCCGGTCGAGTTGATGAGCGCCGTCATCGAGCGCGCCGAGACGGTCGAAAAGAAGATCAACGCCTTCACCTTCAAGCATTACGACGAGGCGATGGGTCTCGCCAAGGCCGCCGAAGCGAAGTTCATGAAGAAGGATGGCCGCGTCGGTGCCCTCGAAGGCCTGCCCATCGCCATCAAGGATGAAAGCTGGATCGCCGGCAAGCCGACATCCTATGGGTCGCTCACCACCAAGGATTTCGTCCCCGACAAGACCTCGGCCAACAATGAGCGGATCCTCGCGGCTGGCGGCATCGTGCATGCGCGCACCGCGACGCCGGAATTCTCCTGCGCCTCGTGGACGCATTCGCGCCTCTGGGGTGTCACGCGCAACCCATGGAACCGGCGCTTCACCACCGGCGGCTCGTCGGGCGGGTCGGGGGCGTCACTTGCCGCCGGCACGGCGCCGCTTGCCATGGGGTCCGATATCGGCGGGTCGATCCGCATCCCGGCCGCGGCCTGCGGTGTGGTGGGTTACAAGCCGCCCTATGGCCGCAACCCGGACGATGCGCCGTTCAACCTCGATCCCTATTGCCATACCGGGCCGATGGCGCGCTCGGTGCAGGATGCCATTTTGCTGCAGAACGTGATCTGCGGTCCGAGCCCCCACGACATTGCCTCGCTGCGCCCCAAGCTGCGCCTGCCCACCGATTATAAGCCGATCAAGGGTTGGAAGATCGCCTATTCCTTCGATCTCGGCCTCTATGAGGTCGACAAGGACGTGGTCGCCAACATGAAGAAGGCGCTCAATGTCTTCAAAAGCCTGGGTGCCACAGTCGAGGAGGTGGATCTGGGCTGGACGCGGGATGCGATCGATACCGGCATGCGGCATCTCGAGCATCTCTTTGGCACGCAGCTCAACCAGACCGCCAAGAAATACGGCAAACTGATGACAACCTATGCCCGCAATTTCGCGCGCAAGGGGGCAAAGTCCAACGCCCAATCCTTCTTCAAATCGATGGAAGGGGCGATCAAGATGTATGACACGTTCGGCCCGATGATGGAGAAGCATGATCTTTTCATCTGCCCCACGACGGCACTGCCGGCAGTAAAGGCCGATTTCGACGAGAACAAGGATGTGGTGCGCATCAACGGCAAGATATCGCCGCTGCCCAAGGTTTTGGCCTGGTGCATGACGACGCCGTTCAACACGTTGTCGCGCTGCCCGGTGCTGGCGGTCCCCACGGGCCATGCCAGTAACGACGTGCCGACCTCGATTCAGCTCATTGGCCGCACCTATTCGGATGCCGACGTGTTTCGCGCCGCCGTCGCCTATGAAGAGGCGGTCGGCGGCTGGTACACCAAGACGCGGTCGCGTCCGAAATTTTAAGGTAGCCGCCAGGACACCCCCGCGCCATTTGACACCTGTTTGACTTTGGCGCGGGGGTTGGCTCATCTTGGGCGCAACCAGAGGGGATCATGAGAACGGTTTACAGCGAAGACCATCGGCTGCAGGACGGCAAGCATGAGCTGCTGGAAGGGCAGTTCATGAAGGCGCATGAAATGCCGCGGCGGGCCGACATCGTCCTTGATCGCGTGCGTGCCACGCAATTGGGCGAGGTGCTGGCGCCGCAGGATTTCGGCCTCGACCCGATCCTCAAGGTCCATGATCGTGGCCTGGTTGATTTTCTGCAGACCGCCTGGGACGAATGGGCAGCGTCGGGCCGGACCTTCGACGCGCTGCCGCATGTCTGGCCGGTACCGGGACTCTCGCGTGGAAGCCTGGGTCGGCGCATCTCCGATTGCATCGACGGCAAGCTCGGCCATTACGCAATCGATGCCGGGACGCCGATCACGCCGGGCACCTGGCGCGCGGTTCTCTCCTCGGCGCAGGTGGCGCTCACCGCGCAGAAGCTGGTGGCGACCGGCGAGCGCGCGGCCTTTGCCCTCTGCCGCCCGCCCGGACATCATGCCGGCAGCGATTTCTATGGCGGCTATTGCTTCCTCAACAATGCCGGGATCGCCGCACAGGCATTCCGCGATCAGGGAGCAAAGCGCGTCGCGATCCTCGATGTCGACTATCATCATGGCAATGGCACGCAAGCGATGTTCTATGAGCGCGACGATGTGCTGACCGTGTCGCTGCATGCCGACCCGAAACAGGAATTTCCTTATTTCATCGGCTATGCCGACGAGATCGGCCGCGGTGCCGGCGAGGGTTATCATATGAACCTGCCGCTGCCCTGGGGCACCGACTGGCCGCATTACGCCAGCGCCCTCGATGTGGCGTTGAAGCGCATCGCGCAATATGGCGCCGAGGCGCTCGTGATCTCGCTGGGCCTCGATACGTTCGAACATGACCCGATCTCGCGCTTCAAGCTCAAGGAAGAGGATTACCGGAAATTGGGCGAACGCATTGCCTGGGCCGATCTGCCGACCCTCTTTGTGATGGAAGGCGGCTATGCGGTCGACGCGCTGGGGGTCAACACGGTCAACGTCCTCTTGGGTTTCGAACAGCGCAGCTGAGGGGCAGATAGGATGAAATCGCCAACCTTGTTGCGCGTCACGCAGTGGCTGCACCGGCCGTCGGTTCTGCTGGTCATCGTTGGACTGGTCCTGCCTAATCTTGCTTTTGTCGCCTTGGCCCTGCTTGGCATCAGCGTGCCACCGCGCACGCTGCCGATCATTCTCTATTTGCTGGCGGCGGCCAGCACCCGTTTCCTGCCGGGGCCGCTGGTGATCCTGCTGTTCGTCGGCGCCCTTGCCTTCGACATCATGTTCTGTGCGACGCAGATGTTCGGCCTGACCTTGACCGAAGCTGTCTTCGCCCTGCAGTTCATCCACGAGCTCGATATCCTGAGCTCGAAGCTCTATATCGTGCTGATCGCGACCGTKATCCTGGTCTTTGGCTACACATTCTATCTGCTGCTGGGCCATGCCAAGACCCTGCGCCGCGCGCGCTGGCTGCCGATGCTGCTGCTGGGCGTGGTGGCGCTGCCGACCGACATCGCCCTCAACATGCCGCGGCATTCCAATTTCTGGCTCAATCTCGGCCGCGACATCGTATTCGATTCGGCGATGAAGGAATCCGGCTTCATCAAGCTGGTCGAGAAGCCCAATGGCCGCCACATGCTGGTGGTGATCGTCGAGGCGATGGGCCATTTCGCCAATCCGGCGCAGCAGAAGCTGCTGCAGGATGCGATCGCATCCTCGAACATCGGTGCCCGCTATGACATCACCGAGGGCATGAACAGCTTCATCGGCGGCACCACCGCCGCCGAAATGCGCGAATTCTGCGCCACCCATGACAGCTATCTCGACCGGCTGGCGAAACCGGACCTCAACTGCCTGCCATTCCGCATGGATGCGTTCGGCTATAAGACGTCCGCCTATCACGGCTTTTCCGGCGAGATGTTCGAGCGGTCGCAATGGTGGCCCAATATCGGCTTCCAGGAACGGTTCTTCGGGTCGGACGTCTATCAGCCTGGCGAGCAATTGTGCGGTAGCGTATTCGTCGGCATCTGCGACCCCGCGCTGGTGACGCGGGTTGCCAAACGCGTCCGGGAAGCGACCAGTCCGCAATTCACCTATCTGCTGACGGTCAATACCCATATCCCGGTGCTGGTCGACCAGGGCTACAAGCATTTGGACTGCAAGACCCATGATGGGCCGGTGCCGGAGCGGGAAGTGTGCATCATGACCGATGCCTGGATCGAATTGCTGCAGACCATCGCCAAGGAATGGTCACAGCCCGGCATGCCGCCCACCGACATCCTGATCGTCGGCGACCATGCCCCGCCTTTGTGGTACCGCAAGGCGCGCGACCTCTTCACCACCGGTGAGGTCACGTGGTTCAGGCTGTCACCCAAAGGGTGACGGGGATCCGGCTGTCACCCTTTGGGTGACGGGGGTCAGACTGTCCCCACCCAAGGCTCAGTAACCGAAAATTCACCTTAAATTCGGATTGCGCATGTGTGATGCGCAGTCGTGTTTTTGCGCGGATCCGGTGTGAGCTTTCGACTATCTGTGGTGCAGAAGCCACAAGAATCAATGGTTTCGATGGCATCGACATTAAGGTTCCTTAAGGGATTGCCCTGCAGGATGGCGCGGAAGCCGGGGTCAGCCGTCGCCGCTCGTGCGTGCGGACGCTTGCCTGCCGGCATAATTGAGCCCGGCATAATTGAGTCCGGCATAATTGAGTAGTGAGCGAGGATCCATGTTCCGCACGTCCATTTCGCGTCTTCTGATTGTCCTGCAGAGCGTCACCCTGATCGGCCTGCTGGTCGCCACGGGTGTCATCGCGGCCGGTGGCTTGCGCGACTATCGCTCGGCCCTGGAAATCAAGGATGCGACCGAGACGGATCGGATTCTTTTCAACGCCATCCTGGCCGTGCGCGGCCAGCTGGCCAAGGTCACCAACGCGATCAGCAGCGATGGCGATCCCAGTCCTGCCATGAAGGAGATGCGTGCTGACGTCGATGCCAAATATCAGGCGGCGATGGCGGCGATCGATCATATCCAGATCCCAGAGAAGGACCGGCTGGTCGCCGACCTTACCCAGAAATTCCAGGCGCAGATCGACAAGAACGCCCTGGTCGACCAGGAATTTGCCAAGCCGAAAGACCAGCGCGGCTCGGGCGGTCCGGAAGAGTGGCGGACGTCGATCACCAATCTCACGACCAGCCTCTCGGCGATCGCCGTGCAGCTCGGTAATTCCGTGCGCCTGCAAGATCCCTATGTCGCCGAAATGATCCAGGTGCGCCGTTCGGCCTGGGCGGTGCGCGATCAGTTCGGCCTGCAATGCTCGCTGCTGCGGCCCAATGTGCTGACCAGCAAGCCGATCGATGCCGAGATTGCCGGCAAATGGCATGACCGGATCGGCGCCTATACGATGTCGCTGACACAGCTGGAGGAGTTGATCAACCGGCCGAGCGAGCCAGTGCGCATCACCGATGCCGTCAAGGCAGCGCGCGCGGCCACCAGCGACGTCCAGGGCAAGATGAATAGCCTGATGGCCGGCCTCGATGGCAGCGGCAACCCGGCCATGGTGGTCAAAGATTATAACAAGATGTGCAACAGCCCGTTCGAGGCCATTCTGGCCGTAGGCTTTGCAGCACTCGACGAAGCGGTCGATCATGCCGAAGGCCAGAGCCAGGCGGCGTTGACGGTGATGATCGGTGCAGGCATCGCCCTGCTGATCGCCCTCATTCTGCCGGTGGTTGGTATCGGTGCGATCCTCGGCCGGTTGACGCGGCCGATCGGCGTGCTGATGAATTCGGTGGCAGCCCTGTCGCAGCGCCGGTTCGAGCAGCCGGTGCCGGAAGGGCGCTACGCGGATGAGATCGGCGGCCTGTCGTCGGCGCTGGAAAGCCTGCGCCTCAATGCGCTCGAGGCTGAGCGCCTGGAGAAAGAGGCCGCGGTCAAGCGCGAGGCCGAGCTCCAGCATGGCCGCGACCTGCAATCGCTGTGCGCGCAGTTCGACGGGCTGGTCAAGCGGTCGCTGACCGCCATCGCCGGCACCACCGACCAGGTGAAAAGCACGGCCGGCAGCCTCAACCATCTCGCCACCGAATCAAGCTCGCAGGCGACCACGGTGTCGGCGGCGGCCAATGAGGCTGCGGTCAACGTGCAGACGGTGGCGGCCGCCACCGAGGAACTCTCGGCTTCGATCGCCGAAATCACACGGCGTGTGTCGGCCAGTGCCGATGGCGCCAGCGAGGCGGTGAGCGAAGCGGAGCAGACCGACCGCATCTTCGATGCCCTGGCGGCAGCGGCGCAGCGGATCGGCGATGTGGTCAGCCTCATCGAGAAGATCGCCGCACAGACCAACCTCCTCGCCCTCAACGCCACGATCGAAGCGGCACGCGCCGGTGATGCCGGCAAGGGCTTTGCGGTGGTGGCGCAGGAGGTGAAGAACCTCGCCAACCAGACGGCATCGGCCACCAAGGATATTGCGGGCTTCGTCGGCGAGATTCAGTCGACCTCATCCGGTGCCATGAATGCGATCAAGAGCGTCTCGCGCGCCATCGGCAAGATCCGCGAAGATGCGGTCGCCATCTCGGCTGCGGTTGAAGAACAGGGTGCCGCCACGGCGGAGATCGCCAGCAGTGTCCAGCAGGCGGCCCGCGGCACGCAGGAAGTCACCTCGACCATCGCCATGGTGGCAAGCTCCAACCAGCGCACCGGGTCGGCGGCCAACGATCTGCTGACCTCGGTCGACGGCATGATGAGCGAGCAGGCCAATCTGCGCCAGGCGGTGGAAGAATTCCTCTCCCGGGTGCAGGCGCGGTAGAAGAGGCGGCGGGGCTGCTCTTCCCCCTCTCCCTGAAGGGGGAGGGCTTTGGTGCGCGGGGTGACGATCGGCCGCCCAACCTCAATTGGTCTTCAGGTAGCTCCGGCCGCCCAGGCGTTCCAGGAACATGCGGGCGATACTGTATTCCAGGAACTGGCGCATGTCGGTGTCGACCACATGGTCGAGATAGGTGCGGGCCTGTGCCTTGTCGCCCTCGATCATGGCCAGGGCACCGAGATAGAAATGCCAATCGAAATCCTGGTATTTGCGCAGGATCTCGGTGCCGTTGCCGGCGGCCTTTTGCAAGGCGGCATCGTCGATATCACCCAGCAGGCGGTGAGCGAGGGGTGCCGGCCATTCGGCATCGGGCCAGCGTTTGAGCAGGCCGCGGAGGGCCGCCTTCGCTTCATCGCGCTTGCCAAGTTCGTTTAGAGCAAGGAACTCCAGCAACGGATCGAAGGGTTCGGTGGGATCGAGCCTGGCTGCTTCGCGGTAATCGGCGACGGCACCTGCAAGATCGCCCTTGATATGCTTCACCGTGCCGCGGAGCGCTACATGGCCGCCGGATTTCGGATCCAATCTCACGGCGTCTTGCGTGTCCTGGAAGGCAGCCTCGATCTCGCCGGTGTCGAGGTGGAGGGCTGCCCTGGCACTGATGGCCGAGGGCATGTCCGGTTCGATCTCAAGTGCCGCGTCGATGTCGGCAAAGGCTTCTTTGACCTTGCCAACGCGCATCAAGTAGTAGGCGCGCTGTACCCGGAAATAGGCGGCATCCGGCCGTGCCTTGATGACCTTGTCGTAATCGTCGCCAGCCCCATCCATGTCGCCCAGCTCGACACGGGCGTTGGCGCGGGTGAGCCTGGCTGAGACATTGGTCGGGTCGTCCTTCAAGGCCGCGTCAAAATCAACGAGCGCCTGGCGGTAGTCATAGGCGCCGAACAGCAGCGAGCCGCGGCTGATGCGCAGCCGCGGCATTTGCGGGAAGCGGGCGATGAGCTGGTCGAGATCGGCCTTCGCGGCCTTGGCATCGTCCTGCATCTTGTCGTCGCGCGACCCCAGCAGCAGGGCGCGGGCATAACGGGCTGGGGCGAAATTGGGACTGGATTTGAGGGCTGCCGCATAATCGACCAGGGCCGCCGGCAGATCCTCGGCGATCTCCAGCCAGAAGCCGCGCCGTGTCAGCAGCAAGGGCGAATGCGGCTGCCGCGCCAGCGCCTGGGAGAGATCGGCGATCGCGGGCTTGGGTTGTTCGATGTCATAGCCATGGTCCGGCTCGGGATGCTTGGCAAGGTAGGCGGCAACGCGCGGGTCCGGCGGCAGGAAGGGCGCGATCTGGGGCAAGAAGGCCGAGACCGGAACCGCTGTCGGCAGCAGCAGCAGATAGTCCGGTGACGTGACATCGACGATCTGGGGCTTCAGCTCGTCCCAATGCTCGTTCTTGCCGATGACGGTGAGGGCGAGGACACGCGGCCAGTCCTCGCCGCTTTCGGGCTTGGCGGCGAGAATCGGGCCACCGGAATTGCCGGGCATGGTCGTGCAATCATGCTGCCAGCCGGTGCTGTCGACCTGGCCCAGCATGGTGCAGGTGGGGTCGACGGTCAGCGTGTCATTGTTGTGATCGGCCGGGAGGCCAGCCGAGATGACGGGCCTGGCGCCGCCGTTCCGGGCGAAATCCGCGGTCGAGATCGGCAGCAGTTTGAGGTAGCTGTATTCGTCGCCCAGGCAGCGGTCGAGCTTCAGCAGCGCCCAATCGTCCCATCCGGCCTTATGCCAGGCATCGCGCCGGTCGGCCGTGGAGCCGCTGTCGAAATTGTGCGACTCGCCCCAGACCAGGGGCCGCGCCGGGCTCAAATCGCCGAAGGAATGCGCCTCTTTATATTCCGGCCCCAATTCGCCGGTGCCGGCAAAGAACAGCAGGACCTGGTTGGCGTTGATGCCGTCCGCCTCGCTGACGACATGGGCTGCGGTCAGCACATGACAGGGTGAGACCAGAAAGCCGGTGCCGAGCGCCGAACCATCGGCACCCAGGCGCAGCACCATGCCGATGGCGCCCATGGGCGAGCCAACCTTGCGCGGCTCGCTGATGCGGTCGTCGGCGACCTTGGCGAAAGCGGCTGCCGGTCCGAGCAGCAGGAAACAAAGGAGGGTGGCCCAGATAGCGGGGATACGCATGTGTTTGCTGGATCTCATTCCTTATGCCCGCTTCTCCGCCATGAAATAACGGCCAGGCTTCACGCCGGCCGGCAGGTCGAGCGGCTGGAGGGCCGGGTCCGGCATCGGCTGGTCGCTGACCAGGACGGCGCCTTCCGCCATCAAAGCGGCAATTTGCGGCGCAATTTGGGCGGCGAGCGCCTGGCTTGCCGCAGCATCGCCGCTGCCGAGGTCGACATGGATGAAGGCGGCGGATCCACGCCCCAGTTGCTGCAAGGCTCTGGGCAACGTGTCGGTGAAATCGCCGAGGAACAGGCGGTCGGGCGCCGGCACGCAATCTGGATGCGCTGCCACCTGGCGGTCGAACACATAGATCTCGCGGCGATGTGATCCCCCAGCGCAGATCTCGCGCAGATGATCGAAGGTGCGCCCATTGCCAAGGCCCAATTCCAGCACCACGCCCGGCACCTCAAGACTGCGGTCGCGGGCGGTGCCAAGGCAGCTGCGCTGCGCTTCCAGGCGGCGGATGAAACTGTCGAGGCGACTCACTTGCACCCACTCACTTGCATCTACTCATTTTCTGGCTGCCACCGCTTCGCGCAGCTGGACGTTCATATGTTCGATGCGCTGTGCCAGCACCCGCATGACCTCGATGCCGATCGAGGGGAAATCCGTCACCATGCGAAAGAACAGCTCCTTGGTGATCTTGAGGACGATCATCGATTCGGTAGCGCGGATGGTGGCGGTGCGCGGTACGTCCATGAGAATGCCGATCTCGCCCACGAAGGCGCCGGGGCCGACATCGGCCACCTTCAGCGGGCCGCCCTGGGTTTCGACCAGAATGTCCGCCGACCCGCCCAGGATGATGAAGGCCGCGTCGGCGACATCACCCTGATGGAACAGCTGGTCGCCCGGCTGGTACTGCGCCCGCTCGCTGGCGAAAGCCATGAGCTTGAGCTTGGCCGGTTCGACCTTGGCAAAAAGCGGAATGCGCTTCAGTGCCTCGACATCTTCCTGAATACTCATCTCGTCCATCCCGATAGAAAGAAGATCCGCATTCACCCAAACCCGGATCCAAGGATCATCCGTTAAGCCAACCTCTTAGCCCTCTGCCGTGGCCAGCAATGCCTGGAACGTCGAATTCGGCTTGTCGAGCTCGTCCGGCTTGCCGATCTCGGCGACACGCCCGTTCTGCATCACCACGACCCGGTCGAAGCCGCGGGCCAAAGCCGCCGTATGCGTGACGAAGATCATGGCGGCGTCCGGCAGGTCCTTGCGGATCCCGGCCAGCAGGCGCCGCTGGCTGGTTTCGTCAAACGCCGAAATCGTGTTGTTGAGAATGACAAGCTGCGGGCGTTTCAGCAAGGCGCGGATGAGGCCGGCCTTCTGGCGCTGGGCGACCGAGAGCTTCCGGCCGGCAGCCCCCACATTGAAGCCGAGGCCGACGGCGATGACCCGGCTTCTGAGATTGAGGCCATCGACCACTTCGGACAGCACGGCGCCAACCTTCTGGGCGGCTTGGGCCTGGCCATAGACCAGACGGCCGAAGAGGATGTTGTCCTGCACGGTGGCGGCCATGTTGTAGCGCGCGGGGTCGTAGAATTCGATGGCGCCAGCCATGTCCTTGGGCAGCATTTCCCGGAACAGGGTGCGGGCCCGGAGCAGTTTGGCTTCAAGCTTGTCGTCGATCAGCCCCAAACGGTGGCGCGCCTCGATATAGGGGAAGGTCAAGGCAACCAGGCGCCGTTTATCCTCGGGCGTCGCAGCGTCGACGCCGGTGCGCTGCAGGCGGCCGGTCAACTGCTGGAAGCGCGGCAGATCCTCGGCCGAAATGAAGCTGAACTGTTCGAAGAAGGGATGGCCCGCCGGCAGGTCGGCGAACAATTCAACCATGGTCGTGGCGATCTGCTGGCCAAGGGCGATGAGGTCCTTGGCAACTTCGGCCGATGCCAGCACGGCTGCAAGATGGGCGTTGGTTGCAAGTGCGTCGGCGGCAAATTCGCTGCCCTGGGCGGTGCCGAACAGGATGTTCTCCGCCACCGTCATGTTGCGGTTGTAGCGCTCCGGATCGAAGGGCTCGACCAAAGCCGCCATCTGCGGTTCCGCCAAGCGCTCGCGCACGGCGGCGCGGGCATGCAGGAACTGGCTGGCAAGGCCGTTATTGTCCTTGGGGTCGACCTTGCCGCGCAGGCCGAACTGATAGACATCGTCCTCGAATTCGACCACCTGGAGCAGCGACATGAGTCGCACTTCCAGGCCATAGCGGTCTTCGACGCCGGCGCCTTCAAGGTCGAGCCAGTCGGCATTGATATCGAGTTCGGGCGACCCGGCGCGGCGCGTCTCATATTTGCGGCGATCGAACTGCACCAGCGCATCGCCTTCATAGATCGCCTGCCGCACGGGCCGGTGCTTGAGGCTGTAGAGAAGATTCTCTTCGAGGGAGACCGGCAGCAGATAAGTCTCGTCGCCAAGATAGGCAAAGCGCCGCCCGGTGATCGCCTCCGGCAGCTCGGCAAGGTCGCGCGTGCCATAGCGCATGTTGCCGCTGCTGGGCCTGACCAGCCGCGCCATCAAGGCCGCCAAAGCTTCCTTGCCGCTGTTGTTGGAGCCGACAAAGGCGATATGTTCGCCTGGCGCCAGTTCCAGGGACACATCCTCGACCAGCATGGCGCCGCTTTCGTCGTGATAAGCAACGCGCTCCAGCGCAAAGGGTGAGGGGTCGATGCTGTTCTCGGCATCGAGCGCCTGCAGCTTCGGGTCCAGCATGCCGGCCGGCGTGAACTGTTCGATCACCTGGTCGTATTTGATCTGCACGTCCTGGCGGGACTGATCCCAATCGATCAGTTCCTTGATCGGCGAGGGCAGGTCTTTATAGGCGCTGATCACGGCCAGCAGCGTACCGACGTCGAACTCCCCTTTCAGCGCGTAATAGCCACCGATCACGAAATAAAGAAAGGGTGTCGTCTGCGCCATCATGTTGTTGATGTATTTGACGAAGAACTTGCGCTGGTAGAGGTCGAACCGGATCTGGAAGATGCGGCCCAGCCGGTCGATGATGTCGGCGCGCTCGAAATTCGAGGTGTCATTGGAATGGATTTCCACCGCGCCATCGACACTTTCGGCGATGCGCCCCGCCAATTGCCGTGCCGTCAGCTGGCGCTGCTTGCCCAGCATCAGGATTTTGACGCGCAGCTTGGGGATGACGACAATCTGGACACTCAGCATGGCGACAGTGACGAAACCCATCTCCACATTCTGCATGAAGATGAACAGCAGGGCGGTGGCGGCGAGGCCGCCGAGATAGGCCGGCGTGATGAAAGCGTCGCCGATGAAGCCGCCCAGGGGCTCCACCTCGTCCTTGATCATGGTGGCGATTTCCGCCTGCTTCACCTTGCGGAATTGCAGCAGGGGAAATTGCAGGACGCGGTCAAAAAGCTCGAAGCGCAGGCGGCGAAGCATGCGCTCGCCAAGACGCCCTTTTTCGGTGTTGACCGTCTGCTTCAGCCAGCCATTGAGGACGACGAAGAAAAGATAAGAGAGGCAGAGGGCGAAGAGATAATAAAGCTGGTCGAGCTGGAAGCCGTCGAAGAGCGTGATCGACCCACCGAGGAAATCCGGCAAGGGCAGTGTGAATTTCAGAAAGTCGGCTTTCTTGTTCGGGTCCAGCTTGGTGAGTGCCTGGTCGGCCGGCGGGCAGGGTACTGCCGGTGTTGCATCAGCGGGTGCCGCGGCCGCTGGCTGGCTGGCGACATTGTTGGTGGCGGGTGCAGTTTGACCGCTTTCCGCGCCAGGCGTCACGGGTGTGGCTTGTGCAGCGGCCTGCTTGCAAGCGACGACCGCGTCGCTGTCGACCATGAACGCACGGCCTTGAATCGCATCGTTCACAATTCGCTTGGGCAAATCGAGCGAGACGAGATACATCACCTGCGCCAGCGCGACCACCACCAGGATCGGCAGCTGGTCTCGCCAGGAATGGCGCCAGATATATTTGAATAATCTCGGCTCCATGACCCCGGTGGCCCCCTGAAACTTGGCGCGACATTATACGATCCAACCGCAATGGAAACGAATTATCACGCGATGTCAATGCTTTGGCTTGACCCAGGGGCGACGATACGTCACCAAACTTTGCCTTTCGAGGGGCATTTCTCCTGTGCCATACTCCGCCAACAAGCAGATTGGGTGCTTGGAGTTTCGGCTCGCGACGTTCGGGGGGATCGGGACGCGTGCAAATGGAAGACGCCATGACCAGGGGCGCCCGCGTCCTTATATACTCGCATGACTCGTTCGGCCTCGGCCATTTGCGCCGTTGCCAGACCATTGCCCATTGGCTGGTCGAGCAGAACAAGGACATGTCGGTCATCATTTTGACCGGATCGCCGATCATTGGCAGCTTCAATTTCCGGGCGCGGGTCGATTTTGTGCGGATTCCCGGGGTCATCAAGCTGCGTTCGGGCGATTATACGTCGCTCTCGCTCCTCATTGACACGGAGGAGACGCTGGCGCTGCGCTCCTCGATCATCAAGCACACGGCGGAAATCTTCGATCCCGATATCTTCATCGTCGACAAGGAGCCTCTGGGCCTCCGCGGCGAGGTGACGGAAACGCTGGAGATGCTCAAGGAACGCGGCACGCACCTGGTTCTGGGCCTGCGCGACATCATGGATGAGCCGGCGGCCCTGGTGCCGGAATGGCGGCGCAAGAAGGTGATGCCGGCGCTCCGGGACCTTTATGACGCCATCTGGATCTATGGCCTGCCGCAGATCTGCAACCCGCTGGAAGGGATCGAGCTGCCCAAATCCGTGCAGCGCAAGATGATCTATACCGGCTATCTGCACCGCTCGCTGCCGCAGGGGCCGGGAACGCCGGTTCCGCTGCAGAAGATCGAGGCGCCCTATATCCTGGTCACCACCGGCGGTGGCGGCGACGGCGAGGACATGGTCGATTGGGTGCTGCGTGCTTATGAATGCGATCCGCGCCTGCCGCACCCGGCCTTGCTGGTGCTGGGGCCGTTCATGCATTCCGACCGGCAGGCCGAGTTYCTGATGCGCGCCGCCAAGCTCGACAAGGTCGAGGCAATCACCTTCGATGCGCAGATGGAACATGTCATGTCGCGCGCCATCGGCGTGGTGGCGATGGGCGGTTACAATACGTTTTGCGAGATCGTGTCGTTCGACAAGCGCGCCCTCATCGTGCCCCGGACGCGCCCACGCATGGAACAGTTCCTGCGCGCCGCCAAGGCCGAAGAATTAGGGCTTGCGCGCATGCTGGAAGATGATGGCATTCGCGACGGGCGCAAGATGGCAACCGCCCTCCGGCATTTGCCGCAGCAATCGCTGCCCTCCGACGTCGTCGTGCCGGGCTTGCTCGATGGGCTTAACAACGTCAACCGCCTCGCCCAGCATGCGCTGGAACGCGGAAGACGCCCGGCCTCGCTGCGCCTTGCACAACGCAAGCGGTAGATGATCCCTCTTTTCCGACGCCTAACACCATCGTCATTGCCGGGCTTGACCCGGCAATCCACTCTTGCCGTTGATGGTGTGGATGCCCGGGTCAAGCCCGGGTATGACGAAAGAATTTGCTTCGCTCGGTGATTCCTCCCATGACCGGCCGCATCGTCTTTCTCTTGAAGGGTTATCCACGCCTGTCGGAAACCTTCATCGCCCAGGAGATCCTGGCGCTGGAGAAGCGCGGCATCCCGATTGAAATCTGGAGCCTGCGCTTTCCCACCGACAAATACCGCCATCCGGTCCATGACGAGATCAAGGCGAAGGTCACCTATCTGCCGGAATATCTCTATCAGGAACCGGTCCGAGTGCTCAAAGCCGTGGGCAGGTGCTTCGGGCGGCCGGGTTTTGGACGTGCGCTGCTGCAATGGATCAAGGATCTCGTGCGCGATCCCACGCCCAATCGCGGGCGCCGCTTCGGCCAGGCCTGTGTGCTGCTGGCTGAAATGCCGGCGGATGTCGTGCGCCTCCATGCGCATTTCCTGCACACGCCGGCCTCGGTCGCCTATTACGCCCATCTGATGGGTGATGTGCCGTGGAGCTGCTCGGCCCATGCCAAGGATATCTGGACGTCGCCCGACTGGGATAAACGAGAGAAGCTTGCCAGCCTCGACTGGCTGGTGACCTGCACCGCGAGTGGGCATGCGCATTTGCAAGGCCTTGCGGATACGCGTCAGAAAGTGGCGCTGGTCTATCACGGGCTGGATTTCACGCGCTTTCCGGAGCCGCCGCTGCGGACACCGGCGGCGAGCGCGCCGGTGGAGATCCTGTCCGTTGGGCGGCTGGTGCCGAAGAAGGGCTATCCGGTGCTCTTGGATGCGCTGGCGCAGCTCCCTGCCAGCTGTTCATGGCGTCTCACGCATATCGGCGGCGGGCCGCTGGATGCGGAGTTGAAGGGGCAGGCACTGGCGCTGGGTATCGGCGATCGCATCAACTGGCTGGGTGCCCTGCCGCAGGAGCGGGTGCTGGGCGCCTATCGCCATTCCGATCTCTTCGTGCTCGCCGCGCAAATCGCCGCAGACGGTGATCGCGACGGCTTGCCCAACGTGCTGATGGAAGCGCAGAGCCAGCGCCTTGCGTGTGTTGCCACCAACATCTCCGGTATCCCCGAACTGATCCGGGATGGCGAAACGGGATTGCTGGTGCCGCCGGAAGATGCGCCAGCCCTGTCGACGGCATTGCAGACTCTCATCGAAAATCCTGCTCGCCGCGAGGCCCTGGCCAACGCCGGCTTCGCCCGCCTCCGCGGCCATTTCGCCATGGATGCCGGGATCAACGATCTGGAGCGGCGGTTCAGAATGGATCTCGCCGCGCACGGCTAAGCGTCTTTCGCGGGCGATACGATCGAATATTTGCATTTGTGCTTGCTGCAGAACTGGCTGTCGACCTTCATCTTTCCCCTTTGGCGCCGCAATGCGGCCCGATTCCCATATCAATGATGGCATGTCGACCAAGGCGGCGCGCACTGAGCGCGTGTCTGTCGGCGATCGCGCAATCACGGGTGAGGGGAATGCCATGTATCGACGCTTCGTTCTGACGATGGCTGTGTTGGCAGCGACGCTGAGCGCCTGCAGTACGCGCTCCATTTCAAATTCCGGATATCAGGCGGACGGGTACTACGGATCGAACAATGCCTTCTACCGCGGCGAGATCGATGAACTGGATCTTCTGGTTCCCGAGCAGCAGAAGACTTCCTTTCAGGGTGATATCGACGCAGCGCTTGCGCACAATGAGACCATCTCGGCAGAGCTTGGACAGCCGTTGCTGGTTGTTCAGTCCGGCGCGATCGTTCCCGACGAGGCGATGACGGATGCTCTCAAGGACCATTTTGCCGTTGCGCCTTTTTCCGGCCTGCCGACCTCGCAGACCTATGCCTATAATGGCGCGGCCAATGAGGGCAGGACCGGCTCCTATGGCGAACGACTGCGTCTTGCCGCTGCAAAAGGCGGATATCATCGAATCTTGATTTATTGGGGCGCACTTGAAGCGCTGACGACGCGGGGCGTGACAAAGACGATTTCCTGGGTGCCGATCGTTGGCATGGTGATTCCTGATGAATCGCAGCAAATGCGAATCCGATTGAAAGCGGCGATCTTCGACGTCGGGACGGGGAATTGGCGGATGATTTTGCCGCCATCGGTCGAGAGCAACGCGATCAGCGCATCGATTGACCGTACCACCTCGGATCAGGAGCAGGTGGCCGAGCTCAAGGCAGCCGGCTATGACAAGCTTGCGCAGATGATCGTAGACGGTGCGACAAAAGCTACCAGCGCGCCTTGAGCGCAAATGCAATAAATAAGAAAAATTTCTTCAAATAATAAACTAATAAGGGTATATGATGCGGAGAGTGTCAAGGAATCCTGCATGACTGCCCGACCCCAAATACTGCGCGCACCCTTCCTGCGATCTGTCAGATGGCGTGACGAAGGCCGCCCGAAGGATGTGCATCCCTTCAACCTGCCGATCTTTAAGGATGCTGATTTCGAGTTGGTTTTCACGAACCCGGTCACAATCCTGGTGGGTGAGAACGCGACCGGTAAGTCAACTTTGCTGGAAGCCCTGGCTGAATTAGCCGGCTTCCATGCCGGCGGTGGCAGCCGGGACCATTATTACCAGGCACCGGATACGGAACGGTCGGAGCTTGCCAAGCATCTGCGGGCGTCCTGGTTGCCCAAGGCGACGCAGGGGTTCTTTTTCCGGGCCGATTCCTACGTCAACCTGACCTCATATGTGGAAGAGATGGCGCTGGATTGGCCGATCATTCGCCAGCTTTATGGCGAGCGGCATCTGCATCTGCATCGGCAAAGTCATGGCGAATCATTCCTTGCCTTGTTTGAGAACCGCCTGCAAGGCAGCCGGCAGGCGCTCTATCTGCTCGACGAGCCGGAGAGTGCCCTGTCGCCATCGCGGCAGTTGCAGCTGATGCGCCTCCTCCACAATTGGGGACAGTCAGGCAAGGTGCAGATCGTGCTGGCAACGCACGCACCTTTGTTGATGGCGTTGCCGGGTGCAACGTTGCTGCATCTTACGCAGGACGGCATTGCCGAGGTGAACTACCGGGCAACGCCCCACTTCCAGATGATGGCTCAGTTCTTTGCCGACCCGGACCGGATGATCAAGGAGGCGCTTACCCTGAGTGCCGACGGGCAGGCGCAACTGCTTTGACGGCCAATTTTTATCTGGACCCGCCGCACTTCGCCCGGCACCATCCGGGTCATGAAAATTGCGTTCTACGCCCCGTTGAAAGCCCCTGACCATCCTGATCCCTCCGGCGACCGGACGGTGGCGCGGCTGCTTATGCAGGCGTTGAAGCTTGCGGGGGCGGAACTGGTGTTGGCGAGCCGGTTCCGGGCGCGGCTCTCCGTCGGCGATGAGGCGGAACAGCGGCGGATGGCGGCCAAAGGACATCAGCTGGCCGACAAACTCATTGCCAAATACAAGAAGCTGCCCAAGGCGAAGCGGCCGCAGGCCTGGTTCACCTATCATCTCTATTACAAGGCGGTGGATTGGATCGGGCCGCGGGTCGCACAGGCGCTCGATATTCCCTATCTGGTGGCGGAGGCGAGCCACGCGCCCAAGCGCGCGCAAGGGCCCTTCGCCGTTTCCCACGCAGCGGCGGAAGCGGCGATCAAGCAGGCAGCGGCGATTTTCTGCCTCAACCCGGTGGACAAGGAATGCCTTGGCGGGATCGTGAAAGCGAAACGCCTCATTGACCTGCCGCCCTTCCTCGATATCGCGGCCTTTGTCGGGTCTTCGGCCGCGCGCGGGCCGGATCGTTCCCTGGGGCGATTGAAACTGTCGCAGCATTACCATCTCGATCCCGACATGCCCTGGCTGCTCGCGGTCGCCATGATGCGCAAGGGCGACAAGCTGGCGTCCTACCAGACACTGGCCGATGCGCTGCGGCATGTGACACGGGCCTATCAGCTGCTGATCGTCGGTGACGGTCCGGCGCGGGCCGAGGTCGAAGCGGCCTTTGCGCCGGTGAAAAAGCGTGTCGCGTGGCTCGGCCTGAAGCCGGCCCATGAGTTGCCGGAGATCTATGCCAGCGCCGATCTCTTTGTCTGGCCGGCGATCAACGAAGCTTTCGGCATGGCGCTTCTGGAGGCGCAGGCCTGCGGGACACCGGTCATCGCCGGTGCGTCGGGGGGTGTCCCGGCCATCATCGCCGATGGCGAAACCGGCTGGCTGTCGGCGCCGGGCGATGTCGCGGCTTTTGCTGCCGACGTGGATTTCGCGCTGGAACGCGAATTGGGGCCGGTGCGCCTTGCCGCGCGCGCCCATGCGCTCAAATTTCACGACATGGGATCGGCGGCAGCGACCCTGGGCAAGGAGCTGGGAAAAGTGCTGAGCAAAGCAGGGGCGTCATGATCAGCTGCACCATCATCCGCCATGCGCCGACGCAGTGGAATGTCGAGAAGCGGTTGCAGGGGCGGACCGATATCGGCCTGGGGCCGGAGGGTCGCATTGTCGCAGCGAGCTGGTCGGTGCCGATCGCTTGGCAAAACTGGCGGCTGCTCGTGAGCCCACTTACGCGGGCGCGCGAGACCGCGGCAATCCTGTTCCCCAACACGCTGGCGGAGATTGCCGCCGACCTGCGCGAGATGAGCTTTGGCGATTGGGAGGGGCAGTCGCTCGCCGATTTGCGCGGTGCGCCGGGGTCCGAGGCGGAGATGCGCGAGTCCCTGGGGCTCGATTTCCGGGCGCCGGGCGGCGAAAGTCCGCGCGAGGTGCAGGCGCGCCTGTTGCCGCTGCTGCAGCGCGTGGCCGCCGAGGGGCGCGATACGGTGCTGGTCAGTCACAAAGCGGTGCAACGTGCACTCTATGCGCTGGCCACCGGCTGGCAGATGATGGAAAAGCCGCCGGTAAAGCTGAAGGACGGGCGGGCACATCTCTTCCGGATTCACGCCGACAGGCTACCCGAGATCATGGAGTTGAACATCGACATGGCCGTACCTCAAGCCAGAGCTGCACATGTCTAGGGCTGCACATGTCTAAGGTCCGCATCGCTCTTTATGTGCAGCATCTGCTGGGCATCGGGCATCTGCGCCGGGCGGCGGCGCTGGCGCGGGCCTTTTGCGATGCCGGGGCCGAGGTGATGGTGCTGTCCGGCGGCATGCCGGTGGCGGATGTCGATTTCGGTGGCGCCGGCATCCTGCAATTGCCGCCCTGCCTTGCGGCCGATGCGGCCTTCTCGGCGCTGCTGGATGAGCAGGGCCATGCCATCGACAGCGACTGGAAGGATCGCCGCCGTGACACGCTGTTACGGGAGGCTGCCGCGTTCCGGCCCGATGTGCTGGTCATCGAGATGTATCCGTTCGGCCGGCGCCAGTTCCGTTTTGAATTGCTGCCATTGCTCTATTGGGCGCAGAACCAGAAGCTGCTGCTGGCAAGTTCGGTGCGCGATATCCTGGTCGACAAGGGGCGCGAAGACCGGGTGCTGGAAGCAGCTGATCTGGTGAAGCGGTATTTCAATCTGGTGCTGGTGCACGGCGATGCGGCCCTGGTGCCGTTCGAACGCACCTTTCCCCGCGCGCAGGCGATCGCCGACCGGCTGCATTACACCGGCTATGTCGTCGAAAAACTGAGCGTGGCTGCCACGGCCGATCGCAGCAATGGCGAGGTTTTGGTGTCGGCGGGCGGTGGCGCCGTGGGCGGACCACTGTTTGCAGCCGCCCTTGCTGCGCGGCGCCTGTCGACCTTGAAGGAGCGGCGCTGGCGCTTCGTGGCCGGGCGCAATTTGCCGGATGTGGATTTCAGGATGCTGGAACAGGCGGCAGCCATCGATCCCGGCATCGTGGTCGATCGCTTCCGTGCGGATTTCACCAACCTGCTCGCCACCTGTCATGTGTCCTTGAGCCAGGGCGGGTACAACACGGTGATGGAATTGCTGGCGCTGCAGACGCCGGCGGTGATCGTGCCCTTTGCCGAAGGGCAAGAGAGCGAGCAGGGATTGCGCGCGCACCTGCTGGCCGAACGCGACGCGCTCGACGTGTTGGATTTCGAGAATCTGGATCCGGCCTTGTTGGCCGCGACCTTGACGCGCCGGGCACAGACAGGTGCGTTGCCGATCGCGCTCAATCTCGACGGTGCCGCGCAATCGGCGCGCATCGTGCTCGCCGCCTTGGCGGCAAAGCAGCGAGCCCAGTCGAACACATGAGCGGGTCAATGCATGAGTGGGACGCCCTCGCGCGCGAGCTGGATCTGTGGCACGCGGCCGGCGACAGGCCCACTTTCTGGTGGCGCGATGATGATGCGGTGGCAGCAACGCCGGCGCTCGAGACCCTGCAGCGGGTAGCACAGGCGCCCCTGGCGCTGGCCGTCATTCCGGCCGCCCCCGACCGGCCGCTACAGCCGAGCCTTGCGGAAATGCTGGCCGGCTGGCCGCAGGCTTTTGTCCTGCAGCACGGTATCGCCCATCAAAGCCATGCCCCGGCCGGCACCAAGAACAGCGAGTTCCCCGCAACGCGTGGCGAGAGGGATGTCCGGGATGGTCTTGCAGCTGGCTTTGCCCGGTTGCAGAACAGTTTCGGCGCACAATTTTTGCCCGTGCTGACGCCGCCCTGGAACCGGATTGCGGCTGCCTGGCTACCCGATCTGCCGGCATTGGGGTTTCGGGGCCTTACCCGCTTTGCCGAGCCACCGTTCAGCGCGCCGGCACCGATCAACGGGCTTCTGGAGGTCAATACCGAGGTCGATGTGATCGACTGGCGCGGTTCCCGGGGCTTTGTCGGGCTGGAGGCGGCCTTGGGCAGGCTTGTCCAGCATCTGGCCGCCCGCCGGACCGGCCTTGCCGGCCGTGACATTCCGACCGGAATCCTCACCCATCACCTGGTTCATGATACCGCCACTTGGCGATTTCTTGAGAACCTGCAAGATTGGCTCGCCCAAAGGGGGCTGCGCGATACCTTCGTCTCGCCATCCGCCCTTTGGCCGCCGCGTTAGCGGCTGCATACTGGCGCAGGACAACAAGCGCTGGGTAAAGGGGTTAGGGGTTGGCTTTTCATGCTTGAGTTTCGGTATCCGCTATCGGCGCTGGTCAAGGATTACCTGTTAGGCGTTCTGGGGCTTGCAGCCTCCATCCAGATTCTGTCCTCGACCGAATCCGGCACCGGCATCTTCTGGTTCTTCGTCGCGCTGGCCGCGTTTTTCCTGATCGTTACCGCCAATGCCGCCAACCGACATGTGACGCGCATCACAGTTGGTGAAGATGGCATCCGTTCCGGCCCCTGGGTGCGCCGTTACATCGCCTGGCGCGATCTCAAAGGGTTGAGTTTGCGTTTTTACGCGGTACGATCCGTGTTCGGGCGGAACAAGGGGGGGTGGATGACGTTGAAGCTGAAGGGCGATGGGGGCAGCATCACGGTCGATTCCGACCTGCCGCATTTCCAGAGCCTGGTGACGAAGGCAGCTCTTGTTGCCAAGGAAAACGGCATCCTGGTCGATGCCTATACCGCCCATAATCTGCTGTCGCTGGGCATCGAGGTGCCGGCATGACCGATTTGCTCAACGTCCACAACCTGGCCGTCGATTTCGCGCTGGAAGGCGGCGCGGTCCAGGCGGTCCGGGGTGTTTCGTTCCGGGTGCCGGCAGGCAAGACCGTGGCCCTGGTCGGTGAATCCGGCTCCGGCAAATCGGTCTGCGCCCAGGCCATCATGGGCCTGCTGCCAAAATCGGCATTGATCCGCTCGGGCGAAATCCTGTTCGACCGCCGTGCCGGACATGGCGGGGATTGGGGTGTCCAGGGCGGTATCGTCGACATCGCCAAGCTCGACCGCAACGGCCCGGCCATGCGTGCCATTCGCGGTGGCGCCATTTCGATCATTTTCCAGGAGCCGATGACGTCGCTCTCGCCGGTCCATACGATCGGCGATCAGATTTGCGAAGCGCTCCATCTCCATTCCAAGATGTCCGACGCCGAGGGTCGCGAACGTGTGCTGGCCATGCTGCGCGCGGTCGGTTTTCCGGACCCGGAACGGGCCTTGAAGACCTATCCGTTCGAACTCTCCGGCGGGTTGCGGCAGCGTGCCATGATCGCCATGGCGCTGGTGTGCAAGCCCGCTTTGCTCATCGCCGACGAACCGACGACAGCACTCGACGTCACCATTCAGGCGCAGATCCTGAAGTTGATGGCCGACCTGCAGGCCGAGCTTGGCATGGCGATGCTGATGATCACGCATGATCTCGGCGTCGTGGCCAACATCGCCGACGAAGTCGTCGTCATGTATCAGGGCGAGGTGATGGAGGCCGGGCCGGTCGAGGAAATCTTCCAGGCGCCGGAGCATCCTTATCTGAAGGCCTTGCTGCACGCTGTCCCGCGCTTCGGCATGGGGCCCGAGGAACGGCTGGTGCCGATCCGCGAAATCAAGAGTGAGGCCGGTCCGCTTTTTGCCGACAAGCTTGCTTTGCCCACGGGACCGGAAATGGCGGGGCCGCTGCTCCACGTCGCCAATGTCTCGAAGAGCTTCACCATCCGTAAAAGCGGCTTCTGGTCGATGAAGGCGCAGAAATCGGTGACGGCGGTCTCCGACGTCAGTTTCGATGTGCAGCGCGGCGAATGCCTGGGGTTGGTCGGTGAGTCCGGCTGCGGCAAGACCACTTTGTCGAAGATCATCATGAAGGCGATCTCGGCCGATACCGGCGAGATCACCTACAATGATCGCGGCCGGCAGGTCGATGTGCGCAACATGGCCGGCCAGCAGCTTGCCGACTATCGCAAGCGTGTGCAGTTCGTGTTCCAGGACCCAATCGGGTCGCTTAATCCGCGCATGACGGTGTTCGACATCATCAGCGAGCCCCTGATCATCCACAATGTCGGCAATGCGGCGACGCGGGCCGAGATGGTCAAGGAATTGATGGCGCTGGTGGGGCTCGATATCCGGCACCTGCGGCGCTATCCGCACAGCTTCTCCGGCGGCCAGCGGCAGCGTATCGGCATCGCCCGTGCGTTGGCACTCCGGCCCGACCTCATTATCTGCGACGAGCCGGTCTCGGCGCTCGACGTGTCGATCCAGGCACAGATTCTCAACCTGCTGCGCGATCTCAAGGATAAATTGGGACTCACCTACATCTTCATCTCGCACAATCTGGCAGTGGTCGATTATGTCGCCGACCGGATCATGGTGATGTGCGCCGGCAAGGTGGTGGAACTGGCGCCGACCAAGGAATTGTTCCGCAACCCGGTGCATCCCTATACCAAGGCGCTGCTGGCCGCGGTGCCCAACCCGTCGCTTGAGAACCCGCTCGATTTCAACAAGGTGATGGAGGGCAAGACGTCCCTGCCATCCGCCTGGGCCGCCCCCTTCACCATCGATGCCGACAACCAGCCGACCCTGGTCGATATCGGCAATGGGCATTGGGTGCGTGCCGGCCTTGCTATCCGGAGCATTGCAGCATGAGCAGATTCTTGCTGAAGGCAGCGCTGGCCGCTCTTCTCATCACTCCTGCATTCGTGCCCGCTGTGCGCTTTGCTGTGGCGGCCGAGGCCGGCAGCTATATCGGCCCGGCCTATTATGCCGACAGCGAAGCCAAGGGCGATTTGCCGCCGGTTGGGGAACGCCTGCCGGAGAACCCTGCCGTGGCCAGCATGGCCGAGCTTGGCAAGCAAGGCGGCGAGCTGCGCATGTTGATGGCAAGTCCCAAGGACAGCCGCATCCTGGTGGCCTATTCCTATGCGCGCCTGGTGGGCTACGACCGCGACTATAAGATCGTGCCGGATCTCCTGGAAAGCTTCGACGTGCAGGAGGGCCGCATCTTCACCCTCCATCTGCGCAAGGGCCACAAATGGTCGAACGGCAAGGCCTTCACCACCGAGGACTTCCGCTTCTGGTGGGAAGATGTCGCCAACAATGCCGATCTGATGCCGGCCGGCCCGCCGAAAACCATGCTGGTCGATGGCACGCCGCCGCAGGTCGAGGTGATCGACGACACCACCATCCGCTACACCTGGCCCAAGGCCAACACCGAATTCCTGCCGGCGCTGGCGGCTGCCGGGCCGCTCTATATCTATGCGCCGTCGAAATATCTGAAAAAATTCCATCAGAAATATGCCGATCCGGCGGAGTTGGAAGCGGCCGTCAAGGATAGCGGCCAGCCGAGTTGGGCGGCATTGCTCAACCGGCGCGGCAATCTCTATCGCAACGACAATCCGAAACTGCCGACGCTCGATCCCTGGGTGCTGCGGATCAAGCCGCCGGCCGATCGGCTGGTGTTCGTGCGCAACCCCTATTACTACCGGGTCGATACCAAGGGGCAGCAGCTGCCCTATCTCGACCAAGTGGTGTTCGATGTGGCGGAGAGCAAGCTCATTCCCGCCAAGGCCGGCGCGGGCGAGACCGACTTGCAGGCGCGCTATATCCGCTTTGACAATTACACATTCCTCAAGCAGGCCGAGAAAAGCGGTCGCTTCTCGCTGCATCTTTGGGAAGACAGCCGCGGCTCCAACTTTGCGCTCTATCCCAACCTCAATTGCAACGACGAGGCATGGCGCGCCGTCAACCGCGATGTCCGCTTCCGCCGCGCCTTGTCCCTTGGCATCGACCGCCACGAGATCAACCAGGCGATCTATTACGGCCTTGGCAAGGAAGGCGCCAACACGATCCAGAATCTGAGCCCGCTGTTCAAGCCGCATTACCAGACAGCCTGGTCGAGCTTTGACGTCTCGACCGCCAACCGGCTGCTGGACGAGATGGGCCTCACCGCGCGCGACGATGAACATTTCCGCCTGCTGCCCGACGGCCGCCGCATGACCATCATCATCGACACGGCGGGCGAATCGACCGAGGAATCGGACATTCTGGAGTTGATCAAGGATACGTGGAGCGAGATCGGCATCGACATGTTCGTGAAACCGTCGCAGCGCGAAGTGTTCCGCGACCGGGTCTTTGCCGGCGACAGCATCATGTCGGTGTTCTTTGGCGTCGATAACGGCCTGCCGACGGCCGATATGAGCCCGCAGGAATTTGCCCCCTTCACTCAGCAGCAATTGATGTGGCCGAAATGGGGGCAGTTTCTTGAAACCAGCGGCATGAACGGGACGCCGGTCGACCTTCCGGAGGCGCAGAAGCTTTCCGACCTTCTCAAGGCCTGGCGGGAATCGACCGACAGTGCTGCCCGCACGGCGATCTGGGGGGATATCCTGCAGCTCTGGTCGGAACAGGTTTATACCATCGGGACCGTTGCCAATATCCCGCAGCCGGTCGTGGTGGCCAAGGGCATGCACAATATTCCCGACAAGGGGATCTGGTCCTGGGAACCGGGGGCGCATTTCGGGATCTACCGGCCCGATACCTTCTGGCAGGACAAAGCCAAAGAACTCAGCCCAGTCGAAAACCGGCTGCAATAGGAATCCGGCACAATGCTTCGCTATCTCATTCAGCGCGTGCTGGTCATGGTTCCGACCCTGCTGGCCATCAGCATGCTCGTCTTCGTCATCATTCAGGCGCCACCCGGCGATTTCCTGGAAACCATGATGGCCGAAATGCAATCCCGCGGCGAGAACATGGACCAGGACAAGATGGAGTTCCTGCGCAAGACCTATGGCCTCGACGAGCCGGTCCATGTGCAATATCTGCATTGGATGTTCGGCCGGTGGGACGGGCTGCACCATGAGAGTGGCGGCCTGCTGTTCGGCGATCTTGGCTATTCCTTCGAGCATAACCTGCCGGTCTCCGAAGTGGTCGGCGATCGGCTGACGTTGACGGTGATCATCTCGCTGGCCTCGATCCTGTTCGTGTGGATCGTCTCCTTCCCGATCGCGGTCTATTCCGCGACCCATCAATATTCGCTGTTCGACTATCTGTTCACGTTCCTAGGCTATCTGGGCCTGGCGACGCCGAGCTTCCTCATTGCCCTGGTGCTGCTCTATTTCGCCAATATCTGGTTCGGCACCTCGATCGGCGGCATGATGGAACCGGAATATGTCGGCCAGCCTTGGTCATTGGCCAAGGTGATGAGCGTCGTCCAGCATATGTGGGTGCCGGTCCTGGTGATCGGCCTGCCGGGAACTGCCGGCATGATCCGGCGCCTGCGCGCCAATCTTCTCGACGAGCTCAACAAGCAATATGTCACGACGGGCCGTGCCAAGGGCCTGGCACCGATGAAATTGCTGCTGCGCTATCCGCTGCGCATTTCCTTGAATCCGTTCATCGCCGATATCGGGTCGCTGCTGCCGGAGCTGATTTCCGGTTCGGTCATCGTGTCGGTGGTGATGTCGCTGCCCATCACCGGACCGATGCTGCTTTCTGCCCTGCGGTCGCAGGACATGTATCTCGCCGGATCGTTCCTGATGTTCATGGCGTTTCTGACCGTCATCGGCATCTTCATCTCCGATGTCTTGCTGGCGCTGCTGGATCCCCGGATCCGCCTGGGTGCGGGAGCCGACAAATGAGTGATATTCCCGTGCCCGGCCCGCAAGACAGCACCCTGGGTGGTGAACCGCGGCATTCGATCCACCATGGATCGAACCTCACCCATTTCGTCAGCCAGGCGCCGTTCGATCCCTATGCCGTCGACCGCGTCAATCCGGCGCTGGAGAAGATCTATCTGGCATCGCAATGGCGCATGATGTGGCTGCGCTTCCGCCGCCACCGGGTAGCGGTTGCGGCCGGCCTTGTTCTGGCATTCATGTATCTTGCCATCCTGTTCATCGAATTCCTGGCGCCCTATGGCCAGCATGTGCGCAATGTCGATTACATCTATGCGCCGCCGCAGAGCATCCATTGGACCCATCAGGGCGAGTTCATCGGGCCGTTCGTCTATGCGCTCGACTACAAGCTCGACATGGAAAATCTGCAACGGATCTATACCGAGAACGTGATCGATCCACGCCCGATCCGCTTTTTCTGCCACGGCGATTCCTACAAGTTCTGGGGACTCATCCCAGGCGATGTGCATCTGTTCTGCCCGCCGGACAATGATACGCCGCTGTTCCTGCTGGGATCCGATCGCCTCGGCCGCGACATGCTCTCGCGCGTGCTCTACGGCATGCGCATCTCGCTCACCATCGGCCTCATCGGTGTCACGGTCAGCTTCATTCTCGGCATCAGTTTCGGTGGCCTTGCCGGCTATTATGGCGGCTGGGTCGATGATCTGATGCAGCGGGCGATCGAGGTGCTGCGCTCGATCCCGCATTTGCCGCTGTGGCTGGCGCTGGCGGCGATCCTGCCCGTCACCTGGTCGCCGATGCTGGTCTATTTCGGCATTACCGTCATCCTGGGGCTGATCGACTGGACGGGTCTCGCCCGGGCCGTGCGCTCGCGCCTGCTGTCGCTGCGCGAAGAAGATTTCTGCGTGGCCGCGCAATTGATGGGCGCGTCGCCGGGACGCATCATCTTCCGGCATCTGATGCCAAGCTTCATGAGCCATCTCATCGCCTCGGCCACCCTGGCCATTCCGGGCATGATCCTTGGCGAGACGGCGCTCTCATTCCTCGGTCTTGGCATCAGGCCGCCAATCACCTCCTGGGGTGTCCTCCTCAACGAGGCACAGAACATCAACGTGGTGGCGCTCTATCCATGGCTGATGCTGCCGATCGTTCCCGTGATCGTGGTGGTGCTGGCGTTCAACTTCCTTGGTGACGGCCTGCGCGATGCGGCCGACCCCTATCGCTGACGCAAATACGACAACGCTTGGCGGCGCTCTCGGAATATGCGAGCATGCCGGTGGGTGCGTAAACTAATAGGGGGCGTTCTTGCGTCATCATTTCCGGGCGGCCTTGGCCAGCCTGTCCATCGTCTTGCTCGCCATGCCACTGCTGTCGGCGTGCCAGCCGCAAGCCGGGCGCATCAAACTCAATGCCGACGAGAAATTCGTCATCTCGAAGGGCACCTGGGACTATTATCAAAAATATCTGCAGGCCGTGAGCGGCGGCGCACGCGGTGCCTTCGTGGTGTCGGAAGACGGCTACTATGCGACCTACAGCTATTGCAGCGCCGCCCAGGCCTGCTACTACCACATCAACTACTCGTCGGAGGCGATCAAGAATTGCGCCTCCGATGGCTATAAATGCATCGTCTTTGCCAAGGACAGCGATATCGTCGTCGATTACGCGGTCGCGGAATAGGTAGCCATCATGTCGTTCAATCGATCTTCTTTGTTCGCCGCCGGTCTTCTGGTGTTGGCCTGCGGCCTGCTCGGGGCCTGCCAGCCGCAGGCCGGGCGCGCGACCCTCGCACCGGATGAGAAGCTGCAGATCACCAGCGCGGTATGGGCCAATTACGAAGAGTATCTGCGCATCAAGGGATCAGCTGCCGGCGCGTTCGCGGTGACGGAATCCGGGACGGGATCGGCCTACACCTATTGTCCGGAAACCAAATGCCGCGCTGGCAGCTACACCGGCAAAGTGATTGAGATGTGCGAGAGTGCCGGTGTCAAATGCGTGATCTTTGCGCAGGGGAGCTCAATCCTCGTCGATTACGAAATCGTCGACTGAGATCGTCGATGCGTAAGCTCAGGCTCTTTCCCAGCGTGCGGGAAGGTCGACATACCGTATTTTTTGAGATCGCGAACTAGATGGCAATGCCATATATCGAGCGAAAAGGCATTCACGTAGCGACCCTGCTGGGCGCCATGACGTTTGCGGCCTGCCAGTCGCAGCAAAGCTGGGTCAAGGTCAATAGTGACGAAACCCTGCTAATTTCTCGCGCTGTTTGGCAGGATTTCGAAGAGTACAAACTCAAGCTCGGATCCGGCACTGGCGTATTCGTCGTCACCGACAATGGGCTGGCCTCTGCCTATTCCTATTGCCCCACCGGCCGATGCCACCCCGGCGATTTTCCGGCACGCGCTTTGCAATGGTGCAAGGATGCCGACGTGGGATGCGTGGCATTCGCCTTCGGAAGCATGATCCAGGTCGACTACGAAATCGCTGATTGAGCGACGGTTTCAGTCGGTGATGCGAATATGGCGTGGCTGGCTTGCCACGCGCGCGAGCCATGACGTGATGCCGGGATAGCGGCCGAGGTCGAAGCCGCCTTCATCAGCGACATGGGTGTAGGCGTAGAGGGCGATGTCGGCGACCGAATAGTTTTTACCGACGAAGAAATCATGGTGCCCGAGATGATCTTCCATGACATCGAGCGCCCGGTAACCGGCGGCGATTTTGGCCGGCAGCTGTGGTTCGTTCGCCGGTGTCCTTCCCAGATGTGCCACCCAGTGGCGGACGACGGCGATGCTCGGTTCGTGATTATACTGCTCGAAGAACATCCATTGCAGCGCGCGAGCGCGATCAAGCTTCGAATCCGGCCAGAATGGCGTGCCGTCGGCGAAATAGTAGAGAATGGCGTCTGATTCCGAGAGCGCCGTGCCGTCCGCCAACACGATCGCCGGTACCTTGCCGTTGCGGTTCACCTTCAGGAAATCCGGCGTGCGGGTCGAGCCATCATCGACATTCATCTCGATGCGCTTCACGGCGAAGCCCAGCTGGTGTAGCAGCAGCCGTACCTTGTAGGCGTTGCCGGAAATCGCACTGTCATAGAGGGTCAGCATGTCGGCAGCTCCCAGTCCGTGGTTGGCTGTTGCTTGTGGCTGGCCGTTCATGGCGTGCAATGGTGATTCCCACAATCGACGAAATCTGGCAGCAGCCGTGAGCGACGCTCACAGGTCGCTACTGCGGCAGGCTCAGCAGCGGACCCAGGCGCTGGCCGCCCAGCAGATGCAGATGATAATGCGGGACCTCCTGATGGCTGTCGGCGCCACTGTTGGCGATGGCCCGGTAGCCAGTGACGGCAACGCCCACCTTGGCGCTGATCCTGGGGATGGCGCGGTGGAAGGCGAGGATCTCGGCATCAGAGGCCTTGCCGGCGAAATCCTCGAGCGAGACATAGGCGCCCTTGGGAATGAGCAGGACATGGACCTTGGCATGGGGGCGGATGTCCCGGAAGGCAAGGACATGGTCGTCCTCATAGACTTTATCGCAGGGAATCTCGCCGCGCAGGATGCGGGCGAAGATGTTGTTGGTGTCATAGGCCATGGCGTCCACCCCGGGAAATCTGAACCGAAGGGCCGAAACTGGCCGATTCAACCGCCTTTCGTCAAGGCCGGCTGCCGCCAGAGTGAATCTAAGCCCTTGTCAGTGCGTCTTTTTTGGAGGTTCATCAAGCTGTAACATTAGTGTCGTACTCAGCCGGGCGACGACAAGGGAAAGAGCTCCAACATGCTTCGCCAACGCGGCTTCCTGGGTTACCGCCGGCTTCGGATTACCACATTGCTGGGCCTCGTTTTGGTTCCGGCACTCATCGGCGTCGGCCTGCTGCCGCAGGCAGCTGCGGCCCGCGACCAGCTCCATATTGTGGGATCGTCCACGGTCTATCCGTTTTCAACGGCGGTTGCCGAGCATTTCAGCCAGATGGGCTTCAAGGCCCCGGTGGTGGAATCGACCGGGACCGGCGGCGGCCTGAAGCTGTTCTGCGCCGGTGTCGGCGAAGGCTTCCCGGACATTGCCAATGCCTCGCGCCCGATCAAGGATGGCG
This sequence comes from Dongia sp. P2_B8, assembly GCF_056404715.1. Lineage (NCBI taxonomy): Bacteria > Pseudomonadati > Pseudomonadota > Alphaproteobacteria > Rhodospirillales > Dongiaceae > Dongia > Dongia sp. P2_B8. Next base: position 205,579 of record NZ_JBFUDM010000007.1, on the reverse strand, counting down.
AGAAGGCCGATTGCCAGAAGAACGGCGTCACCGACATCGTCGAGGTTGAGATCGGCTATGACGGCATCGTGCTGGCGGCCGCCAAAGGGGCGGCACCGCGCAGCCTGTCGATCCGGGATCTTTATCTGGCGCTGGCGAAAGAGGTGCCGGTCAACGGCGTGCTCCTTACCAACCCCTATCGGCTCTGGTCCGAGGTCAATCCGTCCCTGCCGGCCGACAAGATCGAAGTGCTAGGCCCGCCGCCCACCTCCGGCACCCGCGATGCGTTCCTGGAACTGGTGATGGAGAAGGCCTGCCACGCTTTCCCTGAAATCACCGCCATTGCGGATGAGAAGGCACGTAAGGCCAAGTGCCAGACTTTGCGCGAGGATGGCGCCTATATCGATGCCGGCGAGAACGACAACCTCATCGTCCAGAAATTGAGCGGCAATCCGACCGCCTTCGGTGTGCTGGGCTATTCCTTCCTTGCCGACAACCGCGACAAGCTGCAGGGCAGCGTCATGGACGGTATCGAACCCACGGAAGACAATATCATCAACGGTAGCTACGAGATTGCGCGCAAGCTCTATCTCTATGTCAAGAAACAGCATCGTGCGATCGTGCCGGGCCTTGCCGAATTCGTTGCGGAATTTGTGAGCGAAAAAGCATCCGGCCCGCAAGGCTATCTTGCCGACAAGGGCATGGTGCCGATGCCGGCCCCGGAACATGCCGAGGTGGCGGCAGCCGTCCTTGCTGCCCTGCCGATTGCAAGCTCGCTCGGTGCTGGCATCGATCTCAGCGGTACCTCGGCATTGCTGCCCTGGATCGCCGGTGGCCTGTTGCTGCTCCTCAGCTCAGTCGGCTTCCAGCTCGGCCGTCGCCGCGCCTTTGCCAGTGTCCGGGGCGCCACCCGCGAACTCCATTCGCTGCCCGGCTATCACGGCATCTTCGTCGGTCTTGGCGCCTTCGTGCCGGGCGCGCTGGCCCTCGTTCTTGGTGCCGTGGCCGCCCATTACCTGCCGGGCGATTCCAGGACGGGCCATGACGTCATCTGGGCAGCGATCGCGGCGGCGACCCTGGGTGTTGCTGCCATCGGGCTTGCCTGGGCACAGCGCCATGTCGGTGCCAGCTTCCGTGCCCGCAACGCGGTCGAACGCGCCACCATGGTGCTGCTCATCGTCTGCTCGCTGCTCTCGATCCTGACCACGGTCGGTATCGTGCTGTCGCTGGTGTTCGAAGCCCTGCGCTTCTTTGCGCAGATCTCGCCGTTCGAATTCCTCTTTGGCCTGCAATGGTCGCCGCAGATGGCGATCCGCGCCGATCAGGTCGGGCAGTCCGGTGCCTTCGGTGCCATCCCGGTCTTCGCCGGCACGTTGCTCATCACCGTCATCGCCATGGTGGTGGCTGTTCCCATCGGCCTCATGTCGGCGATCTATCTCTCCGACTATGCTAGCCGCAGGACGCGTGCCTGGGCTAAGCCGCTCATCGAAATCCTGGCCGGTATCCCGACCGTGGTCTATGGCTTCTTCGCGGCCCTCACGGTGGCGCCGCTCATCCGTGGTTTTGGCGCCTATATCGGTGTCGATGTCGCGTCAGAATCGGCTTTGGCTGCCGGCCTTGTCATGGGTGTCATGATCATCCCGTTCATCTCCTCGCTGTCCGACGACGTGATGAATGCTGTCCCGCAGGCCATGCGCGATGGCGCCTTTGCGCTGGGTGCCACCAAATCCGAAACCATCCGCCAAGTGGTCGTCCCGGCAGCCCTCCCCGGCATCATGGGCGGCGTGCTGCTGGCGGTGAGCCGCGCCATCGGCGAGACCATGATCGTGGTGATGGCGGCGGGCCTCACCGCCAACCTCACCGCCAACCCGCTGGAAGCGGTCACCACGGTTACCGTGCAGATCGTGACCCTGCTGGTGGGCGACCAGGAATTCGACAGCCCGAAGACGCTGGCGGCCTTCGCCCTTGGTTTGCTGCTGTTCGTTATCACGCTCATCCTCAACATCGTTGCCCTGCGCATCGTCAAGAAATATCGAGAGCAATATGAGTGACGCCCAAATGGATCAGGTCGGCATCAAGCGCCCGGACCTCAGCGAAAGGCGGATTCGCCGCCGCTATGCCGCCGAGCGTCGTTTCCGCTTCTATGGCCAGCTGGCAGTGGGTCTCGCCATCGCCATGCTGGCAGTCCTGCTGGTCTCGGTTTGCAGCAAGGGCTACAGCGCTTTCTACCGTACCGAGGTCGCGCTCGACATCGTGCTCGACCCCGCCGTCATCACGCCGGATGGCAAGAACGACACAGACACCTTGGTGGCGGCTGACTATCAGGGCCTGGTCAAGGAAGCGTTGAAGACCGCCTTCCCGGATGTCACCAGCCGCGCCGATCGCAAGCTGCTTTACAATCTGGTCAGCAACAGCGCCGGCGACACCGTGCGCCAGGCCGTACTTGCCAATCCGGCGCTCACCGGTACCACGCAGCGTTTCTGGGTCGTGGCAGCCGACGATATGGACATGCTCGCGAAAGGCTTCATCAAGCGCGACCTGCCTGAAACCGAGCGGGTCGTGTCGGACACGCAGATCTCCTGGTTCGATGCGCTGAAGGAGAAGGGCCAGATCAAAAGCGCCTTCAACAGCACCTTCCTGTCTGCAGGTGATTCACGCGAGCCGGAACAGGCCGGTATCCTCGGCGCCTTGATGGGGTCGATCTTCACCATGCTGGTGACGGTGCTCCTCGCCTTGCCACTCGGTGTCATGAGCGCCATCTATCTCGAGGAATTCGCGCCGAAGAACCGGCTCACCGAGATCATTGAGGTCAATATCAACAACCTTGCTGCCGTCCCCTCGATCGTGTTCGGTCTTCTGGGACTTGCTGTTCTGCTCGGTGTTTTCGGCCTGCCGCGCTCGGCGCCGCTGGTGGGTGGCATGGTGCTGGCGCTGATGACCTTGCCCACGATCATCATCGCGACGCGCGCAGCCCTGAAGGCTGTCCCGCCATCGATCCGGGAAGCTGCCTATGGCATTGGTGCCTCGCCCTTGCAGGTGGTGACGCACCATGTCCTGCCGCTCGCCATGCCGGGCGTCATGACCGGTGCCATCATCGGCCTTGCCCGGGCGCTCGGCGAATCGGCACCGCTGCTGATGATCGGCATGGTGGCCTTCATCGTCGACGTGCCGCATGGCCCGACCGATCCGGCGACTGTCCTGCCGGTGCAGATCTACCTCTGGGCCGACAGCCCGGAGCGTGCCTTTATCGAAAAGACCAGCGCCGGCATCATGGTGCTGCTGGCCTTCCTCATTTCCATGAACGCTATCGCCATCTTTGTTCGCCGCAAATTCGAGCGGCGCTGGTAGGATCTCATGAACGCAATCTCTCCCACACTCGCGAAGATGCATGGCCGCAAGGTGACCGTGCATTACGGTTCCAAGCAGGCGCTGTTCGACGTCGATCTCGACGTGCCGGAACGCATGGTGACGGCACTGATCGGCCCGTCGGGTTGCGGCAAATCGACTTTCCTGCGCTGCCTCAACCGCATGAATGACGTTATCGACGGCTGCAAGGTGGGTGGCGAGATCACCCTCGACGGCCAGGACATTTACGACCAGAAGCTCGACGTCGTGATGCTGCGGGCGCGCATCGGTATGGTGTTCCAGAAGCCGAACCCGTTCCCGAAATCGATCTACGACAATGTGGCTTACGGGCCGCGCATCCACGGCATGGCCGGGACCAAGGGCGAACTCGACGAAATCGTGCGGGGTAGCCTGGAGAAGGCCGGCCTCTGGAAAGAGGTCAAGGAGCGCCTGGACCAGCCGGGAACCGGCCTTTCGGGCGGTCAGCAGCAGCGCCTGTGCATCGCCCGCGCCATTGCCGTCAGCCCGGAAGTCATCCTGATGGATGAGCCCTGCTCGGCCCTCGACCCTATCGCCACGGCCAAGATCGAGGAGCTGATTGACGAGCTTCGCGAGAATTTCACCATCGTCATCGTCACCCATTCCATGCAGCAGGCCGCCCGGGTCAGCCAAAAGACCGCATTTTTTCATCTCGGACAATTGATCGAATGGGGCGATACTGAACAGATCTTCACCAGCCCGAAGGACGAACGGACCCAGGGCTATATCACCGGCCGGTTCGGCTGAGGAGCAATTGATGATGCCGCAAAAAGCCCCCGACCATATCGTCAAGAGCTTCGACGAAGAATTGCGCCGCCTGCGCGAGCAGATCCTGGCCATGGGCGGTCGTGCCGAAGCGCAGTTGGCCGATGCCATCAATGCGCTGGCCAAGCGCGACTCCGACAAGGCTGTTCGTGTCATCGAAAGCGATAAAGGGATCGACGCCATCGAAATGACGGTGGCGCAGGACTCGCTCAAGATCCTGGCACTTCGTCAGCCGATGGCCAAGGATCTGCGCGAGGTTGTGGCGGCGATCAAGATCTCGTCCGATATCGAGCGCATCGGCGACTATGCCAAGAACATCGCCAAGCGTACCCTGCAACTGAACCAGCAGGCACCTTTGAAGCCCACGGGCTCGATCCCGCGCATGGGCGACCTTGCTATCAAGCTGATCAATGCGGTCCTCTCGGCCTATGCCAATGACGATGCGGAAGGGCTGATTGCTGCCTGGCGCTCGGACGAGAGCATCGACGAGATGTATAACTCGCTGTTCCGCGAACTTCTCACCTACATGATGGAAGATCCGCGCAATATCGGTGCCTCGACCCATCTGCTGTTCATCGCCAAGAACATCGAACGGATTGGCGATCACGCCACCAACATCGCCGAAACGGTGCACTTCCTGGTCCATGGCAAACCCATCGACGAGACGCGCCCCAAGGGAGATACGACCAATGTTGCGATCAATGGCTGAACGCCCCCGCCGGGCGGATGCGCCCCGGGGCGAGGTTACGACCGACCAGCGCGCCAAACCGGTGGTGCTGGTGGTCGAGGACGAGCCGGCCTTGCTCACGCTCCTCAAATACAATCTTGAAGCCGAAGGCTACCGGGTCGTTGAAGCGACCAACGGTGAAGATGCGCTGGTCAAGGCTCGGGAAGAAACGCCCGACCTCATCCTCCTAGATTGGATGCTGCCGCTGGTCTCCGGCATCGAAGTCTGCCGACAGATCCGTCGTACGCCGGACCTGAAATCCGCAGCCATCATCATGCTGACCGCCAAGGGCGAGGAAGCCGACAAAATCCGGGGCCTGGAAACCGGCGCCGATGATTACGTGACGAAGCCGTTCAGCCCCTCCGAGCTGATGGCGCGGGCCAAGGCAGCGCTTCGCCGGGCCCGGCCGCAATCGGGCGAAGAGAACCTCATCTATGCCGATCTCGAGATGGATCTCGCGACCCACCGGGTGCGCCGCGACAATCGCGACCTGCATCTGGGGCCGACGGAGTTCCGCCTGCTGAAATTCCTCATGGAAAATCAGGGCCGCGTCTTCTCGCGCGAGCAATTGCTGGACCATGTCTGGGGCCGCGACATCTATGTCGAACCGAGGACGGTCGACGTCCATATCCGCCGCTTGCGCAAGGCGATCAACATCGACGGCATGCCGGATCTTATCCGCACCGTGCGGTCGGCCGGCTACGCGCTCGATATCGAGGATTGAGTTGCTGACCGCGGCTCGTCTGCCATGTCTAACGAGCTCTTCTCATTTTACCCGTCATCCCCGGGCTTGACCCGGGGATCAAGATCAGCCGCCTAGCCGTCGCAGGCAGATCCCCGGGTCAAGCCCGGGGATGACGACAGAAAGTGTGGCTTCGATCTGTCCTTACCCGCCCTTGGTCGTCGCCACATAAACACCGTCCCAATCCTCGGGCGGCGGGGCCGCGATGAACTGGGCGATGCGGGCTTCATACATGTCGTAGAATCTGGCGAGGTGGTCTGGGGCCGCCTCGCGCGCCAGCGCCAGCGCTGCCTTGGCTGCCGACCAGGCCTGTCCGCGATAAGCCGCCAGCATCGCATCATGGGCACCTTTGAGCCCAAGGAAGCTATTGGTCTTGGCCACACTCTCATCGCCGAGGCCGGTAAAGATGCGCACCGGCACGTTCTTGCCCTTGACCCGCACTTGATCGAGTTCCAGCAGCGCGAAATCCGGGACGGTGGCGGCGGTTTCTTCACCAATCACCAGATCGACAAAATAGGCCGGTGACAGGCTTTCCAAGCGCGACGCAGTATTCACGGTATCGCCCAGCACCGAATAGTCGAAGCGCTGGTCGGACCCCATGTTGCCGACGCAACAGATGCCGGAATTGAGGCCCATGCCGATCTTGATCTCGATCAGCTTGTCACCGGTACGGGCGGATTCCGCGGCAAAAAGCTGATTGATACGGACAAGTTCGGCGCGCATGTCATAAGCGGCGAGGATGGCCATGCGGCCATGCGGCTCGACATCAATGGGCGCATTCCAGAACGCCATGATGCAATCGCCGATATATTTGTCGATGGTGCCCTGGCGGTTTTGAATGACCCGCGTCATGGGCGTGAGAAAGCTGTTGATGACGGTGGTCAGGCGCTGGGGGTCCAACCCCTCCGAAAGCTTGGTGAAGCCGCGAATATCGCTAAACATCACGGTGAGTTCACGCAGCTCGCCGCCCAATTTCAGCTTCTCGGGATTCTTGGAGAGTTGATCGACCAGGATCGGCGACAGGTACCGCGAGAAGGCCCCGCGCACATGCGCTTTCTCCCGCTCGGTACGGATAAAGCCGATAAGAGTCGCGGTAACAAAAATCAGAAAGGCAGCTCCTGCCGGATAGAGTGGATCGAGCAGGAATCCTTGAGTTCGGAACAGATAATAGGATGTACCAAAGGAGCCGAAAATCGCCACGACGGCGATTGCCAGGCCGAGGATCGCTGCGCGCCGCTGTGCCAGGACGATGAGAACGATACCGAACACGCCGAGAGCTACAAACTCCAGGCCAAAGGCCCAATCCGGACGATGTAGATAAACGCCGCTGAAAATCTGCTCGGCGATCTGGGTATGTATCTCGACGCCGGTTGTCGATTCGGCGTTCGGCGTCGGTTTGTAGTCGCGCAGGCCCTCGACCGAGCTGCCGATGAAAATGATACGCCCTGCAACGATGCTGGGGTCAAAATCGGGCTCCATCAGGTCGGCCAGCGAAAAAAAACGAGCAGGCTGATGACCGCTGTCATAGAGCAGGACTGCGCCATTGGGTGTTGTCGGTATGATGGCCTGCCCGATCTTGACGACCGAGATGCCGGTATGTTCCCCGAAGGAAAGAACCCCGCTGGCACCCGAGGATTTCACGGCATATGTGCTTTGCCCCTGTGCCAGGCGCAACGTTTCGGCGGCAAGAGAGGGATAGAATGGTGTCGGATTGCTGGGGTCCGGGAGTTGGAGGAACAAAGATATCTGCCGGATCGTGCCATCAAAATCCGGGTCGGCATTGACTGAACCGACGCCGATCGCAACTTGCTCGAGCATCGGCAAGGACGAGACCCAGTAGCGCCAGGGTGAGATGAAACGTCCCGGACTGTCACCGCCGAAGACAAAACCGGCCTTGCGCATCGGCAAGATTTGCGGGCGTTGTGGGTCGCTGTTCAAGGCGGCAAAAGGGACGATGGTGGGAATCTTGGCAATGGCATCGGCCAGGATCTGATCGGGGTCCGGCAGGGTTGCCATGATCTGGCGTGCTGCGTCAAAACTCGAGTCTGTGGGAAGGTTGTCGGCTACAGCTTTGGGCGCCGTGCGATCCGGTTCGGCGTAGATGATATCAAGGGCGACCACTGCCGCACCGAGTTCCCGCAATCGATCAATAATTTTGGCCATTTGCGCCCGGGACCAAGGCCATTGACCAAATCGGTTCAGGCTCTTTTCGTCGATATCGCCGATGCGGATTGGCAGGGTTTCGTCATAGGGGCGTGGATCGATGCGCTGATATGTGTCGAATACGATGTTGCGCAACTGTTGCAGGGGCATCGGGTCTTGGTGGCGCAAGACAAGTGCCGCCAATAGCAGCAGCAAGGGAATGACAACACCCTCGATCCGCCCGAACTTGAAACCGGCAAACAACTTCATGACTGACGCGCTTCCCCCGAAATGCCGTCAACTCTAGCATTGGTGGGGAAGAACGCAAAAGAGCCGCTAAGCTAACGTCTTGCGAATAGTCTCCGCCGCTACGACGCCGCTGTTATAGGCACCGTGCGCCGTTGAGAAGCCGTCGGTTGAGGTGGCCTCGCCGGCGAAGAACAGGCGATTGTCGATGGGTTGGGCGAGTTCGGCGCGGGCTTCGCCGCCGCCGGGCTTCAGCACGGAATAGGCGCCGAGATGCCAGGGGTCGGTGACCCAATTGGTGGCCTTGGCCGCTGCGATCTCCTTCAAGATATCGGTGCCGCAGATCCTGGCGAGGAGGGATTTGGCCTCGGCGATGGCGGCCTCCGACCCCTGGGCAAAGAGATCGCGGGCGAAATCGCCACTGGCAAACATGGTGGCCATCGGCCGGTCGAAGGGGCGCATCAGGAAGCCCGCCGTGGGTGCATTATCCCAATTGAGCATGGCGAAATGCGGATCGAGGCCGGTGAAGACATCGCGTTTCAGCCACAGGCCGACTTTTTCCGCCTGGCCCATGTCGATACGGCCGATAGCGCTTTGCTTCCAATCGGGGAGCAGCGGGAAGAATTTGATGCGCTCCGCCTGCAGGATTGCGATCGATACGGTCACCAGCACGGCGCGGCAGAAGATCATGCCCTTGGCCGTGCCGACCATGATCTCCTTTTCGCCCCAATCGACGGATTTCACCGGGCAGTTGAGGTTGACCTCGAGATCCTCGCCATCGCGCTGGATAAGGGCACCGTAGCCGTCTTCGACCGGCCAATCCTCCTCGGTAAAGCGGAAGCGCGACGTATCGTAGGTCGAGACGGTTTCCGGGGATGCAGCCATGTAGCCGGTATAGGCACGGCGGATGAGGGCGCCCCAGGGGTCATCGGCGGCGATGAAATCAGCGGCCGGCAGGTCCTGCCCGGCCTGGCCCGCCGTTGCGACCCGGTCATAGAAGCCTGCAAGATCGCTGCCGAACTGGCTCACCAGCTGGTCGTTGAGCCACCAGGTGCCGTCATGGATGCGATAGTTGAAATTGCTGCGGCGATAGCGGAAACCCAGGCGGTCGGCGATTTTCGTATAGGGATTGATGCTGGCGGCATGAAGCCATTGGCAGCCCATGTCGAAGGGTTCGGGAAAGCTCGCGGTATCGGTGTGCCCGCGGCCACCGATGCGGCCCGCGGCCTCCACGATCTCGATATTGAGCCCCGCGTTGAGGGCGGCTCTGGCAGCCGCCAGTCCCGCGGCCCCAGCGCCGATGATGACCAGGTCACATGAGGATTGCATGGCGCGAGATTAGCGGAGTGAATTGGCGCGGGCTAGTCCGGACCTTTATTTGGCTAACGCCGCCACGATGGTGTTGACTGCATCGACGCCGCTCTGGCGGGCGCCATGGGCGGTCGTGAAGGCATCCGGTGAGCTGGCCTCGCCGGCGAAAAACAATCTGTCGTCAATGGGCCGGGCCAGTTCCGCCCTAGCCTCGCCGCCGCCGGGCGACAGCACAGAATAGGCGCCGCGCACCCAGGGATTGGTGACCCATTGCGTTGCCTTGGCGGTCACGACATCGCGGGCGATATCGGTGCCGAAGACATCTCCCAGCAGCTTTTTCGCCTCGGCAATGGCTGCTTCTTCGCCCTGCGCGAAGAGATCGCGGGCAAAATGGGCGGCGGCAAAAAGGGTGATCATCGGCCGGCCATAGGGCTTCACCTGGAAGGCGGCATCCGGTGCATCCGGCCCGTTCGGCAGGGCGAAATGCATGTCGATCCCGGGGCAGGGGTCGCGCTTCAGCCAAAAGCCAACCTTCTCGGCATAGCCCATCTCGATGCGGTCGATCGCGTGGCGCTTCCAGTCCGGCAGCCGCGGAAAGAATTTCGGTCGGTCTTCCTTGAGGATCGAGATCGGCACGGTCACCAGCGCGGCGCGGCAGAAGATCATGCCGTTGGAGGTCCCCACCATGATCTCCGATCCGCCCCAATCGATGGATTTCACCGGGCAATTGAGGTGGACGAGGACATGGGCATAGGTGGCGGCGATCAGCGCGCCATAGCCGCTTTCGACCGGCCAATCCTCCTGCGTGTTGTTGTAGCGGCCGGTATCGAGGGCTGACGAATGCTCTGGGGAAGCGGCGAGATAGCCCGCATAATCGCGGGCGAACAGCCGTGCCCAGGGATTGTTCTGGTCGATGAAGGTGGCAGCTGCCCAGTCATCGCCGGCGAGGGCTCCTGCCTTGATCCTCTCGTAGGTCGCGTGGACGAAGGCCCAGTATTCCTCGGTGGCGTCGTCGTCGAGCCACCCCTTGCATTCATGGATGCGGATGTTGGACGGCGTCTTCCAATAGCGGAAGCCGCGCTTGTCGGCCTCCTCCCGGAACGCGTTGATGCTGGCGGAATGCAGCCACTGACAGCCATGGTCGAAGGGGGCGGGCAGGCTCACTGTGTCGGTAAAGGCGCGACCGCCGATGCGGTCCATTGCCTCCAGCAATTCGACATTCAGCCCGGCCTTGATCGCGGCATCGGCGGCGGCGAGACCGGCAGCACCGGCGCCAATGATGACAAGATCGCACGATGTTTGCATGGGGCGCAGATTAGCGGAGAGAGTTGTTGGCGGCTAGTAGTCCAAATTTAATACGTCATCCCCGGGCGCAGACCCGGGGATTCACTGCAGCAGTTGAGAGTGTGGATGCCCGGATCAAGTCCGGGCATGACGAAATTACTAGCCCACCACGTTGGTCCACACCACGACTGTCTCGGCCTTGGTGATGTTGGCGAAGCGGTGCGGGGTCTGGCTTTTGAAGCGGAAAGAATCTCCGGTCTTCAAATGGAAGGTACGGTCTTCGACCTCGAGCAGCATCTCGCCAGCCATGACATAGCCGCCTTCCTCGCCCTTATGGGTATAGAGCTCAGGCCCTGATGAACCACCGGGAGCGATGGTAACCAGGTAGATCTCCAGCGCACCGGCGGCGGCGGGGGTGAGAAGTTCCTTCTGCACGCCGCTGGTATTGAGGCTCAGGACCCGCCTGCCCTGGGCGCGGACGATGCGGCCCAGTTCCTCGACCGGCGGATACTCGCCCTCATGAAACAGCTGCGACATCGGTACGTTGAAGACTTCGGAGAGGCGCCGGAGCGAGCGCATGGTGGGCGAGGTGATGCCGCGCTCGATCTGGCTGAGCGCGCCGACCGACAGGCCGCAGCGCTCGGCCAGCTGTTCCAGCGACAGGTCATGCATCTTGCGAAGCCCGCGCAAATGCTGGCCCAGCCACAGATCGGCGATCTTGGTCGGCGGGACAGCGGTTCCGGCGGCGGGCCCAGAGGCGGCGGCGGCCTTCCGGGCGGCAGATGGGCGCTTTGAGGCGGCTGGCTTGGCGATTGATCTTGGCATGCCTGCAATCGGGTTAAAGCTGTGGCGGGTTAAAGCTGCGGGACGATTTGGGGCTGGTTGCATGAAGTAGGGTGGAGTTCAGAACATTTCAGTGAAAATAGTCAACTGATTTTTCATTTTTCTGTTGACGGCCTCTGGCGCCACCCGTGATGCTAACCCCCTGCCGAGGCCGGGGTTGCGGTGGTTGTTGCAGCTCCACTCGCGCTAAACAGGGAGATAAAAATGATCCAGAAGACACTGGGACCAAAGGCACTGGGTATCGCGGCATGTGTGCTCATGGTGACGCTGAGCAGCGCCGCTTTTGCCGACGGCAAGATCGTCATCTCCAATTGGGACGGCTATATGCCGAAGGACCTGCTGGAGAATTTCACCAAGGAAACCGGCATCCAGGCCGAAATGACGGTCCATGCCACCAATGAAGAAATCATGGGCAAGGTCGTGGCTTCGGGCGGCAAAGGCTATGACGTGCTGTTCGTGTCCGGCCAGTTCGGCGAAGCGCTCCACAAGCTGGGTTTGGCTGCCGATCTTGATCACGCCAAGATCCCCAATCTTGCCAATCTTTACCCTGAGGCGATGCAGCTCAGCCACGATGTGGGCCTTAAATATTCCGTGCCCTATGCCTGGGGCACCACCGGCCTTTGCTATCGCAGCGACGTCGTCACCACGGCGCCGACCAGCTGGAACGATTTGCTGAAGCCCGCCGACGCCATCAAGGGCAAGACCACCATGCTGGCGACCGATCGTTGGCTGATGATGCCGGCCTTGCTGGCGCTGGGCTATTCGGTCAATACCGTCAATGAAGAAGAAATCGCCAAGGCGAAGGCGCAGCTCATCGAAACCAAGAAAACGCTGCTCACCTATGACGACACCACCTTCTACCAGAAGCTGGTGTCGGGCGAGGCGGCAATGGTCGAGGCCTGGGATGGCTGGTGCAACTACGGCATCGCCGAAAACGCCGCCATCAAATACGTCATCCCCAAGGAAGGCAGCGACATGTGGGTCGATACCATGGTGGTGACGAGCGCCTCAGAGAACAAGGAAGCGGCCGAAGCCTTCATCAACTATGTGCTGAAGCCGGATGTGCACCGCTGGGTGGCGGAGAACATCCTCTACAAAGTGCCGAACAAGGCGGCCATGGAGGCGCTCGATCCCAAGCTCATCGAGCAATATCCCAATCTCGGCATCACGCCCGCCGAACTGCTGAAGTTCGAGCAGCTGCGCGACCTTGGCGAAGGCCAGAAATTGTGGTCGAAGACAGTGACTGAAATCACCAGCGCAAACTAAGCTTCTTTGTTGCGTGGCGGGGCCTGTAACGGGTCCCGCCATTTTTCTGTTTCAGGATCATCATGGTTGTTTCACGCCGCATCGTGCTGACGGGGCCGGGCATTGCCTGGATCATGTTGTTGCTGGTGGTTCCCTGCGCGCTGCTGCTGGTGAATTCCTTCTTCGAGCGCGGCATCTATGGCGGCATCGATTATATCTTCACCTTTGAGAATTATGTGCGCGCCATCGATCCGCTCTATGCCGAGATCTTCTGGAATTCGGCGCGGGTTGCACTCATCACGACCTTGATCTCCTTGGCGCTGGGCTATCCAGCGGCCTATCGCATAGCGCTCATGCCAAAGCGCCGGCAGATGGCGTACCTTATCCTGGTCATGCTGCCATTGTGGAGCAACTACCTGATCCGTACCTATGCCTGGATGGTGCTGTTGAACGGCGAGGGGCTGATCAACCGGACGCTTATCGGCATGGGGCTGATCGATGCGCCGCTGCCGCTGCTCTATAATGATTTTGCCATCATCACCGGCCTGACCTATGCCTATGTGCCGTTCATGATCCTGGCCCTCTTCAGCTCGATCTCGAAGCTGGCACCGGAACTGCGCGAGGCATCGACGGATCTTGGCGCCAGCCCATTGATGACCTTCTGGCGGGTGACCCTGCCGCTGACCTTGCCCGGTATTGCCGCGGGCTCGGTCTTCGTGTTCGTGCTCTCGATCGGCAATTTCGTGACGCCGGACCTGCTGGGCGGCGGCAAGCGTACGATGATCGGCAATCTCATCTATGACCAGTTCCTGACGGCGCGCGACTGGCCGTTCGGCTCGGCCATCGCGGCCATCGTCATCGGTGTCATGATGCTGCTCCTCACCATCCAGGCGGTGCTGATCAACCGCCGAGACCGGGAGGAGCGCGCCGGATGATTGCCCGCAACCCGATCCAGGCCTGGTTGAGTTCGCATCTTTTCCTGGTCTACGTCTTCCTCTATGGCCCGATCCTGGTGCTGGTGGCTCTGTCTTTCAACAAATCCGGCATGCCCAATGTCTGGACCGGTTTTTCCTTGGAATGGTACGGCAGGCTCTTTGCCAACCAGAAGATCATCGCTTCCGTCAGCAACTCTCTGCTGATCGCCACCCTTGCCACCCTGATCTCGACGGTGATCGGCACGCTGCTCGCCATGGGCCTGGAGGAGCGCCGCCCACGGGTGGCGACCGAGGCGCTTATCGCCGCCCCCATGATCATCCCCGATATCGTGATGGCGATCAGCCTGCTCAGCTTCTATTCATTGATCAAGCTGACCCTCGGGGTGCATTCGATCGTGCTCAGCCATTCGGCCTTCATGATCTCCTTCGTCTGCGCCGTGGTGCGCACGCGCTTCAAGCATTTCGACCGCTCGATCATCGAAGCCTCGATCGATCTTGGCGCCAGCGAGTTCACCACTTTCCGCCGGGTAACGCTCCCGGTCATCGCGCCCGGCGTGATCGCAGCTGCCTTGCTCGGCTTCACGCTTTCCTTCGACGAATTCATCATCGCCTATTTCACCAGCGGGCCCAGTTCCGCTTCTATCACCTTTCCCATGCAGATTTACGCCATGATCCGATTCGGTGTGACGCCGGACGTCAATGCGGTGGCCACCATCGTGATGCTCGTCTCCTTCTTTCTCATCTTCCTCTCGCAACGCATCAACCGCGAGGTGGAAGCATGAGCGCTCTGCTGGAAGTCGTGGGCGTCTCGAAGAGCTTCGGCGAGGTTGCCGCGGTCGACAATCTATCCTTGAGCGTCGGTGGAGACGAATTCTTCGCCTTGTTGGGGCCATCCGGCTGCGGCAAGACCACGCTCTTGCGCATGATCGCCGGCTTCGAGCAGCCGGATCAGGGGCGCATCCTGCTGGACGGCGCCGACATCACCAACATCAAGGCCAATCGCCGGCCGATCAATCTCATGTTCCAATCCTACGCGCTGTTTCCACATATGACGGTCTCTGCCAACGTCGCCTATGGGCTGGAGATGGAGGGGTTGCGCGGCGCTGAGCTTGAGGCGCGCGTGGGTGCGGTGCTGGAGATGGTGCAATTGTCTGCCTTGGCAAAGCGTAAGCCGGGGCAATTGTCAGGCGGGCAGAAGCAGCGCGTCGCCTTGGCGCGTGCTTTAGTGAAGCGGCCGAAATTGCTGCTGCTCGACGAGCCCTTGGGTGCTCTGGACAAGAAACTGCGCGAGCAGATGCAGATCGAGCTCAAACGCCTGCAGCAGGAAACCGGCATCGCCTTCCTGGTTGTCACCCATGACCAGGAAGAGGCGCTCACCATGGCAGACCGCATTGCCCTGTTGCGCCAGGGCCGCATCGCACAGCTGGACGAACCGCGGGCACTCTATGAGCGGCCCAACAGCCGGTTCGTCGCCGACTTCATCGGCCAGATGAATTTCCTTGAGGGATCGCGCGGCGCAAATGGATTCGAGGTGCCTGGGTTGGGCGTGTTCGGCGCTGGCAATATCGATGATGTGCCGATGGGTGCCGGTGGCTCGCTCGCCGTGCGGCCGGAACGTGTCGTGGTGCAGGAAATGGAATTTGCCGGCGCCATCGCGGCGACGGTCGAAGGCCTTGCCTATCTCGGCCAGGACCTGATCCTGCATCTCAATCTGCCGGATCAAGCCAAGCCGCTGGTGGCGCGTCTCCATGCGGCCAACCCGATCACCACTCATGTAGCGCGGGGCAACCGGCTTTGGTGCGGCTGGCCGGCGGCCAACAGTTTGATATTGTCCGACTAGAATTGGTTCCCAGGGAGAATTTTCCATGAGCAAAGGCAAAACCATCGTCCTGTTTCCGGAGGCCGCGTTCGGTCCGGCGCTCAATTGCGTCGGCATCGCCCAGCGCCTGCGCCAGATGGGGCACAACCCGGTCTTCGTGTGTGACAAGGGTTTCAAGGGTGTCTTTGAAAAATATGGGTTCGAGGAGAATCTGGTCGACATGTCAGGTGGCATGTCGGACGAAGAGATCGCGAAATTCTGGGCCAATTTCATCGCCGAGAAGCAGCCGCATTTCCGCCTGTCCCCCATCGATCAGCTGCCGACCTATGTCATTCCGGTCTGGGAGGCGATCGTCGATTCTGCCGTGATCGCGGAAGAGGGCTTGAACGCACATCTGCAGCGCATCAAGCCGGATCTGGTCGCCGTCGACAATGTGATCCTGTTTCCGGCCATCAAGAAAGCCGGTTGTCCCTGGGTCCGCATCATCTCCTGTTCGGAAAACGAAATCCCGGATCCGGATATTCCACCGCATCTCTCCGGCTGCCATGAGAACGACAAGGCCGGCTTCAAGGCGTTCGAGGATCGTTTCCTCGATCTGGTGAAGCCGGTGCATGCACGCTTCAACGAGTTTCTGGCGAAGCAGGGCGAGAAATCCTATGCCCTGGGTGAGTTCTTCGAAGCCAGCCCGACCATGAACCTGCTGCTCTATCCGAAGCCCTTGGCCTTCAAGCGCCGGACACCGCTCGATCCAAAGCGCTTCCAGTATCTCGAAGGCTGCGTCCGCGATGAAGGCGTCTATACTGTGCCGACCTTCAGCATCCATAACGACAAGCCGCTGATCTACGTTTCCTATGGCTCGCTGGGGGCGGCCGACGTCGATCTCTATAAGAATCTCATCAAGGCCTTTGTCAAGCTGCCCTATCGGTTCCTGATGAATGTCGGCGACTATATCGGCGAGTATCAAGACGTGCCGGGCAATGTGCATCTGGAAAGCTGGTACCCGCAGCCGGCTGTCATC
The DNA here is from genome assembly GCF_056404715.1 of Dongia sp. P2_B8. Classification (NCBI taxonomy): domain Bacteria; kingdom Pseudomonadati; phylum Pseudomonadota; class Alphaproteobacteria; order Rhodospirillales; family Dongiaceae; genus Dongia; species Dongia sp. P2_B8. The sequence continues at coordinate 189,139 of NZ_JBFUDM010000007.1, read as the reverse complement.
CCCCATGTCGATCTCTTCATCCATCATGGCGGCAACAACAGCTTCAACGAGGCGCTGTTCTTCGGGAAGCCGGCGATCATCATGCCGTTCTGCTGGGACGGTCTCGACAATGCGGCGCGCATTCACGATACCGGCTATGGCGACCAGCTGCCGCGCTATACGTGGACCGAAGGGCAACTCGCGGAGATGATCGCGCGTCTTCTGGCGGACAAGGGCATGAAGCAGCGCCTCAACGAGGTCGCCAAGCACATGCAGGCGGCCAAGGGCACCGAGAAGGCTGCCAACATCCTCGCTGAGATCGCGACCACGGGGAGTTTCAAGCCGTGACATCGAAGCTCGATTCTTCGGCGCCGCATATCTATAACGCGCTCACCTTCGACGATCTCGCCGATTGGGGCGAGCAGCCGGATTGCCTGGCAGGACCATCGCGCTCATCCGGCCGGCTTCTGTTCAAGCGCCCGGATGCCAGTGTTGGCGGCAATTCGCCGGAAACAGGCCTCTGGGTCGTGACGCCGGGGAAATGGCCGCTTGCCATTCCACGCGACGAATTCTGTCATTTCATCAGTGGCCGCGCCACCTATGTGCGCGACGATGGCGAAGTCATCGAGGTCAAGCCCGGCACCTGTGTCCACTTCACTGCCGGCTGGACCGGCATCTGCACGGTTCATGAGACCCTGCGGAACGTCTATATGCTGCGATAGGAGTATGCATCCCGTGACCACACCCGTGATCTACAATCCGAAATCCGTGACCGAGGTCAAGGATTGGGGCCCGATCCCGACCATGATCGAAGGCCAATCCATGACCTCTGGCGTCCTGCTGCACAAGGGCCCAAATGGCGAGAACGAGACCGGCATCTGGATCTGCACGCCGGGCTTCTGGAACTGCCATGTGACGCGCGACGAGTTCTGCCATTTCATGCTCGGGCGCTGCACCTATACCCATGAGAGCGGCGAAGTGATCGAGATCTATCCCGACACGATCGCCTTCTTCCCGCAGGATTGGAAGGGCACCTGCCGGGTCCATGAGACGGTGCGCAAAGTTTATATGATTCGGTAGCCGCTCTCATAGAGGTAGAGCATTATCATGACCACCTTCGATCCATCCGCCGGCCAGATTTTCGTCGCCAATGACTATGTGGCGGCGCCGGGTGCGCCTTTGACTGAGGTGAAGAATCCGGCCGATCTCTCGACGGTGGGGCGGATCGCACAATGTACGCCAGCTTCATTGGATGCGGTGTTGAGCCAGGCGCGGGCGGCGCAGAAGGAATGGGCGGCATTGGATGGCAAGAGCAGGGCAGCCGCCCTGCATAAGCTTGCCGATGCCATGGCGGCAGCGACCGCTGGACCGGCTGCCGAACTGATGACTCTGGAGATGGGCAAGCCGTTCACCGAATCCGTCGGCGAGCTGATGAATGTCGGCCCCATCTTCCGCTATTTCGCTGAACTGGCGCGGGAGGATGGGGGCTTTGTGGCGGCACCCACGGCGCCGAATTCCACGCAATATGCACGTTGGTATCCCTACGGCGTGACGGCGCACATCGTGCCCTACAATTTTCCGATCATTCTGATGGCATTTACCGTGGCGGCTTCGCTTGCCGCCGGCAATGCCGTGGTGATCAAACCGGCGCCGGCGACATCCTTGTCGACACTGGCCTTCATGGAACATTTCAAGGTGCTGCCGGCGGGCCTAGTCTCCTGCGTCACCGGCGGTGTCGATACGGCAAAGGCGCTCATCCAGGACGATCGCATCGGCGTCGTCGCTTTCACCGGCTCGGTCGAGGCGGGGCGCGAGGTGGCTTCAGCCTGTGGACGCCTGCTGAAGCCCTGCGTCATCGAAGCCGGTGGCTCCGATCCGCTCATTGTCATGGACAGCGCCGATCCCGACATCGCGGCGGCAGCGGCGGTCACGGGCGCCTTCCATCTTTCCGGCCAGATCTGCACCTCGACCGAGCGCCTCTATGTACATGAGAAAGTGCATGATGCGTTTGTCGACGCCATGGTGACACGCACCAAGGCCTTGCGCATCGGTCCCGGCCTCAAGAATGTCGAGATCGGCCCGCTGGTCTCGGAAGCCGCGCGCGCCAAGGTGATGCGGCTGGTCGACCAGGCGGTGGCGCAGGGTGCCAGGGTCGCCTGTGGCGGCCGCGTGCCGCCGGCATTCAATACCGGCTGGTTCTATGAACCGACCATTCTTACCGGCGTGACGCCGGAGATGGATCTCATGCAGGCGGAAATGTTCGGGCCGGTGGCGCCGATTGTCCGGGTGCGCGATTTCGACGAAGCCATAAACCTTGCCAACGGATCCCGCTTCGGTCTGGGCGCCGCCATCTTCACGGCGAAGCTCGATGAAGCAATGGCTGCCATCGACAGGATCGAGGCCGGCATGGTCTGGGTCAACAATGTGCTGGGTGACAACGACGCCTTGCCCTTCGGCGGCTGGAAACTTTCCGGCCTCGGGCGCGCGCTGTCACGTCTCGGCCTCAATGCCTTCCGGCAATCCAAGATGGTGATGCTGGACCACAAAGCCGAACTGCAATCCTGGTGGTATCCCTATTCGGACAGCTTCTACGCTGAACGCGGCGGCCGCTGGGAAACGAGCGAGAAATCATGAAGCATCTCTATCATCCAACCGCCCTCGATCCCGCCAATCCGGTGAAAAGCTGGTGGCGTGATTCAAAGACAGATTTTCCGGCCTATCCGACGCTGGAAGCCGAGATCGACACAGACGTCGCGATCATCGGTGGCGGCTATACCGGTCTCTCGGCAGCTTATCATCTGCAGCGTGATCACGGACTCCAAGCCGTGGTGCTGGAGCGCGCCTATGTCGGCTGGGGGGCTTCCGGCCGTAATGGTGGCTTCTGCTGCATGGGCTCCTCCAAGATGCCCTGGCCCAAGATGCTGGCGAAGTTCGGACTGGAAGAGACAAAGACATTCTGGCGCAGCCAGAAGGCGTCGGTCGAGCTGGTGGCGGACATCGTCGTGCACGAGAACCTCGATATCGACAAGACCGGAACCGGTGAGATTTCGCTGGCCCACAGGCCCGACATGATCGACAGCCTCAAGGAAGAAGCTGCCTTCATGACCAGGACCTTCGGCGCCAATGAGGTCTTCGTGTCGAAGGAAGAACTGGTGGCCGGCGGCTTCAATTCGCCCGGCCTTTATGCTGGTGTCGCCAACCCCAATGGCTTCGGGCTCAACCCGTGGAAATATGTCAACGGCCTTGCCGCGGCGACCCAGAAGGCTGGCGCCAGGATCTATGCCAACAGCGAGGTCATCCATTGGACGCGTGACGGGGCGAAGCATGTGCTGACCACCGCGCGTGGCCGGGTGCGCGCCGACAAGGTGCTGATCGCGACGGCTGCTTATACCTCGGAAGATCTGCATGATGGTTTCGGCGGGCGCATCTTGCCGGCCCTGTCCTCGATCGTGGTAACGCGGCCGATGAGCCAGGGCGAGCTCAGCGCCCAAGGCTGGACCAACACCACGCCTGTCTATGATCTCCGCTACTTGTTGCATTATTTCCGCCTGCTGCCCGACGGCCGCTTCATGTTCGGTGGACGCGGTGGCCTGTCGGCCGAACCCGGCGCCCTCAACCGGCAGCTCGATAATATCGAGGCTGGCTTCCGCGCCTATTATCCGGCCTGGAAGGATGTCGAGATCACCCATCGCTGGTCGGGCCTGCTCTGTCTGGCCCAGGACCTCGTCCCCCATGTCGGTGCCTGGGACGATCAGCCCGGCACCTATTTCGCCATGTGCTATCACGGCAATGGCGTTGCCATGGGGACCTGGGCGGGCCGTGCCGCCGCGCGGGCAATGGCCAATGGCTCAAGTTCGGGCGGCGTCGATGAACGGCCGAATTTCATCCGGCGCGCGCCGCCGAAATTCCCGCTGCCTTTCCTGCGGCCGCTCTATTTGCGCGGCGCCTATATCGCCTATGGCATCAAGGACGCGCTGAAATAGCGGTTTGAACCGGCCGCCTTGTAGGAACGACGAAGCCGTGAGACGCTTTTCGTCGGGCATCCCCCAACCATAGGTGATACATGCGCGTCCTGCTTTCGGCGATGTTGCTGCTCGCTGGCACGATCCCGGCTGTGGCCGATCCGCTGGTCGCGGTGACGGCGCCGGCCGCCCTGTCGATTGAGTCGGATGGTGACAATTTCCGGGTCACCAGCGACAGCCAGCGCTATCAGACCATCGTGCTGCCCTGGTACGACCGCAGCAATGCACCCATCTGGCAACTGCTCGACATTCACCAGCACAATGTCGCCATCGATGGACCGCAAGCCGATTTCCATTACCTGGAAGCCAACACCAAGGTCACCGTCTATCCCTTGAACGCGCAGGGAAAGGGACCGCTTGCCTATACCATCGAGGCGCCGGCCGACAGCGTTACCGCCTATGGCGGGTTCCTGACCCTGACGCGCGATGGCTGCTGCATCGAGCAGCCGACTCATGCCATCTATAGCCTGTTGACCGGTGAATATCTGTTCAATGCGACCGGCAACGGACCCTCCGGCCAATGGGCGAATTTCAGCGCGCAAGGGACCTATCGCCTGGAGCGCTATATCGCAGCCCATGTCCGCGAAACCGCTGCCGACGCGGAATTGTTTGCCAGCGAACCCAATGGTGCCGCCATCATCAGCTATGCCGACCAGGGGCAGCCACTGCAGCGGCTCATGCTGGTGATTCCTGTCGAGGCGATGGCCGAGAACGTGCCCCATGAATGGTATCCGCAGCTGGACCTTGTCAGTGACACCTATCCAAAGGGGACCCACGACATCCTGGTCGATCATGTCGGCGATCCGGCTACCGTCTTTGGCAATGCCAGCGTGCGGCTGCAGCTGGACGATGCCACGGCCGTTCAGATTCCCATCACGGCCGACCGGCTCGATCTCAAGGCCGCCAAGTTGCCGGCGGGGTACAAGCTCGTTGAAATCCCGCTCTAGGGTGAACCCATCGCCTTGCGGTTGCGACCAAGGCGTGAGACCCTTTCTATTCGGGGACGCCAGCCAATTATGGGTGAATCATGCGCATGCTTTTGTTAGCGGCGGCATTGCTGCTGCCTGGTTTTGCTTACGCCGAGCCTTTGGTGCAGGAAACGGCGCCATCCACCATCGCCGTAGTCAAGGACGGCGCCAATTACCGCATCACCACCGATAGCCGGCGCTATCAGACCAATGTCCTGCCCTCAGTCGCGGCCAAGAACGCGCTCATCTATCAGCTGCTGGAGATCGAAGAACACCAGGTGGCACTTGAAGGGACAGAGATCGAACAATCGATCGAGGAAGCGACGGTCAAGGTGACGGCCTATCCGCTGACCGACAAGGGCAAGGGTGAGGCGGCTTTCACCATCACGGGCAAGGCCAATGATGTCAGGGCCAGCAGTTCGTTCCTGACGCTGACGCGCTACGGCTGCTGTGTTGAAACCGATACCTATGCCGTCTATTCCTTGGAGAGCGGCAAATATCTGTTCAACGCCACCGGCGAAGGCCCGGTGGGCCAATGGGCGACCATGGGCGCCCATGGCGGGTTCAAATTTGAGCGCATCTTTGCCTTCCATGCCAAGATTACCGCGGCCGACGATGAACTGTTCGGCGATACCGCCAACGGTGCCGTCATCATCACCTATGCCAGCCAGACGGAACCGTTGCAGCGCATGATGCTGGTGGCGACCCAGGACGATATGGATCATGACGCGCCGCTGGAATGGATGCCGAAGATCGAACTTGTCAACGCGACCTACCCCAAGGGTATCGACCGCATCTTCGTGGAAAGGGAGGGGGCGGAGGCGGCGCTCTTCACCGACGCAACGGTGCGCCTGACGCTGGATGAGGGGACGATCGTCGAGATTCCGCTGGTTGCAGATCATCTCGACATCAAGGCGGCGAAACTGCCCGCAGGCTACAGCCTGGTTGAGATGAAGATCTGAGCGGCGGCCAGAAAAGGGCCGGGTCGTGCGTAGGCAGGGCCTGGCCTTTTTTGTTTTCAGTGTCTAACGGTCGTTAGCCGGGCGCGGCATCAGGCAGCTGGCACGGACGGCGCGATAGCCGCTCCGGATCTGCTTCAGGGGCTGGAAATACCAGCCACGCACGCCGATCAAAACCGGTTTCACGAAGATGTCTTCTCGTTTGGCGGCAACGCTCATTGTCAGGCTCTCGTCTGCTGATCCTGCGTCATTGGCTGCAAGTCCTACCGGATCATTTTGTCGAGACGATGACATCGGTATGACGCTTCCACGACCCATGCTGGCCAACATGACCGACTGCGGATGACGTTTCACTGACATGGGATGGAACGGTGAAAGAAAGGGGTCGCCGGCGGGCAGTTTAGGGGGGCAATGAGGCCCGCCGGCGGGGTGTGGGGTTAGGGACCGCGAAGGTCCAATCCTGGTGACACCCAAGTGTTCAATCGCAAACTCAGGGAAACTCCCGGCAGGCCACAGGGAGGGGGGTGACCTGCCGACACCCATGATATTGGGCTAAGGGCCGCCGATTTGCAGTGACGCGGGTCACAAAGCCGCAGCAAGCTCCGAGAATTCTGCAAGACCCTGAATTATATGGACAAAACTACCTTATTGAATGTCGCCAAGGCGCGATTGGAAGGTCTGCCGGGCGCTGGTCATGGTAAAAACCAGGTCGTAATGGCCAAGTTCGCTGGGATCCCACGCCGTGACGGTCATGTCGCCGCGCTGCCAGGTGGGGACCTGCATGTTGAAGGAAATACCGGGCGCGATTTCAACCTGATCCTTGGTGACGGTCGATTCGCCCAGACGCTGGTTGAGGCCTGCCATCAGCTTGTAGCCATCCTTGGCATGAACCGGCATGACCCGGGCCGCCACCAGGGCATAGCTGTGTGCTGCCGGGGTGGAAAGGTCGTTGCCGCCGTAAAGGGCGTCGCTGAAGCCGGTTTCGTCCATGCTGACGGTGGTTACCTCGGCGTCGTCCGACTTGGCGGCCACTTCCATGAAATCAAAACGCAGGCGCGCTTTCACGCCGTTGATGGTGAATTCGACCGGACGCCACCAGGAGCGGTTGGCAGGATCCGGGGCCACCACGCGGCAGATCTTGATGCCGACGCTCTCATAGCGCGCTTCGTCGCGGGCAACGTAACCCACCATGCGGTTGTGCAGCTCGGGATCATCACCGCATTTGACAGTGGCGTCCTTGGGTAAATCGTCGAAGGGAAGCGGCATGGTCTTGAATTGCGCGAGGCTGATCCCGAAGCGATAGCCAAGCGATCCTTCATCGACACCGGCCGATGCCGTCTGTACCGTCAGCAACATGGCGCCTGCCGTCAGGCCAAACACCACCGTCGCGGTGGCGAGGCTTCTCGCCGCCGCCGTCTTTGCGTTGCGCATCATCGATAGCATCCCGTCCCGTTGGGGCGACCTGTCTGCCAAGGTTTGAACCCGTCTTGCCTTGACTGAGTCGGGATCATTTCCCTTGAAGCCGACTCGACCAGTCACCATGCGAGACAGAATGCCGACAAACTACGACAGTTCCGTTGTGAGAAGAATCTCTCAGCTGTGAGGTGGCTGTGACCAAACCCCCGACTTTTCTGAGGGCGTGTGACAGACCTGTCAGATAGGCCTGATTCTATGGTTAAAGCTTAAAATCGCTTAAGCTTTTCCGACGGCGTGCAACTTAAAAAGCCTCTGCCGGCATGGCCATCAATGAGTCAGATCCCGCCATCAATGTCGTAAACAGGGAATTCGATTCAGGCAGCAGTCGCGCAAAGTAGAAGCGCGCAGTCATCACCTTGGCGGCATAGAAGCCATCGCTATCCTCGTTCTTCTTAGAGAGCGCGATTTCCACCATGCGGCACCACATGTAGGCCAGCGCCACCAGCGCGAACAGGCGCTGATAGTCGGTGGCCGCAGCACCTGCCTCATTGGGGTTGGCAAGGCCGGCCTGGGCCAGCCAGGCCGTGGCCTGCTGCAATTTGGCAAAGGCCTTGGCAAGCGGCAGGACGAATTCCGCCATCTCCGGAATCTCACTGGCGGTCTCGATGTAATCACTCACCGGATGGAAGAAGCGGCGCGCGAGACGCCCGGTTCCCGTCGGCAGCTTGCGTCCCACCAGGTCGAGCGCCTGGATCCCGTTGGTGCCTTCATAGATCTGGGTGATGCGCGCGTCGCGCACCAGCTGCTCCATGCCCCATTCGCGGATATAGCCGTGGCCGCCATAGATCTGCACGCCAAGATTGGCGGCATTGAAGCCGTGATCGGTCAGGAAGGCTTTGACCACCGGCGTCAGCAGGGCCACCAGATCATCGGCCTCCTGCCGCTTCTCCGGGTCCGGGTGATGCAGCGACACGTCGAGCTCGCGCCCGACCCAATAGGCGAGCGCCCGGCACCCTTCGTTGAGGCTGCGGATGGTCAGCAGCATGCGCCGCACATCAGGATGCACGATGATCGGATCAGCGGGTTTGTCGGGAAACTTCGCGCCGGTGAGCGCGCGCATCTGCAAGCGGTCGCGGGCATAGGTGACGGCACCCTGATAGGCGGCCTCCGCAATGCCCAGGCCCTGCATGCCGACGGCGAGACGGGCCGTGTTCATCATGGTGAACATGGCCGACATGCCTTTGTGCGGCTTGCCGACCAGCCAGGCTTGCGCGCCGTCGAAATTCATGACGCAGGTCGACGACGCCTTGATGCCCATCTTCTTCTCGATGGAGCCGCAGACCACCGGATTGCGGGCGCCGGGCTTGCCGTCCTTGTCGGGCAGGAATTTCGGACAGACGAAGAGTGAGATGCCGCGGATGCCGGCCGGCGCATCGGGGAGGCGCGCCAGCACCAGATGGATGATATTCTCCGCGAGGTCATGCTCCCCGGCCGAGATGAATATTTTGGTGCCGTAAAGCTTGTAGGAGCCGTCTGCATTGGCTTCCGCGCGTGTCTTGCAGAGGCCGAGATCGGTGCCGCAATGCGGTTCCGTGAGGCACATCGTGCCAGTCCAGGTGCCATCGACCAGTTTCGGCAGATAGAGCGCCTTCTGCTCTTCCGATCCATGGGCATGGATCGCATTGTAATTGCCGTTGGAGAGGCCCGGATACATGCCGAAGGAGAGATTGGCCGAACAGATCATCTCCTCGACCGCAAAGTTCACCAGTTTCGGCAATCCTTGCCCGCCATAGGCCGGATCGCAGGGCAGGCCGGTCCAGCCGCCTTCGATGAACTTGGCATAGGCTTCCTTGAAACCCTTGGGCGTGGTGACGGTGCCCTTGTCGTAATGGCAGCCCTCTTCATCGCCTTCATGGTTGAGTGGCTGCAGCTCATTTTCGCAGAATTTCGCCGCCTCTTCGAGCACTGCCTGCACCAGATCCGGCGTCGCCTCGACGAAATCGGGAATCTGCTGCGGCAGGTTCTCCAGCTGCAGCAATTCGGTGAGCACGAACTGGATATCGCGCAAGGGGGCTTTATAGGCGGGCATGTTGTTCTCCAGAGTCTGAACCCGGTCGCACGATACCCCCCACCCCGACCCTCCCCCTCAAGGGGGGAGGGAGATTCGATCGAGCAACACGCTCGGTGGAGTCCTCTCCCCCCTTGAGGGGGAGAGCTAGAGAGGGGGGCGTGGATCGACCTGGCTCGATCATCATCAATTCCTGAGCGGCTTGCCGGTGCCGAGCATATGTTCCATCCGCGCAAGCGTTGGGCCTGTGCGCAGCAGGGTCATGAAGGCTTTCTTCTCCAGCTTCGACAGCTGATCTTCGGTCACCAGTTCCGTGATGTCGGTCTTGCCGCCGGACAACACCTCCGCCAGCGCGTCAGACACCGTCACATCATGCGGCAGCGCCTTGCCTTGGAGCGCAAACCCTTCGACGGCGAGCTGCAGCGCCGTGCGGCCGGTGGGACCGGGCAGGCGCAGTTCCTGGGGTTTCGGTGCTTCATAGCCGGCGGCCAGCATGGCCAAGGCCTTCGCTTTGGCGTCGAACAGCAGGCGGTCCCTGTTCATGCTGATGCCGTCATGGGCGCGCAGGAAGCGCATCTCCTTGGCCTCCGCCGCAGACTTCGCCACCTTGGCCAAAGAAATGGTCTCAAAGGCCTGGCCCACCGGGGGCATCGGGCCTTTGGGGTCGCGGCCTGTAGGTTGGAATCGCAGCAGCATCTCCTTGCATCCGCCCCAGCCCGGGATGAGGCCGACGCCGACCTCGACCAGACCCATATAGGTTTCGGCATGGGCCTGGATGGAAGCGCAATGCAGCAGCACCTCGCAGCCGCCACCCAGCGCCATGCCGGATGGCGCGCCAACCACGGGGAAGGGCGCGAATTTCACGGCTTTGTAGGAGGCCTGGCCGGTACCGATGAGATCGTCGATCATCGGCCACATGGCGATGTTGGCGGCAAAGAGGGCGAGGCCGATATTGGCGCCGACCGAGAAGTTCTCGGCCTCGTTATGAATGACCAGCGCCTTCATCTTCTTGGCCACATGATCGACCGACTGCTTGACCATGGCGAGGCTGTCGGGATCGAGGGAGTTCATCTTGCTGTGGAATTCGAGGCAGGCGACCCCATCGCCGATGTCCCAGAGCGACGCGGAGCCGTTCTTGATGATCGGCTTGGCGCCAAGCTTGATGTCGGAGAGCAGCAGCACGCCTTCGGACCTCACCAGCTTGGTGTAGGTGCCGTCGGGCTTCAGATGCTCGATCTGACCATTCGCCACCCGGTAGAAGCCGCCGGCCTTGGCAGCAACGCTGAGGAAGGGTGGCACCGGTAATTTCTCGGCGGCCAGTTTCTCGGCCAACCAGGCGGCACCCATCTGGTCGATCATTTCAAAGGGGCCGCGCTTCCAATTATAGCCCGTCTTCATGCCCTGATCGACAGCGACCACGTCGTCAGCGATCTCCGGCACCAACGACGCGGCATAGGAAAGGAGGGCGGAGAGGACACGCCAGGCATATTGCCCACCCTTATCCTTGTAGCCGACCAGTGCCTTCAATCCACCCTTGGCCGCATCGGCGGACTCCAAGCGTGCGCGGTCGCTTGTGGCGTATTCACCCGTTTTGAGATTGACCGATTCCTTGACCTTGCCGCCGCCCGCCGTATTGAGCCGGTAGAAGCCGCCCTTGCCTTTGCGACCCGTGTAGCCATCCGCGATCATCTTTTCCAACAGCGGCCAGGGTCGCCGGATTTTCATATAGGCGTCGTCGGGTGCCAGCAGGCTTGCCATGCTTTTGTCGACATGGGGCATCAGATCAAGGCCGACGAGGTCGAGGAGGCCGAAGAGCCCGGTCTTGGGTGCGCCGATCGGCCGGCCCATGATGGCGTCGGCTTCTTCGACCGTGAGATCGAGATCGAGCGCTGCGTTGACCGCCGCCTGCATCCAGAAGACGCCGATGCGGTTGCCGACAAAGCCCGGCGTGTCCTTGGCGTGAACGATGGTCTTCCCCAGCATGCGGTCGCCGAAATCGCTGATGTCGGCAATGACCTGTGGCCGTGTCTTGGCGCCGCCGACGATCTCCAACAGGCGCATGTAGCGCGGCGGGTTGAAGAAATGGGTGATGCAGAAGTCAGACTGCACGCTCTCCGGCATGCCCTCGACCAAGGTCTTCAACGGAATGGTCGAGGTGTTGGAAGAGAGGATCGAGCCCTTCTTCCGCTTGCCCTCCAGCTTGTGATAGAGGCCCTGTTTGAGATCGAGGCGTTCGATGATCGCCTCGACCACCCAATCGACATCGGCCAATTGGTCGAGATCATCTTCGATATTGCCAGGCGTGATCAGCTTTGCAGCCGCCTTCGACATCAACGGCGCCGGGTCGGCCTTCTGCAGCTTATCTATGGCGCCCTTGGCGATGGCCGACCGGCCCCCATCGTTTCCTGGCCCCTCCTTGGGGACAATGTCGAGGAGGAGCACAGGCACGCCGGCATTGGCGATCTGGGCGGCGATGCCGGCCCCCATCACCCCCGCGCCGATGACGCAGGCCTTTTGGATGGCCATCACACCGCCTCCAGGATGGTGGCGATGCCCTGGCCGCCGCCGATGCATTGCGTGGCCAAGGCGAACTTCTTGCCCTCACGTTTCAGCAGTGACGCGGCCTTGCCGGTGATACGGGCACCGGTGGCGCCCAGCGGGTGCCCCAGCGCAATGGCGCCGCCATCGAGATTGACGCGTCCGATGTCGATCTTGAGATCGCGGATGCAGGCCAGCGACTGCGAGGCGAAGGCTTCGTTGAGTTCGATGATGTCGATGTCGTCGATGGTGAGGCCGGCGCGCTTCAGCGCCTTTTGCGTGGCGGCGACCGGGCCGATGCCCATGATCTCCGGTGCACAACCGGCCACCGAGACCGCGCGGATCTTCGCCAGCACCTTGAGGCCATGCGCCTTGGCATAGTCGGCTGAGGTGACCAGGGTGAAGGCCGACCCATCGGTCAGCGGCGAGGAGGTGCCGGCGGTGACCGAGCCATTGGCGTCAAAGGCCGGCTTCAACCCGGCCAGGGCTTCAAGGGTCGTGCCGTCGCGGATGGTGCCGTCTTCGCTGACCAGATCCTTGCCCGCCTGGATGGGGACGATCTCATCCTTCAGCTTGCCGGCAGCCCGCGCAGCACTCGCCTTGTTCTGGCTGGCGACCGCGAATTCTTCCTGCTCGGTGCGGCTGATCTTGTACTTGTTGGCAACGTTCTCGGCGGTGGTGCCCATGGAGATGTAAGCTGCGGGCAGCCTTTCATTCAGCGCCGGGTTGGGCATCGGGTTGAAGCCCAGCATCGGCACCCGGGTCATGCTTTCGACACCGCCGCACAGGAACGCCTCGCCCGCCCCCATGGCGATGGCGCCAGCCGCCATATGGATGCTTTGCATGGAGGAGCCGCAGAAGCGGTTGATCGTGGCGCCGGCCACCGATTGCGGCAATTCGGCAATGAGGTCGATGAGGCGCGCCACGTTGAAACCCTGTTCGCCTTCCGGGAAGGCGCAGCCCAGCAGCAGATCTTCGATGTCCTTGGGCTCCACACCGGTCTTGGCGATCAGGCTTTTCACCACCGCGGCGGCCAGATCATCGGGCCGCACTTTGATGAGCGCGCCCTTGTTGGCGAAATGGAAAGGCGAGCGCTGGTAGCCCGCAATGACGGCTTCTTGCATAATTTCTTCTCCCCCTTAGGGCTTGTTTTGGGCGGCGGCGCGGGCTTTTTCCTCGTCCACCAGATTTTTCTTCAGGATCTTGCCGATGATGCTCTTGGGCAAGTCGGCGCGGAATTCGTAAAAGCGCGGCTTTTCGATCTTGGAGAGGCGGGTCTCCAGGAAAGCATCGAGCATTTCCTGCGTGCAGGTCTCGCCATTCTTCAAGACGATGAAGGCCTTGATGTTCTGCCCGCGATAGGGATCGTCGATGCCGATGACGGCGCATTCCTTGACGGAAGGATATTCATAGATCGCCTCTTCGATGACGCGCGGATAGACCTTGAAACCGGACGCGTTGATCATCTCCTTCAGCCGGTCGGTGATGAAGACGAAGCCGTCTTCATCGATATGCCCGACATCGCCGGTCCGCAGGCAGCCATCGACAATCACCTCATCGGTGGCATCCGGGCGCTTCCAATAGCCCTGCATCACCTGGGGACCGCGGAAGCAGATCTCGCCCTTTTCACCCACCGGCATGCGCGTCTTCCGATCATCAAGTGAGACGATCTCACAAGATGTGAAAGGATAGGGTAGGCCGATCGATCCTGCCTTGCCGCCGGTATGGACCGGGTTGCAGGTGCAGACCGGGGAAGCCTCGGAAAGGCCGTAACCTTCAATGAGACGGCAGCCGCTTTCTTCCTCGAATTTCTTCCTTACCTCGGCGGGCAAGGGTGCGCCGCCGGAAATGGCAAAGACGATTGAGCTGAGGTCGAAATCCTTGAATTGCGGAAAGTTGAGCAGGGCGTTGAACAGAGTGGGGACACCCACCAAGGCGGTGGGTCGCTTACGATGGATGAGCCGCAACAGTTTCAGCGTGTCGAATTTGGGCTCCAGGATCATGCAGCCACCGACCGCCAGCGTCCAATTCATGACGCAGGTCATGGCAAAGGCATGGAACAGCGGCAAGACGCCGATGGTCTTCGCCTGCGGGGAATCCACCGTATAGAACCAGCGCTTCGACTGGATGGCGTTGATATAGACATTGGCGTGGCTGAGCATCGCCCCCTTCGGCACGCCGGTGGTGCCGCCGGTATATTGCAGCAGCGCGGTGGTGCGGGCTGGATCTATCTCGACCGGCGCATAGGCGCCGTCATTGTCAACCAGGTCGCGATAGGAAATGTGCCGGCTGTCGACCTGCATGCGCGCATGGGTCGAGCGCATGATGAAGGGATAGACCATGTTCTTGGGGAACGGCAGCTGGTTTGCCATCGGGCAGACGATGACCGATTTCACGCGGCACTTCGCCAGCACGGCATCGAGCTTGGGCAGCAGCTGGGTGACATCCAGCGTCACCATGAAATCGACCTCGGCATCGGCGATCTGGCGCTCGATTTCCGGCTCGGCGTAAAGCGGGTTGAAATTGACCAGGCAGGCGCCTGCCTTCAGCGCCCCATGATAGAAGATCACGAAATAGGGGCAGTTGGGCAGGAACAGCCCCAGCCGCATGCCGGGCTTGAGCCCGATGCGCTGCAGGCCCTTGGCGACCTTGTCGCTCTCCCGCTTGATCTCGGCATAACTGTAATGCTTGTCGAGGAAATCGACGCAATCGTTGGTGGGGTAAAGGGCCGCAGTATCGTCGAGCAGCGCATAGACCGGCTTTGCCACGATCGGCGTCGTGGCATCCACCGCCGTGGGATAGCTGGCCAGCCAGGGTTGTGCCACCCCGTGCACCGCCGACATGTCGCTCATGACCCTCCTAGCGACCGAACGGTACCCAACCTCTCCCCAAGGCACCGCGGATCAACCCAGAACCATTAAATGCATTCTCCGGCCTTTAAGGCAAAGGAATGGTTAATGAAGGATTTGGGGTGAGGTGAAACAGAAGATAAGACAGAGTCGCTGTCATTATTGCCTATGACGAACTCAAAGCACGCCATAATTGTGATGGCAGCATGCCATCGCCTACAATGGCGCAGGCTCAAATTGGAGAAGCGAGATGGCATTGAGTGAAGCTGCTGAGGCAAAAAGGCGCCCCCACTTTCTATGGCCACATTTGCTCTTTGCGACACTGCTGTCTCTATTCGTTCCTTATCTTGGGGCCGCGTATCTGGGTCTGCCGGCGCGCGATGCGGCGAATGACTGGCAAAGGCGGACCGTTGCACTTTCCATAATCATGATGGCGATCATTCTGTTGCCGCACATTTGGCATTTCGAATTGTTACTGCTGCTGCTTATCGGGGGCTTCTGGATTGTTTTCGGTGCCGCTTCTGCCTTCGCGCATTGGCGGGTCGCATTGCGAGACCCAGCCACCATTCGGATTGTGCCCGGCTGGTTGTCTGTCGCCATGTTGATCGTCAACATCGCGGTGTTCTCTTTGCTTGCCTTGCAACAAATGCGTTTGCCCGCACCGCTCTTCATTTTTGCACCCGACGATACGCCTTTGGTGAAGGCTGGAGAAACACTGTACGGGTTTAAATATGACCCGCACAAAATCCACCTGCAGCGCGGGCAATTAGTACTGGCGTCGGTCAACTATGAGCCGACGTTGGTCCGGATGATCGCGGTGCCTGGCGACATCTTCGTGCCAGGTACCTTTGCGATCAACGTCAATGCAACTAGCATCACCCTCACACAGCAGAATCTCAGTCTTAAGGCGCATGTCGGATGGGCGTTGAAGGATATCGTCGAAGCGCTGAATGACCCGGACAATAGCTCCTACATTGCCAGGATATCCGATAGATCCGTTAAACTCAGCGGCGCAAACGATACCGAGCCTCAAATCCTTGGGCGGGATACATTCATTGTTGCTCGTGATGAAGATCTCGTTGACCCGAAACAGCCAGCTTTACCCACTACCACCATTGGGCGTGAGGATATTGTTTCGGTTCCGTGGGGAAAGTTCTGGTCGTTCGGCGATTATCCTGGTGACCAAAGCGACCTTGTGCAGCCTAGCGTCGTTTTTGCCGATTGACCGCGACACTATCCCCTCCCCTAAAGGGAGAGAGAAAAGAAGAACTCACCCCAATCCCAACTGTGTCACCACTTTCGCAAAATCGTCGGCGAAATTGCCGCCGGAGCGTAGCACCGGGCTGCCTTGGGGCAATCGGGAGAAGGCGGCGGAATCAAGCTCCTGGCTGGTAAGGACGGCGCAGGGGATCTGCTCGGTCCCTTCCATGGCTTTCAAGGCGCGGATGAGATCGACGCCGTTGAGGCCTTTCATGACCTGGGACGTGATCACCATGTCCGGGCGCAGGCGCATGGCGGTGGTGAGGCCCTCGATCGGGTCCTGGACAGCGTTGACGCGGAAGCCGCAGGCCATGATCTGTTTCGAGAGGATCTTGGCGACTGAGCGGGCCGGGGTAATGAGCAGGATCTCGACATTGCGGATCTCGACATCGCCGGGCGAGAAGGTGCGGCTGACTTGGTTGGGCAGGCCGCGCACCAGCTTGGCAATCTCATCATCGTCGGGCTGTGCTTTGCGCTCCAGCATCTCGCCGACCGCGTCGGTAAATTCCTGGATATCGCGCTGGGTCTTGTCCGACCATTGGGTGAGATCGTTGAGATAGGCTTCCAGACGCTGGGCAATGAGGGTGATCACCGGAAAGCCGAAGGAGCTGCCGGTGATGCGCAGATTATGGGCATGTGCCAGCAATTCCGAAACATAGCCGTCATTGGCGCCATTGCTGGCGATATCGTCCAGCAGGCGGTTCATGTCGGCAAATCGCGTGGTGGCTTCGTCGTGGAATTCCAGCTCCGCCTTCTGCGTGAGCTCGTCGATATTCGCGCCGGTGACTTTCACGGTTCTGATCTTTCCCTGGATTTTAGTCGTTTGCCGTCGATCTGGCCAGGAAGGGTCAGGCCTCGGGTCGGGGCAAGCGCCACCTGCCGCTTCTATGCCACGGCAGGTGCGCCTTCCAGGATGATCTTAAGAAAGTTTAAAAGTGATGAACGCCGATTGTGGGATGTTCAGGCAGCTTTTTCCACGGTCACCATGGCGCCGCGCATCGCCACGACTTTGACCTGGGTGCCGGCAGCAAGGTCCGGCCCTTCGCAACGCCAGACCGTGTCGTCGATCCTGATCTGCCCGCGGCCGTTGATGATCGGTTCGGACAGCGTCGCATTGCGCCCCAGCAACTGCTCGCCCCGGCGATTGAGGGTCATGTCGTCGCTGGCGCTGGTGAGCGTGTGGCGGAACTTGTACCAGCCCAGGACTGAAGCACCGCTCAGCACGGCGAAAGCCAGCACCTGGTTCTCCCAGCTCAAAGCCGGGACGATGAGGGCGAGGATCCCGGTGACGAGTGCCGCACCTCCCAGCCATAGGAAGAAAAAGCCGGGGGTGAGGATCTCAATCCCGGCCAGGACCGCGGCCAGGATCATCCAATGCCAGAATTCAAGCTGAAAGGTGATGCCGATATCGCTCATGGCTCAGTACTCTTACCTTACGATTGGTTGGCCTTACGGTTGGTTGGCCTTACGATTGGTTGGTGGGCACGCTGCCGCGCCGGGGTGCTGCTGCGGCCTGATCGCTCAAGGCGCTCTTGGCGAGTTCCGCGATGCCGCCCAGGGCGCCGATCACGTTGCTGGCCTCAAGCGGCATCAGAATGACCTTCTGATTGGGTGCGCTGGCGATCGCCTGCAGGGCCTCGGTGTATTTGAGGCCAAGGAAATAGTTGATCGCCTGGACGTCACCCTTGCTGATGGCGGTCGAGACCATGTCGGTCGCCTTCGCTTCGGCTTCGGCAGCACGCTCGCGCGCTTCGGCAGCACGGAAGGCAGCTTCGCGTTCGCCCTCGGCCTTGAGGATGTTGGAGATCTTCTGGCCTTCCGCCTTCAGGATGGCGGCCTGCCGCAGGCCTTCGGCTTCCAGGATGGAGGCGCGCTTGTCGCGCTCGGCCTTCATCTGCCGGCCCATGCTCTCCACCAGATCCTTCGGCGGCGCGATGTCCTTGATCTCGATGCGCGTCACCTTGATGCCCCAGGGTTGGGTCGCATCGTCGACCACGTGGAGGAGCTGCGCGTTGATCTTGTCGCGCAGCGACAGCAGCTCGTCGAGGTCCATGCCGCCCATCACGGTGCGGATGTTGGTCATGGTGAGGTTGAGGACGGCGTTCTCGAGATCGTTGACTTCATAGGCCGATTTGGCAGCATCCAGCACCTGGTAGAAGACGACACCATCGACGCTCACCATGGCGTTGTCCTTGGTGATGACCTCCTGTGTCGGAACATCGAGCACGGATTCCATCATGTTGATCTTGGCGCCGACACGGTCGACGAAGGGGATGATGAAATTGAGGCCGGGTCGCAGCGTGTGGGTGTAGCGGCCGAAACGCTCAATGGTCCATTCGCGGCCCTGCGGCACCGATTTGATGCCCATGAACACCAGCAGGATGGCAACGACCATCAGGACGATGACGAAGATCGCAAAAGTACCCAACATGGCGTTTCCCCCAAAAGGCTGATTGTTCGCAAAACCGGTTGTTTCGAAACCGGTTGTTTACCGGCCAGGGCGGGTGATCCACCAACCGCCCCTGCAACCAATTGTCACAGGAATGTAGGGGACTTGCGCGGCGATTCAAGTAAAACCGGTGCGGTGGCGCCTAACCCTTTGCACCCAGGAGAGGATTTGGCACCGCGACGGTCGCGACCGCCGGCATGGCTTCCGGTGCTTCCAAGCCGACGCTTTCGATGTCGTCGGCTTTTTTGAGCGCTTTGTCGGTGGAGATGCGGATCTGGCGCACGTCGTCGACGGCCTGGTCGAAATGCTGCTGCAATTTGCCGACCCGCGTATCCAGCCGCTCAAGGTCTTTGAACAGCTCGCCGACCTTGGCCTGGATGACATGGGCCTGCTCGCGCATGCGCACATCCTTCAAGACCGCGCGCATGGTGGTGAGCGTCGCCATCAACGTGGTGGGCGAGACGATCCACACCCGCACGCGCCCCGCTTCTTCGACCAGATTGGGAAAGTTGGCGTGGATCTCGGCATAGACGGCTTCCGAGGGGACGAACATCAGCGCGGAATCGGCGGTCTCGCCGGGCACGATGTATTTCTCGGCGATGGCTCTGACGTGCAGGCGAATGGCGGTCGAGAACTCACGCCGTGCCAGGACCAGGGCGGCATCGTCGGCGGAATCGCGGATGGCGCGATAGGATTCCAGCGGGAATTTTGAATCGATGCCGATCGGACCCGGCGGATTGGGCAGCTTCAACAGGCAATCGACGCGCTTGCCACCTGACAATGTCGCCTGGAATTCGTAATTGATGGGCGCCATCACGGTGCGGACGATGTCGGCGAGCTGCACCTCACCAAAGGCACCACGCGCCTGCTTGTTGGAAAGGATGTCCTGGAGGCTCACCATGCGGGTCGATAGCTCGGCAATGTTCTTCTGCGCGGCATCGATGACGGCCAGGCGTTCCTTGAGCTCGCCCAGGGACTGCCCAGCCTCGGTGGCGGACAAGGTGAGACGCTCCTGCACCCGATCGGAGAGCATGTTGAGCCGCGCATCCAGGCGCTGGTCCATGGCGGCCTGGGCCGAGGCCTGGGCGGCGGAGAGGGCCTGCAGCTGCCCGGCCAATTGGTCGAGCCGGGGGTCGACCGGGGCCTGGACCTCGGCTGGGCGCCGCCCGTGCCAGACCAGCACCAATACCGCCACCAGCAGCAGGGCGATGAAAGCAAGCAGAGCCAGCAGGAAAGGGCTCGATTCCATAGTAATTCCTTGGATTTGGGCCCCAAGATAGCGTGCCGAGGCCGAATCGGGATGGAAAGCCACCCCTCCTTGCTTGACGATAGCCCCCGGAATCCATAGGTAAAGCGCGAAAGCGACGAGTGTGTTGAGACCCCTCACCCCAACCCTCTCTCCAGAGGGGCGAGGGGCTTTAAAGCACGTTGCATGTCATTCCCTCGCCCCGCTCGCGGGGAGAGGGTTAGGGTGAGGGGTGTTAGAACCCGCTTGCTGCGTACGGAGTAGTCAAAGAGACCATGGCCCAGTTACCGATCCTCGTTGCACCAGACCCGCGCCTGGCCAAGAAATCGTTGCCGGTGGCCTCCGTCGATGCCGAGATCCGGCAGTTGATGGATGACATGCTGGAGACGATGTACAAGGCCCCCGGTATCGGCCTCGCAGCCCCGCAGGTTGGCGTGCTGAAGCGCGTCATCGTGCTGGATCTTGCCGGCGACGATGAGCCGCCCGCTCCTTTACGCATGGCCAATCCGGAGATCGTCTGGGTCTCGGACGACGATGCCGAATACAATGAGGGCTGCCTGTCCGTTCCGGAGCATTACGCCGACGTCGTGCGGCCAGCTTCCTGCGTCGTCAAATATCTCGACGAGAACAATGTCGCGCGCGAGCTCACGGCAGAAGGCCTGCTCTCGACCTGCGTGCAGCATGAGATCGATCATCTCGACGGCGTGTTGTTCATCGATCATTTGACCTCGCTGAAGCGCAACATCATCCTCAGGAAATTGCTGAAGGCCAAAAAGACGGGCGCCGGCGGCGTCCCGGCCTGACGAACCGGGCCTCCCGCATGCGCATCATCTTCATGGGCACGCCGAATTTTGCCGCGACCGCCTTGGCTGCGGTCCAGGGCGCCGGGCATGAGGTGGTCGCTGTCTACAGCCAGCCACCGCGCCCGGCCGGCCGCGGCCAGGATCTCCGGAAATCGCCGGTGCAGCTCCTTGCCGAGCAGCACAATCTGCCGGTCCGCACCCCGGTTTCGTTGAAGACATCCGAAGCCCAGGCCGATTTTGCGGCTCTCAAGGCGGATGTCGCGGTCGTTGCCGCTTACGGTCTCATCCTGCCGCAACCGGTGCTGAATGCACCACGCCTCGGTTGCCTCAACATCCATGCCTCCCTGCTGCCGCGCTGGCGCGGGGCCGCTCCCATCCAACGCGCCATTCTTGCTGGTGATGCCGAGACCGGCGTCACCATCATGCAGATGGATGCCGGGCTCGATACCGGCGCCATGCTGATGCGGGAAGCCTTGGCCATCGGCCCCGCCATGACGGCAGGCCAGCTCCACGATGCTCTGGCGGTACTTGGCGCCAGGATGATCGTCGCTTCATTGGCCGCCCTGCCATTGCCGGCGACAGCACAGCCGGCAGAGGGTGTCACCTATGCCGCCAAGATCTCGCCGGCCGAGGCGCAGATCGATTGGTCGCAGGATGCGGTTCAACTGGAACGCCAGATCCGGGCGTTTGCACCCGTGCCGGGCGCCTGGTGCCTGGCACCCGATGGCACGAGATTGAAACTCCTCGCCGCCGACATCGTCAAAGGTTCCGGCGCGCCCGGCATGCTGCTTGATGATGCGCTCACCATCGCCTGTGGGCAGGGCGCGCTGCGCCTCACCTTGCTGCAGAAGGCCGGCAAGAAGCCGATGGCGGCGGCCGATTTCCTGCGCGGGCAAAAGTTGCCGCAAGGAACGATCCTCGCATGACCCGCTTCCGCCTCACGCTTGAATATGATGGCGGACCGTTCGTCGGCTGGCAGCGGCAGGAGAATGGCCCCTCGGTCCAGCAGGCATTGGAAGAAGCCGTCCTCGCCACGGTGCAGGAGCACTGCAATGTCTATGGCGCCGGCCGCACCGACGCCGGCGTCCATGCCCTGGCCCAGGTCGCCCATGTCGACATCGCCAAGGCCATCGACCCGCAGCGCCTGATGGCGGCCATCAACTTCCATGTGAAGCCGCAGCCGATTGCCGTCATCGCCTGCGACATCGCCGACGGGGATTTCCACGCTCGCTTTTCGGCGATCGGCCGCGCCTATCTCTACCGCATCGTCAACCGCCGCGCGCCCTTGACGGTGGATCGCAGCCGCGCCTGGCTGGTCAGTATTCCGCTCGATGCAGATGCCATGCACCAGGCAGCGCAGCGGCTTGTCGGCCAGCATGATTTCACCACGTTCCGCGCCAGCCTCTGCCAGGCGCAATCGCCGGTAAAGACGCTCGATCGCCTCGACGTCATGCGCCAGGGCGAGGAGATCCAGATCATCGCCGAGGCGCGCTCGTTCCTCCATCACCAGGTGCGCAATATGGTGGGAACGCTACGCCTGGTCGGCGAAGGCAAATGGTCGGCCCGCGATGTCACGCGCGCACTCGATGCGCGCGACCGTGCCGCCGGTGGCCCCACCTCGCCGCCCGACGGGCTCTATCTCACCCGCGTGGTGTATTAGGCGGCGCGGGGACGGACTTCCTGCCGGATGCGCGGACCTTCCTCGACGCTGGCTTTCTTGAGATCGAACAGTGCTTGCAGGTTCAACCAGAATTCCGGCGTCGTTCCGAAATAGCGCGCCAATCGCAAGGCTGTGTCGGCCGAGATCGACCGCCTGCCCTTGGTAATTGCGAGGATGCGGTTGGCCGGCACATGCAAGGCAAGGCCGAGCGCATTGGCGCTGAGGTCGAGCGGCCGCATGAACTCTTCCAGCAAAATTTCGCCTGGGTGAATGACGATGGGCTTCATATGCGATCCTCAGTGATAGTCAACAATGCCGACTTCCGTGGGTTCTTTCCCTTGCCAGCGAAACACGATTCGCCATTGGTCATTGATTCTGATGCTGTGCCATCCGGCCCATTTACCTTTCAGAATCTCCAGCCGGTTTGCTGGCGGGACGCGAAGGTCATCGAGTGACTCAGCAACATGCAGCATGTAAAGCTTGCGAAGTGCTGCTCGCGCGATATTGCCAAAGCGGCGTGAATTGCCGTGATGCCAGAGCGATTCCGTATCCTTGTCGCGAAACGACCTGATCATACGCTAAGTGTACTACGCGGCGCGTATCATGACAAGAGTGTCAGGACCCCTCAATCGCCAAAACTCCAAAGGCTAGGCGGCTGACGTCACGCCGTCTGCTTTGGCAGCTTCCGTCCTTGTGTGCGCCATGAACCTGCCGGCCTTCAGATTGTCGACCCAGTCATGGGCGATCTGGCGGGCTTCGATGGCGGTGAAGGTGCTGGGGTCGAGACAATGTTCCAGCCACAGCCCATCGAGCATCGCGGTGAAGGCGAGGGCAGCCAGGCGCGCATCGAGATCGAGCTTCCGCTCATCGGCAATGCCGCTGAGATAGCGCTGCAGCCGCTTCCGGTAATCGGCATAGACCTTGCTGTGGATGGCATGGATTTCAGGATCGGTGCGGGTCAGGCTCCAGAAGGTGAGCCACACGCCAAGAAGATCCGGGTCCAGCATCGGCGAGGAGAAACTGGCATCGACAAAGGCCCGCAACTGCGCCTCCGGCGTTTCCGGGGCGGCACTCAAGGCCGTGCGCAGGGCCTTCTCGACTTCCTTGCCGGTCCAGCGATAGGTCTCGGCGATGAGGTCGTGCATGCCGGCAAAATGATGTCGCACGAGGCCGGGTGAAACACCGGCTTCCGCCGCCACCACGCGCACAGTGGTGCCATCGAGGCCATGACGCGCCAGACTGCGCGCTGTCGCCTCGATCAACTGCCGTCGCCGCGACTCCGGTAAGTCCCGGGTAAATTTAGGTTCTTTGTCAGCCACGCGTCGTATCCCCTGACGTCCCCAGATTAGGTCCGAACCAAATACTAATACCCTCTGGCCCTAAGTCCGAACCAATTTTGGCCCCACGCGAAGATTCTTCTTGAGTGTTATACAAACGTACAATAAGAATGCACGCAACATCTTCTTGGCGTAGGAGGCGCAGATGACCCATTTCACCCATGCAGCGGTGGTTCGCGGCGGTATCGAAACTGCCTTTGCCGACAGCTCGACGCACACCTTCACCAATTCCTGGTTGCGTGATCACTGCACTTGCGCCGAATGCCGGCACCCGGACACCCAGCAGCGCCTGCTCGACACCTTTGCCCTGCCCAAGGATCTGGCCGTGACGGCGCTGGAATTGGGTGCTGGCGGCAAGAGCCTGCGCCTCACCTGGCCCGACGGCCACGCCAGCCACTTCACGGCGGACGAATTGCAGCAGACCGTGCAGCCGGTCGGAATCCTGACCTCCGAAATCGCGACCTGGAACGATGCCGAAATCTCGGCCGACTTCCCGCAGGTCACCTACGCGGCGCTGATGGCGGACGATACGGTGCTCGAGACCTATCTCGAAAAGGTCGAGCGCTTCGGCTTCTGTTTCGTTGAAGAAACGCCGGCGACCCCGGAAGCGACCAAGGCGGTGGCGACGCGCATCTCCTATATCCGCAAGACCATCTTTGGCAGTTATTGGGATTTCACCGCCAATATGGAACATAAGGACACCGCCTATACATCATTGGCAATCGGGCCGCATACCGACGGCACCTACAGCTTCGATGCGCCGGGCTATCAGATGTTCCATTGTTTGGGCGTCGATTGTGTCGGCGGCGAGAATGTCTTCGTCGATGGGTTCCGCATCGCCGAGATCATGAAGCGCCAGACGCCCGACCTCTATCGCATCCTGACCGAGATCGACGTGCCGGGCCAATATATCGACCATGAGAAGGGCATCCATCTGATGGCGCGCCGCCCCTTGTTGCGCGAGGATTCGACGGGCCGCCTGGTGCAGATCAGCTTCAACAATCATGACCGCGCACCCTTTGCGCTGGAACCCGCCCGCATGGCGATGTTCCAGGAGGCCTATGCGGCCTTCGCAATACTTGCCAACGATCGCAGCCTGCAATA
Organism: Dongia sp. P2_B8; assembly: GCF_056404715.1. Lineage (NCBI taxonomy): Bacteria > Pseudomonadati > Pseudomonadota > Alphaproteobacteria > Rhodospirillales > Dongiaceae > Dongia > Dongia sp. P2_B8. The sequence goes on along the minus strand of NZ_JBFUDM010000007.1, from coordinate 164,481 downwards.
TCGCCGCCGTCTGCTGCCGGGTTCTGTGGTGCTGTTCGACAATTGGCGCCTGCTGCATGCCCGCGACGCCTATACCGGCTATCGCCGTCTGGCGGGCGCCTATCTCAACAAGGAAGATGTCGAAAGCCGCTTGCGGGTTCTGCGGCTGAAGAGGGCCCAGGCGGCGTAGGCCGCCATCGGAGCGGGCGGCGTAGGCCGCCATCGGACCAGGCGCGGCGTAAGGCCGCCTGCGCTAACTCACCGTCGTCGACATGATGGGTGACATCAGCAGGATGTAGAGGCTCTGCGTCAGGGTGAAGTCGACGATGACCAGCAGGACGGCGCCGCCATACCCTAAGCCCATGAGGACGCGCAGCAGAAAGACCTCATAGACGAGAGAGGCGATCAGCAGCAGGATGCTGAGAACGTCGGTTGCCCCGCCCATGAGGCCCGTGCTGTCGAGAAGCACGAAGACGCAGCCGACAGCCATCAAGGCAACGCCGAACCAGTTATAGCTGGCAAGCGCGCCGATCGCCTGCACCTCGCGCTCGACCGCGCGCCCGATGAGAATGAGGATCAGCGGGAACATCACCCAGCTCAGCACGTAATTGATGAGGGTGACCGCGACGACACGGAGCATGTCGACGCCTGGCGCCAGGCTCATGTCGACAAAGCGCAGAATCAGAAACAGTGGAATGGCCGGGATCATCAGGCCGAAGGAGCGCAAGGCGCCTTGCGGGCTGCGGTCGAACCATTGCACGAAGGTGGCATCGAAGCGCAACAGGCGCTTCAGGCCCGACATGGCTGCCAGTGTCTCGGCCCAGCTAGGCATCCAGGTAAGCGTCTAGCACGCGCTCATAGATCCGGCTCAGGGCCTCGATGTCCGCCACCGGCACATGCTCGTCAACCTTGTGCATGGTGGCGCCGGCCAGCCCGAACTCGATCACCGGACAGAAATTCTTGATGAAGCGCGCATCTGAGGTGCCGCCGGTGGTGGAAAGCTCCGGCGTCAGGCCAGTCTCGGCCTTGACCGCCGCCACCAGCAGAGCCGAGAGATCGCCCGGCGGCGTCAGGAAGGATTCGCCGGAACATTCGCAGGTAAGATCGTAACGCCCGCCGACCGCATCCAGCCTGCGCCGGATCTCGGCTTCCAGGCTCCGGGCGGTATGAAGGTCATTGAAACGCGAATTGAAAACCGCCTTCGCTTCGGCGGGAATGACATTGTTGGCCGGGTTGCCGACATCGACCGTCACGAATTGCAGCGTGGTGGCCGGGAAATGCGCCGAGCCCTGATCCAGCGGCTCGGTCAAGGCCGCGATCATGGTGGAGAGCCGGTGGATCGGGTTGTCAGCGAGATGCGGATAGGCGGAATGACCCTGGATACCATGGACGGTGAGCCGTCCGGTAAAGCTGCCGCGCCTGCCGATCTTGGCCATTTCGCCAAGCTTCGCGGGATTGGTCGGCTCGCCGACGATGCAGGCGTCGAGTTTTTCGCCCTTGTTTGCCAGCCAATCCAGCACCGGCTTGGTCCCGTTGACCGCCGGGCCTTCTTCGTCACCGGTGATGAGCAGTGAAATGGCACCGGCGAACTTGCCCTGCCGTTTGGCGGTGAACCGCGCCGCCGCTGCCGCAAAGGCAGCGATGGCGCTTTTCATGTCGGCGGCACCGCGGCCATAGAGATTGCCGTTCACGATCTCGGCGGCGAAGGGATCGATGCTCCAGCTCTCGGCGCGCCCGACCGGTACGACATCGGTATGGCCGGCAAAGCAGATATTCTTCCCCGGCCGGTTGCCACCGAGGCGTGCATAGAGATTCTGGATCTCCGCCGTGCCAGGTGCGGCGAAGGCCAGGCGATGATTGGTGAACCCCGCCGTGCCCAGGGCCGCTTCAAGGACGCCGATGGCGCCTTCGTCCTTCGGTGTCACGGAAGGACGGCGGATCAAATCCTGGGCGAGGCGAATTGGGTCCAAGATGTTCAATCCCGCAGCAGATCGTTGATTGAGGTCTTCGAGCGGGTCTTTTCATCGACCCGCTTGATGATGACTGCACAATAAAGGCTGGGCCCCGGCGTGCCGTCAGGCAACGGCTTGCCTGGCAGGGAACCGGGGACCACGACGGAATAGGCCGGCACACGGCCATAATGTACTTCGCCGGTCACCCGGTCGATGATCTTGGTCGAGCTGCCGATGAAGACGCCCATGGAAATGACCGAGCCGGTCTCGACGACCACGCCCTCGACCACTTCCGAACGCGCACCGACGAAACAATCATCCTCGATGATCACGGGTCCCGCCTGCAGCGGCTCCAACACGCCACCCAGACCCACGCCGCCGGAGATATGGCAGTTCTTGCCAACCTGCGCGCAGGAACCGACGGTGACCCAAGTGTCGACCATGGTGCCGGAATCCACATAGGCGCCGACATTGACGAAGCTCGGCATCAGGACGACGCTGGGCGCGATATAGGCGCTCTGGCGCACGACGGCACCGGGGACAGCGCGGAAGCCCGCGGCCTTGAAGCGGTTCTCGCCCCAGCCGGCGAATTTCGAGGGCACCTTGTCATACCAGGCACCTGGACCCGCGCCGGGGAAATCACCGCCACCGGGAATGAGATAGGAATCGTTCAAGCGGAAGCTGAGCAGCACGGCTTTCTTGAGCCACTGATTGGTCTGCCACTTGCCGCCGATTTTTTCAGCGACCCGCAGGGTGCCGTCATCGAGCTTGGCCAGCGCCTGTGTCACCGCATCGCGCACCTCGCCCTTGGTCGCGGAACTGATCTCGGCCCGCTTTTCCCAGGCGGCGTCAATGGTTGAGGCCAAATCGCTCATAACTTGCTCTCCACGTTGGAATTTTGAAGCGTGCCGAAGGGCGCCAGAAAGCTGGTCAGATCCTCGGTCACGTGATGGATAAAGGACGAGTCACCCTCCGGACCCGACCAATCGTCATCGGTCTTGACCAGGACGGTGGTCATGCCGAGCTGATGGGCGGGCGCAAGATTGCGTGGCATGTCGTCGATCATGACGGCTGCCTCGGGATCGATCCGGTATTCCGCGCACAGGCGCCGATAGACGCCAAGATCCGGCTTCGGGATGAAGTCCGAGGCGACGATGTCGAAGATCGCTTCGAAATGGCGGCTGATGCCGACCCGCTCCATGACCCGCTGGGCATGCGGTACCGATCCGTTGGTGAAGATCACCTTGCGCCCAGGCAAGGCGCCGATCACCTGGTCCAGGGCCGGATTGGGTGCCAATGCTGAAAGGTCGATCATATGCACGAAATCGAGGAAGTGGTGGGGATCGATCCCGTCATTGACGATGAGGCCGCGCAAGGTGGTCATATGCTCTTGGAAATAGCGTTTCTGTAAGCTGAGGGCCTCCGTCTCCGAAAGCCCCAGATTTTCCCGAATATATTGCCGGATGCGCAGCTGCACCTGGTCGAACAGCCGGCAAGACGCAGGATAAAGCGTGTTGTCGAGATCGAAAATCCAGGTACCGACCGGTTTTACCCCACTTAACGACATGACCCTCAACGACTTTCCGCGAAATCTGCGCCGTCAGATTCTATTGCCCGGACCTTGTGGCCCCGGACCTTATGACCTGTCACCGCCGCGGGCAAGCATCAGCCGCTTAACACGGTATTAATCATGGAAAAGGCAATCTCTTGGCCATGATGGCCAAGATTACCCCGCCAGAGAATGCGCCCCATGATGCGCCGCTCGCTGCTGCCGCCAGGCTTTTTGCCCCCGGCGGACCGCTGGCCGAAGACCGCAATCCCGCCTTGCTGCTGGGGCCGGATGAACGTGTCATCGCCGCCAATGCGGCGGCATCCCCTTTGGTGGCGCTGCTCGGTGCACCGCCTGCGGAACTGGAATCCGCCCTGCTGGCGGCCCGGACCGGTACCGCCGGCCGCATCGCCGCTTTTGAATTGCCCTCGGGGGATGGCAAGACCCTGTCGCTTGATCTGTCGATTCTGCCCTGTCCCGGGCCGGCCAGCGCCGGGCCGGATGGCGCCGGGCTTGATGGCAGCGGCGTGCTGTTGCTGGCACGCGATATCAGCCTGGAACGCGCGCTCCGTGGCGCGCTCATTGATTCCCGGCAGCGCTTCAAAGATCTCATCGATGCTGCCGCCGATTTCACCTGGGAGTTGGACGCCGAGGGCGCCTTTGCCTTTGTCTCAGGCCCGCAGGCCATGGGATATGCGCCCAGCGACCTCATCGGCCGCAAGCCGCAGGAGTTTGCCCTGGCCGATGGTGCCGATCAGGCCTTTGCCGGTGCTCATGGCAGCTCGGAACTGTGGATGCGTGGCCAGGGCGACCGGCCGCTCTGCCTGCTGGTGCAGGGGCAGCCGCTCAGCCCCTCCGGCCCATTCCGGGGTGCGCGCGGCCTTGCCCGCGACATCACCGCGCAGAAGGCGCGCGAGACGGAACTGGCGGAAGCCCGGCACCGTGAACGGCTGGTCGTGCACCTGCTGCGCTCCTTGCGCCGGACCATCGAACCGGCCGCGGCCATTGCCACCGCGCTCAATACCGCGATCCAGGCCGTGGGCGCCGAGATCGGCCGGGTCGGCCGTTTTGCCGACGGCGATACACTGGAAAATCTCGGTGGAGAAACGTCTGCCGCCGATCCGATCCTGATCCAGGCTGCCGGTCAGGCGGCCGAAGGTGTGGCCATCGCCCAGGACGGCCAGCGCCTGGGCCTTGCCTTCCTGTGCCGGCATGATGGGCACAAGGTCGGCATCCTCATCCTGTGGCGCGACATCGCGCGCGGCGACTGGATGGCAGACGATCTTTTCCTGCTGGGCGAACTGGCCGAACAATTGGCAGTGCTGATCGAGCAGTTGAAGGGCCATGAGCAGCTGCGCCATCTCTCCACGACCGATGCGCTCACCGGCCTTCTCAACCGCCGTGGCTTCGAGAGCACGCTAGCCCGGTCGGTCGMCCGGGCAAGGCTCGATCATCACGGTGGCGCACTGTTCTATATCGATCTCGACAATTTCAAGCAGATCAATGACCGCTTCGGCCATGCCCAGGGCGATGCGGCACTGATTGCCACGGCTGACATCTTGCGGGCGCAGTTGCGGGTGCGCGATCCGATCGGGCGTTTGGGTGGCGACGAATTCGTGGCCTGGCTCGACGACATCGATCGTGCCGAAGCTGTTGCCAAGGCCGAAGCTTTGCAGCTGGCGGCCAGGGATCTTGCGCGTTTTGCCCCCGGCGTCGAAAAGCCGCTCGGCTTCTCCATCGGCATCGCCATGCTGCGCGACGCTGGCAGGGATGGGGGAAAAAGCGGGGAGCTGGATTCGCTCGATGCACTGATGGCGCGGGCCGATGAAGCCATGTACCGCATCAAGCATGGCGGCAAGGGCAGTTACGTGGTGGTGGATTAGCGATGGAATACGAAGAAGCAAAACGCCTGGCTGCCGCCGGTTCTGACGCACAGCGCCGCGAGCTTGCCCGTCGCGACGATCTGCGGCCCGAGATTCTCTATTTCCTCGCCGAAGACAAATCGGCCGATGTGCGCCGCGCCATTGCCGGCAATGAAGCGACACCACGCCAAGCCGACCTGTTGCTGGCCCGCGATACCGATCTAGGTGTGCGCGAATTGCTGGCGCAGAAGATCGCGCGCCTGGCGCCGCAACTGTCGCAGGAAGCACGCACGCAGATCCGCGACCTCACCATCGAAGTCCTGGAGACGCTGGCACGCGACGAGGCGATCAAGGTCCGGCGCGTCGTCGCCGAAGCCTTGAAGGACCTCACCGACGCGCCCGCGCACATCATCCAGGAACTGGCTCGCGATCTCGAAATCAAGGTCGCTGGTCCGGTCCTGCAATATTCGCCGATCCTGACCGATGACGATCTCATGGAGATCATCAGCAACGGGCCGATCCGTGGCGCGCTTACTGCCATCGCCAAGCGCCGCCGCGTCGGCGACCGGCTGGCCGATGCGATCGTCGCGGCGGCCGTCGAGGTGCCGGAGGAAACCGATACCATCACTGATCTCCTCAACAATAAGAGCGCGCAGATCCGCGAAGAAACGCTCGACCTCATCCTGGAAAAGGCGCCCTCGGTCGAAGAATGGCAGGAACCGCTGGTGAAGCGCCCGCTGCTGCCGATGAATGCCATCAAGCGGCTAGCGGATTTTGTCTCCTCGTCTCTTTTCGATCTCCTCACCGCACGGCCTGATCTCGACAAGGCGACGGCCAAGGCGGTGGCGAAGGCCGTGAAGAAGCGCCTGGCTGCCGAAACCAAGCAACGCGACGCGGCCGACAATCAGGCAACGCCGGCGCCCGGCGATGAAGAGGCGATGTCGGGTGCCATCGCTGGCGGGAAGCGCGACCAGGTGATGGCAGCCCTTGCCCGCGATGCCGGCCTCAATGCTGTGATCGTGAAGAAGATCCTGGGTTCGATGAGCGCCAAGGCGGTGACGGCCCTGGCCTGGAAGTCGAAGCTCACCATGCGCCAGGCGCTGCAATTGCAGTTGAAGATCGCCGGCATCCCGCCGCACCAGGCTTTGAATCCGCGCGGCGGGACCGATTACCCGCTCACCACCAGCGAAATGGAATGGCAGCTGGAATTGTTCACCGGCTGATCTTCGAAATTTATGGCGAATTGCGCGGCAGCAGAAATCGCACGAGGTCCGGTGGCGTTGCCACACCCTGCATCTTGCCGTCGGTATAGAGATGGGCAAAGCCATGGGCATTCGCCCAGACCAGCCGCTCCAGCTCCTGCCGCTCTTCCGGTGTCGTGAGACCCAACTGGTCGGCGAAGGGTGCCGTGATCTCGACCAGATGACGGAAGCTCGCCTCGGCCGCCACCTTCAATACCGTATCCGACCAGTCGAGCTGGCTTTCGGAAAACATCAGGCGAAAGAGGGCGGGGTTGGCGCGGGCGAAATTGAGATAGCCGTCGCCTGCCGCCCGTACTTGCGCCGCCGGTTCTTTGAGGGCCGCCTGCCGCGCTGCTGCCATTGATTCCGAGAAGCGCTCGAAGGCGATGACGGCAAGTGCCGTGAGCAGGGCCTTGAGATTTGGGAAATGATGGGCCGGGGCAGCATGCGAGACCCGCGCCTCCGCCGCGACCTTGCGCAAAGAGAGAGCGTGGAGGCCATCGGCTTCCAAGAGATCCAGTGCCGCCGCCAGCAGGGCCGCGCGCAGATTGCCGTGGTGATAGCTCGCCTTCTTGGCCATATCCGACTTTCCTGTTGCAGCTGCTTACCTGCTCCGGCGGATTCCCGTCAAACGCTATCTTGACAATGGCAAGATCATATTCTAGAAAATATCTAGTCACTGACTAGATTAGGCTTTGCGGAGGAACGTCCATGAACTGGCAATCCCTGTTCGGCATGGCCAATGGCGCAGCGATGCTGGGCTGGCTGGCGTTGATCCTGGCGCCGCGTTGGCCGGCCTTGCAGCAGACCTTGCGCTACGGCCTGCTGACCATGCTCGCGCTGGCCTATGTCACGCTTATCCTTGGCTATTTCTTCCAGGTCGAGGGTGGCGGGTTCGATTCCATCGATGCCGTGCGGCGGCTGTTTGCCAGCGATCCGGTGCTGCTCGCCGGATGGATCCACTACCTCGCCTTCGATCTCTTCGTCGGCATCTGGATCGCCGGACGTGCTGACGCGATTGCCCTCAACCGCTTCCTGCAGGCGCCGATCCTCGCCGCCACCTTCATGTTCGGGCCATTGGGGCTGTTGCTGTTCTATGCCGTGCTGGCAGCGCGCAGGCTTGGCCACAATCAGGTCATGGGGGCGTAGCCATGATGATCTCCATGCTCGCACATTCGACCTCACGCGCCCCTGCAAATCCGTGCGACTCAGTATCAATTGCAGAGCAGCCGCGCCTCATCGCGCTGCAGAGTCTGCTGCTGATGCTGGCGCTGCTGCCGGCCAGCCTGCTGCTGCTGCAAACCGATCCGCGGCTTCTGAACGGTATCAGCGTCTGGGTGAAGCCGATCAAGTTCGAGCTCTCGCTGGCCCTCCATTTTGCCACCCTGGCCTTGCTGGTGCAGCTGGTGGCGCCGGCCGAACGTGGCCGATCGCTTCTGCGTGCGACCTTCCTGGCATCCGCCTTGGCCGGCCTGTTCGAGGTCGGCTATATCGCGCTGCAGGCCGCGCGCGGCCGTGCCTCGCATTTCAACGACGGCACCATGCTCGAATTCACCCTCTATCAGGTGATGGGGGTCGGCGCCGTCATATTGGTGGCAGCGGCCTGCTATCTCGGCATCCGCATCCTGAAGGCGCCGCGTGCCGGTCTCGGGTCCGGCCTGCACCTGGGTGCCGGCCTCGGCCTTGCCTTGGGGGCGCTGGCGACCCTGGTCACGGCGGGCATCCTTGGCTCCGGCCAGATTCCAGAGGCGATGGGCCTGCCGCCCGGCCATTGGATCGGCGGCACGAGGAGCGATGCTGCTGGCCTGCCTTTGGTCGGCTGGTCGACCGATGGCGGCGATCTCAGGGTCCCTCATTTCTTTGCCACCCATCTGATGCAGACCCTGCCTGTCCTGGGCTGGCTCGCCGATCGCCTGGCTCCAACCCTGGCCCCGACCCTGGCCCCGACGGCCCTGGCTCGCCGGATCGTCTGGTCGGGGGCATCATTTCAGCTGGCGCTGGTCCTCGGCACGTTCGTCCAGGCCATCCTCGGCCAGCCGTTCCTGCGCTTTTGATGCAGGTCAGGGATTAATACCCAGCACATATCATGGTGTGTGGCGCTTAATCTCTGATTCAGACTTTCCGGCCTATAAGGCTGGTGCGTCCGGGCCTGGCCCGTACACCACCCGCCCCGGCCACTTGCCGGGGACCAGAGAGAAGCCGGAATGCTGAGCGCCTTCGAAACCATCGCCGAACACCAGATCGTGTGGCTATTGGGCATCGGCGCCGTTCTGGTGCTGTCGGGTCTGGCCTATATCCTCTTTCACCTCATGCCACATTCGGCCCGTGCCACCGCAGAAGCCGCGGCCTTGCGCGTCAGCGAAGCGCGGTTACGCACAAGCGAAGCCCGCTTCCGGCAATTGGCTGACGCGACCTTCGAAGGCCTCGTCATTCACCGCGAGGGCATCATCATCGACGTCAATACCGCCATGGCGGCGATCCTCGGCTGGCCGCAGGATCTGCTGCTCGGCCGCAGCCTCTATGACATCTCGATGCCGTCCAGCCATGACCGGTTGCGCACGCAACTGTCGGCCCTGGCCCGCGGCGAAGCGCCGGAGATTGGCGAATCCCGCATCGAGATGGAACTGCGCCATGCCGATGGCAGCGCGATCCCGGTCGAAATCCATGCGCGCACCATGCCGTTCGAAAATGGCGATGCGCGCGTGATTGCCGTGCGCGACATCCGTGAACGCAAGGAAGCAGCCGAACGAATCGCCCATATGGCGCATCACGATGCGCTGACGGCGCTGCCCAACCGCAATCTGTTCCGCGACCGCCTGACCCAGGCGCTGGCGCGCGCCAAGCGCAGCGGCACCACGGTCGCAATCCTGTGCCTCGATCTCGATCGCTTCAAGCCGGTCAACGACCTGCTGGGGCCAGAGATCGCCGATGAACTGCTGCGCCAGGTAGCAGGAAGGCTCAACGACAGTATTCGCGCCGACGATACCGTGGCGCGTCTTGGCGCCGACGAATTCGCCCTCATTCAGGTGGGCCTGGCACATCCGGATGGGCCGGCCGTCATGGCGGACCGCCTGGTGAAGGCCATCGCCCAGCCCTTCGAGATTTGCGGCCATCAAATCGTCGTCGGCACCAGCGTCGGCATCGCGCTTTATCCCAGCGACGGCGTCAGTGGGGACGATCTGGTCCGTGCCGCCGACACGGCACTTGGCCGTGCCAAGGAAACCGGTGGCGGCACCTTCCGCTTCTTCGAATCGGAAATGGATCTGCGGCTGCAGGAACGCCGCCATCTCGAACGCGACCTGCGCCAGGCCCTGGCCGCCGACCGCCTGGAGCTTCATTACCAGCCGCTGGTCGATTGCGATCAGCTGGCGGTGCTGGGCTTCGAGGCGCTGCTGCGCTGGAAACATCCCGAGCGGGGCAATGTCTCGCCGGCCGACTTCATTCCGCTGGCCGAGGAATGCGGGCTCATCATTCAGCTGGGTGCCTGGGTGCTGCGCAATGCCTGCCGCGAAGCGGCAACCTGGCCGGACGACAAGATCGTTGCCGTCAATCTGTCACCCATTCAGTTCCGCCAGGCCAATCTGGCGGAGGAGATCCTGGGCATTCTCGCCGAGACAGGCCTCTCTCCCAACCGGCTCGAACTGGAAATCACCGAAGGTGTCCTCATCGAGGACACCGAACGCACCCTGGCTGCCCTGACGGTGCTCAAAGCGGCCGGCATCCGCATCTCGCTCGATGATTTCGGCACGGGCTATTCCAGCTTGAGCTATCTGCACCGCTTCCCGTTCGACAAGATCAAGATCGACCGGTCGTTCATCTGGGAAATGGAAAAGAATCCGGATTCGATGTCGATCGTGCGTGCGGTCATCGCGCTGGGACGCTCATTGCGCATCACGGTCACCGCGGAAGGTGTCGAAACACCAACCCAGCTTGCCTGGTTGCAGGCGGAAGATTGCGACCAGGCACAAGGTTATCTGCTGGGCAAGCCGATGCCCAAGGCCGACGTTGCCAAGCTGCTGGCAGAGCCCGCCTTGCGCAGCCAGACCGAACTGCCCTTGAAGCAGACCAAGGCGGCCGAATAGTCCCGCACGGGAAAACCCCGGAACGGTGGTGATCCGTCCCAGGGTCGGCGCCGGGGATGATGCCTGCAAAACAGACCCAGCTACATGTTCACCTGATCCAGGAACCCGGTCACGCTGGCGATGCGGCCGTCGGTGGCGATCACGGCGAAGTCCGTGCCGTGGGCGACAGGTGCGGCAGTGCGGTCGCCATTGGCTCCCAGCGACCAGGAAAAGCGCAGCCGGTCATTGTGCGCCTCGGCACCGTCCTTCAAGGTGAAGCTGTGGCCGGGAAAGCGTGCCTGTACAGCGGCGATGAGGGCGTCAATTTCCTGGCGGCCTTCACCCTTCATCATCGGATCGACATAGAGCGCATCCTGGCACCACAGCGTTTCCAGCAGGGCGCGGCGGCGGTCGATGTCGATCTCGTTCCAGCAGGCGATATAGCTCCGGGCGATTTCCTGTGCGTTGATCATCTTATTCCTCCAAGGTTTCGAATGGCGAACGTTGGGGAATGTGGCGGCAGATCCGCGCACCGTCGATTACGTGGGAGGTAATGGCGGCGATAATCTTCCGACGCTATGATCGCTTTCATGAACAAGCCACACATTGCCCCAGCCCCCAGCAAAGCCGGCGACCAGCTGCGCCATTGGCGCCAGCTTCGGCGGCTGAGCCAGCTCGATCTGGCGCTCGATGCCGATATCTCGACCCGGCATTTATCCTTCCTGGAAACGGGCCGTGCGTCCCCCAGCCGCGACATGCTGTTGCGTCTCTCCGAACGGTTGGAGATCCCCTTGCGCGACCGCAATCTGCTGCTGCTGGCGGCGGGCTTTGCGCCGCTTTATCCGGAGCGGGGGCTGGATGATCCGGCCTTGGCGCCAGTTCGAACGGCGATCGAAAGCCTGTTGAAAGCTCATGAGCCCTATCCGGCGCTGGCCATCGACCGGCACTGGCAGCTGGTGGCGGCGAACACCATGCTGGCGCCGTTGATCGCCGGGGCTGCACCACATCTGTTGGCGACACCGGTCAACGTGCTGCGCCTCAGCCTGCATCCCGACGGCGTCGCGCCACGCATCGTCAATCTGGGTGAATGGCGGCACCATCTCCTCGACCGGCTGAAGCGGCAGATTGCCACGACCGGCGATGCCGTCTTGCAGGATCTGCTGGCAGAGCTGCTGGGCTATCCAGGTCCCGCCAACGACGCCGTGCCAACCGGTGGCGATGCCGCCATCGCCGTACCGCTGCGCCTGCAGACGGGGCTGGGGGTGCTCTCGTTCCTCAGTACCACCATGGTGTTCGGTACGCCGGTCGATGTGACCCTGTCCGAGCTCGCCATCGAAACCTTCCTGCCCGCCGATGCGGCAACGGCGGACATGCTGCGCTCAATCACCGTGCAGGCGTAACCCCTTCACCACCTTGTCGACCTCCTTGCGGTCGGCATGGATGGCAAGGCCGACAAGATCGAGTGCCTCGGTCGGCACGGCGGCTACCGCGGCGCGGTTATCCTGGTCATTGCCGGTGGAAAACAATTCACTGGTGTAGATGGAGATTGGCAGGTTGCGATCGGCGGCGCGCTGTCTTGTACGGGTCAACTCCGCGCTGCTTGCGGCAAAGATCAGGATCGGTTGGCGGATGAGCTTACCATAGTGCCGGCCGGAACCGTCACGATAGAAATCGCCCGGCAATTCCGGATATGATCCAGGCAGGCCACCGGCCAGGAAGCTCGCCACATTCAGCTTCTGCCAGGTGGCGAGGTCCTCGCGCACGATGATGGCGATCTTGGTGTCGAAACGTTGAGGTAGATCTGTCATGGGCCGGAAGATAACCAAACCGGACGCCCCGGGTCTTGAACGATCCTGTGGAAATGGCGCGGACGATAACGGCAACAGGGATAGGGGCGACTGGATAAAATTCGGCCCGGCGGCATCCGGCATCGAGCGGCTTGAGGCGCGTTTCACCGGCCATGCCTATGACGATCATCGTCACGATACCTATGCGCTGGGGCTCACACTCTCCGGTGTGCAGAGTTTCGACTATCGCGGTGCCAGGCGCGACAGTGAGGCCGGGCAGGTCATGGTGCTGCATCCGGATGAAGCGCATAACGGCCGCGCTGGCGTGGTAGGCGGCTTCCGCTACCGCATGATCTATGTGGCACCGCATCTCATCGCGGCCGCCTTGGACGGCAAGACCCGGCACCTGCCATTCCTGCGTGAAGCCGTCTCGCGCGAACCGCGTCTGGTCGCGGCCCTGCATCTGGCGCTCAGCGATATCGACCAGCCGCTGGAGGAATTGGCGGCCGATCATATCACCGCAGCGCTTGCCGATGCGCTGCTGGTAAACGATCCGTCGGCGTGGAGATCCGCCCGTGGCCGGCCGCCGAAGGCAGCCTACGCCCAAGCAGATCTTGCCCGCCAGTTTCTCGACGCCCACAGCGCTGAGACTGTGACGTCGGATGCGCTTGAGAAAATCAGCGGCCTCGACCGGTTCACGCTGGCACGGCAGTTCCGCACCATCTTCGGTACCTCGCCCTACAATTATCTGATCATGCGGCGGCTTGAACAGGCGCGGCGTCTGATGGCAGCGGGGCAGGGGCTGACCGACGCCGCCCTAGGCGCCGGTTTCGCCGATCAAAGCCATTTCACCCGCCAGTTCAAGTGCCGCTATGGTCTGACGCCCGGTCACTGGCGAAGCCTTGTCCGGGGGCGGGGCATCACGCGTTGAAGCCACCGTCGATGGTGAAGGCGGCACCCGTGATCGACCGGGCTTCGTCGCCGGCCAGATAGCTCACCAGCCCGGCCACATCCTGCGCCGTCCCGAAGCGGGGGATCGCCATCAGGCCGCGCTGCGCGTCGGCATTGGCACCGTCTTCCGGATTCATGTCGGTGTTGGTCGACCCCGGCTGCACCAGATTGACCGTGATGCCGCGGGACCCGAGGTCGCGCGCCAACCCCTTGGTGAGCCCGATCAGCGCCGTCTTGCTCATGGTGTAGAGCGTTAGGCCCGGAAACGCCGCGCGGTCTGCAAGGTTGCTGCCGATCGAGATGATGCGGCCGTGATCCGCCAGCACCGTGGCCGCAGCCTGCGCCGCCACGAAGACGGCACGCACATTGACGTTCATCAGCCGGTCATAGTCGGCGACGCTGATCTCGGCAAAGGGCGTGTGCAAGGCTATGCCAGCGGAATTCACCAGGATATCCAACCGGCCGAATTCAGCCCGCGCCTGCTTCACGGTATTGGTGACCGCGACGGGATCACCGCTATCGGCCTGGATGGCCAGTGCCTTGCGCCCGAGTTGTCGGATTTTGGCCGCCACCTTTTCCGCCGCCGCGGCGCTGTTGGCATAGGTGAACGCCACGTCGGCGCCGTCGGCTGCGAGCCGTTGGGCGATGGCAGCACCGATGCCGCGGCTGCCGCCAGTGACCAGGGCCGTCTTTCCAAGCAGTTTCGTCATGATGAAATCCTATTATGTAATGATCGATACAAATTAAATCGCGCACTTGCCAGGCAGGGGCAAGTGATTTATTTAACGATCGTCACAATAATCGGATAGCGACCCAAAAATCATGACTGGACGTGGCCGCCCCCGCGCCTTTGACCAAGACACGGCACTCCGCCGTGCCATGGAAGTTTTCTGGGCAAAAGGCTATGCGGGCGCCTCGATGGCGGAGTTGACCGAYGCCATGGGCATCAACTCGCCCAGCCTCTATGCGGCGTTCGGCACCAAGGAAGAATTGTTCGAGCAGGCGGTCGACCTTTATGGCCGGACGGAGGGGGTGGCTCTCTGGGACCATCTGCCCAAGGCACCCAGCGCCAAGATGGCAATCCGTGCCTTGCTGCGCGCCGCCGCTGATTCTTATGCCAATCCGGCCAATCCGCCGGGATGTCTCGTCGTGCTGGGGGCGATCGTGGGTGGCGATGCCGAGGACAGCGTGGCCGCGGGCCTTGCGGCGCGGCGCGCCCATGCGCTCGATCTCGTGATCCAACGCCTGCAGCAGGATGTGCGTGCCGGCCTGCTGCCGGCATCGCTCGATTGCCGCGCGGTCGCCACCTTCTACATGACCGTGCAGCAAGGCATGTCGTTGCAGGCCCGCGATGCCCAAGACCATGCCGCCTTGCTGGCCACGGCAGAGGCGGCCATGCTGGCGTGGGACGGACTGGTCATGATGCCGAAGGCCGCAGCCAAGAAAGCCACGGTCAAGAAGGTCCCCGCCAAGAAGGCCGCGCGCCGCTAGATTTAGGCCGCGTCCCAGATTGGCGCCAACCCATCGGGGCTGACGATGCGGCCGGCCTTGTGGGCAAGACCGTGGATGGCGGCCATCTCGTCGGCGGTCAGCGAAAAATCGAAGATGTCGAGATTCTCGGCGGCGCGCGCTTCGCTCACGGTCTTCGACAAGGCGACCAGGCCTTGCTGCAGGATCCAGCGCAAGGTCACCTGGGCGGCACTCTTGCCGTGCCGTGCGCCGATCTCCTGCAGCAGCGGCTCTGTCGGCACCTTGCCGTCGGCCATGGCGTAATAGGCGGTGATGCTGATCCCGGCGGCCTTTGCCGCATTCAGCAGCGGCGTCTGGTCGAGATAGGGATGATATTCGACCTGGTTGGTGACGATAGGCGCGGCGCTGAGCTTGACCGCGTCGGCTATCAGGGCGCGATTGTAATTACTGACGCCGATATGCTTTACCTTGCCTTCCTTCTGCACGGCATTGAGGTTGGCGATCTGCTCGGCCAAAGGCACATCCTTGTTCGGCCAATGCAGCAGCAGCAGATCGACATAATCGGTCTTCAGCTTGGCAAGGCTTTCATCGACCGAGCGGGCGAAATCGGCGGCCTTGAAATTCTTCACCCAGACCTTGGTGGTGAGGAAGATGCTGGACCGTGCCACGCCGGATGCCTTGATGCCATCGCCGACCGCAGCCTCATTGCCGTAGATCTGCGCCGTGTCGATATGACGGTAACCGATATGCAGGGCATGCTTCACCATGCGTGCGGTATCTGCCTCGTTGACGCGGAAGACGCCGAAACCGAGGGCCGGGATGCTGGCACCGTTTGCGTTGACATGAATCATGTGAGTTCTCCTTTAGAGGTCGGTTAGGCCGCCGGGCAGGCGGCGAGAACGGCTGGCTGAGTTCGTGCGTCGAGGCGCCAGCTGATCAAGGTGACCACCAATCCGGCGACGGTTATCAGAGATCCGATCCAGAAGACAGAGGTGAGACCGAGACCCGCATCGATCGCGGTTCCACCCAGCCAGGCGCCGATGGCATTGCCGAGGTTGAAGGCACCGATGTTGAGCGCCGAGGCCATGTTGGGCGCACCCTTCGCCTGGCCCAGCACCCGGAGCTGCAAGGGCGGGACAGTGGCAAAGCCGGCGGCCCCCAGCAGGCCCACGCCGATGATGGCGGTAACCGCATTCTGGCTGGCCCAGGTCATGGCGAGCAAGAGCGTTGCCAGCAACACCAGGCTGCCGACCAAAGTCGGCATGAGCGCACGGTCGGAGAATTTCCCGCTGACCAGATTGCCGACCACCAGGCCGCCGCCGAACAGCAGCAGGATCGGCGCCACCCAACTGGATGGCAGGCCCGTCACTTGCGTGAGGACCGGTGCGATGTAGGTGAAGGCGGCAAACACACCGCCGAAACCCAGCACGGTGATGAGAAAGCCAAGCAGCACCTGCGGCCGCAGGACAGCGCGCATTTCATCCCTCAAGCGCGGGCCGGCAACATCGTCCTTGGCCGGCACCAGAATCGCCGTGGCGATGGTGGCGACGATGCCGATGGCGGCCACGGCCCAGAAGGTCGCACGCCAATCGAAGGCCTGGCCCAGCCAGGTGCCGAACGGTACGCCGAGGATGTTGGCGGCGGTGAGGCCGGTGAACATGATGGCGATGGCGCTCGCCTGCTTTTCGCGCGGGACCAGGGACGTTGCGACCACCGAGCCCACGCCGAAAAAGGCGCCATGGGCAAAGGCGGTGACAATCCGGGCGGCCATCAGCGTGTTGTAATCGGGGGCGAGCGCACAAGCGAGATTGCCCAGCGTAAAGAGGACCATGAGGCCGAGGAGCACCCGTTTCCGCGGCCAGGCGGCGGTCAGCGCCGTCATGATCGGGGCACCCACCAGCACGCCCAGCGCGTAGCCGCTGATGAGCAGGCCGGCACTGGCGATGGAGACATGGAAATCGCCGCTGATTTCCATCAGCAAGCCCATGATGACGAATTCCGTGGTGCCGATGCCGAAGGCGCCGGCGGTGAGGGCGAAGAGGGCTGCGGGCATGATCCCATTCCTGTCCAAAAGGAAGGCCCGGGGGAGGGCCGTTGCACTGCAACATGGACCTCCGATCAACTTTGGACTATGGTTCGGCTAAGAATATTACTTATGAAATTAATTCGGTAATCATGCTTGGCAACAAATCAGGCGAAATGGAAATCTTTGTCCGGGTCTATGAGACCGGCAGTTTCTCCGCCGCCGCCCGGCAACTGACCCTGACTCCCTCCGCGGTCGCCAAATTGATCGGGCGGCTGGAACAGCGGCTGGGCGTGGTCCTCTTCCTGCGTTCGACCCGGAGCCTCCGCCCCAGTGCAGAGGGTGACGCCTATTACGAACGCGCCCGCGCGATCCTTGCAGAGATCGAGGATGCCGAGAGCAGCATCGGCCAGAATGCGGTGGCACCGCGCGGGCGCATCCGCATCAACACCACGGTGGCGTTCGGGACTCACGTGCTGTTGCCGATTCTCAAGGAGTTCCTTGGCGTCCATCCCGGCGTGACACTCGATCTCAACCTCACCGACGACGTCATCGACATTCTGGCCGAACGCACCGATGTGGCCGTTCGCGTCGGACCCTTGAAGGATTCGCGCCTGGTGAAGCGCAAGATCGGTACCAGCCCGCGGCTGATGGTGGCAGCCCCCGACTATCTCAAGCAGCATGCGCCCGTGCGTCGGCCGGCGGATCTTGCCCGGCACAATTGCCTCAACTTCAATTTCCGGCGCAGTGTCAACGAGGTGAGTTTCCAGGAGAAGGGCGTCAGGCAGGCGGTGCCGATGCTGGGCAATGTCATCGTCAACAATGGCGAGACCCTGCGCGAACTGGCCCTGGCCGGCCTCGGCATCGCGCGGCTGGCGCGGTATCATGTCGCCAAGGATGTGCAGGCCGGGCGGCTGGTACAGATATTGAGCGCCTATGAAACGGAAGAGCAGGAGGAAATCCACGCCGTCTTCCTGGGTGCGGCCGCCGGCAGCGGCGCCTTGCCGGTGCGCACGCGTCTCTTCATCGACTTCGTGGTCGACCGGGCACAGGGATATATGGGCGCAGCCTGATTCCCATCGGTGCCGCACAACCGGATTCATCCCCTTGCCGCGGCTGGGGCCTTTCGCCTCTGCTGGGATCTGTCGATTTCTGCCGCCAACGGCTTTGGAATCGGGTATCTGTTCGCGCCGATGCCAAATGTCTGCCGCAGATCCAATAGCCAAAGGGAACCAGCCATGATCTATCAAATCGTCGTGCCGCAATTTTCCAAGATGCTCGGCAATCTCAGTGCCATCCTCGACAAGGCCGCGACCTATGCCGAGCCGAAGAAGATCGACATGGAAGTGCTGCTGGGCTCGCGCCTGGCACCCGACCAGTTCAACCTGATGCGCCAGATCCAGATCGCCTGCGACACCGCCAATATCGGCGCCGCCCGGCTGATCGGCAAAGAGGCGTCGGTTCAGTCCTTTCCGGACACGGAAAAGACCGTGGCGGAGATCAAGACGCGCATCGCGGCCACCAGTGCGATCCTGCGCAAGTTGACCGAAGCTGATTTTGCCGAGTCAGCGACACGCCGCATCACGCAGCCGCGCTGGGAAGGCAAGACTCTCTCCGGCGAGGAATTCCTCATTCAGCATGTCGTGCCAAACTTCTATTTCCATATCACGACCGCTTACGCGATCCTGCGTCACAACGGCGTCGATGTCGGCAAGAAGGATTATCTCGGCGCCCTGCCGTACCGCGCGGCGTGAACTAATACCTCTCCAGGCCGAGCCCGCTGATATCCACCTCGGGCTGACGGCCGGAAATCAGGTCGGCCATGATGCGGCCCGATCCGCAGGCCATGGTCCAGCCCAGCGTGCCATGGCCTGTGTTTAGATAGAGATTGTCATAGCGCGTGCGGCCGATGATTGGCGGGCCATCCGGCGTCATCGGCCGCAAGCCGCACCAGAAATCGGCGCGCGCGATATCTCCACCCTGCGGGAACAAATCGCTCACCACATGGGTGAGGGTGTCGCGCCGCCCGTCGCGCAAAGTGAGATTGTAGCCGGCGAGCTCTGCCGTGCCGCCGACGCGGATCCGGTCGCCCAGCCGCGTGATCGCGACCTTATGCGTCTCATCCATCACCGTGGATTGCGGGGCGCCATCATCTGCCGTCACCGGCAAGGTCAGCGAATAGCCCTTCACGGGATAGATCGGGACGTGGAGGCCCAGTGGTGAGAGCAGGCGCGGCGAATAGCTGCCCAATGCCACCACATAGGCGTCACCGGTGACGCGCTCGCTGCCAGTCTCTATGCCGGCAATCCTGCCACCTTCCCGAACGATGCCCTTGATCTCAATATTGTAGCGGAACCGCGCGCCGGCAGCTTCGGCAAGGTCCCGCAACGCGTTGGTGAATTTGAAGCAATCACCGGTCTCGTCCTGCGGCAGGCGCAAACCGCCCACGAATTTTTCGCGCACATGCCTGAGGCCGGGCTCGACCCGCAGGCAACCCTCGACATCCAGCACCTCGTAGGGAATGCCTGTTGCTGCAAGCACCTGCGTATCCGCCGCGGTGCCATCCAACTGCTTTTGCAGACGGAAGAGCTGCAAGGTGCCCTGCATGCGGGCGTCATATTGAATGCCGGTTTCTTCGCGCAAGGATGCCAGCACATCGCGGCTATAGCTGGCGATGGGCAGCATCAGGCCCTTGTTGTGCGCATAGCGTTCGGTGGTGCAGTTCCTCAGCATACGCAGGCCCCACAGCCACATGGCGGGGTCGAGCTTGGGCCAGATCACCAGCGGCCGGTGCCGCATGAACAGCCATTTAAGGGCTTTGAGGGGAATACCGGGGGCGGCCCAGGGCGCCGAATAGCCGGGCGAGACTTCGCCGGCATTGGCAAAACTTGTTTCCAGCGCCGGCCCGTTCTGGCGGTCGAGCACCGTCACCTCATGTCCGGCGCGTGTCAGATAATAGGCGGTGCTGACGCCAATGACGCCGCTGCCCAGGACGACAATCTTCACGAATGCATTCTCCCGATTGTTTGGAGACAAGTTCCAGCTGCCAAGTTCCGGCCGCCAAGTTCTAGCCGCCAAGTTCTAGCTGATTGCGCCACATTATCCCAGTTGGCATGCCAGGAAACATGACAGCCATGCCGCAGAATGAATTGCCGCCATGGTGGCCATCGGTTACCAAGGCAGCGAGCCATCAGGAAGATCGAGCTGGGAAGAAGACAGGATCATGGGGAACGTTCCGTCCGCGGCGCTGCTGGATTTGGCCGACAGCCGCTATGCCTGGTGGCGCCTGTTGGCAGCCCTTGCCATCGCCACCATCGGCGGGATCGGCCTGTGGTCGGCGGTCGTTGTCCTGCCCACCATCGAACAGGAATTTGGCGTTGGCCGCGGTGGCGCATCCTTGCCCTATACCGCGACCATGATCGGCTTTGCCGCCGGCGGCGTCATGATGGGGCGCCTCGCCGACCGCCGCGGCATCATGATCCCGCTGCTGTTCGGTACCACGATGCTGGGTATCGGCTTCGTGGCCGCCGCGTTTTCGCAGAATTACTGGCAGTTCATCCTGGCCCAGGCGCTGCTCATCGGCATGTTGGGCAGTTCCAGCACCTTCGGCCCGCTGGTGGCCGATGTCTCGCTGTGGTTCATGCGCAAGCGGGGCATTGCGGTCGCCATCGTGGCCAGCGGCAATTATCTCGCCGGTGCCATCTGGCCGCCTTTGTTGCAGCATGCGATCGAGAATTACGGCTGGCGCCACGCCTATGCCGGCATTGGAATCGTGTGCGTCGTCACCATGCTGCCGTTGGCGCTGCTGATGCGGCGCCGGCCGCTGGTCGTGGGCCGCGCAGCCGACGGCAAGCGCACGCCGATCACCACGGCCCCCACGCATAAGACGGCGCCGGGCTATCTGCAGGGTGTGCTGATGTTCGCCGGCATCGCCTGCTGTGTCGCCATGTCCATGCCGCAGGTGCATATGATCGCCTATTGCGGCGATCTCGGGTATGGCGCCGCGCGTGGTGCCGAAATGCTGTCGATCATGCTGTTCATGGGGGTGGTCAGCCGGTTGGCGTCGGGCATGATCGCCGACCGCATCGGCGGCCTGGGCACGCTGATCCTGGGCTCGACCCTGCAATGCCTGGCGCTGATCTTCTATCTGCCCTTCGATGGGTTGACGTCGCTCTATATCGTGTCGGCGCTCTTCGGTCTGTCGCAGGGTGGCATCGTGCCCAGCTACGCGCTCATCGTGCGTGATTATTTTCCGGCGCATCAGGCCGGTATCCGCGTCAGCCTGGTCCTGATGTCGACGGTGGTCGGCATGGCGCTGGGCGGCTGGTTGTCCGGCTTCATCTTCGATCTTACTGGCTCCTACCGTGTGGCTTTTCTCAACGGCATTGCCTGGAATCTGGTCAATATGGGGATCGCTTTCTGGCTGCTGCTGGGGCGCACCCGTATGCAACGCGTTGCGGCCTAGCGCACTGCTCCTTATGCTGCCTCATCTGCCGGGCTGGGATTTTCGCGGAGAAGAGCATGGCGACCGAACCATTTGATTTCACCAGTGCGGACGGGCACCAACTCTCCGGCCGGCTCGATCTGCCCGATGGGTCGCCGCGCGCCTTTGCTCTCTTTGCGCATTGTTTTACCTGCACCAAGCAATCGATCGCCGCTGTGCGCATCGCCCGGTCGCTGACCCAGCGCGGCATTGCCGTGCTGCGCTTCGACTTCACCGGCCTTGGCGAGAGCGGCGGCGACTTCGCCGACAGCACCTTCAGCGGCAATGTGCGCGACCTGATGGCGGCGGTGGCGGAAATGGCCGCCAAGAACATGGCGCCCAAGCTGCTGATCGGCCACAGTTTGGGCGGTGCTGCAGTGCTTGCTGCGGCGGGAGATCTTCCCAGCGTCACCGCTGTCGCCGTCATCGGGGCGCCTTTCGATGTCCAGCACGTAAAGGGGCAATTCGGCGACGGGCTTGCGACCCTGATGGATAAGGGGGAGGCCATGGTCGATCTTGGCGGGCGCCCCTTCAACATGCGCCGTTCCTTCATCGACGATCTCGAAAAGCATGATCAGAAAAGCCGTATCGCCCATCTCCATCGCGCCTTGCTGATCCTGCATTCACCGGTCGATCAGACTGTCGGCGCCGAAAATGCCGGCGCCATCTTCCAGGCTGCCAAGCATCCCAAAAGCTATGTCTCGCTGGCCGATGCCGATCATCTGCTGACCCGGCCCGCCGATGCCGCCTATGCGGCCGATGTCATTGCGGCCTGGTCGTCACGCTATCTCGGTGCCGACCAGGAGTTGGCGGATGAAATGCCGATCGACGATGTCGTGGTCGAGGAAACCGGCGGTGGCAAGTTCCAGGTCGTGGTGAAGGCTGGCGCCACCCGCTTCATTGCCGATGAGCCGATCGCAGCGGGTGGTCTTGGTTCCGGTCCGGCGCCTTTCGACATTCTCTGTGCGGCACTTGGTGCTTGCACCACCATGACCTTGCGCATGTATGCAAGGCAGAAGAACTGGCCGGTCAATCATCTGCGCGTCCGCGTCGCCCATAGCAAAGACAAGGACCAGACGCCGCCGGATCTGTTCACGCGCGAGATCACCATTGCTGGCGACATTGATGCGGCACAACGTGCCCGCATGATCGAGATCGCGGAAAAATGTCCGGTCCACAAGACGCTCACCAGCGGTGCCCGGATCGAGACGCAAGAGACGGGGCACAGCTGATGACCGACCCAAGGCTCTTTGCCCCCTCGGCACAACGCAACCGCGACCCGATCCTCGCGGTGTTGCGCGAGATCTTGCCCGTCAGCGGCACGGTGCTGGAAATCGCCAGCGGCAGTGGCGAGCATGTCATCCATTTTGCGCGTCATCTGCCGGAACTGACTTTTCAGCCGACCGATCCCACGGTCGACAGCCTGCGCAGCGTCGCGGCCTGGGTCGCATCCAGCAACATTCCCAATATCCTGCCGCCGCTGCGGCTCTCGACCACCGACCAGCCTTGGCCAGTGACGGCGGCTGATGCCATCCTGTGCATCAACATGATCCATATCTCTCCCTGGGCCGCGACCGAGGGGCTGATGCGCGGCGCAGGGGCGCTGTTGCGGCCGGGGGCGCCGCTCTATCTTTACGGCCCCTATAAGCGGGAGGGGCGGCACACGGCGCGCAGTAACGAAGCCTTCGACAGGCAGCTCCAGGACCAGAACCCGGCCTGGGGTGTTCGCGACCTCGGTGTGGTGGTGGATCTGGCCAAATCAGCCGGCTTTTCCGCCCCGGAGATCACCGAAATGCCGGCCAATAATCTCAGTTTAGTGTTTCGCCGCAGTTAGTTAAGCCGGGATTGCTGATTCTGTAGAGGATATGGGGCTGCAGCCAGTGACCCTCGGCAAAGCGCGGGTCCAGAAAGTCACCTGCCGGATCGCGCTGCATGCCGATTTTGTCCATGACCCGGTGCGACGCCAGATTGTCCCGGTGGGCGGCGGCCACCACTTCCCCAAGGCCATGATGGGCCCAGGCGTGATGGAGGCAGGCCGTGGCGGCTTCGGTGGCATAGCCCTGGCCCCAATAGTCGCGGCCGATCGTCCAGCCGGCTTCAACCAGGGGGGCACCGTGCATCACGGCACGGCTCGGTTCATCGATCATGCCGATGCCGGCATCGCCGATAAGGGCGCCATCCGATTTCCGCACAACAGCGCGCCAGCCGAAACCGGTCGTCGCCAGTTCGTCGATATAGCCATCGATCCACCGGCTTGCCGTCTCGGCATCAATCACGCTGCGGAAATATTTGCGCGCGATGGGATCGCTCAAAAATTTGGCGTACGGCGCGCGGTCGCGATCTTCCCATGTGCGCAGGAGGAGACGTTCGGTCTCGATCAGCACGTCAGCGCGGCTGCTCCATCAACCGCTCGACAGCGGTGAGGACCATCAGAGAGCGACGATGCATTTTCCAATCGCCCGCACCTTCGAATTGCGCGACGCGGCTCTTGGCGATCTGCAATGCGCTGTCGCGATAGCGTGCGATCAATTCCGCTGCTGCCGTATCATAGGCCTCGATTGTATCGATCATTTTTCCTACCCCTCATGCCTGCTGCCCGTTTGCCGTTTGCCGGTCATCCCCAACCGCCAAATCGTCACACCGACACGGGCCATACTTTCTTGCGAAACGCGCGGTCGCGTTTCAGATACCATTCCCGACTCATCGCTTCACGTCGCGTCTCGTACTGCTCATAATAGAGCAATGTCCAGGTGCTGCCACGTGTAGACTTGGCACCCTTGCCGTTATTATGTTGCGCCAGGCGGCGCGTAAGATCGAGTGTCCAACCCACATAGGTACGATAGCCGCGGGTGGTTGGACTTCCCAAAATATAGACGAAACAAGGTGATGGCTGTTTTGGATCACACATCACGCTGCTCGGGCGACATCACCATGCCGCGACATATCTAGTCATTTCGGGACGAAAGGCAACTGGTTGCCGCATGAATTCTCATTGGTGCATTGCGGAACCGATGACACCACATAGGGTTATGGCGCCACCAGCCGAAGGATTTCAAGTCGTTATGACGGAACAGGCGCAGTCAGCAATCCTCGCCGAGCAGCGCATCGAAAAGCTGATCTCGCATCTGCCGCCCTGGGCGGGCAAAGCGATTCGCTGGATTCGCCGCCCGGCGGCACGCTGGGTGCGCATGCCGGTCGCGATCTGCCTCATTCCAGGCGGCGTCTTCGGCTTCCTGCCGGTCTTGGGCCTGTGGATGTTGCCGCTGGGCCTTATCCTGCTGGGCGTCGACATACCGATCATCAAGCGCGGCATGCATCGCTTCATCAACTGGCTCGCGGAACGTCGACCGCAATGGTTTCAATGAGCGACGTTCTGATCTTTCTCAGCAATCACTGGTTCACCATCATCCATGTGGCATGCGCTATCGCGGTCACCTTCCACGCGCTGCTGCGCAAGCGCGACGTGCGCTCGGCCATCGGCTGGATGAGTCTTGCATGGCTGTCGCCCATCGTCGGCAGTTTTCTCTATCTGCTGCTGGGCATCAACCGCGTGCAGCGCAAGGCTACGCGCATCAGCCGCAGGCGGCGTGCCTTGCACCGCCATGCCTATGCGGAAACGCCCTTGCGGCGTGACCATCTGGCGCCGCTGCAATTGGCGGTGGGCAAAATCACGCCCTGGCCGACGCAAAAGGGCAATAGCATCACCCTGTTGCGCAATGGCGACGAAGCCTATCCGGCCATGCTGGCGGCGATTGCCACCGCGCAGACCAGCATTGCCCTTGCCAGCTATATTTTCCGAGCTGATTCGGTGGGCGAGGCCTTCATCGCGGCGCTCATGGATGCCCAGGCCCGCAAGGTTGAGATCCGCGTCATGGTTGACGGGGTCGGCAGCGGCTATCTGCTTTCCCCGGCGGTCATCAAGCTGCGCGCCGCTGGGGTGCCGGTCGCGCGCTTCATGCATTCCTTCGTACCCTGGCACATGGCTTTCCTCAATCTGCGCAACCACAAGAAGATCCTGGTGGTGGATGGCAGCACGGCCTTCCTCGGCGGCATCAACATCGTTGCCGGCAATGTGTTGAAAGAGAAGCCGGCGGACCCGATCCGCGATGAGCATTTTGAGATCACCGGGCCGGTGGTGGCGCAGGTCATGGAAGCCTTCGCCGCCGACTGGCACTTCACCACGGCCGAGGAGTTGAAGGGCAAGATTTGGTTCCCGCTGCTGGATGCGACCGGTCATGCCGAAGCCCGGGTGATCACCTCGGGTCCTGATCAGGATGTCGACAAGATCGAATTCATGTTCCAGCAGGCGATCGGCTGCGCGCGCCGCTCAATCAAGATCGTGACACCCTATTTCCTGCCGGAAGACAGGCTTGTGACCGCCCTCTCACTGGCGGCGATGCGCGGCATTGCGGTCGAGGTGGTGATTCCCGCCGAATCCGACCATGCCTTCATCGATTGGGCGACACGGGCCCATGTCGAGCCGTTTCTCCAGGCTGGTGGCCATATCTGGCGGGCTCCCAAGCCGTTCGAACATTCCAAGCTGTTGACCGTCGACGGCCGCTGGTCGCTGATCGGCAGCGCCAATTGGGATGTGCGCAGCATGCGGCTCAATTTCGAAATCAATCTCGAAGTGTTCGACACGGCCTTCGCCAAGATCCTCGAGGCTGAGATTGATCGCAAGAAGGGACGAGCACTGACCGTGAAACGACTCCGGCAACGTCCCTTGCCCGTCCGCCTGCGCGACCGCGCGGCGCGCCTGCTGCTGCCGTATCTGTGACGATGGTTGTTAACCTAAATCGTCATCCCCGGGCATGACGACAAAGCTATCCCCGCGCCAACAGCACCTCGATCGGATGATGGTCCGATGGTCCCCGCGCCAGCACACGTGCCTGCAGGCAGGACATCTCGCGCACCAGGCAGCGGTCGAGCCGGGTGCGGTATTTGTGTGTGGGATCGACCGGTCCGACTTCGTCGAAGGACGGCAGCAGGATGGGTCCCACGGCATTGCAGTCGCCGATGATCACCGTGGGCCCGTCGGTCGCATGGGCGATGGTCAGTAACTGGCGCCGATTCAGCATCTGCCCGTGGGAGAGATGCACATTGGCAAAGGTGATGTCGCCGAACTTGAGCATCTGCGCCAGGCGTGGCGGCACGCGCAACGGAAAGGGCGAGACGGGCAGGGGTACGGAATGGGCCTGGTGAAGATCGTGGGGCGACCAATAGGCCAGGCCATAGACCCGCTTCTGCATGGCCTGCCAATGGAAATAGCCGCCCACCAATTGCGGCAGGGCCTCCAGCGGCAGCTTGGCTTCCTGCATCAGGAGGAGATCGGGCCGTTCGGCCTCGACGAGGGCTGCGAGGTCGGAAACCAGGGCGCCGCCGCGATGCCACAGATTCCAGCTGATCACCTTGATTGGCTTGGACATTCACCGACTTTTCTTGCCACGCGACCCCCCGATCCTAATCCCATGCCATTAACGATTGGTAGCGAAGGGGGTTCCGCTTTCGCCCTTTCTGCAAAGGGAGCTATGCAGAAACCAGGGTCGCCCCAGGCGTTCTTTTGCGTTAGAAAAGCGACCGCATCCTTGCGTTTTGGAGCTCCGCCCATGTCACCAATGGCCTTGCTTATTTTTGCCGGTATCTATGCACTGGCGGTCGTGACGCCCGGGCCCGGCGTTGCCGCGGTGATCGCGCGCGCCATGGGGACGGGGCATCGCCGCACCTTCCCCTTCATCCTCGGCATGGTCGCTGGCGACCTGGTCTGGTTCGGCCTGGTAGTGAGCGGCCTGGCGGTCCTGGCGCAGAATTTCTATCTGATCTTCACCATCATCAAATATGCGGGTGCCGCCTATCTGCTGTTCCTGGCCTGGAAACTGTGGCGGGCGCCGGCAACCTCACCTGACGAACAGATCTATGTGAAGGGCGAGGGCTTGCGTCTTGCTTTGGGCGGCCTTTCCATGACGCTCGGCAATCCGAAGACCATGGTGTTCTTCCTCGCCATCCTGCCCCAAGTAGTGGCGCTCGAAAACATGAGCGGACTTGCCATCGTTGAACTGTGCCTGATGATGGCGGTGATCCTGACGGCCATCATGATGGTCTATGCGATGCTGGCGGCACGGGCGCGCAAGCTGGTCGCATCGCCACAGCATATGAAGCTGATCAACCGCACCACCGGCGGCGTCATGGCCGGTGTCGCCGTCGCCGTGGCGGCGCGGTGACCGATCATGGATCTGCACCCGATTGCCGAGATCGCCAGCTATCACGCGCATATCTATTTTGATGGTGCGGAACAGCGGGCCGTCGCCCTGGATCTACGGGATCGTATCGCCGAGCGCTTCAGCGTCTCCTTGGGCCGCGTCCATGACCGGCTGGTCGGGCCGCATGACCGGGCCATGTACCAGATCAGTTTCGACGTCCCGACCTTCGCGCAGCTGGTGCCCTGGCTGATGCTCAACCGCCATGGGCTTGCCATCCTGGTGCATCCCAATACCGGCCGGGAGCGCAGCGATCATCTCGTCCATGCCTTGTGGCTGGGTGAGATCCTGCCGATCGTCAACGAAGGAATGCTCTCGGAGGTGACCGAAGCAGAAGGCCCGCGCGCGCCTAACACGCAGCCGACCCTCACACCCTGATCCTCAATAGTCCCGCATCTCGTAATCGACGACGATGTCGGACCCTTTGGCGAAGATCACGCAGCTGCGGCTGGGCGGCGAGACGTCCTGGCAACGCTTGAGCGCCTCATCTTCGCTGGCGCCAGTCTTGCCAGCCGCATTGGGCAGGCATTTGGTGAGTGCACAGCCGGTGGGCGCACCGCCCAGCCCATCCGTGGTGACGGCATAATAAGCCGGCTCATTTCCCAAATTTTTCAAATAGATCTGATAGTCCGCCCAGACGGCCGGGGCGAGATAGACACCGTCGCCGGCCCTTGCCGGCAGGGTGAAGAAGCCGATGGCGATCGGCAACAGCCAAAGCAGTGCAATGATAATTGCAGCAAGCCAGCGCATGGTACCCCTCCCCACATGAACCGCAGCAGCCGATAAACCCGCCCGGGGACATCAGGTTCCCGCCACCCTAATAATTGCGCACGCCAGGCGCGCCTGCTGATTGCGGGATCTGCAATGCCACCTGGCGATTATGCTGTTTGGCGGAAGGCTGCCTTTCGGTCGGCAGCGCTTCCGGCGCTGGATCATGCCCCCTATTTCTGGACGACCGACGCAAACCGCGTCTTGTCACGGAAGGAAGTCAAATGGCACAGGTACAGAAGGTTATTGTCATCACCGGCGCTTCGCAGGGCATTGGCGCCGACTTGGTCGCCGGATTCCGCCGCCAGGGTCACCGCGTGGTCGCCAACTCGCGCAGCGTCAAGCCCAGCGAGGATGCGGATATTCTCAGCATTGCCGGCGACATCGCCGATCCGGCGGTGGCCGACAAGGTCGTGGCTGGCGCGCTCGCGCGCTTTGGCCGCATCGATACCTTGATCAACAATGCCGGTATCTTTATCGGCAAGCCCTTCGTCGACTACTCCGTCGAAGATTTCAACGCCGTGATGTCCGTCAATGTCGCCGGCTTCTTTCACATCACACAGCGCGCGGCGCGGCAGATGCTGCAGCAAGGCAGCGGCCATATCGTCAACGTGACGACATCCTTGGTCGATCAGCCGCTCAGTGTCTTGCCGACGGGTCTTGCGGCCCTCAGCAAGGGTGGACTTGCCGCCATCACGAAATCGCTCGCCACCGAGTATGCGACCGCCGGTATCCGTGTGAATGCGGTTTCGCCGGGCATCATCCGGACGCCGATGAATGAGCATGCCGACCGGACCTTTCTCGCCAAATTGCAGCCGATGGGCCGCCTGGGCGAGACGGCCGAGATCGTTGACGCTGTGCTCTATCTCGACCAGGCTGCTTTCGTCACCGGTGAAATCCTGCATGTCGATGGCGGCGCCCATGCCGGGCAATGGCAGATCGCCAGCTAAGAAGCTGGCGGGTGGCAGATTGCCAGCTAAGAGGCTGGCGGGTGGCAGATTGCCAGCTAAGAAGCTGGCGGGCGGCAGATTGCCGGCTAACAACGGAGAGTTCGATGCCTTACGTCAATGTCAAGATCACCCGCGAAGGCGGTACCACGCGCGCGCAGAAGGCCGCGGTCATCAAGGGAGTAAGCGAGCTTCTGCGCGACGTGCTGGGCAAGCCGCTTTCGGCCACCTTCGTTGTCATCGACGAGGTTGAGCTTGAAGATTGGGGTGTGGGTGGCCTGCCGGTTGAGGACTATCGCAAGCAGGAAGCCGGCAAGGGTTAAAGCTGCGAAATCCGCGCCAGCTCGGCTTTCAGCCGCGGTACAGCGAAATCGACAAAGGCCCGCACCTTGGGCACCGACAGGCGGCCCTCCGGCGTCAGCAGATGCACCGGCAGGGCCGCCGATGGCGGATCGACCAGCACATTTACCAACCGCCCCACGCGCACCTCATCGGCGACCTGATACGAGAACACCCGCGTCAAACCATGCCCCTCGACGGCCGAGGCAACGGCAGCCTCGACCGTATTCACCACCAGCCGCGGCACGATGTTGATGGTTTGTGCGGTGCTGCCGGGCTTACCATGCGGGAAAGTCCAATTGTCCGAGCCGAACACGGTCATGGCGATGCATTGATGCTGCGCGAGATCGGCCGGGACTGTGATCTTCGGCCGACTGGCAAGATAACTGGGTGCTGCCGTGACCACGCGGCGCACCTCGCCGACCCGCAGCGCAATGAGGCTGGAGTCGGGAAGATGCGCAATGCGCATCGCGACGTCGACGCCCTCGTCGATCAATGAGACTTTGCGATCAAGAAGATGCAGCTGTGCCCGCACTTCCGGATAGGTATCCAGGAACGCATCCAGGATCGGCCGCAATACATGGGCACCACTGGCCAGAGGCCCTGTCAGGGTGAGCAGCCCGCGCGGTGCCGCCCCTTCGCCGGCTGCCAGCAGGTCCGCTTCCGCGAGTTCAGCGAGCACGCGGCGGCAGGCTGCGGCATAGCGCTCGCCCGCGTCGCTGAGGCGGAGCGAGCGCGTGGTGCGGTGGAGCAGCTGGGTCCCCACATGGGTTTCCAGCAGGCCGATGGCACGCGTCACGGCAGCGGCGGAATGGCCGAGGCGCCGGCCGGCTGCTGCCAGGCTGCCTTCATCCAGCGCCGTCACGAAGACGCGCATGGCATCGATCCGGTCCATATTCTTCCCACCACTGCAACAATGAGCTGCAATCTCAACTCATTCTGCCGAGCGGAGCAAGAGCCAACCTATCTCGCCGCACCGAGCTGGACCACACAATGGCATAGCGGCATCCCAGCCACCTCAGGCGACACGCATCTCGGCCAGGAACTTGAACACCATGCTGCGCATCGCCTCAGCCTGCTGGGTCAATTCCCTTGCCGCAGAGAGCACCTGATGGGCCGAGGCGCCGGTGCGCGTGGCCGCTTCGTTGACCTGGACGATGTTGCTGGACACTTCCTCGGTGCCGCGGGCGGCCTGCTGGACATTGCCGGCGATTTCCGCCGTGGCGACATTCTGCTCCTCGACGGCGGCCGAGATGGCGGTTGCGATCTCGTCGATACGGACGATGGTACCACCGATGCCTTTGATGGCGTGGGCGGCGTCGCCGCTCACCGATTGCATGGCCTGGATCTGGCGGGCGATCTGTTCGGTCGCATGTGCCGTCTGGTTGGCGAGGTTCTTCACCTCCGACGCCACCACGGCAAAGCCCTTGCCGGCATCGCCGGCGCGGGCCGCCTCAATCGTCGCGTTCAGGGCGAGGAGGTTGGTCTGCGAGGCGATCGAGTTGATCAGTTCCACCACTTCACCCACCTTGGCCGCGGTTTCGACCAGGCCGGCCACGGTACCGTTGGTGCGTTCCGCCTCCGTCACCGCCTGGCGCGCGATGCTTTGCGACATGGTGACCTGCTGGCCGATTTCATGGGTCGATTTCGTCAATTCGTCGGTTGCCGCCGCCACCGTCTTGACGTTGGCACTCGCTTCTTCCGACGCGGCAGCCACGGCGGTCGCCTTTTCCGCACTGTCGGCGGCAGCCCCGCTCATTTCCTGCGCCGTGCCATTCAACTGGGTGGCCGCACCTGTCACGGTGTTGAGGACGTCCTTGATTTGCGCATCGAAGCTGCTGATCAAATCCTCGACCGCCCTGGCACGTTGCTGGCGTGCCGCGAGCTCGGCTTGCTGGGCTGCTTCCAGCCGCTGACGTTCGACGGCATTTTCCTTGAATACCTCCACCGCCGCGGCCATCGCCCCGATCTCATCCTTGTGATCGAGGCCCGGAATCTCGATCGAGGTATCGCCCCTTGCCAGATTGGACATCGCCTGCGTGAGGTTCGAGACCGGCCGCACGACACGGCGACCGACGACATAAAGGCCGAGCGCACACAGGATCAAGGCTGCCACAACCAGAAGGGCATCCATGATCAATCCGGTCCGGTATGCCGCGGTCTTCTCAGCAGCGTGCAGCTGGGCAACGTCGACAACCAGGACGACGAAGCCTTTGAGCAGGTCCGATGCGGGCTTTGAAAAATCGCGCCATTCCTTCGAGGACATCTCGACCTTTTCACCGGCCACCAGCTTCTCGAAGATCTCGTCGCGCTTCGGCGCAAATTCGGTGAAATAGCCTTTCTGGATGCCCTCGATCGCACTTTGGAGCTCGGCGCGCGTCTCGCCGGCATCAAGCACGCTCAGCAGCATATCCCAGGCCGTTTCCACGCGACCCTGCGCGTCGATGGCCTTTTCCTTGCCTTCCTGCATCAATGCACCAGCGATCAGCGCATCTTCGATCTGACGGCGGAACGTTGAATCCTGATCGCGGACGACCCAACTCAGGCTGCGCGCCGCCAGCAATTGATCGATCACCGGATCGACCAGACGTATGGAGCCGGCGAAGTTCGCCGAGGCATCACCCATCTCGCCAACAAAGTCGGCGGCATAATTGTAATATTCCTTGCGCAGATCCATGTTGCGCTGCTCGAACGGTGTATCGAGCATCGCCAGTCCCTGGCGATAGAGGCCGTCATATTTTGTTGCCCCCTGCTGCAATTTGGCCAGCCATTGGTCGCGATCCGGCAGATCGCCCCCAGCGATCGCCGAGAGCGCGTCTGCCAACTTTGTCGCTGCGTTCTGATAAGCCTTGTCGAGATCCTTGCGGCCATCCGCGTCGATTGGATCTTTCGACAGCATGGCGCGATTGAGACCGCTGCGATCGTCGCGCAGGGCCTGCATGGCCTGGAAGACCAGCTTGTCGACGGCGCTGGTTTCCTCGATGTGCCTGGCGCTTTCATAGTTCATCCAGCCATGCCAGAGCGACAGGCCGGAGCTCACAACCAGCAGCAGGGCAATGGCACCAAAGACGCCGGTCAGAATGGTCTTGATCGACATGCCTGAAGCGCGGACCGCAATGGACATCTAAAAGCTTTCTTCCGAGTTTTCGCTGGAATTTGTAGGTATTTTGTCCGCAAAATCTTAAGCAGCCCTTAACGGCGAGGACCTGAAGCCTGGATTGCAGGATTGAAGTCTCACATCAAGGTGCGATGACGGCGAGATTGGGCGGCCCCAGGGCGGCCACAAAATCCGGCACAAAAATCGGGCACAAGAAGCGGAGTTCGCGGGGGGTGCGCGGCCGCTACATCTCCCGGCAGCATGGTCATGAGGAAAGAAACCGTGATGACTCGTTCCAAGCTTGCCCCGACAGCTGCCGCCGCCAGCCGCGATCCGCGCTGGGCGCAAATCTTGTCCCGCGACCCCCGGGCCGATGGTCGCTTTTTCTATTCAGTGAAGACCAGCGGCGTCTATTGTCGACCTTCCTGCAAAGCTCGTCCGGCGCGGCCGGAAAATATCGCCTTCCACACGACAGCGCAGGAAGCGGAAGCTGCGGGCTTCCGACCCTGCAAGCGATGCAAGCCGGATGTGGTACGTGAACTCATTCGCTATGCGATCGGTCCCAGTGCATTGGGTACCTTGCTGTTGGCCGCATCGCATCAGGGTATCTGCGCCTTGCTGCTCGGCGACAATATTGTGGAGCTCACGGCCGATCTCAAACACCGGTTTCCGCAGGCTCAGCTGCTGGCCGACAATACGGGCCTTGCTGACGCTTTCACCAAGGCCGCAGCTTTGATCGGCGATCCGGCGCAGATGCTGGGCTTGGACCTCGATCTGCGCGGCACCGACTTCCAGCGCCAGGTCTGGCAGGCTTTGCAGCAGATCCCGGCTGGAGAGACGGCGAGCTATGGTGACATCGCGCGGCGCATCGGCGCACCGGATTCGGTCCGCGCCGTCGCATCGGCCTGCGGTGCAAACCCGGTCGCCGTCGCCATTCCTTGCCACCGCGTGTTGCGCGGCGATGGTGCGCTTTCCGGCTATCGCTGGGGTGTTGCCCGCAAACGGGTACTGCTCGGTTGGGAAGCCCAGTCGTGACGGGGGTCATGACGAGGGACTTGACCGGTGGCTTGGCACACGACTGGACCGCGATCGGCGATGCTCTTGATGCTGAAGGTCACGCGATCCTGCCGGCCTTTCTTGATCCTGCCGCCTGCGATGAATTTGTCGCTGGCTATAACGATGCGGCGCGCTATCGCAGCCGGGTGGTGATGGAACGCCACGGTTTTGGCCGCGGTGAATACAAATACTTCGCCTATCCCTTGCCGGCACGGGTGAGCGATCTGCGCCAGGCGCTTTATCCGCGTCTCGCCCCCATCGCCAACCGCTGGAACGAAACCATGGGGCTGGACCTGCGCTATCCGGCCATGCATGCCGATTTCATCCGGCAATGCCATGCGGCGGGGCAAACGCGGCCGACGCCGCTCATCCTGCGCTACCAGGCTGGCGACTATAACTGCCTGCATCAGGATCTCTATGGTGAGCTGGCCTTTCCGCTGCAGCTTGCGATCCTGCTGTCGCAGCCGGGCGCCGATTTCACGGGCGGCGACTTCGTGCTCACCGAACAGCGCCCGCGCCAGCAATCCCGCCCCATGGTCGTGCCCCTGCAAAAGGGTGACGCCGTACTCTTTGCGGTGCATCATCGTCCGGTGCAGGGGACGCGCGGTCCCTACCGCGTCAACCTGCGCCATGGCGTCAGCCGTGTCACGGCCGGCCACCGCCATACATTGGGACTGATCTTTCACGACGCACAATGACCGCCGATCTTTTTGAAACGCCCACTGCCCAGCAAACCCTCGCCGAGGGTGCCCTGCTGCTGCGTGGATTTGCGCTCGATGCAGCACCGGGCCTTCTCTCCGCCGTGGCTGCGATCGCCGAGGCCTCACCCTTCCGGCACCTGATCACGCCGGGTGGATTTCGCATGTCGGTCGCGATGACCAATTGCGGTGCCTATGGCTGGGTCTCCGACCGGCGCGGCTATCGCTATGACCCGCTGGACCCGGAAACCGGCCAGCCCTGGCCCGCCATGCCAGCACAGTTCCTCGATCTCGCCACGGCGGCTGCGGCCGCCGCAGGATTCGCCGGCTTCAGGTCCGATGTCTGCCTGGTCAATCGCTATGAACCCGGCACACGCCTGACCCTTCACCAGGACAAGGATGAAGGCGACTATGCCCATCCGATCGTGTCGGTTTCCCTGGGGTTGCCGGCCACTTTCCTGTTCGGTGGCCTCAGCCGTACCGACCGGCAGCAGCGCGTGCCGCTCTTTCATGGCGATGTGGTGGTCTGGGGCGGGCCGTCACGCCTGCGCTATCATGGTGTCGCCCCCTTGAAGCCGGGATCGCACCCGGTCCTGGGCTCCCAGCGCATCAATCTCACTTTTCGCCGGGCTCGCTGACTTTTTTCAAGTTCCATGTCACATGGGGCTTGGCCCGCTCGTCTTATCTGCGTATCCCCCTTAAACGCAGGAAAATGATCATGAAAGCCCGTCTCAATTCGTTCCAGGTAGCGCCCAAGAACATGCAGGCACTGCTCGACTTCAGTGAAACCGTGCAGAAATCCGGCTTGGAGCACAGCCTCCTGTGCCTGATCGAGATGCGTGCCTCCCAGATCAATGGCTGCGCCTTCTGCCTGCACATGCATGCCAAGGACGCCCGCGCCCACGATGAGACCGAAATGCGCCTTTATTTGCTGAGTGCCTGGCGCGAATCGCCGCTTTATAGTGAGCGTGAACGGGCCGCCCTGGCCTGGACCGAGGCAGTCACCGGCATCAACAACGCGCCTGTCTCTGACACCGATTTCCAGGCCTTGCAGGCGCAATTCACCCCGGAAGAACAAGTGCAGCTGACCTTGGCCATCACCACCATCAATGCCTGGAACCGCATCAACGTCGCGTTCCAGACGCCACATCCCAAATCATAGTCTCATGACTGTCCCTCAGGACTCCGCCGCCAGCTTTGCTCCACATCGCGCCCGGCTCGTGCGCATCGCTTATCGCATGCTGGGATCGGTGGCGGAGGCCGAGGACATCGTGCAGGACGCCTATCTGCGCTGGCACCAGGTGGACCGCGCCACGGTTGAGAACGCCCAGGCCTTCCTGGCCCGGGTGGTGACGCGGCTCTGCCTCGATCATCTGAAATCGGCCCGGGTGCAGCGGGAAACCTATATCGGTCCCTGGGTTCCGGAGCCGATGGTGGACGCGCCGGCGGAAGACGATACCGATGATTTGACACTTGCCCTGATGATGGCCTTGGAGCGGCTTTCGCCCTTGGAGCGTGCAGCCTTCCTGCTCCACGATGTGTTCGGCATGGAATTCACCGAGGTGGCGCAGGCGATCGACCGCGATTCGGCCGCCTGCCGGCAATTGGCGGCGCGAGCCCGAAGCCATGTCCAGGCTGCCAAGCCCCGCTTCCCGGTCTCGGCCGAACAGGGGCGCGACATCGCCGCGGCCTTCTTCACCGCAGCCCGCCAGGGCGACATGGCGGGCCTGCGACAGGTGCTGGCCGCCGACGTCATCGTCTATTCCGACGGCGGCGGCAAGAAGCCGGCCGCTGCCAAGCCGCTCGAAGGCATCGAGAAGGTGCTGCATGTGTTTGGTGGCTTTGCACGCCTGCCAGGCTTTGCGACGCCGCAGATCCTCTATCAGGGCGAGATCGACGGCCTCCCCGGCTACGTCACTATCGAGATCGGTGAGACCCTGCAGAGCATGGCCTTCGATATTGAGGACGGCAAGATCAAGGCCATCTACATCGTGCGCAACCCCGACAAGCTGCGGCATCTGCAGCATTAGGCAATAGATCGGGAGCTTCAGGTCTTCGCGTGAACGGACGCGCTGCTTAACTTCCTTTCCATCGTATTGGGAAAGGAACCGCAGCATGACGGATCAGGGCAAATATATTGGCCAGAATAAATATGTCGGCATGTGGGTGACGGAAGACGGCCATATCCGTCACGAACTGCTGCCCGACAACCGCTACGACGAAGCCCGTGGATCGCGTCAGAGTGCCTATCAGGGCCGCTACAAATTGACCGGCGATCACATCGACTATGTCGACGACACCGGCTTCACCGCCGACGGCAACTTCCGCGACGGTGTGCTCTATCACGCCGGCATGGTGCTTTATCGGCGGAATTGAGAGAGAGAGGACCCGGTCGATGCACCCCCTCTCCCTAACCCTCCCCCACGTTGGGGGGAGGGGATTCCAATGAGGGTGTTTTCAGTATTGCAACCACACTCGCTCTAGTTCCCTCCCCCCAACGTGGGGGAGGGTTAGGGAGAGGGGATGCAACAGACTCAGCTATTCATGCTCGGCATGCCGGTCAGATAGCCAACCACGCCACCCAGTTTGCCGCGGCTGTCGGCATAGTTCTGCTTGATCAGCGGCGCCAGCGTTTCATAGACGTTGATATGGAGGCCGCCGGTCACCTTGCCGGCTTCGTCCTTCTTCAATTCCCAATCGCCGGCATGCTGGAAGTTGCTCATGATGTAGGTGAAGCCGTTGACGGAATCGACGGCGTGGAGGCCGGTCGATTCAGCACCCGACGGTGTCGAGAGCAGGCGCGAGAGTTCCTTGGTGTCGACATTGTAGGCCCAGAGGAAATTGTTGACGTGGGTCCCGCTGTCTTCGCCGATGAAGAGGGTACGCAGTTTCTCCGAGAACTTGATGTTGTCTGGATTGCCGATCTTCTCAGGGTTCGCGAGATTGCCGAGCGCATCGGGCTTTTCCAGATCCTCGCCCCAGAGGACCGCCRCCATGTCGACCGGCACCCATTCGCTGTCGATGGCAGCACCGCCATCGTCCACCTGGCCGCCCTTCATGTTGAGCCCGTAGACGGCGCCGGCATTGATGCCTTTGACCGAGATGCCGCCAGACCCGTTGGTCATTTCCTTCTTGACGTAGCTCATCGCCGAATAGGCCACCTTGTCCTTGGCGTTGACCGTGGTGCCTTCCATCTTGGTGAAGCCGAGGCTGCCGCCCTTGGCTGCGGCATAGCGGTGCGTCTCGAGGAAGGCCGCGGCCTTTTCCTGGCCGTCCACAAACTTCACCCAGTTCGGCTTGCCGCTAAAAGGAATGGCGGTATAGCTCGGATCGCTGGGGTCTTCCCATTTGACATCGACGATGTCGGCGGCCTTCAGCTTGTCGGCCAATGCCTTGACTTCATCGCTGGTGGCGGAACCGAGCTTGATCCAGCTGAGGTCGGCGGAACCGCCATCCTCAGCACTCTTCTGGGCCCATTTTGCGACATAGAGTGAGCCGCTGGAAAGATCACGCGGCTTGTCGGCCACGAACATGAACAGGCCGCCATTGGTGGCGTCATCACCCATCAGGGCGGTGCGTTCGTCGGGCATCACCTGGATGAGCTCGTGGGAGATGCGGCCCAGGCAATAATGCTTGGTAGCCGTGCCGGTGCCGTCCACATTGACGGCGATCTCCGGCAGGTGGCCGTAATGATAGGGGTTGGCCGCCGCCGCATCGCCGAAGAGATTCTGGCTGTAGGCCTGGAATTCCTCATTCTTCTCGATCTTGCTGGCGTCCGGTTCATATTCCTCGCTGGAGAGATGCGTATTCCAGGGCGAGATGCTGGCGCCGCAGGTGATCCACAGGCCGTTGGCCGGGCTGGTATCGACGGGCGAATATTTCACCAGGGAAAGCTTGCCTGTGTCCTTGTCCTGGTCGAGGGTGAGGACGGCGATGGGCGAGGGCAGCTTGCCATACATGTCGCCGCCAGCTGAATCCTCGCTGGTATATTCAAACTGCACCACGGCGAAGACCGGGTTGCCCTTGACGCCGTCGACCTTGGCGCCTTCCAGTTGGATGAGGCTCATCCCATCCGGGCAATCGGAAAAGAATTGCGGCTTGTCGGGCGAGGAAGCGTCGAGGATCGGCGCTCCCTTGATGTCGTAATAGCCACCGGCCAGGATCTTGCCGCCCTTGCCGTCCGGCACTTCTTGTCCGGTGACGAAGAAGGGTTCATAGGCCAGGTTGAAATCCTGCGTGGTACCATCCTCATAGGTCACCGCCATGCGCGAGGCGACCGTGGTGGTGGCCATGGCGGCGGCATTGGCAAGGTCGGGTGCCACCATCGACACGAAGCGCGCCGATTTCACCAAGGGTGCGGCCATCGCGGCATTGCCGAACAGCAGGCTCGCTGCACCGCCCACGGAGCTGGCGAGCGGCAGCAAGGGCATGCCGGCGAAGGATTTCAGGATCTGGCGGCGGCCCATCATTGGCAGGGTGTTTTCGGTGGCGTGCAACATCGTGCGGCTCCCTAGGATTCGAGGGGGTGAATGAATGCGCCGACGGTAGCTTTGCGGCATGACCACTATGTTGCCACAAGATGACGAAACGATGTCAAGCGATGAGATGCTAGCCGGCACCGGCACGCAGATTGAGAATGAAGGCGCCACAGGCGAGGAGGGCACCGACGGTGCGCACATGATTCCACCAGACCCAGCTGGTCAGATATTTCGTCCATACTTGCACACTGGTGGGACTATCTGCGGCAACGGCGGCAAGTTCATTGTTGAGCGGCACGTTGCAGATCATCGTGACCAGGAAGCAGCCGGCGATATAGAGCACACCACCGGCCAGCAGATAGGCCGCACCTGGCGTCGACCAATTGAGCAAAGCACCGGCGATCAGCGCGGCACCCAGGATCGCCGTGCCCATGAACACGCCCAGGAACACCGGGTTGATCACCACGATGTTGATCGACTGCATGGCGGCGATGCCTTGCGCTGTCGGCAATCGCGCGAGGGCGCCCATCACGAAGCTGGAGAAGGCGAAGAAGGCGCCGGCGATCAGCCCAGCCCCCAGAGCTGACGCCAATGTTAACGGGTAGATCAGGGTTTCCAGCATGATCGTTCCTTTCTCAGATAGAGAGAGTGTAGCCAAATCCTGCCCAATTTTCGGACGAAATTCACGCCACACGAGGTTTGACAATCGGTCAATATGTTGATATCAACCTTTCGTCAGGCGGCTATATCAACCGAACATGTATCGGAGGACGGACGATGCCTTATGTCGATGGCTATCTCTTGGCCGTGAAGAAGAAAAACCTGCCCGCCTATCGTCGTCTGGCGCTGAAGGCCGCCAAGATCTGGCGCGAACATGGGGCGCTCGAAGTACGGGAATGCGTCGGCGAGGATCTCAACACGAAACACGGTACGTCATATCCACGCCTCCTCAAAATGAAGCGTGATGAAACGGTGATTTTTTCATGGGTCATCTTCAAGTCGCGCGCCCATCGCGACAAGGTCAATGCCAAGGTCATGACCGACCCGCGCTTCGACAACATGAACATGAATAGCATGCCGTTCGACTCCAAGCGCATGAGTTTCGGCGGCTTTACCGTGCTGGTGGCCGCCTGACGATTGATTCTCTGACGATCAATTCCAAGCATGAGGCGCGTCGTGAATTTCATTCTGTCCGCCGCGTTTCGACCGACATCACCCTTTGATCACACCTTGATGGAGACCAAGATGAAGCTCAATCCCTATCTGACGTTCAATGGTAACTGCAAGCAGGCCTTCGAGTTCTACGCCAAGTGCCTGCATGGCGAGATCATCATGATGATGAATTATGGCGACACGCCGATGAAGGACGACATGCCGGCAGAGATCCAGGGCCGCGTCGCACATGCGCGCATGATGATCGGCGATCAGGTGCTCATGGCATCCGATGCCCATACGGAATGCCAGGCCGACACCAAAGGCATGTCGATCTCACTTCTGATCGACGCGCCGGCGGAAGCGGAACGCATCTTCAAGGCACTGAGCGAAGATGGCCAAGTGACCATGGCGATGGCGGAGACCTTCTGGGCCAACCGCTTTGGCATGTTGACCGATAAGTTCGGCATTCCCTGGATGATCAATTGCGAGAAGGCCGCGCAAAAGGCGGCGTAAGGGATGTCACAGTGCGGCAGCCGGCATCAAGGCTGCCGCACCGGATAATGCAAATGATCAAGATTCAAATGATCAAGCCGGGGGCCCGGATCGAACGGGAAGGGCCCCCGACTTGCCACACAAGGTAGCTGTCGCGATGCGGTGCTCAATGTCGATGACGCGGTCGAACAGCAGTCTGCCAAGCGGGCTTTCGCTGATCGGGGATCTGTGGACGCGTTGCAGGAAGTCTACATCCGCATAGGAATTACCCTCGACCAGCAGGGGGCCGTCAGGCCCGATGGCGACGTCCCAGCCGACCAGGAGCCGATCCGAGCAAAGACGATGGGCGGCAAGGGCTACCGCACGAACGCCGTCCCAATGCGGCACGCGCCGGCCCAGGATCTTGGCACCGGTGATCGGGTGCTCATCATACCAGTCGAGCAGAATCTCAGCCTTGTCGCCGGCCATCCTGCCCAGCGTACCGGCTTCCAAATCGACGGCGACACCGAACTCGGCATCGATCGACCAAGTCGGCTCCAGCTTGCAAAGAATGCGCAGCATGCCGTGGGTGACTTGCGGCGTGCCGGCATCGTCCAGGCAGGTGATCACGCGGATGACGATCAGTGACTGTTCCGCCAGATCCGCCAGATGCGGATGATTCTGGATCCGTGGCTGGACGATCAGATCGGCGTCCTTTGAGCGGACCTTGAGATGCTGCAGCATCTGGTCACGCGACAGAAGCGCGCCGCCATCATCGATGAAATTGCTGTCGGCATACCGCAGAACTTCCGTGCCCCTGGCGCCTTTTGAATGTGTCGGTTTGACAAACAGATCCTGTGCCAAGCTGTCAGTTGCCATGGTGGCAAAACGCAGCGCGCCGGCTTGGGCAACGATCAGGGTGGGGATATGCGCAACGCCGTGTCGCTGCCACGATTCCGCCATGGCCAGCTTGTCGCCCAATTTCGTCCGATGCAGCCCCTTCGGAATCTGCCAGGTCAGCACCTTGAACAGGCCATTCTTGGTCTCGTAACGCGTGAGGTATCCCGGCGCACGGGACATCGCCTGCGGGCGAAACAGCTCGAACATGTAATAGGCCTGGGCATCGAGCCCATGGCGAAAGCTCAAGACGCAAATATCGCGAAACTGATCCCATAAACTGCGGCCGAAAGCATCGCGGACCCTGGGAGCGACTCTCCAGAACCAGACCAGGAATCTGACCAATCCGAGGGTCACCTTGCCACCGGGCACGGGCAGGCCATGGATGCGCGGGTAGCGATGCCTGTCGAACAGGCGGCGGCTGACAAACAGATAGCGCGCGACATCCCCCAAATGGGAAACACGCCGGTTGATCGTAAAAAGCTGCCACCTGAGTGCCGCGACCAGCACCGTCGCACCCAACAGGTAAAGCTGCATGGTGACAAGATCAAAGACATCCGACACGACGGACCAGGTCGCATCATCCTTGAAAAAGATGCGGCCATCGTCGAGGAAGTCGCAGATCATGCCGGCAAACTGCGACGCGAAGGCCAGCCAGAGTATCCATCTGGCGAGCGAGGGGACCGGCTCGCATCGGGCCGTTATCCAGAGCAGAAGCGGTGCCACGATCATGAGAAGACCGTCATCGACATCCTCGAGGCCAAGGGAGGCTTCGATGTGATCGCCGAACGATTCAGCAAACTGACTGATGCAAACCAGCAGCAAAAGTGCGAGCACGGCCAGCCAGAGGCGACGAACTGTTTCCGTCTGCGCGCCCAGGGCCAATCGCATACAGACGATCAGGCTGGTTGCGATCGCCACAATTCCAGTGAGCGGATCCAGCATCCAGTCATTGCCGGTGCCGGGTGTGAGAATGATGTAGAGGGCAAATAGCGAGGTCGCGCCAAGAAAAGCGCTGGCGTAGCGGTGAGTGGCGATGAGTTTCATGAACGATAGATCCAGATGGTACCCGGCGGAGCCTGACGCCTTGCCGCGATGCGATTCAAGTCGATGCGTTCAACATATAGGGACGATGGGCCGCGGCCCAAATCTGTTTCTGTCGTGCAAGAACGGGCGTCAGCTTCCTGACATATGGGGCAGTTTCGCGATGTGCCAGTTCATCAGTTTGGCATAGCGTGTTTCGCTCAGCGGCGATCGGTGCACGCGCTGTACGATGTCGGTGTCGGTGGCGGCGTTGCCCTCGACGATCATCAGTCCATCCTCGGTGTCAGCGATATCCCAGCCAATGAACAGGCGTGTCGGGTAGGACCGGTGGGCGCGCAGGGCCAGCGCCAGGATCTCCGGCCAGTGCGGCAGCGTGCGGCCGGTGATTTGCGCGCCGGAAATCGGATGCCGGTCGACCCAGCCGACGGTGCGGCCAAGGCCGCGGTCGGTGGCTGGTCCCATGATGCCGGTCGCAAGATCGATGGCAGTCGCGATGCCACCGGCGTGGAAATTGTCGACGACACTTTCGGCCTTGCTCGGCATGCGGAACACGGCGCGGATCGGTTCGGGCTCGCCTTGTTCATTGATGGCCGTCACCAAGCGCACCGTGGCCAGGGCGCCCTGACACAGATCTTGGAGGTCAGGATGGTTCACCATCCGCGGCTGTACCAGATAGGGCTCGTGCGCGGCGAGTCGGCAGAGGCGCGCGACCAGCGCAGCACTGTCCAGCACCTCATGCTGGGCGGCATCGCCACCAATACGGCGGTAACGGCCGTTTTCATGGAGCCAAACTTCCGCACCGCTGCCACCGCGACCGCGGGTGCGCTTCACGAAGAGATTCTGTGGCGGCAGGCTGGTAAAGCCCTCGCTGGTCACCCGCCCCTTATCCAGCGCCAGAACGATCGTCGCTGCCGGCAGTCCTTGCGCCTCGCAATAGCGGGCAAAGCCGACCTTGTCGGTGAGCGTCGCCGCCTTCTTAGGCGCCAGCATGCGATAGAGCGATTCCTTAGTCGCAGAGCGCTGCACATAGCCGGCTACCGCCTGGGCATGTGCCGGTAGATACCATTCCATCGCGTAATAGGCCGACGGTCGGAAGCCGGAGCGCGCCGTCAGGTAGTACTGCTCCAACATCTGCCGG
The DNA here is from genome assembly GCF_056404715.1 of Dongia sp. P2_B8. Taxonomy (NCBI): domain Bacteria; kingdom Pseudomonadati; phylum Pseudomonadota; class Alphaproteobacteria; order Rhodospirillales; family Dongiaceae; genus Dongia; species Dongia sp. P2_B8. Next base: position 120,781 of record NZ_JBFUDM010000007.1, on the reverse strand, counting down.
AGCAGGGATTTGCCGGTCAGTTGCTGGATGCGTGCGCCGTTGCGTCGCGTCGCCGCCCAGATGCGCGGTGCCATCGGGAACGGCCACAAGAGCAACAGTCCCACCATCTCCACAGCGCCAAGAAAGTTGCGGCTGCGCCAGACCGAGCGGTAATGGGTCTTATGAAGCTTGGTCACCTCATCGCCCGCAGCCGCCGGCAAGAAAGCCCAGGCGAGCGGCAGCGGTGGCGGAAATTTCTGGACAGTGACCTTGAAGCCCAGCTTCATCAAAGAACTCACTCAGGAATGCGGAAAGCCACGGCGGTCGCGGCAAGGGGCCCCATGGCCCACTAGCTTTAGCCCATAGGCCTTTATCAGAGTCGCATCATCGTCAGCAACCTTGCGGCACCGTCAGCAGGCGAATTAACGTCTTTGTCAGCTTGCGGTCAGGAAAGACGATGGCAATTAGCCATGCACCGCCGGCGTCACACTAAAGCGGCGGCGATATTCGCCGGGGGTCAGGCCCATCATCTTCCAGAACACTTTGCGGAAGGCGCCAGGGTCTGCATAACCCACCTCCCAGGCGATTTCCTCGATGGTCTGGTTGCCAAATTCCAGCCGCTCGCGCGCCTTGCCGATGCGCAGGGTCTGGCAATATTCGGTCGGCCGCAATCCCGTGGCTTTCACGAAGCGCCGCAGGAAGGTGCGTGCCTCCAGGCCGGCGCGTGCCGCCATGGCAGCCAGGGTGACGTCGCGCGCTCCCTCTGCCTGCAGCCAATGCTGCACCTTGAGGATCGCGGCATCGCCATGATGCAGCTTCGGTGAAAAGCTGCTGTAGAAGCGTTGCTCGCGCCCCGATGGATCGACCAGCAGGAAACGCGCCGTCTCGATCATCACCATGGAGCCCAACAGCCGGTCGACCAGCTTGAGGCCAAGATCGGTCCAGGCCATGAGGCCGCCCGCGGTGATGACATCACCATCGTCGATGATCAGCTTGTCGCCGTCGACCTTGATCGCCGGGAAACGCACCTGCAATGCTTCGGCGAGATTCCAATGCGTGGTGGCGGTGCGTCCATCGAGCAGCCCGGTCTCCGCGAGCAGGAAGGCGCCGGCGCAGACCGACCCCAGGATGGCCCCCGCTTTGTGCTGTCCCTTGAGCCAACCCGACAGGCGCCGCGTCATCTCCGGCTGCGGCGTTTTCCCGAGGCTGGGTGGCAGCACGATGATCACAGGCCGATGTGGGAAGTCCGGCGCGGTGTCGAAGACGCACCGGATGTCGGGACCCGTTTCCGCCGCCTGCCAGTGGCTCACCCGCAGCAGAGGTTGGGCCGTGCCGGCCCGTGTCTGCGCCAGCCGGTCCGCCACCTGGAACAGGTCCGTAAGGCCGTGAATGGCTGCCAGCTGCGCGCCCGGATAGAGCAGCAGGCCGATTTCCGCCGGGCCGACCTCCGCCGAGCTGGCCTGCTTCGGTTTCCGCGCCATCCGCAACATTGTCAGTTTTGACCCCTTTAATGTCAATTCCGCCAATCGGCAGCTTGGGCCAAGGCCGGTAGCTTGTCCATCACAGACAACAACCCACCCAAAGGAACAGCCCCATGACCAAGCGCGCCCTCATCCTCGTCGATATCCAGAACGATTATTTCCCCGGTGGCAAATGGACCCTCCACGGCATCGACGCTGCCGCCGACAATGCGGCCAAGGTGCTGGCCGACGCCCGTGCCAAGGGCGATCTGGTGGTGCATGTCCGCCACGAATTCACGAAGCCCGACGCCCCCTTCTTCGTGGCCGGGTCCGATGGCGCCAGGATCCATGACAAGGTCCTCAACCAGGGCGATGAGGTGGTTGTCCTCAAGCATTACGTCAACGCTTTCCGCGAGACGGGCCTCAAGGACATTCTGGAGAGCAATGGCGTCACCGACCTCACCATCACAGGCGCCATGAGTCATATGTGTGTCGATGGCATCACCCGCGCCGCTGCCGATTACGGCTACAGGCCGACGGTGATCCACGATGCGTGTGCCTCGCGCGATCTTGAATTCAATGGCGTCACAGTGCCGGCGCAACAAGTCCACACGGCTTTTATGGCTGCTCTCGGTTTTGCTTACGCCAATCTGCAATCGACAGCAGACTATCTTGCTGCATCGCGGTAAATTCACCGCGCTTCCAAGAAACGTAACGACAGGAGACGATGATGAGCTTCATCAAAACCAAGGACGGCACGGAGATTTTCTACAAGGACCATGGCAAGGGACAACCGATCGTCTTTTCCCATGGCTGGCCCTTGAGTGCCGATGCCTGGGATGCGCAACTGGTGTTCTTCGGCGAACGTGGCTACCGCGTCATCGCCCATGACCGCCGCTCCCATGGTCGTTCATCCCAGACCTGGGACGGCAACCATATGGACCAATATGCCGATGATCTGGCCGAGCTGATCAACCATCTCGATCTGAAGCAGGCGATCATGGTCGGCCATTCGACCGGCGGTGGCGAGGTCGCGCATTATCTTGGCCGCCATGGCACGTCCCGTGTCGCCAAGGCGGCGCTCATTGGCGCGGTTCCGCCCCTGATGCTGAAGACCGACAAGAATCCCGGCGGCCTGCCGCTCTCGGTTTTCGACGGGATCCGCAAGGGCACCTATGACAACCGTGCGCAGTTCTACAAGGATCTGGCGGTGCCGTTCTATGGCTACAACCGGCCGGGCGCCAAACTCTCCGAAGGCATCCGCGATTCCTTCTGGCTGCAGGGCATGATGGGTGGCCTCAAGGGCCAGCTCGATTGCATCCGTGAATTTTCCGAAGTGGATTACACCGAAGATCTGAAGAAGATCGATGTGCCGACCCTGATTCTCCATGGCGACGATGATCAGATCGTCCCCATCGGCGCCTCGGCGCTGCTCTCCTCGAAGATCGTGAAGCACGCGACCTTGAAGATTTACCAAGGCGCCGATCATGGCCTGGCGCAAACCCATCAGGACCGTTTCAACGCGGACCTGCTTGAGTTCATCAAGAAATAGCTGGCACGGCGGCGGGACCGGCCCCGGTTCCGCCGCCGCTTTTACAGCTTCTTCGCGGCCAGGATCTCGCCACCCAGAATCTGCTGCACCAAAATGGCGCTTGCCAATCCGTCGCGTGCCGGCGGCAGTGCAATTTCGGTCGCAGAACCGGTCCAGCCACCCAGCCGCGTCAGTTCCTTAACCGCGTTCTTGATCGGCAGGACGCGCTTGCGATTCTCGCCGCGCGCCACCGGCACCTGCGTGATGTTGGGGTCGTAGCGCACCAGCCAGATATCGGCCGGTTGGTCCGGTGCCGTTCCGGCGCCGATTAGAAGCCGCTCGTTCGTGACCTCGAGGGTCGGGCTCTTGACCACCGGCCCCACTGCCGCGATCAGCGCTTCCAATTCGCCAAGATTGTTGCCGACCACATCCCGCTTGCCACCCACCACGATCTGCGGTGTGAAGGCGCCGCTATGGCCGAGCTTGCCCTCATAAACCATCTGCCGCCGCGTGAACTCTTCCCGCGCGAACGTGTCTTCCCAACCGAGATAGTTCCAATAGGTGACGCCGAAGCTCAAGGCCAGCACGTCAGGCCGGTCACTCACCTTGATGAGGTTGGCATCCGCCGGCGGGCAGGAAGAACAGCCCTGGCTGGTGAAAAGCTCGACCACGATCGGATCGGCAAGGGCCGGGCCGGTCACCATCACCCCAAAGAAGCCGATCGCCATCGCCACATCTTTTCTGCGCATACGGTCCTCCACCTCGCCGGTTCCTGCATCCGTCTTCGGGGGGCAGCGCCGTTTTGTTACGGGCGACCTGTTGCTGGGGCAGGCGGGGGTTGCACAAAGGCCGGTTGTCCCTTGGCGCAGCTGCCGCCTAGACTGCGCCGCTTTTCCTCCTTAGTCCTGCGTGACCCCGTGACCAAAGAACACCCGATACCAGGTCGCCCGGCGCAGATGTCGACGCGCCTTGCGTTCTTCTTCATCGGCATGGCGCTCGCTGCCTGGGCGCCGTTGGTGCCCTATGCCAAGGCGCGTGCCGGGCTCGATGAAGCCGGCCTCGGCCTGCTGCTGCTTTGCCTTGGAGCGGGCTCGATCCTCGCCATGCCGGTATCGGGTGCGCTCACGACGCGCTATGGCTGCCGCGCCGTGATCCTGCTTTCGGGTATCCTCGTCTGCGCCACCCTGCCGCTGCTCAGCTACATCATTTCGGCCCCCTTGCTGGCGGCGACGCTCTTCCTGTTCGGTGCGGCGGTCGGCACGGGCGAAGTGGCGATGAACATCCAATCGGTGATTGTCGACAAGGCGGCACCCAAGCCCCTGATGTCGGGCTTCCACGGCTTCTTCAGCCTGGGCGGCTTTGCCGGCGCCAGCGTCATCGGCGCGCTCATCTGGCTGGGCCTGCCGCCCTTTCCGGCCAGCCTTATGATCGACGTTCTCTTGCTGGGCATCCTGCTGTTTTCCAGCCGCCGCAATCTCCGCTATGGCAATGAAGGTGGCAAAAAATCACCGCTCTTCGTCATGCCCCACGGTATCGTCATCTTCATCGGGGTGCTGTGCTTCATCATCTTCCTCGCCGAAGGTGCCATGCTGGATTGGAGCGCCGTGTTCCTGGAAAGCCAGCATGGTTTCGACCGTGCCATCTCCGGTATCGGTTATGCGGCCTTTGCCATCGCCATGACGACAGGCCGCCTGACCGGCGACCGCATCGTCGCCATCCTTGGCGGCACGCGTGTCCTCATCATGGGCAGCCTGTGCGTCACGGCCGGCTTCATGGTGGCCGTGCTGGCTCCCTATGACGTGGCGGCAATCCTCGGTTTCGTGCTCATCGGCATCGGCGCCTCCAACATCGTGCCGGTGCTCTACACCGCAACAGGCGCGCAAACGGTGATGTCGCCCAGCCATGCGGTCGCGGCCATCACCACCATCGGCTATGCCGGCATCCTGCTAGGCCCGGCAGCGATCGGCTTCGTCGCCGATTGGACCAGCCTCAGCCTTTCCTTCGCCCTCATCGGCGCGCTGGTGCTGAGCCTCGCCCTGAGTGCGCGCCTGATCACCGGTCGGAAAGGGTAGGGCCTACCCCGCCGCCGGGACGCGGCCCAGGGTTGCCAGCAGATCGGTCTGCGTCACCAATCCTACCAGGCGCCGCTCCGTATCCACGATCACGGCGGCATGCGTCTTGCCGTCGGTGAGCGGGGCGATGAGCTCGATGACCGGCCGGTCCTGCTGAATGGTCCAGGCTGGCGACATCACGTCGGCGATGACGGCCCCCGGCCGCAGCAATTCGCGCAGGCCCACGGATCCCACCACATGGCCCACGGCGTCGATCACCGGCAGCATGCGCAGGTGGTGATCTAGCAGCAGCGTGCGCGCCGCCGCAATCTGGCCCCCAGGCTGCGTGCGGATGATATCGCGTGACATGATGTCGGCGCAGCGCAGGTTGCCATGGCTGCGTTCGAGCGCACGCAACTCCACCTGATGCAACAGCCGGTCAAGATCGCCGCGGTCGATGTCGAACGCCTCACCGAGATCGCCGAGCGCACCGTCGATGTCCGCGGCGTTGAAGCCGATCCGGGCTGCCGGCTGCTTATCGCTGGTGCCGTGCGTGTTGGCGACTGCAGCCGCCGGCACATGCGGGTAATTGTGCCGCAGCATTTTATGGAAACCAAAGCCCAGAAGGACCAACATCACCGCATTGAGGGCGATGGGATTGAAGGCGAACATGTAGCCGGCCGCCGCCACTTGCGGTCCACCCAGTACGGCAAGCAGGGCTGCAGCACCTCCTGGCGGATGCAGGCAGCGCGCCAGCGACATGAGGGCGATGGCCAGCGCCACCGCAAGCCCGGCGGCGAGCGCGGGGTCAGGCACCCAATGGGCGACCGTAATGCCGACCAGCGCCGACAAAGTGTTGCCGCCGATGATCGACCAGGGCTGTGCCAGCGGGCTTGCCGGGACGGCGAACAGCAGCACGGCGGAAGCCCCCATCGGTGCCACCAGCAGCGGCAGATGCGCTGTGGCACCCCTGTTGAAATCTCCGAGGCCGAGGCGGCAGACGAAATAGGTGGCGGCAATGCTGATCAGCGCCCCCAGGCAAGCGATCCAGCGGTCGCGCCAGGTGGCCCCCGCCAGGATCGGCAGGAAGAAGCGATGCTGTGGCCCGGATGGACCATCTCTCTCGGGCGGGGCAGGGGACATGATGTTTCCGGTGGGCTGGGTAATCGACCAGGATGTTCGCGCTGCTGCGCTGGATCGACTTGCCTTTCCGCGGCATGATCCATGCTGAAACGGCGCAGAACCAGAATCTTGCACGCATATCTCACGCGCGGCATCCGCATATGTGACACAGGCTGATCTGTCCTAGGATGCCGCCCCAAGGACAGTACAGGGACAGGAGAAGCTGCGCGATGAGCAAGGGATCGGATCTGTTGGTGGCGGCGCTGGAGAATGAGGGCGTCGATCGCATCTTCGGCATCCCGGGCGAGGAAAATCTCGATGTCGTCGAATCCTTGCGCAAATCGTCCATTCAGCTGGTACTGACCCGGCATGAGCAGGCGGCAGCCTTCATGGCCGCGACCTATGGACGTCTCACCGGCAAGCCTGGCGTCTGCATCGCGACCCTGGGGCCGGGTGCGCTCAACTTCACCACGGGTGCTGCCTATGCGCTGCTGGGCGGCATGCCGATGTTGATGATCACAGGGCAGAAGGGTGTCAAATCCTCGCGCCAGGCGCGCTTCCAGATCGTCGATGTGGTGGCGGCGATGCGGCCCTTGACCAAGCTCACCCATCAGATCGTCTCCACCCGCATGATTCCCACCATGGTGCGGGAAGCCTTCCGCGTGGCCCAGGAGGAACGGCCGGGTCCCGTGCATCTCGAGCTTCCCGAGGATGTCGCGGCCGAGGAAGCGACATTGGTGCCGATGGTGCCGCCGCATCCGGTGGAACTGCCGGTGGCCGGCGAGCAGGCCCTCGACCGTGCCGCCGCCATGGTGCTGGCAGCGCAGCGTCCGCTCCTCATGCTGGGTGCTGCGGCCTCGCGCCCGCGCGTGACCTCGGATCTCGCGCAGTTCGTGCTGCGCACCCGCATTCCCTATTTCACGACACAGATGGGCAAGGGCACGGTGCCTGGCGGGACCGAACTCTATATGGGGACAGCAGCGCTTTCCGAACGCGACTATGTCCATGAAGCGATCGAGCGCGCCGACCTCATCATCACCATCGGCCATGACACGATCGAAAAGCCGCCGTTCATCATGGGGCCCAAGGGACCGCAGGTGATCCATGTCGGCTATCAGCCGGCGACCGTCGAACAGGTCTATTTCCCGCAAGCCGAGGTGATCGGCGATCTCGGCCCCAGTCTGCGGCTGCTCGCCGACCGGCTGGAAGGCAAGCTGCCCCAGGCCGGCGCTCTTCTGCCCTTGCGCAAGGGCATCCTGGCGCGCATCGCCGACCGCGCCACCGAAGACCGCTTTACCCCGCAGCGCATCGTCCATGATATCCGCCAGGTGATCCCGGCCGACGGCATCGTCGCCCTCGACAATGGCATGTACAAGATCTGGTTCGCGCGCAACTACCGCACGACGGTCGCCAATACCTTGCTGCTCGACAATGCGCTGGCCACCATGGGAGCCGGGCTTCCTTCCGCGATGATGGCGGCCCAGCTCTACCCGAAGCGCCGCGTGATGGCCGTATGCGGCGATGGCGGCTTCATGATGAACAGCCAGGAGATGGAAACCGCCGTCCGGTTGAAGCTCAACCTCGTCGTCTTGGTCCTTGAGGACCGCGCTTACGGCATGATCCGCTGGAAGCAGGCGGTCGATCAGTTTCCCGATTTTGGCATGACCTTCGGTAATCCGGACTTCGTGAAATATGCCGAAAGTTACGGCGCCCACGGCGCCCGTGTCACCGACATCGCCACCTTCATCCCGACACTCGAGGCAGCCTTCGCCAAAGGCGGCGTCCATCTCGTCACCATCCCCATCGACTACACCGAAAACACCCGCGTCCTGGTCGACGAACTGGCGCAGAGGTTGCCGGTACTACCGGAATAATCTATCAGCCGTTATTTCCTCCCCCAATGCGGGAGAGTCGGTGAGCGGGGTCCCGCCCGAAGGGCAATTCCTCCGTCTAATTCCCATTGCTTTCGTTGTTGCGAATGCGTATCACTTGCGCACAATTCTACCGACACGTCCAAGCCACCGTCCGGAGACATCTCCAGGGCGCGCATGCCAGGACATCCTGCCGAAATGGCACAGAGGGGATGATGGCTATGCGCGTTTTGACAACATTGGCCGGGCGGGGCCTGGGTGCCGCCGCGGCAATTGCCTTGCTGACAGGTGCGGTTTCCGGCGCCGCAGCGGAAGAGATCCGCTTTCTCGACCACCGCAACAAGGTGATCGAGCTCGACAGCCCGCCGCAGCGCATCGTCTCGATGTTCGCCTCCGGCCCGCTGGTTCATTATGCGGTCGAGGGTGACAGCTCGCATTTCGTCGGCGTCAACAAGAAGGCGCAGAAGACCTATGAGGGCAGCTTCTATGCCCAGCTCCTGCCGGAATTCCTGAAGCTCAACATGAATGTGGCCGGCGACGGTTTCGCCCCCAATGTCGAGGCGATCCTGGAGCTGAAGCCGGACGCCGTTCTGCAATGGGTCTTCGACCCGAAGATCATCGAACCCCTGGAGCGTGTCGGCCTCAAGGTCATCGGCTGGGATTGCTGCACCAACCAGCATCGCCGCGACTATCTGATGCTGAGCGGCTATACGTCGGGCCGCATCGACCGCGCCCAGGAGATCCTGCAAAAGCAGGATGCCTCCAACGCCGCGCTGCGCGACGTCTTTGCCAAGGTCAAGACTGACGAGATGGTCAGCATGCTGGTGGTCGACGAGATCAAGGACAGTTTCCGCATCGTTGCCAACAGCTCGCAGGACTTCACCTTGAGCGGCACCACGAATCTCGCCGCCGACAATACCGGCGAATGGTGGCGCACGGTCGATGCCGAGCAGCTTCTGGTGTGGAACCCGGCGATCATCGTCATCCCCTCTTATGCGCAGGACCTGACACCGGCCGATTTCTACGGCAATGAGACGCTGGCCAGCCTGGACGCGGTCAAGAACAAGCGGGTCTACAAGTTCCCGCAATTCAACCGCTCGCCGGATGCGGCCGAGATCTATCTCTCCGACGATTGGTTGGCGCGCATCGCCCATCCTGCACGCTTTGCGGACCCCAAGCAGTTCCGCGACACGGTGAAGGACGGCTACAAGCTGATCTATCAGCGGGACATCACGGACGAGCAGCTGCGCTTCATCCTGGAGCTGGAGCAGAACAAGGCATCTGCCGGCTACGCCGACATCTTCGGCTGAGCTGGACTGATGCTGGCGATGGCGCATAAGCGAGTCAGGGTCCAGATGCTGACTCGCATGCCGATCTGGGCTGTCGTCCTGCTGCTGTCGCTGCTGCTGGTCTTCTGCGTGCTCTACTCGATCACCATCGGGCGTTACAGTATCGGCATGGGCGACGTCGCCCGCATCCTCTGGGATAATGTCGTGCCGTCAGCAACGCCGGACTGGACCAAGGTGCAGGCGGATGTCGTCGAAGCCATCCGCCTGCCACGCATCCTCGCCGCCGTACTCATCGGGGCCGGTCTCTCCATCTCGGGTGCAGCCCTCCAGGGCCTCTTTCGCAACCCGCTCATCGATCCCAGCATCATCGGTGTGACCTCGGGGGCGGCCTTCGGTGGAACTCTTGCCATCCTGCTGGTGGGTGGCGGCTATATCGTGCTCGGCACCGCCTTTGCGTTTGGCATCGGCAGTCTCCTCATCGTGAAGGGCCTTGCCAGTGTCCGCGGCCGCACCTCGACACTCACTTTGGTGCTGGCCGGCGTGGTCGTCTCGGCCTTTTTCGAAGCAGCCATCTCCATCGTCAAGCTCTTGGCCGACCCGCAGCAGAAGCTGCCGGCCATCACCTATTGGTTGATGGGCAGCATCGCCGCCACCAGCTACCGCGATCTTCTCCTCATGACGCTGGCGATCGTGCCGCCTGCCATCGTCATTTTCCTGCTGCGCTATCAGATCAACATCCTGTCGCTGGGCGAACAGAAGGCGCGCGCCCTGGGGGCGCCCATCGAACTGGTGCAGGCCACCATCTTCGGTGCGGTTGCCATCATCTCGGCCGGTGTCGTTGCGACCTCCGGGATCGTGGGCTGGGTCGGCCTCATCATTCCGCACATGGCGCGCTCGCTGGTCGGCCCCGATCATGCGCGCCTGCTGCCAGTCTCGGCGCTGCTGGGTGCCATCTATCTGCTGCTGGTCGACGATATCGCGCGTACCGCGACGGTCGCCGAACTGCCCATCGGCATCATCACCGCCCTCATCGGCGTGCCCTTCTTCGCCCTCATCCTGCGGCGCATGCAGAAGAAAAGCGGCTGGTCCCATGATTGAGATATCCGGCCTCACCGTCGCCCTGTCGGACAAAATCATCCTGCAGGATTACAGCCTCTCCGTGACACCGGGCAGCGTGCTCGCCGTCCTCGGCGCCAACGGTGTCGGCAAGACCACGCTTCTCAACTGTCTCGTCGGCCTCACCAAGCCCAGCGCCGGCACCACCACGGTCCGTGGCCGCATCGGCTATGTGCCGCAGCTCTTTCAGTCGGCCTTCGCCTTCACCGTCCTCGACATCGTGCTGATGGGAAGGGCGCGGCATATCGGCCTTTTCGGTGCCCCCCGCGCCAAGGATTACGAGATCGCGCGGCAATATCTGGCACAGATGAATGTGGCACATCTCCAGGACCGCCCGTTCAACGAGCTTTCCGGCGGCCAGCGCCAGCTGGTGATGATTGCCCAGGCGCTGTCCTCGGAATGCGAGATCCTGATCCTCGACGAACCTTGTTCGGCGCTCGACTATCGCAACCAGGCCATCGTCATCGACATGTTGCGCGACCTCAACAGCCGCCTGGGCCTCACGATCCTCTTCTCGACCCACGCCCCGCAGCATGGGCTGGAGGTGGCAAGCCATGTGCTGCTGATGAAGGACCAGCGCCGCTACGACCATGGCCCGGTCGAAGATGTGCTCACGGCCGACAATCTCTCCATGCTCTACGACGTGCCTATTGCGCGGGCGGCTTTCGAAAGCGGCCGGTTCACCTTCGCCCCCTCCTTCGATCGCTGAAGAGCAGATGCAGAAAAAGATCGCCTACATCACCTGGGGTGTCGCGAGCCAGCTCACCACCTTCCAGGATTATACCCATCAGATCGACGACATGATCTATCTCCGCGAGCTGGAGACCCATGACCTTGCCCAATATGCCGCAGTGGTCATTCCCGATGGCATGGACAGCGCCGGCATCAGGCGCTATGCGGACCAACTCAACGCCTATGTACGTGGTGGCGGCTTTCTCATCATCTTCCATTGCAAGGGCATCCATGAATGGATCGACGTTGTCGATCTCAAATGGCACCCAAACGACACCAAGGATTGGCTGTGGTGGACCAGGCCGAACCCCACTCTCGAAATCCATGTGCCGGCGCAGCGTCACCCGCTCAACGACATCATTCCGATTGCCGACATGAGCTGGCACTGGTTCGGCGCCTTCGATTTCCATCCTCTCAGCCACAGTGCGCTCAACCTCGATGATGACAGCGGCAGCCTGCTGCTCGACTTCCCCAAGCTCGAGGGTGGCGGCCGCCTGCTGGTCTCGACGCTTGATCCTCATGTCCATAATGGCGAACGGTTCATGCCGGCCGCCCAGCGTTTCCTCAAGGCCTTTTATCCCTGGCTCAACCGGGAGCTAGGGATAACGCGTGTGCGCACGATTTTTACCGTGACCTATCTCCAATGTTTCGAAGAGTCGATGGAATGGGCGCCGGAAGGCTTGGCTCAATCGATGGCGGAGGTGGGTGGCAAGCTCAAATACTGCCCGCAATACCAGCTAAGCGCCGCCGATCTCGCCGCCACAGACATCCTTTACATTCCGCATATTCACGACCAGTTCCATCTCCGGAACCTGCAGCCTTTGCTGCTGGATTTCCTCGCGCGCGGTGGACACATGGTCATCTGCTCGGAACCGGCGGTGCAATGGCTGCCGTTCCTCAGCGCATTTGAGGCCGTGCCGCCGCGCCCTTTCACCAACATCAAGGCGCGCGTGCGCAACGACCCGCTCGGCTTCTTTCGCAACATGGATCCCGAGTTCGACGGCTGGCAGGGCATCTTCGGCCAATATGCCCGGGGCTGGTCGTCGATGCCGGCCGGCGCCCTCTGGCTCACCGACATCGGGACCGAAGACGACCCCAAGCCAGCCGATTGGCTGTGGCAATATCCGACCGATGACGGCAAGGGCGGCTTTGTCTTCCAGCATAATGGCGACAACATGGTCCGCTACCCTGACCACGGCCCGCACAAATTCGCCCTGGTCCGCGACATTTGCGTGGGGCTCATGCGCTACGACGGAATGCCGCTCAACAGATTCTCCGGGGCGAGTTTCTAGGGTCTCAAGCACCCCAGCATTGCTCGCGCGACCTCTCCTGGCATCAGGCATCGGCGCACGCCGCGCGGCCGAAACGATCGCGCATACAAAGATTGGTGAATTATCTCTCACTCATTTCGGTGATCGTAAGCCTTTCTTTATGTTGTCACCGTAGTTTGTCGATAATTAGTTTTATTTTCTATTCCGGAAAAAACCTATGGTAGTTTGTGCATACGAGCAATTCAGTGCCGTTTCGCGCCGCCATAGGCTGCCAGGCTGTATCACATTAAACAGCGGCCCCATGGCCTTACTGAGAGGAATCGGCGAGATCGGCGCTGCAGTCTCACGGAAAGGCTGTGCGTATATGAGCCTCGCTTTACGCAGGATTTACTCGCCCTGCCAACCTAATAGACAAACCAAAGTCGGACAAAGCGAGGGCGAACAAGGTCGGCACAATTCTCCGACTACGCGCTATCCTTGGAAAAAGTCGGAGGAAAGCTTGTGATAGCGGCGATCCTCGACGTCACCCAGCGCCAGGAATCGGCACAGCATCTGGCGCAGATGGAGGGCCGGTATCGCGGGCTGCTGGAAGCAGCACCGGATGCGATGGTGGTGGTCAATCAGAGCGGCGAGATCGTTCTTCTCAACCTGCAGGCTGAAAAACAATTCGGCTATCACCGCGACGAACTGGTCGGGCAGAAGGTCAAGAACATCATTCCCGAAGGTTTCGCTGAGCGGCTGGTCGCTGACGAAACGCGGACCGCCGCGGATGCGCTCGCCCAGCAGATCGGTACCGGCATTGAGCTCTACGGCCGGCGCAAGAACGGCAGCGACTTCCCGATCGAGATCATGCTGAGCCCGCTGGAAAGTCCCGACGGGATTCTGGTGACGGCAGCGATCCGCGACATCAGCGTGCGCAAGGACGCGGAAAAGCATCTGGCGCAGATGGAGGGCCGGTATCGCGGGCTGCTGGAAGCAGCACCGGACGGGATGGTGGTGGTCAATCAGCGCGGCGAGATCATTCTCCTCAACCTGCAGGCCGAGAAACAGTTCGGCTATCGCCGTGACGAGCTGGTCGGCCAGCCGGTCAAGAACATCATCCCGGAGGGCTTTGCCGAACGGCTGCTGGCGGACGGGCTGCGCTCCGCCGAGGACGCGCTGGCGCAGCAGATCGGCACCGGGATCGAGCTTATCGGCCGGCGCAAGAACAGAAGCAATTTCCCGATCGAGATCATGCTCAGTCCGCTGGAAAGCCCAGATGGCATTCTGGTGACGGCGGCTATTCGCGACATCAGCGTGCGCAAGGATGCGGAAAAGCATCTGGCACAGATGGAGAGCCGGTATCGTGGACTGCTGGAAGCAGCGCCCGATGCGATGGTGGTGGTCAATCAGAGCGGCGAGATCGTTCTTCTCAACCTGCAGGCTGAAAAGCAGTTTGGCTATCGCCGCGACGAATTGGTGGGCCAGAAGGTCAAGAACATCATCCCCGAAGGTTTTGCCGAACGACTGCTGGCGGACGGCACCCGGACCGCGGCAGATGCGCTTGCTCAGCAGATCGGCATGGGGATCGAGCTCTATGGTCGCCGCAAGAACGGCAGCGACTTCCCGATCGAGATCATGCTGAGCCCGTTGGAGAGCGTTGAAGGCATCTTGGTGACGGCGGCCATTCGCGACATCAGCGTGCGCAAGGATGCGGAACGGCATCTGGCACAGATGGAGAGCCGGTATCGCGGGCTGCTGGAGGCGGCACCCGATGCGATGGTGGTCGTCAACCAACGTGGAGAAATTGTCCTTCTCAACCTGCAGGCAGAAAAACAGTTCGGCTATCGCCGCGACGAACTGGTGGGGCAGAAGGTCAAGAATATCATCCCGGAAGGCTTTGCCGAACGGCTGCTGGCGGATGGGCTGCGCTCTGCCGAGGATGCGTTGGCGCAGCAGATGGGCACGGGCATCGAACTCACCGGCCGGCGCAAGAACAAAAGCAATTTTCCGATCGAGATCATGCTGAGCCCATTGGAAAGCCCCGACGGGATTCTGGTGACGGCGGCCATTCGCGACATCAGCGTTCGCAAGCATGCGGAACGGCACCTGGCGCAGATGCAACTCGTGCAGATGGAAGACCGGTTTCGCGGCTTGCTGGAAGCGGCGCCGGACGCCATGGTCATCGCCGATCCGCAGGGCTGCATCATTCTGGTCAATGCAGAGACGGAGCGCCAGTTCGGCTACCACAGGGAAGAGCTGATCGGGCAACCTGTCGAGATTCTGATCCCGGAACGATTTCGCGGCAAGCATCCCCAGCATCGGCAGAACTATGCGGCGCACTCCCGTACACGGCCGATGGGTGAGGGGCTTGAGTTGCGGGGCCTACGGAAAGATGCCAGCGAATTCCCGATGGAAATCATGCTGAGCCCGCTGCAGAGCGCCGAGGGAACCTTGGTGACGACGGCGATTCGCGATATCACCACGCGCAACGAGGCCAAGGCGCTGCTGCTGGAAAAATTGGAAGAATTGCGGCGCTCCAACGAAGAGCTAACCCAGTTCGCCTATGTCGCCTCGCACGATTTGCAGGAGCCGCTGCGGATGGTGGCCAGTTACACACAGCTGCTGTCGCGGCGGTACAAAGGCAAGCTGGATGCGGATGCCGATCAGTTCATTGCCTTCGCCGTCGACGGTGCCAGCCGCATGCAGCGCCTGATCCAGGATCTGCTGGCCTATTCGCATGTCGGGACAAAGGGCAAGGACCTGCTCGAGACCTCGAGTGAAGATGCCTTGCAACAGGCACTCGCCAATCTGCGCGGCGCTGTCGAAGACAGTGGTGCGCTGGTGACCTATGACGTCCTGCCAATCGTCGTCGCCGACGACATGCAGCTCGTTCAATTGTTCCAGAACCTTATCGGCAATGCGATCAAGTATCAAAACCCGGGCATTCCGCGCGTCCATGTCACCGCCACAAGAGATGGCGAGAAGAAATGGATGTTTTCAGTGTGCGACAATGGGCTCGGCATCGACCCGCAATATTTCGACAGGATTTTCGGCATGTTCCAGCGCCTGCACAAGCGCGAGGAGTTCGCCGGCACCGGCATAGGATTGGCCATCTGCAAAAAGATTGTCGAGCGCCATGGCGGCTATATTTCGGTCGACTCACAGCTCGGACAAGGCTCCACCTTTCACTTTGCCCTCCCTGGTCAAATGACTTTGGCCGGCAGTTAAGAGGAAATCATGACGGCTCATGCAAGATCTCACGCGGCCATGGAAGTGCTTCTGGTGGAGGACAGTCCCGGTGACGTCCGGCTGACCCAGGAAGCTTTCCGTGATGCCAATACATCTGTTCATCTGCATGTGACGTCCGACGGTGTCGAGGCAATGGCCTTTCTGCGGCAGGAGGACGCCTACCTTCACGCCCCACGCCCGGATCTCATTTTGCTGGACCTCAATCTGCCTAAAATGGACGGCCGCGAGGTCCTGGTCCGCATTAAGCAAGATGATGGCCTGAAGACGATCCCGACGGTCATCCTGACCACCTCCGAAGCCGAAGCGGATGTCGTGAAAAGCTATCAGCTTCAGGCCAATTGCTACCTCAGCAAGCCGGTGCAGCTGGATGCGTTCGAAAGCCTCGTAAAAAGCATCAATGATTTCTGGTTGATGAAGGTCAAGCTGCCGCGGCAGGGGCGCGGTGGATGATTCAACAGGCGATGAAAACGCTGCTGATGGTCGAGGATAATCCGGGGGATGCGCGCCTGCTCCGCGAGATGTTCAACGAACAGAGCTCACACAACACCAAATTGAAGCACGTCGCGTGCATGAGCGAGGCCGAAGACTATCTCGCCGACGAATGGGCCGATATTATCTTGCTCGATTTGGGGCTGCCCGATGCTCAAGGGTTGGACGCAGTGCGGCGGACACACACGGCAGCTCCCCGCATTCCTCTCGTGGTGCTGACGGGCTTCGACGATGAGACGCTGGCAGCCCAAGCGCTGCAACAGGGTGCACAAGATTATCTCATCAAGGGTCAGATCGAATCGCGCGGGCTCCTGCGCGCGCTCCGCTACGCCATCGAACGCAAGGCCATGGAAGACGCGCTGTTCCTGGAAAAGGAACGTGCTCAGGTCACGCTCAATTCCATCGGCGATGCCGTCATTTGCACCGACATCGCCGGCAACATCACCTTCCTCAACATCGTGGCCGAGAAAATCACCGGTTGGTCATGGCAGGAAGCTGTTGGACAGCCGATGAGCGGTGTTTGCCGGTTTCTGGACGCCATCAGCCGGGAAGCCATCCCGGATCCCATGGAGATGGCGGTCAGACAAGAGCAGACCGTGCATCTGCCGTCAAACTGCATCCTCATCGGGCATGAAGGATTGGAGATTCCGGTCGAAGACTGCATCTCTCCCATTCACAACCGCGAAGGCGAGGTGACTGGCGCGGTCATCGTGTTCCGGGACGTCAGTGCCAAACGGGCCATCGCGCTGCAGATGGCGCATTCGGCCCAGCACGATTTCCTGACCGGGCTGCCTAACCGCATGCTCCTCAATGACCGGATCGGCCAGGCGATTATGTCCGCACCGCGTCACAAGACCAAAGTCGCTGTGCTGTTTCTGGATTTGGATGGCTTCAAACATATCAACGATTCTCTGGGACATTCGGTCGGCGACAAGCTTCTCCAATCGGTCGCAAAGCGCCTGGCGGACTGCGTCCGCGGTTCCGACACGGTAAGCCGGCAGGGCGGCGACGAATTTGTCGTGCTGTTGTCGGAAGTGACGCAATCGACCGATGTTGCCATGACCGCGCGCAGGATGTTGCAGGCCGTGGCGGAAACGCATTCCCTCGACCAGCACGACCTTCACGTTAATGCCAGCATTGGTCTTAGCATCTATCCCGATGATGGCCTGGATGCCGAGACGCTGATCAAGAACGCTGACACGGCGATGTACCAGGCCAAGGGAGATGGGCGCCAGAGCTACCGGTTTTTCAAACCCGCGATGAACATCAAAGCCGTCGAACGGCAATCGATCGAAGCGGATCTGCGGCGCGCCTTGGAACGCCAGGAATTTTCCCTGCATTACCAACCGAAGGTCGATCTGCGGACCGGAAAGATTACCGGCGCGGAAGCTTTGATCCGCTGGACACATCCCAGCCGCGGATCTATCTCTCCTGCTCAGTTCATCCCAGTCGCGGAAGATTGCGGTCTCATTCTGCCCATGGGGCAATGGGTCCTGCATGAAGCGTGCAAGCAGGCCCGACTCTGGCGGGATGCTGGCTCGCCGCTGACGACGATTGCGGTGAATGTCTCGGCCATGGAGTTCCGAGATGAAGATTTTCTCGAAAGTGTATTCACAATCCTCAAGGATACGAGCTTAGATCCGCGATTTCTTGAGCTGGAGTTGACCGAAAGCGTTCTGATGAACGGTGCTGACTCGACGGAAGCGACCCTCAGGAAGCTGCGCGCGGCGGGCGTGCATCTGGCTGTCGATGATTTTGGCACCGGCTACTCCAGCTTGAGCTATCTTAGAAAATTCCCGATCAACGTTCTCAAGATCGACCAATCGTTTGTTCGGCAAATCACCGCGGCACCCGACGAGACCACCATTGTGGCTGCCGTGATCAGCATGGCGCGTAGCCTGAAACTGCGGATCGTTGCCGAAGGCGTGGAAACGGCGAGAGAGCTGGCATTCCTGCAGGACCATCGTTGCGACGAAGCGCAAGGATTCTATTTCAGCCGCGCCGTCCTTCCGGAGCTGTTCGGCGAGCTGCTCAAGACCGGCTTTCACTCATGTCTTCCCCAAAGGACGAGCGCGATAAGCGTTCCCTGATATCCGCCACACTGGGATTGCGGGAGGCGGTCCGGCTACCTATCTATGTCGCCTGTAACAGCGATTCCGGTGGCGGCATGGGGTTCTGGGGCAAGCGATCACTCTTTGGTCAGCGCGGCGACGCCCGCCTGACCGCGGCCATCGGCGCCGAGGAGCAGGCTGGCCTTGCCTTCGCGTTCAGGGCGCGCACCGTCGCCGTCATCCTGGTGGCGATCTGGCTGCCTTTTGTCACCCAAGGTCCGCGCACTTACTATTATCTCAGCCTGGTCGCGGCCTTTTTCCTGCTCGGCCTCGTCCCGCATATGCTGCGGCGCTGGCGCCATGCGCAAGCGGTCAGGCTGGTCTTCATCTTTCTCGACGTGGCGCTGATCAGCGCCGTCATCATCACGCAGCCGCCCGACAGCATCGCCTACGATTGGCCGGTACAGATGCGTGTCCGCTTTGTCGAGTTTCTCTATCTGATTCTGCTGCTGATCGGCTCTGCGCTGTCCTATCGGCCCAGCAATGTCATCTGGACCGGAGTCTGCATCATCGCGGTTTGGTCGACGGGTGTCCTTCTGCTCTACAATCTTCCCGATACCGTGCGTTTCCCCGATACAGGCAGCGATCTCACGCCACCTCAAGTGCTCGCCATCGTGCTCGATCCTCGCTATGTCGGCATCTCGTCATTGCTGACGCAGAATGTCCTCACCGCCATTGCAACCGGTCTCCTGGCGGCGGCGGTGGCACGGGGGCGCAACATGCTGCTGCGCCAGACACGCGCCGAAGTGGCGCGGGCGGATCTCAGCCGCTATGTCTCCCCCGATGTCGCGGATGCCATGCTGGCAGAGGCGCCCAATGCCTTCGGTGCTCCGGCGATACGCCATGTTGCCGTGCTCTTTGCCGATATCTGGCAATTCACCACGCTGGTGGAAAAACTGGAACCGGAACGGGTGGTCGCTCTGTTGCGCAGTTTCCAGGCGCGCGCCACCGCGATCGTTTTTCGTCATGGTGGCACGCTCGACAAATATCTCGGCGACGGCTTCATGGCGACTTTCGGCGCGCTGGAGAATGGGAATGGCGCCGTGGCGGCGAACCACGCCCTTGCCTGCGCCCTTGAACTCCAGCACGAGATGGACCGCTGGTGCGCCAAGCGCGCCCAACGTGGCACGTTTCCGGTGCGCCTGGGCATCGGCCTCCATTATGGCCCCGCGGTCGTGGGCAATGTCGGCACCGATCAACGCCTGGAATTTACCGTGGTCGGCGACGCCGCCAATGTGGCGGCGCGGATCGAACGCCTGACACGGGACTTCGATTGCCGGATCGCGGTATCAGATGCTTGCTTTGCCGCGGCGCGCGACACCGTCCCGGACATGCCGGCATTTGCCGATCTCGGCCCCACCGCGGTGCGCGGCCGCGTCGAACCGGTGCACCTGCATATCTGGCCAGCGCCGGATTTGGCGGCATAATGGCCCCGGACGATGTGGCGCAGGGGCAGGAAATGCGGACTGGAAAGGCATTGCGGAGAAGTAACCCGCAGCATCGGACGGATTTAAGCTGCCGGCCAAGGGATTATGATTGCCGGAGTATAAGCAACGATTGTATTGGGTTACTGGATGCGCGGGCCGCGCGTGGGCCAACTTCAAATAAGTTGACTCATGGGACCAGGCCACAAGAGGAAAGCCTATGGTTGACCCATCGCCGGCGACGAAAACCAACCGGGCCGGCGGATTTGTCGGTGGTTCTTTTATCGGTATGCTGGGCGGGTTGATTGGACTGGGCGGCGCTGAATTCCGGTTGCCGCTCCTGATCAGCGTCTTTCGTTTCGCCGCCCTTGAAGCCGTCATCTTGAACAAGGCCATGATTCTAATAGTGGTGACGTCGGCCCTACCGTTCCGGCTTCCAGCCGTACCGCTCGCCGACGTCCTCGCTCAGTGGCCAGTGATAATAAATTTGCTTGCAGGGAGTTTGATTGGGGCATGGCTCAGCGCTGGCTGGGCGACGCGGCTTCGCGCAGAGATGCTTTACCGGATCATCGCTGTGTTGCTCGTGCTGATAGCGGGCATCCTGCTGATGGGCCATGACGCCGTGGCTGGGCATCCGCTGCTGGCGGGGCCGGAGTTGATCCTGGCTGGCGTCGCAGCCGGATTTGTCATCGGCGCTGTCGCCTCGCTGATGGGGGTTGCGGGGGGAGAGTTGTTAATTCCGACGCTCGCGTTGCTTTTCGGATTGGACGTCAAGCTTGCCGGCAGTCTTTCGCTGGCTATCAGTTTGCCTACAATGTTAGTGGGTTTCGCCCGCTACAGCCAAGACGCCAGCTTCGCCGTTCTCCGGCGGAACTTATCCTTTGTGCTAGCCATGGCGACTGGATCGGTCTTTGGGACCTTTGCCGGTGCCCAGTTGCTACGAATTATGCCTGCGGAGGCCATTCTGCCGCTACTCGCCAGCATTCTGCTGATCTCGGCCGTCAAAGTATGGCGGCATTCAAGGGCCTAGCAGTGGTAGCACCCTACGGATTTAAACCGCCGACCAAGGGATTATGATCCCCTGAGTATAATCTGCAATGTCAGAGGCTTACTTACTGAGGGTGACACTCGGGGGACAAACTTGATTGACTTGACATCTCAGGAAGCGGGCTGCAACCATCTTGTGCTTCAACAGAACTGACAAACTATAGAGTACGGCCTGAAGGGCATTGGAATGAGGCAGGTTTTTTTACTTCATTGTTGTCTGTCGGCGGTTATTCTTGTTGGTGGTTGTAGCTCGAAGGCTCAATCATCGGCATCAACACCATCCGATCAGCCTTCGCCAGTTTTTAAGTCATCCGACTCGCCAACGTCCTGCTCAGAAGACGATGCTCGCAGAATGGAAGCCATTCTATGGCCGACACTCGCTCCCGAGGCTGATCGCGCAAAAACACTTAAGGGCCCACCCACCGCAGAGATGTACAGGCTTAACAGTATGTTCGACCATATGTTTGCAGGCCAAAACTATCTCTCTTTGGGACAGGTCGACAAAGCATGCGAGCAATATCGCGCGGTCGCCAAAATGTACAACATACCTGTTGAATAGGCGCCGGCTGTTCCGCCTGTCAGGATATCGCGAAACGAAATCTTGGAAAGAATGGTAGCACCGGACGGATTTGAACCGCCGACCAAGGGATTATGATCCCCTGAGTATAATCGCCAATATCAATAGGTTGGCCGGCGCGGGTGACAATCGGGGGACACACTGCAATGGAATGACATAGCGCGCAACTTCCTTGATCATATCTACACAATCTCCGAAGCTGTGGTCACTCCAATGGATACGAGGGTGGGATGTTTGCTTGGGCGCTGAACGGCAAAGACATCGACGGCAGCTCAGTTAGTTGTACCGGATTTCAAATTGCATCCATTCTCGATTTACTGGGAGCCGCCGACGTTCTTCGTTCGGCTACTTGGTATGCAGGCAGGCTTGATGTCATCGGCGCCCCCCAATTCTACGACCACTTGGCCGCCCACCTCTCTGTAGTACCAAGCCTCCCGGACCTGATTGCCTCAGTGCGTTTGAAGCCGCAATTAATGGATGGCATCTTCGTAGCATCAGATGGCACTCATGCGTCTTCCCTTTCGGGGGCAAAATTGACCACAGGTCGCCCAATTGGACGGCTGTCAGATTCCTCGATGGTCGAGGTTGTGGCATTCGATACTTCGTGGATCGAAATCTATAGCGATCACGGTGAAATTATCGAACTTCTACGCTCGCAATATGGCGGCAGGTCGCTGCTTCCGCTCGACCGTGTCGCGAGCCCTAACGATTAGGATGATGCTTAGGGAAAATGGTAGCACCGGACGGATTTGAACCGCCGACCAAGGGATTATGATTCCCCTGCTCACGCCTCCTGATAGATCGTCTGGCGCATCTTGGCGGTTGCCACTTCTTCATCCAGCGTCTCGACTCCGCGCGGTGTCAGGGCATAGCCGTCGCGGACCTGGCGGATGAGGCCCATGCGGGTGAGATCTTCCAGGCACAAACCATCCAACGGTAGATGGCCGGGATAGACTTTGAGGCCGGAGAGGGCCGCCACATGCTTATGCGTCACGGCAATCTGCCGCTGCGCCATGCTGTGCCCGCGATCGGGTTCGGCCCGTTCAATGCCGGTTGATTCGTCCCACATCATCGAAAAACTCCACACTGATCCGTGAAGCCTATCCAACGATGGTGCATGCCTTTCGTTCCGTGGTGCACAATGACGCAGGACTATTCGGAGGATTGTTCGGGCAGTTTACCCGACAATCCGCCGTGCGGGGTCCTGACTCTATCGTTTTGCCGGACCAAGGTTGTGCTGGCATGCGCGGCCGCTCTCCTCGTCAGTCGTGCTCCGTCAGCTGACCCTCATCAGCTCACGACCGTCACCAGGACCCCTGGACCGCCGACCATAAAGGCGCCGTCCGAGAAATTGGCCTGGACGATGCCGCTGTCCTTGTCAGCGTAGTATGTGATCGCCGCTGACACGACGAGGCCGATCACGGCGCGCGGTGGTACCAGGATCAAGGACAGGTCGATGTCGTAGCCGCGGTATATGTCTGCCAGCGCCTCTTCATCATCATCGAAGAAGCCCTCGGTGCTCGTGTGCAGGTTGATGGCAGGGGCCACTTCCTGGCTGCCGAGCATCATAAAAGGTTCGTTGGTCCAGTCGTACAATTGGAGGCGCGGGCGTATCTCAAGGCCCGCGGCACGGGCGCCGGGGAAGGTGCCGCCATCGCTGCGGACGTAACAATGGCCATGGAGCATCAAATAGCCATTGGCATTGATGACGGCATATTTGTCTTCTGGGTTCTGCCAGACGAAGTTGAACATCACCGCCGCGCTGTTGCTCCCCGGCTTCTTTCTCCGCTCCATCCTGAATTTGACCCAGCTGTTGGACGGCACGAGGGCAAAGGAATCGAAGTTGAGCGCGTAACCGTAGGTATCGATCGGTGTGTTGACAAGATAGCGCCGTGCCGCCGGCACAGTGACGGCGTCCACCATGGTCTCGAACGCCTTCATGCGCTGGCTGACCATGTTGGCAAGGATCGGCTTTCGCTCGCGGCCGCGCGTCGCCGCCAGTGCCGCGCGTTTCTTTTCGGCCGCCATTGCTTTTGCCGCACTCTTGGCCAGCAGCGCCGTGACGTCGCGGCGCAAGGGAATGATCCCGTCGATATGGGTGGAGGCGGCTTTGGCGACTGCCTTGCGATGGTCGGTGCGATCGGTGGGCATGGTCGCTGCCATCAGCTCCGCCTGCTCGCGCAGGGTGCGGTCAGCGGTACGTTTGGCCACTTTCTTAAGCTTGGACACATTGAGCTCAGCCATGGGGACACCCTCCAGCGTGATCTATGTGAGACATGCGCGTGACTAGGCCGCCTACCCCGGCCGGCAACCTTAGGCTTACCAGCGCGCCGCCGTCATCCCGCATCGATAGACATCCAGCAGAATCAGATGATGATGTGCTGATGGGGCCAATTGGTAAAACCGGCGACAGCAAAACGGCCGGCCGGATTTCTCCAGCCGGCCGTTTCGGCCCACCCAACCTTGAATGGCTAGATCTCTCGCGTTATTCCGCAGGCGCCGCTTCGATCGCTTCCGGTACATAGACCGGCTCGGCTTCACCCTGGTGCTTTGCCAGCCACATCGAAAAGAGGCCGACGAGGCCGGCGGCGAAGGCTACCGCCGCACCCACCCAGGGCACCGTCGCATAACCGAAACCATGGGCGATGGGGAGGCCGCCCAGGAACGCGCCCGAGGCACAGCCGATGTTGAAGCCGGCATGATTGAGGACGGAGACGAGGTTGGGCGCACCCTTGGCTTCGTTCACCACATGCATCTGCAAGGGGGCCACCACGGCAAAGCCCGCTACACCCCAGACGATCAGCGTCGCGATCGCGGTCACGGGATTGCTGGCGGTGACGGTGAAAAGCGCAAGGAGGCCGGTGATGCCGAGGAAGAGGCCGATAAGCGAGGGCATCAGCTTCCAATCCGCGAGGCGCCCGCCGATGAGATTGCCGATGGTGAGGCCAACGCCGAAGACGACCAGCACATAGGTGACCGAGGTCGCCGGAATGCCGGTGACGTCAGTCAGGATCGGGCGGATGTAGGTGTAGACCGAGAACATGGCGGCGGCCGAAAGCGCGCTCATGCCCATGCCGAGGATCACTTGCGGGCGTTTGAGGACTGCGAACTCGCCCAGCATCGACTTGGCCTTTACCACCTTCATGCGCGGCACCATGAAGGTGATGGCGATGGCGGCGATGGCGCCGATGACGGCGACCGCGATGAAGGTGAAGCGCCAGCCGAAGGCCTGGCCGAAAGCCGTGCCGCCGGGGACACCCAGCACATTGGCGACCGTGAGGCCGGCCATGGTGAGCGACATTGCCTGCGCGCGCTGGTGCGGCGGGGCGAGATCGGCCGCCACCACGGCGCCGATGCCCATGAAGGCCGCATGCGCAAAGGCGGTGAAGATGCGGGCTGCCATCATCAGCTCATAACTGGGCGCAAGGGCGCAGAAGAGATTGCCCAGCATGAACACGCCCATGAGGCCGAGGAGGGCACCCTTGCGTGGCAACCTTGCCGTCAGGATGGCGAGGATGGGGGCGCCGATGACGACACCGACCGCATAGCCGGTGACCAGCAGGCCCGCCTGGGGGATGTCGACGTTGAGATCGCGGGCCACGTCCGGCAGCAGCCCCATGACCACGAACTCGGTGGTACCTATGCCGAAGCATCCGGCGGCTAGGGCGAGGATCGAACGCGGCAGGGCCATCTGGGACCATCTCGGGCGTGAGTTTTGCGCTGTTCGTATTCTTCGCACATGCAGCAAAAATAGGACAGTTAATTTGTCATACCAGAAGCGCAGGCAGGTGTGTCCCCATGGCATAGCTAAGGGCTGCTCTTGCCCGCAAACGGGACCTGTGATTAGCTCCAGCGAAACGATTAGCTAATCGATTAGCTAAACGATTAGCTGGCGGAAAACAGCCGTTTTTTGGAGATGCCTGATGTACACCAAAAGAGCCCTCCACGAACTGGGCGTGACAGGTGCCGATTTCACCGATTCCGAGCGCCGTCAGCTCGACGAGAATGGGTTCTTTCTTAGGAAAGGAATCTTCTCAGAGGCCGAATGCCGGGCGATGGGGGAGGCGTTCGATGCGCTCTCCAGCGTCGAGGGCGAGCAAGGCGGGCACGAGGTCCATATCGAGCCCGGTGCCCCCCGCGTCTCCAACATCTTCAACAAATCGAGCGAATTCGACCGCTGTCTCGAGATCAAGACCGTGCTCGCCGCCTCCGCCTATCTGCTGGGCGAGATCAAGGTGCATGGCGCCAATCTGCGCGAGCCGCTTAAGGGCAAGGGGCAGCAGGATCTCCATGTCGACGTGCCCAAGCATTTCGCCGGCGATTGGTGGGTGCTCAACGTCATCGTCTGTTTTGACGACATGACGCTTGAGAACGGTCCCACCCGCGTGGTGCCGGGCTCGCATCATTGGGCACCGCTCAATTGCTCGGCGGTCAACCGCTATGATTGGCAGCCGCAGCCTTTGTCAGCGGAAGACCAGGCAAGAGTGCCGGTCGATCTTGGCGCACCCTATCCCGGCGAAGTACTGGTGGAGGCGCCGGCGGGATCGATCATCGTCTGCAATTCGTCCATGTGGCACAGCGGCACACGCAACAACAATGGCGCGCGGCGCCGGGTGCTGCACCTGACCTATACGCGGCGCGACCTGCCGCAGCAGCTGGTACAGCGCGAACATCTCGTGCAAGCGACCTATGACCGCATGAGCGATATTCATCGCTATCTCCTGGACATCGAACCCATCACCCCCGGCGCTATCCTGCAATCGGCGCGGGCGCCTGGTGCCACCAAGGATTGGTGGGCCTGACCGGGTTATTGGAGTCGGGGCATGGCGACGATGCGCGATGTGGCCTACGAGGCCGAGGTGTCGGTGGCGACGGTGTCGGCCTGCGTCAGCGGCCGGCGCTTTGTGAGCCCACAACTGAAGGCGCGGGTCGAGCGCGCGATCGCCGAGCTCGGCTATCAGCCGGACGGCGTCGCGCGGTCCTTGCGCACGGGCAGCAGCGATCTCATCGGCCTCATCATTCCCGATATCAGCAACCCGTTCTTCACTGAATTCGTGCGCGATGTCGAATTGCTGGCCCAGGCCTATGGCTATGCGACGATCCTCGCCGACAGCGCCTTTAACGTGGCGACGGAGAAGAAGATGCTGGGCCTGATGCGCCAGCAGCGCGTCGATGGGGTGATCCTGTGCCCGGCCGGACGGCGCGAGGATTACCGTTTCGGCAGCTGGCCGCAGGATCTGCCGCTGGTGATCGTCGACAATGCCTGGGACGACACGCCCTTCGACACGATCACGCTCGACAATGTCGTGACGGCCATGGAGATGACGCAGCACATCATCGACCAAGGCCATCGCCAAATCGCCATCATCACCGGCCCCAAGGGCAATCACACCGGCGACGAACGGCTGGCGGGCTTCGAGCGCGCCATAGCCAATGCCGGCATGGCACTCCATCCCGATTTCGTGCGCCATAGCGATTTCCGGGAAGCCGGTGGCTACCAGGAGGCTTTGGCGCTGCTCGACCTGAAGCCGCGGCCGAGCGCCGTCTTCGTCACCAACAACAATATGCTGATCGGCGTGATGCGGGCACTCCATGATCGCGGGCTGAAAGCGCCCGACGATATGTCGGTGGCCAGCATCGACGATTTTCCCTGGGCCGGCGCGTTTCGTCCCGGCCTCACCACCGCGCGCCAGCCGGTACGCCGCTTTGCCGAACATGCGCTACGCATGATGCGCAAGCGCGTCTTCGAGGCAGAAGAATCGCCGCGCGAGCAGATCATGCTGAAGGCCGATCTGGTGATCCGCGAGTCGGTCGCAAAGAAGCGCTGACAGCAGCCCTCATCCGCCGCTAAAGTTGCCGTCGATGATTTTACCAAAAGGCGGGATGGCATCATGGGCAAAAGGCTTGAAAACAAAGTGGCGTTGATCACCGGCGCCACGTCGGGGATCGGCCTTGCCATTGCCGAGCGGTTCGCGGCGGAAGGCGCGCGGCTGATCCTGACCGGCCGCAACCAGGCACAGGGCGATGCGCTTGCCCAGAAGCTCAGTGCCAGCTTTATCGCGGGCGACGTCACGGAAAAGGGCTTGGCCGACCAGCTGGTGGCACAGGCGGTCATGCAGCACGGCCGGCTGGATATCCTGGTCAACAATGCCGGCATCGTCCACCGCGGCAGCATCCTGGAAACCAGCGACGATGACTTTGCCCGCATCATGGGCGTCAACGTCGATGCCGTGTTCCGCTTCGGCCGTGCCGCGATCCGGCAGATGGTGGCGCAGTTCGAAACGGATGGCAAAGGTGGTGCCATTGTCAACATCGCGTCCGACTGGGCGGTGGTCGCGGGGAAGCGCGAGCTCGCCTATTGCACGTCGAAGGGTGCGGTCGTGATGATGACCAAGGCGATGGCGCTCGATCATGCCCGCCAAGGCATCCGCGTCAATGCGGTATGCCCAGGCGATGTGGAAACGCCGATGCTTTTGAGTGGCATCAAAGAGCGCGGCGACGACACGGTGGCCGGTCTTCAGAAGAACGCCGCCGGCATTCCCATGGGCCGCGTCGGCCAGCCGGCGGAAATCGCCCAGGCCGTGGCGTTCCTTGGTTCGGACGAAGCCAGCTTCGTCACTGGGACCACGCTGCTGGTCGATGGCGGCAACACTGCGCAGTGATGGCGCGCAGGGTTTGCCGGTGCCGCCCGTGGATGTAAGCAAGTCGTATCCACAATCAAGTTCGTATCTATGGGCAAGTTCGTATCTATGGGCAAAATCGTATCTAGGGGAAATCGGGGATGATGATGAAAACACTGCTCGCCGGCTTCTGCGCCGGTTTCCTATTGTTCACCGTGCCTGCGGTGGCCGATGCCTTGCCCCAAGGTGTCAGCCTGCAGAAGAACATCGCCTATGGCCCCGACCGTGCGCAGAAGTTCGATGTCTATCTGCCGGCCCATGCGGCCAACGCGCCGATCCTTTTCATGGTGCATGGCGGCGGCTGGCGCCATGGCGACAAGGATATGGACCGCGTGGTCGAAAACAAGGTCGCGCGCTGGGTGCCCAAGGGCATCATCTTCGTCACCGCCAACTACCGCATGGATGACAATGTGACGCCGCTCCAGGAAGCCGACGATGTGGCGGCGGCGCTGGTGAAGGTACAAGCGATGGCGGCCGGCTGGGGCGGCGATCCCGACAATGTCATCCTGATGGGCCATTCGGCGGGGGCCCACCTGGTGGCGCTGATCAATGCGGCACCCGGGATCGCGACCGCCAAAGGTGCGCGGATGTGGAAGGGGACGATCTCGCTCGATTCCGGCGCCCTCGATGTGCCCGCCATCATGAACGCGCGGCACATGCGGCTTTATGACGAGGCGTTCGGCAAGGACCCGGCTGCCTGGACGGCCGCTTCACCGATCGACCGGCTGCAGGGTGCGACACAACCCTTGCTGGGCATCTGCCGCCAGCGTTCGGCCGATTCCTGCCCGCAGAACCGCGCCTTTGCCAAGAAGGCCAACAGCCTCGGCGGCAAGGTCGAGGTGCAACCCGAACCGATGACTCATGGCGAGATCAACAGCGAGCTCGGCCTACCCGGCGCCTACACCGACCGCGTCGAAGCCTTCATGCGCGGGTTGGGGTGGAAGGTGTGAGTGCGGCCCATCAACATCTCGGCGCCGTCACCTTGCTGGTGCGGGATTATGGCGAGGCCATTGCCTATTACACGCAGGTGCTCGGTTTCACCCTGGTCGACGATCTCGACCAGGGTGAGGGCAAGCGTTGGGTGATGGTGGCGCCACCAGGCTCCGGTGCTGCCGGGACTGACACTTGGGGCGCGCGTTTGCTGCTGGCCAAGGCAACGACGCCGGAACAGGTGGCGCGGATCGGCGATCAGGCAGGTGGGCGTGTATTCCTGTTTCTGCACAGCGACGATTTTGCGCGCGACCATGCGGCGATGCTGGCACGAGGTGTGCGATTTCTGGAGGAACCGCGACATGAAGCCTATGGCAGTGTGGCGGTGTTTGCCGATTTTTATGGCAATAGATGGGATTTGCTGCAGTTGAAGAGGTGAGCTGCTCGTTTTCGGTGAGGCTGCCCAAGGACGCCGGTTGAAGCCCGTGATAGGCCCGCCTATGCTGGTTGGTGCGATTGGGGGATAACCGGAAAAGGTACTTGGCCGGAATGAATGCATGAGCGGTTTCGACGCCGACGCTTTTGCTGCGGAGATCCGCCATCCTGTGTTGCGGCGGTTCTTCGCCTATTGGCGGGACAAAGCGGGTGAGCGCGAGATGCCGGCCCGGGCCGACCTCGATCCCATCGAGTTCCGCTATGCGCTTGGGCATGTGATCCTGGTCGACGTCGAGAGGGCGCCGTTGCGCTTTCGCTTCCGTCTCTATGGCAGCGCGCTGGTCAGCTATTTCGGCGACGGCGACTATACGGGCAAATATGCCGACCAATTGCTGCCGACGGATTATGCGCCCTTTGTCGTCAATGCCTACACCGCCGCCGTTGAGGGACGCGTGCCGCGTCATGCCAACCGCAATCTCGTGATGAACCGGCAGCAACTCATCTACGATGTGCTGACCCTGCCATTGGCCGATGCCAATGAACCCGCGGAGATCGGCATGCTGGTCATCATCATGATCCCGATCGAGCGACGCAAGCAGGTGGATTAGCGCTTCTCCGTCGCAAAATAGGCGAAGGCTGCGACCGGCAGGGCAAAGCCGATCCAGGCGGTGAGCGGCCAGCCGCCTTCGGCAAAGGCCCAGGCACCGACCGCGGAGCCGGCGGCACCGCCCATGAAGAAGGTCGCCATGTAGAGCCCGTTGAGGCGGCCGCGATATTCGGCGCCCAATCCATAGATGACGCGCTGCCCCAGCACGACATTGGCCGAGACACCGAAATCAAGCACGATCGCGGCGGCGACCAGGAGGCCCAGCGACAGGCTCGAGCCCGGCTCTACGATCCGCGTCATCAGGAAGGCAAGGGCTGCCACCACCATCGCAAAGGCGCTGGCAGGCCGTGTCCAGCCCCGATCGGCAAGCCGCCCGGCGATGGGGGCAGCCACGGCACCGGCCACGCCGGCCAAGGCGAAGAGCGCGATGCCGGCTTGGCTGATGCCGAAGGCGGGGCTGGCGAGGAGCAGTGGCGTCGCTGTCCAGAACAGGCTGAAAGCACCGAACATGCAGGCCTGATAGAGCGCGCGGCGGCGCAGTGCCGGTGTCTTCAGGGCGAGATACGCCATGGAGAGGAGGAGGCTGCCATATTTCATCTGCGAAGTCGGCCGGCGCTGCGGCAGCATGCGCGAGAGAACCAGGCCGAGGCACAACATGACCGTGACCGAGAAGACATAAACGACATGCCAGGAACTCACCTGGGTGATGAAGCTCGCGACCGGTCTTGCCAACATGATACCGAACATGAGGCCGCTCATGACATTGCCGACCACTTGGCCGCGCTTGGCCTCTGGCGCGAGGTGTGCGGCGAAAGGCACCAGGATCTGGACAGCGCAGGAGCCGATGCCGACGAGCAGTGCTGCCGGCAGGAACTGAGCTGCATGGGTCGCGGTCCCGGCCGCGATGAGCGCCAGCGTTGCCAGACCCATGACGGTGAGGATGAGGCGGCGGTTCTCGAAGAGATCGCCCAGCGGCACGATCAGCAGCAGGCCGGTGCCATAGCCGATCTGGGTCATGGTGACGATGAGGCCGGCCATCTGCGGCGAGAGGCCGAGCGACTGGCTGATCGGACCCACCAGCGGCTGCGCGTAATAGAGATTGGCGGCGATGAGACCGCAGGAAGCCGCCATCAGGAAAGTCATCCAGCGCGAGATGCTGGCATCCGGTGGTGGCGCCGCTATGTCCGCGTTGGATGTCAGGTCATGCGCCGCGGCCTTGGCGTCATGGAGATGATGGGGCGCTTCTGGTCGCATGGGATGACAACTTTCCGACACTGCAATGATGGCGCGGAATGTAATGGTCATCTCGCACCTGCGGTACCCACGCGGGCGCAACGCTCGCATTCGCATAATGCAGGGACGCCGATGCGCGTCAGGAACACGCTCCTCTCGCTTTAAAGGAGCAAGGCGCGCACAATGATGCGACATCGGTCAAGGCTGACCAATTTCAGGGCTCTTGGACGCGCGCATCTTTCTGGGTGGATGCCACGGACGGGGAGAGGAGCCAGGCTTGGACCACTCAACGCGCGATCAGGCGCTGCGCGAAATCGTGTTGGCGCATGGGCGGTGGCTGAACAATGCCCGCGATGGCCATCGTGCCGATCTGACACTTCGCACCTTCCGCCATCTTGACCTCAAGGGCGTTGATCTCAGCCGTGCCAAAATGACCGGCATACAGATGCTGCGCTGTGACCTCAGCGGCGCCAAGCTGATGGAGTCCGATCTCTTCGGTGCCAATCTGGTGGGATCCGATTTTGTCCAGGCCGATTGCCGGCGCGCCGATTTCCGCGGTGCGCAGCTGGCCGGCGCCGATTTCACCGACGCCAAGCTCGCCAGCGCCGATTTCCGAGACGGATCGCTGCTGGTCAGTTTCGGCGGCGTGGTGGCGCCGGCGCAATTGCGCCTGGAGCCGGGGCAGGACGAGCACCTCACCATGAAGCGCGCGGATCTCGCCGGGGCCAAGCTGCACCAGGCCCTGATCCGCCGCACGGATCTCTCCGGCGCTGTCCTGCGCAATGCCGATCTTTCCGAAGCCGATCTGTCCGGCTGCTCCTTGAAGGATGCCGATCTCCGCGGTGCCAATCTGATGAAGTGCAACCTTACCGGCGCGCTGCTCAACCGCGCTTTGGTCGAGGGTGCGCAGATGGGTGGCGCCATTCTCAAGGATGCCAATGTCTTTGGTGTCGATTTCGCCAAGGCCGTGTTCGACCAGCTCGATCTCACCGACACGATCATGGTCGATGATTCCGCGGCTGCCGCGGCCTCGCTTGAGGCTATCGTCAAGGCGCATGAAGCGTGGGTCGAAAGCTCTGGTGCCAAAGGTGCCCGGGCCGATTTCACCGAGAAGGATCTCTCGGGCGGCAATTTCGCCGGCCGCAATCTGACCGGTGCCGTGTTCGCGCGCTGCAAGCTGCGTGCTGCAAGGTTCGAGAAGGCGCTCCTGTCGCTTGCCAATTTCAGCCGCGCCGATGTGACTGGGGCAAGCTTTGCCGGCGCCGATCTCAAGGGCGCCGATCTTGGCGATCTCATCGCAAGGCGCGCCAGTTTCCGCGGCGCCGATCTCGGCCAGCAATCTGCCGTTCTGCCCGACGGCAGTGTGCGGCAATGGCCGACACGGATGAGCTATGCGCGCCTCGAGCAGGCCGATTTCACCGACGCCAATCTCGACGGCACGCTGCTGGAAGGGGCAACCATCGCCAAGGCGATGAAGTAGTGGGGCGATGAAGTAGCGGAAACAGGTCAGCTGGGCTCGGTCCGCCGGCTGACCTTGGCGGGATCTTCGAAGGGAATACCTTCGGCATCGGCGGGGAAGCTGCTGTAATCCTCGATGGCCAGGCATTGGCGAACGATGCCGCCGACCAGCAACGGGAACATGCCGAAACCCACATCGAGCTGATAGCCGGCGCGGGTCGGCCAGTGATAGCTGCCAAGGACGGGCTGGCCGCTCGCCTGGGCCGCCGCATAGCAATCATGGAGGATGCGGTTGGCGCCGGTTGGATCGGGTACCAGGAATTCGTCGACATAGCGGCCGGTGAGGTTGAAGCCGTTCCACACATCGACCTCTGTGCCGGTCAGGATATAGCGCACACGGAAGGGGTCGAATTCATATTCGACGATGTAGAGGAAAGGCAGCAACGGCTTGATCGCCGCCGGATCGACCAATGCGCGCTCCGGCGTCTGGCCCCGCGCCAGGCTGTGCCAATAGCGCGCCAAGGTTTCGATACTGCCAGCAGGTTCCGGCTTCATCTCCATTGGTGCCAGCAAAGCCTATTGCGCGGAGACTGTCGAGCCCCCTTCAGGGCTCACGCAGCAGGCGGATGCCCGGCCAACCTCGATTCAAAGGTGGGCCGGGCAGGACGTAAATCAGGCATGACGTAAATATTGCGCGGTAGCGGCTTACAAATCCGGGGTCATCTGGTCGAGAATGGTTTCGGCGACCAGGTGGCCGGCCTTGGCGCGGAACTGGGCGAGGGCCGGGGCTTTCATGTGATCCTGCCAGAGGTCATAGCTTTCCCAGCTTTCGACGAAGATGACACGGCCCTTCAGCTCGTTGGAGACGTGGAGTTCATAGCGGATGCAGCCGGCCTCCTTGACCACGCCGGCCACCAGCTCGCGCTGGGCCGCCAGCAACTCGTCTTCCTTGCCCGGATGGGCGCGCACCTGAGCAATGATGGTGAGGGGTTTTGCCATGTCGCTTACTCCGCCAGAATCTTTGCAAGGGAATCGTATCCCCAATCGATGTCGGCAATCTGCCAACCGATAGCGGTCTTGGCCAGCGACAGTTTCACTTCCTTCTGTTCGCCATAGTTCTTGAATTTCACCACGGCCATGGTCTTGTCGGGTTCGGCCGATTTGCCGACCGCGAACGCCAGGTTGGTGATCTGCCAATCCTGGGAATCGACGAAGGGGTCGCCATCCAAGGCCGGAATGTCATTGTTGGCTTTGGCACGTTCCGTATCGGCGTTGATCTTCTGCGCAAGCTCCGGCGTGAAATATTTTTCCACCATGCCAGGGGTGCTGAGATCGATGCCGCTGCCGGCCGGCTTGTCGGCATATTGTTTGTAGATATCACCCAGCAGATCCTGGGGGCTGGCAAAACCGGCCTCGTCCGCCACCGCCTGCGGGGCAGGGGCGGCACAGCCGGCAATGACCAGACCGGCGCCGAGGAAGCTTGCGAGCAGAAGGCGTTTCAGCATGAGAAGTCCTTTTCGATACAGTTCCAATATGAATCGTCATGCCTGGACTTGATCCGGGCATCCACACTCTCCACGGCAACAGTGGATCCCCGGGTCTTCGCCCGGGGATGACGTCTTAGTGAGTATAAAACCATATGTCAGCGTCCGGCGAGCTTGGCCAGCGTTTCAGCGGCCAGCGTGCGGGTGAGCTCGGCCGCTGGCAGGGCGCGGCCGAGCCTCGCAGATTGGCCGGACCAGAGCGAGCTGAAATCGCCGGACCCTTGTGCCTCGGCCTTGGCTTTCACCGGGGCGAGCGCACCGCCGGCCAGGGGAAAGGCTGGGGCCGAGGCACTGATCGGCCCCAATTCGCGCATGGCGCGGTTGAGGATGCCGCGCGCCGGGCGGCCGGTGAATATGTTGGTGAGCGCCGTGATATTGTCCTTGGCGTTGGTCAAGGCAGCGCGGTGCGCCGCTGTCACCTTGGCTTCCGGGCAGAAGAGATAGGCGGTGCCGAGCTGCACAGCGGAAGCACCCAGCGCAAAGGACGCGACGATGCCGCGCGCATCGGCAATGCCGCCAGAGGCGATCACCGGCACCTTCACCGCATCCACCACCTGCGGCACCAGCGCCATGGTGCCGGCCTGGCTGCCAGCAATGATGAGCGGATCGCCGCCGAGGAAGATGCCGCGATGGCCGCCGGCTTCCGCCCCCTGGGCGATGATGGCATCGACACCGTGCTGCTCCAGCCAGATCGCTTCATCGACGCTGGTGGCCGACGAGATGATCTTGGCGCCCGTCTTGCGCACACGATCGAGAAGCGCCTGTTCCGGCAGGCCGAAATGGAAGCTCACGATCTCCGGCTTGAACTCTTCCACCAGGCGGCAGCCATTTTCGTCAAAGGGTGCGCGGTTGCTGGTGGGGATGGGCGCTGCGGGATCGACGCCGAACTCGTTGTAATAGGGCTTCAACACGGTGCGCCATTTTTCTTCCCGCGTCGGATCGGCAAGAGGTGCCTGATGGCAGAAGAAATTGAGGTTGATCGGCTTGCCGGTCTGCTGGCGCACGAGCTGCAATTGCGTGCGCTGCTCATCCGGGCTGAAGGTCGCGGTCGGCAGCGAGCCCAGGCCACCCGCTTCGGCCACCGCCACGGTGAGGTTGGCAAACACGTTGCCAGCCATGGGGGCGAGGATGATCGGCAGTTCAATGCCGAAGAGATCGAGTATCCGGCGATCCGGCCACATCTGCGTGTCCTCCGATCTTAGGCGGCAATTGGGATCTTCACATCGAAGTGGAACACCTTTGCCATGATCTGCCAGCGCCCGTCCAGTTTGACGAAAGTGAGTAGGTCGGTGAAATATTTGGCACCGATCGCACAATTCACGACAGCAATGGCCGTGACCGGCCCGGCGAACTCGATCGAGATAATCCGGTCGGCGCGTGCCGCATTGCCGGCGGCCGGCGCCGGTCGCGCATCGACCACCGGGAAATAGGTCGCCATCGTGTGATAGGTGAGCGTCCCTTCGGTTGCACAGGCATAGATCGCCTGCGGGTGAAACACTTGGGCAAGTCGCTTGGTGTCGGAGTGATAGAGGCCATCGAAATAGAGGGATAAGACGGCGGTCAGCTCCTGAAAGCGTGGATCCATGGCAATCTGCTCCGAAAATTGAGAGGGAAACCCTGCGAGGAAACCGTTGTCGGCTTGTTGTCGCGGAGATTAGAGGGATATGGTAACCTTTGTATACCGCGTCACCGGGTGACAGCCTATTTTCCGGTAACCGCGCGGTAACTGGAACTGCCCATGGCCTTGAAGCTGCGTAAGAATCGATCACCGTTGCCGCCGGAAGCCTGTGCGGTCGGCGAATGCATGGCGCTGCTGGGTGGGGCGTGGACGCCCAATGTGGTGTGGCATCTCAGCGGCGGCCCCCGCCGCTTTGGCGAATTGCGGCGCGACATGCCGCCGATCTCGCCCAAAATGCTGAGTGCGCGCCTCAAGGATTTGGAAGCCAAGGGCGTGGTGGAACGCATGATGCGCCCGACCTCGCCACCCTCGGTCGATTATGTGCTGACGCCGCTCGGCCGCGAACTGGTGCCGGCGATCGAAGCCATCGTCGCTGTTGGGCAGAAGCTGAAAGCCCAAGTGAACAAGTCGGCAGTGCGTGGCGCGTCGACCAACAGGCTGTCGCAGGCAGCGGCCGAATGACAATCCGGATCGCCATGCTGCTGTTGATGGGGTTGCTGATCCTCCCCGATCCGGCGGCAGCGCGTGGTTATCCGCCGATCTTCAACACCAAGGAATTCGCCAATCAGGGGATCAAGAAATTCCCGAAATGGGGCGACATGCTGGCGCGTTGGCATGAAGCAGCACCCTGCAATGCCGGCGATTGCACGACCGATGGCTGGGCGGATCTGCTGGAGGAGCTCAAGGGCAAGGACCGGATGACCCAGATCAAAGAGGTCAACCGCTACTTCAACGGCGAACGCTATATCATCGACCGCAAGAATTGGGGGGTCGAGGACTATTGGGCGACGCCCTATCAGTTCCTGAAGATGGACGGCGATTGCGAGGATTATGCCATCGCCAAATTCATGGCGCTGAAGGCGCTGGGCATCCCGGCCGAAGACATGCGCGTCCTGGCGCTGCGGGACATGAATCTCAATGTCGGCCATGCCGTGCTGATCGTCTATGAAGGCGATACGCCTTTGCTGCTCGACAACCAGATCAAGACCGTGGTGCCCGCCAACACCGTGAAACACTACCAACCGATCTTCTCACTGAGTGAAACCGGCTGGTGGCTGCACCGGAAGTGAGGAACATCCCCTCCCCCCTTGAGGGGGAGGGTTAGGGAGGGGGGTGTTGTTCCGAACAGACTCATAGCGCGGCCAGTCGCACCATACCCCCCTCCCGCGCTGACGCGCGGCCTCCCCCTCAAGGGGGGAGGCTGATGCCGAAATGGGCGTGCTATTGATCGCGCCTATCTCAACGCAGCACACAGCGCTACCAGCCGGTCCACTTCCTCTTCCGTATTGTAGTAATGCGGCGAGGCGCGGATGAGGGTGGGGAGGGCGCGGCGTTCGGCATCGATCCTCGTGCTGGCGGGGTCGGACGCACCGATGGTGATGTTGGCGCTGAGCGCCTTTGCCACCACAGTTTCGGCAGCGATGCCCTCGATTGTGAAGCTGACGATGGCGGACGGATGAGTGCCAAGATCGCGCACGGTAACGCCGGGAAGAGCGCTGAGCTCCGTGCGCAAATGCCGGCTCAGGGATTTGCAGCGGGTTTCGATCTCGCCCATGCCGATGTCGAGCGCATAATCGATGGCAAGGCCTAACCCCAGACGCGCTGCGTAATTGTTTTCCCAGTTTTCGAAGCGCCTTGCGTCATCGCGTAGTTCGTAGCGGTCGCGCGCTACCCAATCGGCGGCGAAATGATCGATCATCGGTGGTTCCAGCTGCAACATCAGATCGCGGCGCATGTAGAGGAAACCGCTGCCGCGGGGACCGCGCAGGAATTTCCGCCCGGTGGCCGAGAACATGTCGCAGCCAAGTGCTGCGACATCGACCACCATCTGTCCCACCGCCTGGCAGCCATCAAGGAGATAGGGAATGTTGTGCGCTCGCGCAATGCGGCCCACCTCCGCCGCCGGATTGGCAAGGCCGCCATTGGTGGGGACCCAGGTGATGGCGATGAGCTTCACACGCGGATCTATCATGCGTTCGAGGGCTGCGACATCAAGGGCGCCCGCCGCGTCGCTTGGCACCACCTCGATTTCAATACCCGTGCGCTCGGCAATCTGCAGGAAGGCCACATAATTGGCGGCATATTCGGCTTCCGCCGTCAGGATCCGGTCGCCGGGCCGGAA
The DNA here is from genome assembly GCF_056404715.1 of Dongia sp. P2_B8. Lineage (NCBI taxonomy): Bacteria > Pseudomonadati > Pseudomonadota > Alphaproteobacteria > Rhodospirillales > Dongiaceae > Dongia > Dongia sp. P2_B8. Next base: position 82,793 of record NZ_JBFUDM010000007.1, on the reverse strand, counting down.
AGTGAGCGCCAGGGCATAGAAGGCCATCTGCCAGGCAACGGTCGCGTTCTCGACGAGCGCAATCTCGCGCGCCTCGGCATTGATGAGGCGCGCGACCGAGCCGTAGACACCGTCCAGCTGCTGAGCCTCACGCGCCGCTGCCGCATAGCCGCCGATCTCGGCTTCGAGTGCCAGATAGTCCTGCATCGCTTGGACGATCGGCGCCGGCGTGAGTGCCGCACCGGCATTGTGGAGATAGGCACGGCGTTGCGTGGCCGGCGTGTCGGCACGGACGTGGGCGAGATCGAGCGCCATGTTCAAGCGCTCATCAGCATCTCAGGTGTTGCTTTCAGCCGTGTTGCATCGCGCAGCGGTGGGGCGCCGAACAGGCGGCTATATTCGCGGCTGAATTGCGATGGGGATTCGTAACCCACCTGATGGCCGGCGGTGGCGGCATCCGAGCCTTGCAGCAGGATGAGACGGCGGGCTTCCTGCAGGCGCAGCTGCTTCTGATATTGGAGCGGGCTCATCGCCGTCACTGACTTGAAATGATGATGGAGTGCCGAGGCGCTCATGCGCGCTTCCGACGCCAGCGTCTCGATGCTGAAGGGCTCGGCGAAATGCTGCTTGATCCAGCCGATGGCGCGGTTGATCTGGTGGAGCTTGCTGTCGGCCTGGGCGATCTGGAGGAGCCGTGTTTCATCGGCACCGACCAGCAACCGGTAGAGGATCTCGCGTTCCGCCATCGGCGCCAGGATCGGCAGATCGCGTGGGTTGGCAAGGAGCCTCAGCAAGCGAATGCAGGCATCGAGCAGTTCCGGCGTGACGCTGCTCAAGGAAAGGCTGCTGCCGGGATTCTGATTGGCGGGAACAGGCCCCTTTTGATCGAGGCCGGTTTCCAGGATCAACGTACTGATGACCTTCGGATCGAGGGCCAGCTTGAAGCAGAGATAAGGCTTCTCCGGCGTCGCCTCGATCACCTGGCCCACCACCGGCACATCGACGGTGGCTACCAGATACTGGGTGGCGTCATAGAAGAAGATCTTGTCTCCCAGGATCACCTGCTTGCGCCCTTGCGCCAGGATGCACAGCGTCGGCTGATGGACGCCGTGAAAGGGTTCAGAAGGCTTGCTCGCCTTGATCACGGCAACCCGCGGCAGGGCGGTCTCATGGAGGCCATCGCCCTTGGCGTATTGATCAATCAATGTGGCAAATTCGGTCTGCTGGTCCATGATTGTCATCCTTAAAAATCGGCGGAAATTCGCAATTTTTCAGAGGCTAAGCCCCGATCGCCTGGAAAGGAGGATATAGCGGCTTTGGGCGTCCGGGAAAGCCCAAAGAGAGCCTCTTGGAGGATCGGGCAATAATCAAACAGTTCTGGTCTACCGCCAAAGAGGTGGTTTGCGCCATCTTCCCGTCATGGCCGGCTGCAGCCTTGATCGCCCGCCAGTTCCCAGAGGAGGGAAAGACCATGGAATATTTGCAAGCCCATCGCAGCAATGCCGCTGCCGCCATCGACGTCGAGAGCCTGGCGCCCGTTGAACCAACGGGCGTTTGGATCAACGATACCAACGGCCAGACACGCCTCGCTCTCACCCGCGATGGGACCTACAGCAAGACGCAGGGAATACGGCACAGCACCTATAGCGGTCGCTATTCCTGCCAGGGCACCCGAATCCGCTTCGTCGACGATTTCGACTTCGTGCTCACGGGCGAAATCAGCGGCAACATCCTGCGCATCGGTGCCTATACCTATCGCCGGGCATGAGGCGTCACCTTTTCTCCGTCTTTTTGTTAGTATCGCGCCCACACCCGCGTATATCCCGTACCGATAAAATGCTGCCGCTCTCGTGGCAGAGCCGGTACCTAGATGTGAACAGTCTGTGACCCAGGCCATTCAGCGGCCCTTGTTAAGCTTGCGTTATTTGCCATCGCCGATCCTGCAGCTAAGTTCTGTGCGGGTCGATGAATGGGTGGATCGCTATGCTGAAATTCGTGAATGAAATTCCGGTTTATGACTTCGATGAAGCCTGCGTGGTCTTCACCGGATTGAGCTGGTCGGGCCCGGTCATCTGCCAGGTCACGAGATCAGCCGTGCTGGCGCGGGCGGGCCTGAAAAATGCCGACGCGCGGCACCTGCTGGCGGCCTTCCAGCGGGACCGCCAGTTCTTCGAAGACATTGCCTGTGTCCTTCATGTGCGTGGGTTGGATGGCATCATCACCATTGATGACAGCCATCTGACCGAGCCTGCTTTTGCGCATTGGCAGCCACATGGCAGGTCGCGTGCCGCGACCGTGATGCACGAATCGCGGGTCGCTTGATCGCCAGCGTCTAAGCGCCGGGGAATTTAAACACCGGGGAATTTAAGCGCGCGGCTTCTGGGCGCTGGAATCAGCGTTTGGATGGGTCGCCACGAAATGCCGCAGGACAGCGCGCAGTACCGCGGCGTGGCGATGGTCATGGCGTGCTTCCGCAGCGACGATATCGTCAAGAATGAAGCGCTGGATGCAGCGTTCGCCGGCGGTGTTGTGGCAGAGATAGGCCCCCATTTCAGTCGCCAGCATTTCCGGAATATGCTCGTGTTCGGCGATCGCCGCGATTTCACCCTTGCTGAGGCCGCACAGTGCCAGGCAATCGTTGTAGGTGAGCATAGCGGCATCTCCCTCAGATAGCGGCGGCGTATCTTAGCGCATGAAGACGACCTTGAATGGGCGCGTCACACCGTCATGCTCGGTGATCGAGACATACTCACCGACGGCAAAGCGATGCTTGTCGAATTTGAAGGCCGGCTCATCATCGTCGGTGCCGGGCGCGTAGGAAAACACCCAGCGATCCGGACCAAGATGGCGCAAGGCGCCTTCCTGCGCCTTCTCGCCCTGCCAGAAACGATGCACGCGGCAGGCGCTCTTCAGCGACTTGAAGGCGTCGGCATCGAGATGTCCGTTGGCGGTAAGCGGGGCGGTGAATTCATAACCGCAGGCGGGGTCGGCCGCCGGCTGCTCTTTGGTGCGCGCAAGCTCCAGGCGGATGGTCTGCAGATGGCTCATGGCACACTCAGTACGTTCGGCTGCACCGTGCGTCCGCCGGGTGCCGCAACGGGCAGAATGAAGGGCTCAATACCCGGCTCCATGGCCGCGACATCCTTGCGATAGACATTGTAGACAAAGACCGGAATGCCGAGATTGCCGAGATGCTGGTCGATGAACGRCTTTACCGCAGCCCAGTCCAGCCCGCCGACACCGGTTGCCAGCCGCGGCAGGGCCACGCTCCGGATACCTTCCTGGCGGATGAATTTCGCCAACGACTTCAGCGCATGATGGACATGGGCCAGCGTCGCGCGGCCCGGCTTTCCGCCATGGTCGTAGACGCCCTCCCCATGGATCCCTTCCTGGGTCAGCAGATTGACGATGCCCTGAACACCGGCGGATTGACCGCCCGGCGCCCACCAGAACCAGATCCCACCTGCCTTGGGATGGCGCTCCTGGCAGAAATGGCGGAAATCCTTGACCATCGCTGGCCAGTTTGTGCGCAAAGCCAAGGCTAGGCCGTTGTCGAAATGATCATTCGGCGCCACGCCATGGGCAATTACTTGCGCCTTGGAAAGCAGGATATCGCCTTCAACCTCGCGAATCATGATGGGCAGGTCCTCGGTTGGTTTTGCCAATACCCGCAGCCTAGGCGCGATAGGCGATAGCGGCGTTGATCTGGGTCAACCGATGGTGGCTCCGCAATATTTTCATCCGATAATCGGCGAAGCGACCTATAATCGAGGCGCTTCATGGGCTTGGGCGCTCCACGATCGGGGGACTGCAATGGAATTTCGCCTTTGGCAGCATCGCCTGATGCTGCTGGCCGTGTGCGGCATCATGTCGTTGGCGGCCGTGCCCGCCTGGGCCGAGGATTGTGCGGTGGTGACCGATGCCGGCCCGTCGATCGACAAATTCCTGGACGAGGCGCAGGCGGCACAGGCGGCGGGTGCCGGCACCATGCCAATCAATGACGTGCTGTTCGGCGTCACGGGCATCAGTGCGGAAGATCAGCAGCGACTGGACAAGCGCGACCTGGTCGAGATGACCCGGCGTGACGTTGCCGGTGGCGATTATGAAAGCCGCGGCCCCAAGCGCGTCACGATCGAGGGCATCTTTGCCGGCCGCGACACGCTGTTCCGCATCCCCAAGCTGGTGATGGGCAAATATACGCTCTCCGATACCGGCGCCATTCTGGTCTACGATCCCGAACATCCGGTCGAGGTCGGCGAGAGCGTGGTCGGCATCCATTTCTTCAAATCGGTGCACCGCACGGTGATCGCCCGGGACCGGCTGGAATTCTTCTTCGCCGGCAATGAGAGTGCCGAACCAGACCGCTGCTATGTGGTGAAGCGCTGACGAAACTGAAGGTCTCCTGCCAGAGTCAGCCGCCTGTGACTGTGTCATAGGCCTCATAGATCGCCTCGGCAATCGGCAGCAGCTGGGCGCGGTCGGTGGGGGCGGTGAGGGCGAAACCACAGCCCCGGTCGATCCAGGCAAAGGTCGCGGCATCGCCACTCTGCTGGAAGCGGAAGGCTGTCTCGGCGCCCACCCCCGTTTTGTCGGAACCCGTGCGGACATAGAGCGTCATGCGACGCCCGTCGTCATTCTCATACATGAACTGGGCCGCAGCGACGTCCGCACCGGCGGCATCGGTGGCCGGCAGCAAGCGGCCGCCCATCAGGTGAAAGCCGAAGGCCTCAAGCGCCGGCGCCTGAATCTGGCGGCCGAGGCGCTTCGAAAGCCAGCTCACCAGATGCGTCTCCTGCGACGCATCGACCTCGACCGCATGGCGCTTTTCGACGACGAAGGTGCGATAGGCGGAAAGCGCATCGCGGGTGAAGCTGAGGGCAGCGACACTGCCAGAGTCGATACCAGGGCTTGTGGGAGCCAGCATATCCCGCGCGAACCAGCCGCCAGCGGCCCCGGTCAGGAGAACAAAGCCGAGGGAGGCGATGAGGCGCAGCTGGCGCATCTGCTTCCGCCGGCGCATCCCTTGGATCTCCGCAAGGCGGAGGCGCTGCGGCAGCGGCTCGGTGAATTTCGCCTGCAGGGCAGTGCGAAGGGCGGCACCGATCTCGCGGTCGTGCGCAAGACCTGCGGCAACCTCCGGATTGGCAGCGAGATAGACCTCGACCGCCTGCAGGCGGTCGCCTTCCAGGCGGCCATCCAGATAGGCCTGCAGGTCATCGTCGCCGATCGGCGTCATTTCACTCTCCGCAATAACGTGACTTGGCCCTTGTCGAGAATGTCGCGCAGCCTGGTCCGTGCCCGCGACAGGCGCGACATCACCGTGCCCAAGGGAATACCAAGGATGCCGGCCGTCTGCTGATAGGAAAAGTCCTCGATCCCCACCAGCAGCAGCAGGCTCTGCTGGTCTTCGGGGAGATGACCCAGGGCCGCCAGCAGATCCTTGGCTTCAAGGTTGCTTTCCTGCTGGGCGCGCACGGGCAAAGGCGGCGCATCCTCGAGCGTCACATGGGCCCCGCGCCGCTTCATCTGCCGCAATTGCCCCAGATAATGATTGCGCAGGATGGCAAACAGCCAGGCGCGGAGGTCACCATCCCGATGCCGCAGCAGCCAGCGCGACAAGGCGCGCTCCAGCGTATCCTGCACCAGATCGTCGGCCGCCGCATGGTTGCGCGTCAGTGCATAGGCATAGCGCCGCAGACCCGGAATCTGCGGTTCGATCTCGGCTGCTATGCGATCGACGCTCACGTGGCTGGCGGCTCCTTCTTGATGCGGCGGGATGCGGGGAGGGAAGTGCCCGCATCCCGCCGATCATAGCGCCCTTAGTCGGGCTGCACGACGTGCCAGACGTCCTTGAACTTGTCACCGGTGATGTCGCCCGGCGCCTTGTCCTTGACCCAGAGGTAGAGCGGCTTGCCGTCATAGGCCCATTGCAGGGACCCATCATCGCGGGTGATGACCGAATACTCGCCCGTCGCCATGGCACCGGCTTCGGCCTTGAGCGGCGGCCAGGCCGCGGCACAATCGCCATTGCAGGCCGACTTGCCCTCGGAATCCTTGTCGAAAGTGTAAAGCGTCATGCCGTTGTGATCGACCAGGATCTTGCCAGCTGAACTATCGCCAACCATGGCGGGCTCGTCGGCAAAGGCCGGCAAGGTAAAAGCCGCGCTAAGCGCAACACCGGCGAGAAGCGCGCGAAGAATGGGCCGCATGGGAAGTCTCCTTGACTGTTGAGGTGACAGAAAGGAGATGCCGCAGGAGAGGGTTTATTCCCGGGGGTGAGGAAGAAAGATGTCATGTCCATCTCTTTGGTTCGATTACTTTAGCCACGACTTGACAATTTCGTCTCAATCGCCAATACTCAAGTCAATGCTTAACTATTCAGCCATCGACACCAGTCTCCGCGCGCTTGCCGAACCTACGCGGCGGGCGATTGTGGATCGGTTGAGTTTGGGGCCGGCGTCGGTGAGTGATCTCGCGGCACCTTTTCAGATGACGTTGGCCGCTGTGGTGCAGCATCTCCAGGTGTTGGAGGAGAGTGGGCTCATTGTGAGCCAGAAAGTTGGCCGCGTGCGCACGTGCCGGCTTGAGCCCAAGGGGCTCGATCTTCTGGCCGGCTGGGTGGCGGAGCGGCGCGCGCTGATGGAGCGGCGGTTCGATCGCCTCGGGGCACTTCTTGCGGAAGAGGATGCGGCGGCGACTCAGCGGACCCATCAAAGAAAGACGGAGACGAAGAAGGGAAAGCGAAAATGACGGCGCAGAAGGCATCCATCGCCGGTGACGGCTTCGATGTGGCGCACGCCACGTTCAGCATCGAGCGGGTCTATCCGCAAAGCCCGGCGCGGGTCTTTGCGGCCTTTGCCAAGGCTTCTGCCAAGCGGCGCTGGTTTGCCGAAGGTGAGGGCTGGGAGATTTTCAGCTACGATCTCGATTTTCGTGTTGGTGGCATCGAAGCCACGCGCTTTCGGTTCGGCGATGGGCCGGAGATGACTTTTCATGCCCACTATCACGACATCGTGCCCGAGCGGCGCATTGTCTATTCCTATCACATGACAGTGGGTGGCAAGCCGCTCTCAGCTTCACTCTCGACGGTCGAGTTGCTGGCGCAGGGCAGCGGCACGCGCCTGGTCTTTACCGAACAGGATGCTTTTTTCGACGCCATGGATTCGGTGAAAAGCCGCGAAGAAGGTACCCGCGACCTGCTGGAGAAGCTGGCAGCTTCACTCACGCAATCTGCATAGTATGTGCGGAACATTGAAAGGCACCATATGAAGCTGATTTCGTTGACCGTCATGTTCTTGATCCTTGCCGCACCCCTGCAGGCAGAAGAGAGCAATCCCGCACCCGCCGTTGTCGTCACACCTGTGATGACCACCGACGTCACAGCGAGTGGCCAGCCGATCGTGCTGCCGCAGAAGGATGCCGAGGTCTCCGCATCAACCTATGACATAGCACCCGGCGCCAAGCTGCCGGTACACAAGCATCCCTATCCCCGCTATGCCTATGTTCTGGCGGGCAAGCTCAGTGTCACGAATGTGGATACCGGCAAGACCAACATCTATGAGACGGGCGGCTTCATCGTCGAAGCGGTTGGCCAATGGCACAAGGCCGCCAATATAGGCAGCGATGCGGTGAAGCTGCTGGTGATCGACATGGCGCCGAAGGGCACCAACAATGTGGTGAAGCAGTAGCAGCGCTGAGCTGGGCGGCAGCTAGTTCGCAGGTTCGCCTGTCGCTGGCATCTCTGCGTGATAAAGCGTCTGGTGCAGTGTGAACTCGTAGGGGCCGTCGGCGACATCGGTGGCGCCCGCGCTGTCGGCGCCGGACCGTGAGAAGCTCTTGAAATCGATGCGGTGCCAGTCGCGGTCGCCGAGCTTGGTGAAGAACTCCGCCACATTGTTGCCGTCGACCGGCGCCATCTGGAAGGTGAGGGCGCGGTGCGGCGTATTTGCCGGGGCCTCCGCTTGCGCCACGAGATAATCATGGATCATCACCATGGCCCAGCCGCCGGCCAGGAAATGGCCGCCATCGGTCATTGCCATCTTGCCGGTGCGTACGAGATCCAAACCTTCCGGTGACCAGTTGAGGCCGACGATGCACAGATCCTTGCCGGGTTGCAGCTGCCGTTCTTCGGCGGCGGTGATGGCGCCCATCGCCAAGGCATCATTGGCCGCCCAGATACCGGCGGTATGCACCTGATTTTCCGCGGCCCAGCTGAGGAAGTTCGCGGTGAGATCGTGGCCCTTGGGTGTTTGCCAATTGGTGTTGAATTCCCGCTCGAGGATCATGTCGGGATGGGCGGCGATCGCGGCATGAAGACCGTTTGTCCGGTCGATCGAGGCCGGCGTTGTGGAATCACCCAGCAGTGCCAGGACGTGAAATTTTCCGTCGACATCCGCCGTGCCGGTCTTGTGGGCGCATGCTGTGAGTGCATCCCCCATACGACGGCCGGCAGCTTCATTGTCAGCGACCAGACTGCCGATCCAATGCCGATAGATCTCGCCCGGCTTGCCCATGGCGGTGGCTTCATCGCCGTAGAAGCTGTTCAACAGCATGAAGGCCTTGATGCCCCTTGCGTCGGCGGCCTTGAGCAGGTTGGCGCCGGCCTGGAACTCATTGACCAATACCAGGACATCCGGCGGATCGGCGCGGGTGATGATCTGCCGGCCCAAGGCACCGATCGCCTGGGCGTCGCGCTCGGCATAGATGATCTCGAGCTGATAGCCGAACTGGTCGGCAGCCGCCTGCATGACGGCACTCACCGCCGGCCAGAAGAACTCGTCATGCTTGCCGGGATTGAGGAAACTGATGCGGATGGGTGCGGCGTCCGCGAAGGTCGCGGTCGGGAAAACAACGATCAAGAGAAGGAATGCGAGGGCACGATACCAGTTCATCGGCAAGGCCATGCGTCGGTCAACTCTCCGCCGATATTCTGCGCCGGCAGGAATGAAGATCTGACCAACGCCTGCCGGTAAAACGCAAAACGGCCCCGGAAGGGCCGTTTGGAGGCAAACTGGAGCGGGCGAAGGGATTCGAACCCTCGACCCCAACCTTGGCAAGGTTGTGCTCTACCCCTGAGCTACGCCCGCACCCTGTTTGCGCGGCCCGCGATGGCTAACCGTCACGAGCGCGGCGCATCATACGCATCGGCAGCGCATTTGCAAGTGGGCTTATTATTTTTGTAAATCAGCTACTTGGCCAGATTCACCCAATTTGGCCGGAGGGCGGAATCGAGCGCGTCGCGGGCCACCCCCTGGCTGGCCATTGTAAGGAGGCGCCTTCCCCGGCTATACCCGGCTTCAATCCTGTTAACGAAAGCCTGAAGCCATGTCCGACACCGCTGCCGTCCAAACAAGCCCTGAAGACCGTGCTGGCGAGATCGCAGCCGCCATCGCGGCGCAGAGCCAGATTCCCACCAGCCCGGCACAGCTCCTGGCCCGGCTGGAGGCATTGGGCATCCAGACCCGGACGGTCGATCACGACCCGGTCTTCACGGTCGAGGAAAGTCAGCATTTGCGCGGTGAACTGCCGGGCGGGCACATCAAGAACCTGTTCCTGCGCAACCGCAAGGAAGAGATGTGGCTGGTAACCGTCGAGGAAAGCCGGCGCGTGGATCTGAAGGCGCTGGGCGAGAAGCTGACCGGCGAGACGGGCGGGGCGGCAAAGCTCTCCTTCGGGTCCGCCGACCGCCTCATGACTTATCTGGGTGTCGTGCCGGGGGCAGTGACACCCTTTGCCGTCATCAATGACAAGGGTGCCAAGGTGAAGATGGTGCTGGACCGGCATCTCCTCGACTGCAACCCGGTCAATGCGCATCCGCTGGTCAATTTCAAATCGACCGCGATCGCCCCTTCCGACCTCCTGGCGTTTCTCGAGGCAGAGGGGCACCAACCGCAGCTCCTTGACTTCGCCTAACGCCTTGACCGCATTGAATTTAGGGCTTTCTGTTGGATGGTTGATTCATCTGCCCGAAAGGCCCATTTATAGAGCCAATCTAGGCTGATCTTTCAGGAGTAGTGTCACGATGGACAATATGATTGGCGCCAGCTTGGCGAACGGAGCCGCGGCCGCGGCCGACCTCGTCAAGGATAGCAGCCAGCAGGCGTTCAAGGCCGATGTCATCGACGTCTCGATGCAGGTGCCGGTGATCGTCGATTTCTGGGCGCCTTGGTGTGGGCCGTGCAAGCAGCTCGGGCCCGTCCTGGAAAAGGTCGTCAAGGAAGCGCGCGGTGCCGTGCGCATGGTCAAGATCAATGTCGACGAGAACCAGGAACTGGCCGGGCAATTGCGCATCCAGTCGATCCCGGCTGTCTTCGCCTTCTTCCAGGGCCGTCCCGTCGATGCCTTCCAGGGCGCGCAGCCCGAAGGGCAATTGAAGGCATTCGTGGCACGCCTTGCGAAATTGTCGGGCGGTGAAGCCGGCCCGTCGCCGATCGAGGAAGCACTCGAGCAGGCGGATGAAGCTCATGCCGCCGGTGATCATGCGACCGCCACGGAAATCTTCGGCCAGATCCTGGAACATGAGCCGGGCAATGTGAAAGCCATTGGCGGCATGGTGCGCTGCTTGATCGCCTTGGGCGAACTTGAGCAGGCGGCGGAATTTTTGGGGCAGGCGCCCAAGGACAAGCTGAACGATCCGGCGATCGCTGCCGCCAAGGCGCAGCTTGATGTGGCGTTGGCGGGGCAAAAGGCCGCCGGCCAGTCGGATGCGCTGCGGGCCCGTGTCGAGGCCAATCCGAAGGACCATGAAGCCCGCGTCGAACTCGCCCAGGCCCTGTTTGCGACCGGTGATAAGGAAGGGGCGGTCGACCAGCTGCTGGAAAGCATCCGCATCAACCGCGCCCACAATGAAGAGGCGTCAAGGAAACAGCTCGTCACCTTCTTCGAGGCGATGGGCCCCACCGACCCACTGACCCTGAGCGCGCGCCGGCGCCTCTCGTCGCTGCTGTTCTCGTAACGAGGAGGCGTTCAGCATGCGCTCCGGCCCCAGCAATCTTGGTCCCTTCGATCCCGGCTATGCCGATCTGCCCGGCGACATGCCGATCTTTCCGCTGACCAATGCCTTGCTGCTGCCGGGTGGGCGCCTGCCGTTGAATGTGTTCGAGCCGCGTTACCTCGCCATGGTGCGGGCGGCGCTGCAGACGCCGGACCGTTTGATCGGCATGGTGCAGCCGATCGAACCCAATGTGGAAAGTCGGGGGGTGGAAAGCCGGGGTGCCGACCGTCAGACACATACCGACCATATGCCGGCGGTGCATCAGGTCGGCTGTGCCGGGCGCATCGTCTCGTTCGAAGAGACACCGGACGGTCGCTATCAACTCATTCTTTCCGGCCTCATTCGTTTCCGTATCAAGGAAGAGCGGCCGATGGCCAGGGGCGGTTACCGCGTGATCGTGCCCAACTTCCAGCCCTTTGCCCATGACATGGCGGAACATGAATTCCAGCTGGCCGACCGGCCGCGCTTTCTCGCCATCCTGCAGGAATATCTGAAGACAAGGCAGGCGCGGCTCGATTGGAAGGGCATCGAGGAAGTGGCGGATGACGAACTGGTCGTCGCCATGGCGCAGATGTCGCCGCTCGATCCGGAAGAAAAACAATCGCTGCTGGAATGCCCCGATCTCGATGCCGTCGTCGAAATGATGGTGGCCTTGTTCGAGGTTCACGGTGTCACCGCCAGCGGCGGCGAACACCGGTTGCATTGAGACTGGCCGCATTGAGATAGGAAATCCCGTGCCCGAGAACGACATTCTGATCGATCCCAAGCTGCTTGAGATCCTGGTCTGCCCGGTGAGCAAGGGGCCGCTGGTCTTTGATCGGCAGAAGCAGGAGCTGATCAGCAAGGCCGCAGGCCTCGCTTACCCGATCCGCGACGGTATTCCGATCATGCTGGTCGACGAGGCGCGGCCGCTCGACGTGGATGAGTGACATGACCGATTCCATGGGCACGGAGCATTGGCCGGTCGAGATCCGCCATCGCCAGGCGGAAAAGCTCATCGAGATCGAGTTCGATGACGGCAAGGTTTTCCAATATCCGGCCGAACTGCTGCGCGTGGAAAGTCCTTCCGCCGAGGTACAAGGCCATGGTCCGAACCAGAAGACCATCGTGCCGGGCCGGCGCGATGTCGGCATCATGGCGGTGGAACCGGTCGGCCATTACGCCATCCGCATCCAGTTCGACGACATGCACGATACCGGCATCTTCTCATGGCGCTATCTCTATGATCTCGGCCGCGACCAGGCGCAGATCTGGCAAGGCTATCTCGATGCACTGAAGCAACACGGCCTCAGCCGCGACCCCCGCGCCGCAAAGGCGCCGGCGCATGACCACGGCGGCAGCTGTGGCAGCGGTGGTTGCGGGCATAAGCATTAGATCTGACAGATACCCCTCTCCCTAACCCTCCCCCACGTTGGGGGGAGGGAATCAAAGCGAGGTTGAACACTGCCGTTGAAGCGAACTCAGCGGCACTCCCTCCCCCCAACGTGGGGGAGGGTCGGGGAGAGGGGGCTTTCGCCCACGCGGGAACGAAATCGCAGTTGCCTGGTTGAGCCACCACGCAATTTCAGGCGCGGGGGTTTTCATGGCACGCATTCTTCTGGGTGTTTCGGCGATCTATTTCGTGCTGGGGATAGCGCTGGGGTTTCATATGGGGCTCATCGCCGATTACCGGCTGGGCGTGGTCTATGCCCATATCGGCGCGCTCGGTTGGCTCAGCCTCGGCCTTGTCGGGGCGATCTATCTCATCCGCCCGGCGCTCACCGAGACGGTTTTCGCGCTGGCGCATTTCTGGCTCCATATGATCGGCCTGCCGGTGCTGCTCATCGGCCTCACCATGACCCAGCTGGATGCATTTGCGACCGGGCATTTGCTGGCCATGATCGGGATGGCAGCCCTGGCTCTGGGTGCCGTCGCGCTGGCGATCAATTTCTGGAGCTATGTCGCGCGCGACGCGCGCGCCTAGCCAGCACCTTCATCCATGCACCTTGCGGCTATCACCGGGCGCTTCCGCGCGCTCGGTGAGGCCGTAATCGCGCAGCACCTGCGCCACACGCAGGCGGTAACCGGCAAAGATACCACCGCGTCCGGCCGCCTGCGCGCTGCGATGCGCTTCAAGATTGCGCCACGCGATGACCGCCTGCTCGTCGCGGAAAAAGGAGAGCGAGAGCATCTTGCCCGGGTTGGTGATGCTTTGGAATCGCTCGACTGAGATGAAGCCGTCGATCTTCTCAAGCTCCGGCTTCAGTTTGGCCGCGATGTCGAGATAGGCGTCGCGATGGCCCTCGGCCGGTTCCACTTCGAAGATGATGGCGATCATGCTGGCTCTCCCTCGGCTGCTGGCATCCGGTCGCGTGTGCCGGTGACGTCGCCCAAGAATGTCCGTTCTTCGCGCAGGATGAAACGTTTTTCCCGCGCCAGGGCAAAGTTGGCGCGTGAGGCCGGGTCTTTCCGCAGGCGCGCCCGATAGGCTTCATAGGCGGCAAGATCGGGCAACGAAATCAGCCCCCAGGCGATGTCGTTGGTGCCTTCATGGGGCAGGAAATAACCGATCAAATGCCCACCGCAGGTCGGGATGATACGCCCCCAATTTTCGGCGTACTCCCGGAACGCTTCCAACTGGAAGGGGTCGATCTGGTAGCGGATAAAGACGGTGACGGACATGGCTTTTCTCCCGGTTGGACTGGTCCTTTCTAACCTGCCGCAGCCAATTGATGCTTCGTCCAGCAACGAAATATGCCATGATTATTGTGATCGCGTTCACTGCCGGGGAGGGCATTTGCGCGATAAGCCCGTGGCACATGCAACGCCACCAGCCGCAAAAGGGGATACCGAAAAATGGCCCACCGACTGCTCAAGATCGCCGCACTCTATTTCGTTCTCGCCGTCTGTCTCGGCGCCTTCATGGGTGCGACGCAGGATTTCTCTCAGGTCGCCGTGCACGCCCATCTCAATCTGCTGGGTTGGGTCAGCTTTGGCATCATCGGCTGCATCTATCTGCTGAAGCCACACCTTGCGGCGACGCGCCTGGCCCAGGTGCATTTCTGGTTTCACAATATCGGTGCGCCGCTGATGCTGCTCGGCGTGGCCCTCCTTCATGCCGGCTATCCTGAGATCGGCGAGCCGTTGGCCGGCATCTTCTCGGTCGTCACCGTCATCGGAATCGTCTGCTTTGGCATCAATCTGTGGCGCAATCTCGATCGTGCCTGACGCAGTATCATATTTGACAGATGAAAACCTCCCCAGCTACGACTGGGGAGGTTTTGCATGATGGGGGATGACAGCATGATCAGCGCCGATCTATCGGGCAAAGTGGCCTTCGTCACGGGGGCAGCATCAGGGATCGGGCTTGCCACGGTCGAACGGCTGGTCGCCAACAAGGCCAAGGTTGCGATCAACGATCTCCACGGCAATCCACGCCTCGCGGCTGAGGTTGCGCGGTTGACGGCACTGGGTCATGACGTGGCGGCGTTTCCCGGCGATGTCTCGAAGCCGGACGACGTGGTAGCGATGATCGAGGCGGCAGTCGCCCATTATGGAAGGCTCGACTATCTCGTTAACAATGCCGGTACGCCGGGCACCAACGCGCCGATCCCGGTCGACGATTTTGCCCGCATGGATGAAGCCTTCTGGGCGAAGCTGGTTTCCATCAACCAGATCGGTCCCTATCGTTGCCTCAAAGCCGCGGCACCCTATCTGAAGAAGAGCCGGGGTGCCGTGGTCAATGTCGCCTCAACTGCCGGCCTTGGCTATGGAGCATCCTCCAGCGTCTATGCCTCGACCAAGGCGGCGCTCATCCTGCTCACCACTGAATGGTCCTATGCCATGGGACCGGAAGTGCGCGTCAATGCGATCGCACCGAATGTCGTGGATGGGTCCGGTTGGGATTGCAAATTCGATCCCGCGGCACTGGCCGAGACGGTCGCCAAACTACCCCTCAAGCGCGCCGGCACGCCGCAGGACTATGCCGAGACGATCTTCTATCTGCTCGCCGGTGCCAGCTACATCACCGGCCAGACCATCGTCATGGATGGCGGCGGGGCGAGGTAGCCGGGACCTGAGCGACACATCGGCCAAATGCGGCTTGGTCCCGCTCAGGGCCGCTAGCTTATCCAAGGCTGCACGGACTAATGCTGGTTTGGCTCGATACCGGCGGAATTGAATTGCCTGAAATCGGCATTGTACATCTTGGTGACCTGGCCCGTGACATACATGGCTTTCGCTCTATATCCTCTGCGAACGCTGCCAGAGAGCCATAGCGCTCTGACAATTGCTCCAACGGCTGGGCAGTACAACAGGCATGATAATGCCAGCAGCAAGACGGCAGGTGCTTTGATCGCTAAACTCGAAGAGCTGGACGCGAGCAAGAACAAAAGGCATAGGGACGCAGAGCACAACAATAAGGAAAGGAACAACTGATCTTTCCTTCGCCATATTGTCCTTGCACCGTAGTAGTCCGAATTAAATTCTGACAGTTTATCTTTGTATTTTTGAGCACGTTCCAGCTTGTCCCGGCTGCGCTGATTCTTGGAATCGAGCGAAAGCTGTTCCTTCCGGTGGCACATGATCTGCTTTATGCGATCTTCAGCGAGGCTGGTTTTCTCTTCGATTTCAGACTCCAACTTCTGGCGAAGTTCGGAATAGCCGGAAAGCACAACGTTGAGGCCGACGCCCAGCTGCAGGACTGATTGATAATTCGCGAGGCTTTCGACTTTCAAAAGCGTATCAAATGCAAGAAAGGCTGAATCCATAAGGTTTTCTCCGAGCTGTTTGCTATCGGAGAATTTTGATTCCGCAATCGTAAAGAGAGAATTAATGCGCGCGGGTTTTATTCCCGGTCCGTGTCGTAGGGATTGTCCGTGCGGCGCATCAGCAGGCGGATGGGCGTGCCCGGCAGATCGAACACGTCGCGCAAGCTCTTCACCAGGTAGCGGTGATAGGATTCCGGCAGATCGTCCGCCTTGGAGGCGAAGATCGCGAAGGTGGGTGGACGCGTCTTGATCTGGGTCATGTAGCGGATCTTGATGCGACGGCCACTCACCAAGGGCGGCGGATGTTGCGCGGTGATCTCAGCGAGCCACCGGTTGAGTTTCGAGGTCGAGACCCGCTTGTTCCAAGTCTGGTAGATCTCGAGCACCGCGGCCATCAGCTTATCAAGGCCGCGTTCGGTCATGGCACTCATGGTGATGACGGGAATGCCCTTGGCCTGCGGCAGTGACCATTCAATACGGTCGTGCAGCTTTTTGAGGGCGCCGTTCTTGTCTTCGACCGCATCCCATTTGTTGGCGGCGATGATGAGGGCGCGACCTTCCTCCACCACCTGCCTGGCGATGGTGAGGTCCTGTTTTTCCAGCATGTCATTGCCGTCGAGCACCAGGACGACGACATGGGCATATTGGATGGCGCGGCGGGTATCGGCGCCAGAGAGACGCTCCAGCTTCTCGACCACGCGCGCATGACGCCTGAGGCCCGCCGTGTCGATCAAGCGGATCGCCTGGCCCTGCCATTCCCAATCGATGGCGATGGAATCGCGGGTGATGCCGGCTTCAGGTCCGGTCAGCAACCGCTCTTCACCGAGGAGTGCATTTACCAGCGTCGACTTCCCCACATTGGGGCGGCCGACGATGGCGAGCTGCATATGCTTGGGCGCCGGCGGGGCTTCGACGAAATCATCCTCGCCCGTGTCCTCGTCGAGATCGAGCGGCGCCACTTCCTCGAGATCGGCATCGAGATGAGCGCCTGATTCTTCGCCCGCTTTCTTGAGGGCAAATGGCTCAAGGGCGTCGAAGAGATCGCCCAGTCCCTCGCCATGTTCGGCGGAGAGGGGCAACGGCTGGCCCAGCCCCAGGCTGAAGCCTTCGTTGACGGCACCGGCGCCAGCGCGGCCTTCAGCCTTGTTGGCGATGAGAATGACCGGCTTCTTCATCTTGCGGATGATGCGCGCGAAATGCTCGTCCAATGGCGTGATACCGGCGCGGGAATCGAACACCATCAAGGTGACGTCGGCCTCGTTGATCGCAGCTTCGGTCTGCTGGCGCATGCGCCCTTCGAGACTGTCGTCGACCGCGTCTTCGAGACCCGCGGTATCGATTACGGTAAAGGTGAGGTCGCCCAGATGCGCTTCGCCATAGCGCCGGTCGCGCGTGACGCCCGGCGTGTCGTCGACGATGGCGAGACGCTTGCGGATCAAACGGTTGAACAATGTCGACTTGCCCACATTGGGGCGGCCGACAATGGCGACGGTCAAAGACATCAGATTAAGTGCCGATCAATAAAAACCCGGAAGTTCTACCGGGCGCTAAAACTATTTGAGCGCGATGAGGTCGGCGTCGTCCGAGAGCATATAGACCATCTCGTTTGCCACCACCGGCGGCAGGTGCGAACGGTCGGGCAGCTCCTGCTTGCCGAGCAATGCGCCGGTATAGGGTGAAATGGACAGAGCGAGCCCGTTCGACCCGGTGATGAGCAGGCGGTCGCCAACCAGGACCGGACCTGACCAATAGATCGGATCTTCACGATCCACCATGTCCTCGAAAGGCGGCAGGGCTGTCAGCCATTTGATCTTGCCCTCGTCGCGGGTGAGGCACACCACTTCGCTCTGTGAGGTCAGGATGTAGACGAAATCGCCGGCGGCCCAGGGCATCTGCGTGCCGCCCAGATCCTTGTCCCAATAGCGCTCGCCACGGCGCAAATCGATTGCCGCCATGACGCCGCCATTGCCGATCGCAATGACGCGGTCGCGGTCGATCACCGGCCGGCCGCGGATGTCGGAAAGGGCGGCGACCGACGAGGTGCGCGCCTTGCCAGCGAGGCTGTCGGTCCACAGCGAGTGCCCGTTGACCACGTCGAAGGCCAGCAATTCGCCGGAGGTGTAGGCGGCAACGACGACGTTGCCCAGCACAGTCGGGGTTGAGCCACCCAGCAGGCCGGCGGCTTCCTCGACACCGGCATTCGACCACAGTCTGCGGCCGTCATCGGTGGCAAAGGCCACCAGCTGATTGTCGATGGTGGTCACGAAAACGCGGCCGTCACTGACCGCGGGGGCGGCGCGCATCGGTGCTGGTGCCTTGCCTGCCCATATGAAGGCGCCGGTCTTGGCGTCGAGGGCATAAACCTTGGCATAGGGTGTCGTGACGAAGACTTTGCCTTCCGCGACAGCGATGCCGCCGCCGAAAAGATCGTCATCCTCGTCGTCTGGCGTAAAATCAGCCTGCCACAGCCGTTGGCCGGTGGTGGCGTCAAAGGCACGCACCAGGCTTTCGGCGTCGAGCGTATAGATGATGTTGTCGGCGATCACCGGTTCGGCCAGCAGGCGGTTGGCGGAATCGGCCGAAGAGCCGATATCGGCCGACCAGACTTCCTGCAACACGTCGGAGCCTGCCTGCAGGTGATACATGGCGTGAGACTGGTTGCCACCGACTTGGGCCCAATCCTTGTTCACATAGGGTTTGGGCAGGCGCACGGCGATATCGCTCAGGGTCGGGTCGGCAGAGAGATCGCTGTTGAGCTGCAACACCGAAACGCGATCGCCCGGCAGCGGCACCTTGCTCTTGTCGCAGGCACCCACCAGCAGCAGCGAGCAGGCGAGGCCCGCGCTCAGCAAAGCCATAACCCGATTGCCTCGCCGCTTGTCACCTTGGGCGGGCTTGGTGGTGAGCCGTGTCGCCATCATGTCGCCATCAATCATTTTGGGTTCGATCCTGCTGTGCATCGCCCGCTCGCCGATCAATCGGCGAGACGGTCGAGCATGATGGTGACCCGGTTGCGAAGATTGGCCGGTGCTGTGTCGATGCCCGCGGCTGCTTCTTTCTTGAAGACATCATCAAGGCCCTGGAAGATTTCCTTGGCCTTCGCCTTGTCGCCGGTCGCATAGGCGGCAAGGCCGGTGATTTCCAGCGCGGACAGGCGGTAGGGCTGGCCATCCGCTGTGAGCGGCTGGGCCAGCGCCAAGGCAGCATCGGCCTTGCCGAGATCAAGCGCCACATAGCCGCCCATGAGGGCTGCAGCGCCTTTGAGCGGTGCTGCAAAGCTGGCATCG
This sequence comes from Dongia sp. P2_B8, assembly GCF_056404715.1. Classification (NCBI taxonomy): domain Bacteria; kingdom Pseudomonadati; phylum Pseudomonadota; class Alphaproteobacteria; order Rhodospirillales; family Dongiaceae; genus Dongia; species Dongia sp. P2_B8. The sequence goes on along the minus strand of NZ_JBFUDM010000007.1, from coordinate 63,786 downwards.
CCCGCCATTGTCGTGAGAAGGTCGAGGGCCCCCTGCTTGTCGCCGGCCTTCAAAGCGGCATGGGCAAGGTCGAAGCGGGCGAGGTCGGCGAAGGGGCCGCCGGCATGAGCCAGTTCGCCCAGCACCTGGGGTGCCGATTTCGGGTCCTGCTGGGCCGCCTGCAAGGCTGCAAGATAGGCGTTTCCGGCCTTTTCCCGCGCTTGGCGGTCATAGATCTGCCAGCCGGTAACGGCGGCGGTACCCAGAATGATCAGCGCCACCAGCCCATAGACAAGATTCTGGTATTTCGCCCACATGGCGCTCGCTGTATCGCGGCGCAGATCCTCGTCGACTTCTTGAAAGATATCAGCCACTTATGACCCCTGGAACCCCGTAAGGCACATTTATTGGGCCCCGGAACATGCTCCCAGGGCGGTTATTTGCGGGCTAACATACAGGCAAGGCCTGCGCCTTGCCAACCAACGCTTTGCCGCAGCCGGCGCGTGCTTTGGTGCCAGGGATGGCGCTGGCGACGGTGTTGGCGATGGCGGCCGGGGACGGGCCTGGAGCGCGGGGTTGGAACGGGAATTGCTTTACCCTGAGGTCAGGACCGAATGAAGCGAGAGGGCGGGTAGCGGCGATGGCACGGCAAGACAAGAACCAAGCGGGTGTGTGGCTGGGATTGCTGGCGGCGGTACTCATTCTGCCGGGCTGCGATACCACCGCGATTCCAGCATTTATTTCCGGCACCACAGCCTATGCCGTGGTCGAAGGGGTGGCGCTGAATCAGACCGGCAAGACCGCCTCCGACCATCTGGCCTCCATTGCCACGGGCGACGATTGCTCGCTCATCGATTACACCAAGACGGGCAAATACTGCCGGACAGCGGCCGAAATGGCCCAGGAACAGGCCGAAAAGAACCGGCCCTATCCGGGCTATTGCTACCAGCATCTCGCCAGCGTGGTGTGCTACGACACCCCGGACCGGACCGCCACCACCGAGGTCGACATCTATCCCTATGCGCGCTGACGCGCCGTTTTTGGCGATCGGTGCTTTACGGATTCCCGACTTTGGGCGACACTTTACTCGGACTCTGGTGAAGGCCGAGTCGTCTCAGTGAGCATAAGGACCGAATGGCGCAGCTCGTCCTTCTTAATGATTACCGCCGCCAGGGTCGCCGGGTTTTCTTCAACCGCGACGAACTCAATCTTTTGCTGGGGATCTACAGCCGTAAGGTGGCGCATGCCGTCTGGCGCGATTACGCCATCGACCATCGCAGCAATATGGCGGTGTTCTCGGTCTACCGGCGGGCTCAGGAGCAGCCGACCTTCGCCATTACCAAGGTCTTGCTGCGGGGCGACAAGGATCCCAATTACATCCTCCTCGCCGGCAAGCGGCAGATCAAATCCTCGCGCCGCCTCCCCGAATTGATCGACCTCCTCGACCGCCAGCTGAACCTGGTGGATTAGGCTGGATCACTTAAGACCGGGGGGATCGATGGGCGAAAGGACGCAGGCGGGTCGTGCCACGGTTCGATCCTGTCGCCGATAATGTGGGTCGAACACCATATGTTCCAATAGAATCTGGTGTTATCCACAACATTTTGATTTTCCCCTCTTGCCTCCCCGCATCTTGTGCGGTGAAATGACGGCCACTCAATATCTTGAGCTGGCCCCGCCTTTATGGCTTATGGCGCCAGCCATATCGCCAGCACAGAACCGGTGGGGAGAAGACATCATGGAATGGACCGAACAGCGGATTGATATGCTGCGCAAGCTCTGGGGCCAGGGTCAGACGGCTAGCCAGATTGCGACACTTTTGGGCGGCGTCACCCGCAATGCGGTGATCGGCAAGGCGCATCGCCTGGGCCTCACCGGCCGGCCGTCGCCGATCAAGCGCGAAGGTGCCGAAGCGGCAGCTCCTCGCCGCAAGCCGGCGGCCCAGCGTCGGCAGCAGCCAAGCCTGGCGCCGATGCCGCCGGCCCGCCATGCGGTGACGCATGCCAGCCAGCCTGCGCCCAGTGCCCAGTTGGGCGGGCAGTCGGAAAACCGCTTTGCAGCAACCGCCCATGCGCCGGACGTTCAGGTCGAGCCCCGCGCTGCAGAAATCGCCGTGCCGAAGGCGCCGGCGGCACCTCGTGTCGCAGCCCAGGCGGGGTCGAAATCCTGCTCCTGGCCGGTGGGTGATCCCAAGCAGCCGGGCTTCCATTTCTGCGGCGACGTCGCGGAAGCCGGCCGGCCCTATTGCGCTCATCATTGCGGCATCGCCTATCACCGCAAATCCGAAGCGGCATAGGCCGGTCTTACATTCTCCCGATCTAGGGGCGGCGATCCCGAAAAGGGCGACGATCCGGTGGGGGCCAAACTGGGGCAGCCAAGGCGACTTGACTGCCCCTTTTGCTGGCCATTTTTGGCAATTCCATTCTTATTGCCCGAAGATCCAGCCGCCGTTCTTGATCAGACGCGCATTGTCCGGCTCAAGTTCCAGCGCCTTGGTCAACCAGTCTCGCGCCAGCTCCGTTTCTCCGGCGTAATAGGCGCACAAGCTGCCGATATCATACGGTGCCACACCCCAGGCCTTCATGATGTGAACATGGTCGCGCGGCATTTCAGTGATGGCCAGCATCTGGCGGGCCGCGTCGATCCCGCCCACCCAATCCTTCTGCGCCATGCAGAACTTGCCAAGATCGTACCAGGGCTCGCGCGCCTCCGGCGCTTCAGTGCAAGCCCGCTCGAACGCGGCACGCGCTTCTCGAGGCCGGCCAAGTGCCACGTGGCAGCGCCCGATATAGCGCAGGGAAGCAGCACGTTCGGCCCGGCGCGTGGCGCTCGGCAAAGCGAGGTGGCGGTTGAGTTCGGCGATGGCCGCCTCGTACTGCCGATGCTGCATCAGCTCGAAGCCATGATTATGCGCACAGCGGTCGTCGGCTGGATCCTCCCGTACCGCCAGGGCCATCAAATCCAGATACTGCCCGCGCGATTTGCTGGCATCGGCATGCTGATGGATATGCAGCTGTTCGGTCCATGCCAGCTGCTCGGCTATACCGGGCAGGGGATAGATCAGCTCGTGGGCAGGATGCTTCCACACATAGGCGTGACGCTGATGAATCTTGGATGCGAAGTAGCAGATCTTCGGCCGGCCCTTGGTGTCCCAGTTCAAGACGAAATGGTAGCGCAGGCGCGTGGTGCCGGACGCCCAGGCTGCTTCCAGCGCTGCACGCCATCCGGGCACGAGTACCTCGTCCATATCAAGCGCAATGCAGATGTCGGCATCAACCGGTACGCAGGCAAGACTTGCGTTACGCGCCTGATCGAAGCGCCAGGGTGCAATCGCGATTTTGTGCACGTCCACCCCGGCGTCGTGCAATCTGGCGACCGTGCCGTCGGTGGAACCGGTATCTGCGACGATGCGATAGTCGGCATCGACAGCAGAATCCGCCCAGCGCCGCGCGAACGGCTCTTCATTGAGCGCGATGGTGTAGACGGCGATCTTCATGATGCTTGCGGCGTTCTTCTCGACCTGCGCCGCTCAATTTCGCGGCCGCGCCGGCATGGCAAGGTCCGTTCCGGGCCGTCTCTATTGGGCATATATCTTGCGCTTGAAAGCGGCCCATCTTGTGACATCGAACAGAAGCGCGTTGTTGCCGGCATCCGTCTCGAAGATTGTCCAGACCAGATAGCGCTGTGTGGGGCTGCGGAAAAGATGACCGATCACCTTATCCCGATCAGGAAAGCGGGCAGCGAGATAGTTGGCGGTAGCATCCAGTTCAGCACTGTCTTCCACGGAATCGAAGAGGATCGGGTCGAGATGGCTGAGCCCGGTCCCCTTGCTGCTGGCGGTGACAGGCTTTGCGTCGCTGACGGAGCCGGCGAAGATCATACCAAAGAGTAGCGATAAATTGCTGTCCGGGTCCTTCGACTTCATCAGGTCGAAATTGACATTGACGTCGATTTTCTTTTCTTCGCTGGTATCGCCGCTGCCAATATAGACGTAGTCAGCCGGTGGCTTTGGTGCATGCACGGCCTGGCCGAGATGATCTCCTTGGGTACAGGCAACGCAGAGCAGTGCAAGCGCCATCAGGGTGTGGCGAAAATACTTGAACGTCGCACCTCTTCGCATAATCACGGCATCGATGGGTCGAAGTGGATTTTGAGAGCGGAGAAGGTATGGCCCGGAGGTAGCTTGAGGGGGCTCGCTTTCAAGATCGCCCGCCTTGCAGATTCGCGGATGGCCACGCAAGCGTCACGCGGGTCGGCGGGCGTCAACATCTCGGTGCCGGTGACTTTGCCATCGGATGCCAAGGAAATGCGCATGTCAAACGTATCTGGGCACGCTTGGTAGAGTTCGGGTGCAACGGTCCACTGCTCCCCGACCTGCTCCCGGGTAGCTGTCGCAAATGATGACCCCTGCGTCAACACCTCCTCCGCCCGCAATGGTCCCGCGGCGAGGAGCAGCGACAGGGTAAGGACAGTTTGCAATAGAGGGTGCATGGGTTGTTCGGCATCAATCCGTTCTTTGGACGCCGAATGATAGAGGACCTGCAAGTCGCCGCAATCACAAAAGCACAGCGATTGCAGCTGCCTTACTTTTCCGCCTCTTCGACCCCCAGCAGCCATTCGGCATGACGCAGGAGCGAGGCGGTGGGACTGTCGGCGCGGCCGATGGTCTGCAGTGAGACGCCGGCGCCATCAAGCAGCATCAGCAATTGGTCGGCGATCATGTCGGCGCGCTTGAGGCCGGCCTTGCGGCAATTCTCGGCAAAGCGGCGGCGCATGCCTTTCTTATGTTCTTCGATCACCTGGCGGCCAGGATGCGTGGGCTCCGGCAGTTCGATGGCGGCGTTGGTGATCGGGCAGCCGCGACTCTCCGGCCGTTCCATCTGGCGGCCCGTCTCGGCCAGCCACGCGAGGATGTGCCCGCGCGGATCATTCTTATGTGCAAGGCCGGCCTGGTCCCAGCTGCCTTCGATTTCGGCCGCCACCTCGCGCAGATATGCAGCGACCAATTCGTCCTTCGAGGTGAAGTGGCGATAGAGCGTCATCTTGTTGGTGTCTGCTGTGGCAGCTACCGCCTCGACGCCGACGCCGCGGATGCCTTGGCCATAGAACAGTTCATGGGCGGCCTTGAGAATTCTGGCGCGCGGCGGCAACTCCGATTTTTCCAGCACGGGGAAAGATTTTCTGGCGAGCGGCAGCGTTTTTCGCGCGGTCATGAAATGTCTCTTGACGGCTATGTTACCGATCGGTAACAGTATGAATGTTACTGATCGGTAACATACACGAAATTCGGCCGGCGCAACAGATCTTTCGCGCCTCTCAAGGAGACGGACATGACCATCGGTGTAACGGGTGCGGGCGGCCAATTGGGTGGCCAGGTGCTGGACAATCTGCTGGCGAAAGGTGTGACGCCCAAGGACATTGTCGCCATTACCAGGAGCCCGGAAAAGCTCTCGGCCTATGCCGCCAAGGGCATTGCGGTTCGGGCCGGCGATTTCGACAAGCCGGCCGAACTGACGGCGGCCTTCAAGGGCATCGACCGCTTGCTGATCATCCCGGGCAATGATCTGCGTCCCGGCATCCGCACGCCGCAGCATAAGGCGGCGGTGGCCTCGGCCAAGGCGGCCGGCGTGAAGCACGTCATTTACATCTCGACCGTGGGTGCGCATCGCGGACAGGATCTTTTTGCCGCACATCTCGAGACCGAACAGGCGATCTATGCCTCGGGCCTGGCGTGGACCATCCTGCGCATGGGCATGTATTACGACAATCTGTGGATGGGCACGATCGCCTATGCCTTGAGTGCTGGCGTCTATGCCGCGACCGCGCCGACACCCGCTGGCAATGTCGCTCGCAGCGACGTGGCCGCCGCTGCTGCGGCTTTGCTGGCAGCGCAGGGCCATGACAGCTTCCTCTATCAGGCGACGGGTCCCGCATCGCAAACGCCGGCAGAGGTGGCTGCTATCATCGGCCAGGTCTTCGGCAAGAAGGTCGCTGCCGTCGATGTGACTCAGGAACAGTATAATGGTGCGCTCAAGGGAGCCGGCCTGCCGGATTTCGTGGTCGATGCCATTGGCGGCATCGAAGCTGCCCGCGCCAAGGGTTTGCTGGATGTGGTGACGCATGACGTCGAACATCTCACCGGCAAAAAGGCACTGACGTTGGCGGAATATCTCGCTTCGACCAAGCATCTAGCCGAAGTCAAAGCCGCGGCGGCTCATTAAAGCGGACGATCAGCGCGGCTGCTGGCGCACGATGCGCCAGGCCGCGCAGATCGCGTCGGCAGCCGTGCGGCCTTCCACTTCATTCGTCTCGCCGGAGATGATGGAGAGGCGCATCACCTGCTGCCCACGCCATTTGGCACCACCGGCAAGGCAGATGCCGTCGCGCTGGATGCGGGCAATGGTCTGTTGCGTGAGAAGGTCTGCTTGATCCGGCGCTTCGTCGGCGCCAAAGCGCAGCAGCATTTGATTAAGCGTTACATCGTTCAGGACTGTGATGCCTTGCTCGGCCGTGAATTGGTCGGCCATCAGCCGCGCGACCCGGCAATGGCGCCCAATCATCGCGGCGATCCCCTGGCGTCCCAGATGCTTGATGATAGCCCAGGTGGCAAAGCCGCGCGCCCGGCGCGATAGTTCCGGCACATAGTGGCTGGGGTCGCGCTCCCCTTCCTGCGTTGGTGGCAGATAGCTTGCGGCGATGGTCATGGCGCGCCGATGCGCCACTTCATCACGGACGATCGCATAGCCGCAATCATAGGGCGTCTGCAGCCATTTATGGCCATCGGTCGCCCAGGAATCGGCGGTCTCGATCGCCGCCGCGAGATGCCTGAGGTCGGGATTGGCGCGTGCCCACAAGCCGAACGCGCCGTCGACATGAACCCAGGCGCCCTTTTCGCGCACGAGTGGAATGAGTTCGGCAAAATTGTCGAAGGCGCCGGTGTTGATCTGGCCTGCCTGCAGGATGACGATACTCGGGCCTGCGACCTCGCACATGGCTGTCGCAAAGTCGGCGACGATCATGCGGCCTTGTGCATCGGTCTTCACGCGCCGGACGCGGTCGTGGCCCAACCCCAAGAACTGCAACGCGGAAAAGACCGTGGTGTGCGCATCGTCGCCGATGATGAGCGCGATCGGCGGGGCACCGAAGAGGCCGGCGGCCTCTACATCCCATCCCACGCGGCGCAGCACCTCGCTGCGCGCCGCCGCGAGGCAGACGAAATTGGCGACCGTGGCACCCGTCACGAAGCCCACGGAGCTCTCGCGCGGCAGATCGAGAAGATCCAGCAGCCAGCCGGCGGCGATGGCTTCGACCGCCGCTGCTGCGGGCGCGGCCACATGATTGCCCGCATTCTGGCCCCAGGCGCTGGTCAGCCAATCGGCGGCGACGCCAACGGGATGTGAGGCGCCGATGACCCAACCGAAAAAGCGCGGGCCGGTCATGACATTGAGGCCGGGTTCGGCATCCTGTACCAACTGGTCGATGAGACCGGCACCGTCGGTACCGGTTTCGGGGACCGGCTCGCTGAAGGTCTTACGCTGGTCGAGGAACGAGCGTCTGGCGCCCTGAAATCCCGCACCGACATTGCTGCGATAACGGATGGCATGGGTGGCCGCCCGCTGCAGAAGTTGCTCCAATGCCTTTTGGTCCATGTTCTGCACCCCGGACATCCATTTGGCGGCCATCTTGGGTAGGTTTTGCAGGGCCGGCAAGGCACCTTGCCCGCATCCGGGGCGCGCTTATTCGGGCAAAATCCGCTTGCATAATGAAATCGGTCTGGATAGTGTTAGACCGATTGCTAATAACAACCAGTTAATCGCGAGGCATCCATGGCGCTGCAGCTTTATGGCCATCCATTCTCGTCCTACACGCAGAAGGCCCTGATCGCGTTCTACGAGAATGCGATCCCCTTCGAGTTCAAGGTGCTATGGACCGACGAACAGACCGGGCGCGACTTCGAGGCACTTTGGCCGATCAAGAAGTTTCCGCTGCTGGTCGACGGTGGCCGGACGGTGATGGAGGCCAGCATTATCGTCGAGCATCTCGACCTTCATCATCCAGGACCGGTGAAGCTCATACCGGCCGACCCCCAGGCAGCGCTCGATGTGCGCCGCCTGGACCGCATCTTCGACAATTATGTCTCGACCCCGCTGCAGAGATGCGTCTTTGACAGTCTCCGGACGCCAGAGAACCGGGACCCCTATGGTGTCTCGGAGGCGAAGACGATGTTGGAGACGATCTATCAGTGGCTTGACAACCATATGAAAGGCCGCATCTGGGCGGTGGGCGATGCGTTCAGCCTCGCGGATTGTGCCGCAGCCCCCGCTTTGTTCTACGCCGATTGGACCCACGCGATCGCGCCGGAGTTCGCCCATCTTCATGCTTACCGCAAGCGCCTGCTGGCACGGCCATCCTTTGCACGCGCTGTCGATGAGGCGTGGCCCTATCGCTCGTATTTCCCGCTGGGCGCACCGGACCGGGATTGAGCGTATTTATGTGTCAGGCGAGCTTGGCCGCGTAGAGATCCGGCTTGAAGCCGATCAATAGCTGGTTGCCGTGCTCCAGCACCGGGCGCTTGATCATTGAGGGCTGCGCCAGCATCAAGCCGATCGCCTTGGCAGTGGTGAGATTTTCTCTGTCGGCTTCCGGCAGCTTGCGGAAAGTGGTGCCGGCACGGTTGAGCACGGTTTCCCAGCCAAGCTCCTTGCACCATCCTTCCAGATGCTTTTTGTCGATGCCGGACACCTTGTAGTCATGGAAATCATAGGCGATGCCGCGATCGTCGAGCCAGGTCCTGGCCTTCTTCATGGTGTCGCAATTCTTGATGCCATAGAGCGTCGTGGCCATTGAACGGTTCCTGTTATGCCGGCGCGATGAAGGCCTGGGCGATGGATTGAAAGACCGGCAGCGCCTCCAGCCGCGCTGCATGAGCGCCAAGAGACGGGAAGGCTGCCATGGATATCAGTCCCGGATGTGCCTCGGTCAGGAACCGCAGGGCGACGGCCACGGCGATGTCGGCATGACCGATGCGGTCCTCGAACCAGTAAGCGCCGGGACGCTGGGCCCGGTCGGCCTCAAGGGCGCCGAGCACCGCCTCGATCTGGCTGCGGCAGCGATTGGTCCAGATATCGGATGCCACAGTGTGCAGCCGCTTCTCATAAAAGAGGCTGACGGCCTTTTCGCCCAGGCCCGTCGCCAAACTGGCGACCTTGAGTGCCTGGTGCCGGGCGGGCTCGGCCCTTGGGAACATCGCGTGCGTCGCTGGCACGAGGCTGTCGAGATAATCGAGCATGATATGGCTGTCGATCAGCACCTCGCCATTGTCCAGCACCAGGGTCGGCACACGGATCAGCGGATTGATGGGCTGGATCTTGTCCGCGTCGCCGAACACCGACCAGGGCCGGTGTTCAAAGGGCAGGCCATAAAGTGTAAGCGCAATGCCGACGCGCCGCACGAAGGGCGAATCATACTGGCCGATAAGGATCATGGATGCTGGTTCCCGGCGTCGGTTTTACAACGGCCAGCGGGCGAGATGCGTGTGCCCCTGACCGTCGACGCTATGAATGAGGACGAATTCGCGCACCAGCCAGCTGATCGACGGATCGACAGGGGCGGGGGCGAGCGGCTTGGGATCGCGCAGCAGTGTCACATGGGGTACGAAGGCCGCAGCCTTGCTTGCCCCGAGCCCAGCCTGTGCCATGGCCTTCATCAATGTCTCCCGCAACGCCAGCAGTGCGGGCGGGACGCTGCTGCACGTCAGGACGAGCGGATGGGGTACGCCCTTGAAACTCAGGCGCTGATCGAAAGTGATTTCAAAGGGCGCGCCCTGGACCGCAGTACCTGCCTCCCTGGCAGCGTTGACGACGGACTCCGGCAGGCCATCAAACCGGCCGACGCCTTTGAGCGAGACATGCAGCCGTTCGACCGGTACCGGCGTGCCGGACAAATCGAAGTTCCATTGCCAGTCCTTGGCCAGATCGGCCATCTGTTCGCCGGCATCCGGGTCCGGCAGGAGGGCGAAGAACAATTTATCTTTTTGGAGGGTGTGCTGCGTCATTGTTCCGCTATCAGCCTGTTTTCTTCGGGGCGCCAGTCGTCAGCCAGATACCGCCCAGGATCACGATCGTGACGGCCGCCAGTTTCAGCGACAGGGATTCACCCAGCCACAGAATGCCGCCGGCACTTGCCACCACCGGCACCAGCAACTGCGCGGCACCCGCGGTGGCCACTTTAAGGTCTGGCAGGACAGCATACCAGATGACATAGCCGAGGCCCGAGGTAATGGCGCCAGACGCGATAGCAAGGAGCACGCCGTCGCGCGTGGGCGCGGTCAGCGGCACAGCCAGCAGGACAAGAAGTGCAAAGGGTGCCGCACCGATGAAGTTGCGTGCTGTCCGTGCGAAGGGATCTGCAGCACCCCGCCCCAACATGGTGTAGATACCCCAGGCCACGCCGGCCAGCCCCATCAGCAAGGCGGGGACCAAGGGTGGCGTGGTGGCGCCCGGTGCCAGCAGCCAGGCCATGCCGGCAAAGGCAATGATGAGACCGATACGGTCGCGGCCCGATGGCGGTGCACCGCGCAAGGTGGCGATGACGGCCAGCGTCAACTGGACCGTGGCAAAGAGAATGAGGGCGCCGGTTGCGGCACCCAGGCTCAAATAGGCAAAGGTGAAGGCCTCGCCATAGACGAGGAGGGCCATGATGCCGCCGAGATCGGCCCGGCGCGGCAGGATAGCTGGGCGCGCGCGGTGCCGAAGCGCCAGCAAAGCCAGCATGACAGCCCCTGACAGCAGCCGCAGTCCGACAAATTCCGCAGCCCCGATGTCGGAACCCGCAAGAGCCCAGCGCGTGAGCAGGGAATTGCCGGCGAATGCGAGGATCGCCAGGGCGGTCAGGATGAAGACTCTCATGTCAATTCGGCACGCCGTCTATTCCAGCCAGTTGCGCCGAACCGTCATATCAGTTTGCTGGTCAGATCGAAAGCGCCTCGGCCGCTTTGGCAAGACGCTGCGGCAAAGCAGGGGAAAGGTGCTTGGCGAGCTTTGCCTGTGCCCGTCGCCAGACCGGGATGGCGGCCTCCAGCCGCCTGGCACCCGTCTCGGTCAGCCACACGGCACGCCGCCGCAGATCGCTCTCGACGATCGTGATCTCGATCAACCCATCGCCCTCCAGCGTGCGCAGATTGCGCGACAGGGTCGATTGCTCAAGCCCCGTGCGCCGCGCCAAGGCACCCAGCGTGTCGTCGGCCAGGGTGGCGATCTCCGCCATGAGGCCGATCTGCGCCGAGGTCAGGCCGGTTTCCGCCAGTTCCCGGTCGAGGAACAAGGTAATGCGCCGCGCGGCCAACCGGCTGTTCCAGCCGGCACAGGCCGTGACCAGGGTGCGGGCGTCCCTGTGCAGCGTCTTTGGGGCCGGTGGCTTGCCGGCAGGAGTCTTGTGGGGTTGTTTTGCTGGGCTCATACATGTATGTATATACATTATATGTAGATACATTGAAATAGCTTTCTGGGGAAATAGGTTTTCTGGAATTGAAGGTGCCAGATGAAACTGCCGAACCTGAAACGCGTCTATGAAAGACCGACGGCGGCTGACGGGATACGCATCCTGGTCGACCGGTTGTGGCCGCGCGGGCTCACCAAGGAGAAGGCCAGGATCGATCTGTGGCTGAAGGACATCTCCCCCAGCCACGCGCTGCGCCAGCGTTTTCACGGCAAGTCGGACGATTGGGATGGGTTCTGCGCGGCCTATGCGGCGGAGCTGGAAAGTACCACCGCGCAAGCCGCCGCCGAAATCCTGCGGGACCATTTGCGTGCGGGCGCCGTCACCCTTCTTTATGCCGCCCGCGATGAGGCGCGGAACAATGCCGCCGCCCTCAAAGCCTGGCTGGCACGGCAGGAAAAGACAGGCGGGTCCTCATGAGCGACCTATCCTCGGATATCCTGCAGTGCATCGGCCATACCAGTCTCCTGCCCCTGCGCCGGATCGCGCCCGCGAATGGCGCCCGCATCCTCCTCAAACTGGAAGGCGAGAATCCGACCGGCAGCATGAAGGATCGCATGGCGCTGGCCATGATCGCGGCGGCGGAAGCTGATGGCCGCCTGAAACCAGGCGGGTCGGTGGTCGAGTATACCGGCGGCAGCACCGGCGTCTCGCTGGCACTTGTCTGCGCGGTCAAGGGTTACCCCCTTCATATCGTGACCTCCGACGCCTTCGCTCCGGAAAAACTCGCGCATATGAAAATGCTGGGTGCTGGCCTGAAGATCGTGAAGAGCGACAGCGGTCGCATGACCGAGAAACTCACCCGTGACATGATCGAGGCCGCCCGGATCATCGCTGCTGAGACCGGCAGCTTCTGGACCGACCAGATGAACAATCGCGACCAGCTCACGGCCTATCACCAGATGGCCGATGAAATCCGGAAGCAGGCGGATGGCCGGGTCGATGCCTTTGTGCAAAGCGTCGGCACGGCCGCATCCTTGCGCGGCACCGGCGAAACGCTGCGGCGTTACAACAATGCTGTCAAGATCATTGCCGTCGAACCGGCCGAGTCTCCCGTCCTTTCCGGCGGCAAAACCGGTGCCCATAAGATCGACGGCATAGGTGCAGGCTATGTTGTGCCCCTGTGGCGGCCAGACATCGTCAATGCGATCGAGCGTGTCTCGACGGAAGAAGCCCAGGCCATGATACCGCGCCTCGCCCGCGAAGAAGGCCTCTTCGCCGGCACCTCTACGGGCGCCAACGTCGTGGCAGCATTACGCCTTGCCGAACAGATGCCACCCGGCGCCACCATCGTCACCGTGATGTGCGATACGGGGATGAAGTATCTGAGCAGGCCTTAGGACAAACTGCCCGGGGCTTCTGCAAGAGGGGCTTCTGCAAGAGGGGCTTCTGCAAGAGGGGCTTCTGCAAGGGACAAAGAGGCGGGCAACCGGCGCTCGGCCGGCAGGATGACGGTGACCGTCGTGCCGACGCCGATCTCACTCTCGATCTCCAGCGATCCGTTCAACCGTTCCAGGAGACGGCGGCAGATGGCAAGGCCGAGGCCAGCACCGCCGTTCGGCCGGGCGTGATGGGCATCAGTGGGGACCAGTGCCTGGCTGGCATTGCCGCAATCCGCCACCGACATGCCGATACCCGTATCCGTGACGGCAATACGCACGCCCTCCTTGCACTTTTCGGCACGCAAGTCGACGCGACCATCGGCCTTGTTGAACTTGATGGCATTGCCGAGAAGGTTGGTGAGAATCTGGGTAAGCGCTCGCTCGTCGGCCAGCAATTTGAGACCGTTGGGTGCGAAACTCAGATAAATGCCGGACTTGTCCGCTTGCGGTCGCACCAGTCCCAGGGCCGCAACGGCGATCTGATCGAAGCTGCACGGCGCGATCCGCAAATCGATCTGCCCAGTTTCGAGGCGCGACAGATCGAGAAGGTCGTTGACCACATGCAGGAGATGCTGGCCGGATTGCAAGACGTGCCCGACATAGTCCTGTTGATGGTTGCTGAGCTTGCCGAGATAGCCACCCGCCAGCATCTCGGCAAAGCCGATGATGGCATTTAGGGGCGTGCGCAATTCGTGGCTCATATTGGCGAGGAAATTGGTCTTGCCGCGATTGGCGCTCTCGGCGGTTTCGCGCTGCGCGATCAGCTCCGCTTCGACTTCCTTCAGCCGGGTGATGTCGACGCCGCAGGTGATGATACCGTGGGCAATACCGTCGCTATCCTTGAACGGCGCCTTCAGCGACCAGATCACCCGCGGTCTTCCATCACGATCCGGCCAGACCTGTTCCAGATGTTGTGATTCGCCACTTGCCAGGATTTGCCGGTCGGCTTCTTCGACCGTCGCCGCCAGTTCAGGCTTCGTTACTTCGCTCAGAGTTCTGCCGATGAGGTCGATTTCGTCATCCGTGATCAGCTGGCGCCGATAGCGGTTGACGTAGCGATAGCGGAGGGATGTGTCTTTGACGCTGATGGCGACCGGCATCGCGTCGATGATGGTTTCCAGGAATTGCCGCATCTCATACTCGGATTGGCGCCGGCCGCGCTCCTCCACATAGCGCTGGAATTCCACCAGGGCACGCGCCACGTCGCCGATATCATCCTTGCGCGCCGTAAAGTCGATGGTGGCTGGTTCGCCCTTGACGATGCGGGTCAGTGTCGCGGTGATGGCACCCAACGGATTGACCACCCGCTGCAGGAAGAGACTGGCACCGATCACCAGCAGCGACAGGGCAGCCACGGTGACACCGACCGCGAGCCAGAAACCGCGCTGGCGGGTCTCTATGGCGCGCTCGGCAATGGCCAGTGCGGCGGCGACGGCTGCATCGCGCAACTGGCCGACAGTGGCATGCAAGGGGGTCTGCAAGGCGCGGAATTCGGCCACGGAAAAGGGATAGGGGGCACCCGCGGCACTGGCGGCGCGCACGATGCCATGGAGCTTCGGCAACGCGACCTGATAGGCGTCCATGGTCTGCGCTACCGCCTGCGACATGGCCGGTGTCGTGTCGGTCATGCCCAGCAATGTGTCGATCCGCGCCCAGATGGCGTCGATGCGCCCATCAAGCTCGGCCAGCCGTAGCAATGTCGCCGGCGGGATGGGTGCGCCTGAGGCAACGACATTGACCATGGTGGTGCCTCGCACACTGCCTTCGGCGCGCATATCGGCAGCTAATCTGGCGATGGAGACCGGCGTCGCCACGGCGCCATCGGCCAAGCCGATCGCTGTATCGATGCTGTTGAGGACCGGACGGATTCCGCCGACCAGCCCGACCATCGCCGGCACATAGTCGTGGACAGTGTCGGTGGACCGGTCTGCCCGCTTCTGGCCGAGGGCCAGTGCCGTCCGCTGCCGCCACGCGCGCAGGGCGCCTTGCAGATGATCGAGGGCGCCGAGGTCGATGATTCCGTGCTGCGCCGCCTGTGCGTGGCGCAGGGCTGCGGCGATGGTCGCGTCAGTGTCCTGCCGCACGCGCTGCAGGGTTTCACTATTGGGATCAACACGATCTTCGCGCAGCAGCGCTTCGTTATGGGCGCCGCGCTCCAGGCCAAGACGTTCGACCAGCTGCAACAGGTCGCCTTGGGCCGCGGTGAGGTCGCGCGCCAGGGTGGCATTGTTCCACTGCCGGTAATCGTCGCTCAGAATTCGCCAGGCAAGGCCGAGGACGATGGCGCCGACCAGCAGCAGAAACAAATGAAACCCTAAAC
This sequence comes from Dongia sp. P2_B8, assembly GCF_056404715.1. NCBI lineage: Bacteria > Pseudomonadati > Pseudomonadota > Alphaproteobacteria > Rhodospirillales > Dongiaceae > Dongia > Dongia sp. P2_B8. The sequence continues at coordinate 48,609 of NZ_JBFUDM010000007.1, read as the reverse complement.
CGATGCGCATGAAACACACTGCATCGGCGCAAGATCACCTCTCGCCGGATCCGCTATGGGCGGGGCGCCAATCCACAGGACGTCATTCCACTGGACATCATTCCACTGGGCCGCCGCGCCTGCCGATCCTTGAAGACTGAAGCTGCTGCACGCCATCGCCGGCCCGGCAATAGATCCATCCCTGGAACTGCCTGAATGGCAGTCCCTTGGCTGAGCATGACCTCGATCCGTAAAGGATTAGTAAAATTGTCAACACCCCTATCTGTGGCCTTTGGATGGCTCAGGGGCGCTTGGGTATCTCCAGCCCGCGCTGCACGGTCGGCCTGGCGAGGCCGCGCGCCAGCCACGCAGGCACCTCTTTCAGCGTGTCGTATTGAACGAGATCGCCCGCGCCGTAGAATCCGACGAGGTTGCGCACCCATCCCAGCATCGAAATATCGGCGATTGTATAATCATCGCCCATGAGCCATTGCCGGCCTTGAAGGCGCGTCTCCAGCACGCCGAGGAGCCGCTTTGATTCGTCGACATAGCGCTGCAATGGACGCTTGTCCTCATACTCACGGCCGGCGAATTTGTGGAAGAAGCCGACCTGGCCGAACATCGGCCCCACCGCCGCCATCTGGAAGAACACCCATTGGATGGTTTCGTAACGCAGTGCCGGATCAGCCGGCAGGAGCTTGCCCGTCTTCTCGGCCAGATAAAGCAGGATGGCGCCGGATTCGAAAAGGCCCAGCGGCTTAGCCCCGGGTCCGTTGGGATCGATGATCGCCGGGATCTTGCCGTTGGGGTTGAGTGCGAGATATTCCGGAATCCAGCTCTCGTTCTTGCCGATGTCGATCGTGTGCGGCTCGTAAGGCAGGCCGATCTCTTCCAGCATGATCGACACCTTCACTCCGTTGGGGGTGGGGAGTGAATAAAGCTGCAGCCGGTCCGGGTGCTTTGCGGGCCAGCGTTTGGTGATCGGGAAACTGGACAGATCGGGCATGGGGACTCCCTAGGGTGGGCATGGATATTCTGCCGGCGCTCTCACAGCGCCAGCCTCATGCCCACTCTCTTAGCAAATAAATCCCCGGCGCGTCACGACGCGCAATTCAATATCTTACCCGCGTCACGACGCGCAATTGAGCATCCACTGCACGCCGAAGCGGTCGGTGAGCTTGCCGTAATAAGCGCCCCAGGGCTGCATGCCCAACGCCGTCGTGATCCTGCCGCCCTCGCTCAGGCGTTCGAAGAGCTGCTTTGTCTCTGCGCGATCCTCCAGCATGATGATATGCGCCGACCCACGCATCGGCTCGGCATCGTGATTGTCGGAGGCGTAGAAGAGCACGCCTGGCCCCTCGAACTTTGCATGCATGATCTTGCCGCGCATCGCCTCATTGTGCAGCGGCATGCCGTTCTCGCCATGGCGCAACATGTCGACGACCCGGCCGAGGCCACATTGCGTGTAGAAAGCGAGTGCCGCCTCGCAGGCGGTGGTGAAGAAGAGGTAGTTCGAGAGCTGCATCGCTTTTCTCCGACAGGGGAAGGCGCCAGGCGCCATAAGCTGGCAGCATATATCAGACTTTTAAACTGCGCGGGCTCAGCGATTGACCCGCTGCTGCAGATGCGCCGGGTAGCGCGCGCCCTGGATATCGACCTTCGCGACAGCGCGTTCGATGTCGCTGAGGTCACCGGGCGAGAACTCGATGCTTGCCGCGCCGAGATTCTCCTCAAGGCGATGCAGCTTCGTGGTCCCCGGGATCGGCACGATCCAGGGTTTCCGGGCCAGCAGCCAACTGAGCGCGATCTGGGCCGGTGTCGCCTTCTTCTGCGTTGCGATCTCCCCAAGGAGATCGACAAGCGCCTGGTTCGCCTTGCGCGCGTCCGGTGCAAAGCGCGGCACGATGTTGCGGAAGTCGCTGCTGTCGAACTTGGTATTCTCGCTGATGGCACCCGTCAGGAAACCCTTGCCCAGGGGGCTGAAGGGAACGAAGCCGATCCCGAGTTCCTCCAGGGTCGGCAGGATCTCCGCTTCGGGTTCCCGCCACCACAGCGAATATTCGCTCTGGAGTGCTGCGACCGGCTGGACCGCGTGGGCGCGGCGGATGGTATCCACCCCGGCTTCGGAGAGGCCGAAATGCTTCACCTTGCCCTGGCCAATCAAATCCCTGACCGCACCGGCGACATCTTCGATCGGCACATTGGGATCAACGCGATGCTGATAGAAGAGATCGATGGAATCGACCTTGAGGCGTTTGAGCGCGGCCTCGGCCACGTCCTTGATATGCGCCGGCCGGCTGTCCAGGCCACGCTGGACGTCTCCATCCTGGAAGCCGAACTTGGTCGCGATGACCACTTGGCCCCGGAACGGCGCCAGGGCTTCGCCCAGGAGCTCTTCGTTCGTGAAGGGGCCGTAGGCTTCGGCGGTGTCGAAGAAAGTGACGCCGCGCTCGACGGCCGACCGGATCAGGGCGATGGCGACCGTGCGCTCCGTGGCCGGCCCGTAGCCATAGCTGAGGCCCATGCAGCCGAGCCCGATGGCCGAGACCTCGAGGCCGCTGCGGCCGAGTTTGCGCTTCTGCATATCTGTTCTCCTGGGTGGGGCGGGGGATCGGTGCGGCAGCCAAATCAGCGCGACGGCCCACGGGTCGTCGGCCGGTCCATCGCCGCGCAGCCTCAATTTAGGAACTGTATCGCCTAGCGATTAGACGCTAAGATCGGCATGCACTTATACTTAGGATTCATGAATGAAGCGGGACGAGCTTGGCGACCTGACGGCCTTTCTCGCGGTGGCGGACGAGCGCAGCTTCACGCGCGCAGCGGCCAAGCTGGGTACGTCGCAATCGGCGCTGAGCCACACCGTCCGGCGTCTCGAAGCGCGCCTGGGCTTGCGGCTTCTGGCGCGCAACACGCGCAGTGTCGCCCCCACCGAGGCGGGCGAGCGGCTGATCGAGACCCTGCGGCCGGCCTTTGCTGACATCGACGCCAAGCTGACGGCGCTCAGCGCCTTGCGCGAGAAACCCGCCGGCACCATCCGGATCACGACCAGCCATCACGCTGCCCAGGCGATCCTGTGGCCTGCCATGGCGCGGCTGCTGCCGCACTATCCGGATGTGAAGGTGGAGCTCTCGATCAACCAGGCGCTGACCGACATCGTGGCTGAGCGGTACGATGCGGGTGTCCGCCTGGGCGAGCAGGTGGCCAAGGACATGATCGCCGTGCGCATCGGGCCGGACATGCGCATGGCCGTCGTGGGCGCGCCGGCCTATTTCGCCGGCCGGCGCAAGCCCAAGACACCGCACGATCTCACCCACCACGCCTGCATCAATTTGCGCCTGCCGACTCTGGGCGGTCTCTATGCCTGGGAGTTCGGGCGCGATGGCCGCGAGCTCAATGTGCGCGTCGATGGACAGCTTGTGTTCAACGACTCATCCATGATGCTGAAGGCGGCGGCCGAGGGGTTCGGCCTGGCGTTCGTGCTGGAAGACCAGGCAAAGCCCTTTATCGCCGATGGCAGGCTGGTGCGTGTGCTCGCCGATTGGTGCCCGCCCTTCTCAGGCTTTCACCTCTATTATCCCAGCCGCCGCCAGATGGCACCGGCCTTCGCCCTTCTTATAGAAGCGCTGCGTTATCGCGGACCGAAGTGAGGGCGGGTGGTTCGGCCTCTCACATCGGCGGCATCTTGTCGAATGCCGGCACGGTCGGATCGATCTGGTCCCAAGCATAGCCGCGCACGCGGTACGTTATCATCTGCGGCTTATAGCGGCTGGGATCGTCGAGGCTTGCCGCGTGGATGGTAAAAAGATCGGGCATCGCCGCGAACGTCAGGTACACCGGCGATCCGCAAATGGGGCAGAAGCCGCGCGTCTTCACATTGCCGCTGTCGCCCACCATGTCCCAATGCGTGGCGGCGCCTTTGAGCGTCACGGCCTTCTTGCTCGGGAAGGTCAGATAGGAGCCGTGCCCCGTGCCGCTCTTGTGCTGACAGTCGCGGCATTGGCAATCGCCCATCACCAGCGGATCATCGGCGATGTCATAGCGGATCGCACCACAGGCGCAGCCGCCGGTATAGGTCTTGCTCATCTCATCTCTCCTTAGGCAGGTACTGGTGCCGGTTGGGTTTTGGCGAAGGGTTTGAACGTAAGCGCGATCAGGAAGGCGCCGATGCCAAGGCCGAAGGCGCTGATATAGAGCCCGGCGTAGCTGGCGAAGGTGTCGTAGATCCACCCACCCGCCACCGGCCCCGTCGCCATGCCTAAGCCGCCGGCCATGGCCGTGCCGCCGATGACGGTGCCCATCATGCGCAGCGGGAAATTCTCCCGCGCCAGCACCGCATAGAGCGGCATGACGCCGGCATAGATGAAGCCGAACAATGCCGCCACGGCGTAGAACGCCGCCAATTGGCTGACGAACACATAGGCCAGCGCGCCGAACGCCTGAAAGAGCAGGCCCGCGGCCAGAACCTGCTTGGCACCGAACTTGTCGCCGAGGAGGCCGAAGACGATGCGCCCGCCCATCCCGGCCAACCCTTCCACACTGTAGATCGAGACCGCGATGATAAGCGGTATCCCGCAGGTGACGGCATAGCTCACCGTGTGGAAAATCGGTCCCGAATGCGTGGCGCAGCAGAAGAAGTTGGTGAGCAGCAGGATGATGAATTGCGGCGACCGCACGGCTTCGCCTACCGACATCTCGGCCTGTGGCGCCTCGCCTGAAGAGGCAGCCGCATGCCCAACCGCCAAAGCCGGCGGACGGCGGACCAGCAGCGACACGGGGATCATGATCGCGGCCACGATGACGGCGATGATCTGGAGCGAGGTTCGCCAGTCATGGATGGTGACAAGCCATGCCGCGAGCGGCGCCATGGTCATCGGCGCCATGCCCATGCCGGCCGAGACGAGCGAGACGGCAAGGCTGCGATGGGTGTCGAACCAGCCGGTGACGCAGGCCATCATCGGCGCAAAGATGGCGGCAATGGCGCTGCCCACCAGCAATCCGAACACCAGCTGGAATTCAAGGAGCGATGTCGCACGGGCAGCAAGCGCCAGGCTCACCGCCAGCAGGATCGACCCGGCCAGCAGCACGGGCAGGGGACCTATGCGGTCGGACAAGGGCCCCCAGATCATGCTGGCAAAAGCCATGGCGAGGAACCCGATCGTCATGGCGCTGGAGACGCCGGTCACCGACCAGCCGGTCTCCGCCGCGATCGGCCGCAGAAAGACCGGCAGTGAAAACATGGCGCCGACCGCGACGCAGCTCAGCAGGCCGCCCGCTGCGACGATGATCCAGCGATAGGTGGCATTGGTCATATTGAGATCTCCTTCCAGCGCCTGTTTCTTGCTCGCCTGACAGTTATTATGTTGATATCAACCTAAAATCCGAGAAAATGCCAGTGTCATTTGCCCGACTGCGAGAGGGCGCTTTGGCAGGATGACCCAAGGCGGGGGCCACCCTGCCAATCAGGTCACGTGGATTTGCCGCCGTCTTCTTCGTCGGCAATGCCGCGGAGATTGACGAAGCATTTGGGCCACCCGCCGCCCAGATTCTTATAGACGGTATCGTTCGTCGGCAGCACGAAGCCTGCATGGATGAGGCGCAGGCGGGTGCCAGGGGACGTGCCGGTCTCGACCTTGGTGAGCATGAAGGTGACGATGGTGTCGAGCCGCGAGCCATAGCCGACATTGTCCTCGTGCCCGCCACGCCAGGCATAGGCAAAGCGCTCGTTCGGCACCACTTCCAGCACCTCGCAGCGGATGAACCCGTCCCAGGCACCGGCCGGCGTGGTCTTGAACGTGAATTGTTTGCCGACGACCGGCTCGAACCCGGTGGGTTCCATCATCCAGCGGGCAATGAGCGCGCCGGTGGTCAGCGCCTTCCAGATGACCGCAGGTGCATGCGGAAAGATCTCGTCGAGCACGATGGCCTGCCCGGCCCTATCCGGCACCGGCGCCTGGAGGCCGTGTGCTTGCGGGCCTTGTGCCTGGGGACCTTGTCCTCGAGCTTTCAGCGCGGGATCACTCATGATCGATCTCCTTGAGGAGGATGCGAAGATTGTCGAACCGCTCGCGCCAGAAGGCGCCGTAATGGCTCATCCAATCGACAAGGGGGCCAAGGCCCTGCGGCTCAGCCCGGTAATAAACATTGCGCCCCTGCGCCCGCTCGGCAACGAGCCCCGCCTGCTTCAACGATTTAAGATGCTGCGAGATGGCGCCCTGTGTCACCCCACTCCCCCGCGTGAGTTCGACGACGGTGATCTCGTCAGAGCCGACGATACGCTCGAACACCGCCCGACGGGTCGGGTCGGCGAGGGTTTTCATCACGGCGTCGATGAGTGTGGGTTGGGTCATGGGTTATTAATTAGCAAATACTAATGCATTAGTCAATGCTATTTTGTTTCGGTAATATCATGGTCTTGTTCGCGGCTCCCCAGCTAAGCGCAACGCATTACACTTGGTGCTCTGATTCAGAGAAGGCCGAGGCAAATCGCATTCGGGCGGAATGAGGAATTTGCCACGGCGCCATTCCTCCACAATTGCCGCTTCAAACCAGTCATCATCCAAGTGTGCGTGGTCTAAAATGATTAGCTGAAAGCGGTCATTGATTTCCGAGCAGGCTCGATGCATGAGCTCAAAAAGCGCATGAGCGGCGTGCCGAGGTGCGCCAGTCCGAGGTGCGCCAGTCTTGGATCGCGGTCCGCTGGACCAGGACCGTAGGGCCGATCGGGTTGCAAGGAGGCTGCATCATGGACGAGGCTGCAGAGCGCCCAAAAGCGGAGCTCGTATTCTCCTTTGGACCGTATCGGCTAATTCCGAGCCGCCAACTGCTTCTCCTCGATAATCACTCGATAAAACTCGGTGGTCGGGTCTTCGAACTGCTGCGACTCCTCGTGCAGCGCGGCGGCGAACTCGTCAGCAAAGAGGAGCTGATGGCCGCTGCCTGGCCCGGGATCTTTGTCCATGAGAGCAATCTCAAGGTGAACATGTCCAACCTTCGGCGTCTGCTGGGCGACACCAAATTGAACCCCAGCTATCTCGCGACGGTCGTGGGCCGTGGATATCGGTTCATCGCGCCGGTGCATGCTGGAATCGGGGCGTTCGAGGAAGGCGACGCCCTTGCGGAAATGCCCAACTCGGGTCATTTGCCGCCGCAGGGTCATATCGTGGGCCGGGAGGCAGAGATTGCCGACGTACTGGCTGCGTTGCACCGCGAACAGCATGTGACGTTGGTGGGCGCCGGCGGCATCGGCAAGACAACCGTGGCCATTGCCGCAGCCCATGCCTATGCCGACATATGCCTCGACGGCCTTTGCCTCGTGGATCTGGCGACAATAGACGACCCGACTCTTCTTCCAATCGCGCTCGTGACCGCGCTCGGTATTCGGGGCAATCCAGACGACAGCTTCACCGCCATACTCGATTACCTACTTTCGCGCCGGATGCTCATCATCCTTGATAATTGCGAGCATGTGCTGCCCGCCGCAACAATTTTTGCCCGCAGCATGGCATCCAGGAAGGGATTGTCGAAGGTTCTGGCGACAAGCCGCGAACCACTGGGTTTCGCCCCGGAATTTTTGATCAGGATCGGACCGCTTGCCGTTCCTGATGATGAACCGGGTTTGCCCTTGCAACGCGCTATCGCATTCCCGACCGTGGAGTTGTTCGTATCTCGGGCGCTGGAATGGGCAGGATATCCAATCAGCGATGTTGATTGTGACGCGGTCGTGTCGATCTGCCGCTCGCTTGAAGGATTGCCGCTGGCGATCGAACTGGCGGCGGCGCAGCTCGAGAACTATTCACCTTCAGAACTGCTGGCGATGCTCGATCGGCACACCAGCTTCGCCAATCCTCGTCCTCACGGCGTGGCGCGTCGCCATGAAACGCTGCTTGCAACGATAGACTGGAGCTACCGGCTTCTTCCGCAGAGAGAGGCGGCCATCTTCCGCCTGGTGTCAGCCTTTGCCGATTCCTTCGATTTGGAAGATGCCGTTCACGTAGCCCGAGCGGTGGGTCTGGATCCCATTGACGTCGTCATCGGCCTTGGCAGCCTGGTCGCAAAATCATTGCTGAGCGCGGAAGTCAATGGGCCGGGGCTGTGCTACCGACAACTCGACAGCACCCGACATTACGCCGCCGAGAAACGGCGCGCCGACAAAACCGACGCCTTGATCCTCAAATATCATGCGCAGCGTGTCCTTGATCTCTTCACGAGATCGGAAGACGAGTGGCACTGGCTGGAAACCGGCGATTGGACCATGCGCTACGTGAACCGGCTCGCCGATTTGCGCGCCGCGCTCGCTTGGGCTTTCGGCGCTGACGGCGATATCGCGCTCGGCATCAAACTGACCGTCGCGGCAATTCCGCTCTGGTCGGAGACCTCGATCCTCTCCGAAGCTCAGGAACGCACGGAAGTGGCGCTGAAGCTCGCAGGTAGCGTGCCGTGCGACGATCTTCTCAAGGCTAAACTTGCCTGCTCGCGGGCCTGGAGCCTGTTCTACTCGAAGATGCGCAAGGAAATTGAGGACGCTTGGCTCGACGCCATTGGCTTTGCGCGGCGCGCCCAAAGTCTCGAATATGAACAGCGCGGCCTGGAGGGTCTCGCATATTATCTGATGGAGGTCGGCAAAATCGATAAGGCCATCGGCTGCCTGGAGGAGTCCGAGAGATTGTCGGCCCACCACCGGGACTGGTCGGCCGCTCCCGAAGGCGATCGCGCGTTGGCCTGGGCTAAAGCGCATCGCGGTGACTTTGTCGAAAGCGGGCAGGTCCTCGACCGTCTCGCGGTGCAACATTCCTTTGCCGGCAAGCGCGCAACCATGGCAGGGCAGGACGTCATTCGATTTGTGTCGATCCGGTGTTACCTCACCTTCATCGCCTGGATGACCGGTCGCGCCGACTATGCCGACATTGTCACGCGCGACGCCGTCGAACAGGCTGGGCGCGCTGGACATTGGCTGTCACAATCCAACGCGTTGGGACTGGCCGCGCTGCCGCTGGCCTTGGAGACAGGGAACATTGCCCTTCTCGAACATTATTCCGTGCTGATGCAACGCAATATGAAGCGGGAAATCATTCCCCGCTGGATCCCGGTTCATCACTATTTCACAGGTATGCTTAGTTACTTGAAGGGAAATGGTGAGGCCTATCGCGAAGTAAGGGACGCGATCGACCACATGATCGAATGTCGGTACCTGTTGCGTATCGGCATGTATATCGCCGGCCTCGCTCGGGTCCTCTTGCATCGCGGTCTGCTGGCCGAGGCGGCCGACACGATCAGCCTCGCGTTCCAGTTTCAGGAGCGGCAGGGTGAACGGTGGTGTCGCTGCGAACTGATGCGGGTTGATGCTGCCATTCGACACCGGGCCGGAGATCACGCCGCGGCTGAGCGGATTTGGAAAGACGCGGTGATTGAAGCGCATGCGATCGGCGCAAAGTCGTTCGAATTGCGCGCCGCAAGCGACCTTGCAGCGCATTATATCGACACGCGCCGCTCGGGCGAGGCTATCGCGCTACTCGAACCGCTTTATCGAGGGTTCGGCGAAGGCTTTGATACACAGGATCTCCGTACCGCCTCGCAGTTGCTGCACTCGGCGAGCGCTGTCGGCTAGCCATGAAACAGCTCTCGCCGAAACGATAGACCCCAGCGTCAGTACCGCCACCTGATCGGTTCGTCCTTCCTCACGCTCTTCCTCCGCGACGGATGTTGCAGCCGTTCCGCATCACGAATCGCTCCTTGCCGCCCCTCAGCCGCTGGACGAAACCCATGTCGGGCTCAGCCTCTCCAGGTAATTTTGATCCTCTTTTTACCTCGTTTAACCACCCATGGGCCGCCTCCGATGATACGTAAGCCCTGAGCCACGATGGCGAGAACGCAGGTTCGGGCATGCCGGCGGCAAGTATCCGGCGATAGAAATACTCGTTTTTTTTGGCCTGACCGCTCAGGGGGCTGGGCTGAGAGCGGCTGAACAGAATATCGCCGTGGCAGAGGCGGCCGTGGCGGCCGGCAATGAAGCAAGAGCCATCAAGGAAAGGAGAAGCACATGAAAGCCGCGCGCATACTCGAATATCACAAACCGCTTGTCCTTGAAGACATTCCGGTTCCCGATATTCAGGCGGACGAGGTGCTTGTCAAGGTGGCGGCGTGCGGGATGTGCCGATCCGATGTGCTCCTGGTTGACGGATTTTTCCAGAACTATGGCGATATCCCGCCGCCGGTCATCCCGGGCCACGAGATCACCGGCACGATCGAGAAGATCGGCAGCGTCGTTCCAAAAGCCGCAAGCCTGCAGGAAGGTGACCATGTGGTGGTCGCGCCCGGATGGGGTGACGGCGTATGTCGCCATTGCCAGGTCGGCAACACGCACATCTGCCCCAATGTACGCTGGCCTGGCTTCGGTACCTATGGCGGGTTCGCGGAGTATATCCCCGTTCCAGCACGTTACGTGATCAAGGTAGCGAAGCACCTGAAATTCGAGGAGCTCGCCCCACTCACCGATGCAGGGTTGACGCCCTATCGCGGCCTCAAGAAGATCCGCGACGCTGGCGGGCTCGGCCCGGACCGAGTGATCGGCGTGTTCGGCGTCGGCGGCCTCGGCGCTTACGCGGTCCAATATGCCAAGTTGCTCGGCGCTGGTGCGACCGTCGTCGCGTTCGCCCGCAATCCGGACAAGCTTGCCGTCGCAAAGAAATATGGCGCCGACCACACCATCGATATCAAGGGCAAGTCCGCGAGCGATATCGGCAAGGAGCTCAAGAAGGCGACCGGACAGAACAAGCTCGATGCGATCATCGATTGCGCTGGGGCGACGGAGATGATGCAGCTAGGTTTTGCTCTGCTGGCGATCAGCGGACACTATGCCGATGTCGGTTTCGTCGGCGATCGCATCGACGTCCCGCTGTTCCCGCGGGTGTCGGGCGAGCAAACGTTCCATGGCTCCTTCTGGGGAAACAATGCGGACCTCAGCGAAGTCATGGCCCTCGCCGCCGAGGGCAAGATCCAGCACACCATCAAGACCATTGGTTTCGGGCAGATCAACGAATTTCTGGATCTCATGAGAGGCAACGAAATCGTCGGCAGAGCCGTGGTGAAGTTTTGACAATGCAAAACCGGAACGAGACCAGATTGCTGCCGCAGCAGGTCGCCCGTGTAGGACCTGACGGCTCAGATATGCCGAAACCCTGAACGCATCATCATACAATCAAGGAGCAAGCCGTGACCCAACATGTCCTGTTCATCGTCACTAACGCATCCGTGATCGGTCCGCACAATCGCAAGACCGGCTTCTTTTTCGCCGAGATCGCTCATCCTTTCGAGGTACTCGACAAGGCAGGGATCGCGGTAGAGTTCGCGTCTCCCGCCGGCGGATGGACGCCCTATGACGCGTATGACGAGAATGACCCCGCCCAGAAGGAGTTTTTTGAGAGCAAGGCCTTTCGCCGGTTGAATCATAGCCGAAAGTTGTCCGAAGTGGACGCGGCGGACTACGACGCCATTCTGGTGCCCGGCGGCCTCGGGCCTATGGTCGACATCCAGCGCAATGCAGATGTCCAGAAGGCCGTCGTGCGCGCTTGGACCACGGGGAAGTTCGTGACCGCTGTTTGTCACGGTCCATGCGCGTTGCTCGGCGTCGACCTCGGTGATGGAACGCCCTTCGTGCGCGGCAAGAAGCTCACATCGTTTTCGACAAAGGAAGAGTATGACTACGCCCGCGAAGACGTGCCATACGAACTCGAGGATGCGTTGAGGGCGGAGGGTGCCGAGTATTCCTCTGCAGCCAACTGGCAATCTCACGTCATCGTTGATGGCCGCCTCATCACCGGCCAGAATCCCGCCTCGGCCGGACAGCTGGGGAAAGAGCTGGTCGCTGCCCTCAAACGGGTGGCCGTTCCGGCATGAATTGGTGAGCCGCCGGCTGAAGCATTTCGGGCGTGCGGTATAGAATGGCACGCGCGAGACTTAGCCACTGAGTACTTGTGCATTCCACTGGAGCCTTCGCATGACGCAAGCGTCGTCCAAGATCACTGCCGTGCTGACTGCACATCCCGGTAAGGCCGCTGAGTTGCGAGCACTCCTTGTCGGTATGGCGCCGCATTGTAGAGCCGAGCCCGGAAACCTGCGTTGGGATGTCTGGCAGGACCGGGCACATGGCGAGCGCTACGTGCTGGACGAACTCTACCTGGACAGTGCCGCCGTCGAGGCGCATCGCAAGACGCCGCACTATCAGGACTATTTGGCAAAAGTGCCCGAACTGGCCGAGCGAACGGCGTGGGTGCTGGAGGCGGTGGAGGTCAGGTAACCGGCCAGCATCGCTCGCTGGAGCCCTCTCACTCCCACTCGATCGTTCCCGGCGGCTTTGAGGTGTAGTCGTAGACCACGCGGTTGATGCCCTTGACCTCGTTGACGATGCGTGTGGCAACTCGTCCCAGGAACGCCGGCTCGAACGGATAGAAATCCGCCGTCATGCCGTCGGTCGAGGTGACGGCGCGCAGTGCGCAGACGAAATCATAGGTGCGACCGTCGCCCATGACACCCACCGTGCGCACGGGGAGGAGGACCGCGAAGGCCTGCCAGATCTTTTCATAGAGGCCGGCCTTGTCGATCTCCTCGAGATAGATCGTGTCGGCCTTCCGCAGGATGTCGCATTTCTCGCGGCTCACCGCGCCAGGGATGCGGATGGCAAGGCCCGGGCCCGGGAAGGGATGGCGGCGGATCATCTTTTCCGGCAGGCCCAGCTCGCGGCCGAGCAGTCTCACCTCATCCTTGAACAATTCGCGCAACGGCTCGACCAGCTTCATGCGCATGCGTTCCGGCAGGCCGCCGACATTGTGGTGGCTCTTGATGGTGACCGACGGGCCGCCGGTGAAGGAGACACTTTCGATGACATCGGGATAGAGCGTGCCCTGCGCCAGGAAATCGGCGCCGCCGATCTTCTTGGCTTCCTCCTCGAACACCTCGATGAACAGGCGCCCGATGGTCTTGCGCTTGGTCTCTGGGTCCGAGACGCCGTCAAGCTGCCCTAAGAACATGTCGGATGCATCCCGGTGCACCAGCGGGATGTTGTAGCTGTCGCGGAACAAGGCCACGACCTGGTCAGCTTCGCCCGCGCGCAGCAGGCCATGATCGACGAAGATGCAGGTCAGCTGATCGCCGATCGCCTGGTGGATGAGGACAGCCGCCACCGCCGAATCAACACCGCCGGACAGGCCGCAGATGACCTTGCCCTTGCCGACCTGCGCGCGGATCTTGGCGATCTCCTGGTCGCGGAAGGCGGCCATGGTCCAGTCGCCCTTGCAGCCGCAGATCTTGTGGACGAAGTTGGAGAGCAGCTTTGCACCATCGGGCGTGTGCGCCACCTCCGGGTGGAACTGCACCGCGTAGCGCTTGTCCTTCACATTGGCGATGGCGGCATAGGGGGCGCCCGAGGAGACCGCGATCACTTCGAAGCCGGCCGGGATGGCAGCGACGCGGTCGCCATGGCTCATCCATACCTGGTAAGATCCGCCCTTGACCCAGACACCCTCGAACAGCGGCACGTCCTTTTGCACCTGAAGCTCGGCGCGGCCGAACTCGCGGTGATCCGATCCCTCGACCCGCCCGCCCAATTGCGCGCACATGGTCTGCTCGCCATAGCAGATGCCAAGGACCGGTAGCTTCGATTCCCAGACATATTCCGGTGCCCGCGGTCCATCGTCGGTCGTCACCGAATGCGGCGAGCCGGAAAGAATGATGCCCTTGGGATCAAACGCCTTGATCCGCGCGGCATCCGCGCTGAACGGGAAGATCTCGCAATAGACCCCAGCCTCGCGCAGACGCCGCGCAATCAACTGCGTCACCTGCGAGCCGAAATCGAGAATAAGAATGCGGTCGGTCATTCGGTCTCCTTACTTACCATTCGAGTGGATGAGAGATGCCCCTCACCCCAGCCCCTCCACCGCCAGGGGCGAGGGGCTTGTTTAATCGTCTACACGCGCGCTCTTTCACAGAGCGGCAAACTGGTTTCGCCCGTCAATCTCGCCAAATCCCGCCAGCCATAGGCGACGTCCGGGATGCCGTCGTCGATGCCGTGCGCGATAATCTCGCCGCCAATGCGTTCGTAGAATTTGCGGTAGGCATTGTCGGCATAGGCCCAGAGCATCAGTGCCGTGCGGCCCTCGGCAGCCCAGGCTGCTGCGGCAGCACCCAGCAGCGCGCGGCCCAATCCCTTGCCTTGCACAGCGGCGCGGCAATGGAGCGAATAGATCTCGCAATCGAAATCCTCAAGGCTGGCGCCGTCGGTGATCTCGTGATCCTTGACCGGGCCACCCAGCACAAAACCGTCAATATCGTCACCGATGCCACCGACCAGGATGAGCTTCTTCTCATCGGCCAGCCACGCATGCCACAGGGCCAAGCGCCGGTCAGGCTGCATCGCGGCCAGCTGATCCGCCGAGATGAAATCGCCATAGGCGAGCTCCCAGCCTTTCAGATGAATCTCCGCGATGATGGGCAGGTCGGCAGCTGTGGCGGTGCGAATCTTCATATCGGCTTGCGCCCCCACAGCGCCACCAGCCGGTGCGGCACGGGAATCGGATCACCGGGAAAATCCCGGGCGAGCAGGGCACCGAGCTCGCCGTCGAACCTCTCCACCTCATCCGGGCCGAGGCTCGCCGAGATCCCGGCCGAGGCACGGATCCGGCCGCGCCAGGCCTCAGGACTATAAGGAATGTCGTAATCGAGCGAGGCGCTCTCGCGGTTGATAAAGCCGCCCTCGATGAGGTCGCGCTGCTGGTCGGCGCTATGGCCCTGCCATCCGCCCAGATGCCAGGACGGATTATGCGCCTCGATCAAAGCCTCGGTGGCAGCCACCACATTGCCGGGGAGCGGCAGCCAGACCAGATTGGCGATGACCAGATGACCGCCGGGTTTGAGGAGCCGCATCGCCTCAGCCATCACCTTTGGCCGGTCAAACCAGTGCCAGCAGGTGCCGGCCGTTACCAGGTCGAAGGCGCCGTCCGCCAGGCCGGTCGCTTCCGCCGGCGCTTGCACGTAGCGAATCGAGACCCCTGCCTCGGCATCGAGACTGCGGGCCGCCTCCATCATGCCGGGCGCCACATCGAGACCGGTCACCGTGCAGCCCCCCAACCGAGTCGAACGCAGGGCAAAGCCCCGCGCCAGATATCCGGTCCCGGTGCCAATATCGAGAATCTGGGTGTTTTCCCGGAGCAGGCCACGTTCAGCCATCCGGTCGTAAAACCAGTCTGGAAAGCCGGCCCGGTGGCGGGCGTAATCCTGGGCGGTCCTATTCCAATCGGGGGCCAGTTTCATGCGGCCTTATAGCCGCTGGACAGGAGCGGCGTAAACCGGGATTGTGCGGCCCATGAGTGCGGCATTGTTAACCTCGATTTCCGGCCCCGAAACCCTCGAAACCGATGTCCTGATCGTCGGCGGCGGCATGGTCGGCATGGCCATGGCGGCGGCCCTGGGCGGTGCCGGGGTCCCGACCGTCCTGGTCGAAGCCGAAAAGCTCCCCGATATGGCCGGCGAGACGTTCGACGGCCGTTCCTCGGCCATCGCCTATGGCTCGCAGCAAGTGCTCCACGGCATCGGAGCCTGGGACTATCTGGCAGCGCATGCCGAGCCGATCCACGACATCCGGGTTTCCGACGGCGGCTGGCAGTTCAAGGCGGCAAGCCCCTTCTTCGTCCATTATCATTTTGCCGACCTGCCACCTGGCTCCGTGCCCGGCATCAAGAACGGCCAGCCGCCCTTCGGCTGGATCATCGAGAACCGCGCCGTGCGCCAGGGGCTTATCCGGCGGCTGCAGGAACTCCCCAGCGTCACGCATCTTGGCGCCATGACCGTGACCGACATCGATTTTGCCAGCAAGAACCGCGAGGCGACCCCCCGCCTCGCAACACTGAGCGACGGGCGGCAGGTCCAGGCGCGCCTCGTGATCGGCGCCGATGGCAGGCAGTCCGCCGTGCGCCGCATGGCCGGCATCGGTGCGCAGGAACTTGGCTACAAGCACAGCGCCATCGTCTGCACCGTCCACCACGAGCTGGCGCATGACGGTGTGGCGCATGAGCATTTCCTGCCCATCGGCCCCTTCGCCATGCTGCCGATGAAGGATGATGTCGATGCCGCAGGTCTTGTGCGCCATCGCTCCTCGATCGTCTGGACCGAGGACCAGCGCATCATTCCGATGCTGCTTTCACTGACCGACGCCGATCTCGGCCGCGAGATCGAGCGCCGCTTTGGGTCAACGCTGGGGCGCATCCTGCCGGTGGGCCCGCGCTTCAACTATCCGCTCAAGATGGTGCTGGCCGATACCTATATCAAAGAGGGATTGGCGCTGACCGGCGATGCCGCCCATGGCATGCATCCCATTGCGGGGCAGGGCTTCAACATGGGTGTCCGCGACGTGGCGGCGCTGGGCGAGGTGCTGGTTGATGCACACCGCCTCGGCCTCGATATCGGCAGCCTTGCCGTCCTCGAAGGCTATGCGCGCTGGCGGCGCTTTGACAATCTGATGATGGTGGCGGTGACCGACGGTCTCACGCGCCTCTTCTCCAACGATCTGCCGCCGGTGCGGCTCCTGCGCGATCTCGGCTTCTTTCTCTTCAACAAGGCAATGCCCTTGAAGCGCGTCGCCATGCGCCATGCCATGGGTGTCGTGGGTGATCTGCCGCGCCTGGTGCGCGGCCAGAAGCTATGACCGGGCAGCTCTAGCGCCATGTTCAAGCCGCGGCTGGTGATCTTCGACTGCGACGGCGTCCTCATCGACAGCGAGCACCTCGCCTGTGTTGCCGAGACGCGCGTGTTCCGCCGCCTCGGCCTCGACATGGCGGACGATTTCATCGTCAGCCATTGCATCGGCTTGAGCTGGACCAGCAGCCTCAAGCTGATCGAGAGCCATTTCAACTGGATTGCGCCGGCCGGCTGTGCCGAGGCGGTTCACGCCGAAACATCCCTTGTGTTCGAAACGGAACTGCAGGCCATCGCCGGCATCAGCGATCTCCTCGACCGTTTGCCCTACCAACGCTGCGTCGCCTCCTCGAGCTCGCCGGAACGGCTGCAGCACAGCTTAGGATTGGCCGGCCTCTATGATCGTCTAACCCCCCATATCTTCAGCGCCACCATGGTCGAGCATGGCAAGCCGGCACCGGACCTGTTCCTTCACGCGGCGCGGGAAATGGGTGTCAAACCCCAGGATTGCGTGGTGATCGAGGACAGCATCGCCGGCGTCACTGCCGCCAAGGCGGCCGGCATGCCGGCGATCGGCTTCATCGGCGGCAGCCATGCAAGGCCCGACCTGCCTGCCCGCCTGCATACAGCCGGCGCCAGCAGCGTGGTCGGCGACATGAAAGAAGTCGCAGCTTTATTAGGGGTTTAGGTGCACCCAATTCGGCCCACCTTGGCAGCGTCGGAGTCGTTCACCTATGGTCGTCTGAGCCCGCCTGTCGGCGGTTGCCAGCACGCGGCTGATCTGGGCCGCCTGTCTCAACGAACGACAAAGGGGATTGTCCAATGGCACTTCGCGACAAACTCGGCCCATATGAGGGGCGTGTCCTGAGCATCCTGCGCATCGTCGCGGGTCTCGTTTTCATGGTTCACGGTCTTGGCAAGCATCTCGGTGTGCCCGATCTCGGCATGGTGTTCGACGCCGGTTCGCCGCCCTGGATCGCCGGCTGGGTCGAGCTCATCTGCGGTGCGCTGATCTGCATCGGCCTCTTCACGCGGCCGGCTGCGTTCCTCGCCTCCGGCACCATGGCCGTCGCCTATTTCATGGTGCATGCGCCGCAGAGCCTCTATCCGGCCGTCAACGGCGGCGATGCCGCCATCCTCTATTGCTTCGTGTTCTTCTATTTCATCTTCGCCGGCCCCGGGCCGTGGAGCGTGGATGCGAAGCTGGGCAAGGATCACTAAGACCACATGGTCGTCCCTTCCCCTTCAGGGGGAGGGACGTTCCCTCACACCAACTGAAAAACGCCGGTCGTCTTGAAGCGCTGATAGGCGGCAAGGCTCGCCCGTGTGGCCGGCATGCAATCCTCCGGCAAGCTCTCCTCTGTGAACCAGCCAAACTCCAGGGATTCGGCGGACGCAACCGGCACGACTCCGGCCGGCCAGTCGGCACAGAACAGCATCACGAAGAACTGGCAGCGATGCCCGTTGGGAAAGGTGATGGTCTTGGTGGCGGGATCCGAGGCAAAGCCATAGGGGATCAGCGTGTCGATGAGGACGCCGGTCTCTTCCTGCATCTCGCGGCGTATGAGGGTGGCGATATCCTCACCCGGCTCCGGATTGCCGCCAGGGATTCCCCAGATGCCGAAATCACTGCGCCGTTCCAGCAGGAAGCGGCCGTCTTTATCCACGAACAAACAGCTGGCGCCGGGCAACAACAGCAGGTCATTGCCGACCTTCTGCCGCAGTTTGCCCACATAGCTCTCAGCGAAACTCATGAACGCGCTGCCTTTGCCGAGCATGCAACCCGAACCTCATCGTCATCCCCGGACGAAGACCCGGGGATCCACTGGTGCAGTTGAGAGTGTGGATGCCCGGCCATTCTCGATTCAAGAGTGGGCCCGGGCATGAGGCGTGGGGGAAGAGTGCGGACCAAGAGACAAAACCTCACGCCCTGGGCGCATATTTCGCCAGGATGCGCTGCAGGGTGCGCCGATGCATGCGCAGGCGCCGGGCGGTTTCCGAGACGTTGCGGTCGCATTGTTCATAGACGCGCTGGATATGCTCCCAGCGCACGCGGTCGGCGGTCATCGGCTGTTCGGGCGGTGGCGGCAGCGCATCACGATGCTCCAGCAACGCCGCTTCGACCTGATCGGCATCGGCGGGTTTGGGCAGATAATCGATGGCGCCGGATTTGATGGCGGCGACGGCGGTCGCGATATTGCCATAGCCGGTCAGGATGACGACGCGGCAATCGGGGCGGCTCTTCTTGATCTCCGGCACGACGTCGAGGCCGCTGCCATCGGCGAGGCGCAAATCCACCACGGCATAGCGCGGCGGATGCGCCTTGGCAGCCGCGATCCCGGCATCGACGCTTTCGGCCTGGGTCACCTGGAAGCCGCGCTTTTCCAGCGCCATCGCCAGGCGCTGGCGATAGGGCGCATCGTCGTCGATGATCAGCAGCGTCTTTTCGCCACCCGTCACCCCAACCGTTGCCGCGGCTTTGTCGGCAGCTTTATCTGGCGTCTCGTTCATTGCCTCTGTCCCTTATTCCTTTACGCCGCGTCGCTCATCAGGGCGCCGCGCGGCCAAACCACTTTCACTTCGGCACCGCCGAAATCGTTGTTGCTGAACTGGACGTTGCCACCCGACCGCTCCAACAAATTCTGGGCGATGAAAATGCCCAGCCCCATATGATCCCCTTCGCGACGATTGGTGGCGCGGCTCCTGTTCTGGCGCTGCTGCGATGAGCCGCCGCCGCGCCCCACCAGCTTGCCACCATACCGGCCGAGTGCTGCCGAAATATAGGGATCGCCCAGCCGGTCGAGAAGGTCGGGCGGAAAGCCGATCCCGTCATCGGTGATGGTGACGCTGAGTTCCTGCTTCGTCCAATGGATGGCGACCTGCACCTCTTCCTTGGCGAATTCGATGGCGTTCTGCAACAAATTCCCCAATCCGTGCATGATTTCGGGCCGGCGGGGCATCAAGGGCGGGTCCTGTTCGCCTTCGCTGCCCTGGGCTTCGATGCGGAGTGCGACCGATGGGCGCAGGAAGGGTTCCGCCGCCACCTCGACCAGCAGGGGGGCGGGCAGGACATGAAAATGGTCCTTTGAGGATTGCTCCGGCCGGGCCGCGATCTCCGCGAGGATAAGGCGACAGCGGTCGGCCTGGCTCAGCAGCAATTCGGCATCCGGGCGGTAAGGCGAGTCGGGGGCCAAGTCGCGGGTCAGCTCTTTGGCGATGAGCGAGATGGTGCCCAAGGGTGAGCCTAGCTCATGGGCGGCGGCGGCGGCCAAGGCACCCACCGACGAGATGCGCTGCTCCCGGTCGAGTGCCGATTGCACCGCCATCAGCGCATCGGCGACACGGCGTGATTCCTCGGCAATCTGGAACACATAGATTGAAATGAAGACGGCTGCGAGACCCAGTGCGATGGCCAGGCCAAAGACGAAGATCGGCGGCAGATCGAAGCGCACCTGCGGCCAGGGCAGGGGCAGATGGAAGAGCGCCAGGATATTGATGCAGGTGATGGCAAGTGCGGTAAGGCCCAGTGTGCTGCGAAAGCTCAAGGCCGCGGCCGAAACGGTGACGGGCGCCAGCAGCAGCAGCGAGAAGGGATTGTGGAGACCGCCGGTCAGCGCCAGCAGCACAGTGAGCTGCACCATGTCGAAGGCGAAATAGAGCGCCGATTCGCGGTCGGTGAGGCGCGCATTGGATTTGCGCCTGAGTTGCGGCACGAGGGTCGCCACCGCGAGTGCTGCCACCACCAGGATCGCAGGCGCGAGCGGGATGGGATAGCCGAGGAACAGGTTGACGAAGAACAGCGATCCGGCCTGGCCCACCACCGCCACCCAGCGGATGGCGAGCAGTGTCCGCAGGCGCACGCGACCGCGCTGCGACCGGCGGCCGCCGGCGAATCTACCTGACTCGCTGCCGCCGGAATCGGGATTTACCATGGGATCTGAAATAACCTCACTCATAGCGGGGTATCAAAGGCGTCCTCTCGCCGATTTGCAACCCGCCTATTTTACACAAGTGGCCGGAATGGGCTATCAAGAGGCAAGTGATCCCGTGTCTTCATGCACGTTTCCCCAAGTCTTCCGAGTCCATGCCCCACATGAATGCCATCGCCGGTGCCATCATCCGCGTCGAACAGCTGGAAAAGCATTTCGGTACGGTGAAAGCCGTCGATGGGTTGAGCTTCACGGTCGAAGCCGGCCGCACGGTGGCGTTGCTGGGTGGCAACGGCGCCGGCAAGACCACCACCATCTCCATGCTCCTCGGGCTGCTCATTCCGACCAATGGGCACATCGCGCTCTTTGATCTCGACATCGCCAGGCACCGCCACCGCGTGCTGGGGCGGATGAATTTCTCCTCGCCCTATGTCGATTTGCCGCACCGCCTGTCGGCGCGCGAGAACCTCATCATCTTTGCCAAGCTCTATGGCATCAAGGACGTCGCCGGCCGCATCAAGGAGGTGGCGAAGGCACTCGATCTCGACGGGCTGCTGGATCGCCGGACCGGCTCCCTTTCCGCGGGGCAGAAGACGCGCGTGGCCTTGGCCAAGGCACTCCTCAACCGTCCGGAACTCCTGCTGCTTGACGAACCTACGGCCTCGCTCGATCCCGACACGGCCGATTGGGTGCGCCGATATCTCGAGAACTATCAGCGCGAGGAGGGGGCTGCGATCCTGCTCGCCTCCCACAATATGGGCGAGGTCGAGCGCCTCGCCGACGAGGTCCTGATGATGCGCAAAGGCAAGATCGTCGACCGCGGCACGCCCGACGACCTCATCTACCGCTTCGGCCGCCAGAACCTCGAAGAAGTGTTCCTGGATATCGCGCGGGACCGGCGTGTCGGTGATGTGCCGGAATCTGTATCTGGGGTGGCGTCGTGATGCTCGCCATGTATGCTCAGTCGCTCCCCCTCACCCCGACCCTCTCCCGCGAGGGGAGAGGGAGTTTTCACCGCGCCGCGGCACTAGCCTGCCCAAACTTGCCGATAGCCCCTCTCCCCTCGCGGGAGAGGGGTTGGGGTGAGGGGGCGTCTGCAACCGCTCAAGTCGGTGCCGCATGACCACCATCTCCCTCAACCGCGTCGGGGCCATGTGCCAGCGGCATTTCTACGTCATGCGCCGCTCATGGCCGCGCCTGGTCGAGATGGCCTATTGGCCGACCATGCAGATGGTGATCTGGGGATTCCTCTCGCAGTTTCTTGCGACCAACAGCTCCTATATCGCCGGTGCGTTCGGCGTGCTGCTGGCCGGCGTCATGCTGTGGGACGTGCTGTTCCGCGGCCAGCTCGGTTTCTCCCTCTCATTCCTCGAGGAGCTCTGGTCGCGCAATCTTGCCAATCTCTATTGCTCGCCGCTGACACCGCTCGAACATATCCTGGCACTCCTGTGCATGGCCTTCATCCGGGCGGCGATCGGTGTCCTGCCGGCGATGCTGCTTGCCATCCCATTCTATGATTTCTCGATCTTCACGCTGGGCGTCCCGCTGCTCGCCTTCTTCTTCAACCTGCTGTTCATGGGCTGCGCGCTGGGCCTGCTGGTGACGGCGATGATCCTGCGCTTTGGCCTCGCGGCCGAAAACATGGCCTGGTTCCTCGTGTTCCTGCTGGCGCCCTTTTCCTGCGTCTATTACCCGATCACGGTGCTCCCTGGCTGGGCGCAGATGATTGCCTACGCCCTGCCTTCGACCCATGTGTTCGAAGGCATGCGCGCCGCCCTCTTCGACGGCATCTTTCGCTGGGATCATTTCGCGGCGGCGGTGGGCCTCAACGCCATCCTTTGCCTCTTGGGCATCGGGATCTATCTCTTCAGCTTTGCGCGGGCGCGCAAGCTGGGTCTGCTGCTGCAGGTCGGCGAGTAACCCCTGGCAAAGCATCTGGGGCCAAGCGCGCGTCCGGCGCCAGGGTCATGATGGCAACGGTGCCCACACCTGGCGTCGATTGCAGCCGCAGCTCACCACCATGGAGCGCCATGATCTGGCGTGAGAGGGGGAGGCCGAGGCCGGTTCCGTCATTCTTGCGGTTGAGATGATTCTCGACCTGCACAAAGGGTTCGAACACCCGCTCCAGATCTTCCGGCTTGATGCCGATGCCATGGTCTTCGACCTCGATCACCGGCGATCCGGCAAGATCGCGATGGGCACGCAAGATGACCACCGCATTGTTCGGTGAGAATTTAATGGCGTTGGAGAGAAGATTGATCACCACCTGGCGCAGGCGCCTTTCATCCGCGGTGATGGACAAAGGCGGCATCGGTGCCAGCTCCAGCCTGATGTCGCGCGCCGCCGCCTGGCCGCGTGCAACACCGAGTGCCGATTGCAGCATGCCGTTGAGGTCGACTTCATGCGGATTGAGCGTCAGCGCACCCGCCTCAAGCTTGGAATAATCCAGGATGTCGTTGATGAGGCTGAGCAGATGCTGCCCGCTGCCCCTGATGTCGCCGATATAATCGCCCAACTGCGGCGCATCGCGCCCCGATCCCGGCAGGCCGAGGAGCAGTTCGGAAAAGCCGATGATGGCGTTGAGCGGCGTCCGGAGTTCATGGCTCATGGTGGCAAGGAACCGGGCGCGGGAGCTCGCGGCGAACTCGGCCGCATGCCGCGCCTCGTCCAACTGCTGCAGCCGGCGCTGATTCTGCTCGACAGTAAGCTCAAGGAGCTTCGCCATGGTGCCGATGCCGAGGAACCGGCCGCCCCTAGTCACCAGGAAGCCGGACTGGATCGCCTCCGGATGCGCTGAGGTGATGAGATGCTTGATCTCATCCAGCGGTGTTTCCGCGTCGACCACCAAGGGCTGGCGGTTCATCAGCGCCTGGATCGAGCGCTTGAAATAGACATCGAACCACAAAGGCTGCGCAAAGACCGACAGCAGCCGGTCGCGCTCGACGGCGCCATAGACCACGCCCTCAGAATCGGTAACGGCCAGCAGAGGCAGCGCGCTGTTGCTGCGGAAGAGCTCCAGCACCTTGGCGCCAGTCGTTTCCGGTCCGATGGTCGGGGCGTCGGAGGCAAGGTCGCGCGCCGTCAGCGTGAAGGCGCGCACCTTCAGCGGCAGTTCCGGTACCGCGATGTCCGCGGGGCGCAGCTCAGCTTCGCTACGTTCCTGCGGCTCCGGCTTCATATCCACCTTCGTCTGCAACATGGGCCGGGTTGTGCCACGGCATGTGTGACAGGCGGATGACGGGCTAGGGAAATAATCACATCGGAGGGTGAGGTCGGAAAGATTCCGTCAATCGCAGCAGGCGTTCTTGGACGCCGGATCGCCCAGTTTTTCGACCAGGGATGCGTGCGATTGCGTCTGAATTGCAGCAGATTTAGGGGGCATCAGGTCGAGCGGTCCGGCGCTGTTCGCCCCCTCGAATTGCCCGTCGCGGCGCCAATGACAAGGCCCCACCATCGGCACCAAGCCGCTGATCCGACCGCTCACCGGATCGACCGAGGTGATGGCGACATCGCGCCGGTCGCGGGTGCGGAGGGTCTGGCCCGGCACTGCCAACGACGCGATGTCGACGACCTCAGCCATCGATCTTGCCCGTGAGGCCCGCGCGCAAGGCCTTGGGCACACCTCGGTTGCCGGTGATACGCGCGCAGCCGGCGATGCGGGCGAAGCGGTGGATGGCGGCGCGCAAGGATGCGACCGGCACGTCGGCATAAAGATCGAGCCCGGTGATGCGCCAATCGTCGCCTTCCTTCTTGCCGTCGACCAGCCCCACCGCTTTATCGCGATAGAGGATCGGCATGGCGAAATAGAAGCGCCTCTGCGCTTCCGGCGTATAGGCCTCGAACTTGTAGGTGAAGCCGAAGAGTTCGGTGAAGCGCCGCCTGCTGAACATCAGATTGTCGAGCGGCGGCACCAGGCGGACGGTCTCGTCCTGCGGCTGGAAGCTGGTCTTGAAATGATCGAGATCGGATTTCAAGGCGAGATAGCGGTGATGCGTGTCGCCTTCCAGCGCCTCGATCCAATCGATGAGCTGGTGGTCGAGCGCATCTTCAATGAGCTTGCGCGCAACAGGCAGGCCACCGCCGCGCCAGGTGCCGACATGGTGCGAGACGCGCTCGGCCAATTGCTGCGGCGTCGCGATCTTCAGCACCGAGAGCGCCGAGTGGACGAAGAATTCCTTATGCCTGGCGCGGTAGTCGGGGACCGGCACCAGCAGCTCGGGCGCCACGCGTTCGGTGAGGTCGAACAGGCGGTGGAAGTTCTTGCTGCGTCCGCTGATCTGCACCTGGCCGGTGTGATAGAGATATTCCAGCGCCCGCGTCGTCGCCTTGATGGTGTTGAAGCCGCCGATGACGCGCTCGCTTTCGAGATCCGCCGGCGACACCGGGCCATTGTCGGCGATGTGCTGCTTCACCTTGCGCATCATCGGGCGCATTTCCTTGAGGCGCTCCTGATTGACCGCCTTGGCAAAGTCCTTGAGAAAGAAGGGCACCCAATCGCGCCGTGTGGCAAACAGCGGGTAGTGCGTCTCCAGCATCGCGCGATCGCGGTAATAGAGCTCGTAGAGCTGGGTGATGGGCGCATCGGTGCGTGAGATCCAGGCGATCTCGTGATTGCGCAAGCCGGTCGAGCGGATGCTGTCGATCTGCATCATGCCAAGGCCGACTGCGCGTTTGGCGGCCTCCGCCGCGGGCCAGAGGGCACCGCGCAACCCCAGGCGGTCGAGCAGGAAAGCGCGGGCGAGATCTTGGCTCATGAGATGCGCTTTACCCTCTTTAAACTCGTCATGCCCGGGCCCACTCTAGTGAATCCAGAATGGCCGGGCATCCGCGCCTTCAACTGCCGCAGTGGATCCCCGGGTCTTCGCCCGGGGATGACGGTCAGAAGAAACGCTTACCCCTTATCGCTCACGCCAGCTTCGGCAAACGTCGCCATGCCGCTGTGGCAGAGAGCTGCTGCGCGCAGAATCGGAATGCACAGCGCAGCGCCGGAAGCCTCGCCCAGACGCATGCCGAAATCAAGCAGCGGCTTTTTAGCAATTTTCTCCAACAACCGCTTGTGACCGGGCTCGGCCGAGCAGTGCGCCACGACGCAATGATCGAGCGCGCCGGCGTCGAGCTTGAGGAGGATCGAGGCTGCAACCGTGGTGGCAAAACCGTCGAGCAGCACGGGAACGCGCGCAACCCGCGCGGCGATGACGGCACCGGTGATGGCTGCCAGTTCATGCCCGCCAAGGCAGGAGAGGATCGCCAGCGGATCGTTGAAGCTGGCTCTGTGCTTGGCAAGACCCAGGTCGATCACCTCGGCCTTGCGCGAGAGCTGTGCACCGTGGACGCCGGTACCGGGCCCGGCCCAATCCGTGCCGGTCCCGCCGAACAAGGCTGCAGCCATCGCGGATGCCGATGTGGTGTTGGCGATGCCCATCTCGCCCAGGCACAAAAGATCGACGCCGGGTTCCACCGCCATCATGCCATAGGCCATGGCCTTCGATGTTTCCGCTTCAGAAAGCGCCGGCGCCTGCGTGAAATCCTGCGTCGGTTGATCGAGTGACATTTCATAGACGCGCAGGTCCGCATCGGCGTTCTTGCACAGCTGGTTCACGGCGGCGCCGCCATGGGTGAAATTCAAGACCATCTGCCGCGTCACTTCCGCCGGAAAGGCGGAAACGCCGAGGGCAGCGACACCATGATTGCCGGCAAAGACGGCGACGCGCGGATGGTTGATGGCGGGTGGCGCCTTGCCCTGCCAGGTGGCAAGCCAGGCAGCCAGTTCCTCCAGCCGGCCGAGGGCGCCTGCGGGTTTGGTCAATTGGCCTTCGCGCGCACTGGTTTCCTTGGCCGCCTCAAGATCCGGGCCCGGAAACTCCGACACAATGCGCCGCATTTCGGCAAAACTGGCAATCGCTTGGTTGTCCAACATCACGCCCTACTCCAAAATCGACCCGGGACGCCTGTGGCGTCGCCGATGCCTGATGAATTCCACTCGTCCTATAGCCTGGGGTCCGCTTCCGCGCCACTGCCCCCCTGGGCGCCATTCCCTGGGCGCCATTCCCTGGGCGCCATTCCCTGGGCGCCATTCCCTGGGCGCCATTCCCTGGGCGCCACAGTCTGGGCGCCACTGCTTGCCAGCGGCGCCCGAATGCCTCACATATCAACCAGCCCTAACCCAAGCGATCCCCCGCGTGATCCCCCGAGAGTGATCCATGAGCGAAGCCAACCAGCCCCCGCCCAATGACGAGCCCGCTGAAGGTGCGGGAAACGGGGCCGATTCCGGACCTTCGCACGGCCAAACCACGGCCAACCCGCAACCCCATCCAGGTCCGCGCAGCAATCCGTTCGGGGATTGGGTGCGCGATTTCTGGCTCGCTTTGGGCTTTTTCACGCGACTGCCGGTCAAATCCGTGACCGGGAGCCTGGGCGAAGCCGCCCGCGCCTTCCCCCTGGCCGGCCTGGTGGTCGGCCTGATCGGCGCCTTGGTCTATTTTGTGGCCATGGAGATCGGCCTCTCTGGTCTGCTGGCGGCATTGCTTGCTGTGGCTGCGACCGGCATCGTGACCGGCGCCCTTCACGAAGACGGCTGGGCCGATGTCTGCGACGCGCTGGGCGCCCGGGGCGGGGTGGAAAAGCGCCTGGAAATCCTGCGAGACAGCCGGCTTGGTTCCTATGGTGGCCTCGCCCTCATTTTCTCGACCTCAATCAAGGTCGCGGCCATCGCCAATCTGGGTGCGCCGGAACTGGTGGCAGGCGCCATGGTCGCGTCCCATACCCTGGCGCGCGGTGTCCTGCCGCTGGTGATGGCACGCATGACCCTCGCGCGCAGCAATGGCCTTGCCGTCGATGCCGGGCGGCCCAGCCAGGCCGCTGCCAATTGGTCGCTCACCATCGCCCTGCTGATCGCGGTGGTGGCGGTGGCGCCCATCGCGGCGCTGGTGGCGCTCCTTGCGGCACTCGCCGCCACCTGGCTCGTCGCCAAGCTGGCGCAGAAGAAGTTCGGCGGCTATACCGGCGACGTGCTGGGCGCTGTCGAGCAGGTGGCGGAGATGGCGATCCTCATCAACCTCGTCACCCTGACGTAAAGTTTCGACCCGACCCATGGACCACACTGAAACCAGAATCTGGCTGGTGCGCCACGCGCCGGTGATCGGCAGCCTGGGCCGCATCTATGGCCAGGACGATCTCGAGGCCGATTGTTCCGACGAACCGGCCTTCCAGGCCCTGGCGGGGTTCCTGCCGGTGGCACCGGTCTGGGTGGCGACACAGTTGAAGCGCACGCATCAGACCCTGGCCGCCGTCCATCGCGGCCGCGGGCTGGACCCCATCCTGCCGCAGATCGAAAACGATCTGGTGGAACAGCATTTCGGCGATTGGCAGGGCCTCACCTATGCCGAACTCGATGCCAGCCGCGATGGCGCCTATCACCGCTTCTGGCATGCGCCGGCGACGGAACGGCCGCCCAATGGCGAAAGCTTTGCCGATGTGGTGGACCGGGTCGAAAAGGCGCTGCTGCGCCTGACGCTGGCGCACGCCGGCAAGGACATTGTCGTGGTGGCCCATGGCGGCTCGATCCGTGCGGCGCTGGCTGCCGCCCTCAACATCGAACCGGAACGCGCACTCGGTTTCTCGGTGGATAATCTCTCGGTCACACGCCTCGATCACATCGAAGGCAAAAGCTTCGGCGCCGCCTGGCGGGTGGCGTTTGTGAATAGAAGGCTGTAGGTCGGTCCCCGCTTGTCATGGTCCGCGAAGGCGGACCATCCACGAGTTTGTCGGCGACCGAAAAAAGCAACTCGTGGATCCTCCGCCTTCGCGGAGGATGACAACTAGATGGAACGGCGCAGCTCACGCCACCGCGAAAATCTGCGCCGGATCTTCGAACGATTTGAATTCCAGCGCATTGCCGCTGGGGTCGTGGAAGAACATGGTGGCCTGTTCGCCCACTTCGCCCTTGAAGCGCACATGGGGCTCGATCACGAAATCGACCTTCGCTTCCTTCAGCCTCTCAGCAAGGGTATGCCATTCGCTCCAGGGCAGGATGGCGCCGAAATGCCGGACCGGCACATTGTCGCCATCGACCTGGTTGGTGCCGGCGATGGCCGTCTCTTCGGGCTTCAAATGTGCCGAGATCTGGTGGCCGAAGAAATCGAAATCGATCCATTTGACGTCGCGGCGGCCGATCTTGCAGCCAAGCAGGCCCGCATAGAACGCCTCGGCGGCGGCCATGTCATGGATCGGAAACGCAAGGTGAAACGGGGGAAGGGACATGAAGCACAAACTCCCTAGAGCGCTGATCAGGGCATGAGCTTAGCGTGCTGCAGGGCGCAGGACGAGAGGGCAATCACAGCAGCGCCAAAGTGGCGCGGTCCGGTGCGCCGGCGAAGTATTTGTCGAGGGCTGCCTGGAAAATCGTCTTGTCGTCAGCTGCCTTGCTGAACAGCGTCATCGAGGAATGGAATTTGAGATCGTCCGGGCTGCCGAAAATCGCATGGATCGCGGCACCCGGGATGGCATTCACCAGTGCCGTGCATTCAAGAAGATGTGGTCCGAGGACCGGATGCGCGAGATAGGCGCCTGCCTCGGCAAGGTCGGCGATGGCATAAAATTGTGCCGTGCTGCTGCGGCCAAGGCCCTGCAATTGGGGGAAGATGAACCACATCCAATGACTGGTCTTGCGCCCCTGCCGCAATTCAGCGCGCACGGCAGGATAGACCGGCTCCTGGGCATCGACGAAGCGCTGCAGGCGGTCAGGTGAGATCATCGGCATCTTCCTGCGCTCGGGTGAGCTAACTTCATGTAAACAGCCAATTTCCCGGCACCGCAAGCCCCGGATAGCGAGGTCGGCCGCAGGGGCCTATCTGTTGAGCTTATCGCCCCCGACGTGTTGGGCTTATCGCTCTCCAAATAGTTGGGCTTATCGCCCGGGGGCGCGACCAGCTAGGATGGTGCAACAATCATGATGCTGAACCCGACCATGCCCCTTCGGAAACCCGGCTCCGCCAAGACGCATAAGATCCAGGCCAAGGTTCCAGCCAGCGTCACCGAAATCGTGCGCCGGGCGGCAGCCTATATCGCAGCCCGCCAGGAAGGCGAGGCGGACGGGCCGATCACGCTTGAGGAACTCGGCAGCCATTGCGGCCTGTCCCCCTGGCATCTGCAGCGTCAGTTCAAACGCGTGATGGGTGTGAGCCCGCGCGAATACGAGGAAAGCCTGCGCCTTAAGCGTTTCAAGAAGGGCCTGCGCAGCGGCGCCGGGGTCGCGGCAGCCACGTTCGATGCCGGCTTCGGCTCGTCGAGCCGCGTCTATGAACGCTCGGACGCCGCCCTCGGCATGACGCCGGCCAGCTATGCCAGCGGCGGCAAGGGGGCCGACATCCGCTTTGCCCTGGCGCCCTGCGCGCTGGGGCGCGTGCTGGTGGCGGCCACGAGTAAGGGCCTGTGCCGGGTCGAGATGGGCGACGATGAAGCGGCCCTCATCGAGGATCTTGCCGTTGAGTTCCCTCGCGCCGACCGGATCGAACGGGACGATAGGGCGCTGGGGTCCTATATCGCCGAGATCCTGCGCCGGATCGCCGGCCAGGCGCCCAAGGCCGATTTGCCGCTCGACATCCGGATGACGGCTTTCCAGCGCCAGGTCTGGGCGGCGCTGTCGCGGATTCCCACCGGGGAAACCAGCACCTATGGCGCGGTCGCGGCGGCCATCGGCCAGCCAACGGCCGCCCGGGCGGTCGGCAATACCTGCGGCCGCAATCCGGTCGCCATTGCCATCCCCTGTCACCGAGTTTTGCGTAACGATGGGGCAATTGGCGGTTACGCCTGGGGTTCTGAACGAAAACAGGCTCTTATTAGGGCGGAATCCGCTTCGTTAACGACGCATAGCCGCCCTGCTGGCAAAAAAAGAGTAACCGGTTGAAAGGGACCGGGAGGGGGCCGTAAAGTGGTCGCCAGGGGATTTTGGGTAACCCTGGGGATATGTGGATTGTTTTTGACCACCATGCGGAAAGTAGCGAAAAATCTGGCAAAACCTGCCACTGCCGCCTTGGCCAAGGCGATCGAAAAGGCGCGCCCGAAGCGCCGCCGGATGTCTGAGGCAACCGACATCCACATGCTCAATTTTGCAACGCGCAAGGTGCCGCTCGTGTTCAAGCAGAACAAGCGCGCGCAACGCATCATCCTGCGGCTCGATCATGGCAATTCGTCGATCATCGTGGTGCTGCCGAAACGCACTTCGCGCGATGAAGGCAAGCGATTTGCGTTAAGCAACAAGGATTGGATCGAGCAGCGTCTCGACCAATTGCACGAACCGGTGCCGTTCCTCCACAACGCCGTCATTCCTATTCTCGGAACGCCACATCGCATCCGCCACAAGCCCAATGCGCGCGGTGTCGTGTGGTGCGAGTCCGAGGAGATCAATGTCGCGGGACATGAGGAACACGTCCCGCGCCGTGTCCAGGATTGGCTGAAGATCGAGGCCAAGCGCGAGATCGAACTGCGCGCCCATGCCAAGGCCGAGGCGATCGGCAAGAAGATCAAGAAGATCACCATCCGCGACACGAAGAGCCGCTGGGGCTCCTGTACCAGCGAGGGTGAGCTGGCCTTCTCCTGGCGCCTGATCTTCGCCCCGCGCCATGTCATGGATTACGTCATCGCCCACGAGGTCGCCCATCTGCGCGAAATGAACCATGGGCCGAAATTCTGGAAACTGTGCAGCGAGATCTGCCGCTCCGTCGAACCCGCCCGCCTCTGGTTGGAAAACCACGGCACCGATCTTTACCGGTACGGGCGGTTCTGAGCTCAGCCTGATTGGCGACAGCCATCGCTTACCCCCTCTCCCTAACCCTCCCCCACGTTGGGGGGAGGGAACTAGAGCGAGTATGGTCGCGATATTGAGAACACCCTTGCTGGAATCCCCTCCCCCCAACGTGGGGGAGGGTTAGGGAGAGGGGGCCTTCTCCGCACTATCTCGGTGCCGCCGCTCTTGTCAGGCGGTCGTTGATGGCGATGCCCAATCCCACTGCTGGTACCGGCATCACGGCGATGCCAGTGACATCCGGCCGGTCCAGGGCGCGCAGCATCGCAAATAGGTTGGCGGCGGCCTCCTTGAGGTTGCCGGTCGTACTCAGATTAAGCATGACCTTGGCCTGTGGTGCGTTCGGCCCGAAGGCCAGCAGCGCTTCGCCGGGTGCGGCCGACGTGGCATTGAGCCGCACCGGCCGGTCCGGCGCATAATGGCTGAGCAAGCGTCCCGGGCTGAGCAACGGGGCGCCATGGAGGCCTCCATCGACATCACCCACCTGGGGTGCCACCTCGATCTTGCGGCCAAGGGCAGCTTCCATTTCCTCCACAGAGATACCGCCTGGGCGCAGCAGCGACGGTGTGTCATCGAGCAGGCTGATGACGGTGGATTCGACGCCGATGCTGCAGGGGCCGCCGTCGAGGATCATGGCGACCTTGTCGCCCAACCCCTCTTCGACATGCTGTGCCGTCGTCGGGCTGATGCGTCCCGACGGATTGGCGCTGGGGCCGGCCAGCGGCCGTTCGCTCAGCATGAGGAGTGCCTGCGCGGTCGGATGGGCCGGCACGCGCAGCGCCACACTGTCCATGCCGGCACTGACCAGTAGCGACAGGCGGCATTTGGGACGCCGCGGCACGACGAGGGTGAGCGGGCCTGGCCAGAACTTCCGCGCAAGGGCCACGGCTTCCGGCGACAGGTCGCCATAATCGGCAGCGGCCGATAGGCTGCCGACATGGACGATGAGCGGGTTGAAGCTGGGGCGCCCCTTGGCCTCATAGATCGACGCCACGGCCTGGTCGTTGGTGGCATCGCCGCCCAGGCCATAGACGGTCTCGGTCGGGAAGCTCACCAGCTCGCCTCGCTGCAGCGCCTTTGCTGCCGCAGTGATGTGCTGGAGATCCGCCGGCACGATCTTCGACATCGTCAGCGCCCCCGTTTCAACGTTGGCCGCGCGCGATGAAATGCGGGTTACGGAAGCCGGGCTTGCCATAGGCGAGTGCGGTGCCGTCGAGATTTGTGACAGTGCCGCCGGCAGCGAGCAGGACCGCATGCCCCGCTGCGGTATCCCATTCCATGGTCGGGCCGAAGCGCGGATAAAGATCGGCAACTCCCTCGGCGATGCGGCAGAATTTCAGCGAGGAACCGGCGACCATGGTGCCGGCGACATGCTCGCCCAGCATCTCCGCCTTCACTACTTCACGGGCAGCATGGGATCGGCTGATGGTCATGGTGGCGCCGGCCGCCGGCAGCGGCCGCGCCCGGATCGTCTCCGGCGCACCGCGGCCGCGACGGCGGATCGCCAAATCGCCATGCCCCGCATACATTTCATCGAGCACCGGCAGGTAGACGATGCCCAGCACCGGCTGGCCATTTTCGATGAGCGCGATGTTGACGGTGAACTCGCCATTGCGGGCGATGAATTCCTTGGTGCCGTCCAGCGGGTCGACCAGGAAGAAGCGTGGCCCGATCGAGGGCGGCAGGCCATCGGCCGCCGCCTGTTCTTCGGCCACCACCGGCACCTCCGGCGCACGCACCTTGAGCGCCGCCAGGATCAATTTCTCGGCGGCGACATCGGCAGCCGTCACCGGCGAGCTGTCCGTCTTCCGGGTCGTGGCGAAATCGCTGGCATAGATCTCCAGGATCGCCTGTCCGGCCACATAGGCGGCGTCGATCAGCGCATCGCGCAAGGTTGTCAGGGTATCGGCACTCATCGGTGGCAAGGCTTTCGCAGGGTCAGGATCGGACGCCGCTTTCCTAGCCTGTTTGGGTCTCCAGCGCCATATCTGGCGGCGTCAGGATGTCCCGGCCCGGCGTGGCGGTGAATTGGGGATGGGCGATTGGGGCGGGGTGGGGTCGTCGGCGGTGGCGCTTTCCAGCGAGGAGAGCAGGCTCTCCAGCGCATCCTGCTGCTCCAGGGACAAGGGGGCGATGGCGGGCCCGGCCTCATGCTCGGCCGCACTGATGCGGGCTGCCTCGCCCTCGACCAATGCTACCTTCGCATGGAGGGCGATCTTCTGGATGAGCTCGTTGGCATCGATGGGCTTGGCCATGAAATCGTTCATGCCGGCTTCCAGGCACAGGCGCCGGTCATCCTGGGTGGCGTTGGCGGTGAGGGCGATGATCGGCACATGGGCGGGGGCACCGCCGAGTTCCCGGATGCGCCTTGTCGCCTCCAGCCCGTCGAGTTCGGGCATGCGCATGTCCATGAGAATGACGTCATAGGCGCGGCTGCGCATCGCCTCCAGCGCCTCCAGCCCGTTGCCGGCGATGTCGGCGCGGGCACCGGCACGGGCGAGGATCGCATTCACCAGCATCTGGTTGRCCTGATTGTCCTCGGCCAACAGGATGCGAAGCGCGGCGCCATCGGCAAAGATGGCAAGATCGGTATAAGCGTGGCCGCGGCGCGCCAGATTGTGACGCGATCCCTTCAGCAGCCCCATCATGCAGGCAAGGAAGCTCGACCGCCGCACGGGCTTGGGCAATTGCGCATCGATCCCGTCATGCACTTCATGCTGGTCGATGAACAGGGCCGAGGATGACAGCACCACATTCTCGACCACGACATTCGGCAAGGCGCGCAGGCGCCGCGCAAATTCGACGCCCGACATGTTGGGCATCACCTGATCGACGATGGCAAGGGCAATGGGCTGGCTTGGCGGATGGCTGCGGAGATCGTCGAGGATGATTTCCGGCTCGCTTGCAGACATCGGCCGGGCGCCGATGCTCACCACATAGCGTTCGAAGATCTCGCGGTTGATCTGATTGTCATCGACGATCAGCACCAGCCGGCCGGCAAAGGCTGCGGTGATCATCGCCTGGTCCGGCGTCGCGGTGACAGTCAGCATCTGCCCGCGGGGTGCGCCGAACCAGGCTGTGAACCAGAAAGTCGACCCGGAGCGGGGGCCGGTATGGGATTCGACGCCGATCGCGCCATGCATCAGGTCGACCAGCTGCTTGCAGATGGCAAGGCCGAGGCCCGTGCCGCCGAAGCGCCGCGTGGTCGAGGCGTCGACCTGGCTGAAATGATGGAACAGGCGGCCATGCGCCTCCTCCGGAATGCCGATGCCGGTGTCGCGGATGGCAAAGCGCAGCTTCGCCCCGTCCGCATTGTTGTCGGACAGCTCGACGATCAGGCTGACGCCGCCGGTCTCGGTGAATTTGACGGCGTTGGACAGCAGGTTGAGGAGAATCTGCCGCAAGCGCCCTGGATCACCATTGAGCCGCGTCGGCACGTCGGGTGCGACGAAGCAGGCAAGTTCAATGCCCTTGGCGTGCGCGCGGCTCACCACCAGTTCCAGGACGGAATCGATTTCCGAAACGATGTCGAAATCGATCTGCTCCATTTCCAGCTTGCCGGTCTCGGCCTTGGCGAAGTCCAGAATGTCATTGATGATGGCGAGCAGCGCCTCGCCGGATTGATGCAGCACATCGACATAGTGGCGCTGCCGCTGGTCGAGCGCCGTGTCGGAGAGCAGGCCCGCCATGCCCAGCACGCCATTCATCGGCGTGCGGATTTCATGGCTCATCATGGCGAGGAACTGGGTCTTGGCGATCGAGGCCTGCTCGGCCACATCCTTGGCAGCCCGGAGATCGCTGGTCATGGAACGGGCGAGTGCTTCGGCGCGGTAGCGTGCTGCCACCATGAACCACAGGCTGGCACCGACCAGAATCGAAATGACCGATCCGCCCAGCATCACCAGCAACGGAATGAGGGCCGCACCCGCCGGCTGCAGCGACGAGCGCGAGCGGTATTCGACACTGAGGCTCTGGCCCGAGAAGATCATGGTGTGCGCGCGGCGAAAGAGGCTGCTGTCGCGAGGTCCCCTTGGCGTGGTGGCCACGGCATCACGGCGGCGGCTGTCGAAGATCAGGCGGTCGGAATCGGTATTGGCACCCATGTAGAGGATGACGTCGAGCTCATTGCCGATATCCTGCAGCGCCCCTTCGACGGCGGTTCCGATGGCGATCGGCATCACCACCCAGCCTTTGAGATGCGCGCGCCGCTCGTCATAGGTGGCTGGTGCCGAATCGCGTTCATAGACAGGTGCCACCAGCAGCAGGCCGGGGCGGCTCTGCTTGTTGATGATGATCGGGATGATGCCGCTCATGGTGACTTCACCGTTGAGCATGGCCCAATCCAGCACCCGGCGGCGGCTGATCTCGCTCGCAAGATCGAGCCCAAGGGCCACGCGCATGAGCGACATCGGCTCGGACAGACGCAGCACATAAAGATCGTCGATGGGGGCGAGGTTGGTGCTGCTGAAATTGCGGACATCGAGCGGCTCGCCATTGAGGCGCGCGGCGCGTTCGCGAAAGCTGGGCAGATCCGTCCGCTTCACGCGCTCGATGAGGCTCAGCCCCATGCCGCCGGACATGTCGCGCCAGTTGAGGCCGGAGACAAAACGCTGCCAGTCGGCGCGCGAAATATCATCGCCGAGCGTCGCCATGCCCATGCCCATGTTGACCACCAGGTCGAACGAGGTGAACCGGTCGCCAAGCCGCTTTTCAAACCGTTCAATGAGATAGTTGAAGCGCTGCAGCGCCGCGTCCTGGGACTGATTGTGCAGCAGGGCCGCCACATAGGCGCAAAACAGGATGCCGATCAGGCTGACGGCGGCAGCCCACGCCCAAGCGCGATTGCGGGCGAAGGCATGACCTTGTCCGATGATGGTTGGCGCATGCGCTGTCTTGCCTCGTCTCAATCCGTGCCTCGGTTCCCGCGCGCAATGTCTAGCGCATTGTCGGCAAAGATGGTGAAGCAATGGTTAAATGCAGGCGTTGGGGTTAAGGCTTAACGCGCTGAAATCACGGAACTATTGTAAGACTAATCGAATGCTGCGCCAGATCCGGCGGGCTGGTCTCCCTTGCGGATTTCAAGGCAGCAGTGAATCCAGCTCTTTGCTTAATTCGGCGCGCTGGGGTGAATCTGCCGGCAATTGGTCGAGCACCTGTTGCCACAGCTTCCGGGCTTCGGCTTTGTCGCCGGCGAGGCGCGCGACCAGGCCGCCATAATAGAGGCCGAGAGGGTTCTTGGGGTCGAGCGTCCGCACGCGGCCCACTGCTTCGACGAATTCCGGCGGCAGATAGCGATCAAGGTCGGAGCGCCCGGCGATGATGGCATCGGCATAGTCCAGCTGCACGTCAAGACGGGCCGGGGCCAGGGCCGCGGCCTTCGCCCAGGCAGCCCGGGAATCCTCGATGCGCGCCAGCACCTGATAGGCGCGCGCCAGACGCACCCAGCCGTCGAGATCGTCGGGATCGGCCTTCAGCTTTTCAGCCAGGCGCCCGACCATGTCGTTGACGAAGGCGGCGCGCTGTTCCGGTGTCATGGCCTCGGCGGCGGCGATATCGGCTTCGCTCGGACCGGGGGTTGCGTTGAGCGTGGCCGCACTGTTCCCACCTGCCGTGGCAGCCGGCACATCCTTGCCCAGCCGCTGTGCCGCCTTGGCGATGTGGCTTTCCAGCGTTGCGCGCCAGGGGGCGTCGGCCGGCGTGTCTTTTTCCAGCGCCAGCCAGTCGGTCAAGGCGCCTTCGACATCGTCGGCCTGGGCCTTGCCGAGCGCCAGGAAGAAGCGCGCTGTGGGATTGCTGGGGTCGACCGCGATGGCGCGCCGAAAGGCATCGCCGGCGGCCTGGTTCATTTCACCCAGATTGGCGAGCAGCAATGCCTGGCCGAAGGCTGCAAGCGTGGTCGCATCCTGGGCACCCAGGCCAACGGCTTTGCCGTAGGCGGTGGCGGCATCCTGCGGGCGGTCGGCGGCATCATAGCCGGCGGCCAGTGCTGCCCAGGCCTTGGCATCGGTGGGCTTGGCCGTCACCTGTGCTTCAAGTGCCGCGAGTTCCGGGCTGGTCACGGGCTTTTCAGCCCGGCTGGCCGAGAAGGGCTGGGCCGGCAGGCCGGGTGATCCCAGCAGCAAATAGAGGCCAAAGCCGAGGAGCGGCAACGCCACGGCAGCGGTGATCAGCATGCCATGCGAGGGCGCCCGGCCGGGCTTCCATTGCGGGCTTTCGGTCAGCGCCAGCACCCGGCGCTCGATTTCGATCTGCGCCGATTTCGCCTGGTCGGGGGCAATGAGGCCAGCCTCGGCATCGCGGTTCAGTTCCTGGATCTGGTCGCGATAGACGGCGAGCGCAAACACCGATTCATTCTTGATCTTGCGCGTATAGAACAAGGGCAGGGCCAACAGCACCGCCGTGCCCAGCGTCATCACGGCAAAAACCAACCAGACGAAAATCATGCCCAGTTCCTAATCATACCCTGTCCCTAACTTCTGGGCTCACACCATCCGGACTTTTGCCGGCTTCCGCGGAATCTTGCAAGGCCGCCTCGACCCGGCGCGATTCTTCGGCGCTGAGACCGACCTGGATCGGCGCCGTACTGCGCTTGCGGAAGAACACCAGGATGATCCCGGCTCCCAATGCCAGCAACAGGAACGGTCCCGCCCACAGCAGGGCCGTGCTGGCCTTGAACGGCGGCTTGAACAAGACGAAATCGCCGTAGCGGTCGCTGAGATAGGTGAGGATCTCGTCATCCGCCTTGCCGGCGGCGATTTCGGTGCGGATCAGGCGGCGCATGTCGCTGGCGATGCCGGCATCCGATTCATCGATCGACTGCGCCTGGCACACCACGCAGCGCACATCCTTCATCAGCTTGCGCGCGCGCGCTTCCAGGGCAGGATCGGCAAGCGGCACATCGGGC
This sequence comes from Dongia sp. P2_B8, assembly GCF_056404715.1. NCBI lineage: Bacteria > Pseudomonadati > Pseudomonadota > Alphaproteobacteria > Rhodospirillales > Dongiaceae > Dongia > Dongia sp. P2_B8. Next base: position 10,316 of record NZ_JBFUDM010000007.1, on the reverse strand, counting down.
TTGATGTCTTGGGCAACAGCCATATGAGGCAACGTCACCGTGCCCACGGCCGCAAAGGCGCCAAGGCAGAGCAACAGCAGGATGAACGGCCGGATTTTTTTCATCGGACCTGCTTCATGTGGCCATCTTCATTTGGTCAGCTCCGCCAGCAGCGGCTTCAGTTCCTTGGTCAGCCGCGAAGGATCCAGTGGTTGCGCCAGGCGATAGCGGATGATGCCCTGCCGGTCGATGACATAGGTTTCCGGTACGCCGGTCAGGCCGAATTCCATGCCGGCGCGGCCGCTATCGTCGACGCCGATGGCGGCATAGGGGTTGCCAAGCTCGGCCAGGTATTTTTCCGAATCCGCCGGCGCGTCCTTGAAGGTGATGCCGATGACGCGGATGCCGGGAATGGTGGCCAGTTCCTTGATCAAGGGATGCTCGGCCCGGCAGGGTGCGCACCAGGACGCAAAGAAATTGAGCACGGTCACCTGGCCAGCCATCTCCTTGGTGGCGATGCCCGGCCGGCCGCCGAGGCCCGGCAGATCGATGTCCGCCATCTTCTTGCCGATGAGAGCCGAGGGCAGGCTCGACGGATTGCGTGCCGGATCGAGGCCGCGCCAGAAGAGCGCCATCAGGCCAAGAAGGCATAGGAGCGGCAGAATGAAGAACAAGCGACGCATGACCGACGGTTCCTAATGATTCATCGCGGGCTATTCGCCGGCAGCTGGCGCCGCCTGCGGCACCGATGTGCGGTTCGGCGCACCGACGCGGTAGCGCCGGTCGCTGATCGAAACAACCCCGCCCAGTGCCATCAGCAGGCAGCCGGACCAGATCCACGGCACCAGCGGTTCCTCGTAGATGCGCACGGTCCAGGCACCTTTGCCGTCACCTTCGCCGATGACCGCATAGAGATCGCCGAAGATGTGCGATTGGATGGCAGCCTCGGTGGTGGGCATCGGCTGCACCATATATTGCCGCCGCTCCGGATAGAGATCGGTATAGGGCTTGCCGTCTTTCAGCACCTGGAAATGCGCACGCTCGGCGATGTAATTCTCGCCCCGCGCCGGGCCTACTTCTTTCAGCACATAAGTGAAGTTGCCCACCTCGATACTGTCATTGGGCTTCATCTGGCGTACTTCTTCGCTCTTCCACGCGCTGCTCGCGGTGATACCGATGATGGCCACGGCGAGGCCGGCATGCGCGAGGCTCATGCCATAGGCGGCGCGCGGCAGATGAATGGCGCGGCGCAAGGATGCGCCTAACCCGATGCGGAACAGGCGGATGCGTTCGGCCCATTCCAGGAACGTGGCGGTGAACAGCCAGACGCCGATGCCGATGCCGCCGGCAGCCAATGCCTGGGCGCCGAAATCGATCCACAGCGCAATCCCCATGGCGACGAGGGCAAGGGCGCCAGCGCCCCACAGATGCTGGAGGGCACCCAGCGCATCGCCCCGCTTCCAGCCGAGGAACGGGCCGATGGCGGCAAGCGCAATGAGCGGCATCACCAGCGGTACGAAGGTCGCGGTGTAATAGGGTGTCCCCACCGAGACCGAGCCGCCGCCCATGATGTCGAGGGCGAGCGGATAAAGCGTGCCGAGGAGCACGGTGGCTGTTGCTGTCGCCAGCAGCAGATTGTTCAGCATCAAGGCGCCTTCACGGCTCACCGGTGCGAACAGGCCGCCGGCCTTCATGCCAGGCGCCCGCCAGGCGAACAAGGTGAGTGACCCGCCCATGGCGATGGCAAGAATGGCCAGGATGAAGAGGCCGCGTGCCGGATCCTGTGCGAAGGCATGGACCGAGGTGATGACGCCGGAGCGCACCAGGAACGTGCCCAGCATGGAAAAGCCGAAGGTGAGGATGGCGAGCAGCAAGGTCCAGGCCTTGAGCGCGTCGCGCTTCTCGACGACGATCGCCGAATGAAGAAGGGCCGTGCCCATCAACCAGGGCATGAAGCTCGCATTCTCGACCGGGTCCCAGAACCACCAGCCGCCCCAGCCCAATTCGTAATAGGCCCAGCGTGCGCCGAGCGCGATGCCGGCGGTAAGACACGTCCAGGAGAGGAGGGTCCAGGGCCGCACCCAGCGCGCCCAGGCCGCATCGATCTTGCCCTCGATTAACGCGGCCACAGCGAATGAGAAGGCCATCGAGAAGCCGACATAGCCGACATAGAGCATCGGCGGATGGAAGGCGAGGCCGGGATCCTGCAGCAGCGGATTGAGTTCCTGCCCTTCGGTGGGAGCCGGAAACAACCGCGCAAACGGGTTCGAGGTGAAGAGCGTGAACAGCATGAAGGCGACGCCGATCATGCCCTGCACGGCCAAGGCGCGGGCCTTCAAGCGCGGCGGCAGATTATCGCCAAAGAGTGCCACCAGCGCACCGAAGAACGCGAGGATCAGCACCCACAGCAGCAGCGATCCTTCATGCTGGCCCCAGGCGGCCGCCACCTTGTAGATCAGCGGCGTCTGCGAATGCGAATGCAGATAGACCACCGACACCGAGAAATCGCTCACCACGAAGGCATGGACCAGGGCCGTGAATGCCAGCAGCAGAAAGACGAACTGGCCGATGGCCGCAGGCTTGGCCAGCGCCATCCAGGCACGGATGCCATGATGGGCACCGATGAGCGGCAAGGTTGCCTGCGCGATAGCAAGGACCAGGGCCAGCACCAGGGCGTAATGGCCGATTTCGGTGATCACTGGCTCTCTCCTGTCGTACCGTTCGTGGCACCAGTCGATGGCGTCTTATCCGGTGTGGGCAAGGTTCCGGCCCCTTCCTGCCAGCGGCCCGACGCTTTCAGCGCCTTTGCCACTTCCGGCGGCAGATAATTCTCATCATGCTTGGCAAGCACTTCAGTGGCGACGAAATTGCCGCTCTGGTTGAAGGCACCTTGCACGACGACGCCTTGCCCTTCGCGGAACAGGTCCGGCAGGACACCACGATAGGCGATCTCGGTGCTGGCCTTAAGGTCGGTCACGCGGAAACTGACGGTGGCACCGTCGCCCAATTTCTTGACGCTGCCAGTCTCGACCAGTCCACCCAATCGAATAGTCCGGCCGGGCACCGGGGTCTCCGCGGCGATCTCGCTGGGACTGAAGAAGAACACCAGTTCGCGGTCGAAGGCATTCAACACCAAAGCCGTCGCGATGCCGAGCAACCCCAGGCTGATGAGGACGAGGTAAAGCCGCAGGGTTTTCCGCTTCATGATCTAGGCATCGTCCTGGCGTGCTTCATAACTGGCAGCGAGCGCGCGTTCGACCGCGCGGCGGCGGCGCACGCCGTCCCACCAGATGGCAGCGAGGATGATCAGGCCCGCGCCGTAGGCCGGCCAAACATAGGCGGCATAACCACCCATGGCGAGGAAGCTGCCAAAATCGTTCATTGCTGCCCATCCGGTTGCAGGCGATCGAAGGCGGCGAGGCGCTGGTTGCGCAATCGCGCTTCCAGYAGCAGCGTGCGCATCCGCTCGATCACGGTGGCGAGCAGGAACAGATGAAAGGCTGCCGCCATGATGAACAGCGGCCACAACATGCTGGGATCGATGCTGGGCCCGTTCATGCGCACGATCGAGGCCGGCTGATGCAGCGTGTTCCACCAATCGACCGAAAATTTGATGACCGGCAGGTTGATGAGGCCGACCAGGGCCAGGACCGCCGCCGAGCGCCGGCCGCGACTGCGATCGTCGAAGGCGCCCAGAAGGGCCATGTGGCCGAGATAGAGGAAGAACAGCAGCAGGAACGAGGTCAGGCGCGCATCCCAGACCCAATAGGTGCCCCACATCGGCTTGCCCCAGAGCGATCCGGTGATGAGGGCGAGAAGCGTGAAGGCGGCACCTACCGGTGACATGGCTTCCGCCGCGATATCGGCAAGAGGGTGCCGCCAGATGAGCGCGCTGGCGCTGGCAAGGCCCATCAGCAGGTAGGCCAGCAGCGCCATCCAGGCCGCCGGCACATGCAGATACATGATGCGGACCGTCTCGCCCTGCTGGTAGTCGGGCGGCGAGCTCCACAGGGCCAAATACAGGCCAACGGCAAAAGCCAGCGCGGTCAAGGCTTTAAGCCAGGGCTGGATCCGGGTGGCCAGACGCAGGAACCGGCCGGGATTGGCAAAACGATGCATGGCCGCGGTTATACAAGGCTAGGGAGTCCAGTGCCAGAGGCACGGTGGCGCAGGTAGCAGCCCTCTCTCCCTAACCCTCCCCACGTTGGGGGGAGGGGACTCAATCGAGTCTGGATCGGGTATCGGGTTCAAACTGGCTGGAATTCCCTCCCCCCAACGTGGGGAGGGTTAGGGAGAGGGGGCCACAAACGCCAAGGGCGCCATCTTGCGATGACGCCCTTGGGTTAACACTTCAACCGATAGACCAGAAATTGGTCGGTCGGATCGTCGTGCGCTTACATGCCCTTGTTGAAGGTACCATGCGGCTGCACGATGACGTCGACGCGACGGTTTTCCTGGTTCTCCGTGTTGTCGGCACCGTCGGCTTCGCCAACGGCCTTCACCGAGACGTCGGCCGCGAGCGGCACGCCGGCATCGCCGAGGGCAGCCATGACGGCCTTCGCGCGACGCTGAGCCAGCGCCTTGTTCGAATTCGCCGAACCGACGGTGTCGGTGTAGGCGTCGATCTGCACGTGAGCAATCGGGTACTGGCTGAGGAAGTTGCCGGCATCGGTGAGAGCGGCGGCTTCGCTGTCGCGAACCTTGGCGCTACCGGTGTCGAAGTAGATCGACGTCTTCTGCGGGCCCACATCCTGCGGGACATGCAGCGATTCGAGATAGGCGAGACGCGCACGGATCGGATCAAGGAAACGATTGAGTGCGGCTTCAGCCTTGGCGCGGTGCTCGGCGGCTTCTTCGGCGAGCTTCACGCCTTCCTGACGCAACGGCAGGTTGGTGTAGAGGTAGGGCGCGTCGGCGTCGATATCGGCCTTGATTTCTTCGGCGCGGCGCGACTTGTCGCCGGCTTCGTTCAAGTTGTAGAGCAGTTCGCCGAAATCGCCTTCGCGGGTCTTGTCGACATTCGCCTGAATGTTCGACAGGTCCGGTTCACGGTTCGGTGCGGCGCACGCGGTGACGGCAAGCAAAGCCGTGCCGAGCAGCGCGAGTTTGAAATAACGGTTCATGGTTTGAAACCCCCTGGGACGTTCACGTGAAGAGGTGCGATGACAGCGGATCGCGACCGCCCGGCATTTAAATACCGGATGATTAAGCATAAGCCGATTCAACTTAAGGAATCCACGTTGAATCGGGTTGTCTTACGCGACCTGTGTCAAAATGCCCGCAGCTGTTGCAGATAAGCCACAAGACTGCCGCAGCAGCGGGAGGTGATCGGTTTGTCGTCCCATCCGGCATTCCGGTTCAAGTCATCTGCCCAGGTTTCAGCGCAGAACCTGGCGGAGCGCCATTGCCATGGCCCAGGGCACCAGGGCCAGGAAGGCAAGGTCGAGGGCCGCCAGCAATTGCAAGGCGCTCCCTGGGTTTTCACCCATCGCGACCGCGCTCACCGCCCCCATGCCGAGGATGAGAATAGGAATAAATAGCGGCAAGATGAGGAAGGCCAGCAGCAGCCCGCCGCGGCGCGAGCCCAGCGTCAGGGCAGCACCCAGCCCGCCCAGCAATGACAGCGCCGGCGTCACGGCAATGAGAGAGAGCAGCAGAATCGGGTAAAGATGGCTGGGCAGGTTGAGGAGCAGGCCCAGGATGGGGGCGGCGATCAGCAGCGGCAGGCCGGTCATCAGCCAATGGCCCACGACCTTGGCCAGTGCCACCATCTCCAGGGACAAAGGCGAGAGGGCAAGGCCATCCAGGCTGCCATCTTCGAAGTCGCCGGCGAATAGCCGGTCGAGCGATAGGAGTGCCGATAGCGCCGCCATGGCCATGATGATGCCGGCGGCAATGCGGGCAAGCAGCTGTGGCTCCGGTCCCAGCGCAAAGGGGAACAACGCGCCGGCGGCAAGGAAGAACAGCACCACGACGAGCGCATCGATTCCTTGACGGAAACCGAGACGCAAATCGCGGCGCAGGAGTGCCGAAAATGCGTTCATGCACTCACCCGGAGGCCCATGTCACCCGAGCCGAGGCGGAGCGTTGTCGCCTGCGGCAAGTCGAGATCGTCATGACTCGATATCACCGCAAGGCCGCCGGCGGCGCGATGGCGGCTGATAAGATCAAGCACCAGCTTGTGCCCGGCCGTGTCTAATGCCGTGCTTGGTTCGTCGAGCAGCCAGATCGGCACCGGCTTCAACAGCAGGCGCGCCAGGCCAAAGCGCCGCCGCTGTCCGGCCGAAAGCTGTTGTGCCGGAAAGTCGGCGCAGGGGCCAAGGCCCACTTTCGTCAAAGCATTTTCGACGGCGACCGTGGCACCAATGAGCTCGGCCCAGAATTGCAGATTTTCGCGCACCAGCAGCTGCGGTTTCAGCGCATCGAGATGCCCGAGATAGGCCAAATCTCCACGGTAAAGGGCGCGGTCCTGTGCGACATTCTTGCCACGCCAATTGAGCGTGCCGGCTTCGGGCGGCAGCAGCCCTGCCAGCAGCCGCAGCAGGCTCGATTTACCGCTGCCATTGGGCCCGCGCAGCAACAAGACCTGACCCGGCGCCAGCGTAAAATTGAGGTTGCGGAACAGCAGACGCTCGGACCGCCGGCAGGCAAGATCCTGCGCGATGAGTTCTGCTTCATGTCCTTTGGTCCGCATTCTTCTCCCTCTCCCTTCAGGGGGAGGGCCGGGGTGGGGGCGGTTTCAATCCCGCTCCCACACAATCTTCACCCATGCCCCCACACCGCCGACGTAGGTCGGCGTTCGCCGACGGGCCCCTCCCCCCTGAAGGGAGAGGGGACGCGTTCCCCATGCGCACCTTATCAGAATTGCCCGAACTAGGAGGCCCCGGCCAGGGTCATGCCGTCGATGCGCAGGGTAGGGGCGTTGGTGCCGTATTTGAAGGTGAGGTCGTCGGCCGCCGTGATCGCCTTGAACATGTCCTTGAGATTGCTGGCCAGCGTCACTTCCGAGACGGGATAGGTGAGCTCGCCATTCTCGATCCAGAAACCGGCGGCCCCGCGGCTGTAATCGCCGGTGACGCCATTGACGCCCGACCCGATCATCTCGGTCACGTAAAGACCCTGTTTGATCTCGCCGATCAGCTGCTGCCGGCTGATCTTGCCGGCCGCCATATGCACGTTGGCGGGGGCGGGCGAAGGTGGGCTCGACGTGCCGCGCGAGGCATGGCCGTTGGAGACGAGGCCCAGCTGCCGCGCGGAGCGGCAATCGAGCAGCCACATGGTAAGGCGCCCATTGTCGATGAGCTTGGCCTGCGTGGTCGGCAGTCCCTCGCCATCGAAGGGGCGCGAACGGAGGCCGCGGTCGCGATGCGGATCGTCGATGATGTCGATGCCGGCGGCAAAGATATCCTTGCCCAGACTGTCTTTGAGGAACGAGGTGCCGCGCGCGATGCCGGCCCCGTTGATGGCGCCCACCAGATGGCCGACGATGGAGTTGCTGATGCGGGGATCGAAGATCACCGGCACCACCGCCGTCTTGGCCTTGCGCGGATTCAATCGCCGCACGGCGCGCTCGCCGGCCGCCAAGCCCAATTTCACCGGGTCTTCGAGGTCGGCCAGATAGACGGTCGAGCTGTAATCATAGTCGCGTTCCATGCCGGTGCCTTCGCCGGCCAGCACCGAGACCGAGAGGCCGAAGCTGCTGCTGGAATAAGCGCCATGAAAGCCGTTGGTGGCGGCGATGGCGACGTCTGAGCGGCCATAGCCGGCCTCGGCGCCTTCGGAATTGGTGACGCCCTTGACGCTGCGCGCCGCATCCTCGGCGGCCCGCACCAGATCCGTGAGCTGCGCTTCCGAAGGGTCGGTGTTGTCGCACATGTCGAGCTTCGGCCAGTTCTTGGCCAATTGGCTGGAATCGGCGAGGCCGCAATGCGGATCTTCCGGCACGGCTTTCGCCATGGCGACGGCGCGGGCGGTGAGATCGGCCAGGGAGGAGGGGGTGAAGTCGCTGGTCGAGACGATCGCCTGCCGCTTGCCCACGAACACGCGGAGGCCCAGATCCTGGCTTTCGGCCCGCTCCAGCTTTTCCTTGGCGCCCAGGCGTTCGCCGATGGACAGCGAAATGCTGCGGCCGATCAACGCATCGGCCGCATCGGCGCCGGCGGCCTTGGCCTTGGTGAGCACGGTATCGAGAAGGGCTTCCTGATCGAGGCTGGTCATGCGGGCTTTCATCAGTTGGGGCACGGACGGGGGAGACGAAGACCTGATAGATGGGTCCCGCCACAAGGTTCCGCAAGCTGGGACAAAGGCGCGCAAAAGACAAGCCCCGCTTGCCAGGGTGGGCGGCGGTCGGGTTAATGGGGTGCCGAGTCTTTTTCGTCGTGCGGATCCCCGGGTCAAGCCCGGGGATCCACGGATTGCCGCATAAGACCACCGAGTATTTCAACGATCACATAGCCGCAGGAAGCCTCTTTGCACAGCGATGCCATCACCGACATCCTGATCGTGCTCACCGCGGCCCTGGTGATCGTGCCGCTGCTGCATCGCTTTGGCATTTCCTCGGTCCTGGGCTATCTGGCCGTCGGCGTCGTGATCGGTCCCTCCGGCCTCAAGGCCATCGGCGATCCGGCGGAAGCAGCTTGGCTGGCTGAGCTTGGCGTCGTCTTCATGCTGTTTGCGATCGGGCTTGAGCTGCCGCTCGAACGGCTGAAGACCATGCGCTATTACGTCTTTGGCCTGGGCACAGGGCAGATGGTGGCAACCACACTGGTGCTGGCCGGGGCCGCCTACGCGCTGGGGGCGGCGCCAGGCGCTGCCATCGTCATCGGCAGCATTCTTGCCCTCTCCTCGACCGCCACCGTCCTGAAACTGCTGGTCGATCGCGGCGAAGCGGCGGCGCGGTTCGGCCGCATCACGGTTGCCATCCTGCTGCTGCAGGATCTGGCGGTGGTGCCGATGCTGGCGCTCATTCCCTTGCTGGGCGGGACCGGCGCCGGCCTGTGGTTCGCCTTGGGGCTTGCCTTCATCAAGGCGATGCTGGCCCTGGGCTTCATCGTACTGGCCGGCCGCTTCCTCATCCGTCCCTTGTTCCGCCAGATCGCCGCCACCGGCAATTCGGAACTCTTCACCGCGGCCAGCCTGTTCATCCTGCTGGGCCTGGGCTGGGTGACGCGCGAAGCCGGCATGTCGATGAGCCTGGGGGCGTTCCTCGCTGGCATGCTGCTCGCGGGCACGCCCTATCGCCACCAGATCGAAGCCGACATCCAGCCCTTCCGCGGCCTGCTGCTCGGCCTCTTTTTCGTCACCGTCGGCATGACCTTCGACCTCTCCGCCGTTGCGGCCGATTTGGCCGTGATCCTGGCGCTCACGGCGGCCTTCGTCATGGTCAAGATCATTCTCACCACGCTGGTGGCGCGGGCCTTCGGGCTCAAATCGGAAACGGCTTTGCGCGCCGCCCTCCTGCTCGCCCAGGGCAGCGAGTTCGGCTTCGTCATGACGGGCCTTGCCGGCGGTGGCGGGATTTTCACCCCCGCCACCATCCTCACTCTCAACGCCGCCATCGTGCTCAGCATCTGCCTCACCCCCTTGCTGGCCTATTTGGGTGCGCGCCTTGCCAGGATCATCCGCGACCGCCGCGGCCGCAAGGCCAGCAGCATCGAAGCGGAATCGGAACGCCTTGCCGAACATGTGCTGGTGGCCGGCTATGGCCGCGTCGGTCAGGCCGTCTGCCGCCTGCTCGACAATGCCGAGATCAGCTATGTGGCGCTCGATCTCAACGTCCAGCGCGTGGTGCATGCGAGATCGCGCGGCCTGCCGGTCTATTTCGGCGATGCCGGCCGTCTCGATGTGCTGAAGGCCGCCGGCGTCGAGCGCGCGTCGCTTGCCGTCATTGCCATGGACAATCCCGCGATCGCCGAACGCATGGCGGAAGCTTTGCGTGATGCGGTCCCCAACCTCACCATCGTCGCCCGCGCCTGGGATGCGGGCCACGCCAAGCGCCTGGCTGAACGCGGTGTCAACGAGGCGATCCCGGAGGATATCGAAATCGGCCTGGCACTTGGCACCAGCATGCTGCAACGCATGGGCCGCGGCGAGCGGGAGGTCGACCAATCCATCGCCGCCTTCCGCGCCGAACAGCAGATCTACGGCAGCGCCGAACCGGATCAGACGACGGAACGCATTACGAAGGATTGATTGGCACCTGCCAAAAACCCTCTCCCTTTAGGGGGAGGGTAGGGTGGGGGCATGGGCGATAAATTTGTGAGAACGAGACTGACGTCGCCCCCACCCCGGCCCTCCCCCTAAAGGGAGAGGGAGATGTGCTTCACACGACCCCATCC